>FOZF01000009.1 GCA_900113425.1 Stenotrophomonas maltophilia
ACCCAGATCCTGCAGCAGGCCGGTACGGCCATGCTGGCCCAGGCCAACCAGGTACCGCAGGGCGTGCTCAGCCTGCTGCGCTGATCCGCACCGCGATCGACTCCCGGGCGCCGGCAACGCCGGCGCCCGGACCCTGAACCACGCACCACCTCCGCCAAAGGAAATGCACCATGGCACAAGTCATCAACACCAATACGATGTCGCTGAATGCTCAGCGCAATCTGAGCACCAGCGGCGCCTCGCTGGCCACCACCATCCAGCGCCTGTCCTCGGGCTCGCGCATCAACAGCGCCAAGGACGACGCCGCCGGCCTGGCGATCTCCGAGCGCTTCGGCACCCAGATCCGCGGCACCGACGTGGCCATCCGCAATGCCAACGACGGCATCTCGCTGGCCCAGGTCGCCGAAGGTTCGCTGACCGAGATCGGCAACAACCTGCAGCGCATCCGTGAGCTGTCGGTGCAGTCGTCCAACGCCACCAACTCGGCCAGCGACCGCAAGGCCCTGCAGGCTGAAGTGACCCAGCTGGTCAGCGAAATCGACCGCGTCGCCAAGCAGTCCGAGTTCAACGGCACCAAGCTGCTGGACGGCTCGTTCTCCAGCCAGCTGTTCCAGGTCGGTGCCAACGCCGGCCAGGCCATCGCCATCGACAAGGTGGTGGACGCCAAGACCGAATCGCTGGGCACCGCGACCTTCGCCACCGGCACGACGGCTGCCCTCGCAGCGGGCGGCGACGGCGCACGCATCACCGGCAAGGTGATGGACGTTGACATCGGCACCGTCGAAATCAAGGCCGGCGCGACCACCGAAGAGGCCGCCAAGGCCGTGGCCACCGCCATCAATGCCAAGATCGGTGAAGCCGGCATCTATGCCGAAGCCAACAGCAACGGCACCCTGAAGCTGAGCTCGGTGAAGGAAGGCAAGGATGTCGTCGCTGCTGATATCGCGCTGGAGCGTAGCGACCTGACTGCCGCAACCGGCGTGTGGAGTGCGAAGACTGCAGTCGCGGCCTACGCCCCTGGCACCGCCACCGATGCCAGCGTGCAGAAGCTGGACGTGAGCACCGTGCTCGGCGCCCAGCAGGCGCTGGAAGTGGTCGACAAGGCACTGGGTTCGATCAACAACACCCGCGCCGACCTGGGTGCGATCCAGAACCGCTTCACCTCGGT
>FOZF01000006.1 GCA_900113425.1 Stenotrophomonas maltophilia
TGCTCGGCGTTCTGGCGCACGGTGGAGGTCAGTTCCTCCATCGAGGCGGCGGTTTCTTCCAGGTTGGCGGCCTGCTGTTCGGTACGGCGCGACAGGTCGTTGTTGCCCGAGGCGATCTCGCCGGCGGCGGTACTGATTGCCCGGCTGGACTGCTTGATGCGGGTGACGATCTCGCTCAGCTGCGCGGCAGTGGCATTGGCATCGTCACGCATGCGCGCGAATACGCCCTGGTAGTCGCCATGCATGCGGACGGTGAGGTCACCCTGCGACAGCGCGGCGAGCAGGCCGGAAATCTGTTCGATGCTGCCGGCGTTGGCGTCGAGCAGGCCGTTGATCTGCTGGGCCAGCTGCAGGAAGAAGCCTTCCTTGTCGCTGGTTTCGATCCGGCCGGACAGGTCGCCGGCGGCGGCCCGGGCGATCACCCGGGCCACTTCGGCCTCGACCTGCGCTTCCTGGGTACGGTCACGCCATTCCACCACGCAGCCGACGGTGTCGCCGTCCTCGTTGCGGATGGTCGACACGACCTGGGCGAACTGGGCATCGCCGTACTGCATCGGGCGACGGGCCACGCCGTGCTGCTTGAGGTTCGCCAGCAGGGACGGGTCCATCTCGCCACGGTGTTCCAGCACGGTGACCGGCTTGCCGATCAGCGAGTCCTGCGCATCGAAGTCAGGCAGGTCGCGGCGCACATCGTCCTGGTACTGGCTCAACGTCTGCTGCAGGGCGCGGTTGCTGTACACGATGGTGTTGTTGGCATCGGTCAGGTAGACGCCGGTCGAACTGTAGTCCAGCGCGGTCCGGATGCGCAGGTTCTCGCGGGCGATGGCCTGGTCGGTCTCGATGCGCTCACGCAGATCACGCTGCATGCGCTGCATGGCCTGCATCAGTTCGCCTACTTCATCCTGGCGGCTGACATCGATGTGACCGTCGAGCTTGCCGCCGGCGACATCATTGGCCACCGAGACGGCACCACGCACGCTGCCGACGAGGGCGCGGGCGAACAGCCACACCAGCACCAGACCGAGTGCGGCGCCACCCAGCAGGGCGATCACGGTCAGGACGGACGAAGCGGCATAGGTAGATTCGGCCTGCTCGCGCGAGGCGCGGGCGAGGCGGTTGTCTTCGGCAATCAGGGCTTCCAGCGCCGCGCCAGCCTTGCGGTGCTTGGTGCGGGTCTCGCCGACGAAGGTATCGATGGCGTCGTCCGGCAGGTCCAGTTCCAGCATCTCGGTGACGCTGTCGTAGGAGGCCAGGGCCTCCTTCCAGTCCTTGGCGAAGGTGTCGAACAGCTTCTTCTGCTGGGCGTTGTCCACCAGCTTCGGATAGTCCTTGATGGAACTGTCCATGCTGGTACGCAGCGCGGCAGCCTGCTTGCGCGCGTCGGCCTTGACGTCATCGCTGGCACGGATCAGCTGCTGGTAGGCACTGTTGCGGTACTCGCCGAGCATGCCGCGCATCTCGCCGGCCAGGCGGATGCTTTCCATGCGCGAACCGGCCAACTCGGTGGTGACGTTGTTCAGCGAATGCAGGCCACGATAGGCGACGATGCCCTGCAGCAGCATCACCAGCAGGATGACGCCGAAGGTCACCATCAGCTTCGGCATCAGTTTCAGGTTGTTGATCCACGGCATGGGCGTTGCGATCTCCTAAGGCAGACGCGCACGGGCACCAGGCCCGGTTGCGGCGGCGGGCACGCCGGCACCAGGACCGGCGTGACTGCGACGGACAGCGGATTACTTGATGTTGGCCAGCTTCAGGCCGGCCGGCGAGCTGACTTCGATTTCGGCGCGCGAGGCATCACGCTGGATCTTGCCGATCACGCACACGGTCTTGCCTTCCAGCGTTTCCAGCGGGAACGAGAACTTGCTGCGGTTTTCACCGGCGATGCGCGCCGAGAAGGTGTGGCGCGGGAAGGCGCCGCCCATGTACAGGAACGTCGGCTGGCCTTCGGAACCTTCAGCGAAGCGGGCCTTCTCGACCTTGCCGCAGACCATGCCGTCCTTGCCCACCGAGCGCGGGGCCAGTTCCGGCGGGATCATGTCCGAAGACTGGGCGAGGGCGGACGACGCGGTGGTGGCCAGGGCGGCAGCCGAAACGAGCGCGAGCAGGGACTTCATCGGGGTGGTTCTCCGGGAGGGTGATGGTTTTTGCCGGTGGTACGCGTTCCCGCGCGGCCGGCCTCTGTCCCCCTATCGGCACCGCCGCAGGGAACTGAAGGGTTTCGTGACAGCAACGTGAAGCGGTACGCAGACTCAGGCTGCGGCGTCCTCGAGCAGGGCCGGCTGGCCCATGTCCGCGCTGTCCAGCAGGGTCTCGATGTCCAGCAGGATCAGCATGCGGTCGTCCTGGGTGCCGATGCCCGAGATGAACCGGGTGTCGACCGCAGCGCCGAATTCAGGGGTCGGGCGGATCTGCTCGGACGACAGCGGGATGACGTCCGAGACGCTGTCCACGACGATGCCGACCACGCGGTCATCGACATTGAGCACGATCATCACGGTGAAGGCGTCGTAGCGCGCGTTTTCCAGGCGCAGCTTCAGGCGCAGGTCGATCACCGGCACGATGGTGCCACGCAGGTTGATCACGCCCTTGATGTAATCCGGTGCGTCCGGTACCCGGGTGACGGCATCGTAGCCGCGGATTTCCTGCACCTTGAGGATGTCCACGCCGTAATGCTCGGCGCCGAGCGTGAAGCTGAGGAATTCGCCGCCAGCGCTGGCGGCGGAGCGGGTCTTGTCGTTCATCGAGGGGTCCTGGTTCTGCCGGAAGTCCCGGTGTCAGGCTCGATATCGGCCCCGCGCGGGGGGACTTTAGGCGGGGCCGTGACAGGTCATCCACGCCTGGCATGGACCGGGCGGCGGCGGACCGCGCCAGGCGCCTACCTACATCTCGCCGTTCCGGCGTGCCTTGCGCTGGCGGTCGATCCGGAAGATGTAGCGCTGGATGGCGCTGTCGCCACCGCGAGGCAGGCTGGCGAAGCGCATCCCCACGCGCTTGATTTCGGTCCCGTTGGGCTGGCGCTGTGGCAGCAGGTTGCAGACCACCAGTTCGATATCCAGATGCGGCCCATCCGACAGCGACAGCACCGCCGCGTAGCGCTGCTGCAGGCCGAACACGGCGCAGTCGCTGGGCACCGCGACGGCCAGGCCGCCGCCGCTGATGTCCACCACGCGCATCGACAACGCCTCGGGGCGGCCGTCCGCGGCTGGCAGCAGCAGCTGGGGCGAATCGGTGATGGGGGTCTCGAGCCGGTACAGTTCGCGCCGCTGCAGGTGCATCAGTTCCTCTGGCAGTGCAGCGCGGAAGGCGACGTGGCCATCGTTGTCCACGCGCTGCAGCCCCTGCAGGCGGAAACGCACCAGCACGCGTTCAAGCTGGGCGAAACACAGCACGTGGTCGGCCTGCTCGGCTGCGCGGTTGGACGCCTCCTGCAGGCTGCCATCGATCAGCAGCACGTCCTCGTCTTCGTCCAGTTCCAGCAGCGCGGTCGGGAACGAGCGGTCGCGGCCGTCGATATGCGCGTTTATCAGGGAGCGCTGCTCGATCAGCGAGCGCAGCAGCTGCCGCAGCTGGCGCGGATTACGGACCAGGAAGCGTTCGTCCGCGGCGTCGGCCGCATGGACATCGTGCACTGCTGTGTCGTTGCCGTCGGACATGGAATCTGCGGTCAGGGGCGGGCGCCAGCACGCGCCGGCGCGTGGCTCGATGGGGATATCGGCCATCGCGCCGGATTATGAAGTGTGAGTTTCATCACTTTCCATCGGCCGGGCCGGGATCGAAGGAATGGGCCGGAGGCATCATTCGTCGATACCGGCGATCTGCCGCACACGCTGCATCACCGCCGGATTGTCGTCCCCTCCGTGCAGCTGGAAGCGCGCTACCGCGGCCGCCAGCAGCTGTGCCTGCTCGGCCATGCCGTGGGTGGCCGCTGTGGACGCCTCCACCAGTGCGGCGTTCTGGCGGGTGCCGGCATCCATCTGCGCGATGCTCTGGTTCACCTGCTCGATGCCCATGCTCTGTTCCTGCGAGGCGGCGGAGATCTCGCCCATGATCTGGTTCACCTGCTGCACCGCGGCCACGATCCGCTGCATGGTGCTGCCGGCCTGTTGTACCAGTGCAGCACCATCGCTGACCTTGCCGACAGAGGCGTCGATCAGGCCCTTGATCTCCTTGGCAGCACCCGCCGAGCGTTGGGCAAGGGTGCGCACTTCGCTGGCGACCACGGCAAAGCCGCGGCCCTGTTCACCGGCACGGGCGGCTTCGACCGCAGCGTTGAGGGCCAGGATGTTGGTCTGGAAGGCGATGCCGTCGATGACACTGATGATCTCGGCGATCTTCTTCGAGGAGACTTCGATGGCGGACATGGTGGTGACCACCTGGCCGACGACCGTGCGCCCCTCGCCGGCGATGTCGGCCGCATCGGTCGCCAGCTGGTTGGCCTGCCGCGCATGTCCCGCGTTCTGGCGCACGGTTGCGGTCAACTCCTCCATGGTGGCGGCGGTTTCCTCCAGGCTGGCCGCCTGCTGTTCGGTGCGGCTGGCCAGGTGGCCGTTGCCCTGCGCCAGTCCGGCGGCAGCGCCGGTGAGGCGGCTGGAGGCTGCCTGGATGCTGCCGACGATGCGGGTCAGCTCGGCGATGGTGGTGTTGGCATCGTCGCGGATGCGGGCGTAGACCCCGTGGAAGTCGCCCTGCATCTGCACGGTGAGGTCGCCGCGCGAGAGCGAGGACAGCAGCTGCGAGATCTGCTCGATGCTGCGTGCGTTGGCATCCAGCAGGCCGTTGAGGCGCTCTGCCAGCTGCAGGAAGAAGCCCTCCTTGCCGACGGTGCCGACGCGGCCGCTGAAGTCGCCCTGCGCGGCGGCATCGACGATATGGCCGAGTTCTTCTTCGACCTCGATCTCGGCGGTGCGGTCGGCCCACTCCACCACGAATCCCTGGCGCTGTTCGTCGTCGCCGATGATCGGATTGACGATCAGCTGCAGGGTCCGGCCGCCGACGCGGATCTGCGTGCGGTAGGTGCCGGTGAGGCGGTCGAGCAGGGTGGCCTGGTGGGCCGGATTGCGGTGGAAGATGTCGATGTTGCGGCCCAGCAGGTCGGCGGCGCTGAACTGCGGCAGGTCACGGCGCAGGTCGGCTTCGGCGGCGGCCAGCATTTTCTGCAGTGGACGGTTGACGAAGACGATGTTGCGGTCACGGTCGGCGATCATCACGTTGGTGGTGACATCGTCCAGCGCGCTGCGGATGCGCAGCGATTCGCCACTGGCCAGCAGCTCGCGCTGGCGGCGCTGCAGCAGCCGGGTGCTGGCCTGGACCAGGGCGGCGGCCAGCGAATCGTGCGGGAACTGGCTGGCATGCAGCGCCTCGGGCAGGGGCTGGTCGTCGGCCAGGCCGCGTGCCAGGTGTGCCAGTTGCTGTGGATCGTGCCCGAGCAGCAGCAGCTGGCGGCGCATCTGGACGGCCATCACCGACAGCAGGCCGGCCTCGACGGTGACGTACAGGGCGTGCAGGACCAGCACACCCAGGCCACTGCCGGCGGCGAATACCGGGTAGGGCAGGCCGCGCGTCTGCAGGGCGAAGAACAGTACGTGATGCACGGCGATCGCCACGGCGGCCACCACGATCGGCAGCCAGTCGCGGTAGTACAGCAGCAGTGCGATCAGCACGATCACCGTGAAGTGGGTTTCCAGCTGTCCGTGCGTCTGGTGGATCAAGGTGGCCGACAGCACCATCCACGCCAGCGCTATCGTGCAGCGGCTGAGGCGGCTGCCGGGCTGCAGGTGGACCTGCACCGCGCTGACCAGCAGTGCAGGCAGTGCGACCAGCAGCCACGGCGTCCATTGACCGTTGCGCACGGCCAGTGCCAGCGAGGCCAGGACCAGCCCTGCACTGACCAGCAGGAACAGGCGGTCAGCACCCGCGGCCAGCGTGCGCAGGTAAGGCGGCGTCGGCTGACCGGTCGGCACGACAGTGTTACGGGTCGAGGCATGCATGCGCTACTCCTTGTGGCATGGGCAATGATGGGAAAGGATCACGGGCGCCTGTGCACTGCGCAGCAGCCCCGCAACCAGTGGAGCGGCCGCGAGCGGACGGCCGCCGCAGCCCGCGTCGAGAAGGGAGGGCCCCGCATAGACAAGGCGCTGCTGGTACAGCACCAGCCATTCGAAGGGCAGCGAGGAGCGGGTCTCCCGCAGGTCGATGCCGTCGGGTGTGCGCGCCGGTGGGGCGCAGCCACAGACGATGGACTGCCGCAGCAGCAGGGGGTGCTGGTGGCTGGCGGCAAGCACGGCGGGCGACAGCTGCGCCAGCACATCCGTGGCGCGCCAGCGGCTGACCGGTGGCTGTGAGGCGCTGGCCTGTGCCCACAGCGCGGCGAGGGTCCAGCCCAGCCATGCGGCAAGCAGCAGCGCGCCGGCCAGCGTTCGCCCAGGCGGTGCCGGTATCGGGTCGGGGTCGTTGCTGGCTGGCATTGCTGGCTCGCGTAGGACCGTGTCCCGTTAGCGGCGAGCGTGGGCTGAACCTGAAGGAAAATTGAATCAATTGGCCGTCGCGACTCTGGAACTGTGATGGGGTGCGACGACCGGCGCGGAGTCACGGCGATTGGACCAGGCCCGTCAAGGGTCGGATCCCTGCCTGTGAGCAGGAATCCGACGCGTCCCAGTCCCGATGAGGTCAGAACTCCTGCCAGTCGCCATCGAGTGCCAGCGCCGGCTGCGCCGCCGCTGCGCGTGCGACGCGATTGGGGGCGGGCCTGGCCGCCGGAGTTGCCGTTGGCGTTCCGCGCTGCGCCGCCACGATCACCGCCGGCTGCGGTGCTTCGTTCTGTGACGCCAGCCGGAAGCGAGCCACCGCCTCACCCAGCTGCACAGCCTGTTCCTCCATCGCCCGTGCAGCGGCGGTGGCTTCCTCCACCAGCGCCGCGTTCTGCTGGGTGGTCTCGTCCATCTGCACCACGGTCTGGTTGACCTGCTCGATGCCGGCGCTCTGTTCCTGCGAGGCCGCGGAGATCTCGGCCAT
>FOZF01000005.1 GCA_900113425.1 Stenotrophomonas maltophilia
GGGAACTCGTACTTGCTCAGCAGTTCGCGCACTTCCATTTCGACCAGCTCGAGCAGCTCGGCGTCGTCGACCATGTCAGCCTTGTTCAGGAACACCACGATGTACGGCACGCCGACCTGACGCGACAGCAGGATGTGCTCGCGGGTCTGCGGCATCGGGCCGTCAGCGGCCGAGCACACCAGGATCGCGCCGTCCATCTGGGCGGCACCGGTGATCATGTTCTTGACGTAGTCAGCGTGGCCCGGGCAGTCAACGTGGGCGTAGTGACGGGTCGGGGATTCGTATTCGACGTGCGCGGTCGAGATCGTGATGCCACGAGCCTTTTCTTCCGGTGCGGCGTCGATGGCGTCATACGCCTTGAACTCGCCACCGAAGCGCTCGGCGCCGATCTTGGTCAGCGCGGCGGTCAGCGTGGTCTTGCCGTGGTCGACGTGACCGATGGTGCCGACGTTGACGTGCGGCTTGGTGCGCTCGAACTTACCCTTTGCCATTGTTATATACCTTGATTGTTCGTAAGTGGTTTCAAGAGAGGCTGAGCGAGGCTCAGCCCTTCTTCATGACGGCTTCGGCGATGTTGGTCGGAGCCGGCTCGTAGTGATCGAATTCCATGGTGAAGGTGGCGCGGCCCTGGGTCTGCGAACGCAGCGCAGTGGCGTAGCCGAACATTTCACCCAGCGGGATCATCGCGTTGATGATGCTGGCCGAACCGTCACCGGTGGTGTCGGAACCCTGCAGCACGCCGCGACGACGGCTGACGTCGCCCATCACGTCACCCTGGTAATCCTCCGGGGTCACGATCTCGACCTTCATGATCGGCTCCAGCAGCACCGGCTTGGCCTTGGCGAAGCCCTGCTTGAAGGCCATCGACGAAGCCAGCTTGAACGCCATTTCCGAGGAGTCGACGTCGTGGTACGAACCGAACACCAGCTTCACCTTGACGTCCACGACCGGGAAGCCAGCCAGCGGGCCGCTGGTGATGGTCTCGCGCAGGCCCTTCTCGACCGACGGAATGAATTCCTTCGGGATCACGCCGCCGGTGATGTCGTTGATGAACAGGAAGTCGTCCTTGATGGCCGGAGCCAGCTTCGGATCGGCACGGTCTTCAGCGGTGATCGGCGACAGCTCGATCACGACGTGACCGTACTGACCCTTACCACCGGACTGCTTGGCGTGCTTGTAGTCCGACTTGACGTCGGCCAGGGTGATCGTCTCGCGGTAGGCCACCTGCGGCGCGCCGACGTTGGCTTCAACGTTGAACTCGCGCTTCAGGCGGTCGACGATGATGTCCAGGTGCAGCTCGCCCATGCCCGAGATGATGGTCTGGCCGGATTCTTCGTCGGTCTTGACGCGGAACGACGGATCTTCCTGCGCCAGACGGCCCAGGGCCAGACCCATCTTTTCCTGGTCCGACTTGGTCTTCGGCTCGACGGCCATCGAGATCACCGGCTCCGGGAACGTCATGCGCTCCAGGATGATCGGGGCGTCCACTGCGCACAGGGTGTCACCGGTGGTGGTGTCCTTCAGGCCCACGGCCGCAGCGATGTCACCGGCCAGAACTTCCTTGATTTCCTCGCGGTTGTTCGAGTGCATCTGCAGGATGCGGCCGATGCGCTCCTTCTTGCCCTTCACCGAGTTCAGCACGGTGTCACCACCGTTCAGCGTGCCCGAGTAGACGCGGAAGAAGGTCAGCGCGCCGACGAACGGGTCGGTGATGATCTTGAAGGCCAGCGACGAGAACGGCGCCTTGTCGTCCGACTTGCGGGTCATCTCGACGGTATCGTCGTCGACGTCCACGCCCTTCACGTCCGGCACATCGACCGGCGACGGCAGCAGCTGGATCACGCCGTCCAGCATGGCCTGCACGCCCTTGTTCTTGAACGCCGAGCCGCAGTACATCGGCACGATCTCGGTGGCCAGGGTACGGGTACGCAGCGCGTTGATGATTTCAGCCTCGGCCAGCTCTTCGCCGCCCAGGTACTTCTCCATCAGCTCTTCGCTGGCTTCGGCAGCGGTCTCGACCATGAACTGGCGGGCTTCCTCAGCAGCCGCCTGCAGCTCAGCCGGGATGTCGCTGTACTCGAACTTCATGCCCTGCGAGGCTTCATCCCAGTGGATGGCCTTCATCTTCAGCAGGTCGACGACGCCCTTGAAGTTGTCTTCAGCGCCGATCGGCAGCTGCATCGGCACGGCAACCGCGCCCAGCTTGGCCTTCAGCTGGCCGACGACCTTCTGGAAGTTGGCACCGGTACGGTCCATCTTGTTGACGAACGCGATGCGCGGCACGTGGTACTTGTTGGCCTGGCGCCACACGGTTTCCGACTGCGGCTGCACGCCACCGACGGCACACAGCACGAACACCGCACCGTCGAGCACGCGCAGCGAGCGCTCCACTTCGATGGTGAAGTCGACGTGCCCGGGGGTGTCGATGATGTTGAAGCGATGCTCCGGCAGGGACTTGTCCATGCCCTTCCAGAACGCGGTGGTGGCAGCGGACTGGATCGTGATGCCACGCTCCTGCTCCTGCTCCATCCAGTCCATGGTGGCGGCGCCGTCATGCACTTCACCGATCTTGTGGCTCTTGCCGGTGTAGAACAGGATGCGCTCGGACGTGGTGGTCTTGCCGGCATCGATGTGAGCCATGATGCCGAAGTTACGGTAACGCTCGATGGGAGTGGAACGGGCCACGGGGAGCCTCTCAGATTTCTTGGATTTCGGATGGCCGAACGCCGCCTTTCGGCGGCCTTCGGGTTGGCGCAGTCCTTCTGGGACCGCGAGGCAGCACCTAGGTGGTGCTGCCCTGCCTGTTTTGCAAGGCCGTCAAACTCACCAGCGGTAGTGGGCGAATGCCTTGTTGGCTTCGGCCATGCGGTGGGTTTCTTCGCGCTTCTTGATGGCGCCGCCACGGTTTTCCGAGGCGTCGATCAGTTCGGCAGCCAGCTTCTTCGGCATGGTGTTCTCACCACGCTTGCGCGCGGAGTCGATCAGCCAGCGCATGGCCAGAGCCATCTTGCGCGAGGCACGCACTTCGACCGGCACCTGGTAGGTGGCACCGCCGACGCGACGCGACTTGACTTCGACCGCCGGAGCGACGTTGTCCAGCGCCTTCTGCACCAGCTCGATGGCGTTGGCGCTGCTGTTCTTCTCGGTGATCACGTCCATGGCGCCGTACACGATCTTTTCGGCGACGGACTTCTTGCCGCTCTGCATGACCATGTTGATGAAGCGGGCGATGGTTTCGCTTCCGTGCTTCGGATCGGGCAGGACGGAACGCTGCGGAGTATTACCCTTACGCGACATAGTGCTCTCTCCTTAGGCCTTCGGACGCTTGGCGCCGTACTTGGAACGGGCCTGGCGACGCTTGGCAACGCCGGCGGCGTCGAGCGAGCCACGAACGGTGTGGTAACGCACACCCGGCAGGTCCTTGACGCGACCGCCGCGGATCAGGACCACGGAGTGCTCCTGCAGGTTGTGGCCTTCACCACCGATGTAGGAAATCACTTCTTCCTGGTTGGTCAGGCGGACCTTGGCAACCTTGCGAAGGGCCGAGTTCGGCTTCTTCGGAGTGGTGGTGTAGACACGGGTGCAGACGCCACGGCGCTGCGGGCACTTGTCGAGCGCCGGCGAGGCACTCTTGTAGGTGGTCGCTTGCCGCGGCTTGCGGACCAGCTGGTTGATCGTCGCCATCAGTAGGTTCTTCTGATTGGTGGCCGGAAAATCCGGCCAGAGATGCGGAAATGTTAAAGCAGGCCAAAATTCTGGCCTGCTGAGACAGACGATTGTAGCAACCTGCGAGGAACGACGTCAAACGCGTCCTGTCAAGCCCGTCCCTGATCCCGGAACGTTACTGGGGGGCCTCCATGTACCCCGTTCAGGTTCGACCGGCCCTCCACGGATGGAGCCGCCTGCCGCTACAGCCAGGTCGGACGGCCTGCGCCGCCCTGCCCTTCAAGCCCGCCCGGGCATGTCCCCGGGCGTTACCGCAAAGGTGGGTCCGGCCTTGCGGCCGGACCGGTTACCTCATTCCTCGCCCGCAGCCTGTTCGGTCTCGGCTTCCACTGCCGGAGCCTCGACCGCCGCCGGGGTACCGGCCAGGGTCTGCATCTCCGACTCGGTGAGCCCGGACGCGCCACGACGGCGCTGGCTGTGGTACGCCAGGCCGGTACCGGCCGGAATCAGACGGCCGACGATGACGTTTTCCTTCAGGCCGCGCAGGTTGTCCGAGGTGCCGCGCACGGCCGCTTCGGTCAGCACGCGGGTGGTCTCCTGGAACGACGCCGCCGAGATGAACGACTCGGTGGCCAGCGAGGCCTTGGTGATGCCCAGCAGGACCGGATCGAACCGCGCCGGCAGCTCGTTGCGGGCCGACAGGCGGGCATTCTCCTCGATAACGCGCTGGCGTTCGACCTGCTCGCCGTTCAGGAACTTGCTGCTGCCCTGATCGGTGATCTCGACCTTGCGCAGCATCTGGCGGGTGATCACCTCGATGTGCTTGTCGTTGATCTTCACGCCCTGCAGGCGGTACACGTCCTGGATTTCCTTGACCAGGTAGGCCGCCAGCGGCTCGACACCCAGCAGGCGCAGGATGTCCTGCGGGCTCGGCTCGCCGTCCACGATGGTTTCACCCTTGGTGACATGCTCGCCTTCGAACACGATGACCTGGCGGTACTTCGGAATCAGCTCTTCGTGCTCCGAACCATCGGTGTCCTTGATGATCAGGCGCTGCTTGCCCTTGGTGTCCTTGCCGAAGCTGATGATGCCCGAACGCTCGGCCAGCACCGCCGGATCCTTCGGCTTGCGCGCTTCGAAGAGGTCGGCCACGCGCGGCAGACCACCGGTGATGTCGCGGGTCTTCGAGGCTTCCTGCGGGATCTTGGCGACGACGTCGCCCACGCCCACCGGGGCGCCATCCTGCAGGTTGACGATCGAACGCGGCGGCAGCAGGTACTGCGCCGGCAGATCGGTGCCCGGGATCGACAGGTCGTTGCCCTTGGCGTCGACGATGCGCACGATCGGGCGCAGGTCCTTGGCCTGGGTACCACGACGCTTCGGATCGGTGATTTCGCGCGAGGCCAGGCCGGTCAGCTCGTCGGTCTTCTCGATGACGGTGATGCCGTCAACGAAGTCGATGAAGCGGATGAAGCCGGCCACTTCCGACACGATCGGGTGGTTATGCGGATCCCAGTTGGCCACGGTCTGGCCAGCCTTGATCGCATCGCCGTCCTTGGACGTGATGGTCGCACCGTACGGCAGCTTGTAACGCTCGCGCTCACGGCCGTGGGCATCGAGCACCGAGATTTCGCCCGAGCGCGACACTGCCACCAGCGAGCCGTTGGCATGCTCGACCGACTTGAGGTTGCTGAACTTGACCGAGCCGGTGGTCTTGACGGTGATGTTGTCGACCGCAGCAGCTCGCGACGCCGCACCACCGATGTGGAAGGTACGCATGGTCAGCTGGGTACCCGGCTCACCGATGGACTGGGCGGCGATGACGCCGACCGCTTCACCGATGTTGACCAGATGGCCACGGGCCAGATCGCGGCCGTAGCAGCGAGCGCAGACACCGAAGGCCGATTCGCACGAAATCGTCGAACGGACCTTGATGCTCTGCACGCCGGCATCTTCCAGCTTGGCGACCCACTGCTCGTCCAGCAGGGTGTTGCGGGTGACGATCGGATCCTCGTCGTTGCCCGGCAGGAACACGTCCTCGGCAACCACGCGACCCAGCACGCGGTCCTTCAGCGGCTCGACCACGTCGCCGCCTTCCACGATCGGGGTCATGATCAGGCCTTCGGTGGTACCGCAATCCACCTCGGTGATCACCACGTCCTGCGCCACGTCGACCAGTCGACGGGTCAGGTAACCCGAGTTCGCGGTCTTCAGCGCGGTATCGGCCAGACCCTTACGGGCACCGTGGGTGGAGTTGAAGTACTCCTGCACGTTCAGGCCTTCGCGGAAGTTCGCCTTGATGGGCGTCTCGATGATCGAGCCGTCCGGGCGGGCCATCAGGCCACGCATGCCGGCCAGCTGACGGATCTGCGCCTGGCTGCCTCGTGCACCGGAGTCGGCCATGATGTACAGCGAGTTCATCGACTTCTGATCGATGGTCTCACCCTTGGCATTGACGACCTTCTCGGTACCGATGGTGTCCATCATCGCCTTGGCGATGCGCTCGTTGGTGCGCGACCAGATGTCGACCACCTTGTTGTAGCGCTCGCCAGCGGTGACCAGACCCGACTGGTACTGCTCCTGGATTTCCAGCACTTCGGCTTCGGCCTCGGTGAGGATGCCCTTCTTCTCGTCCGGAATCAGCATGTCGTCGATGCCGATCGAGACACCGGCGCGGGTCGCGTAGGCGAAGCCGGTGTACATCAGCTTGTCGGCGAACACGACCGTGTCCTTCAGACCCAGCTGACGGTAGCTGGAGTTGATCAGGCGGCTGATGTTCTTCTTGGTCAGCTCGGTGTTGGCCAGCGCGAACGGCAGGCCTTCCGGCAGGATTTCAGCCAGCAGGGCGCGACCGATCGTGGTGTCCACGATCGAGGTCTTGTTCTGCTTGTTGCCTTCCTCGTCGATCACCACCTCGGTGATGCGGACCTTGACGCGCGCGTGCAGTTCCACCACGCGGTTGTCGTAGGCACGCTTGACTTCGGCGATGTTGGCGAAGGCCATGCCCTCGCCCTTCTTGTTTTCCAGCGAGCGGGTCATGTAGTACAGACCCAGCACGACGTCCTGCGACGGCACGATGATCGGCTCGCCGTTGGCCGGCGACAGGATGTTGTTGGTCGACATCATCAGCGCACGCGCTTCCAGCTGGGCTTCCAGCGAGAGCGGCACGTGGACGGCCATCTGGTCACCGTCGAAGTCGGCGTTGAACGCGGTGCAGACCAGCGGATGCAGCTGGATGGCCTTGCCTTCGATCAGCACCGGCTCGAACGCCTGGATGCCCAGACGGTGCAGGGTCGGCGCGCGGTTCAGCATCACCGGATGCTCGCGGATGACCTCTTCCAGGATGTCCCAGACTTCGGCTTCTTCGCGCTCGACCAGCTTCTTGGCGGCCTTGATGGTGGTGGCCAGGCCACGACGCTGCAGCTTGGCGAACACGAAGGGCTTGAACAGCTCCAGCGCCATCTTCTTCGGCAGGCCACACTGGTGCAGGCGCAGGTACGGACCGACCACGATGACCGAACGGCCCGAGTAGTCCACGCGCTTGCCCAGCAGGTTCTGACGGAAGCGCCCCTGCTTGCCCTTGATCATGTCGGCCAGCGACTTCAGCGGGCGCTTGTTGGTGCCGGTGATGGCACGGCCACGGCGACCGTTGTCCAGCAGCGCATCGACCGATTCCTGCAGCATGCGCTTTTCATTGCGCACGATGATGTCCGGCGCGCTCAGTTCGAGCAGGCGGCGCAGGCGGTTGTTGCGGTTGATGACGCGGCGGTACAGGTCGTTCAGGTCGGAGGTCGCGAAGCGGCCACCGTCCAGCGGCACCAGCGGACGCAGGTCCGGCGGCAGCACCGGCAGCACGGTCATCACCATCCATTCCGGACGGTTGCCCGACTCCAGGAAGGCTTCGATCAGCTTGATGCGCTTGGTCAGTCGCTTCAGCTTGGTTTCCGAACCGGTCGCGGCGATCTCCTCGCGCAGGCGGGTCATCTCCGACTGCAGGTCGATCGTGCGCAGCAGTTCGTACACGGCCTCGGCGCCCATGGCGGCGTCGAAGTCGTCACCGTGCTCCTGGCGGGCCTGCAGGTACTGTTCTTCGGTCAGCAGCTGGCGGCGCTCCAGGGCGGTCAGGCCCGGCTCGGTCACCACGTAGGCTTCGAAGTACAGCACGCGCTCGATGTCGCGCAGGGTCATGTCCAGCATCAGGCCGATGCGCGATGGCAGCGACTTGAGGAACCAGATGTGCGCGACCGGCGAGGCCAGGTCGATGTGGCCCATGCGCTCGCGGCGCACCTTGGCCAGGGTCACCTCGGTGCCGCACTTCTCGCAGACCACGCCGCGGTGCTTCATGCGCTTGTACTTGCCGCACAGGCACTCGTAGTCCTTGACCGGGCCGAAGATGGCGGCGCAGAACAGGCCGTCGCGTTCCGGCTTGAAGGTACGGTAATTGATGGTTTCCGGCTTCTTCACTTCGCCGAAGGACCACGAGCGGATCAGGTCCGGCGAAGCCAGCGCGATCTTGATCGCGTCGAAGTCCAGCGTCTGGCGCTGCTGGTTGAAGAGATTGAGCAGGTCTTTCATGGTGTTCTCCAGAAGGAGGAATGCTGTGTCGATGGGCTTTCAGGTCACTGCCAGCGGCGCGGCGGAGGGAGCCGCCGCGCCGGCATGGATCAGTTGTCTTCCAGTTCCATGTTGATGGCCAGCGAGCGGATTTCCTTCACGAGCACGTTGAAGGATTCCGGCATGCCCGCGACCATCTCGTGCTCACCGTCGACGATGTTCTTGTACATCTGGTTGCGGCCCTGCACGTCATCGGACTTCACCGTCAGCATTTCCTGCAGGGTGTAGGCCGCGCCGTAGGCTTCCAGCGCCCAGACTTCCATTTCACCGAAGCGCTGGCCGCCGAACTGCGCCTTGCCGCCCAGCGGCTGCTGGGTGACGAGCGAGTACGGACCGGTCGAACGCGCGTGCATCTTGTCGTCGACCAGGTGGTTCAGCTTCAGGTAGTGCATGTAACCCACGGTGGTGTGGCGATCGAACGCTTCACCGGTGCGGCCGTCGTACAGCTGGGTCTGGCCACTGCTCGGCAGATCGGCCAGTTCCAGCATGCGCTTGATTTCCGCTTCGGTGGCACCGTCGAACACCGGGGTGGCCATCGGCACGCCGTCGGTGAGGTTACGGGCCAGGCGCAGCAGCTCCTCGTCGCTGAACTGCGACAGGTCGACACGGTTGGCCACGTTGGTGTCATCGTGGTTGTAGATGTCGTCCAGGAACCGGCGCAGGTCGGCAACGGCCGCCTGGGCTTCCAGCATTGCCTGGATCTTGCGGCCCAGGCCCTTGGCGGCCCAGCCCAGGTGCACTTCCAGGATCTGGCCGATGTTCATACGCGACGGCACGCCCAGCGGGTTCAGCACGATGTCCACGGTTTCGCCCGAGGCCATGTACGGCATGTCCTCGACCGGCACCACGTTGGACACCACACCCTTGTTGCCGTGGCGGCCCGCCATCTTGTCGCCCGGCTGGATGCGGCGCTTCACGGCCAGGAACACCTTGACCATCTTCAGCACGCCCGGAGCCAGGTCGTCGCCTGCGGTGATCTTGCCGCGCTTGTCGGCGAAGCGACGCTCGAACTCCTTCTCGTGCGCCTGGATCTGCTTCTGGGCACGCTCGATGGCTTCCGAAGCGTCCTCGTCCTTCATGCGCAGCACGAACCAGTCAGCCTTCTTCAGGCCGTCCAGGTATGCGTCGGTGATGACGTCACCCTTCTTCAGGCCGGCACCGCCGTTGACCACCTTGCCGACGATCTGCGAACGCAGACGCATGTAGATGGCAGCTTCCAGGATGCGGAACTGGTCGTCGAAGTCCTTCTTGACGCGCTTGATTTCCGACTCTTCGATCTGGCGCGCACGCTTGTCCTTCTCGATGCCGTCGCGGGTGAAGACCTGCACGTCGATGACGGTGCCGTCCATGCCCGGCGGAACGCGCAGCGAGCTGTCCTTAACGTCCGAAGCCTTCTCGCCGAAGATCGCGCGCAGCAGCTTCTCTTCCGGGGTCAGCTGGCTTTCGCCCTTCGGCGTGACCTTGCCAACCAGGATGTCGCCGGCGCGGACTTCCGCACCGATGTACACCACGCCGCTCTCGTCCAGGCGGTTCAGTGCCTGCTCGGAGACGTTCGGGATGTCGGCGGAGATTTCCTCCGGCCCCAGCTTGGTGTCGCGCGCGACGCAGGTCAGCTCTTCGATGTGGATCGTGGTGTAGCGATCCTCTTCCACCACGCGCTCGGAGAGCAGGATGGAGTCTTCGAAGTTGTAGCCGTTCCACGGCATGAACGCGATCAGCATGTTCTGGCCCAGGGCCAGTTCGCCGATGTCGGTGGACGGGCCGTCGGCCAGCACGTCACCGCGGGCGATGACGTCACCCACCTGGACCAGCGGACGCTGGTTGATGCAGGTGTTCTGGTTGGAACGGGTGTACTTGACCAGGTTGTAGATGTCGACGCCGGCGTCGGTGGCACCGACGATCTCTTCCTCGAACACCTTGACCACGATGCGGGCGGCGTCGATCTGCACGATCTCACCACCACGACGGGCGTTCACGGTCACACCGGAGTCACGCGCCACGGCGCGCTCGATGCCGGTGCCGACCAGCGGCTTCTGCGAACGCAGGGTCGGCACGGCCTGACGCTGCATGTTCGCGCCCATCAGTGCGCGGTTGGCGTCATCGTGCTCCAGGAACGGCACCAGCGCGGCCGCGATCGACACGGTCTGCATCGGCGAGACGTCCATGAAGTGGACCTCCGCCGGCGGCTTCAGCAGCGACTCGCCCTGGTAGCGGCACGGCACGAACTGCTCGGTCAGCATGCTCTTGGCATCGGTCAGGGCGTTGGCCTGGGCGATGACGTACTCGTTTTCCTCGATCGCCGACAGGAACTCGATCTCGTCGGAGACCTTGCCGTCCACGACCTTGCGGTACGGGGTCTCGAGGAAACCGTACTGGTTGGTGCGGGCGTACACGGCCAGCGAGTTGATCAGGCCGATGTTCGGGCCTTCCGGCGTTTCGATGGTGCAGACGCGGCCGTAGTGGGTCGGGTGCACGTCGCGCACTTCGAAGCCGGCGCGCTCACGGGTCAGGCCGCCCGGGCCCAGGGCCGAGACGCGACGCTTGTGGGTCACTTCCGACAGCGGGTTGTTCTGATCCATGAACTGCGACAGCTGCGAGGAGCCGAAGAACTCCTTGATGGCGGCAGCGACCGGCTTGGCGTTGATCAGTTCCTGCGGCGTCAGGCCTTCGGACTCGGCCATCGACAGGCGTTCCTTGACCGCGCGCTCGACGCGGACCAGGCCGACGCGGAACACGTTCTCGGCCATTTCACCGACCGAACGCACGCGACGGTTGCCCAGGTGATCGATGTCGTCGACCACGCCGCGACCATTGCGGATCTCGGTCAGGACCTTGATCACGTCCAGGATGTCGGAACTGTCGCCGTGGGCAGCAACCAGGCGCTTGGACTCTTCGTCGTTGCGCTCACCGAAGTACTTGCTGTCGTACAGCACGGCTTCGCCGGTGGTTTCCTTGCGGCCCACGCGACGGTTGAACTTCATGCGGCCGACCGCGGACAGGTCGTAGCGCTCGAAGGTGAAGAACAGGTTGTGGAACAGGTTCTGCGCGGCGTCCTTGGTCGGCGGCTCGCCCGGACGCATCATGCGGTAGATCTCGACCAGCGCTTCCAGCTGGGTCTTGGTCGGATCGATGCGCAGGGTGTTGGACAGGTACGGACCACGATCCAGGTCGTTCACCCACAGGGTACCGACCGCATCGACGCCTGCCTTGCGGAAGTTCTGCAGCTGCTCTTCGCTGATTTCGTCATTGGCCTGGGCCAGCAGTTCGCCGGTCGAGGCATCGACCACGTCGTGCGACAGGATGCGGCCGACCAGGTAGTCGTCCGGCACGGCCAGGGCTGCAATGCCCGAGGCTTCCAGCTGCTTGATGTGGCGCGCGGTGATGCGCTTGCCGGCTTCCACGATGACCTTGTCGCCGTCGGCGAGGTCGAAGCCCAGGGTTTCGCCACGCAGGCGCTCCGGCACCAGCTCCAGCTGGACGCCTTCATCCGGGTTGATGTGGAAGGTGTTGATCTCGAAGAACTCGGCCAGCATCTCTTCGTTGCTGTAGCCAAGCGCGCGCAGCAGGATCGACACCGGCAGCTTGCGGCGGCGGTCGATACGGGTGAACAGCGCGTCCTTCGGGTCGAACTCGAAGTCCAGCCAGGAGCCGCGGTAGGGAATGATGCGGGCGCTGTACAGCAGCTTGCCCGAGCTGTGGGTCTTGCCGCGGTCGTGGTCGAAGAACACGCCCGGCGAGCGGTGCAGCTGCGAGACGATGACGCGCTCGGTGCCGTTGACGATGAAGGTGCCGTTCTCGGTCATCAGCGGGATTTCGCCCAGATAGACCTCCTGCTCCTTCACGTACTTGATGGCCTTGGTCGACGACTCGCGGTCGTAGATCACCAGGCGCACGGTCACGCGCAGCGGGGCGCCGTAGCTCATGCCGCGCTGGCGGCATTCACGTTCGTCGAAGACCGGCTCGCCCAGCTTGTAGCCGACGTACTCCAGGGCGGCATTGCCGCTGTAGCTGGCGATCGGGAAGACCGACTTCAGCGCGGCGTGCAGGCCATGATCGGCACGCTTGGCCGGATCGATGTTCTCCTGCAGGAAATCACGGTAGGAATCCACCTGGATCGCGAGCAGGAACGGCACTTCGAGAATCGAGCGCTGCTTGCCGAAATCCTTGCGGATACGCTTCTTTTCGGTGAACGAATAGGACGTCATGAGGTCTTCCACCTTGTTGTGCGGGCCGTGCGTCCACGACCCTGAAGGGAACTTTGAAATTGTCAGTTGGAAGTCGCTGGTATTGCCGGCACCAGCACGCCTTCTCCCGCTACTTCCAACTGCCAACTCGTCTGCATCTACTCCCCCGCTGCCGCGCGATGCGCTGGCGTGCCGGGACTTGACCGCAGCCCGTGTTGGGCTTTCTACCGCCTGATTCCACCCACGCAGTACGCGGGCCTGCAACAACGACCAAAGGCCGGGGGCTTACGCCCCCAGCCTTGGCTGCATCGCCGAGAATCGATGACGATGCAAAGGAAGTGCTTACTTGACTTCGACAGTCGCGCCAGCAGCTTCCAGGTCCTTCTTCATCTTCTCGGCGTCGTCCTTCGAAGCGCCTTCCTTCAGGACGCCACCGGCTTCGGCCAGGTCCTTCGCTTCCTTCAGGCCCAGGCCGGTGATGGCGCGGACGGCCTTGATGACTTCGACCTTCTTCTCGCCGGCCGACTTCAGGGTGACGGTGAACTCGGTCTGCTCTTCAACAGCAGCGGCCGGGCCAGCGGCAGCAGCCACGGCAACCGGAGCAGCGGCGGAGACGCCGAACTTCTCTTCGATGGCCTTGACCAGCTCCATCACTTCCATCAGGGACTTCTCGGCGATGGCGTCGACGATCTGTTCGTTGGTAAGGGACATGATTAATACCTTTGGATGATTTTCTGGGTTGAGGTTCCGTCAGGAACCACGGTAAGTCGAAACTCAGGCGGTCTCGGCGGCCGGCTCGGCAGCGGCGGTTTCGCCACCACCCTGCTTCTCGCCAACAGCCTTGATGGCGCGGGCGAACATCGTGACCGGCTCGGTCAGGACGCGGGCCAGCATGGCCAGGGCCTGATCGCGGGTCGGCAGCGAGGCCAGCACGTCGACGTGGCTTGCCGGGAACACTTCGCCACCGATGGCGACGACCTTAGCCTTCAGCTTGTCGTTGCCCTTGGCGGCTTCCTTGATCAGGCGACCGGCAGCGCCGGGCTCCTCGAGCGAGAACGCGTACAGCAGCGGACCAACCATCTGGTCCTGGGCCACGGCGAACTCGGTGCCTTCAACGGCGCGCGAAGCCAGGGTGTTCTTGACAACCTTCAAGAAAACACCGGTTTCACGAGCCTGCTTGCGCATCGCGGTCATCTGGGCGACCGTGGTGCCAGCGTATTCGGCTGCGATCAAGGAGTGGGCCTTGGCGGCGACGTCTGCCAGCTCGGCGACTACTTCTTGCTTCTGGGACAGATTGAGAGCCATTGCACTCCTCCAATTGAACTCCGCTTACGGCTCCTGCCGTGTGCGGTCCTGTGCGGCATCCGTCCTGGACGCCGGGAACACCAGGATGATGTTCCGGGGGGTGGGCCGTTCTAGACCTGGAGTGGGCCAACCTGGGAAACCCAGACGTGCGTGAACCAGAAAAACTCCAGAAGGGCACCATCTACGCAGGGTGATTCCGGGGAATCGATTAAGCGTTCATGACTGTTCCGGCGGCGACTCCCTGCCATATCGAGCTTCCGTGCCCGTCGCCGGTCCTGCCACGACCGCGCCTGCGGTCTTTGACGGCTACCGCAGGCGGTGGGCTGCCTGCGATGCCTTCAAATGTCACGGTCACGGCACCCGAAAGTACCGTGACCGCTTGAAACAATTACTTCAGGGTCAGCGACGACTGGTCGACGGTGACGCCCGGGCCCATCGTCGAGCTGACCGAAACCTTCTGCAGGTAGGTGCCCTTCGAGGTGGCCGGCTTGGCCTTGATCAGGTCCAGCAGCAGCGCGGTCAGGTTCGACTTCAGCGCGTCTTCGGCGAAGTCGGCCTTGCCGATGGTGCAGTGGATGATGCCAGCCTTGTCGGTGCGGTAACGGACCTGGCCCGACTTGGCGTTCTTCACGGCTTCACCCGGGTTCGGGGAAACGGTGCCGACCTTCGGGTTCGGCATCAGGCCGCGCGGGCCCAGCACGGTGCCCAGCTTACCGACAACGCGCATGGCGTCCGGGGTCGCGATGACGACGTCGTAGTTCAGATCGCCGGCCTGCATCTTCTCGGCCAGGTCATCCATGCCGACGGCTTCGGCGCCAGCGGCCAGGGCTTCATCAGCCTTGGCACCGGCCGGAGCGAACACGGCAACGCGGACCGACTTGCCGGTACCGGCCGGCAGGACGGTGGAGCCACGGACCTGCTGGTCGGACTTCTTCGCGTCGACGCCCAGGCGCACAGCAACGTCGATCGACTCGACGAACTTGGCCTTGGTGGCGCTCTTCAGGATGTTGATCGCGTCCTCGAAGGCGTAAGCCTTGCCCGGAACGACGGCGGCCTTGATGGCCTTCTCACGCTTGGTCTGTGCCATCTTCTTAACCCTCCACCACGAGGCCCATGGAACGGGCAGAGCCAGCGATGGTACGCACGGCGGCGTCCAGGTCGGCGGCAGTCAGATCCGGTTCCTTCGCCTTGGCGATCTCTTCCAGCTGCTTACGGGTGACCTTGCCGACCTTCTCGGTGTTCGGGCGCTTGGAGCCCGACGAGATGCCAGCGGCCTTCTTCAGCAGGGTGGTGGCCGGGGTGCTCTTGGTGATGAAGGTGAACGTACGGTCCGAGTAGGCCGTGATGATCACCGGAACCGGCAGACCCGGCTCGAGCTTCTGCGTGGCAGCGTTGAACGCCTTGCAGAATTCCATGATGTTCAGGCCGCGCTGACCCAGCGCAGGACCGACCGGCGGCGAGGGGTTGGCCTGACCGGCCTTCACCTGCAGCTTGATGTAACCGACAACTTTCTTTGCCATGTGAGTACTCTCCGGGTGCTAGCGCCTTTCGACAACAGGCTCCCCATCGGACCGGGAATCACGCGTCCCGGCATCGCGTTTTGAAATCATGCCGAAGGCCACCTTGCGGTGGCCTCGTCCTGCTGGCTTCCCAGCGGGGAGCCGCGCACTATATCAGATTTTGGGCGCCCTGTCTGAACAGGGAGGGCGACCTGAAGGCTGCCGACCCGTGGCCGGCAGCATCACCGGGCATCAGCCGGTCTGCTTCTCGACCTGGCCGAACTCGAGCTCGACCGGGGTGGCACGACCGAAGATCAGCACCGAGACGCGCAGACGGCTCTTCTCGTAGTTGACTTCTTCGACGACACCATTGAAATCGTTGAACGGACCATCGGTGACGCGGACCATCTGGCCCGGCTCGAACAGCACCTTCGGACGCGGCTTCTCGACGCCTTCCTGAACGCGGTTCAGGATGGACTCGGCTTCGGAATCGGCGATCGGCAGCGGACGATCGGCGGTACCGCCGATGAAGCCCATCACGCGCGGGGTTTCCTTGACCAGGTGCCAGCTTTCGTTGTCGATGCGCGGAATACCGGCTTCTTCGTGGGTCTCGATCTGGACCAGCACGTAACCCGGGAAGAACTTGCGCTCGGACCGGCGCTTCTGGCCGGCGCGCATCTCGATCACTTCCTCGGTCGGAACCAGGACGTCGCCGAAGCGCTCTTCCATGCCATCACGGACGATGCGATCACGCAGAGCCTGCGCCACCGACTTCTCGAAGCCCGAATAGGCGTGAACGACGTACCAACGCTTCATGCAATTCTCCTTAGCGGCTCAGGAACCACTGAGTCAGTTTCTGGATCAGGAAGTCGAAGCCACCCAGCAGCAGGCTGAGGATGAGCACCACGACAATCACGACCCAGGTCATGCGGACGGCTTCCTGGCGCGTCGGCCAGACCACCTTGCGCAGTTCGAAGCGCGACTCGGAGAGGAATTCGCGGGTGTCGCGCCCCTTGCCGGTCAGCATGAACACGCCGATACCGCCAACCAGACCGACCACGACCGCCAACGCACGCAGCTGACCCGCCCACGCGCCCAGCTGGGCGGCGCGACCGGAGTCGGCGGAGAACCAGAACCAGACGAACAGACCCGCCAGCACCAGCAGGGATGCGGCTACGTACTTGACGATATCTCCACCGCTGGCGGAGGTGTCCTTGGAATGTTCGATCTTGCTATTCATCCGGTGTGTCTGCTTTAGCGGCAAGGGCCGCTGGATAAGGTGGGCAGATGGCACGCCAGGAGGGACTCGAACCCCCAACCTGCGGTTTTGGAGACCGCTGCTCTGCCAATTGAGCTACTGGCGTACGTTTTGAAACTTGCCTTCCCTTAGACGGCGAAGGCGGACCGAGGTTCCCGGCCCGCCACTCGCGCGACCGGCAGCGCTATGCAACCGCCGGTACTGCAGGCTTACTTGATGATCTTCGAGACCACGCCGGCGCCGACGGTGCGGCCACCTTCGCGGATGGCGAAGCGCAGGCCTTCGTCCATCGCGACCGGGTTGATCAGGGTCACGGTCATCTTGACGTTGTCACCCGGCATCACCATTTCCACACCTTCCGGCAGCTTGGCAGCGCCGGTGATGTCGGTGGTGCGGAAGTAGAACTGCGGGCGGTAGCCGTTGAAGAACGGGGTGTGACGGCCGCCCTCGTCCTTCGACAGCACGTACACTTCGCCTTCGAACTCGGTGTGCGGGGTGATCGAACCCGGCTTGGCCAGAACCTGGCCGCGCTCGACGTCGTCACGCTTGGTGCCGCGCAGCAGCAGACCGGCGTTGTCGCCTGCCTGGC
>FOZF01000004.1 GCA_900113425.1 Stenotrophomonas maltophilia
TCCCCCACGACAGAGTAGATTCCGATGTATTCCTCACCCGTCCGCCACTCGCCACCCAAGGAGCAAGCTCCTTTGTGCTGCCGTTCGACTTGCATGTGTTAGGCCTACCGCCAGCGTTCACTCTGAGCCAGGATCAAACTCTTCACTTAAAACTACATTGCCCGAAGGCAAAAATTTAAAGCTGCAGATGAATGATTCTGGCAACGTATCGCTTGCTTTAAAACAATTAATAGTTGCTTGATCAAACGTCTGCAAGATGGACAATCATCCTTCCTGCAGGCGCCTTCACAAGATACCTGCGCATACTTTCAAAGATCCGGGGAAGTGGCCTCAGCGCCGTTCCCGCATGCTGCGAAGTTTCCTTCGTAGCGAGCCGCCCATTATGCCAGACTTTTTCAGTCCGTCAACACCTTCGTTCGATCATCTCGTTCGGGGTGGAGGGCGCCCTGGTGTCGCTCAAGCCCCTTGTTGGCGGCCCCTGCGACGGGGGAGGGAAAGTATGTCCCTGTTCGCCCCATTTGTGAAGGGGGTGTGGCGACTTTTTTCATCGGATGTTGGCACCGTTCATCCGACCGGCGCCCCATGAACGGTGCCACGAGCGGCCGGGCGTGTGCCCGGCGCTCGCCCGACAGCTCTCAGGCCGCGATCAGGCGCACACGTGCGAATGTGCGCTTGCCGACCTGCAGCAGGCCTTCGAAGCCCGGCTGCAGCACCTGCTGACCATCTTCCACGACCTCGCCATCCACCTTGACGGCGCGCTCCTTGAGCTTGCGGTTGGCTTCGGAGTTGCTCGGGGTCAGCCCGGCAGCGGTCAGCAGCGCCGCGATGCGCAGGCCTTCGGCCGGAATCGCCACGTCCTGCAGCGGCAACTGGGTGATGTCGCCCTGTCCGGTCACCGCCGCTTCCCAGCCGGCAATGGCCTGTTCGGCGGCGGCTGCGTCGTGGAAGCGGGTTGCCAGCTCCCGCGCCAGGCGGAGCTTCACCACGCGCGGGTTGAGACCGCCGCTGGCCACCTGCTCCCGCAGCTGCGCGGCCTCGGCCTGGCTGATATCGAAGGACAGCAGTTCGATCCAGCGCCACATCAGGGCATCGTCCACCTTCATGGTCTTGGTGACGATGTCGATGGCCGGCTCGCTGATGCCGATGTAGTTGCCCAGCGACTTGGACATCTTGTTGACGCCGTCCAGGCCTTCCAGCAGCGGCATGGTCAGCACCACCTGGGGCTTCTGCCCGTGGTGTTCCTGCAGGCCACGACCCATCAGCAGGTTGAACTTCTGGTCGGTACCGCCCAGTTCGACGTCCGCCTCCAGGGCGACCGAGTCGTAGCCCTGCACCAGCGGGTACAGGAACTCGTGGATGGCGATGGACTGCTGTGCGGCATAGCGCTTGGCGAAGTCGTCGCGCTCCAGCATGCGTGCCACGGTGTGCTGGCCGGCCAGGCGGATCATGTCGGCCGCACCCATGCTGCCGAACCACTCCGAATTGAAGCGGACTTCGGTACGGCTGCGGTCCAGCACCTTGAACACCTGTTCCTCGTAGGTGCGGGCATTGGCCAGCACGTCCTCGCGGCTGAGTGGCTTGCGGGTCAGGCTCTTGCCCGAAGGGTCGCCGATCATGCCGGTGAAGTCGCCGATCAGGAAGATGACCTGATGACCGAGGTCCTGGAACTGGCGCATCTTGTTCAGCAGCACCGTATGACCCAGATGCAGGTCCGGCGCGGTGGGGTCGAAGCCAGCCTTGATCCGCAGCGGGCGGCCTTCCTGCAGGCGCGCACGCAGATCCTCGAGCTTGAGGATCTCGTCGGCACCACGGCCGATCAGGGAAAGGGCTTCTTCAATCGAGGACACGTGACTACTCCCGGCAACGCCGATTCTTGTGTGGGGGTGTTAAAGCCAAGTTAACCCGATTGGCTTCACAAAAGCCAATGGGCACAAGGGTTTGACGCGCTTTTCTCAGGTGTCTATGGTAACCGGCGTTCAGGCCCGCGCTCCCGGGCCAGCCAGGAAAAACCGCCGATGCACAACTCCGAACAAGGGCGCGCACGCAAGCAGCGCTTCCAGGAACGCCTTCACGTCCTGCACGACAACGCCCTGCATCGGAAGCTCAGGCAACATCTTCCCGCCGCCTTCAATGAGCGCTGGACCCGGCGTCACTGGATGCATGCCAGCCTGTTCGCGACCATCGGTGCGCTGGTCGCCACGATCGTCCCCGGTTTCTCGCACACCATCGACGCCCCCTACGCCGACAGCCACACCAGCCTGGCCCTGCCCTTGCCGCCGCTGTCGCTGGCCCGCCAGCAGCAGGTGCCCGGTGACAGCTGGCAGGTCCTGCGCGTACAGCGTGGCCAGACCCTCAGCGAGCTGTTCGACCAGGCCGGCATTCCGGCGACCACCCTGCACCGCGTACTGGACCACCCCGGTGCCCGCGAATCGCTGACGAAGCTGCGTCCGGGCGCCGAGATCGCCTTCGACATGCCGCTGTCCGGCGACCTGCGCAGCATCCGCTTCGACCGCGACGGCGAGAACCGGGTCGAGCTGAGCCTGGCCGGCGACAACATCAAGGAAACCGTGACCAAGCGCGAGACCTCCACGCGCACGGTGGTCACCAGTGGTGAGATCACCAGTTCGCTGTATGCCGCGGCCCGACGGGCCGGCCTGTCGCCGTCGGCGATCGCGACGATGACCGACGACATCTTCAAGTACGACATCGACTTCTCGAAGGACCTGCAGCCGGGCGACCGCTTCAGCGTGGTGATGGATGAAACCTGGCGCGAGGGCGAAAAGGTCGATACCAGCAAGATCCTGGCCGCGACCTTCACCACCGGCGGCAAGACCTATTCGGGCTTCCGCTTCGAACGCAACGGCAAGTCCGAGTACTACGACATCAATGGGCGCTCGCTGAAGAAGAGCTTCATCCGCATGCCGATCCCGTTCGCGCGCCTGAGCTCGACCTTCGGCGCGCGCAAGCACCCGGTGCTGGGCAAGATGCGCATGCACAAGGGCGTGGACTACGCCGCCCGCACCGGCACGCCGATCATGGCGGCCGGCGATGCGCGCGTGCAGTTCGCCGGCGTGCAGCGCGGCTACGGCAACGTGGTGATCCTCGACCACGGCCGTGGGCACACCACCCTGTACGGGCACATGTCGCGCTTTGCGAACATCCGTACCGGCCAGCGCGTCGCGCAGGGGACGGTGATCGGCTACGTCGGCTCGACCGGCCTGGCCACCGGCCCGCACCTGCACTACGAATTCCGCGTCAACGGCGTGCACCGCAACCCGCTGACGGTCACCATGCCGCCGCCGGAGCCGCTGAAGGGTGCCGAGCTGGTCGCCTTCCGCGCCCAGACAGCACCGGCGATGGCGCGCATCCAGGGCATGGAGAAGCTGATCTACGCCGACGCCAGCCCGGCGCCGACCGGTCGGGACGAGGCGGCCACGGAGGTGGCCAGCGCCAAGGACACGCAGACCCGCGGGCGCAAGCGCGGCTGAGACCTGCGTTGACGAACAAGGACGCGGCAGCCCAAGCTTGCCGCGTCCTTTTTTTTTGCGCGCCATGAGCACACCTGTCGACGCCAACACTCCCCTGTACCTGGGCCTGATGTCAGGCACCAGCGCCGACGGTATCGATGCCGCACTGGTGCAGTTTCCCGACGAGGGCGGCTGCCGCTTCGTCCATGGCCTGACGGCCCGCTGGGAGCCCCTGCTGCGCGCGCGGCTGGTGGCGCTGGGCGAAGGGGGACCGCTGGCGTCGCTGGAGGAGCTTGGCGAACTCGACGCGCGGATTGCGATCGCCTTCGCCGACGCCGCCAACCACTTGCTGGACGAATCCGGCGTGGACCGCACCCGGGTGCGGGCGATCGGTTCGCACGGGCAGACCGTGCGCCACCGGCCGCTGGCCGATCCGGCCTTCACCGTGCAGCTGGGCGACGGCAACCGCATCGCCGAGCTGACCGGGATCACCACGGTGTGCGATTTCCGCCGCCGCGACGTGGCTGCCGGCGGTCATGGCGCACCGCTGATGCCGGCCTTCCACCTCGGCATGCTGGGCACCGCCGACGAGGACCGGGCCGTGCTCAACCTGGGCGGCATCGCCAATCTGACCCTGATCCCACGGGAGGGCGCCGTACGCGGCTTCGACACCGGTCCGGCCAATGCGCTGATGGATGCCTGGTGCCAACGCCACACCGGGCGCACCTTCGATGCTGAAGGCGCCTATGCCGCAAGCGGTGTGGTGGATGGCCCGCTGCTGGCGGGCTGGCGCGCAGACCCCTGGTTCGACCTGCCGCCGCCGAAGAGTACCGGTCGCGAACAGTTCCATCTGGCGTGGGCAGAGGCGCACATGGGTGAAGGCAAGTACGCCGCTGCCGATGTGCAGGCCACCCTGCTTGAGTTGACCGTGGCGACCGTGGCCGATGCGCTGCTGGCGCAGCAGCCGCAGACACGCCGCCTGCTGGTCTGTGGCGGCGGCGTGCGCAACCGGCAACTGATGAAGCGCCTGGCGGCGCGGCTGCCGGGGGTGCAGGTGGAGTCCAGCGCGGTGCACGGGCTGGACCCGGAGTACGTGGAAGCGATGGGCTTTGCGTGGCTGGCGCAGCGGACGATGGACGGGCTGGCGGGGAACCTGCCGAGTGTCACCGGCGCAAAGGGGCCGCGGATTCTCGGCGCGATCCATCTGGCCTGAGGCGGCACCCGCCGCCGGGCATGGCCCGGCGCTACCCACTTCGGCGCCCTCCGCCGGGCATAGCCCGGCGCTACCCCTTCGGCATCCTCCGCCGGGCATGGCCCGGCGCGCGCCCTTCGGCGACCAACTGGTAGCGCCGGGCCATGCCCGGCGGTGAGGTATCAGATCAATCGAAGCCCTGCCCGGCCGGCAGCGCCTGCAGCGCGATGATGGCCGCAGCGAGCGCATCGACCTCGGTATCGCCAAAACCGGAGCGGACCTCCAGCTCGCTGCTGAACAAGCCCTGCTCCAGCAACGCCGCACAGGTCTGTTCGTGGCTCCAGCCACGGGCAACCGCGACCCGCCGGATGCGTTCCAGCAGCAGCGGGTCCAGGTCCCGCAGCACAACATCAGCCATGCTCACTTCCCCGTTCGCAGGGCACCGCCCCCTCGGCGCGTCGGGGGCGATGATCCCGCAGACCGGGCGGGCAGGCAATCAGGCGGCCGGCGGTGGCCCGCGGTCGACGATGCGCGGCCACAGCCAGACCAGCAGCAGCAGGGTCGGCACCACGGTGACCGAGCTGAGGATGAAGAACGTGCTGTAGGAGGTGGCCTCGACGATGTAGCCCGACACACCGCCGACGAACTTGCCGGGCAGGTTGGCCAGCGAGACCAGCAGCGCATACTGGGTAGCGGTGAAGTTGCGGTCCGTCAACGACGACATGAAGGCAACCAGCACGGTGCCTGCAAAGCCCTGGAACAGGTTGTCGGCACTGAGGGCGGCATAGAACGCCCACAGCTTGCCCGGGTTGTGCGCCATCAGCAGGAAAGCCAGATTGGACAGCGCCACGCCCAGTGCCGCCACCAGCAGCATGCGCCGGAAGCCAAACGCGGCCACCGCGATGCCTCCCAGGAAGGCACCGCCGATGCCCATCCACACCCCGAACAGTTTGGAAACCGTGGCGATGTCGGCCTTGTCGAAGCCGGAATCGAGGTAGAACGGCCCCGCCATCACCCCGATCACCTGGTCAGGGAACTTGAACAGGCCGACAAAGGCCAGCAGCACCAGCGCCAATGCCACGCCGTTGCGGCTGAAGAAACTCGTGATCGGCTGGACGAAGGCTTCGGCGACATCGATGCGGCGCTGCACGGCGGTAGCTGGACGTTCCGGTTCGGCGCACAGCAGCGTGGTGATGATCGGCAGCAGCATCAGGGCGGCCATTGCCAGATACGCGACGACCCAGCCTTCAAACTGGGCCAGATACAGCGCGCCGGCACCGGCCAGGATCAGGCCGATCCGGTAACCCAACGTGTAGGTGGCCGCCAGCGCGGCCTGAGCGGTCTGCGGCGCGATCTCGATGCGGTAGGCATCCACGGCCGAATCCTGGGTGGCGCCGGCAAAGGACGCCACCAGCACCCACATCACCAGGGGCCAGACGCCCTGTTCGGGGCGCACGAAGGCCAGCGCGATCAGTCCGACCAGCACCATGACCTGCGATACCAGCAGCCAGGAGCGGCGGCGGCCGAGCCCACCCAGCAACGGGAAGGCGTAACGGTCCAGCAGCGGTGCCCACAGGAACTTGAGCAGGTAGAAGAAACTGGCCAGGCTGATCAGGCCGATGCTGCCGAGGTCCAGCCCCACGTCGCGCAGGCGCGTGGACAAGGTCTGCGACGCGATCAGCAGGAACGGCAGGCCACTGCCGAAACCCAGCATGGCCATGGTCAGCGCCGACGGTGTACCGAAGGCACGCTTGATGCCTGCCCAGCCTTTGTAGCTGACCGGCCTGGCCGCCTCGCTCACAGGTCGTAGTCCACGGTGAACGGGGCGTGGTCGGAGAAGCGCTCTTCGCGGTAGATCGAGCAGCCACGCAGTTTGTCGCGCAGGCCCGGCGTGATGAACTGGTAGTCGATGCGCCATCCCACGTTGTTGGCGCGGGCGGCCCCGCGGTTGCTCCACCAGGTGTAGTCCTCCCCGGTGGGATTGAGCAGGCGATAGGCATCGGCCCAGCCACGACCGGACGCCACGTCGGTGGCCTGGCCATGATCGGCGCACAGCGCGTTGAGCCAGTCGCGCTCTTCGGGCAGACAGCCGGAATTCTTCTGGTTGGACTTCCAGTTCCTGATGTCCAGCGCCGACCGCACGATGTTCCAGTCGCCGCACAGCACGTAGTCGCGACCGCTGCGCGCCCACTCCTCCAGGATCGGCCGCAGCCACTCCATCACTTCGAACTTGAATCCCTGGCGCAGGTCGCCGGAGCTGCCGGACGGGATGTAGAAGGACACGACGCTGAGGTTGCCGAAGCGCGCCTCGATATAGCGCCCCTCATCGTCGAACGGCGCCCAGCCCAGCGAGGTGATGACCTGGTCCGGTTCCCGCCTACTGTAGATCGCCACGCCGCTGTAGCCCTTCTTGGTGATGGCATCGCGGTAGAAGCAATGGTGGCCGTCGGGCCGGAACATCGGGTCGGTCAGCTGGTCTTCCTGGGCCTTGGTCTCCTGGAGGCACAGGACGTCGGCGTCCTGGGCGCGGAACCAGTCGAGGAAGCCTTTGGTCGCGGCGGAACGGATGCCATTGGCGTTGAAGCTGATGATGCGCATGCGGGGGACCTACGGCGGGAAACCGGGCAAGCATACCGGTTGGCTGCTGGGCTGCGCAGTCCGGCGGACGCGGCCGGACGGGCCTCCGGAAGAGCGCCGACGAGCGCGGAAGGCCCGGCTGGATTAGGATTTGTGCTCCAAATGAAGATGAATCGAGTTTTGATGAGCGACCACCGTCACCGTTTCCTGCAGCTGGCCCTGACCGCCGACGCCCTGCGCTTCGGCCAGTTCACCCTCAAGTCCGGCCGGCTGAGCCCCTATTTCTTCAACGCCGGCCGCTTCGATTCCGGTTCGCTGCTGTCCCAGCTCGGCGCCTGCTACGCCGACGCCATCGATGCCAGCGGGATCAAGTACGACGTGGTGTTCGGCCCGGCCTACAAGGGCATTCCGCTGGCCACCGCGATGGCCTGCGAGCTGGCCCAGCGTGGCCGCGACCTGCCGCTGTCGTTCAACCGCAAGGAGGCCAAGGAGCATGGCGAAGGCGGCCAGCTGATCGGCGCCGACATGAATGGCAAGCGCGTGCTGATCGTCGATGACGTGATCACCGCGGGTACCGCGATCCGCGAAGCGCTGGCCATCATCCGCGCGGCAGGCGGCACTCCGGCCGGCATCGTGGTGGCCCTGGATCGCCAGGAGATCGCCTCGGAAGCCGATCGCCGCTCGGCGGCGCAGGCAGTGGCCGAGGAAGCCGGCATCCCGGTGATCGCAGTGGCTTCGCTGGGCGACCTGCTTGATTTCGCCTCGGGAAACCCGGAACTTGTCGGCTACCGGCAGCCGCTGGAAGCCTATCGGGCCCAGTACGGCGTCCGCTCCACACGCTGACCGCCAGGGGAAGGTCGCATGTCCCGAATTCCTGCTGTTCTCTTCGCCGGCCTGCTGCTGGCCCTGCCGTTCACCGTGCCGGGGCAGTCGCGGGGCGGCGACAAGGTCGAGAAGAAGCTGTACTGCTGGAACGAGGGCCAGGAGCGGATCTGCAGCGATGCGCTTCCTGCCGATGCGGTCAACCACGCGCGCGACGAGTTCAATGCCCGCAGTGGCCTGCGCAATGCGCAGGTGCAGCGCGCGCTGACCGACGAGGAACGTGCCGCCGCCGCTACCGCGGCGGCACAGCAGCAGTTGGACCGGATGGCCGAGCAGACCCGCCAGCGCACCGAGCAGGCGATGCTGACCACCTACGGCAGCGAAGACGACCTGCGACGGGTGTTCGCCGAGCGGCAGGAAGTGCTCGACAACAACCTCAAGACCGCCCAGTACAACGTGGCCAGCCTGCGTGAATCGCTGGTCGCGCTGCTGTCGGCGGCCGGCGACCGCGAGCTGGCAGGCGCCAAGGTGGGCGACCCGCAGGCCGAAGCGATCCGCCAGCGGCACGTACAGCTGCAGTCGCAGCAGCGCCTGCAGTCCGGCTTCCTGCAGCAGCAGCAGGCATTGAAGGCGGAAATCGAAAGCACCCTGCAGCGCTATCGCGAGCTGAAGGGTGTGGCGCCGGCTGCCCCGGCTGGCTGACGACGCTCCTGCCGCCGGGCATGGCCCGGCGCGACCCGTGGCTTGGTTACGGCTTGGCGCGCGGAATTTATGCAGTCTTTACGCGCCGGCCCGGTCCGCCTCGTAGTGCGTTTACGGGGCGCAGGCCGACCATGACGGCCTGAGGTGGAGGGGTTCCACCAGGACGCAATTCCCATGTCCCCCTGGCTGTCGTTGGTGTGTGGCGTGCTGGTGCTGGTCGCCGCCGCCTATCTTCTGTATGTCGTGCTGCGGCCCGAGTCGTTCTGAGCGGAGCCGGCCATGATTGAAATTCTTGTCATTCTTGCTGCCAGCGTCGCGCTGGCATGGCCGCTGGGACTGTATCTGGCGCGCGTGATGCGCGGCACGCCGATGAAGGTCGACGTGCTGTTCCGTTGGATCGAAACGCCGCTGTACAAAGTCTTCGGCGTCGATCCCGCACGCTCGATGTCCTGGCGTGGCTACGTGCTGGCATTCCTGCTCAGCAATGGGGTGGTGGCGGTGCTGACCCTGGCGGTGTTCATGACCCAGGCGTGGTTGCCGCTGAATCCGGACCAGATCCCGAACATGCGCTGGGATACCGCGCTGCACACGATGATCTCGTTCCTGACCAACACCAACCAGCAGCACTATTCGGGCCAGGCGCAGCTGTCCTACCTCTCGCAGATGACCGGGATCACCGGTCTGCAGGTGGTGACGCCGATGATGGGCCTGGCGCTGGCGGTGGCCACGCTGCGCGCGCTGTTCGCGCCGGCGCCGCAGGCGGCCACAGGCAGTGCCGGCGATGACCGCCAGGTGGCAGTGGGCAACTACTACGCCGACGTGGTGCGCCTGTGCGTGCGCGTCCTGTTGCCGCTGTGCCTGCTGTGGACACTGCTGCTGACCAGCCAGGGCGTGCCGTCGACGCTGGCGGCGGGGCCGCAGGCTACGCCGATCGATGCCTCCGCCGGCATGACAGCGCAGAAGCTGCCGCTGGGTCCGGTCGCGGCAATGGTCGCCGCCAAGCAGCTGGGCGCCAACGGCGGCGGCTGGTATGGCCCGAACAGCAGCTTCCCGCTGGAGAATCCGACGCCCGTATCAAACCTTCTCGAAGTGATCGGCATCCTGCTGGTACCGATGGCGGTGATCTTCATGATCGGGGCATTCACCGGGCGACGTCGCTTCGGCGCGCTGGTGTTCGTCTGCATGCTGGGAATGTCGCTGCTGTCCACCGGCGCCATGGTGTGGAGCGAAGGCCACAGTGCCAGTGCCGCCACGCCCCTGCTGATGGAGGGCAAGGAAGTACGTTTCGGCGCCGACGGCACCGCGTTGTGGGCGGCGGTGACGACGCAGGTGTCCAATGGTTCGGTGAACGGCATGCACGATTCGCTGGCCCCGCTGAGCGGTGGCATCGCCCTGGTCAACATGCTGGTCAGTGCGATCTGGGGCGGCATCGGCTGCGGCCTGCAGCAGTTCATCGTCTACCTGCTGCTGGGCGTGTTCCTGGCGGGATTGATGACGGGCCGGACACCGGAACTGTTCGGTCGCAAGCTGGAGACCCCGCAGGTGCGCCTGCTGGCCCTGCTGGTGCTGCTGCAGCCGATCACCCTGCTGGTGTTCACCGCGGTCACTCTGGCCGTGCCCGGCTTGGCCGGCACCTCCAATCCCGGCTTCCACGGCATCAGCCAGGTGTTCTACGAATACGTATCGGCCTACGCCAACAACGGTTCGGGCTTCGAGGGACTGGGTGATGCCACGCCGTGGTGGAACCTGAGCTGCTCGCTGGTGCTGCTGCTGGGCCGCTTCCCGCTGCTGGTGATTCCGCTGGTGGTTGCTGCCCAGCTCGCCGCAAAGCGGCAGGCACCGGAATCGGCAGGCAGCCTGCAGATCGAAACCCCGACGTTCGCCCTGACCCTGGTGTCGGTGATCGTCATCCTGACCGTGCTGCAGTTCATGCCGGCGCTGGTGCTTGGCCCGATCGCCGACCACCTGAGCCTGGGACTGCATTGAGGACACCCCCATGAGTAGCCACGCAACCTCAACCCGTAACCCGCTTGCGTCACGCCCTGCCCTGCTCGATGCGGCCGGCCTGCGCCGCGCACTGGTCGACGCCGTACGCAAGCTTTCGCCGATGCATCTGGTGCGCAGCCCGGTAATGGCGGTGGTGATGGCCGGCACGATCGTCGCCGCGATCATCACCCTGACCGGCAACGCTCCACTGGGCTTCGGCCTGGCGGTGACCGCGATCCTGCTGGTCACCGTATTGTTCGGCAACTTCGCCGAGGCCGTCGCCGAAGCACGCGGCCGGGGCCAGGCCGCATCGTTGCGCCGTGCCCGCCAGGACCTGGTGGCGCGCCGACTGGCCGCCCCGCAGCCGGGGGCCGCAGAAACGCAGGTGCCGGCCGCCGAACTGCGCCCGGGCGACCACGTCATTGTCAGCGCCGGCGAGCTGGTGCCAGCCGATGGCGAGATCGTGCAGGGCCTGGCCACCATCAACGAAGCGGCGGTAACCGGCGAATCGGCACCGGTGCTGCGCGAAGCGGGTACCGATCGCTCCGGTGTGATCGGCGGCACCAAGGTGCTGTCCGACCAGATCGTCGTGCGTGTGACCGCCGAGCCGGGGCACAGCTTCCTGGACCGGATGATCGCGCTGGTGGAAGGCGCCAACCGGCAGAAGACACCGAACGAAGTCGCCCTGACCCTGCTGCTGGCGGCGATGACGCTGACCTTCCTGGTGGTGGTGGCGACATTGCCGGCCATCGGCGCCCATGTCGGCGTCCAGGTCGATCCACTGCTGCTGATCGCACTGCTGGTCTGCCTGATCCCGACCACCATCGGCGGCCTGTTGCCGGCCATCGGCATCGCTGGCATGAACCGCGCCCTGGCGGCCAACGTGCTGGCCAAGTCGGGCAAGGCGGTGGAAGTGGCCGGCGACGTCGATGTGCTGCTGCTGGACAAGACCGGCACCATCACCTACGGCGACCGCCAGGCCAGCCATTTCCATGCGTTGGCCGGGATCGACGCCAGCCAGCTGCGCGACGCGGCCTTGTTGTCCTCGCTGGCCGACCCGACCCCGGAAGGCAAGTCGATCGTGCGCCTGGCACGCGAGCAGGGGTGCACCACCGCCGAGCCGGAGCAGGCCGTCTACCTGGCCTTCAGTGCGCAGACCCGCATGTCCGGCGTTGACCTCGCCCATGGCCGGCAGATCCGCAAGGGTGCGCTGGATGCGATCCGCAACCATGTGCAGGCGCAGGGAGGCGTGGTGCCGGCCGAGCTGGGCGGGCGCGTCGAACAGGTCGCCCGCAACGGCGCCACGCCGCTGGTGGTGGCCGAGGGTCGCCACGTGCTGGGCGTGATCGAACTGTCGGACGTGGTCAAGCACGGCATGCGCGAGAAGTTCGCACAGCTGCGGGCGATGGGCATCCGGACGGTGATGATCACCGGTGACAACCCGCTGACCGCGGCCGCCATCGCTGCCGAAGCCGGCGTCGACGACTACATCGCCGAAGCCCGGCCCGAGGACAAGCTGGCTCGCATCCGCCAGGAACAGGCCGGCGGCCGTCTGGTGGCGATGGTCGGCGATGGCACCAACGATGCGCCGGCGCTGGCCCAGGCCGACATCGGGCTGGCCATGAACTCCGGCACGCAGGCCGCCAAGGAAGCCGGCAACATGGTCGACCTGGATTCGGATCCGGCCAAGCTGCTGGCGGTGGTGGAAGTAGGCAAGCAACAGCTGATCACCCGTGGCGCGCTGACCACCTTCTCGCTGGCCAACGATGTCTCCAAGTACTTCGCAATCCTGCCTGCGCTGTTCGCGGCGGCGGTGCCGGCGATGGCGGCGCTGAACGTGATGCAGCTGTCGAGTCCGCGCAACGCGGTGCTGGCGGCGCTGATCTTCAACGCCCTGGTGATTCCCGCCCTGATTCCGCTGGCTCTGCGGGGCGTGCGCTTCCGCCCGGCCACGGCAACCGCGCTGCTGCGCCGGAACATGCTGGTGTACGGCCTGGGTGGCGTGCTGCTGCCGTTCGCGGCGATCAAGGCGATCGACCTCCTTCTTGTCCTGGTATCCGGCTCATGAACCGCTCTGCTTCCACCTCTTCTTCCCTTCCGCGCGAAGCAAAGGCCGCATCCCGCGTGGCCCGCCTGCAGGACGACGCCAGCTGGCGCCCGGCGATCGGCCTGGGCGTGGCGACCCTGCTGCTGGCCGGTGCGGTCTACGCCGGCATCGCCACCGGTTTTGCCGGCCTGGCGTACCCGATGCAGGCCGAAGGGAGCCTGCTGCGCGATGGCAGCGGCCAAGTGCGTGCGTCGGCGTGGCTGGCACAGCCGTTCACGGGCGACGGCTACTTCCAGGCGCGGCCATCGGCCGCCAACTACGACCCGATGGCGGCGGCCGGCTCCAACCTGGCACGCAGCAACCCTGCGTTGACCGAGCGCGTCGCCGCAAGCACGGCTGCGGTCGCCGCGCGCGAAGGCGTCGCACCGGACCAGGTGCCGGCGGACCTCGTCACCCAATCCGGCGGCGGGCTTGATCCGCAGCTGACGCCGGCGGCGGCGCAGTTGCAGGTGGCGCGCGTGGCGCGTGCCCGGGGCCTGCCGGTGGAACGTGTGCAGGCGCTGCTGCAAGCCCACACCGAGGGACGCCAATGGGGCCTGTTCGGCCAGCCGCGGGTGAACGTGGTGACGCTGAACTTCGCGCTGGACCACGCAGCAGCCAAGCCGTGATGCGATCGTGCACCCGCTGCGCGCACAATGGCCGCCATGACTGACCTGCGAACCCGCCAGGCCGACGCCCTGGTGGAAGGCCTGCAACGCGAAGCCGGTGGCAAGCTGACGGTATTCCTCGGTGCGGCACCGGGCGTGGGCAAGACCTACACGATGCTCAACCGCGCGCAGGAACAGCTGCGCCGTGGGGTCGACCTGGTGGTGGGGTTGGTGGAGACGCATGGCCGTGCCGATACCCAGGCGCTGCTGGAAGGACTGCCACGGCTGCCGCTGAAGGACGTGGCCTACCACGGCCACGCCCTGCAGGAAATGGACCTGGATGCCGTACTGGCGCGGCGCCCGGCGCTGGTGCTGGTCGACGAGCTGGCACATCGCAATGCACCGGGCAGCCGCCACGAGCGACGCTGGCAGGATGTCATGGAGCTGCTGGATGCGGGCATCGATGTCTGGACCACGGTCAACATCCAGCACCTGGAAAGCCTCAACGACGTGGTGATGCGCATCACCGGGGTGCGCGTCAGCGAAACCGTGCCGGACGGCGTGCTCGACCGCCTGCACGACATCGTGTTGGTGGACCTGCCGCCACGCGAACTGATCGCACGCCTGCAGCAGGGCAAGGTGTACGTGCCGGAGCAGGCGGCACAGGCGCTGCAGGCGTTCTTCTCGCCGGCCAACCTGACCGCACTGCGCGAGCTGGCGATGCAGGAAGCCGCTGATCGTGTCGACAGCAGCCTGCGCGAGACCCGTGCCGCGCGCGGCGAGGGCAACCTGCCGCTGCGCCGCGGCGTACTGGTGGCGATCGATGGTGGCGGGCAGAGCGAGTATCTGGTGCGGGTCGCGCGCCGCATTGCCGAACGGCGCGATGCACCGTGGACGGTGGTGACGGTGCAGGGACGACGCCAGGACGAGGCGACCCGACGCGAGATCGACGCGGCGTTCGCACTGGCACGCCGCCTGGGCGGCGATGCCGAACTGCTGCATGGCTCCAGCATCGCCGATGCCCTGCTCGACCACGCCGCGCACAACGGTATCTCGACCCTGGTGCTGGGCCGCACCCGCGAGCGGCCGCTGGCACGGATGTTCAACCGCACCCTGACCCAGCAGCTGATCCAGCGCGGTGCGCACTACGAGATCACCATCATCAGCACGCCGCAGGCACGTGCGCGTTCGCGCCGCGAAGGCCTGTTGCCGCCGGCGCGGGGCATCAACCACGAACCACTGCAGGCCCTGCTCGCCACCGCGCTGGCCTGCCTGGTCGCGTGGCTGGTGGAGCGCTGGGTGGGCATGGCCGACCTGTCGATGGTGTTCATCGTGGCGGTGGTGCTGGTCGCGGCCCGCACCCGCGCCAGCGTGGCGGTCATGGCCGCGATCCTGTGCTTCCTCGCCTACAACTTCCTGTTCATCGCGCCACGCTTCACCTTTGCCATCGGCGCACGCCAAGGCGTGATCACCGTGTTCCTGTTCCTGGCGGCGGCGCTGGTGGCCGGGCGCCTGGCATCACGGCTGCGCATGCAGGTGATCGCCCTGCGGGCCGCCAACCGGCATGCGCGCGCGCGGCAGCAGCTGGGGCGACAGCTGGCCAGCGCTGCCGGCGATGGCGAGGTGGCATTGGCCGGCCGCCATGCGCTGGAGCAGGCGATGGACGTGCCGGCATGGCTGCGGATCGGCGTGGACACCACCGCCGGCGGCCGCACCCTGCCCGGCGACACCGACCTGGCTGCCGCCGACTGGGCACTGCGCCACGGCCAGCCCAGCGGGCGTTTCACCGATACCCTGGCCGGCGCGCAATGGTGGTTCCTGCCCCTGCTTGATGGCGAGGACCGTGCGATCGGCGTGGCCGGCCTGTATCTGCCAGGTGCACGCCTGCTGCCCGAGCAGCGCCAGCTGGCCGAAGCCATGGTGGACGACATCGCCCAGGCGGCACTGCGCACGCGGCTGGTGGCCGAACTGGAGCGGGCGCACGTCAGCAACGAGACCGAGCGCCTCCGTTCGGCCCTGTTGTCTTCGGTATCGCACGATCTGCGCTCGCCGCTGGCGGCGATGATCGGATCGGCCGACAGCCTGGCCAGCTATGGCACGGCGATGGACGTGGCTGACCGCCGCGCGCTGCTGGACACCATCCTGGTCGAAGGCGAACGGCTGGACCGCTACATCCAGAACCTGCTGGACATGACCCGGCTCGGTCACGAAGGCCTGAAGATCAACCGTGACTGGATCGGGGTGGACGAGTTGATCGGGTCGGCCGCGCGACGGCTGCAGCGCTACCAGCCCAACGTAAGGCTGGAACTGGATATCCCGCCGACCCTGGCGCCGATCTGGGTGCATCCGGCGCTGGTCGAGCAGGCGGTATTCAATGTCATGGAGAACGCGGCCAAATTCTCCCCCGCCGATGCGGCGGTACAGGTGCAGGCGCGCGAACTGGACGGCCAACTGCGCATCGACGTGATCGATGCCGGTCCCGGCATTCCCGACGAGGAGCGGGCACGCATCTTCGACATGTTCTACAGCGTCGAGCGTGGCGACCGTGGTCGCCACGGTACCGGTCTGGGCCTGACCATCTGCCAGGGAATGATCGGCGCGCACGGCGGCAGCGTGCAGGCGCTGCCGGGACGTGACGGTCGCGGTACCCTGATCCGCATCACCCTGCCCCTGCTCAAGCCAGCCGCCCACGATGAGCCCGACCCCGATTGACGCGAGCGTACCGGCCCCGCGCGTGCTGGTGATCGATGACGAGACCCAGATCCGCCGCTTCCTGGATATCAGCCTGCGGGCGCAGGGCTACCAGGTCAGGCAGGCCGCGACCGGCCAGGAAGGCCTGCAGCTGGCTGCCAGTGAGGACATGGACCTGGTGATCCTGGACATCGGCCTGCCGGACATGGAGGGCCACCAGGTGCTGGAGCAGCTGCGGCAATGGAGCCAGGTGCCGGTCATCATGCTGACCGTACGTGCCGGAGAAGCGGAAAAGGTGCGGGCGCTGGACAACGGTGCCAACGACTATGTGACCAAGCCCTTCGGCACGCAGGAACTGATGGCGCGGGTGCGCGCCCTGCTGCGGACACGCAGCGTGCCGACCGATGGCACGCCTCCGGTATTCGACGACGGCCATCTGCATGTGGACCTGGTGCGCCGGGAGGTGGCGATCGCGGGCGAACCGGTGGCGCTGACCCGCAAGGAGTACGCGCTGCTGTCGCTGCTGCTGCGCAATGCCGGCCGGGTAGTCACCCAGCCGCAGATCCTGCAGGAGATCTGGGGACCCACCCACCAGCACGACACGCACTACCTGCGCATCCTGGTGAGCAAGCTGCGGCACAAGCTGGGCGATTCGGCGCTGGATTCGCGCTACCTGTTCACCGAGCCGGGCGTGGGATTGCGTTTCAAGGGGTGAGGGTGTGCCGACCAACGGTCGGCCCCCACCCGGATCGATCAGAACCCCAGCGGGGTGTCGCCCAGCACCGGCTGCAGCTGGCTGCGGAACAGTGCCTGGATGCGCTCCAGCGCTGCCTCGTCGTCGCCTTCAAAGCGCAGCACCAGTACCGGGGTGGTGTTGGAGGCGCGCACCAGTCCCCAGCCGTCGGGGAAATCCACGCGCAGGCCGTCGATGGTCGACAGGCGGCCACCCACATACGGGTTGTCCGGCGACTGTGCCGCCGCCACCAGCATCGCAACCAGCGCGTGCGGCGTACCTTCGGCCACCGGAACCTTCAGTTCCGGCGTCGCCACCATCTCCGGCAGCTCGGCCAGTACCTCGTCCGGAGTTTCCTCGCGCTGGGCCAGGATCTCCAGCAGTCGCGCGGCAGCATACAGGCCATCGTCGAAACCGAACCAGCGTTCCTTGAAGAAGAAGTGGCCGCTCATCTCGCCGGCCAGCTCGGCGTCGGTCTCACGCATCTTCGCCTTCATCAACGAGTGCCCGGTCTTCCACATCAGCGGGCTGCCGCCGTTGCGCAGCACGTGGTCGGACAGCTTGCCCGTGCACTTCACGTCGTAGATCACCATCGCCCCGGGATTGCGCATCAGCACATCGGCGGCGAACAGCATCAGCAGGCGGTCGGCATAGATGATCCTGCCCTCGCCGGTGACCACGCCCAAGCGGTCGCCATCGCCGTCGAAGGCCACGCCGAGATCAGCGCCAAAGCGTTTGACCGTCTGTACGAGGTCCTGCAGGTTGTCCGGCTCGCTGGGATCGGGATGATGATTGGGGAAGGTGCCATCCACATCGCAGTAAAGCGGGATCACTTCGGCACCGATCGCTTCCAGCAGCTGCGGGGCCAGCGCACCGGCAACCCCGTTGCCAGCGTCGGCCACCACCTTCAGCGGGCGGTCGAGCTGCACGTCGTCGGCGATCCGCTGGATGTAATCGGCACCGACATCGCGCTGCTGGTAGTCACCCGGTTCGGCCGCCTGCACCAGGCGACCCTCGACGATGCGCTGGTACAGGCCGGTGATGGCATCGCCGGACAGCGTTTCGCCGCCGATGACGACCTTGAAGCCGTTGTACTCGGGAGGATTGTGGCTGCCGGTCACCGCGACACAGGTGCCGGTACGCAGGTGGAATGCGGCGTAATAGACGACCGGCGTAGGCGCCAGGCCGATATCGATGACCCCGCAGCCGGCACGCCGCAGCCCTTCGGCCAGGCCGGCTGCCAGTTCGGGGCCGGACAGGCGCCCGTCACGGCCGATCACCACCTCGCGCAGCCCCTGTTCCAGCGCAGCGGTACCGATGGCCTGGCCGATCAGCGCGGCCGTCTTCGCCGTCAGTTCGCTGCCCACCACACCGCGGATGTCGTAGGCCCGGAAGATGCCGGCCGCCAGCGCCTCGGCCGGGACCGGCGGCGGAGGTGCCACTGTGGCGTCGGCGGCAGCTTCGGCTACCTGCGGCGGCGCCATCTGTAGGCTTTCGCGCAGCGTCGGGCCCTCATCCACCTCGACGGCGGACGTGCGCCGCGGCAGCGGCAGGCTCTTCGGCAGGCGGTCGCGACCCACCAGCAGCAGCACGGCGATGAAGGCCAGCAGCAGCGCGACGATGCCGCTGGCCAGCGCGCCCAGACCGAGCGGGCCGGGTTCGACATTGGGTACGGCCGCTGCCAGCCGCAGGGGGGTGCCGGCAATCGGCCTTGCCTGCGCCTCGGCGATCTGCGCCAGGCCGGAATCGCCTTGGGTGACCAGATCGTGCGTGCCCTGGCGCAGGCCGAGGAAACCACTGGCCGGTGCGCGGATCTGATCCAGCGGCGCGGTCAGGCGCAGCAGCGGCTGACGGACGTAGACGACCGCCGGCCCCAGGCTGCCCAGTTGCACCGGAGCAGCCAGGCCGAGGCGGTTGCCTCCCCCATCGCGGACCACCCGCAGGCTCGGCCGGTCTTCGCCCAATGCCTGCTCCAGCAGGGCCAGGCGCGCATAGCCAAAGGTGGCCGGATCGGCGTAGGCAACGGCCAGGTCGGCGCCCAGCACCTCCACCCGCTCCACGCCGGACCAGCTCTCGCGCAGGGCCAGTGCAGCGGCGGACGCATCGCCGGCCTGCAGCGCCTGCTGCAGACGCTCGTTCTTCAACTGCTGCTGCAGCTGCTGCAACTGGCCGCTGGCGGCCTGTTGCAGGCCATGCACGGCCTGGTCACGCGCCTCTTCCAGCGCCTTGCCACCCGCCTCCTGGCGCCACTGCTGCACGGCGCTCCAGCCGAACCATCCGGCCAGCAACACGAGCAGCACTGCCAGCAGCGGTGCGCTGCGCCCCAACGACCGTCCCTGCTGCCTTTCCCCGATGCCGCTCATCGATGTCCCCCGTCAACGCACCCCGGTATGGCCGAATCCACCCGTTCCCCGCACGCTGTCGGTGAAAGTATCCACCACCTGCAGGCTGACGCGGGCAATCGGCACCACCACCAGCTGCGCGATGCGGTCACCCGGCTCGATCGTGAAGGCCTCGCGGCCCCGGTTCCAGACGCTGATCAGCAGCGGGCCCTGGTAGTCGGCATCGATCAGGCCGGTGCCGTTGCCGAGGACGATGCCGTGGCGATGGCCCAGGCCCGAACGCGGCAGGATGACCGCACACAGGTGCGGATCGGCGATGTGGATGGCCAGGCCGCTGGGGACCAGCGCGGTATCGCCCGGCTGCAGGGTCAACGCGGTGTCCAGCGCTGCGCGCAGGTCCATGCCGGCACTGGCCTCGGTGGCATACGCCGGCAGCGGCCAGCTGTCGCCGAAGCGCGGATCGAGCAGTTTGACCTGCAACGGTTGCGATGAAATCACCTGGGTCATGCCTGAAGCCTCCGCGCGATCAGCGCCAGCAGTTGTTCGGCCAGCTCGCGCTTGGAGGTCGCCGGGAATACCTGTTCGCCGTCCTGCCAGAAGGCCGTGGCGGCGTTGTTGTCACTTTCGAAGCCACCGCCACTGATGCCGACCTGGTTGGCGATCACCAGATCCAGGCGTTTGTCGACCAGCTTGCCACGCGCGTACTTCTCCACGTCGTGGGTTTCGGCGGCGAAACCGACCACCAGCTTCAGCGACTGTGTCTGCGCGGCCACCTCGGCCAGGATGTCCGGGGTACGCACCAGTTCGATCACCAGTGACTGGCTGTCGGCGGTCTTCTTCAGCTTCTGCGGCGCCACCTGCCGTGGCGTGTAGTCGGACACGGCGGCGGCACCGATATAGATGTCGGCCGGCATCGACGAGAGCACGGCATCGCGCATCTGCGCGGCCGAGCGCACATCGATGCGCTGCACGCCGACCGGCGTCGGCAGCTGCACGGGACCACTGACCAGCACCACCTGCGCCCCCATCGTCGCCGCGGCCGCGGCCAGCGCGAAGCCCATCTTGCCGCTGCTGCGGTTGCCGACGTAGCGCACCGGGTCGATGTCCTCGTAGGTGGGTCCGGCGCTGATCAGCACACGCAGTCCCTGCAGCGCGCGGGTTTCCGCGGGCGCGGCAGGTGCCACGGCACCGCCGTTGGCCGCCAGCGCGGCAACGATGTCACCCGGCTCGGCCAACCGCCCCGGGCCGGACTCACCCTCGGCCAACGGCCCGTCAACCGGTCCGATCACCTGCGCGCCCCGCTGGCGCAGCAGTGCGATGTTGGCCTGCGTGGCCGGATGCAGCCACATGCGATGGTTCATCGCCGGACACACCGTCAGCGGCGCGGTACTGGCCAGGCACAACGTGCTGACCAGGTCGTCGGCGTGGCCATGGGCCAGCCGCGCCAGCAGGTCCGCGGTGCCCGGTGCGATCACGATGCGGTCGGCCCAGCGCGCCAGCTCGATGTGGCCCATGGCCTGTTCGGCGGCGCTGTCCCACAACGTAGTGCGGGTCGGCTGCCCGGACAGGGCCTGGAAACTGAGCGGGGTCACGAACTGCTGGGCGCCCGCAGTCATCGCCACCTGCACCAGCGCCCCGGCATCGCGCAGCCGCCGTACCAGTTCCAGGGACTTGTAAGCCGCGATCCCGCCGCCGACACACAACAGCAGTTTCTGGCCTTCCAGCGCGCCGGCCGGCGCGGGGGATGCGTTGGGGGAGTCAGCCACCTGGAATTCCTGTGCAAACGAGGGCGCTAGCTTACCCGATGGTCGGTAATGTCCCGATGCACAGCGCACATAGCCGGCAGCTATCAGCAGATGGAACTTCCACCACCGAAGTTCCCGGGTTCACCCGCCGATGATTCGGAACTTTCCTATACCCGTGCCCCGGTCGGCTTTGCAGAATCGGTACTGGCCACCTCCGGTGCGCCGCTCCGCTTCCCGAGGATCCCGCGTGCAACCGCGCATCATCATCGCCGACGACCATCCGGTTGTACTGCATGGCATCCGTATCGTGCTGGAGGCTCACCAGATGCAGGTGGCCGGCAGCGCGGCCGACGGTGCCCAGCTGCTCGAGCTGCTGCAGCGTGAAACCTGCCATGCCGTCCTCACCGACCTGTCCATGCCCGGCGCCGGGCCCGACGGCCCCGCGCTGCTGGACGCACTGCGCGAGCGCCATCCGGGGCTGCCGGTGGTAGTGCTGACCGGCGCCCGCCACCCGGGACTGCTGGACAGGCTGCTGCGCGAAGGCATCGATGGCCTGGTCGACAAATGCGCCGGCTTCGCCGAGCTGCCGATGGCACTCACGGCAGCCATGTCCGGCCAGGTCTTCGTCTCACAGCAGCTGCGTCATCACCTGCAGTCGCGCGACCTGCTGTTCCAGCGCACACCGGTCTCGCTCTCCGCGCGCGAGCAGCAAGTCCTGCAGCTGCTCGCCGAGGGCCTGAACATCAACGCCATCGCGGCCCGCTGCGGCCGCAGCCCGAAGACGATCAGCCGGCAGAAGGCCGAGGCCAAGCGCAAGCTGGGACTGCAGAGCAACCAGGAACTGTTCGACTACCTGAAGGCCGTGCGCGATTGAGGCATCGGCTGACGGTCATCGGCGGCAAGCGCCGATGGGAGCGCCCGGCGCCGCTGGCGATGATGCAGGCATGCCCATCCATGACTGGCCTGAACAGGAACGTCCCCGCGAGAAGCTGCTGGCGCGGGGTCCCACCATGCTGTCCGACGCGGAGTTGCTGGCGCTGTTCCTCGGCTCCGGGGTCGGCGGCCGCGATGCCGTGCAGACCGCACGCGACCTGCTGCACGCGCATGGTCCGCTGCGGGTGCTGCTGGACCGGCCTGCCGACGAGCTGGCACGACTGCCCGGGCTGGGGCCGGCCCGCAGCTGCACCCTTGCCGCCGGCCTGGAACTGGCCCACCGCTACCTGGCCGCCGAACTGCAGCACGGCGAAGCAGTTGGCGACAATCCCGGGGCGGTGGGGCGCTACCTGCAGCACCGTCTGCGCGGGCAGGCCCGCGAACTGTTCCTGGTGCTGTTCCTGGACAACCGCCACCGGCTGATCGCCTGCGAGGAACTGTTTGCCGGAACCCTCACCGCAGCGGCGGTCTATCCGCGGGAGGTCGTGCGGCGCGCCCTGCAGCTCAATGCCGCCGCCGTGATCATCAGCCACAACCACCCGTCCGGCGATCCCGAGCCATCGCCGGCCGACGCGCGCATCACCGAGGAGCTGCAGCAGGCCCTGGCCCTGGTCGACATCCGCCTGCTCGACCATTTCGTGGTGGGCGAAGGCCGTCCTGTTTCGTTTGCTGAACGTGGCCTGCTGGGCCAGCGCCAGGCCCGCCTGTTCGGCTGAGCCCCGGCCCCCGGCCGGCCCTGGGGGGTCGCACAGGCAGGCAACGGTCAGCGTGGCCGCCGGCATCTGCGCTAAAATGGGCGATTCCGCCGCTCATTCTCACAGCAGGCCTCGTGAAAAATCTCCTCCGCGCCCTGATCAGCCAAGGCATCGAAGCCTTGCGCGCCAATGGCACCCTGCCCGCCGACTCCCTGCCGCCGGACTTCGTGGTCGAGCGCCCGAAGACCCGTGACCATGGCGACTTCGCCACCAACGCCGCGATGCTGCTGGCCAAGGCCGCGCGCAGCAACCCGCGCGCACTGGCGCAGGCACTGGTCGAGGCGCTGCCGCGCAGCGAGGACGTCAGCAAGGTCGAGATCGCCGGACCCGGCTTCATCAACTTCCATCTGGCCCCGGCCGCGTACCAGCGCGAAACCGCCTCGGTCATCAAGGAAGGCCACGACTACGGGCGCAACCTGTCCGGCAACGGCCGCACGGTGGGCGTGGAGTATGTGTCGGCCAACCCGACCGGTCCGCTGCACGTCGGCCATGGCCGCGCCGCGGCGATCGGCGACTGCGTGGCCCGCGTGCTCGACGCCAACGGCTGGAACGCCAAGCGTGAGTTCTACTACAACGACGCCGGCGTGCAGATCGAGAACCTGGCGCTGTCGGTGCAGGCCCGCGTTCAGGGCATCGCCCCCGACCAGGAGGGCTGGCCGGAAGGCGGCTACCGCGGCGAGTACATCGCCGATGTCGCGCGTGCCTACATGGCCGGCGCCAGCGTCGACCTGGAAGGCACCCTCGTGGTCGGCGCCAAGGATCCGCACGACATGCAGGCGATCCGCCGCTTCGCGGTGGCCTACCTGCGCAACGAGCAGAACCTGGACCTGGCCGCGTTCGGCGTCGATTTCGACATCTACTTCCTGGAAAGCTCGCTGTACGCCGATGGCAAGGTCGCGGAAACCGTGGCCAAGCTGCAGGCGTCCGGCCACACCTACGAGGAAGGCGGCGCACTGTGGCTGCGCAGCACCGACTTCGGTGACGACAAGGACCGCGTGATGCGCAAGTCCGACGGCACCTTCACCTACTTCGTGCCGGACGTGGCCTACCACCTGTCCAAATGGCAGCGCGGCTATGAGCGTGCAATCACCGAGCTGGGCGCCGACCACCATGGTTCGCTGGCGCGCGTGCGTGCAGGCCTGCAGGCGCTGGAGGTGGGCATTCCGCAGGGCTGGCCCGAGTACGTGCTGCACCAGATGGTCACCGTCATGCGCGGCGGCGAGGAAGTGAAGCTGTCCAAGCGTGCCGGCAGCTACTTCACCCTGCGCGACCTGATCGAAGAAGCTGGACGCGATGCGACCCGCTGGTTCCTGATCGCGCGCAAGCCCGATTCGCAGCTGACCTTCGACATCGACCTGGCCCGCCAGCAGAGCAACGACAACCCGGTGTTCTACGTGCAGTACGCGCATGCCCGCGTGTGCAGCCTGCTCCGCCAGGCGCAGGAGAAGGGCCTGGCCTATGACCAGGGCAGTGGCCTGGGTCAGCTCGTGCGCCTGGCCGATGACGCCTCGCTGCTGCTGATGAACGAGATCTCGCGCTATCCGGAAGTGGTCGAAGCCGCCGGCGTGGCGCTGGAGCCGCATCTGGTGGCGCAGTACCTGCGTGAATTGGCGCATGCCTTCCACACGTGGTATCACGGGACACCGGTGCTGGTGGACGACGCCGACGATCGCAACGCCAAGCTGACGCTGGCCTGCGCGGCGCGTCAGGTGCTGGCCAATGGCCTCGACCTCCTGGGCGTGAGCGCCCCGGAAAAAATGTAAGCATCAGGAGACGCAGTACACATGGCAGCACGACGCGGCAAAAACCAGGCACGACGCAACAGCAGCAGCCAGGGCACCCCGGGATGGGTGTGGCTGGTCGCCGGTGTGGCCATCGCCGCCGTGGTGTTCCTGGCGGCGCCGAATCTGTTCAAGGGCGAGGGCGATGGCTTCCTGCGCGCCGGTCCGCAGCCGAACCCGAACGCGCAGCCGGCGCCGGTCGCCGATGCCGACGGCGATGTCGGCACGCAGCCGGCCGCGCAACCGGCCACGCCGAAACCGGCCGAAGCCGAGAAGCCGGCGGCGACCCAGTACGACTTCTACACCCTGCTGCCCGGCAAGGAAGTGGAGATGTCCGATGCCGAACTGGCTGCCAGCACCCGCGCCGAGGAACAGCGCCGGGCCAAGGCCGAAGCGCAGCGTGCGCAGGCGGCGCTGGAAGGCAAACCGGTCCCCGCGACGCCGGCACCGACCGCAACGGCCAGTGTCGCCAGCACGGCACCGGTGACCGCGACCAGCCGTCCGCTGCCTGCCCCGCTGAGCGAACGCCCGGCAACGGCTGCACCGGCCACGACCAGCCCGGCGGCGACCAGCACGGCATCGACCGCGCAGCCCGCCCGCGTGGACGCGGCGCCGGCCGCCGCTGCGGCACCGGCCGTGGCCGGCGACAATGCGCGCTACATCCTGCAGGCAGGTGCGTTCGGCGCGTCCGGCGACGCCGAGGCCACCAAGGCCAAGCTGGCCATGATGGGCCTGGCGGCACGGGTGGAGTCGGCACAGATCAACGGCAAGACCGTGTACCGCGTGCGCATGGGGCCCTACGGCAGTGCCGGTGAGCTGTCCGAAGCCAAGCAGAAGCTGGATGGCACCGGCCTGCAGGCGATGGCGATCAAGGCACAGTGATCGTTCGGGTCTGAACGGAAAAAGCCGGGCATTGCCCGGCTTTTTTTTGGGGGGGGCCCGCAGGGCCGACCCATGCCCGGCCGCCGTGAAGGGACGCAGGTCAGCCCTGGCGGGCGACCTGGAAGCCGGCGAACGACTGGCTGACCGGCATCAGTTCCAGGCGGTTGATGTTCAGATGCGGCGGCAGGCTGGCAACCCAGAAGATCTGCTCGGCGATGTCCTCGGCGGTCATCGGGTTGGCGCCGGAATACAGCTTGTCCGACGCGGCCTGGTCACCGTGGGTGCGCACCACCGTGAACTCGGTTTCGGCCATGCCCGGCTCGATGGTGGTCACACGCACGCCCGTACCGTGCAGGTCCGAACGCAGGCCCAGCGAGAACTGGCTGACGAACGCCTTGGTACCGCCATACGCGTTGCCGCCCGGGTACGGGTAGACACCGGCAACCGACGAGATGTTGATGATCGCGCCCTTGCGTTCGACCAGCTGCGGCAGCAGGCGGTGGGTCAAGGTCACCAGGGCGGTGATGTTGGTATCGATCATCGTCGTCCAGTCCTGCAGGCTGGCGCTCTGCGCCGGAGCGGTGCCCTGCGCGAGACCGGCGTTGTTGACCAGCAGGTCGATCTCACCGAATGCGGGGGGCAGCGCCAGCAGCGCCGCCTCCATTGCGATCGGATCGCGGACATCAAACGCCGCAGCGTGCACCACGTCCTTGCCATAGCGCTCGACCAGCGGTTGCAGGCGGTCGCTGCGACGGCCGGTGGCGATCACCTTCCAGCCTGCCTGGGCGAAGCGATGGACGGCGGCGGCGCCAAACCCGGACGTGGCGCCGGTAATCAGGACGGTGCGGGACATCAGGCAACTCCGTGGAGGAACGAGACCCCCATTCTGGCACCGTCGGCCGGACCCTGCCTTGCCTGATCGGTCGTCGCGCCGGGAACACTCAGCGCAGGCGGAACACGCGGGCCTTCGGCAGATCCTCGTCAACCTGCAGGAACCAGCGGCCGGCGATGCCCGGGATCACTTCGATCTGCGGCGCCTGAAGGGTCCTGCGCAGCTTCATCTGTCCCTTCATCACCTGCCACTGCTGTCCGTTGTCGAGGGTGAACACCGTGCCGGGGGCCCAACCCGCAACTTCCCCCACCACGCGTGCGCTGACCGGGCCTTCTTCCAGCCCCAGGTGCATGGCTGCCGGCGCCGGAACATTCGCAGGCAGCGGCGCGCCGGCGGGGGCGGCCGTGACCGCGGAAATGGCAGGCGACGCGGCCTCTGCCTGGCGCAGCACGCGGTTCAACGCCTGCAGCTGGGCCGGGCTCAGCCCCACTTCGGCCAGTTGCGCCGCAGTGAGCCGCTGTTCGACCGGAACAAAACGGTCCTGGGCATGGGCGGCAACACTGCTGGCCGCCAGCAGGAGGAGAACGAGGTACCGGCGCATCGGAGGAGGTCTCTACGGAACAGCGCTCACGATGCTTCAATCCGGTGACAATCCGGTGACAACGGCCAGACCGCTACAATGGGCCATGATCAACAATGATGTACTGCGCAGCGTGCGCTACTCCCTGGACCTGGGCGACCATCACGTGGTGGCCCTGTGCCAGCTGGCCGACCCGGCCTTCGCGGTGGATCTCGAGCAGGCCAGGGCCTGGCTGCGGCGCGAGGATGAAGCCGGCTTCGTGCCGATGGACGACAGTGCGCTGGCGCACTTCCTGGATGGCCTGATCGTGCACCTGCGCGGCCGCGACGAGAGCCAGCCGCAGCGCGCCGTGGAAACCCGCATCGACAACAACCTGGTGCTGAAGAAGCTGCGCGTGGCGTTCCAGCTGCGCGACGTCGATCTGATGGACATCTTCGCCAGCGCCGGCTTCAAGGTATCCAAGTCCGAGATCGGAGCGCTGTTCCGCCAACCCGGGCATGCCAACTACCGACGTTGCCTGGATCAGATGCTGCGCAACTTCCTCAAGGGCCTGAGCCAGCGCCTGCGTGGTTGAGCCGCGCGGTACCGGCCCATGGGTGGCCGATACCGTCGTGGCGGGGCCGGCCCGCTAGAAGCTGCCCTGCAGCGCCAGTTCCCAGCGCCCGCCTGCGTTGCCCGGGAACAGCCGTCTGGCTGCGCTGTCGGTGTCATGCACCGTGGCCCGCAGCTCCCACGCCGGAGCCAACGTGGCGATGGCGCTGAGCTGCCCGTGCAGGTAATCCGGCCCCTGTGCGGCCGCCAGCCAGTAGCGGCCCACGGCCGCTTCAAGCCGGAAGCGCTCGCGCAGCGGCAGGCGCACGCCCAGCTGTGCATAGGTGCCGCGATGGCCACCGGCCAGGGCGTCGCTGGAATGCGCGACCTGCAGCCAGGTCCGCTGCATCCAGCCCACCGTGGCAGCGAACTCCGTCCAGTCCAGCGCGCGAGCTGTCCCCGGATACACATAGCGGGTCAGGTTGGCGTCCAGCGTCCAGTCCGCTGCCGGTGTGCCGGACCAGCCGGCCACCAGATCGAACTCGCTGCGTGCGCCGTTGTCCGGCTTGAACGATACATTCGAGCCCCACGCGCTGGCATACCACCCGGACGCGAGCGCGAACTTCGCTCCGGCCTGCACCGCCGGGTCGCCGTCACTCTGCGAACTGCCCCGCCAGACGTAGTCGCTGGTCAACGTGGCGTTGCCGCTCACCTGTGCCTGCGCGCTGCCGACGCCGAGCAGCCCTGCCAACGCCGCGGCCACCGCCGCGATCATCCCCTTGCTGTCCACTGCACCTCATTCCTCATCCAATGGCGGCTCAACCGCCGGGACGGCAGTGTCGATGGCAGGGCCGTAATGGTTCGATGGCGTTGCCGTGGCCGAGGCGCAAAATCAGCGTAAAACCGCGCGGCAGTGGCGCGGTATGATGACCGCCTGTTTCCAGGAAACCCCCCATGGACGCCATCCTGACGCCGGTATCGATCGGCGAGCTGATCGACAAGATCACCATTCTCGAGATCAAGGCCGAACGCATCGGCGATTCCACCAAGCTGGCCAACGTGCGGACCGAGCTGGACGGCCTGCTGCCGTTGCTGCAGCAGCAGCTGCAGGCACAGCCGGCACTTGCCGCGCTGAAGCAGCAGCTGAAGGCCATCAACGAGCGCATGTGGGACATCCAGGATCAGCTGCGCGACAAGGAAGCGGCACAGGTGTTCGACGACGACTTCGTCCAGCTGGCGCGCGGCGTGTACGGCACCAATGGCGAGCGCGTGCAGGTCAAGAACGAGATCAACCGCGTTGCGGGTTCGGCACTGGTCGAAGAAAAGCAGTACCAGGGGGAGTAAGCCCGGGTTTCAGCCGCATTCGAGCAGGTGGCGGATGCGGAACAGCTCGCCGTCGCTGCGGATGCCGAGCTTCTGGTAGGCGGCTTTTTTCTGCGAGCTGACCGTGCTTGCGGAACGGCCGAAGCGCTGCGCGACTTCGCCGGTGCTGCAGCCTTCCAGCACCAGGCGCAGCACCTCGCGCTCGCGGCGGCTGAGCGGCATCAATGACGGCATGCGGCGCGCCCGCGAGCGGCTCAACTGCGGGCGCAGTTCCGGCGGCACGAACCGCCCCCCCCGGGCCACCACCTCCACCGCCCGCAGCAGCACGCGCGGTGGGGTCGCCTTGGACAGGAAGCCGCGCGCGCCGGCCTGCATGGCCGTCACCACCGTGCTGGCGTTGCAATGGGCTGAAAGCACCAGCACCGGCAACGACGGCCACTGCTGCGACAGCGTGCGCAGCAGTTGCAGGCCAACCCCCTGGTCACCCAGCGGAAGGGCATCGATCACCAGCAGATCGACACAACCGGGCTGCTGACGCAGCAGCGACAGCAGGTCGGCTTCATTGGCGAAGCTGCCACGGACCTGCAGGCCGCTGTGCTCACATAACAACACTTCCAGGCCCAGCCGCAGCACCGGATGCGGATCCAGCAGCGCCAGGCGGCGCAGCTTCCCGGAATGCGGGGTGGCGGGGGCGGGCGGCATCAGGCGGATCCGGCGGAAGGGGATGCCCACCGTAGGTCGCGCCCTGCAACGGCGGAATCCAATTCGTTGCAATGCAGCATCGACTGCGCAGCCGCAGTCAGATTTCATTTCGGTTGCGTGGAACGCAACAGGCCCGGCAGATGCCGGGCCTGTCGATGCACGCAGGGCGCAGAGCGCCTGCAGCGATTACCAGCTGAAGCGCGGACCGACGGTGTATTCCTTGTCACCGTCGCGGTTCATCTTCAGCTCGCCGTTCAAGCCCCAGTTCTGGTTCAGCTTCACCTGGCCACCCAGGCGGCCGTACCACTCGCCTTCCGGGTTGATGCCGCGCTTCTTCGAGAAGTCTTCGTAACCGACCATGCCGTAGACTTCGGCGTGGGCACCGAACGCGGTGCGGATGCCGGCTTCAGCGCTGTAGCCGTTGAAATCCAGGCCATGCTCCAGGTCACGCTTCTGGTACGCCACGCGTGCCACGAAGTCGGTCGACGGTGCGATTTCCTGGTTGTAGCCGACACCCACCTTCCACTGGTCCAGCTTGAGGTTGGTGTGGTCGATTTCCTGGCGGCTGTAGTCACCGAAGGCGTGGAAGTTCGGCAGGAAGCCGTAGGAACCCTTCACGCCCCAGCCGTCGGCCTTGAACGCATCGATGTCGGTCTTGGCGTAGTTGGCTTCAGCATAGTTGTAGGACAGGTTCTCGGCAGCCGAGGCGGAGAACGGCAGGGCAGCAGCCAGCGCCAGGGCAATCAGCGAATTCTTCATGGGGGTACACCTTTACTTTCTTATGGTGAGCAGCAGCGCGGAAGCGCCGTCGCATCGGGAATGTAAATTCTCCGTTATTCGCCACAACGCACCCTGAAAACAGCAGCCTTCGCATTGCTGAATTTTTTGGCTTGATTCAGGCTCTCTCTGGCATACGCGCGGCACGCGCGTGCATCTGTGATCCATCGACAACATCAACAGGAGGTTGCCTTGCTCGTTTCCGATCCGCTGCGGATGTTTGTTGGCACCTCCCTCCTGGCCTGCGTCGCGCTGTTGTCAGCGCACAGCGCACACGCGCTGCAAGCTGCCGATTACCAGCGTGCCGAACGCGTGCATGACAGTCATCTGCGCGGTGCACTGCGCAATGCTTCGGTGCTGCCCCACTGGCTGGACGATGGGCGCTTCTGGTACGAACGCGAAGATGCACAGGGCCGGCGCCAGGCGGTACTGGTCGATCCAATCCAGGCTACGCGCCAGATCCTGTTCGAACCCGATGCGCTGGCCGCCGCAGTTGCACCGCTGGGTGCCAGCGGGCCACGCCTGCGCTTGAACAGCGTGCAGGTACTGGGTGATGGCCTGCGCCTGCAGTTCAACGGCGAGGCGGCGATCAACTGCCAATGGCCACGCCTGCAGTGCACGGCCGCACAACAGGCGTTGCCGCCGGCTGATGCACTGCCGTCGCCCGGAGGTGATGCCTGGCTGCGGGTACGCGACCACAACCTGTGGCTGCAGCGCTCTGGAGCGGCGCCGCGGGCACTGACCCATGGCGGTGAAGCTGGGCATGGCTATGGCGTACTGCCGGACTTCGCCCTGCGCGGTATTCCACGCCGCCAGGGCCGGTTGCCGGTACGGCCGTTCGCGGTCGGCTGGTCACCCGATGGGCGCTACGTGGCCGGTATCCGCTACGACGAACGTGCGCTGCTGGACTACCCCTATCTTGAAAGCACGCCGGCCAGCGATGCGCGCCCACGCGTGCATACGGTGAAGCTGGGCGTGCTGGGCGATGCGCAGCAGGTGCGTGACAGCCTGTATGTGATCGATACCGGCAGTGGCCAACAGCATGACATCGCGCTGCCCAACGGCTGGAACGTCTTGAGCGAGGCCGGCATCCTGGGTTGGGACGGTGCCCGGCTGTACGCCGTGATCGCACACTTCGAGGCCCCGCGGCGCCTGCGACTGGTGGAAATCGAGGCCGACAGCGGCACCGTGCGCACCGTGCTGGAGGAAGCCAGCAATACCCGCCTGCAGCTCAACGTGTATTCGTACAACCGGCCGGCGGTAGCGATCCTGCCGGGGCAAGACACCGCGGTGTGGTTCTCGCAGCGCGATGGCTGGGGACATCTGTACCGGGTGCGACTGTCCAATGGCAAGGTCCTGCGCCAGCTCACCCGCGGCCAATGGGCGGTGCGTGACCTGCTGGGTGTGGACGCTGCGGGTGGCTGGGCGTACTTCAGCGCCGGTGGCGTCGACGGTGGCGACCCCTACGTGCGCGGCCTGTACCGGGTATCGCTGCAGGGCGGTCCGATCCAGCGCCTGGCCGCCGATGGCAACGACCACATGGCCGATGCCGGTACCGGCGCGCTGTTCGGGGGGCGCGCTCCCCAGGCGCTGTCGCCTGGCGGTGGCTATCTGGTGGATACTGTTTCCCGTCTCGACCAGCCACCACGCACTGTGCTGCGGGCCAGCGATGACGGCCGTGAAGTGATGCTGCTGGAAACAGCCGATGACAGCACGATCGTTGCTGCCGGCTGGCGCCCACCACGGCGCGAACGGCTGCTGGCCGCCGATGGGCGCACGCCAATCTTCGCCACCGTCTACCTGCCCCCTGACTATCGCGATGACGGCAGTTTCCCGGTCATCGACGCAATGTACGGCGGTGCCTTCATCAGCAATGCGCCGGTGACCTACGCCGAGGCGGTGTCTGCCTTGAATCCGGTATCCCGCGCCAGCCTGGCCGAGCTCGGCTTCGTGGTGGTCAGCATCGATGCGCGCGGCACCGGCGGCCGCGACAGGGCGTTCCATGACAGCAGCTTCCTGCAGGGCGCCGACCTGCAGCTGGATGATCATGTGGCCGCGCTGCACCAACTGGGCGAACGCTACCGGGGCATCGACCTGCAGCGGGTCGGCATCTATGGGCATTCCTTCGGCGGCTACAGTGCTGCGCGGGCCTTGCTTCGCTATCCGGCGTTCTACAAGGTGGGCGTCGCCTCTGCCGGCAGCCACAATCTCCAGGGCATGTACGGCGGCGCAGTGCACGGCATGGACCGGCTGTTCGGCGGCGTGCTGCCGGCCACGGCCATGGCGGAAGGCGTGCCGGCCCCCTTTGCCGGACTCGACAATGCGGCACTGGCGGGCACTCTGCGCGGGCATCTGCTGCTGGTCTATGGCGAACTGGACGAGAACGCGCCACCGGCGCTGACCCTGCAGCTGGCCGCCGCCCTGAATAAGGCCCAGCGCACCTACGACCTGCTGTACCTGGCGCGGCAGGATCACGAACTGTTCCGCAATGACGCCACCTACACGCACCGCATGTGGGACTACTTCGTGCGCCACCTGGCCGGCCAGCAGCCACCGGATACGGTGCTCGCACCGCTGCCCGGTGGCCCGGGCTGAACAGGCGCACACAGGATGTCGATCCACGGCGCCCTGGTTCGTCGGGTACTTGAAGGCCGTGCATGCGGCACGGTCCATCCGGAGGCAGGCAATGAGCTACATCGATGGTTTCGTTCTGGCGGTTCCCACCGCTAACAAGGAAACGTTCCTCGCCCATGCGCGAAGCGGCGACGTGGTCTTCATCGAGTACGGGGCGCTGCGCGTGGTCGAGTGCTGGGGCGATGATGTGCCGCATGGCAAGACGACGGACTTCTTCGGCGCAGTGAAAGCGACACCGGAAGAGACGGTGGTGTTTTCCTGGATCGAGTGGCCTGACAAGGCCACCCGCGATGCGGGCATGCAGAAGATGATGGAAGACCCGCGCCTGGACCCCGCGAAGAACCCGATGCCGTTCGACGGTGCGCGGATGATCTATGGCGGCTTCACACCCATCTACGAACTGACCCGCTGACGCCTTCGCGGCGCTCAGCGCGTACCTGCGTCGTCTTCTCCGGCAGTGCCGGCGCCCAGTGCGGCGCCGGCCCCCAGGCCGAGCCCGCCCATGCCGGCGCCCATGCCCATTCCGCCGCCGCCGCCCGCACGGCCGCCCTTGCCTTCGCCTTCAGGGCGCCCTTTGCCGCCCCCGCTGCCGCCCGCGGGCCGGGTCGGGCCCTGCCGTGGAATCTGCAGATCGGCCGGGACCGGCGCCAGATCCAGGGCTTCGCGGACAAAATCGCGCAGCGACACCACCAGCTCATGTGTGTGCACCGGTCGTCCCTGCGCCAGCTCATCGGCGGCGCGCGCGGCCAGCCGCACCTGCTCGTCGGTACCCAGCAGCAGGATGTCCGACAAGGCCGCTTCGACGGCGTCGCGGATGCGGCGCGCGCGATCCGAACCGGGTTCGACGATGCCCTGCTCATGGGCGCGCTGGCGCAGATCGCGCAGATGGCTGGGGTCGACACCCAGCTCACCGGTGAACGAGCCGCCCAGGGTCTTGTAGGCGGCCATCAGCGTGCGCAGCCGTTCGTTGATCTGCCGGTTCTCGCGCTCGCGGCGCTGCTGCAGGGTCTGCATCACCAGCAGGCGGATACCCACGCCCAGCAGCGTGATCAGCACCAGGCCGGCCAACGTGGAAAGCACACCCTGCCAGGAACTGAAATCGATGCCGCGCATGATCGGAACTCCAGCGGAGGGACTTCATCTTGCCCCAGGACGACCCCGCAGGTTTCACACCGGGCCGTCGGTCCCCCACGAACGCAGAAGGCCCCACCGCCCGGCAGGACGGAGGGGCCTTCGCCGCACGCGCGATTACTTGCGCTTGGCGGCCTTGCGCACGGCCTTCTTCGCCGGGGCCTTCTTGGCAGCGGCCTTCTTCAGCGGTGCAGCCTTGCGGGCGACGGCCTTCTTGGTGGTCGCTGCCTTCTTGGCAACCGTCTTGCGGGTGGCAGCGGCCTTCTTGCCGACAACCTTCTTGGCAGCCGTCTTCTTGGTGGCGACCTTGCGGGTAGCGGCAACCTTCTTGCCGACAACCTTCTTCGCGGCCACGGTCTTCTTGCCAGCCACCTTCTTGGCGGCGACCGTCTTCTTGGCCACGGCCTTCTTGGCGGTAGCCACCTTCTTGCCGACAACCTTCTTCGCGGCTGCTGCCTTCTTGGCAACCGTCTTCTTGGTGGCCGCCGCCTTCTTGGTGGCGGCCTTCTTCACCGTGGCGACCTTCTTGCCGGCAGCCTTGGTGGCGGCCTTGGTGGTCTTCTTGGCAGCAGCAGCCTTCTTGGCGACAGTCTTGCCGGCAGCGGCCTTCTTCTTGGCCACTTCCTTCTTCAGGGCAGCGGCTTCGGCCTTGGCGTTCTTCTTGGCGGCTTCCAGCTTCTGCTTGGCCTTGGCGACGGTCTTGCCGACCGACTTGGCGGCCTTCTCGGCCTTCTTGGCAACGGTCTTCTCGACCTTGGCCACGGCCTTCTTGGCCTTGGCGACGCGGGTGGTGGCGGCCTTGCGGGCGCGCTTGACGGTCTTCTTGACCGACTTCACTGCGTCTTCAGCGGCGTGGGCGATGGTCTCGCCGACGTTGGTGGCGGTTTCTTTCGCGTTCTCGACGGCGTCGGTCACGACCGACACACCATTACCGTTGCTCATGTTGCCCTCCTGGGGGCGTGGATTGTCAAAACGGGGCGATGCTATACCGACAATGACGATCGTGGAACGGGTGGTACGCCTGCAATCGCATCTGCTGCGACGATAGTAGTGTAGGGGCAGACCGATACTGACACCCTCGATCCGCAGCAAACCCCTTTTTTTCAGCGCTGCGCCATGTGATGCGAGGTGCACGTCGCGGCGACGGCCTGCCTGCGCGCCCTTGCCGGAACCTGCACGCACGACGTGCCATCGCGCACCTTGGATCGGCGGAACTGCGCAAGTATCAGAAAGTGTGCTGACCACGCCGGCGGACACGGCCTATCGGTGTGGCGCCGATGGCCGACCGCACCGAAGGCGGGTCAGCCGGCGTCGAGGCCGCATCGACGAGGGTCTCTTTCATCGCGCATTTATCCACGCCGCGGCAGATTCATTCAGCTTGTTTTACCGTATGGGCCAACGGCCCCCATCCCACGCCTGCGAACCGACTCCCATGCGACCGCTTCCTACCCTGCTTACGCTCGCAATCGCCGCCGCCTTCGGTGGCTTCGTCGCCACCGGCATCAACGCCCACCTGGACAACCGCGCCGATGCCGCGCCCTTGCCGGCGGCTCTTCCTGCGACCGCCGCATTGCCGGCTTCGGTCGCCGGCCAGCCAGTGCCTTCGCTGGCACCGATGCTGGAAAAGACCATGCCCGCCGTGGTCAGCGTCAACACCAAGCAGGTGGTACGGGTACGCAACCCCTTCTTCAACGACCCGTTCTTCCGCCGCCTGTTCCCGGACATTCCGCAGGAGCGGATCAACGAATCGCTGGGTTCGGGCGTCATCATCGATGCGAAGGAAGGCCTGGTGCTGACCAACCACCATGTCATCGAGAACGCCGATGACGTGCAGGTGACGCTCGCTGACGGGCGCACGGTCAAGGCGGAGTTCCTCGGCTCGGACCGCGACACCGACATCGCCCTGATCCGCATCCCGGCGCAGAACCTGACCGAGATCAAGCTCGGCAACAGCGACCAGCTGCGGGTCGGCGACTTCGTGGTGGCGATCGGCAATCCGTTCGGCTTCAGCCAGACGGTGACCTCGGGCATCGTCTCGGCGGTCGGCCGCAGCGGCATCCGTGGGCTGGGCTACCAGAACTTCATCCAGACCGACGCCTCGATCAACCCGGGCAACTCCGGCGGTGCGCTGGTCGATCTGCAGGGCCAGCTGGTCGGCATCAACACCGCCAGCTTCAACCCGCAGGGCAGCATGGCCGGCAACATCGGCCTGGGGCTGGCCATTCCCACCAACCTGGCGCGCAGCGTGGTCGACCAGCTGGTCAAGCATGGCGTGGTGGTGCGCGGCACGCTGGGCGTGGAAAGCCAGAACCTGAGCGCGCAGATCGCCCAGGGCCTGGGCCTGGGCGAGACCCGCGGCGCGCTGATCACCCGGGTACTGGCCGGTTCTGCCGGTGCCGCCGCCGGGCTGAAGCCGGGCGACGTGGTGGTCGCCGCCAACGGTCAGCGCGTGGACAGCGCCGAAGCCCTGCACAACGTGGAGGGCCTGGCAGCGGTGGGCAGCGTACTGGCGCTGGACGTGCGCCGCGAAGGCAAGCCGCTGCAGATCCGGGCGACGCTGAAGGAACAGGCGCGCGCCGCCAGCGGCGACAGCCTGGACCCGCGCCTGGGCGGCGCAACCTTCGTCGACCTGCCCGAATCGCTGCGCCAGTCCGGCGTACGCGGGGTGCTGGTCAGCGAGGTCAAGCGCGGCAGCCGCGCGGCCAGCAACGGGCTCCAGCAGGGCGACATCATCACCGATGCCACGGTGGGCGAATTCGCCGACCTGGCCAGCTGGCGCGCCAATTTCCAGCAGCGGCCACCGACCCTGGTGCTGCGCATCCTGCGCAACAACGGCCAGCAGCAGGGCCAGTTGGTGATGCGCTGATCGCTCCGCCGTAACACCCCCTATACCCGGCCAGTGCTATTGCTGTACGTCCCTGTCGGCTGAAGCCGATCGTCCGTTCCCCCATCGCAACAGGAGTGATTCGATGAGCCCCACCAATACCGAGAACCTGAAGGAACACCTGGGTGAAGCCGGTTCCCACCTCAAGCAGGCCGCCAGTGCTGCCGGCGGTGCGATCAAGGGCGCGACCGGCGCTGCGACCGACGAACTGCGCATCGGCAAGGCCAACGTCAAGGCCGAGCTGTCCGACACGGCGCTGTCCGGCCTGGCTGCGGCTGAATTCGGTGGCGCTGCCGCCAAGGAACAGGTCGATGCACTGATGGACAAGGGCAAGGATCTGATCGACAGCGCCGCTGAACTGATCCGTGAGCGTCCCTTGGCATCGTTCGGTGTTGCCTTCGCCACTGGCTGGATCATCGCCAAGCTGGCTCGCGGCAGCAGCGACAAGTAAGTCCACGGCGTGAGCGAAGACAACACGCAACGCCCCGATCCGGCGGCCACCCCGCCGCTGGACGAGAGCATCCGCCAGGTCGGCGCGGCCGGTCGCGCCGCCGCCGATTCGGCCAAGCACACGCTGCGCTCGCTGCGTCGCCTGGCCTCGTCGGATTTCGCGCTCGCCCGCAGTGCGTTCGGCCGGGCCCTGGCCTGGGCGGGCGTGGCGATCGTGTTCGGGGCCTCGGCCTGGCTGCTGATGGCTGCCACCCTCATCGCCCTGCTGCAGAGCTGGGGCCTGAGCTGGCTGCAGGCGCTTCTGATCACCTCGCTGCTCAGCCTGGCGGTGACCGGCTACGCGATCTGGCGGGTGTCCTACTTCTTCCACCACACCGGCATGCACGCTACCCGGCGCCAGCTGTCGCGCCTTGGCCTGTTCGACGAGCCCAGCGAAGACGATCCCGACGCCGGCGTGCAGATTCCGGAGGGCAAGCCATGAAGTTCGGCGCATTGCAGCGGCGGGTGAAGCGTTGCGAACAGGTGGTGGCCGTGCGCATGGGTGAAACCCAGGACAACTGGACCGTGCTCAGCGAGGTCTGGCGCCGGGGCTGGTCCCCCCTGCGCATCGTGGTGGTCGGCCTGGCCGGTGGCTTCGTGGCCGGCAAGCTGGAAGTACCGGGTAAAGTGAACGGTGCACGCTGGCTGCAGATGATCGGCTCGGTCTCCAGTCTGGTGGCCAGCGGCCAGGCAGCACTGGCTGCCGCCGTGGCAGCCTACGCCGCGGACACCGCAGACGATGCGGCCGACACTGCCGAAGCCGCCGCCGACCCGGTCGCTCCTGCTGCCGCGGCACCCGCTTCCGCGCCACCTGCCGAGCCTGAGGCACGCGAACCGCGGCCTGCCGAAGCGGCCACCGAACTGTCCGAACGTTGACGAACAGCATCCGCCGCGTTGACCGCGGCGGACGGATAATAGGCTCCCCTTCCCGGTCGGTACGTCGATGAGCGAGTCCCTCCTGTCCCCGTCACCGGCCGAACCCGCACCGTCTGCTGCCGCCTTGGCCCCGCCCACCCGCCCGCGCGGGCCGATGTCGCTGGTGGTGCTGGCAACGCTGGCGGTGGCCTACACGCTGTGGGCCGCACAGGACATCATCCTGCCGGTACTACTGGCGATGTTCTTCGCGCTGGTCGGCAACCCGATCCTGCGCCTGCTGCAGAAGCTGTGGATTCCACGGGCGCTGGGAGCGCTGCTGGTTCTCGGTGCCGGCCTGGGCGTGACCGGCTCGCTGGCCGTGCAGCTGGTCGGCCCGGCGATGGAGTGGGCGCAGGAAGCACCACAGCAGCTGCGCAAGGTCGCCCGGCAGGTACAGGACCTGACCAAGCCGGTGCAGCAGGCCAATCTGGCGGCCGAGAATTTCGCCCGCGTTGCCGGCGGCGACAGCAATCGCAAGGTGCAGGTGATCCGCACCCAGCTCGATGATCCCTATCGCATGCTGACCCGCGCCCCCCGGCTGGCCGCCTCGGTACTGGCCGTGGTCCTGCTGACGCTGTTCTTCATGATCTATGGGCAGAGCCTGCAGCGCGCGGCGATCGCATTGTTCCCGAACCGCCAGCAACAGCGCTTCACCAGCGACATCCTGCGCTCGATCGAGCGCGAGGTGTCGCGCTATGTGCTGACCATCAGCGTGATCAACACGCTGGTCGGCCTGGTCTTCGCCGGCGTGCTGATGCTGCTGGGGATCGGTCTGCAGGAAGCGCTGCTGTGGGGGACGGTGGCGGCTCTGCTGAACTTCGCGCCCTATGTGGGCCCGTTGATCGGAGTGGCGCTGATGCTGCTGATGGGCTTCGTCGAATTCCGCGACCCGCTGCAGGCACTGCTGCCCGCCGCGGCGTATCTGGGCCTGCATACCCTGGAGGGCCAGCTGGTGACCCCGATCGTGCTGGGCCGGCGCATGAAACTCTCGCCACTGGTCCTGATCCTGGCACTGATGGTGTTCGGCTGGGCCTGGGGCATGATCGGGCTGCTGTTGGCGGTGCCGCTGCTGGTCTGCATCAAGCTGGTGCTGGCCCGGCTGGACGGCATGCAGGGCTGGGCGCGCCTGCTAGAATGAAAGCGCGAGCGGGCAGGCGTAGAATGACCGGGTGAATTTCCCTGTCCTTGCCATCACCCTCGACCTCGACGACACGCTGTGGCCGTTCGCACCGATCGGCGCCCGCATCGACCAGGTGCTGCACGACTGGATGCGTGAACACAGCCCGCCCACCGCCGCGATGTATCCGCTGGCGGCGATGCGCGAACTGCGCGAGCGCTCGTTCCGCGACAACCCGCATCTGCATCATGACCTGAGCGCGTTGCGCCGGCTGACGCTGCGTGAGGCGCTGCAGAACAGCGGCGCCAGCCTGGACCTGCTGGAGCCGGCCTACGAAGCGTTCTATGCCGCGCGCAACCAGGTGGAGTGCTATCCCGATGCCCTCGAGGCCCTGGCGCGTATCGCCGCACGGGTACCGGTGGCCGCGCTGAGCAATGGCAATGCCGACCTGCAGCGGATCGGGCTGGCCCATCATTTCGCCTTCCAGCTGGGTGCGCGCGAACATGGCGCGGCGAAGCCGGAGGCGAGTATTTTCCACGCCGCGTGCGCCCGCCTGGGCGTGGCCCCGGCGCAGGTGCTGCATGTCGGTGACCACATCGAGATGGACGTGGCCGGCGCCATCGCCGCCGGCCTGCGCGGCTGCTGGATCAACCGCGACGCCGCCACCTGGACCCATCCGCAGCTGCAGCCCGACCTGCAGTTCGACACCCTCACCGGCCTGGCCGACTGGTTGGACGCCAACCTCGGCGCCGCCGCACCCCGGAGCAACTGACGCATGAGCGAGATCACGGGCTTCACCGCCGACACTTCTGCCGCACTGCCGCTGTACGTGCTGGATCGCGAGCAGTTCGCCCGCTGGAACGCCGGACAGCCCGCCGCCACGCAGGCCTGGCTGGCCTCGCAGGGCTTCACTGCCGGCTCGCACAGCATCGCCCTGCTGCCGGGCAGCGAGGGTCTGGCCGGTGCGGTGATGGGCGTGGGCGATCGTGGCGATGCCTACAGCTACGCCCATGCACCGCACGCCCTTCCCGAAGGCAGCGTGTGGCAGCTGGCCAGTGAGCTGCCGGCCAGTGAGCAGGCACTGCTGCAGCTGGGCTGGGGCCTGGGCAGCTATCGCTTCGACCGCTACCGCAAGCGCAACCGGCGCCCAGCGCAGCTGGTGGCCGCACCGACGGGAGAAGTGGCGGATCTGATCGCCGCCAGCCTGCGCGTGCGCGACTGGGTCAACACGCCCACCGAAGACATGGGTCCGCAGCAGCTGGAAGAGGCCGCACGCACGCTGGCAGCGGCGCACGGCGCCGAGGTCGAAGCGATCACCGGTGATGCGCTGCTGGCGCAGAATTTCCCGGCCATCCATGCCGTCGGCCGCGCATCGCATCGCGCGCCGCGCCTGGTGGTGCTGCGCTGGGGCAAGCCGACGGATCCGGCGCTGGTGCTGGTCGGCAAGGGTGTGTGCTTCGATACCGGTGGACTGGACATCAAGCCGGCCGATGGCATGCGCAACATGAAGAAGGACATGGGCGGCGCCGCGCACGCGCTGGCCCTGGCAGGACTGGTGATGGCCCAGCAGCTGCCGGTGCGCCTGACCCTGCTGGTGCCGGCGGTGGAGAACGCGATCGGCCCGGATGCGTTCCGTCCGGGCGAAGTCATCGCCACCCGCAAGGGCCTGAGCGTGGAGATCGACAACACCGACGCCGAAGGCCGTGTGATCCTGTGCGACGCGTTGACCTTCGCCGCTGAGCAGAAGCCGGACCTGGTGCTGGACTTCGCTACCCTGACCGGCGCTGCGCGCATCGCGCTGGGTCCGGACCTGCCGGCACTTTTCAGCAACGATGACACCGTCGCGCAGCAGTGGCTGCAGGCCGGAGATGAAACGCGCGACCCGGTCTGGCGCATGCCGCTGTGGCGTCCCTACCTGCGTTACCTGAGCAGCGGCATCGCCGACCTGGCCAATGCCGGTTCACGCATGGCGGGCTCAGTCACCGCAGCGCTGTACCTGGAGCGCTTCCTTGAGGATGGCCAGCGCTGGGCGCACCTGGATGTGTACGCCTGGAACGATGGCGAGCGGCCGGGCCGCCCGGCCGGCGGCGAAGCACTGGCCCTGCGCTCGGCCTGGGCGATGCTGAAGGCACGCTACGCCTGAGCGCAGCCGATGCGCGGGTGGAGCCGGGCAGGGGCCCGCTCCACCGAGTTGTGACGAAAAATTGAATTCCGGCCACGGTCGGGTTCTGCGAGGATGTGTCGGTCGACCACCCACACATTCCGTGAAGGCAGGACTCCGACCATGTCGCTCTTCCGCTACACCCGCGCCGGCCAGGGGCCGCGCACACCGCGCAGGCATTCGCCGCTGCCCTGGATCGCGCTGATCGCCCTGATTCTTGGCGGGATCACACTGGGCTTTGCCTGGCTGGCCGGCTGGGTCGGCGACCGCCTCACCGCGCAACGCTTCACCGACACCATCGAGGCCACCGGCCCGGCCCATCCCGGGTTCCGCCGTGCGCACAGCAAGGGGGTGTGCGTCAGTGGCTGGTTCGCACCCAGTGCACAGGCGCCGACGCTGTCCAGCGCGCGCGTGTTCTCGCAGGCCCGGGTGCCGGTGCTGGGCCGCCTGTCGATCGGTGGTGGCGACCCCCATGGGGCCGACGGCAGCGCCCGCGTGCGCAGCATCGCCCTGCAGCTGGTCAGCGACGATGGCCAGGAATGGCGGATGGCGATGAACAGTTTCCCGTTCTTCGCGGTGCCGACGGCGGAAGCCTTCTTCGAACAGACGCAGGCGCAGATACCGGATCCGGCGACGGGCAAGCCCGATCCGCAGAAGATGGCGGCAGTGCTGGCGAAGTACCCCAGCGCGCAGGCGTTCCAGCAATGGGCACGCAGCGCGCCGTGGACCGACAGCTGGACCAACACCCGCTTCAACAGCGTCAACAGCTTCTGGTTCACCAATGCGCAGGGCCAGCGACGCGCCGTGCGCTGGCAATGGCAGCCACGCACGCCGGTCGCCGAGCTTGATGCCGACGCCCGCAAGCGCGCCGATGTCGATTTCCTCAGCCAGGACCTGCAGCGGCGGCTGGCGGCCGGCCCGGTGCAATGGGACCTGGTGGTCAGCATCGCCGAACCGGGGGACGCCATCGATGATCCGTCGGTGCCCTGGCCGGACGCGCGGGAAACGGTGGTGGCAGGCGTGCTGAGCCTGGAACGCATGCAGTCGCAGGAACAGGGCGCCTGTGGCGAGCTGAACTTCGACCCGCTGATCCTGCCCAGCGGCATCCGCGGCAGTGACGATCCGATCCTGGCCGCGCGATCGGCGGTCTATTCGCAGTCGTTCAACCGACGCGAGCGCGAGCGCGCGGCCGGAGCGGCAGCGCAACCGAAGGAGGCTGCACGATGAGCAGCGGCAATGGCCACTTCAACCTGTTGGCGCGGGTGCTGCACTGGTCGATGGCGGTGATGATCATCGCCATGCTGTTCATCGGCGTGACCATGGTCGCCTCGCTGCACCTGCGGCCGATGCTGCTCGACCTGCACCGCCCGCTGGGCATCGCGATCGGCGTGCTGGTGCTGCTGCGCCTGTACAACCGCCTGCGCCATCGGCCGCCGCCGCTGCCGGCCGATCTTCCGGTGTGGCAGGTGATGGCGGCAAAGGCGTCGCACTGGATGCTGTACGCGCTGATGCTGGCAATGCCGCTGGTAGGCTGGGCAATGCTGTCCGCGGGGGGCTACCCGATCGTGCTGGGGGGCGGACTGCACCTGCCACCGATCGTGCCGCACACACCGGCACTGTATGCAGCGCTGCGCAGCGCGCACAGCCTGCTGGCCTACGTGCTGTTCGCCACGGTGCTGATGCATGTCGGTGCTGCCCTCTTCCACCTGTGGGTCCGCCGCGATGGCGTGTTCCAGGCGATGGCGCGCGGGAAGGACTGACGCGATTGCGGCCTGCCGATCGCCGGCGGGCCAGGGGACCACTCGGGAGCAGCCGGGCATGGCTCGGCTCCACAGGTGCGGGGCACCTCCGCTACAGCCAGCCCTTCTGCCGTGCCAGCCGGTACGCCTCGATCCGATTGGCCACGCCCAGCTTGCCGATGCACTCGGACAGGTAGTTGCGCACCGTGCCGTGCGACAGCCCCAGCTGCTCGGCGATCTCGCTGGCGGTCCGTCCTTCGCCCGCCAGGCGCAGCACGCGCCGCTCGCGGTCGGTCAGCGGGTCCGCCTGTGACCAGGCATCGAGTGCCAGCTGTGGGTCGATCGCACGCACGCCCTGCTTCACCTTGCGCAGTGCATCAGCCAGGTTCTCCGCTGGCGCATCCTTGAGCAGGTAGCCCAGCACGCCTGCGTCCAGCGCGCGCCGCAGGAAGCCGGCACGGGCGAAGGTGGTCACGATCACCACCTTGATGGGCAGTTCGTGGCGTGCAATGCGCTGGGCCAGTTCCAGCCCCGACAGACCGGGCATCTCGATATCGGTCACCAGGATGTCCGGCTTCAGCTGCTGCAGCATGCGCCAGGCGATCTCGCCATCGGCGGCGCTGCCCAGCACCTCGATGTCCGCCTCCAGGCTGAGCAATGCGGACAGTGCGCCGCGCACCATGGCCTGGTCTTCCGCCAGCAGGATGCGGATCATGCCGCGCCGTCCTGCGCCGCCGGCGCGGGTGCAGCGGGCGGCAACGGGACAGTGGCCGCCGACAGCGGCACGCGCACGCTCAGCACCGTACCCTCGCCGCGCGGAGACTGCACGGTCAGATACCCGCCCAGCGCCGCAGTGCGCTCGCGCATGCCGCTCAGTCCATTGCCTTCGGCCTGCATGCCGCCCCGGCCATCATCGCGGATCTGCATCACCAGTACTTTTCCTTCCTTCATGAAGTCCACCCGCGCCTGTGTCGCCTGCGCATGGCGGGCGATGTTCGTCGCAGCCTCCCGCAGGACCAGCGCCAGGCCACGCTCGACCTCCACCGGCATCGGCGGCGGCGGCGCGTACTGCAGATGCACCTGCTGGCACTCCAGCAGCAGCCGCGCCGAGGCCAGTTCCCCGGCCAGGTCGCTGGCCCGGATGCCGGTGACCGCACTGCGCACCTGCGCCAGCGCTTCGCGGGCGATCGCCTCGGCCTCACCGATCTCCTGCCGCGCGCGCGCATCGTTGCGATCATGCAGCTTGCGCGCCAGCTCCAGTTTCAGCGTGATCAGTGACAGCGTGTGGCCCAGCAGGTCGTGCAGGTCGCGACCGATCCGCTCGCGCTCGGCGGTCGCCGCCAGGCGACGTACTTCCTCCTGCGACAGCTGCAGGGCCGCCTCCTTCTCCTGGTTGAGTGCCTCGACATTGACCACCAGGCCGACGATGTACGACACCGCCGGAATCCACACCAGGCTCTGCCAGGGATACTCGAACGCGAGCGCGACCGCGCAGAACACGATGTTCAGGCCCGTCAGCTGCAGCAGGTACCGCCACCAGCCACCGCGCCCGCTGACCCGCATCAGCACGCAGCCGAACACGAAGTAGGTCAGCCCGGACGGATACCAGGGCAGCAGGATCAGGGCCATTGCAATCAGGCCCAGGGCATAACGGGTCGCGTGGTGGCGGGGCGACACCAGCACCTTTGCGTACAGCAGCAGGAACAGCGGGTAGCTGGCCAGGGTCAGCAGCAGCCAGCGCAGGGTGAACCCATGGCCGAGCAGCGGGGTCAGGAAGATCCACACCGACCACAGCAGATGGATCGCCTCGCTCCAGGGCGACTTGCCACGCCGCAGCGTGTCGGCGACCGCCGAGTCCGGCGCAGGGCGCAGCAGGGAGGCCAGCCAGCTCGATGACACGGAAGGGTCCAGGCGGGAACGATCGCTGCCGATCATGCCAGTTCAGCCGATCCTGCGCAGGCGCGGGCGCGCCAGGACGGCCCTGCCGGCAGCGTGCGCTGCCCTCCGCCAGGCCTGCGCAGGCGCAACAGCCCGCTGATCGCGGTACTCTTGCCGGCGCCGTTACGACACACCTGCATCTGCTGCAGGCCGGCCAGCGACGGGGCGATCGGAGCCATGGGCGGTACCGGTAGCGGGGACGTTGCCATCCTGCGCCCCCTTGGTCACATTTCGCAGTTGCCACCGTCAAGGTCATCGGATGACAGCTGTCACTGCCGTCATCCCCGTGCCTGCCGTCATGCTGTGCCGCACGCTCCACTGCCGGAACCGCCGCTGTCCGCCCTTCCGGTCACACCCGCCCGAACGCCTGTGATGGAACGAATGAACGCTTCTGCCGAGCTGTTGAAGGAACTCCGTATCGAACGCAAGTCACCCCCGCCTGCCTCTGGTGGTGGTGGTGGCAGCGGGCGCCGCTGGCTGTGGATCGCTGTGATCGCGGTGGTCCTGCTCCTGGCCGCAGGCGCCTTCGCGCTGTTCGGCCGCACACCGGCCGTGCAGGTGGAAACCGCACCGGCGGTCGCCATCCAGCAGGGCAGCGCCAGCAGTTCGGTCCTCGATGCCAGTGGTTATGTCGTCGCCCGGCGCATGGCTACGGTGTCGGCCAAGATCACCGGCAAGGTGCGTGAGGTGATGATCGAAGAAGGCATGCGCGTGGAGGCGGGGCAGATCATGGCCACCCTCGACCCGATCGATGCCGACGCGCAGCGCAGTCTGTATGCCTCGCAGCTGCAGGCCGCACGCAGCCAGGTGGCCGGACTTGAGGCACAGCAGAGGCAGGCGGCGGCCGAGGCCAGCCGGCTGCAGGCACTGGTCGGGCAGCAGCTGGTCTCGCGCTCGCAGTACGACCAGGCCGTGGCCCAGCGCGACAGCCTGCGCGCGCAGCTGGAAACCGCACAGCGCAACGTGAAGGTGGCCAACGACCAGCTGGCGATCGCCGACCTTGGGGTGGACAACAACATCGTGCGTGCGCCGTTCTCCGGCGTGGTCACGGCCAAGGCGGCACAGCCGGGCGAAATCGTCTCGCCGCTGTCGGCTGGTGGCGGCTTCACCCGGACCGGCATCGGCACCATCGTCGACATGGATTCGCTGGAGATCGAGGTCGAGGTCGGCGAAGCCTTCATCGGCCGCGTGCAACCGAAGATGCCGGTGGAAGCCATCCTCAATGCCTATCCGGAATGGAAGATTCCGGCCGAGGTGATCGCCATCATCCCCACCGCCGACCGAGGCAAGGCGACGGTGAAGGTGCGCGTGGCCCTGAAGCTGAAAGACCCGCGCATCGTGCCGGAGATGGGCGTGCGGGTCAGCTTCCTGGAACAGGCGGCACCGCAGGCCGAAGCCAAGCCGCAGGGCGTGCGTGTGCCGGCAGGCGCGGTGGTCGAGCGCGAGGGTGCATCGGTGGCCTTCGTGCTCGGCGACGAGAACCGCGTGCAGCAGCGCACGGTCCAGGCTGGCCAGGCCATGGGCAAGGATCGCCAGCTGCTCAAGGGTGTCAATGCCGGCGAGCTGGTGGTGGTCAACCCGCCGGACACCCTGCGCGATGGCACCCGGGTCCAGCAGAAACAAGCGCAGTAGCGGCAGGGCGCCTTCCGGGGCGCCGCCAGCGGCACCGTTCGACGACAACACCGTTCCACGCATGCCCGGCCGGCGGCCGGGGTGCGTCCCCGTTTCCCGCCTACGTGGAGAACCACCCATGTCGACCATGGTTTCACTGCGCAACATCACCAAGACCTACCAGCGTGGCCCCGAGAAGGTACAGGTGCTGCACGGCATCGACCTGGACATCGCCAGCGGCGACTTCGTCGCGTTGATGGGGCCGTCCGGTTCAGGCAAGACCACCCTGCTCAATCTGATCGGTGGCCTGGACAATCCCAGCGGCGGCGAGATCAGCATCGAAGGCGAGCGCATCGACCAGATGAGCGGTGGCCAGCTGTCGACCTGGCGCAGCCACCACGTCGGTTTCGTGTTCCAGTTCTACAACCTGATGCCGATGCTGACCGCGCAGAAGAACGTGGAACTGCCGCTGCTGCTGACCCATCTCAATGCCGCGCAGCGCCGCCGCAACGCCGAGATCGCGCTGACCCTGGTCGGCCTGGCCGACCGCCGCAACCATCGTCCCAACGAACTGTCCGGCGGACAGCAGCAGCGCGTGGCGATCGCCCGTGCGATCGTCTCCGACCCGACCTTCCTGATCTGCGACGAACCCACCGGCGATCTCGACCGCCAGTCCGCCGAGGAGATCCTGGGCCTGCTGCAGCAGCTCAACCGCGAACACGGCAAGACCATCATCATGGTCACCCATGACCCGAAGGCCGCCGAGTACGCCACGCACACGGTGCATCTGGACAAGGGCGAGCTGGCCGACGCGCCGCTGGCCCACTGACGGAGGCCACAGCGATGAAATACTTCTCTCTGGTCTGGGCGCAGCTGTTCCGCAGCCGCACCCGGACCCTGCTGACCCTGCTGTCGGTGGTGGCCGCGTTCCTCCTGTTCGGCATGCTCGACTCGGTGCGCGTGGCATTCACCTCCGGTGGCAGCGTGGAAGGGGCCAACCGCCTGGTGGTGGCCTCGCGCCTGTCGATCACCCAGTCGCTGCCGATCCGCCTGGAAACGCAGATCCGCCAGGTGGCGGGCGTGCGCGACGTGGCCTATGGCATGTGGTTCGGCGGCATCTACCAGGATCCGAAGAACTTCTTCCCGAACTTCTCGGTATCGCCCAACTACTTCGACGTCTACCGCGAGCTGCAGATCGACCCGGCGCAGCTGGAAGACTGGAAGAACACCCGCACCGGCGCGATCGTCGGCGAGACCCTGGCCAAGCAGTTCGGCTGGAAAGTCGGCGATACCATCCCGCTGCAGGCGACGATCTTCCCGCGTGGCGGCAGCAACGACTGGCCGCTGGAACTGAAGGGCATCTTCCGTTCCAGGGATCCGGCACAGGCCTCCAACGAAGAGCGCCAGCTGATGATGAACTGGAAGTACTTCGATGAGTCCAACGACTACATCAAGAACCAGGTCAGCTGGTACACGGTGACGCTCGACAACCCCGACCATTCTTCGCGGGTGGCGCAGGCCATCGATGCGATTTCCGCCAACTCCGACCACGAGACCAAGACCCAGACCGAATCGGCGTTCCAGCAGGCCTTCGTCAAGCAGTTTGCCGACATCGGCATGATCGTCACCTCGATCATGGGTGCGGTGTTCTTCACCCTGCTGCTGCTGACCGGCAACACCATGGCGCAGGCCGTGCGCGAGCGCGTGCCGGAGCTGGCCACGCTGAAGACACTGGGCTTCAAGGACAGCACGGTGCTGATACTGGTGATGATCGAATCGGTGCTGCTGATCGGTCTCGGTGGCCTGATCGGCATGGGCCTGGCGGCACTGATCCTGCCCGCCATCGGCCCGAAGAGCATGGGCATGCTGCCGCCGCACATCCCCACCCCCACCTGGCTGATGGGATTGGGCCTGATCGTGGTGATCGGCGCGGTCGTCGGCCTGCTGCCGGCGCTGCGCGCCAAGCGCCTGAAGATCGTCGACGCACTGGCCGGCCGCTGAGGAGGACACCGACATGTTCAAGAACAAGCTCAAGAAGTGGTTCGGCAACACGGTGACCGTGCTGGCCCTGGCAATCGGCCTGGCGGTATGGATCGGCCTGCCGTGGGTGGGCGTGCTCGCCGTGGCGGTGCTGGTCGGCCTGTGGCTGGCGCTGACCCGCAGCGGGCGGCTGGCTCTGGCCGCCACCCGCATCGGCATCGCCAGCCTGCCGCAGCGCTGGGGGGCATCCTCGGTGATCGTGGTCGGCATCGCCGGCGTCGTCGGCGTGCTGGTGGCGATGCTGGCGATGGGCGAAGGCTTCCAGGCCACACTCAGCAACACCGGCGATGACACCACCGCCATCGTGCTGCGCGGTGGCTCTCAGGCGGAAACCAATTCGGTCATCACCCGCGAGCAGGTACCGACCCTGTCCACCCTGCCCGGCATCAGCCGCGATGCACAGGGACGGCCGCTGCTGTCGCCTGAACTCTCGCAGGTGGTCAACCTGGTCTCCAAGTCGGACGGTACCGACGTCAACGCGCAGTTCCGCGGCGTCGGGCCGCAGGCGTGGGCGGTGCATGACAAGGTCAAGATCATCGAAGGCCGCAAGTTCGCCACCGGCCTGCGCGAGATCGTGGTCGGCCAGGGCGCCAAGGGCCAGTTCCGCGACATGGAGGTCGGCAAGACGCTCACCCTGGGCAACCAGACCTGGACGGTGGTCGGTGTGTTCGCCACCGGTGATGCGCATGACTCGGAGCTGTGGACCGACGCCGATACGCTGGCCACCACGTACCAGCGCAGTGCCTGGCAGTCGATCAGCGTGCGCACCGAGGGCAAGCCCGGCTTCGATCAGTTCAAGGCTGCCGTGGCCGCCGATCCGCGCCTGAAGCTGGACGTGGAAACCACCCGTGCGTATTACAGCAAGCAAGGCGGCGGCCTGACCAAGCTGATCGACATCCTCGGCAAGGTGATCGGTACCATCATGGCGGTGGGCGCGGTGTTCGGCGCACTCAACACCATGTATGCCGCGGTGGCCACGCGTGCGCGCGAAATCGCCACCATGCGCGCGATTGGTTTCCGCGGCCTGCCGGTGGTGACCGCGGTGATGCTGGAAACGATGCTGTTGGCGCTGCTCGGCGGCCTGCTGGGCTGCACGGTGGCGTGGCTGCTGTTCAACGGCTACAGCGTGTCCACCATCGGCAGCAACTTCAGCGCGGTGGTGTTCAAGTTCCACGTATCGCCGGAACTACTGTGGACGGGGCTGAAGTGGGCGCTGGGCATCGGCTTGGTCGGTGGCCTGTTCCCGGCGCTGCGCGCCGCCCGCCTGCCGATCACCACGGCACTGCGCGAAACCTGATGCGTACGCCGCCAGCCGGGGCGGCGCGGACGCGGGACGGGGCCGGTGCTCCGTCCCGCGTTGCTTTCCGGCTCAGCGCTTTGCCGCCCGCATCGTGCGCAGGTTGTCACCGATGAACAGCAGGAGCCCGGCCCAGATCGCTGCAAAACCGACGGCCTTGCCCATGTCGAACGATTCGTGGAAGAAGAACACGCCGAGCAGCAGCTGCAGGCTTGGCGCGATGTACTGCAGGATGCCCACCAGCGACAGCGCGATGCGCTTCACACCGTAGGCGAAACCGATCAGCGGAACGGCGGTGACCACGCCGCCGAAGATCAGCAGCAGATCGTTGCGCAGGCCCCAGCCGCTGAAGAATCCGCCACCGTGGCCATTCTCGGCCCAGACCGCGAACGCCAGCGCAGGCAGGAACAGATACAGGCTTTCCACGCCCAGCCCGGCCACCGGATCGACCGAGACCAGCTTGCGCAGCAGGCCGTACAGGCCGAACGAACAGGCCAGGCCCAGCGCGATCCACGGCGGCGTGCCAGCGTCGAGAGTCAGCCATGCCACGCCCACCGCCGCCATGCCTACCGCCACCCACTGCAGCCGGCGCAGGCGCTCCTTCAGCACCAGCACCCCCAGCAGCACGTTCACCAGAGGGTTGATGAAGTAGCCCAGGCTGGTCTCGATCACGTGGCCGGCATTGACGGCCCAGATGTACAGGCCCCAGTTGAACGCGATGGTCAGACTCGATACCGCCAGGATCGGCAGCGCGCGCGGCTGCGCGGCGATCTTCCGCCACCAGCCCAGCTTCGCACTGAGCAGCAGCCAGGCCACCACCAGCACCGTGCTCCAGATGATGCGATGGGCGATGATCTGGAACGATGGCACTTCATTGAGCAGGTGCCAGTACACCGGCACCAGTCCCCACAGCACGAAGGTGGAAGCGGTGACCAGCAGGCCCCGGCGTTGTTCTGTCTCGTCGATGCTCATCGCTTGCGCGTCCTTGCCATTGTCAGTACCACCACGCCCAGCAGGATCACCACCATCGCCAGCACGTCGCGCCAGCCGAAGCGTTCGCTGTTGAGGGCTGCGCCCAGCAGCACCGCGATCACCGGGTTGACGTAGGCGTAGCTGCCGGCCAGCGCCGGGCGTACGCTCTGCAGCAGCCAGACGTAGGCCGTGAACGCGACGATCGAGCCGAACACGCACAGATAGGCCATGGCCAGCAGGCCACCGGTATCGGGCAGCGTAGTGGGCCGCTCACCCACCGCCAGCCCGATCAGCACCAGCAGCACGCCGCCGCAGATCATCTGCCCGGCGGCCGTCATGAACGGGCCAGGCAGGTCCAGGCCGCGCGCCCACACCGAGCCGAACGCCCAGCCGATCGGCGCGATCAGCAGCAGCACCAGCCCGGTGGGCGTCGCCGTCAGGCTGCTGCCCGCATTCAGCCAGACAACGCCGAGGAAGCCGATCGCGATGCCCAGCCATTCGCCGCGGCTGGCGTGCTGGCCGCGCAGCGCCGAGAACAGCGCCATCCACAGGGGCACCGACGCCACCGCCGTGGCCGCCAGGCCGGACGACACATCACGTTCGGCCAGCACCACCATGCCGTTGCCCAGCACCAGCATGGTCACCCCCATGAGCACCAGGTTGCGCCACTGCCGCAATGTCGGCTTCGGCATTTTCCAGAACAGGCGCAGTGCCAGGTACATCAGGCCCCCGGCGATGATGAAGCGGCTGCCGGAGACCATCGTCAGCGGCAGCGCGCCGCCGTGCAGGGCCTTGGCGATGCCGAGATAGGTCGAGCCCCAGACCACGTAGACCAGCAGCAGCGCCAACACGACAAGGCCGCCCCGGGGGGCAGCCGCAGACGGAACAGGGGGAGCCGACATGACGCACCAAGGGACCGGGGGAAGGCGGATTCTAGGACGTTTTGAGTATGGTCCGGCACCCCGCAAGGTGGCACGCTGTCGTCCATCCATGCACCCTGTCCTGGCCTGCCACCCCGCGTTGACGGGTCATGCAGTACCAAGAAGGCTGCCCGGCTGCGCCACCACACGGTCGGACGCTGTATTTTCCGCGCACGGACGCTATCGCATCGAGGATCCCCGCCCAGATGAGCACCACGCCCCACCCTTCTGTTCCCGCGACCGACGGCGCCGCATTGCGCCGCTCGATCTCCAATACCCTCAAAGGCTCCGCCGGCAACCTGGTGGAGTGGTATGACGTCTACGTGTACTCGGTGTTCGCCGTGTACTTCGAGTCGCAGTTCTTCTCGCCGGAAGACAAGAACTCCACGATGTACGTCTGGGCGATCTTCGCCGCGACCTTCCTGATGCGCCCGATCGGTGCCTGGTTCTTCGGCCGCTTCGCCGACCGCCATGGCCGTCGCCTGGCCCTGACCGTATCGGTCACGCTGATGGCGTTCTGCTCCTTCATCATCGCCATTACCCCGACTGCCGCCAGCATCGGCATCTGGGCGGCGATCATCCTGCTGTTCGCGCGCCTGCTGCAGGGCTTCGCCACCGGTGGCGAATACGGCGCGAGCGCCACCTACATGTCCGAGGCCGCCATTCCGGGGCGCCGTGGCTTCCTGTCCTCCTTCCACTACGTCACCCTGGTCGGCGGCCATGTGCTGGCCCAGCTGACCCTGTTCCTGATGCTGAACGTCTGGGGCAAGCCGGAGATCTCCGAGTTCGGCTGGCGCATCGCCTTCGGCATCGGTGGTATCGCCGCGGTCGTGGTGTTCTGGCTGCGCCGTGGCATGGATGAGTCGCTGGAAGAATCCTCGATCGAGGCCGCGCGCGAAGGCAAGGCCAAGAAATCCGGTTCGATGTACGAACTGTTCGTGCACCAGTGGCGCCCGCTGCTGCTGTGCTTCCTGATCACCGCCGGCGGCACCATTGCCTTCTACACCTACTCGGTGAACGGCCCGAAGATGATCCAGAGCGCCTTCGCAGGCGACGACCCGATGACCGGCACCCTGATCAACCTGGGCGTGCTGGCCTTCCTGATGGTGCTGCAGCCGGTCGGCGGCTGGCTGTCGGACATCATCGGGCGCAAGAGCCTGCTGGTGTTCTTCGGCGTAGGCGGCGTGCTGTACAGCTGGTACCTGATCACCCAGCTGCCGCACCAGCACGATGCCACCCTCGCCTTCCTCACCCTGGCGCTGGGCTTCGTCATCCTCACCGGCTACACCTCGATCAACGCCGTGGTGAAAGCCGAACTGTTCCCGACCCACGTCCGGGCACTGGGCGTGGGCCTGGGCTACGCGCTGGCCAACTCGCTGTTCGGCGGTACGGCGCCGCTGCTGTACCAGGGCGCGCTGAAGACCGGCCACGTCGACTGGTTCGCGATCTACGTCACTGCCACCATCGCGGTATCGTTGGTGGTCTATGTGTTCTTCCTCACCAACAAGGGCCCGAACTGGCTCGACGGCACCCGCAAGTAAGGATGCCGTGCTGATGGCAGCCACCGGCGCAATGCCGGTGGCTGCCGCATCTCCCGCCACGCCTCTGATGTGGACCGCCCTGCTGCTGGCGGTGGCAACCACGCTGGCCTGGCTGCTGCGACGCCCGGGTGCGCAGGCGCACTGGCCACGTACCGGCTTCGGCATCGCCCTTCTGGTCTTCGCCACCGCGCTGGCACTGCAGCTGGCGGTGGACCTGGGCAGCGGTCACAGCTCGCTGCGGATGAACCTGCTCGGCCGCTTCAGCGGCCTGCGCACGGTCAGCCTCGGCACCATGATGATCTGCTACCTGGCCGCCTTGGCCGCCAGCGCATGGGGTGCCTGGACGCTGCTGCGCAGGCGCTAGCCGTCAGCGGCGTGCCGCCTCGCTCTTGTCGCGGGCAGCGCGGAATTCGGAGTCCTTCTCCCAGGTCGGCCAGCGCCGGCTGTTGGCCAGCTCCGCGCCCAGGTCGTAGACCAGCAGCGTATCGGCGGCATGACCGCTGGGATCCCAGCCCGGCGTCCATGCGTCGCAGGCCTGGTGATAGCAGTCGGCGAAGTACTTCTCGCGCAGCGCGCGCCCTGCTTCCACGCCGCCGTCCAGCTTGTCCAGACCCGGGCCGATGGTGATCGCCGGTACACCCAGCCGGGCGAAGGCGAAATGGTCGGCGCGGTAGAAGAAACCGGCCTCCAGGTTGGGGTCCGGGCTGTAGCTGCGGCCGCGTGCCTTGGCCACCCGCTCCAGGTCGCCTTCCAGCGATACCCGCCCTTTGCCCCACGAAGCGATGTCACGGGTCGGCCCGTCCGGGCTGAACATCTCGATGTTCAGTACGGCAGCGGTCTTGTCCAGCGGCGCCAGCGGATGCGCGGCGTAGTAGCTGGCCCCCAGCAGCCCCTTCTCTTCAGCCGTCAGCGCCACGAAGTACAGCGTGCGCTGCGGCTGCGGGCCGGCCGCGAACACCCGGCCCAGTTCCAGCACGGTGGCCACGCCGGTGGCGTTGTCGATGGCGCCACGGCGCACGCGGTCGCCCTTCGCATCGGGCTGACCGATGCCGAAAGCGTCCCAGTGCGCCGAGAAGATCACCGCTTCATCGCCGTGCTCGCCGCCGGGCAGCTTGGCCACGACGTTGCGGGTCACCACCTGTTCGCGCTTGAGGGCGAAATCGACGCTCAGCCGCGCATTGTCCAGGGCCACCGGACGGAAGTCGGCACGCATCGCCTTGCGCTTCTCGACCTCGAAATCGAGGCCGGCGTCGGCGAAGATCGCCTCGGCCAGCTCGCGCTGCATCCAGCCGCGCAGCGGTGTGTGCTGGGCCATCGCCTCGGCCTGGCTGCGCTCGATATCGAACAACGGCGAGGTGCCCGAGCTCTTCACCGTCGCCCAGCCATAGGCCGCAGGTGCGGTCTCGTGCACGATCAGCACGCCCTCGGCGCCGCGGCGCGCAGCCTCCTCGAACTTGTAGGTCCAGCGGCCGTAGTAGGTCACTGCCTTGCCATCGAACGCGCCGGGAGCGTCGGCCTCGAAATCGGCATCATTGATCAGCACCACGACAATCTTGCCGTGCAGGTCGATGTCCTTGTAGTCGTTCCAATGGCGTTCCGGTGCGTCGATGCCGTAGCCGACGAACACCAGCGGTGCATCCTTGATCTGTACCCGGGCGCGCGGCTGCAGGCTCTGCAGGGTCACATCCACGCCATTGGCCAGGGCGCGGCGGCCCTGCTTCAACGCCAGGCTGGCCGTGGCCGCACCCTCCAGCTGCGCACGCACCAGCGGCACCGGCTGCACCCAGCTGCCGTCCACGCCGCCGGGTTGCAGGCCATAGCTGCGGAACTGCTCGATCAGGTACTGCACGGTGCGCTCTTCGCCTTCGCTGGCCGGAGCGCGGCCCTCGAATTCGTCCGACGCCAGTACACGCACGTGCCGCGACAGTGCCTGCGGGTCGATACCGCCGCCGGGAAGGTCATTGGCCGCCTGGGCCAGGCCACCCACGAACAGGCAGGACGACAGCAGCAACACGCGCATCGGGTTCACGGCAATACCACGGCAGGATGGGGAGTCACCAGAGTGTAACGTGACAGCAGTGCCGGCCGCAGTCCCGCTCCGTCAGCGGCGCTCGCGATCCAGCCAGCAGGCCAGGCCCTGCGCGTTGAGCTCGATGTCCATGGCCAGCACAGCCACCACCGCTGCGTCATCCAGCACACAGCCATGCTGCTGGGCGCGCTCCAGGTACAGGGCCTGCAGTGCCGCCAGCAGGCAGCGATGGCGGTCGGGCCGCTCGTCGCACTGGCGGCCGATCGCCGCCATCGCATCGATCTGCTCGAACAGGTCGCCGGCCAGCCTCTGCACCTGCTCCACGCGGCCATAGTGGGTGAGGTACATCGACTGCGGATCGTAGCCGAGCATGCGCTGGATCGACGCCTTCATCGCTTCGGGATCGAACTGCACGGGCGAGGAGGTCGGGAAGATGAAGGCGCCCTGCGCGCTGTCCAGTTCGCGGTAGGAGATACCGAAGGTATCGCCGGTGAACCAGCTGCGGCTGCGCGCATCCCATACGCAGTAGTGATGCAGTGCGTGGCCGGGCGTATGCAGCAGGAGCAGTTCGCGTCCGGCAAGATCGAGGCGATGGCCATCCTCGGCCACCACCACGCGGTGTTCGGGAATCGCCTCGATACGGCCATAGCTGCGTGCGATCTCCTCCGCGCCGTAGACCGCGGTGGCGCCGGCGATCAGCCGGGTCGGATCGATCATGTGCGGCGCACCGCGCGGATGCAGCACGGCCCGGGCATTGGGCAGCTGCTGCATCAACAGGCCCGCACCGCCGGCATGGTCCAGATGCACATGGGTGAGCAGAAGCCAGTCCACCGCGTCGGGCTGCAGGCCGGCATCGGACAGCGCCCGCAGCATCGCCGGCACGGACAGGCCGGTGCCACAGTCCACGAAGGCCCCCCGCCCGTTCTCGACGATCAGATAGGCCGCATCGAAGTCGGGACGTTGGAAGCCGGTATCGATGGTGTGGATGCTGGGGTCGGCGATCATCGGCACGCACCTGGCGGAATCGGAATCAGGCGTCCATGGTAGGCGCGCAGGCAGGACCGGTTCGATGCGGCTTTGGTCGGAGGCGCGCGCCCTGCCCCAGGACTACAACCATCGCGGTCGCAGCAGCAGCGCCAGCACCATCACCGCCAGGAACGCGCCGTAGGCATAGAGCACCGCCAGCACCTGCGGCCAGATCGGCCCCGCGTCGGTCTGCACCAGGCCCAGGTGGTGGCCCCACAGCATCGCCACGATGCTCAGAACAAGGGCCAGCAGCAGCACCAGGCCATCGAACAGGCGCCGCCGCGTCGTGCGCGGCTGGCGCGGGAACAGCCAGTACAGGCTGCCCAGCACAACGAACCAGGGCAGGAAAAGCAGCAGCGACAACCACGCCATCGCAGACTCCTTCCATAGCGCCGGGCCCGATGCCCGGCTCCACATCCATCGGTAGCGCCGGGCCATGCCCGGCGACGTGCATCAGGTAGCGCCGCCGGACATGGGCCCGGCGTTACAGCACCCTCCGCTCAGGCATCTTCGCGCAGCACCGCCAGCGCCGCCAGAACCGCATCCACCTCCGCCTCCAGCTTGAACAGCTCGCTCTGCAGCGCATCGCCCTGCTCGGCCTGCTTGATCACCGCGATCAACTGGCCGGCATCGCGCGGCGAATCAAAACCAATGCTCTGCATCAGCAGCGTGCCGTCGCCGGCGGTCAGCTTGAAGTAGAAGCGACCATCCTTCTCGCGGTACTGCTTGAACTGCGGCGGCGCCACCCGTGCAGCGCCGGCATCCTCGCTGGCGATGTCGCCGGCGGTGGACAGGTCGCGCAACCCCACGGCGTGCCGCAGCTCATCCAGCAGCGGCATCGCGAACGTCTCACGCAGCTGCTGGCCACGGCGTTTCAGCAGCGCCTCGATCTTTTCCGGCTCGGCCATCAGCGCGTTGTAACGCTCGCGCAGCGGCGACAGCTCACCGTCGATGCGCTCGAACAACTGCTGCTTGGCATCGCCCCAGCTGATGCCCTCGGCGAATGCCCGGGCGAAAGCAGCGGTCTGCTCTGGCGTGGCGAAGGCCTGGTACATCTGGAACAGCGCCGAACCCTCTGTGTCCTTGGGCTCGCCCGGAGCGCGCGAGTCGGTCAGGATCGAGAACACCAGCTTCTTCAACTCGTCGCGCGGCGTGAACAGCGGAATGGTGTTGTGGTAGCTCTTGCTCATCTTGCGGCCGTCGAGGCCGGCCAGCGTGGCCACCTGCTCATCGATCACTACCTCCGGCAGCGGGAAGTATTCCTTGCCGTAGACGTGATTGAAGCGCTGGGCGAAGTCGCGGGCCATCTCGATGTGCTGGATCTGGTCACGACCGACCGGCACCTGGTTGGCCTTGAAGATCAGGATGTCGGCAGCCATCAGCACCGGGTACATGAACAGCCCGGCGCTGACGCCGGCATCCTCGTCCAGACCTTCCTCGCGATTCTTGTCCACCGCCGCCTTGTAGGCATGGGCACGATTGAGGATGCCCTTGCTGGCGATCGCGGTCAGGAACCACATCAGTTCGGTGGTTTCGCGGATATCGCTCTGGCGGTAGAACCAGACGTGTTCCGGGTCCAGGCCGCAGGCCAGCCAGCTGGCTGCGATCTCCAGGGTCGCGCGCTGGGTGCGCTGCGGATCCTGCGCCTTGATCAGGCTGTGCAGGTCGGCCAGGAAGAAGAAGCTCTCGATACCCGGGGTGCGGCTGGCCGCGATGGCCGGACGGATGGCGCCAACGTAGTTGCCCAGATGGGGGGTGCCGGAGGGGGTGATGCCGGTAAGGACTCGGGTCGTCATGACTGCGTGGGGAAACCTTCGATGAACGGAACCAGTTTACCGTGCCCACGGCCAACCCCGTCAGGGCCTGCGGGTCGTTCATTCACCCGAGCCCACCAGAGTTCCAACATGAAACGCCTGCTGCCCCTGCTGCTGATCCTGCCCCTGGCCGGCTTCCGCCCGGTTCCGCCGCCACCGCCGATGCCGCAGGACGGCCCTGTGCGGATGACCCTGATCGACCGCGACCGCGGCACCGAACTGCGCAGCCATGCGGCCGACGGACAGCGCTGGGTGGCGGGCGAGCGCGGCCATCGCTATGCGGTACGCCTGTACAACGACAGCCCGCGGCGGGTGCTGGTGGTGCTCTCGGTGGATGGCATCAACGCCATCTCCGGCGAAGATGCCGACCCGTCGCAGACCGGCTATGTGCTCAACCCCGGCCAGCGCGCCGATATCACCGGCTGGCGCAAGAGCCACGATGAAGTGGCGCAGTTCGTCTTCAGCAGCCCCAGTGGCAGCTACGCCAGCCGTACCGGCCGTGCGGACAACATCGGGGTGATCGGCGCGGCGGTGTTCGAGGAGGCCCGTCGCTGGCCGCTCCGACCGGAGCCGATGCTGCGCCGTGGCGCCCCGGCGCCGGCCGCTGCGGAAGCCGCTGCGGACGCCAGCGCCAGCCGCATGGACGGCTACTCAGCGCGGTCGCAGGCACCGTCGCTGGGCACCGGTCACGGCGCGCGCGAACACTCTTCGGTGCGTGATACCGCGTTCGAACGGGCCAGTCGCACGCCGGCACAGATCGTGCAGCTGCGTTACGACAGCGCGCGCGCGCTGCGCGCACGCGGCATCGTGCTCGACCCGCCTTCGCGCCTGCCGCGCGAGCCGCAGGCGTTTCCGAACCGCTACGTGCCGGATCCGCCGACACGTTGAGGCCCTGACAGCACGACGCCCGCACCAGAGGGTGCGGGCGCCGACGTGGGGGAACCGCTTACCGCCGGCTGCTTACCTGTAGTCCGGGTAGTCCTTGCGCACGCTGTCTTCGAAGTCACGGACTTCCTTCTCGGCGCGGTCCTTGGCCCAGCCATACCGTTCCTGCAGGCGGCCGGCCAGATATTCGGCATTGCCCTCGGCCACATCGAAATCGTCGTTGGTCAGATCGCCCCACTTGGCCTGGGCCTTGCCCTTCAGCTGCGACCACTTGCCGGAAATGATGTCTTTGTTCATTGCTGGGAATCCTTGGTTGCAACGGCGTTCTTACCGTGACTGCAGGTTCCCGCATCCGCTGTTGAAAGGCGGTCAACCGCTCATGAAACACATGCTCACGTGCTTGAATGGTTCACTCCATCGCCACACGCGATGGCGACAACACGGCCGCACACATGCACGAAAAAGGCCGGGAAGATCCCGGCCTTTTCCTGTTTCCACACCGCGTCGGGCTCAGTTGCCCTTGGCGGCATCCTCGACCTTTTCACCGGCCTTCTGCACGTCCTTGCCGGCACCGGCAACGGTGTTGCAGCCGGCCAGCATGGCCACCGAGAACATCGACAACAGCATCAGGGCAACTACGCGCTTCATGGGCTTCTCCTTGGGTTCGCCGCTTCACCGCTACAACGCGGATGGGGTTCTGTCGCTCGGCAGGCAGGGGCCGAAGCCACCGCCGCCGCGTGAGGTGCAATCTGGCGGCTGCGGCGTGCAGCGGGTGTGAACGGATCGGCGATCCGTTCAGGGATGCCGTCAATCGCGCATCAGCGTGGATTTGCCGAACAGGCTCTCCACCAGGTCCACGGCCAGTTCTGCGGTGGCGTTCTGCTTGTCCAGCAGCGGATTGAGCTCGACGATATCCAGCGACCCCATGCGCCCGCTGTCGGCGATCATCTCCATCACCAGCTGCGCTTCGCGGTAGTTCACGCCGCCCGGCACGGTGGTGCCGACGCCGGGTGCGATGCTCGGGTCGAGGAAGTCGACATCGAAGCTGACATGCAGATGGGTGCTGTCATCGATCCCGGCCAGCGCGGCCTCCACGGTGCGTTTCATGCCGTTCTCGTCGATGTAGCGCATGTCGTAGACATCGACCTTGTGGGTCTTGATCAGGCGCTTCTCTTCCGGGTCCACCGAGCGGATGCCGATCTGGTGCACCTGGGCGGGCGTGATTGCCGGCGCACTGCCGCCCAGACGGGTCAGTGCCTCCGGCCCCAGGCCGCACAGGCAGGCCACCGGCATGCCGTGGATGTTGCCCGACGGCGTGACATCACTGGTGTTGAAGTCCGAGTGTGCATCCAGCCACAGCACGCGCAGGGTCTTGCCCTGCTCGCGGCACCAGCGGGCCACCGCGGTGATCGAGCCGATGCCCAGGCAATGGTCGCCCCCGAGCATGATCGGCATGCGCCCGGCCTGCAGCTCGGCATAGCTGGCCTCCATCAGAGCATGGTTCCAGGCCACCACCTCGTCCAGATGGCGGTAGCCTTCGACCGGCGCGGTCCACGGGTTGCGCGGGCCATCCAGGTTGCCCAGGTCACGCACATCCACACCGCGCGCCGCCAGCGCCTCCGGCAGGCCCGCCACGCGCAGCGCTTCCGGCCCCAGCCGCGCGCCCCGATGGCCGGCGCCGACATCGGTGGGGACGCCGATCAACGAGACGGAAATGGGATGGGCCATGGGTGCCTCCTGCAACGGAAAAAGAAGCACAGTCTAGCCAGAGCTGTGTGACACGACTCGCGGCGGTGCAGCAGGGCAGACGCGGTCAGCGGTGGCGAATCGGTGTCAGGCTCTGCACTTGGCCATTGTTGCGCATCATGCACAGGAAGCGGCCATCGGGATAATCGATGATGAGTTCCTGGTAATCGCTGCCCACCGGCACCTGGGTCACCAGCGTGCCCTGCGCGGCCTTGCTCATGTTGCAGGCGCCCAGCGCGGTATCGCCCGCAGGCGCGCCCGATGCCGACATCGAGACGTTGCGGAATACCGCACGGCAACCGCCGTTGACCCAGACCGAGTGACGCGAAAGGCCCCAGTTCTGGCCCTGCTCGCAGCGCGTGTGGCTGAGCTGGCGCGCGATCTCCACAGTGCCACGGGTATCCATGTCGCACGACACCTGGCGTTGATCAGTGGACTCGCAGGTCACCTCGCGCGGCAACGCTGTGTCGGAATCGGCACGACCGGGCGCCTTTGGCCGGGATGGCGAAGGCGCACCCCCGCTGCTGACCTGGCACACCCCGTTGGCGCCGCCGTGGCCGGTGTAGCTGACCTGGGGGGTGCCCTCATCATTCGTACTGACCGAGAGGGTCACGCCGCTCTGCGCATCGCGCGCTTCGAAATAGCGGTCGTTGAAGCGCTGCACCGTGGCCTCGCGCCCCTGTACGTAGACCGGCCCGCCTTCGTCTGCGTGCACATCCATCCCGCCCGGGCAGCGGGCGTTGAAGAAGGGAACACCCGCCATCACGGGAGCCGCGAATGCAGCGGAGAACAGTGCGACGGTGAGCGACAGGCCAGGACGACGCATGAGCGGATTCCAGGGAAACCCAGGCAGGGCGGATAGCGACAGTATGACGTCGGCCGCAGTGCCGATCCGTGAGGAGCATCAGGATGCGGGCTGCGCTTGCCGCGATTTGTCGTTAGCATCGTGACTGCCGTGGTCTGCCGCATCGGTTAAGCCAGCTTTACTTCGCGTATGTCGCGTCCATTGCCGCGCGTGGGAATCACTGGAATCCGCCATTGCAAATGGCCTCGCGCAGGATGTCGCTTTTGCCTTTACATCTCGCCAAACAGGCCAGAAGCGATAATTCATTTTTTCTTTCGAATCGCACGAAGTCATTGGAAAGAATGACTGGCGGGCGGTGTTTGCGCGTGCGCATGATGAATCGCCACCGACAACGGGTGGCCCGGGCTCCAATCCCGGAAGTCGATGTTGTTTACGCTTGTCAGTCGGCGCCACCTGTTTCGGGGTGGCGCCGGCTGGCAATCCGTCTGCCGATCTACGGCGGGCGGTGCGTGGGGGCCTTGTGCCCGCCGGTTCATCGACTCCGGTATTGGAACCACGCATCGTCCGCCACCCTCTGCGGGTGGCGCCTCTGTTCCGCATGAGGATGTCCAATGACCGCACCCCGTTACCCCTATCTGCTTGCCACCTTGGGCGATGCCGCCGAGCACCTGCCCCGCGAACTGGCCGAGCCTCTGGAAGCTGCGCTTTCCGCCGCCGTCGATCTACCCGAGCCGATCACGCTGGTGGGCTGCCTGCAGCGTATCCGCAGCGGCGATGCCGCCGATGGTCAGCCGTGGAAGGGCCCCGTGCCCAGCCCAGGCCAAGGCGTGACCCGTGCGCGTACCGACCGCGCCGCTGCCGGCCTGGTCACGCTGCTGGAGGTATTCCACGCCGCCGAGCGCGTGCGTATGGATGGCGCCGAGAAGGACGACATCGGCGACGGCACGCGCGAAGGCCTGCTGCTGGCCTGCCGTGGGCTGGCGGAGTATGTGGAGCTGCAATTGCATGCGGCATGAGCCGCGCCGCCACGCCCGCCAATTGTTCTGATTCGGCAAATAGTGATGGCGCTTTATAGGCGTTTATCCAGCCAATCGAGAGGACTACCTTGGGCTCATCGATCCCCTTCTGGAGAATCCCATGAGCAAGCGCAATGCCGTTTTCCCGGCCGGCCGGCGGGACCTGTACACCTCGCAGACCTATTCGGCTGCGATCCAGTCGGGTGACCTGCTGTTCGTGTCCGGCCAGGTGGGCAGCCGCAGCGACGGGACACCCGAGCCCGACTTCGAGGCGCAGGTCCGCCTGGCCTTCGCGAACCTGGAGGCAACCCTGAAGGCCGGTGGTTGCGGGCTTGACGACATCGTCGACGTGACCACCTTCCATACGGACCCGCAGAACCAGTTCGGAACCGTGATGACCGTGAAGAGCGAGGTCTTCCCCGAGAAGCCCTATCCCAACTGGACGGCGGTGGGCGTCAACTGGCTTGCCGGATTCGACTTCGAGATCAAGGTGATCGCCCGCATTCCGGGCTGAGCATGCCGCGCCCGGGAGATCGTGTACGCGGGCGGGTGCCGCTCAGGCCGCGCTGGCGTGCAGTTGAACGCCAAGTGCACGCGTCACCTTGAGGATGGTCGCGAAATCAGGACTCCGCTCGCCGGACAGCGCCCGATAGAGGCTCACGCGCGACAACCCCGTCGCTCGTGCAATCTTGCTCATCCCCTGGGCACGCGCGATATCGCCCAGTGCCTTGGCAATGAAGGCCGAATCGCCGTCGCTTTCGACGATGCAGGCATCGAGATAGGCGGCCATTTCTTCAGGCGTACGGAGATGCGTGGCCACGTCAAATACTTCGAGTTCACTCTTCTTTTTGACAGCCATGCGTATGCGACTCCGGTGCTTCGTGATAGGGGCGATTCGTCGTAGGTCCGTTCGAACCTTACAGGGCACGAGCCATCTCCTTGGCCTTCTCGATATCGCGCTGCTGCGAACCTTTGCTGCCTCCAACGAGCAGAATCAGACACTGCTTGCCTCGCAGCGTGTAGTACACCCGATACCCTGGCCCCACATCGATGCGTAGTTCGGAGATTCCACCCGCCAGATGACGGTGATCACCCGGATGGCCTCCGGCGAGCCGACCGATGCGGGCCAGAATACGAGCGCGTGCGGTCACGTCCTTGAGAGCGTCAATCCATGTCGCGAACTGACGTGTACGCTGGATCTTCATGGAGAAATGTAGCCTACGGGCTACACTCTTTCAACCCATCAGTGGATATCGCCAGGAGGGTCGCAGCGTTTCGAGCGCATCGGGAACGGCGCGCTGCCATTCACCGCAGGAGGCCGGACGCTGCGCAGATGAAGGTATGCAGAGACAACTGCAATGCGGACCACTGCGGAAGCCGGCGACTGCAGAATGGTGCCGCTTATTCGAATCGAACGGATGACCTACTGTTTACAAGCTATTTCGTCTGAGCAATGAAAACAAAAACTTAGGCAATCCTCTTTTACTGACGCCCTCCCGTGAAACCATTGCGACTGCGTGGCGGACGGGTCAGTTTTACCGCATCAATGACCCGACGGCGTCTTGGAACAACCGCGAATTGGAAGCGCCAATGAGGTAGGAGAGGTCGTACTCTGGCTCAAGGAGCAGCACCGCCTGGCCGTTTCGGTCGATAACAGTCGCAGCCTATAGCCAGTGCGGGGTCCCGCATGCGTTGCGTGGCATAGTCTCCCTTGCTTAGGAAATCCTGTATGAGGCCATACAACATAGCTGTTTCTGCCCTCGAGGCATTTTACTCAACTGAGCTTGGCGACTGGCCTGGGATGATTGAATTGTTTCAGGAACAGCTTGAGCAGACCCAGGCATACAGAGAAGCATTAGGGCGGGAGCTTTACGAGAGCCTCCGCGACCCAGAGTTCTCTTGGAGATCGGCTCTATGGAATGAGGATTTTCATGTCGAGGATTTTGACACCGAGCAAGATGCTCGCAGTTTTATCGAGAAGAGTGTATTGCCTTTGGTCGAGCGCGCGCTCACAAAGCCGCGGACCTAGGAGGCCGACTCGATAGAGTGGCACCAAGGCACACATGGGTTGAGACTGATATGCGCCAAGCGGGCGACTCGGATGGGAAACTGATGGAACTTCTATTGTGTGTCGAGGACCGCTTCGCGCTGGACGGGCGGGGGCTGGTTCTGGCTCCCGATCTGCCGCTGCCACCTAGTGCGCATCCACCCGCTCTTGCCGTCATCGTGGAGCGTCCGGACGGCACCCGTTTGCTTGCTGAGGCGGAACTTCGTCTGGACCACTTTCGACCTGGCGGCTACAAACTGATCGTCTGTCTCCCCGCGCTCAGGAAGGCTGACGTACCTGTAGGCAGCAGAGTCTGGAAGGCGCGATGAGGCCCACGTTTGGCCGTGTGGGGAATCAGATAGCGGATTGGAAAGGCCTCTGGAGGGAGAGGCGCGAGCCCGCTCCAGGCCGATACCAATCGCAGACTGAGATCAGGTACGCATCCGGGGATGGCGCTGCCCACTAGGTGCGGGTGACAAACAGTCCGCCTTCCAGTCACGGCAAGCGCCAAAAGCCTTGCCGCAGTTGGCATTCGGCGTTTCGTGGGACATGAACTCTTGAATCATTTTTACCGGCATTTTTACCGGGAAATCGCTTCCGGGCGGCATCAATTCGCCCGCAAACCATTCAACTTCAATGAGTTGAATGGTGCCGCTTATCCGAATCGAACGGATGACCTACTGTTTACAAGACAGTTGCTCTACCAACTGAGCTAAAGCGGCATGGGTGACGCACCGGCGGCAGCGCCGCAGTGGGGGGATTCTAGCGCAGTCGCGCGCATTCCAGCGACTGTTGCCGGGCGGCGCCGCTGCGCTGCTGCACCTGCGCAGGCTGTGCGGTGCCGGCCAGCTGCCCGTCCAGCCACCACTGGCCGGCATCGCCGCTGGCGATCAGGCGCGGCTGGAAGCCGGCGGCCTGCACGGCAGCGATACGCCGCTCGGCGCCTTCGCGGTTGCGGTACTGGCCCAGCGCCACGGCGTTGGCGTCTTCACCCTGGCTGATGATGTAGTAGTCGCCCAGACCCGCAGCGACGATGCGCTTGACCGTGGCCTGCGCCTCTTCGCGGCTGGCGGCGGCCGGCAGCAGCACGCGGTAGCGGGCACTGCCGCTGGCGGCCGGCTGCTCGCGCAGGCGCGCCTGGCTGAGCAGCATGCCGACCCGGCCCTGCGCCGCGCTGGCGGCGGCACGATCGGCGAACGGACCCAGCGCGATGCAGCGCGGCGGCTCGCTGGCGGCAGGCGCCTGCGCGACCGGCGGTGCGACCGGCGCTGGCGCTGGCGTCGGGCTGTAGGTTGCTTCCGCAGCCGGCGCCCTGGCCGGCTCGGCTTGCGGCTTGGCCGGCGCGGCAGGGGCGGCAGGGGCGGCAGGGGCAGGAGTGGACGCTACGGCGGTCGCCGCTGCGGGGTCGCGCTCCACCAGTGCTGGCGCCGGTGCCTCCGACGATGCCTGCGCGGCCACCACCGCGTCGGTGCCACCGGGTACCCAGCGCAGTTCGGCCACGCCGGCAGGCCGCGGTGGCGGCGCAGGCTTCTGCGGCGCATCGCGCAGCAGCCACCAGCAGGCAACGCCAAGATTGAGGATGGCCAGAACGACGATCAGGGCACGGGTGAGCATGCGCGGATACTAGCCTGCGGGCTGGTGCACCGCCCAGCGGGCGAGGCCGTCCAGCACCAGCGAGGGGTGATAGTCGGCGCCGTCCAGCAGTGGCATCAGCGCGGGCGCGCCGCCACCGTGCACCAGCAGCGACGGCATCACACCCAGCAGTGCCTGCGCCTGCTGCGCACTGCGCTCGACCAGCGCCACCGCGGCACCATCGCAACCGGAGGCGAGTGCGTCGGCGGTGTCATTGGCAAACTCGCTGTAATCGCCGCCACTGGCGGGCAGCTGCACGGCGCGCGCATGCAGTGCTTCGCGCATGGTGGTAGGTGATGCGGCGATGCGGCCGCCGTGATGCTGGCCACGGGCATCGAGCAGGTCGATGGTCAGCGCCGTGCCCACACCTACCACCAGCACCGGGCGCTGCGCCTTGGCGGCGGCCAGCAGGGCAAGGAAGCGATCCACGCCGAACTTCTCCGGGCGCGCGTAGGCGATGCGCACGCCTGCGCATTCGGCGCTGGTGCGCACCACATGCACCTGGTCGAAGCGCCGCTGCAGCTGGTCCAGCATGGCGCTGGTCAGTGAAGGTGCGGCCACGCTGGCGACGAACGCTGTCGCGCCGCTGGGCAGGCTGTGCGGCGGCTGCCCGGCCATGCCTTCGGCACCATGCGCCCAGGCTTGTACGTCACCCGCGCGATCCCCCTGCAACGGCGCGAACTTGAAACGCGAATTGCCGAGGTCGAACAACCAGTCGCTCATGCCGCCCTCACCGTGACTTCGCCGGCATGCAGGCGGCGCTCGCAGCCGTCGATGCTCACGCGCAGCGCGCCGTCATCGGCCAGGCCCAGTGCGGTGCCGTGCTGCCATTGCCCCTCCAGCTCGACGCGCACCTCGCGGCCGGCCAGCATGTCGAAGGTGGCGTAGCGCGGCAGGAACGGGGCCAGCCCTTCGCGGTCGAATTCCTCCAGCGCCGGCAGCAGCCGTGCGAGCACGGCGGCGACGACGATGTTGCGGTCGACCGGCGCGCCGGCCAGTGTGTCCAGATCCACCCAGGGCTGGGTGATCTGCTCGGCGAACGAGGGCGGCATGTGCGTGTTGATGCCGATGCCGATCACCGCGCGGGCCGGACCGGCGTATTCGCCGCCGCCCTCGGCGAGCAGGCCGACCAGCTTGCGACGGCCATCGACGATCAGATCATTCGGCCACTTCAGCTGCGCCTGGGTGAAACCCAGATCGTGCAGCGCTTCGGCCACGGCGATGCCGGCAACCAGGCTCAGCCCCGCCAGCCGGCCAAGGCCCCCGGAGAACAGGCGCAGCACCGACAGATAGACATGGGCCGCCAGCGGCGAGGCCCAGGTGCGGCCGCGCCGCCCCCGCCCGCCGGTCTGGCGTTCGGCCAGCAGGACGCTGACCCCGCGCTGGGGCGCGCTGCACCGCAGCAATTCGGCATTGGTGGAATCCACCGTCCAGGCCACCTGCAGGTCATGCAGCAGGGACAGGGCATCGGCCGGCAGGGCGGCACGGATGGTCGCCGGGTCCAGCAGCTCGACCGGGCGGGTCAGGCCGTAGCCTTCGCCGGCACGACCCTCGATATCGACACCGGCGGCCCTAAGCCCTTGAATGCGCTTCCAAATTGCCGCCCGGGTCTGACCCAGCTCACGGGCCAGGGCGTCGCCGGACAGGCGACCGGCAGCGAGTTTGGCCAGCAATTGGCGATCGTCCACGGCAGCTTCCACGAAGTCAGGACGGAATTATGCGGGAAAGCCGCCAGCGACGCCCGCCACGGGGCCGGCAGCGGGCTTCCAATCCGGCGCCGGGTTCGGGCTAGAATCGGGAACTCACCTTCCCTTAACGTGGATGTCGTCAATGCGCCGTTATGCCCATTGCCTGATCCTGCTGACGATGCCCTTCGCGGCGTCGGCCACAGCAGCACTGGATGACAGCCGCGGCGCCTGTGTGTCCTCCAACGGCGATGCCGCCTCGCAGCGCGCACCGACGGCGTCGACCACCACGGCCAAGCCTGCTCCGGCACGCCCGGCGGCCAGCAACGCGACCAGCACCGGCGGTGGCGGCAGCGATGAGGACATGCTGCAGCGGCTGCGCGCGCCGAAGTGGCACAGCTACCTGCCGGGAATGTTCCGCTGATCAAGTCGTTGCTGCAGTGGCTGCGGCCCGCACCGCGGCCGATCGAAGACGCGTACTGGGATGAGGCCTGCCGCCGTGCGGCATGGCTGCAGGGGCTTTCCGACGAACGACGCGCCCGGCTGCGCACGCTGGCGGCGCGCTTCCTGCATGAGAAGACCATCACCCCGATCGGCAACCTGCAGCTGCAGGCCGCCGACGGCGTGCTGCTGGCGGCCCTGTGCTGCCTGCCACTGCTGGAGTTCGGCGAGGTGGGGCTGCAGGGCTGGTCGCAGCTGATCGTGTACCCCGACGCATTCCGCGTGCATCGCAGCCACATGGATGCGGCGGGCGTGCTGCATGAATGGGATGACGAGCTGATCGGCGAATCGTGGGACAGCGGGCCGTTGATCCTGTCCTGGGCCGATGTGCAGGCCGATCTGGCCGCACCGCACGAGGGCTACTGCGTGGCCGTGCACGAGATGGTGCACAAGCTCGATGCGCTTGACGGCGCGATGGACGGCACACCGCCGCTGCCGCGTGCGTGGCAACGCGAGTGGGCTGCTGTCTTCCAGCAGTCCTACGATGCGTTCTGCGCGCAGGTGGATGCCGGCCAGCAGACGCTGATCGACCCGTATGCCGCCGAAGCACCGGAGGAGTTCTTCGCGGTCGCCAGCGAGTACCACTTCTCCGCTCCGGACGTGCTGGCCGAAGCGCTGCCCGATGTCGCCGCGCATCTGCGGCGCTTCTATGGTGAACCGCCGGCGCTGGGCGGCTGAGTCATGTCATCGGCTCGCCGGGCATGGCCCGGCGCTACCTGCATTCGCGTAGACCGGTGGATCGAAGCAGGCCCGCCTTACGGGCCCGGCGGCAGGCGTACTTCGAAGCGGGCGCCTTCCAGTTCGCTGGAACGGCCGACCGCCAGTTCGCCGCGGTAATCCTTGATCAGATCCTGCACGATCGACAGGCCGATGCCGTGGCCCTGCACGCGTTCGTCGCCACGTACGCCACGCTGCAGCACCTTGCCGATGTCGTCCGGCGCGATGCCCGGGCCGTCGTCGTCCACGGCCAGCAGCAGGCCGGCGCGGCGTGCATTCGGTGCCGGCAGGGGCTGTGCGGTCAGCAGGACACGGCGCTTGGCCCACTTGAACGCGTTTTCCAGCAGGTTGCCCAGCAGCTCCTGCAGGTCACCCGGCTCGCCATGGAACCGTGCGGCCGGATCGATGTCGAATTCGCACAGCACGCCCTTGGCCGCATAGACCTTTTCCAGGCCCCGCACGATCTCTTCGGCGTTGGACTCGATCGGCAACGGTGCGGAGAACAGCTTGTGGCCCGACGACGCCGCACGCGCCAGCTGATAGGACACCAAGTTGTTCATGCGTTGCAGCTGCACGTCCAGCTCTTCGCGCAGCGCGCCATCACCGGCACCGCTGTCCATCTGGGTGCGCAGCACCGCGATCGGCGTTTTCAGGCTGTGCGCCAGATCCGCCAGGGTATTGCGCTGGCGTTCGAGGTTCTCGCGCTCACTCTCGATGAAGGCATTGATGCTGTCGGTCAGCGGTTCCAGCTCGCGCGGGTGGCGCTCGCTCATGCGCTCGGTCTCGCCGCGCTGCACCTTGGTCAGCTCGGTGATCACGCGACGCAGCGGACGCAGGCTCCACTGCAGGATGACCGTCTGCAGCAGCAGCAGGATCAGGCCGATGCCACCCAGGTAGAACCAGACACGGCTGCGGAACACCCGCAGCTGCGCACCGAGCGCGCGCGAGTCTTCCATCACGTAGATGGTGTACGGGAACTCGGTGGCGGGATCGGCGTCGGCGTCCCACACCAGGCCCAGGCCGTAGCGGTATACCGAGCCCTGGCTGCCGTCGATCTGGATCATCGGCAACGGGCCTTCGAACACCTCCTGGCGTGGCGCAAGCAGGCCGCCGCCGACGGTGGGCAGCATCGGGCCTTCGGCCGACATTGAATTGCCCTTGCCGTCGGGCATCACCACCTGCAGGTAGAGACCGCTGCCGGGCACGTCGAAGCGCGGGTCCGGTGGCTGCTCGCGGATGTACAGCGAACGGTCGCGGGTGAAGTCGATGCCGGCTGCATAGGCAGTGGCGTAGTTCTTCAGGCGCTCACGCAGGTTGGCCTTCGCCGTATCGGCGAAGGCGGCGTCGAGCGCGTAACCGGCCAGGGCCAGGAACGCGACCAGGCCCACGGACGCGGCGAACAGCTGGCGCGCCTGCAGGGAGCGCGGCCGCCAGCGTCGGAAGAACCACAGACGGCCGGACATCGTGCAATCGCCAGGGTGAGCCGGCTCAGCCCTCGTTGCGCGGGATCGCGAAACGGTAGCCGCGGCCGCGCACGGTCTCGATCGGCTTCAGCTCACCGTCCGGGTCCAGCTTCTTGCGCAGGCGACCGATGAACACTTCCAGCACGTTCGAGTCGCGGTCGAAGTCCTGCTGGTAGATGTGCTCGGTGAGGTCGGCCTTGGAGACCAGTTCACCGGCATGCATCATCAGGTACTCCAGCACCTTGTACTCGTAGCTGGTCAGGTCGACATTGCTGCCGGAAACGCTGACCGTCTGCGCGGCAAGATCCAGTGCGACCGGGCCGCATTCCAGCGTCGGCTTGCTCCAGCCGGCGGCGCGGCGCAGCAGCGCGTTGACGCGGGCCAGCAGCTCTTCGACGTGGAACGGCTTGACCAGGTAATCGTCGGCGCCCTGCTTCAGGCCCTCGACCTTGTCCTGCCAGCTCGACCGCGCGGTCAGGATCAGCACCGGGAACTTCTTGCCTTCGTCACGCAGCGCCTTGATCAGCTCCATGCCCGACATCTTGGGCAGGCCGAGGTCGATGATGCCGACGTCGAACGGTACTTCGCGCCCCATGTAGAGGCCTTCCTCGCCGTCCTGCGCAGCATCGACGGCAAAGCCTTCGCGCTTGAGCCGGGCTGCCAGGGTCTCACGCAGCGGGGCTTCGTCTTCGACCAGAAGGATACGCATGAACTCTCCCTAGTGTCCTGGGTGTGGCCCGGAGGCCAGTGGGGTACGGGTTGATAGCGACAACTATCCCTGTTCAGGGGTTATCGCCGCGTAGTGAAGACATATCCGACCGCGGCGTGCGCGGCTGTGAACGCGACGGGGCGGGATCGTCCATGTAGCGGACCCGGCCCCGGTCATCCATGTACTTGACCCGGTTGATGTCACGACCATCGAACGGCACCCGTTCGGCGCCCAGGATGTGGCCGCCGGTGGTGCGCTGCACGCGGCGCACGGCATCGGACAGCGAACGCTCGTCGCCACGGCCACCCCGCTCGCTCCGCTCCATCATCTCCGCCCGGCCGTGTTCCGCGCGCGGGGGCTGCTGTGCCATTGCCGACGACAGCGGCGCAGCCGCCAGCACCACGCAGGTGGCCAGGGCAATGCGGCAATGGAGGGGAGCGGAAGACATCGATGCGATCCTAGCCGAGCACGGCGATTCGTTCAAAAGTCGTAAATCCGGGAACCGGGTACGGGACCCGGTCTTTACAATTCCTTTGCAAATTCTTGGTTTGGGGCAGTGAATCCGATCTGAACTTTTCCGGGCGAACCGCAGGTTTGTTCATCTAAGTGAACATTCGGGACGAATCGGCCGACGTTGTCAAGTCATAAATGTGACGGACGTCACGCAGCGGCACGGTCAGCGTCGCGCTCGGTGACGGCAAGGGCCTGTTCGACCAATGTCCAGTCGGCGCCTGGACGGTGCGCACCTTCGCTCAACACCTGCCGGAACGCGCGCCCACCGGGCTGCCCATGGAACAGGCCCAGCAGGTGACGGGTGATGTGCTTCAGGGCCATGCCCTCGCCCAGACGGGCCTCGACATACGGGCGCAGCGCGCGCAGCAGGTCCGCGCGCGGCCGCAGCGGCGTACCGGTGTGCAGCGCTTCCAGCTGATGCAGCAGATAGGGATCGTGGTACGCGGCCCGGCCCAGCATCACGCCATCGACATGGCCGGCCTGGGCCTGGACGGCTTCCATGCTGGCCAGGCCGCCATTGAGCACCACCGGCAGCGCGGGCCGCTCCTGCTTCAGGCGGTAGGCCCAGTCGTACTTCAGCGGCGGAACCTCACGGTTCTCCTTGGGTGACAGGCCCTTCAGCCAGGCATTGCGCGCGTGCACCACCACCATCGCCGCACCGGCAGCGACCTGGCGGTCGACGAAGCTGGCGAACGCCTCGTACGCGTTGTCCTCATCCACGCCCAGACGGCACTTCACGGTCACCGGGATGTCGACCGCATCGACCATCGCGGCCACGCAGTCGGCCACCAGCACCGGCTCGCGCATCAGGCAGGCACCGAAGCGGCCCGCCTGCACGCGATCGGACGGGCAGCCGCAGTTGAGGTTGACCTCATCGTAGCCCCAGTCCGCGGCGATGCGCGCGGCCTGCGCCAGCAGTGCCGGATCGCTGCCACCCAGCTGCAGGGCCAGCGGCTGTTCGCTGCGGTCGAAGCCGAGCAGGCGCTCGCGGTCACCATGGATGACCGCGTTGGCGTGCACCATCTCCGTGTACAGCCGCGCCCCGGGGGCCAGCACGCGGTGGAACACGCGGCAATGGCGGTCCGTCCAGTCCATCATCGGGGCGACGGACAGGCGCAGGGAATCGGCGTAACGGGCGGTGGCGGACGTCATCGGGGCGTTGATCGTGGAGGCTGGCATTGCCAGTGAGATCAATAGTTTACACCGGGCTGCTGAATGGCGCCGGAGATCAGCCGATCGGCGGATTCGCCCGCAGCGCCCGCCCTATCCGCCCGCGGGTCAGGACCCGACGGTACGTACCAGACCCTCGCGGCGGCGAATCCGCGCACCGGGCAGCAGCGTGGCTGCGCTCTACAATGGCGCATGGCTACCGCACGCCCCCACTTCTTCGACCCCACCACCGAACAGGGGGTGCTGCGCCTGTCGATTGCCGGTGCGTTGCTGCTGGCGCTGACTGCGGTGGTGTTCGGCCTGCTGGCCAATTCCTCGCTCATCATCTTCGATGGCATCTACGGGCTGATCGATGTGGTGATGACCTGGCTGTCGCTGCTGGTTGCGCGCCTGATCGCGCTGTCGACCAACACCGATGCGCTGCAGTCGCGCCTCAACCAGCGCTTCACCATGGGCTTCTGGCACCTGGAACCGATCGTGCTGGGCGTTAGCGGCACGCTGATGATCGGTGCGGCGCTGTATGCACTGGTCAATGCCGTGGACGCACTGATGTCCGGCGGCCGCCACATCGCGCTCGGGCCGGCGATGATCTTCGCCGCGCTGTCCCTGCTGGCCGAGGCGGCGCTGGGCGTGTTCGTGCTGCGTGCCAACCGCCGCATCGGATCGGAGTTCATCGCGCTGGACGCGAAGAACTGGATGATCGCGGCCAGCATGTCGGCCTGTTATCTGGTCGCCTTCCTGGGCGGCGCGCTGGTGCGTGGCACCGCGTGGGACTGGATCGGGCCGTACATCGACCCGGCCATCCTTGCCTTCGTCTGCGTACTGGTGATGATCGCGCCGCTGGGCACGGTACGGCGGGCATTGGCCGGCATCCTGCTGGTGACCCCGCCGGAGCTTCAGGCCCACGTGGACGCGGTGGCACGCACGATCGTCGCCAGGCATGGCTTCGTCGAACACCGCAGCTATGTGGCGCAGGTGGGACGTGGCGAGCAGATCGAGCTGTTCTTCGTGGTCCCGGCCGATGACCCGCCGCGGCCCCTGCGGGAGTGGGACCAACTGCGTGACGAGATCGGCGATGCACTGGGCGAAGCCTCGCCGGACCGGTGGCTGACCATCATGTTCACCACCGATCGGGAATGGACGATCTAGACCGGCAGGACGATCTGTCAAATTTCTCGGACGGTCTGTCACCCATCGTCCTTGGAAAGCGGGCAAAGTAGGCTCCAACGCACTACCACCCACCGACCAGGAGCATCCCGATGTCCATCGAAAAGGTTCTGTATACCGCCCAGGCGACCTCCACCGGCGGCCGCGAAGGCCGTTCCGTCTCCTCCGACAACGTGCTCGACATCCAGCTGTCGACCCCGCGCGAGCTGGGCGGCGCGGGCGGCCCGGGCACCAACCCGGAGCAGCTGTTCGCCGCCGGCTACTCGGCCTGCTTCCTCGGCGCGCTGAAGTTTGTGGCCGGCCAGGCCAAGGTCGCGCTGCCGGCTGACACCACCGTGACCGGCAAGGTGGGCATCGGCCAGATCCCGACCGGTTTCGGCATCGAGGCCGAGCTGACCATCAACGTGCCGGGCGTGCCGCGCGAGCAGGTTGAAGCGCTTGTGCAGAAGGCGCACATCGTGTGCCCGTACTCGAATGCCACCCGCGGCAACATCGACGTGACGCTGATCGTCGCCTGACCGCAAAAAAAATGGGCGGATGCCGGTCGAAACCAGGCATCCGCCCATCCCACCCCGGGTGGGCCCCGGCACGCGGCCGGGGACGCATTCGCTTACTTCTCGCTGGTGATGAGCTGTACGACGCTGGAGAAATCCAGCTTGCCGCGCCCGGCCTGGTGATTCATCGAATACAGGTTGCGGGCCACTTCACCCAGCGGGATCGAGGCGCCGACACTCATCGCCGCTTCCACTGCCAGGCCCATGTCCTTGAGCATCAGGTCGCTGCCGAAGCCACCGCTGTAGCCACGCGAGGCCGGCGCATTCTCCAGCACGCCCGGCCACGGATTGCACACTTCGGTGGCCCAGCTGCGGCCGGTGCTCACCGCCATCATCTGCGACAGCACCTTCGGGTCCAGACCGTGCGCCACGCCCAGTGCGATGGCCTCGCCGGTGACGGCCATGATCACGCCCAGCGCCATGTTGTTGCACAGTTTGGCCACCTGGCCGGCACCACTGGCGCCGACGTGGAAGATGTTCCTGCCCATCGCCTGCAGTACCGGGCGCGCACGCTCCAGTGCATCCTCTTCACCACCGACGATGAAGGTGAGAGTGCCGGCCTGGGCACCGGCCGTGCCGCCGGAAACCGGCGCATCGATCATCTGCAGGCCGCGTGCGGCAGCCGCTTCGGACACCTTGCGGGCGCTGGCCGGGGCGATCGTGCTGCAGTCGATGACCAGCGCACCGGCCGGAATCGCGGCGAGAATGCCGTCATCGCCCAGGTACAGGCCTTCGACGTGGCGACTGGCCGGCAGCATCGAGATCACCACCTCGGCGTCGGCCAGGGTGTCACGTGCTGACGATGCGGCACTGGCACCGGCGTCGACGGCGGCCTGCACGGCGGCCGGCACCAGATCGAACACGCGCACGGTGTGGCCGTTCTTGACCAGATTGGCGGCCATCGGGCCACCCATGTTGCCCAACCCAATGAATGCAATGCGGCTCATGCCAGGCTCCTTTCAGCGGCAGGGGTACCCAGGTCGACCAGCGGATGCGCGGCATCGGCCCAGGGCGAAGCGAAGAACGTGTCGGCCCACAGGGCGCTGGCTTCAGCCAGCGTGGCCGGGTTCCACGACGGCGTGCGGTCCTTGTCGATCAGCAGCGCACGGATGCCTTCGGCGAAATCGCCGTGGGCAGCGCAGTGCAGGGCGACGATGTATTCCAGGCGGTAGACCGCAGCCAGATCCTGGCCCGCGCTGCGGCGCTGCAGCTCGAACGCCAGCCGCGCCGAACCGGGCGCGCCGGCCGCGAGGGTCTTCTGGGCGGCCTGCAGCCAGGCATCGTCGGTCTGCAGGTGGGCAATGCCTTCGACGATGGCATCGAGGTCATCGCCCTCGCACAGTGCATCGACCTTCGCCGCGTTGGCCAGCAGCGGACCGGTCGCGGCATCGCTGGCGTGCGATTGCAGCAGGTGGCCCAAGCGCTCGTGGTTGCTCGCGGCGTCGCGCGACCAGGCCACCTGCAGCAGTGCGTCGAACACATCGCTGCGGCGTGCTTCGGCCACGTGCACGTCGGCCAGGCCGGCATAGATCGCATCACCGGGGTTGAGCAGGGCACCGGTCAAGGCCAGGAACAGGCCGCCGTTGCCCGGCACGCGCGGCAGCAGCCAGCTGCCACCCACGTCCGGGAACAGACCGACGGTGATCTCCGGGAACGCGAGCTTGGAGCGCTCGCTGACCACGCGGTGGCTGGCACCGGACATCAGGCCGATGCCCCCTCCCATGACGATGCCATGGCCCCAGCACAGGATCGGCTTGGCATAGGTGTGGATGAGGTAATCCACGCGGTACTCGACGTCGAAGAACTCGGCCGCGTAGTCGTTGTCGCGGATATCGCTGCGGCCAGCCTCACGGAACGCACGCATGCTCTGGTACAGGCTGTGCAGGTCACCGCCGGCGCAGAACGCCTTCTCACCGGCGCCCTGCAGCACCACCATCGCGATGCCATCGTCGTCGGCCCAGGCATTGAGCTGCTTCAGCAGCAGGTGCGCCATCGGCAGCGAGAAGCCATTGAGCGTGCGCGGCGCGTTCAGCGTGGCGATGCCGATGCGCGCGCCATTGCCGGCCACGCGCTCTTCGAACAGGACCGGCGCTTCGTCGGCGACCGTGGTCATGCGTTCTTCCACTGCGCGGCGCGCTTTTCCAGGAAGGCGTTCACGCCCTCGACCTGGTCGGCGGTATCGAACAGATCGACGAAGGCCTCGCGTTCGGCCACCAGCGCCGAAGCGTGGGTACCGGTGCGGGTGGACTGCACCAGCGTCTTGCAGGCCGCGATGCTGGTCGGGCTCTGCTTGCCCGCCTTCTTCGCCCATTCCAGCGCCAGCGCCTTGGACTCGCCCTTGCCGACCTTCTCCTCGGCCAGGCCGATGCGCAGCGCGGTCTCGGCATTGATGCGCTCGCCCAGCAGGATCATGCGCTTGGCCCAGCCCTCGCCCACCAGCCGTGGCAGGTTCTGGGTACCGCCGGCGCACGGCAGCAGGCCGACGGTGGCCTCCGGCAGCGCGACCTGGGCGTGGTCTTCGATGATGCGCAGGTCGCAAGCCAGCGCGCATTCCAGCCCGCCGCCCATCGCATAGCCGTTGATCGCGGCGATCGACACGCCGCGGAAGCCGGACAGCGCCTCGAAGGCTTCGCCGAAGCGGCGTGCGGCCTCGCGCGCAGCGGCCTTGTCGCCGGAGGCGAACTGGTTAAGATCCGCGCCGGCGGAGAAGAACTTCTCGCCATCACCGGTGATCACCAGCGCGTAGATGTCGCGGTCCGCATTGAGCGCAGCCACCAGGTCGCGCAGCGCGGACAGGCTGTGCACGGTCCAGGTATGCGCCGGCGGGTTGTGCAGGGTGACCACGGCGGTGTGGCCATCGGCCTCGACCTTCAGGCCCACGTGCTCCTGGGTACGCCAATCCTTCATCGCAGTTCCTCTTCGGTGTTGAGCAGGTGACGGGCAACGATCACCCGCATGATCTCGTTGGTGCCTTCCAGGATCTGGTGCACGCGGCAGTCACGCAGCAGGCGTTCGATCGGGTACTCGCGGATGTACCCGTAGCCGCCATGGATCTGCAGCGCTTCGTTGCAGACAGTGAAACCGGCATCGGTGGCGAAGCGCTTGGCCATCGCGCACCATACGTTGGCGTCGCTGGCGCCGGCATCGAGCTTGCGCGCGGCGGTGTGCACCATCTGCCGGGCGGCCACCAGCTGGGTGACCATGTCGGCCAGCTTGAACTGCAGTGCCTGGAACTCGGCCAGCGCCTTGCCGAACTGGCGACGCTCGCCCATGTAGCGGCGTGCGGCATCCAGCGCGCCCTGCGCGGCACCGAGCGAACAGGCGGCGATGTTGATGCGGCCGCCATCGAGTCCCTTCATCGCCAGCTTGAAGCCACCGCCTTCCTCTCCCAGCAGGTGGCTGACCGGCACGCGGACGTTCTCGAAGGTGATGCCACGGGTGGGCTGGCTGTTCCAGCCCATCTTCTCTTCCTTGCGGCCGAAGCTGATGCCCGGCAGGTCCGACGGCACCGCGATGGCGCTGACGCCGCCGGCGCCGGCACCGCCGGTGCGCACCATCACCACCAGCAGTTCGGTGGCGCCGGCGCCGGAGATGAAGGCCTTGGCGCCGTTCAGCACGAAGTGGTCGCCATCGCGCACGGCGGTGGTTTTCAGCGAGGCCGCATCGGAACCGGCGCCCGGTTCGGTCAGGCAGTACGAGGCCAGCTTGATGCCCGCCGCCAGATCGTTGCCCCACGCGTCGCGCAGTGCCGGCTGACCCCACTTGGACACCATCCACGAGGCCATGTTGTGGATGCTGATGTAGGCCGCCGTCGAGGGGTCGACACTGGCGAGCTCCTCGATGACGACGGCGGCGTCCAGCCGGCTCAGGCCGCTGCCGCCCACTTCCGGGTCCATGTACAGACCGCAGAAGCCCAGTTCACCGGCCTTGGCGATCGCCTCGCGCGGAAAGATGCCCTCCGCATCCCATCGCGCGGCGTGCGGCGCCAGTTCGGCCAGTGCGAAGTCGCGGGCGGCCTCGCGGTAGGCCTGCTGCGCTTCTTCCAGTTCCGTCGTCATCGAGTGGCTCATGGCTGCTCCTGCCGTTACTTCAGGCTGATCGTGGTGTTGACGCCGTGGCTCAGCGTCTCGTCATCGAACCAGCGCGCGGTGACGGTCTTGGTCTGGGTGTAGAACAGCACCACCTGCTTGCCGTACGGGCCGAGGTCACCCAGCTTGGAAGCGCGCGAACCGGTGAAGGAGAACAGCGGCACCGGCACCGGGATCGGCACGTTGATGCCGACCTGGCCGACGTCGATGTCTTCCTGGAACCTGCGCGCGGCCGCGCCGGACTGGGTGAACAGTGCGGTGCCGTTGCCGTTCGGGTTGCTGTTGACCATCGCGATGGCGTCTTCCAGCGTTTCCGCTTCCAGGATCACCAGCACCGGCCCGAAGATTTCTTCCTGGTAGATGCGCATGTCGGTGGTGACACCGGCAAAGATGGTCGGGCCGACGAAGTTGCCCTTCTCGAAGCCATCGACCTGCGGATTGCGGCCGTCGAGCACCAGCTGCGCGCCCTGCTCCACGCCCGAGGCAATCAGGCCTTCCACGCGCTCGCGCGCGCTGCAGGAAATCACCGGGCCGACATCGGTACCGGACACGGTGCCACCGCTGACCTTCAGGGTCTTGGCCTTGGCCACCAGATCCTGCACCCAGCCGCGCGCTTCACCCACCAGCACCAGCGTGGAGGCCGCCATGCAGCGCTGGCCGGCGGCACCGAAGGCGGCACCGACCATCGCATTGAGGGTCTGCTCCTTGTTGGCATCCGGCAGCACCACGGCGTGATTCTTGGCGCCCATCATGCACTGCACGCGCTTGCCGGCCAGCGACGCGCGGTTGTACACATGGGTACCCACGCGGGTCGAACCCACGAAGGAGACCGCCTTGATGTCCGGGTGGTCGCAGATCGCGTTGACCACTTCCTCGCCACCGTGGACGACATTCAGCACGCCCTTCGGGATGCCGGCTTCCAGCGCCAGTTCAACCAGGCGCATGGTGACCATCGGGTCCTGCTCGGACGGCTTGAGGATGAAGGTGTTGCCGGTGGCGATGGCCATCGGGAACATCCACAGCGGAATCATCGCCGGGAAGTTGAACGGGGTGATGCCGGCGCACACGCCCAGCGGCTGCATGATCGTGTAGGTATCCACGCCATTGGCCACGTTGTTGGCCAGCTCGCCCAGCTGCAGGTTGCCGATGGCGGCGGCGTGCTCGACCACTTCCAGGCCGCGGAACACATCGCCTTCGGCATCCGGCAGGGTCTTGCCCTGTTCGGCGGTGAGGATGTGCGCCAGCTCGCTCATGTTCTCGCGGATCAGCTGCTGGTACTTCAGGAAGATGCGCGCACGGGTGCCGATCGGGGTCTTGCGCCAGGTCTTGAACGCTTCCTTGGCGGCAGCCACGGCAGCGTCCACTTCAGCGGTGGTGGCGAACGGGACCTGGGCCAGCACGTCCTGGGTGGCCGGGTTGATCACGTCCTGCCAGTGGGAGGTCGCCGATTCGACGAACTGGCCATCGATCAGCATGCGGATACGGGGCGCTGCAACAGTCATGACGACATCCAGGGGTGCGAAAGATGCTTGGCATTATTCACAGCCGCCACCTCGATTTCCGGCCTGAATCCGCTTAATCTGGCCAACACCCGTCACGATTCCTGTTAATTCTGTGAATTCGTCGTCCTCACAGCGCCAGCTGGGCCTGCGCCTGCTGCGCCTGCGCGAGCAGCGTGGCTACAGCCAGATCGACCTGGCCCGTGCCTTGGGCCTGTCTGCCAGCTACCTGAACCAGATCGAGCGCAACAAGCGCCCGTTGACGCCCGCCGTGCAGAAGAAGCTGGGTGAGGTGTTGGGCGACGTTTCCGGCCTGTTCGACGAGGATGAACCCGCGGCATTGCAGGAATCATTGGCCGAAACCCTGCGGGACCTGGGACTGGCCGACGTCAGTGCCACCGAGCTGCGGGCACTGGCCGGCAACCTGCCGCAGGTGAGCAGGGCGCTGCTGGACCTGCATCGCCGCCACCTGGCGCTGCGCGAACATGCCGCTGCACTGGAGTTCCAGCTGGGCGAACCCGGTGCCGGCAGCACCCTGCCGGCCGGCGACCAGGTGCGCGAGTTCTTCAACCGCATGCACAACCACATCCCGGAGCTGGATGAGCTGGCCGAGCGGCTGTTCGCCGAATGGGGACTGTCGCCGGGGCACGTCGCCCCACGCCTGCGCCAGTTGCTGGCCGACCGCCACGGCGTACTGGTGGAAGTGACTGCGTTGCAGGCCGGGCGCGAGAAGCGCCAGTACGATGCCGGTGCGCGCCGGCTGTGGCTGCCGGACTACCTGGAGCCGGGCCAGCAGGCCTTCCAGATGGCCGCCGAGCTGGCACTGCACGGCTACCTGCCGCAGATCGATGCGGTGATTGCCCGCGCCGGATTCAGCGACGAGGCGCGCATCGCGCAGGCGCGCATCGGCCTGTCGAACTATTTCGCCGGGGCCCTGGTGATGCCCTACCTGCGCTTCCTGCGTGCGGCCGAAGCCAGCAGCTACGACATCGAGCTGCTGGCGCATCAGTTCGGTGTCGGCTTCGAAGCGGTCTGCCACCGGCTGAGCACGCTGGCCCGCCGCAGCGCGCCCGGCCTGCCGTTCTTCTTCATCCGTGTGGACCGCGCCGGCAACGTCTCCAAGCGTCACTCGGCCACCGACTTCCACTTCTCGCAGGTGGGTGGCTCATGCCCGCTGTGGATCGTCTACGAGGCGTTCAACCAGCCCGGCCGCATCCTGACCCAGACCGCGCGCATGCCGGATGGGCGGCGCCACTTCTGGCTGGCCCGGCAGGTCAGCAGTGGCCCGGTTGGTCACGGCCAACCACGCAAGACCTTCGCAGTGGCGCTGGGCTGCGACCTGCAGCATGCCGAGCGGCTGGTGTACTCGCTCGGGCTGGATGTGCAGAGCCCCGGCAATTCGGTGTCCATCGGCCCCGGCTGCCGCGTGTGTCCGCGCGAGGACTGCATGCAGCGCGCGTTCGCGCAGCTGCCGGGGCGGTAGGGTTGGTTCGGCAGGGCTGCGCCCTGCATCTGCAGAGGCCGACGCAACGGCAACGGCAAAAGCTGGCATTCCGTGGCGCTCACGCTGTCAGAACGACGCATTGCCCGGGTGGGTGTCGACCTTGGTCGACACGGTTGAACCCTGGCGATGAGCCACCGCAGGTGTCAGATCGTGCCGACCAAGGTCGGCACCCACCAGACAAGGTCGGCACCCACCAGAACAGTTCAATCGGCTGCGGCAGCGGTCAGTAGATCGGCGTCACCTTCATCTGCGGCAGCGGCCGTGGTGCGCCGTCGGTGAGGTCCGGGCCGAGATCCTCCCAGCTGCGGCCCTGCTCCACCATCAGGCCCCACAACTGTTGTGACGCCAGCCGCTTGTCCTCCGAGCCCAGCTTGTACGACGGTGGCGACGGCACGCCGGCAGCCACCATCGTGTACGCCGCCCGATAGGCCAGCACCTGCTGCGCGGGATCGTCGGTACGCGCCACTTCCAGCGTGTAACGCTGGTAGGCCGAGGCCAGGTTGCGCCAGCGGATCCAGTAGTGATTCTCGAAGGAGAACGCGCAGAAGCGCGCACCGGCCAGGCTGCCCTTGTCGGCGATGCGGGTCAGCACCTCCTGCGGCATGTCCAGGTTCATGCCGCCCTCGTCTCCCTGCAGGGTCACGTGCACGATGCGGTCGCGATAGCCCGGCGCACGCGCCTGCAGCAGGTCGCGCCAGTTCTGCATGGTTGCCACCACCGCGAACAGGAAACGGCCGAGCTCGCCGGCCGCCACCGGCGCGGCGATGGACTGGTAGGTGCGTTGCCAGCCATGGCGGTTCTCGCTGGGCAGGAACACCGATCGCTCCAGCGCCTGCCGTGCATTGCCGCCGGAGCTGACCTCCTCCGCATGCTGCGGATAGACCAGGTTGATGGCGAAGGTCGGCCAGCGCGGCAGCGCCGCGTCGAACAGATGGATCGGGAAGTTGCTGCTGATGCCCCCATCGGAGAACCAGCAGATCCGGAAGGCGGTGATCACCGGACCGCAGGCCTGGCCGGCACTGGTCAGCCCCTCCATGCTGTCGGCCACGTTGTGTTCCGGATCGGAGGCGGTCGCCCCAGGCTCGCAGCGGCGCTCGCGGCGCGCGGGTTCATGCAGCGGCACCGCGCTGATCAGCAACGGGAAACTCAGGCTCATCCGCGTTGCCACCAGTACCGGCAGCTGCGGCCCCTGTGGCAGGCGGTAATAGAGTCGTCCATCCACGCCCAGCGGCGGCCCCGCATGGTTGACCAGCCACTGCACCACGCTGGCCGGGAACAGCTGGTCGAACTCTTCGCGCAGGAACCAGAACTGCGCGCCGCCCAGCGGCAGCGTGCGTGGTTCGTTGTGCGATACACACGTGGTGATCATCTGCAGGGTGATGGCATGCGGGCTGTCCGGCTCGTCGGCATAGCGCGGCGCATCGTGCAGGTCGGCAAAGGTGAGCGGCACATCGGCGGGCTTGCCTGACAACTGCTGCAGGCAGTCGTGCAGCCATTCCGTCAGCGCCGGCCGGCGCGCGTCGCTGCCGAGGCCGCTGCACAGGCCCAGCAGATTGCGTCGTGCCACCCGCGCGACCCGCAGCGCGGCCCCGGCCACGCCAGCGCCGTAGGCGCACAGCAGCGACGGCAGCAAGGTTGCCGCTACTCCACTCCAGCCGCCGCCCCATGCGCCCAGCGCGAGCAGCACTGCCAACGAAACCAGTACTTCCAGCGGCGCGATCTGGAACACGGCGATGGCCAGGCACAGCAGCTTGCGGGGCCAGCCTGCATTGCCGGTCAGCACCACCAGCAGCCGATAGGCTGCACGCGCGCCGCGCGCCGGCTGGAACAGCCCGTAGATGAACCCGCGCCGCGACAGCTGCGCCGACACCGCCGACAATCCACCGTACCCGGCATCGCCGGGCAGCGGCTCGCCCGCCTGCTGGCGGCGATCACCACAGGCCGCCGCCGCAGCCACCGCGGCGGCGATGGCGCCCGCCGAGGTGCCACCGATGCTCTTGAAGCGATACTCGCGCGCCAGCGCCAGTACCGCATTGGGGTACACGATGCCGCTGGTGATGCCACCTTTCATGACCAGATCGCAGTACTTCGCCGCCACACGTCACCTCCCGTCCGTCGGTTCCCAGTATCGCAAGCCGGCCTCTCACGGCCTGAGAAAGGCGCCACATCCCGGTGGTGTGATCCCGGGCCTTGACCATTGCTGCCAACCGGCCTACCTTGTGCACGCCGAAGGTATTCATCTCTTCATGCGAATGAAGGGATGAATTTAAACGGGAATCCGGTGAAGGCGCTTCGCGCGCCCATTCCGGAGCTGCCCCGCAGCGGTGAATGGAAACGAATCCTGCCAACAGCACTGGGCTCGCGCCTGGGAAGCGGCAGGTAGTAGGTGGGCTGCGGCCCGCGTCCAACAGCCCGAATACCGGCCCCGGCCGGGGGACACGACCGTCCCCTGACTCGACCTGGAATCTCCGCGGGGAGGTCGCCGGGGCCGTCGTCGTCCTGCGCCTGCAGGGTGCGCGGCCACGTGCGTCCTTTTCACGGCATCCGGTTCGCCCGCGGGGGCGAAGGTCGCTGGCAAGACGCCCGTGGGCCGGCAACGGCACGCGTCGTCCTGCGGTTCCTTCGTTCCTCAATGCCGATATGCAATGAGGACACGCTGCAATGACCACTGTTACCAACCTGGGCTTTCCCCGCATCGGCGCCAAGCGCGAACTGAAGCGGGCGCTCGAACGCCACTGGGCCGGCGAGGACGACGCCGCCACCCTGCAGGCCACCGCCGCGGCGCTGCGTGCCCGGCACTGGCAGCTGCAGATCGAGGCCGGCGTCGATGTACCGCCGAGCAACGATTTCAGCCTGTACGACCAGGTGCTCGACACCGCATGGCTGTTCGATGCCATTCCCGAACGCTACCGCGAACTGGCCGCGCACGATCCACTGGCCGCCTACTTCGCCACGGCCCGTGGCCTGCAGCGCGATGGCATCGACCTGCGCGCGCTGGAGATGACCAAGTGGTTCGACACCAACTATCACTATCTGGTGCCGGAACTGCACGCGGGCCAGGCCTTCGCCCTGCGCGGTGACAAGCCGCTGGCCGAGTTCAACGAGGCCAGGGCGCTGGGCATCCATACCCGTCCGGTGCTGCTGGGGCCGGTGAGCTTCCTGCTGCTGTCCAAGACCACCGACGGCAGCGCCGCGCTGGACCTGCTGGATGCGCTGCTGCCGGCCTATGTGCAGCTGCTCGGCCAGCTGGCCGACGCCGGTGCCGACTGGGTGCAGCTGGATGAGCCGCTGCTGGTGCAGGATCTCGACGCCGATGCGCAGGCAGCCTATGAGCGCGCCTATGCCCGGTTGGCCACGGCACGGCGTCCGAAACTGCTGGTCGCGACCTATTTCGGTGCGCTCGAGGACAACCTGGCGTTGGCCACCGGCCTACCGGTGGACGGACTGCACGTGGACCTGGTGCGCGCGCCGGAGCAGCTGGACGCCGTGCTGAAGGCGCTGCCGGCCGAGCGCGTGCTGTCGGCCGGCCTGGTCAACGGCCGCAACATCTGGCGCACCCATCTGGACAACGCACTGATCCTGGCCCGGTTTGCCCAGGTGGACCGCGGCGCCGACCGGCTCTGGCTGGCACCGTCCTGTTCCCTGCTGCACTCGCCCGTCGATCTTGCGCTGGAAAAGAAGCTGGATGACGAACTGAAGGGCTGGCTGGCGTTCTCCCGGCAGAAGCTGCAGGAACTGCGTCTGCTGGCCGACGCGCTCGATGGCAGGTCGGATGCGGAAGCGGGCCTGGCTGCCAACCGCGCTGCGCTGGACGGGCGTCGTCGCTCGCCACGCGTGCACAACCCGGCCGTGGCCGCACGCCTGGCCGCGCTGACCGTGGCCGATGCGCAGCGGCACACCGCCTACCCGCAGCGCCGCATCGCACAGCATGCGGCGCTGCAGCTGCCACTGCTGCCCACCACCACGATCGGTTCCTTCCCGCAGACGCTGGAGGTGCGCGAGGCGCGCGCCCGGCACAAGTCCGGCAAGCTGGGCCTGGCCGAGTACGAGGCATTCCTGGAACAGCAGACCGCGCAAGCGGTGCGCGTGCAGGAAGAGCTGGGCCTGGACGTGCTGGTCCACGGCGAGTTCGAGCGCAACGACATGGTCGAGTACTTCGGCGAGCAACTGGAAGGCTTTGCCTTCACCGGCAACGGCTGGGTGCAGAGCTATGGCTCGCGCTGCGTCAAACCGCCGGTGATCTTCGGCGACGTCAGCCGCCCGCAGCCGATGACGGTGCGCTGGTCCAGTTACGCGCAATCGCTCACCGACAAGCCGATGAAGGGCATGCTGACCGGTCCGGTGACGGTACTGCAGTGGTCGTTCGTGCGCGACGACCAGGAACGCGATGTGACCTGCCGGCAGATCGCGCTGGCCCTGCGGGACGAAGTGCAGGACCTGGAAGCAGCCGGCATCGGCGTGATCCAGGTGGACGAGCCGGCCATCCGCGAGGGGTTGCCGTTGCGCCGCGCTCACTGGCGCGCCTACCTGGACTGGGCGGTGGAGTCGTTCCGCATCAGTACCAGCGGCGTGCGCGATGCCACCCAGATCCACACCCACATGTGCTATTCGGAGTTCAACGACATCATCCACTCGGTCGCGGCGATGGACGCGGACGTGATCTCGATCGAGACCTCACGCTCGCGCATGGAACTGCTCGATGCCTTCGTGAAGTTCAACTATCCCAATGAGATCGGCCCGGGCGTGTATGACATCCACTCCCCGCGCGTGCCGGACAAGGCGGAGATGGTGGACCTGCTGCGCAAGGCGCTGGCCGTGCTGAAGCCGGAGCAGCTGTGGGTCAACCCGGACTGCGGGCTGAAGACCCGTGGCTGGCCGGAAACCCGCGCTGCACTGCAGGCACTGGTTGCCGCCGCAGTGGAACTGCGTGCCGAGCACGCCGACGCCCGCGTCGCCTGACCTGTCTCTCCACCCCGATGCACGGGCCGCCGCCGTTGCCGGCGGTCCGTGCGGTACCTGATGATGACCGAGCTCCAACGCCCCACCCTGTCCCTGCCCGCCGACGGCAAGCGCCTGCTGCTGCATTCGTGCTGTGCGCCCTGCTCCGGCGAAGTGATGGAGGCGATCACCGCCTCCGGGATCGACTACGCAATCTTCTTCTACAACCCCAACATCCATCCGGTGAAGGAATACGAGCTCCGCAAGCAGGAGAACATCCGCTTCGCCGAGCAGCATGGCGTCCCCTTCATCGACTGCGACTACGACACCGACAACTGGTTCAGCCGCGCGCGCGGCATGGAGAACGAACCCGAGCGCGGCATCCGCTGCACGATGTGCTTTGACATGCGCTTCGAGCGGACGGCGCTGTACGCGCATGAGCACGGCTACGACACCATCAGCTCGTCGCTGGGCATCTCGCGCTGGAAGAACATGGCGCAGATCAATGACTGCGGCATCCGCGCCGCGGCGCGCTACGAGGGCCTGCAGTACTGGGATTACAACTGGCGCAAGGGCGGTGGTGCCAGCCGGATGATCGAGATCAGCAAGCGCGAGCAGTTCTACCAGCAGGAGTACTGTGGCTGCGTGTACTCGCTGCGCGATGCCAACCGGCACCGCCGGGAGACCGGCCGCGAGCGGATCCGGATCGGGCTGCTGTATTACGGCCAGGACAACGAAACGCCGCAGGGCGATTGACGTGTGGCGAGGGGGCGGCCACGCTGGTCGCCTCTTCCGCCGTGCTGGAACGTCCATGCCCACCCTGCCTGCCACTGTCGCCCTGCTGGTGATCGACCTACAGCCGGACTTCATGCCCGGTGGCGCGCTGGCCTGCGACCGTGGCGATGCGCTGGTCGCGCCGATCGCGCAGCTGCTGGCGCAGCGCCGCTACCGCACCGTGGTGGCCACCCAGGACTGGCATCCCGCGGACCATGCTTCGTTCGCCAGCCAGCACCCCGGCCATCGTCCGTTCGAGACGATCCTGCTGCATGCGCAACCGCAGACGCTGTGGCCGGACCACTGCGTGCAGGGCAGCGCCGGTGCCGCCCTGCATCCGCAGGTGGACTGGAACAGGGCCGACCTGATCCTGCGCAAGGGCACCCGCCAGCAGGTGGATTCCTACAGCGCCTTCCGCGAGAACCACGGCCCCGATGGCGGGCGCCCCGCCACCGGCCTGGCCGGCTGGCTGCACGAGCGCGGCATCGACGAGGTGCACGTCTGCGGCCTGGCCCGCGACTACTGCGTGCTGTGGAGCGCGCAGGACGCAGCCGCGTCCGGCTTCAGGGTGAAATTCCTCTGGGACCTGACCCGGCCGGTAACCGAGGCCAACGACGGGATGGTGCGTGAAGCACTGGGCACAGCGGGGATCGGGATCCTCTGACGCACCTCCCGCCGGGCAGGTATCAGCGGAACACCACCGTGCGGTGCCCGTTGAGCAGGATGCGGTGCTCCACATGGCGGCGCACGGCACGCGCCAGCACCTGCGATTCGGTATCGCTGCCCAGGCGTACCAGGTCGCGCGGCGTCATCGCATGATCGACGCGGGCCACGTCCTGTTCGATGATCGGACCTTCGTCCAGATCCTCGGTGACATAGTGCGCGGTTGCGCCGATGATCTTGACCCCGCGCGCGTGCGCCTGGTGATAGGGCTGCGCGCCCTTGAAGCTGGGCAGGAAGCTGTGATGGATGTTGATCGCCCGGCCGGCCAGCGCGCGGCACAGGGTGGGTGAAAGAATCTGCATGTAGCGCGCCAGCACCACCAGGTCGATACGCTCGTGTTCGACCAGATCGATGATCTGCTGTTCCTGCACCGCGCGCGTATCCGCGTTCACCGGCAGATGGTGGAACGGCACGCCGTAGGACGCAGCCAGCGGGGCGAAATCGGCATGGTTGGACACCACTGCCGCGATATCCACTTTCAGCTGCCCGCTGTGCGCGCGGAACAGCAGGTCATTCAGGCAGTGGCCCTGCTTGCTGACCAGCACCAGCAGGCGCGCACGACGCCGACCGTCCTGCAGCTGCCAGTCCATGCCGAACTCGCGGGCCAATGCCGCCATGGACGCATGTACCGTGTCCAGGGGCAGGCCGGCGTCGCGGTCGAAATGCACGCGCAGGAAGAAGCGGCCGCTTTCCTCGTCGCCGAACTGCTGGGCGTCGAGGATGTTGCAGCCATGATCGAACAACAGGCCCGACACGCGGTAGACGATGCCGGTGCGGTCGGGGCAGGACAGGGTGAGAATGGAATCGGGTCGCATCCTGCAAGTGTAGGGCAGCACCCCGCCCGCGTGATGCATTGTCACCGATGCAACGAACCGCTTCGGACAGTTCCAAGTGATCGTGCCGGGCTTTCGTGGCACGCTGGCGGGTCATGAACCTGTTGCAGCTGATCCGCAGCTTCACCCGCACCGCAGACACCGGCAGCATTGCCGCTGCGGCCCGCAGCCTTGGCATCAGCGCCACCGCCGTGGGCCAGAACATCCATCGTCTGGAGGCCCACCTGGGCGTGCGCCTGCTGAACCGCAGCACGCGCCAGCTGGCGCTGAGCGAGGCCGGTGCGCTGTACCTGGCGCAGGTGCGCCACATCGAAGCCGATCTGGCGCGGGCGCAGGCCCTGGTCACCAGCGGTGACATCGAGCCGGCCGGGCCATTGCGCATCGCCAGCAGTCGCGCGTTCGGCCGCCACGTGCTGGCGCCCCTGCTGCCTTCACTGCAGCAACGCTATCCGCAGCTGCAGCTGGAACTGCGGCTGTCCGACCGGGCCGTGCAGCATGGTCCGGAGGCGGTCGATGCCAGCATCCGCATCGGTGCGCAGCTGGAGGACGGTGTCGTGGCGCGGCCGCTGGCACGGATTCCCTTCGTCTTCTGCGCCTCGCCTGCCTACCTGCAGGCCCATGGGTGGCCACAGGAGCCGTCCGAACTACGCGGCCATCGGGGTGTGCTGCATCGTTTCCCCACCGATGGGCGGCCTCTGCGCTGGGGCCTGCGCAAGGGCGACCAGCGCGTGGATGCGCCGCTGCCGCCGGGCATGGTCTGCGATGACATCGACGCGCTGGCCGAACTGGCCGCGGCCGGTGCCGGCATCACCCGGCTGGCGGCCTTCGTGGCCGATCCCTTTCTGCGCGATGGCCGGCTGCACGCGGTGTTCGGCGCGGACAGTGCATGGCGCCCGGAACCGATGGAGGTCTATTTCTGCGTCAGCGACCGCCGCGACTTCACCGCCAGGATCCGTGCGCTGTTCGATCACCTGCAGGCCGGCCTGCCGCCCGCCTGGCGGGCATGACCTTCAGCGCGGGGTGAACACGCCGCGTGCCTCACGCGGCTCGCAGCGCAGGTACTGCGCAGCCGGCACCACGCTGTCGCCCAGCGCGGCTGCCGCGTGCCAGGGCCAGCGCGGGTCGTAGAGGATGCCGCGGGCCAGGGCGATGGCATCGGCGTGGCGATGACGCAGGATCGATTCGGCCTGCTCCGGTTCGGTGATCATCCCCACCGCGATGACCGGCATGCGCACCTTGGCCTTGATCGCGGCCGCGAACGGCACCTGGTAGCCCGGCCCGACGCTGATCTTCTGGCGCTCATCCAGGCCGCCGCTGGAGACGTGCAGGAAATCGCAGCCACGCGCGTCCAGCACCTGGGACAGTGCTTCGCTCTGCAGCAGATCCCAGCCACCGTCGACCCAGTCGCTGGCGGAGATGCGCACACCCACGGCGACCTTGTCCGACACTGCCGCGCGCACGGCATCGAATACCTCCACCAGCAGGCGCAGGCGATTGGGCAGCGAACCCCCATAGCCATCGGTACGCCGGTTGCTCAGCGGTGACAGGAACTGGTGCAGCAGATAGCCGTGCGCGGCATGCACTTCGATCAGCTCGAAGCCCAGGCGTTCGGCGCGCACCGCGCTGGCGGCGAAGGCAGCAACGATTCCCGCGATGCCCGCCTCATCCAGTTCCTGCGGCGCGGGATCGGCAGCATGGAACGGCAGCGCTGACGGCGCCACCGTGGTCCAGCCACGTGCATCATCGGCCGGCAGCTGGCCACCGCCGTCCCAGGGACGATGTACCGAGGCCTTGCGGCCGGCATGGCCCAGCTGGATGCCCAGCGGCATCGGCGACCAGCGCCGCACGCTGGCCAGCACGTGTGCCAGCGCAGCTTCGGTGCCGTCATCCCACAGGCCGAGGTCGGCCCAGCTGATGCGTCCACGCGGCTCGACCGCCGTCGCTTCCAGGATCAGCAGGCCGGCACCGGATTGCGCCAGATTGCCCAGATGCATGGCGTGCCAGTCGCTGGCGCGCCCGTCTTCGGCGGAGTACTGGCACATCGGCGCGATGACGATGCGGTTGGACAGGCTCAGGGGGCCGAAGGTGATCGGCGAGAACAGCTGGCTCACGAGGGATGCAGGGACGGGCAGAGGGGGGTGCGTATTGCACCGCTGCAGGGGCGGCGAATCAACCATGTGGATGGATCGCTGTTTCGCGGTGGCGCTGCATGCTCGCCGGGCATGGCCCGGCGCTACCCGATGACGGACCCGGCCAGCGCTTCAGCGCAATCGCGCTCGTCCTTGAACTGGAACAGGTCGTCGGCACGGGTGCGGCCACGGTTCACGGCAGCCACCGGCAGTCCGGCCTTTGCTGCGGCCTGCACGAAACGGAAGCCGGAATAGACCATCAGCGAGGACCCCACCACCAGCACGGCATCGGCCTGCTGCAGGTGCTCATGCACTGCCGCCACGCGTTCACGCGGCACGTTCTCGCCGAAGAACACTACGTCCGGCTTCAGCAGGCCGCCACAGGATGGACAGTCGGGCACCACGAAGGAGGAAAAATCGGTCTCCAGATCGGCGTCGCCGTCGGGGGCGATGCCGGCCTCGAGCGTGTCCCAGCCGGGATTGGCGTCCAGCAGGCGCTGCTGGAACGCCTGGCGACCGCTGCGGCGCTCGCAGCCCATGCAGCGCACCAGGTCCAGCCGCCCGTGCAGGTCGATCACGTTCTGGCTGCCGGCGCGCTGGTGCAGGCCATCCACGTTCTGGGTCAGCAGCACCTGCACCTTGCCTTGCTTCTCCAGCGCGGCCAGCGCCTGGTGGGTGCCGTTGGGCTGGGCCAGGCCGAATCGCGGCCAGCCCAGCAGGCTGCGTGCCCAGTAGCGCTGGCGGGTGGTGGCCTCGCCCATGAATGCCTGGTAGGTGACCGGCGGCGTGCGTTTCCACTGGCCATCGGTATCCCGGTAATCGGGGATTCCCGAGGCCGTGCTGCAGCCGGCGCCGGTCAGCACGAACAGGCGCTGGGCGCGGTCGATGAAGTCGGTCAGCGGCGGGGTCATGCCGACCAGATGGGGGCACCACGGCGCCCCCACAAGCGCCGGCTCAGGGCGCCGGCAGCGGCGGTACCGCGATCGGCTGGCCCGCCTCGTCCAGCGCGATCATCACGAAGTGGCCGCGCGTGCAGAGCCTGCGCTCGCCGCTGTGCAGGTCTTCGGCAATCAGTTCCACCTCGACCTTCATCGAGCTGCGGCCGACCTCGACGATGCGGCCGATCGTTTCCACCATCTGGCCGATGCGGATCGGCAACTTGAAGTCGACCTGGTCGCTGCGCGCGGTGACCACGGTGCGGCGCGAGTAGCGGGCGGCGGCAAGGAAGGCGGCCTTGTCCATCCATGCCAGCGCCTGGCCACCAAACAGCGTGCCCATATGGTTGGTATGGTTGGGAAAGACGATTTCGGCCATGCGCACTTCGATCGGTGGCACGGTTTCGGGGATCGGGGTCATGGGCAGGGCTTCGGTGTGGGGTGCGGCAATGTTAAGCCAGGCCCCGTACAGGCGGCGCTACACTGCGCCACGCCCACTGCCAGGACTGCCCATGCCCGCGACCTCCGATCTGCTGGCCTTCGCCTTCATCTCGCTGGGCATGGTGCTTACGCCCGGGCCGAACATGATCTACCTGGTCTCGCGCTCGATCTGCCAGGGCCGCCGCGCCGGCCTGGTCTCGCTGGGCGGGGTGGTGCTGGGTTTCGTGTTCTACATGCTGTGCGCGGCGCTGGGCATCACCGCCCTGCTGATGACGGTGCCGTTCGCCTACGACGCGCTGCGCATCGGGGGGGCGTTGTACCTGCTGTACCTGGCCTGGCAGGCGCTCAAACCCGGTGGCCGCTCGCCGTTCGCGGTGCGCGACCTGCCGCAGGACAGCCCGCGCAGATTGTTTGCGATGGGCTTTCTGACCAATCTGCTGAACCCTAAGATCGCGGTGATGTACCTGTCCCTGCTGCCGCAGTTCCTGCATCCGGACGGGCACGGCAGCGTGCTGATGCAGTCGCTGGTTCTGGGTGCTACCCAGATCGTGGTGAGCCTGAGCGTGAACGCGGTGATCGTGGTGCTGGCCGGCAGCATCGCGGCATTTCTCGCCGCGCGCCCCACCTGGCAGGCGGCACAGCGCTGGCTGATGGGCACGGTCCTGGCCGGGCTGGCGGTGCGCATGGCGGCGGAAGGGCGGCGGTAATACGCCGGGTAGCGCCGGGCCATGCCCGGCGAGGGCGCAGCGCGGTCGCCGTTGCGCGCATCCCCGGACGGTACCCGCCGGGCATGGCCCGGCGCCACCCACAAAAAACCCCGGCGTTGGCCGGGGTTCTCGCTGCGACAGGCCTGACCGGAGGGTCAGAAGTTCATGTCGAAGGCAACTTCGCCCTGCACGCCGACCTGGTAGGCCGAAACGCGGCGTTCGAAGAAGTTGGTCAGCTCCTGCACGTCCTGCAGTTCCATGAACGGCAGCGGGTTGCGCACGTTGTACTTCTTTTCCATGCCCAGCTTGGCGAAGTGCTGGTCGGCGCAGTGCTGCAGGTACTGGCGCATGTCGCGCGTGGAGATGCCCGCCACGCCGCCGGACAGCACGTCCTCGGCGAACTGCACTTCGCACTCGATCGCTTCGGCCAGCATGTCGTACACCTGCTGCTTCATCTCCTCATCGAACAGGTCCGGCTCTTCCTCTCGGACCACGCGTACCGACTCGAACGCGAACTCCATATGGGCGCTTTCGTCGCGGAACACCCAGTTGGTGCCCGAGGCCAGGCCCGGCAGCAGGCCGCGCGAACGGAAGTAGTACACGTAGGCGAACGCAGCAAAGAAGAACAGGCCTTCGATGCAGGCGGCGAAGCAGATCTGGTTGAGCAGGAACTGGCGGCGCTGTTCGCGGGTCTCGATACGGGTCAGGTCCTGGATCGAGTCGATCCACTTGAAGCAGAAATCGGCCTTCTTCTTGATCGAGTCGATGTTCTCCACCGCCGAGAACGCCTTGGCGCGCTCTTCCGGGTCCGGCAGGTAGTTGTCGAGCAGGGTCAGGTAGAACTGCACGTGCAGCGCTTCTTCATACAGCTGGCGCGACAGGTACATGCGCGCTTCCGGCGCATTGAGGTGCTGGTACAGGTTCAGCACCAGGTTGTTGGACACGATCGAATCGCCGGTGGCGAAGAACGCGACCAGGCGATGGATCAGGTGGCGCTCACCCGGCGACATCTTGCTGTGCAGGTCGGTGATGTCGATCTGGAAATTGATCTCTTCCACCGTCCAGGTGTTCTTGATCGCATTCCGGTACATGTCATAGAACTGCGGGTAGCGCATCGGGCGCAACGTCAGTTCAAAACCGGGATCGAGCAGCATCTGCTTGGGCTTGTCGGCCATGGGTGTTTCCTTGTCTTCTCGGGTCAAAACGCCGGGCATGGCCCGGCGCTACCTTGTCATTGCGCAGCCGGGCGGGGCCCGGCTCTACGGCACAGCGTGCGATTACTGGCAGGCCTCGCAGGCTTCCGGGTTCTCCAGCGAGCAGGCGATGGCTTCGTCCGGGCTGAACACCTTGGCCGGGGCCGCGTTGCTGACCGTGGTCTTGGCGATCTTGGTGGCCGGACGCGAGCGCAGGTAGTAGGTGGTCTTGATGCCCTGCTTCCACGCGTACATGTACATGGAAGACATCGCGCCGATGTTCGGGCTTTCCATGAACAGGTTGAGCGAGGCCGACTGGTCGATGAAGGCGCCACGCTCGGCGGCCATGTCGATCAGCGAACGCATCGGCAGTTCCCACGCGGTGCGGTAGACCTCACGCAGGGTTTCCGGAATCTGCGTCAGGCCGGCGATGGAACCTTCGGCCAGTTTGATGGCATCGCGCATGTCGGCGGTCCACAGGCCCAGCTTCTTCAGCTCGTTCACCAGGTAGCGGTTGACCTGCAGGAAGTCACCGGACAGGGTTTCGCGCTTGAACAGGTTGGACACCTGCGGCTCGACGCACTCGTAGCAGCCGGCGATGGAGGCGATGGTCGCGGTCGGGGCAATGGCGATCATCAGCGAGTTGCGCAGGCCGTGCTCCTTGATGCGGGCACGCAGGGCATCCCAGCGCGCGGTGTCTTCCGGCACCACGTTCCAGGCGTCGAACTGCAGTTCGCCACTGGCGGCACGGGTGTCGTTGAACGACGGGTGCTTGCCGCGTTCCTGGGCCAGTTCGGTCGAGGTTTCCAGCGCGTGGAAGTAGATCGTCTCGGCGATCTTCTTCGACAGGGCACGGGCTTCGGCGCTGTCGAACGGCAGGCGCTTGCGGAAGAACACGTCCTGCAGGCCCATGCAGCCCAGGCCGACCGGGCGCCAACGCAGGTTGGCGCGGCGGGCGGTTTCGATCGGGTAGAAGTTCAGGTCGATGACACGGTCGAGCTGGCGCACGGCCAGGCGCACGGTCTCGGCCAGCTTCTCGAAGTCGAACTCGTTGTGCTCGTCGAAGTGGTTGCCCAGGTTGATCGAACCCAGGTTGCACACCGCGGTTTCATCGTTGGAGGTGACCTCCAGGATTTCCGTGCACAGGTTGGACAGGTGGATCACGTTGCCCGGACGCAGGGTCTGGTTGCTGGCGCGGTTGCACTTGTCCTTGAAGGTCATCCAGCCGTTGCCGGTCTCGGCCAGCGTACGCATCATGCGGGCGTACAGCTTGCGGGCGGAGATGGTGCGGTTGGCCTTGCCCTGGGCTTCGGCCTGCAGGTAGGCCTGCTCGAAGGCTTCGCCGAACAGATCGGTGAACTCCGGCACGACACGCGGATCGAACAGCGACCATTCCTGGTCGGCCTCGACGCGCTTCATGAACAGGTCCGGCACCCAGTTGGCCAGGTTCAGGTTGTGGGTACGGCGGGCTTCGTCACCGGTGTTGTCACGCAGCTCGAGGAAATCCTCGATGTCGGCGTGCCAGGTTTCCAGGTACACGCAGGCCGCGCCCTTGCGCTTGCCGCCCTGGTTCACCGCCGCCACGGACGAGTCCATGGTCTTCAGCCACGGCACGATGCCGTTGGAATGGCCGTTGGTGGACTTGATGAGCGAACCACGCGAACGCACGCGGGTGTAGCTGACGCCGATGCCGCCGGAGAACTTCGACAGCTGGGCGATGTCGCCGTACTTGGAGTAGATCGACTCCAGCGAGTCCTGCGGCGAATCCAGCAGGAAGCACGAGGACAGCTGCTCGTGGGTGGTGCCGGAGTTGAACAGGGTCGGGCTGGACGGCAGGTAGTCCAGGTTGCCCATGCGCTTGTACAGCGCCAGGGTCTCGGACACGTCCTCGCTCAGCGCGCTGGCGATGCGCAGGAAGAACTGCTGCGGGGTCTCGATCACCTTGCGGGTGTGCGGATGACGCAGCAGGTAACGGTCGTACAGGGTACGCAGGCCGAAGTAATCGAAGTTCAGGTCCAGCGAGATGTCGATCGCATCGTTGAGCTTGCGCGCGTTGGTCTGCACGAAGTTCAGCAGGCGGTCGTTGATCAGGCCGACTTCATGGCCACGGCTGACCGACTGCGAGAAGGCATAGATTTCCTGGCCCGACACTTCCTTGGCGATGTAGTTGGCCAGCAGGCGCGCGGCCAGACGGCCGTACTCGGGTTCTTCACCGATCAGCAGGGCGGCGGTACGGATGGACAGCTCATCCAGCTCGCGGGTGGTGGCGCCGTTGTACAGGCCGGAAATGGTGCGGGTGGCCACGCGCATCGGATCGACGGCGTGCAGGCCTTCGGAGGAACGCTGCACCGCACGCACGATCTTGTTCAGGTCCACCAGTTCGGTCGTGCCATTGCGCTTGGTCACACTCATCGCGTTGGCCGTCGGCGGCGACGTCAACAGGAACTCGCTTTCCTTTTCGATGGTGGCGCTGGTTTCGGTGGTCACGGCGTGTGTCCTCTTGGCGTGATGGGGTGGTTGCAGGTGCATCGGTGGCGCGGCCCAGGACATGACGGCCCAGGATGGCAGTTGGGCGTCGCAGGAGGTGAGACCTGCGCCTGCCGCTGCCGTGACGGTCGCCGACGGGTATCGCTGTGGACGTGGGTGCCGCGTGGCTCCCGCCTCTGCGCCTTCCCCGTTGTCCTTGCGACTTGGGGTCGCTGCGACCGATGGCCACAAGATAGTGGGGGTGGTGGGGTCCGTCAACGCCAAATGTAGTGAAATTCGGCAATCCCTTGCGCCGCAAGGATCGTGCCATCGGCGCCCGGATCGGACGCTTTGGACCTGCCGGAACGGGCCGCGCAGTCAAGACCGGAACGCGTCATTCCGGCGGTACAACGGAGTGCGGAAACAGAACAATGACAGCTTCACATGACAGTAACGGAATGACCAAGGGACAACCCTGTGGATAGAAGGTGGGCAGCCGGTGGGAATCCGGTGGACGGCGTGACTTCCGGCCGATGACGGACAGGCCGGAGAGGCGGACGCTGGGCTCTGGCGACTGGAAAAGGAATGTCCAATGGACCTGCGACTGCCTGCCCTGGCAGTGCTGTCGGCGCTGTGCATCATGCCAGCGCAGGCGGCCGACGCGCCGAAGCTGCACGCGGACCAGTGTGGCATCCGCACGGACTACGACGTGCTGGTGGACAGCGGCGGCATCTGGCTGCGACACGGCCCGCAGGCGCCGCACGAGGTGGTGTTCCACGATGGCGTGCTGAGCCTGGATGACACGATCGTGCCGGTCAGCGAGGCCGATGCCGCCCGCCTGCGCCAGCTGGAGGCCGGCGCGCGCCGGTTGATGCCCGCCGCCACGGCATTGGCGCGCGATGTCAGCCAGCTGAGCTTCGACGCGCTCGATGGCGTCTACGAGAGCCTGACCGGCACCGCCAACAGCCGCAAGGTCAGGCGCCTGCGGCGGCAGGCGGATGACTGGATCGAGGGGACGCTCGGAAAGGGCTACTGGGAACAGGCGACCTTCGGTCCCGGATTCGAGGCGAAGGTGCAGGACATGGCCGAGACGCTGTCCGGCTCGATCGCCCGCAGCGTGCTCTGGCAGGTCTTCACCGGCCGCAGCGACGCCATGGAAGAACGTGCCGAGCGCCTGGATGCCGAGCTGGACCGGCGTCTGGAAGCCGGTGCCCAGCGTGTGGAGGCCAGCGCGATGGCGTTGTGCCCGCTGGTGCGTGCGCTGGCCGATACCCACGATGCGCTGGAAGTGCGTTACCAGGGCCAGCCGCTGCGGTTGCTTGAGCGCAGCGACGACGGCCTGCAGGTGTCGGCCGGGCCGGAGGAGCGGCCGCAGGGGAACGCACTGGCGCCCAGCCGGTAACGTCGAGCTGCCGCTGCGGCGCCTGCGCCCGGCCCCGGGCCCTCACGCCCGGTGCGGGGTGCCCAGGTATTCGGCGCTCTGCATTTCGATCAGGCGCGAGGCGGTGCGCTCGAACGCGCCCTGCAGGCGGGTGCCGGTGTACAGCTCGACCGGCGACGTGCTGGCGGTGCAGACCAGGTTGACGTGGCGGTCATACAGTTCGTCGATCAGGTTGACGAAGCGGCGCGCGGCATCCTCGTTCAGGCGATCGAAGGCGGGAATGCCGCCCAGCAGCACCGTATTGAACTCGTGCGCGATCTCGATGTAGTCCGATGGGCCACGCGGACCTTCGCACAGGGCGGCGAAGTCGAACCAGGCGATGCTCTTGCCACGGCCGCGGACGGGAATCTTGCGGCCTTCGATCTCGATGTTGCCGGCCTTGGCGGGTTGGCCGCCACTCAGTTCGTTCCAGCGCATGGCCAGCCAGTCGTCGCTGTCGGCGGCCAGCGGCGCGCGGTACACCGGCGAACGGGTCAGCGCGCGCATCCGGTAATCCTCCGTGCCTTCGGCGTACAGTTCGACGCAGAAACGCTGCAGCAGGCTGATGGCGGGCAGGAAGCTCTCGCGCTGCAGGCCATTGAGATACAGATTCTCCACCGCGGTATTGGAGGTGGTGACCAGGGTCACGCCCTCGGCGAACAGGCGTTCGAGCAGGCGCGCCAGCAGCATGGCGTCGCCGATGTCGGTGACGAAGAATTCGTCCAGCACCAGCACGCGCAGGTTGCTGCGCCATTCCTGGGCGATCTTCGCCAATGGGTCGCTCTGGCCCTGGTGCTCGCGCAGGCGCTCGTGGACGCTGCGCATGAAACGATGGAAGTGGGTGCGGTACTTCTGCTTGATCGGCAGCCCGTCGTAGAACAGATCCACCAGGAAGGTCTTGCCGCGGCCGACACCTCCCCAGAAATACAGCCCCTTGACCGGCTCGGGCTTCTTCCAGAACGAGGACAACCGGTCCAGCCAGCCCTCCTCGGCGTTGTCCAGCAGGCCCACGTGGATGCGGTCCAGCTCGGCCAGCGCCGCGTGCTGGGCGGGGTCGTCCTGCCAGTCACCCCGGGCAACCCCGGCCGCATACCGCTGCGACGGGGTCAACTCGACTGCACTCATGCTGCTGCGCCCAGCCAGTGCTTGACGCCGTGGGTCAACGCACCACGCAGGTCGATCAGCTTGCGATGGAAGAAGTGGCTGGTGTCGGGCATCCGCACCAGCTCATGTGGAGCCTGCAACGAGTCCAGCCACTGATAGACCGCCTGCGGGTCGACGATCTCGTCCTGCTCGCCCTGGATCACCAGCCAGCGGGCCGGTGGCTGCACGCCGTCGAAATCCCAGCGGCCGGCCGGCGGCGCGATCGAGATCAGCGCCTCCGGCTGCAGCGTGGCGGCTGCCTTCAGCGAAACGAACGCACCAAAGCTGAAGCCGGCCAGCCACAGACGGTCGTCGGGGCGCTGGCTGCGCACCCAAGCGGTCACGGCCTTCAGGTCATCCTGCTCGCCCACGCCACCATCGAAGGTGCCCGCCGAACCACCGACGCTGCGGAAGTTGAAGCGCACCGTGGCGATGCCCAGCTCGCGCAGGGTGCTGGCGGTCATGGTGACCACCTTGTTGTGCAGGGTGCCGCCCTCGGTGGACAGCGGGTGGCAGACGATGGCCACGATCGGCTGCACCGGCGCATCGGCCTTGGGCAGATCGACGACCACCTCCAGCGGGCCGGCCGGGCCGTCCAGTTCGAGGCAGGCGGTTTCGCCGGGGGCGACGGGGAACGAAGGATTGCGCATGGCAACATGATACCGTCCCCCGCCCCTGCCCTGTGCCTGCCCATGCTCCATCTGTCCCTGGCCGTCATCTGCAGCGTGCTGGTTTCGGTCCTGTTGAAGGTGGCCGGACGCCGCCAGCTGGATGTCGCGCAGATGGTCACCTGGAACTACCTGGTGGCCGCGACCCTGACCGCCGTGGTGCTGCAGCCGCCGCTGGATGCACTGCGCACGCCGCACGCGCCGTGGGGTGCACTGCTGGCGCTGGCGGTGGTGCTGCCCTCGATCTTCCTGGTGCTGGGCCGCGCGGTCGCGGTGGCCGGCATCGTCCGCAGCGACGTGGCGCAACGCCTGTCGCTGCTGCTTTCGCTGGCGGCCGCCTTCCTGTTTTTCGGCCAGACCGCGACGCCGTGGAAACTGGCCGGGCTGGGCCTGGGCCTGCTGGCGATGGTGGCCATCAGCCTGCGTCCGCGCGGGCCGGCGCCGGCGGCCTCGGCCGGTGGCTGGGGGTGGCTGCTGGGCGTGTGGGGTGGCTTCGCGGTGGTGGACGTGCTGCTCAAGCAGGTAGCGCTGTCCGGTACGCCGTCGATGGCCGCGGTGCTGGCCAGTTTCAGCCTGGCCTTCGTGCTGATGCTGGCGGTGCAGCTGTGGCGGCATGCGCGCGGCCGCAGCCGGCTGGCCTGGCGCAACCTGGGGGCCGGCGCACTGCTGGGGCTGCTCAACGGCGGCAACATCCTGTTCTATGTGCACGCGCACCAGGCGATGCCGGACAGCCCGGCCACGGTGTTCGCCGGCATGAACATCGGTGTGGTGGTACTGGGTGCGCTGGTGGGCGTGTTTGCCTTTGGCGAACCGACCACGAAGTGGAACCGGGCCGGCCTGGCGCTGGCGGTGCTGGCGATCGGGTTGATCGCCTGGGGGTGAGTGCGGGTTGCGCCGGGCATGCCCGGCAGATCGTTTCCGCAACCGCGCAGAGGTGTCACTTTCTTTGCGCGCAAAGAAAGTAACCAAAGAGACGTTCCGCCGACCGCGAGCCGGTGCCGTGCACCGTTACCCTGCGCTTCTCGGCGAATCAGGGGGCGGCGCCGAACTCGCTGCGCTCAGACATCGGCGCCTCTCCGCCCCTGATTCCCCTGCGATGCTCGGCTCGCTTGAAGGCGGACAGGAAATCAAAAGCAACAGCGGGGTCCGTGCGGCCCCATGCCCCGCCCCATCCGAGCGGATGCCTCACGGCTGGGTCATTTGTCGAAGCCCAGCAGCAGCGGGTCGTGGTCGGAGCTGCGCCATGGGCCGGGCACATTGCGCCCCTGGTAACCGCTGGCGTCCTGCTCGTCGGCATTGCTGTGCCATTCGGCGGCGCCCGCCAGGCGGCGGGCCATGGACGGACTCAGCAGGGCGTGGTCGAGGCGGCCGCTGTAGCCGTTGTAGACGTAGCTGTAGGGATGTTCGATCTTGGCCACCTTGAAGGCGTCCTGCCAGCCCAGCGTGTGCAGCGTGCGGATCGGATCCTCCATCGCATAGGCGTTGAAATCGCCCAGCATCACCACATCCTTCACCTTCAGGCGTGCGGCTTCGGCCTGCACCCACTGGTTGAGCTGGCGGGCCGATTCGACGCGGGTCGCATTCCAGCAGCCCTGGCCATCGTTGCGGTCGGCGTCGGCACCGCTGGCGTCGCGGCAGCCCTTGGACTTGAAGTGGTTGGCGACCACCATGAACGGCGCGCCCTTGCCCTGGAATGCCTGTGCCAGCGGTGCACGGCTGTGCTCGGCAAACGGGCCGTCAAGCTTGGTCAACGGCGGGCCCAAAGTCTTGAACGCACCGCGCTTGTAGATGATGCCGACGCGGATGGGATTGGTGCCGGGGCCTTCGCCCGGATCGACCGCCACCCATGCGTCGTCCGGTCCAGCGTGCGGCCGGTCATTGAGCGCGGCCAGCAGCTCGGCAATGGCCGACTGCGGTCCGTAGCCATCGTTCTCCAGCTCCATCAGGGCGGCGATGTGGGTGTCGAGCGCATTGATGGTGGCGACCAGCTTGGCCACCTGGGCCTTGTGCTCCTCCAGCGTGCGGGCACCGCGCAGCGTCGGGAAGCCGCCGCCCTGGCCGTCGCCATTGAAGTAGTTTTCCAGGTTGAACGCCGCGATACGCAGGCTGCCAGGCACGTCCGGCACCGCCGGCCGCTGCAGTGCGGGCAGGCTCAGCGTGCCTTCGACCTGCAGCTGCGGGCGTCCCTGCGCGTCCACGCGGACGATGCCTTCCACATTGCGCAGCAGCATGCCGGTGCGCAGCACGGGGTTGCCCGGCAGGTAGGCCACGCTGCCCGGATCACGCACGTCGCTGCCATCGTCCAGGACCAGGCGGCGTCGCAGGTTGTCGGCCATCACCTGTTCGATGCCGGCGGTGCCCGGCGCGGCCACTTCGGTCGGCTGCCACAGGCGACCGCCGAAGGCGACCGTCAGCTGGCCGAAGCGTTCCAGAGCGTCGGTGCCGGCCAGGGTCAGCGGCGCAGCGATGCGTACCCGCTGGCCGTCCAGCGCGCGCCAGTCGGCCGGCGCGGTGGCCAGTACAACGGTGGCGCTGCGCGGGCTGGACGTCGCCGGGGCCGGCATGGCCTGCGGCTGGGCCTGGGCAAAGGCAGGTGCCGGCAGCAGCAGGGACAGGGCGAGGACAAGGGAACGGCGGCGCATCGACGGGCGACTCCACGGAATGGGGGCACAGACTAACCCCGAAATACGAACGCCCGACTGCGGCCCGGCAATCGGCCCAGGTGGGCAAAGCCCCGGGGGCCGTCGACGACGGGATCGCGGCGCCGGGCCCATGCCCGGCAGCCGCCCACGCAGGTGGAGCAGAGGCTGCCGAGGGCAGGCCCGGTTCTGCGGAAAGGTCCTACTTCAGGTTGCCCAGCATCCAGTCCACGGTGGCGTGGATCTGTTCCTCGGTCAGCGCCGGGTTGCCGCCCTTGGGTGGCATGATGCCGCCGTCCGGGCCGGTGTAGCCCTCGATGGCGTGCTTGTAGAGCGTGTCCTTGCCCTGCGTGATGCGCTGGTCCCAGTGCGCGCGGTCCAGGGTCGGCGCCTGGCCCACGCCGGTGGTGTGGCAGGCGGTGCACAGGTTGTCGAAGATGACCTTGCCATCCGTGGTGCCGCCGTAGGCCACCTGCGAGGCGGCCTTGGCCAGCGCGGCCGCCTTGGCGGCCGCCTGCGCGGCCGCACCGGTACTGCCGGCGTACACCGCTCCGGTCGGCGCAATGCGCTGTTCGGTGCGTTTGGCCGCAGTGGGCGACACCTCGGGCGGAATCCGGGTGTGCAGGAAGGCGGCAAGGAAGATCAGACCCAGAGTGATGGCCATCAACAGCGCGATCACCATGGAGAAGCGTTTCAGGAACTCCAGATCGTAATTCCGCACTCTTCGTTACCCCTGGCTGGTAGTCGTTGGACCACGGCTGAGCGACTGCGTGATGGGCCGAGTATAGAACGCGCCCTGCGCGCGACAACAGGCTTCGCTGCTGGTGCGGCGCAACATTGCGGGATCGGCCACGTGCGCGCTCGCCGGGCATGGCCCGGCGCTACCGATTTACCGGTGCGCCGATGGCACGCAGGCAGAAGCTGCAGATGGCGTCGACCAGCGCATCCTCGTCGCGATGCGCTTCACGGCTGGGCGCGGTCGGGCCGACCATCGCTTCGGTGAAGGCGCCGACCAGGCACGCGGCCGCCACATGCGCATCCTGCGCAGGCAGTTCGCCGGCGGCCACACCTTCCTCCACCAGGCGCAGGAACACATCGCCGAAGGCACGGCGGCCGCGCATGCGCTCGGCTTCCACGTCCGGATCGACCGGTTCGACGATGAAGGCGTGGGCCAGCCCCGGGCCCGCCAGGGCGCGACGCACGAAGGCGGCGATGGCCAGCCGCAGGCGCTCGCTGGCCGCCTCCGGGCCGCTGGCGATGCGTTCCATGATCGCTACTTCATGGGCCACCGCCGCGTTGAGCACCTCCACGAACAGGTCGGCCTTGGAAGGGAAATGACGGTAGATCAGGCCGGTGGAGACCCCCGCCTGGGTGGCCACGGCGGTCACCGGGGCGTTTCGCCAGCCGCCGGTGGCGACCCGTTCACGGGTTGCCAGCAGGATCCGCTCGCGGGCCCCGGCCAGGCGTTCTTCCATCAGTGCAGAGCGTTTGTAGGCCATGTTTTGATTCTAGTTTCAATTTTTGAATTTGTGTTCACTTCTTGCCCGAACCCCGTTACGCTGGGGCCTCGCCCGTGCCGGCGCGGTCCTGGAAACCATCGCCGGCAAGCCCTGGGTGCGTCCATCCCCCACTTTGCCGCCGTGGAGCCGCTGTAATGCACGTGCCATCCCTGAACTTCGATCTCGGTGAAGAGATCGACCTGCTGCGCCAGAGCGTGGCCCATTTTGCCGCCGCCGAGATCGCGCCGCTGGCTGCCGAGGCCGATGCGACCAACCAGTTCCCGCAGGCACTGTGGCCGAAGCTGGGCGAACAGGGCCTGCTCGGCCTTACCGTCGAGGAAGAATACGGCGGTACCGGCATGGGCTACCTGGCCCACGTGGTGGCGATGGAAGAAGTCTCTCGCGCCTCCGGCGGCATCGGCCTGTCCTATGGCGCGCACTCCAACCTGTGCGTGAACCAGCTGCGCAAGAACGGCAGCGAGGCGCAGAAGCAGCGCTTCCTGCCCGACCTGTGCAGTGGCGCCAAGGTGGGCGCACTGGCGATGAGCGAACCCGGTGCCGGCTCGGACGTGGTGTCGATGAAGCTGCGCGCCGACAAGCGCGGCGATCACTATGTCCTCAACGGCAACAAGATGTGGATCACCAACGGCCCGGACGCCGATGTGCTGGTGGTCTATGCCAAAACCGACATGGACGCCGGCGCCAGGGGCATCACCGCCTTCCTGGTTGAAAAGGGCATGCCGGGTTTCTCCACCGCGCAGAAGCTGGACAAGCTGGGCATGCGCTCCTCGCCGACCTGCGAGCTGGTGTTCCAGGACTGCGAGATTCCCGAAGAGAACGTGCTCGGCAGCGTCGGCGGTGGCGTGCGCGTGCTGATGTCCGGCCTGGACTACGAGCGCGTGGTGCTGTCGGGCGGCCCGCTGGGGCTGATGGCTGCGGCCATGGACGTGGTGATGCCGTACGTGCACGAACGCCACCAGTTCGGCGAAGCGATCGGCAGCTTCCAGCTGATCCAGGCCAAGATCGCCGACATGTACGTGGGCCTGGGCGCCTGCCGCGCCTACGTGTACGCCGTGGCGCGCGCCTGCGACCAGGGCCGTACCACCCGTCAGGACGCGGCCGGTGCGATCCTGTACGCCGCCGAGAAGGCCACCTGGCTGACCGGACAGGCGATCCAGATCCTCGGTGGCAACGGCTACATCAACGAGTACCCGACCGGCCGCCTGTGGCGCGACGCCAAGCTGTACGAGATCGGTGCGGGCACGTCGGAGATCCGCCGCATGCTGATCGGCCGTGAATTGTTCCAGCGCACCCTGTAAGGCCACCCCATGACCGTCCTGAACAGCCAGCTGCAACCGGGCAGCGACACGTTTGAAAGCAACCGCGCGGCGATGCAGGCCGTGGTCGACGATCTGCACGCCACCCTCGCCCGCACCGCCCTGGGCGGCAGCGAGGCGGCGCGCGCCAAACACACCGCGCGCGGCAAGCTGCTGGTACGCGACCGCATCGACGCCCTGCTCGATGCCGGCAGTGCATTCCTCGAAATCGCGCCGCTGGCTGCTCATGGCATGTACGACGACGCCGTGCCGGCAGCCGGCGTGGTCGCGGGCATCGGCCGGGTCAGCGGCGTGGAGTGCGTGATCGTGGCCAACGATGCCACGGTCAAGGGCGGCACCTATTACCCGATGACGGTGAAGAAGCACCTGCGTGCACAGGAGATCGCCGAGCAGAACCACCTGCCGTGCATCTATCTGGTCGACTCCGGTGGCGCCTTCCTGCCGTTGCAGGACGAGGTGTTCCCCGATCGCGACCACTTCGGCCGCATCTTCTACAACCAGGCCAACCTGTCCGCGCAGGGCATCCCGCAGATCGCCTGCGTCATGGGCAGCTGCACCGCCGGTGGCGCCTATGTGCCGGCGATGAGCGATGAAACGGTGATCGTGCGTGAGCAGGGCACCATCTTCCTCGGCGGCCCGCCGCTGGTGAAGGCGGCCACCGGTGAAGTGGTGACGGCCGAGGAACTGGGCGGCGCCGACGTGCACACGCGCATTTCCGGTGTGGCCGACCACATGGCCGACAACGACCTGCAGGCGCTGGCACGGGTCCGCGCGATCATCGCCCAGCTGAACTGGCGCAAGCCGGAACCGGCGATGGCGATGCAGCCGCCGGAGGAACCGTTGCTGCCGGCGCACGAACTGTACGGCGTGATCCCGGCCGACACGCGCAAGCCCTACGACGTGCGCGAGGTGATCGCACGCCTGGTCGATGGCTCGCGCTTCGATGAATTCAAGCCGCGCTATGGTGCCACCCTGGTCACCGGCTTCGCCCATCTGAACGGCTACCCGATCGGCATCATCGCCAACAACGGCATCCTGTTCTCCGAGTCCGCGCTGAAGGGCGCGCACTTCATCGAGCTGTGCACCCAGCGCGGCATCCCGCTGCTGTTCCTGCAGAACATCACCGGCTTCATGGTCGGGCGCAAGTACGAGCAGGGCGGCATCGCCAAGGACGGTGCCAAGCTGGTGATGGCGGTCGCCTGCGCGAAGGTGCCCAAGTTCACCGTGGTGATCGGCGGCTCCTTCGGCGCCGGCAACTACGGCATGTGTGGCCGGGCCTATTCGCCGAATTTCCTGTGGATGTGGCCCAACGCACGCATCGGCGTGATGGGTGGCGAACAGGCCGCCAGCGTGCTGGCCACGGTGCGTCGCGATGGCATCGAAGCCAAGGGCGGGCAATGGGCCGCCGCGGAAGAGGACGCGTTCAAGGCGCCGATCCGCGAGCAGTTCGAGCAGCAGGGCCACCCGTACTACGCCAGCGCGCGCCTGTGGGACGACGGCGTGATCGATCCGGCCGATACCCGCCGGGTATTGGCCCTGGCGCTGTCGGCCAGCCTCAACGCCGCCCCGCAGCAGACGCGCTTCGGCGTGTTCCGCATGTAACCCGCGCCATGACCGAGCCTGTCGCCATGTTCACCAAAGTCCTGATCGCCAACCGTGGCGAAATCGCCTGCCGCGTCATCGCCACCTGCCGCCGCCTCGGCATCGCCACCGTGGCCGTGTATTCCGATGCGGACCGCAACGCCCGCCACGTGCGTCTGGCCGACGAGGCCATCCACGTCGGACCGGCCGCCGCGCGCGAGAGCTATCTGCGCGGCGAGGCCCTGCTCGACGCCGCACGCCGCAGCGGCGCGCAGGCGATCCATCCCGGTTACGGCTTCCTGTCCGAGAACGCCGACTTCGCCGATGCCTGTGCCGCCGCCGGCATCACCTTCATCGGGCCGCCGGCCAGCGCGATCCGCGCGATGGGTGACAAGAGCGCGGCCAAGGCCTTGATGGCCAAAGCCGGCGTGCCGCTGACGCCGGGTTATCACGGTGACCAGCAGGCGCCGGACTTCCTGCGCGCGCAGGCCGATACGATCGGCTATCCGGTGCTGATCAAGGCCAGCGCCGGCGGTGGCGGCAAGGGCATGCGCAAGGTCGAACGCAGCGAGGACTTCATCGATGCGCTGGCCAGCTGCCAGCGCGAAGCCGCCTCGGCGTTCGGCAACGACCACGTGCTGGTCGAGAAATATGTCGAGCGACCGCGCCATATCGAGATCCAGGTGTTCGGCGACCGCCACGGTGATGCGGTCTACCTGTTCGAGCGTGACTGCTCGGTGCAACGCCGGCACCAGAAAGTGCTGGAAGAAGCCCCGGCACCGGGCATGAGTGCCGAGCGCCGCGCGGCGATGGGCCAGGCGGCGGTCGACGCTGCACGCGCAGTGGGTTACGTCGGCGCGGGCACGGTGGAGTTCATCGCCGGCCCGGACGGTGATTTCTACTTCATGGAAATGAACACCCGCCTGCAGGTCGAGCACCCGGTCACCGAGTTCATCACCGGTACCGACCTGGTGGAATGGCAGCTGCGCGTGGCCTGCGGCCAGCCACTGCCGCTGCGCCAGGACCAGCTGGCCATCCACGGCCACGCGATCGAAGCACGGCTGTACGCCGAAGATGCCGACCGCGGCTTCCTGCCGTCCACCGGTACCCTGCGTCGCCTGCGCCTGCCGGCTGCCTCGGCCAACGTGCGCGTGGATACCGGCGTGGAGGAAGGCGACGCCATCACGCCGTATTACGACCCGATGATCGCCAAGCTGATCGTCTGGGATGTGGACCGCGACAGCGCATTGCGCCGCATGAGCCAGGCGCTGGCTGACTGCCAGGTGGTGGGCGTGACCACCAATGCCGGTTTCCTGCGCCGGCTGGTCCACACCGATTCATTCGCGCACGCCCGGCTGGATACCGCACTGATCGAACGCGAGCAGGCCGCCCTGAGTGCCGTCGGTGACAGCGACGATGCACTGTGGCAGCTGGCCGCGGTCGCCGCGGTTGCCAGCACGGCCGACGCCGGCAGCGACCCGCGCGATCCCCATTCGCCCTGGCGGGCACAGGATGGCTGGCGCCTGGGTGCGCCGGCGCCCCGCGTGCTGCCGCTGCAGCAGGGAGAGCGCCGGCACGTGCTGAAGGTGTGGACACAGACCGATGGCTGGCGTGTGCAATGTGATGATGCGGCCCCCCGGACGGTGCTCGGCCGCCTCGACGGCCACCACCTGACGATGCAGCTGGACGGTCGTCGCTGGTCACTGCAGCTGCTGCGCGAGGGTGACCAGCTGTATCTGTTCGGCGCCGATGGCCAGCACCGCTTCACCCTGCATGACCCGGTCGGCGAGTCGGAGCATGCGGTGGCCGATGCAGGCAGCCTGCTGGCGCCGATGCCCGGCAGGATCGTGGCGACGCTGGTCGACGCCGGTGCCCAGGTCAAGCGCGGCACGCCGCTGGTGGTACTCGAGGCGATGAAGATGGAGCACACCCTGCAGGCACCGGCCGACGGCACAGTGAAGGGTTACCGGGCGAAGGCCGGCGACCAGGTCGGTGACGGCGCGGTGCTGGTCGACTTCGAAGCGGCCTGAGCCACGCTACGGCGTGATCCTGGCGGGCCAGACGCGGCCCGCCGGGTCCATCTCCGAGGTCTGCATCGTTGCCGCGCGCCAGCCGAAGCCGCATACCGCCAGCGCGCCTTCCGCCATCGGCTGCAGGGCAAGCGCGCGCGCGGCCTCGGCCTCGTTGATGGCCGCGGTGACGAACGCGCCCAGGCCCTGTGCGGTGGCCGCGCTGTAGAACGCCTGTGAGATGTGCCCGGCGTCGAGCATGACCGCGCGGTAAGCCTTGGCGTGGTTGCGGTACTTCCAGAAGGTGCGCTCGAAGCGGCACACCAGTACCAGCAGCACGTGGGCATCGGCGAACCAGTGCTGGCCCGCCAGCAGGCGCAGGCGGAACCCTGCGGGATCGTCGGGCTGCACCGGCAGGGGGGCCAGTTCATGCGCGACTGCGTGGTAGTGGTAGAGCCCCGGCGCCAGGCCCTGCACGTCGCGCACCATCAGATAGGCTTCCAGCGGATGCAGGCTGCCGGCCGAGGGCACATTCTTCTTCAGGAACCGCACCTCCGGATCGGTTTCCACCTCTGCCTGCGCCATCAGCACCTGCTGCAGCAGGCGCGCCAGCACCGGCAGCGGCAGCGGGCGGGTCGCATCGAAGTTCCGGCAGGTGGCACGCGCCTGCAGCAGTTCCTGCATCGGATCATCATCACAGCGGGGCAGCGCAAGCGCGCCGGGCTGGCGCGGCGGCGCCTCCGGCGGCGGATTGCCGAAGCTGCGGACCAGATCGCGCGCGGTCACCAGGTGCTGACGCTGCATGTCCGCGCTGCTGTCCACGCCATCCCAGCAGGATTGCTGGTAGTGCAGCGCCGACAGCGGCCACCAGTGGCTGTCGCGCACGCGCTGCTCGGCCGCACAGGCCTCGGCATGGGCCGGATCGTCGCTCACCAGCAGTCCCTGCTGCAGCAGCGCCAGTACGCGGCGGCGGCATGCCGCATCGTCAGGCAGCGGCTGCCAGTGCTCCGCGCTGCAGGCCAACAGCCAAGCGCAGCTGTCGGCATCGATCTCGCACGCCGAAGGCAGGTGGGCGGTACGCACCTGCAGGCGCTGCTCGAAGGTCACCCCGGTGCCGCCGGCCATCAGGCCGGCCAATGCAAAGGCCGGGCGTTCGACCGGCTCGACGAACAGTGTCCGGCAACGGCGGAATCTCATCGGCGTGCAATCGGAAGGCCTGCGGGGCGCCGATCATAGCGCGACGCACGTGCCTGCCATCAACTTCGCACGATCGCTGCCGATACTTCCATTTTCCCAGCCCGTCGGTTGCACGCCATGTCTTCTTCACCGCTTCCCACCCACATCGTCCAGCAGCTGCTGGAACGCCTGTCCAGCGACGATGACTTCCGCAGGGCCTTCGCCGCGGATCCGGGCCAGGCACTGCTCGATCTGGGCGCCGATGAAGACTGCGTGCGCGCCTGCCATACGCCGCTGGCCACGCTGGGCAGCAAGGCCGAGTTCGCCAAGGCCGCTCCGCGCCTGCGCGAGCTGCTGGACGCGCGTGCCTCGTTCACCGTGCCGTTCCTGTTCGAGGATGGCCTGCCCGGCCTGGATCGATAGACCGGCCTCAGGGCGCGGCCACCGTGCCCTTGTCAGGCATCACTGCGGCGGCGCGGCCTGCCGCCAGCCGCTGCACATCCATCGCGTTCAGCGGCAACAGAGCGTAGTCACCGGTGTCTTCAGCGAATGCCAGGCCGGCGTGGCGCTGCAGCCACGCCGCCTGCCGCGCGACCGCGGCCTGATCGCCGCGCGCGGTCGCCAGATCCAGCTGCAGCACCCGCCACTGGAACAGGTTCGCCGACGGCTGCTGCGCCAGCAGGTCCTGCGCCTGGTCCAGGTCACCCTGGTCGAAGGCCATGCGGGCGCGCAGCAGGTTCCAGAGCTCGCGCAGGCGCGGATCCGCGTCGCGCTCGGGCAGGGCCTGCAGCGGTTCCCTGCGCTGCATCACCACCGATGCGTGGCCTGCGCGCGCGGCATGATAGGCCGCCGCCAGGGCGATGAAGGCATTGCGGCGCGCTGGCGCAGGATGGCGGCGGTCGACTGCGGCCAGCGCCCGGTCCAGCACACGCAGGTATTCCTGCGCCGTCACGTGGTCGCCTTCCTGTTCGCGCCAGGCCAGTGCCTGCAGCGCGTAGATGTCGCACAGCCCACCGACCGTCGTGCACTGGGCAGCCACCTGCCGCATGTCGGTGGCTGCCTCGTGCGCGCGTGCCTGCATGGCCAGCACCGCCGCGCGCAGCATGCGCGTCCCCGGCCCCGATACGGGCATCGCCGCAAAGCCGGCATTGGCTGCCTCGAAATCACCTGCCAGCGCGGCGATCACCGGCTCCATGCCATCGCCATTCCAGCCCGGATGAAGGCGTGCGCCACGCAGCGCCGCTTCGGCTGCGGCGACTTCGCCACGGGCCAGCTGCACCCGCGCCACGAACACCAGCACCAGCGCACGCCGTGAATGCTGGCGGGCCAGCAGCGGCTGCGTTGCAGCCAGGGCGCCGTCATAGTCGCCCTGGGTGTACAGGATCTTGGCGTAGTTCATCCAACCGGCCGGGTCGTCCGGGTACAGCTCGGTCAGAAGGCGCCACTTGTCGGCGATGCGCATGGGCGGTGCACCTGCGAAATCCGCTGCCCACGCGTCCAGGTACAGCTGGTCGCGTGCGGTCAGGTGGGCACGCTGGCTGACCGCCTTGCGGTACAGCGCGGCGGCCTGCTCCAGGTTGCCCTTGGCGTGCTGGATGGTCATCTGTCCCACATAGGCAAAGGCGAATGCGGGATCGAGCCGGGTGGCCTGCTCGTAGAACATCAGTGCGTCGTCGTAGCGGGCGGCCGCCGTTGCATCGACGCCCTTGGCGTAGGCGTGCAGGGCATCGAGATTGGCCGTCGCCACGGTGGGCAGCGGTCGCTGGTCGCGACCGACATCACGCAACGCTTCGCCCAGGTCGGCGCGCAGCGCCGCCACCACATGGTCGGTGGAGGCCAGGATCGACTCCAGGCCACGACCATCGGCGTAGCGCGTATAGACGGTCTGGCCGCTGTGCGGATCGACCACTTCGACACTGACCCGCACCTTGCCGTTGAGCTCGAGCACGCTCGGTACCAGCACCGCGCGCACGCCGTCGCGCAGGGCCACCTCGATGGCCAGGGCGCGGTCGAGCCTTGCCTGTGGCGCGCGCTGCATCAGCTGCAGGGTGTCGCGCACCTTCAGTTCGCTGAGGATGTTGACGAAGCGTGACTGCCCCAGGCTGATGTACAGCGCCTGCTCCAGGCTGCTGTCCAGCTGCGGATAGGCGGTGGTGTTCTGCACCGCGGCCAGGATCACCCAGTCCCGTTCGGCGAAGGCGATGGCCGGCGCCGGACGCAGCAGCATCCACAGCAGCACACCCAGCGTCACCGCCAGCGCAGCCTCGGTGACCACGGCCGCGGGACGCCGCCACAAGGGTAGATCGCGCCATGCCTTCTCGCCCGAGCGCGGGCGACGCAGCGGCGAACTGCCACGCAGGCCGATCTCGAACACATCCTGGCGCTCGGAGATGCCCTTGAAGCGCCAGCGCCCATGGTGCTTCCAGCGCAGCTCCTCGCTGGCCCAGGGCAGCGTGGCGGTAGCGCGCCGTGCCATCTGCTCGGCGGTGGCCGACAGCAGCACCTGGCCCGGCCAGGCCAGCTGCATCAGCCGCGCCGCCATCGGCTTGGCCAGGCCCTCCACCTCCACCGGCTTGGCGCCATGGGCCATTGCTTCGGCGCTGTTGTTCCACAGCAGCACATCACCCACATGCAGGCCCGCGCGTGCGCGCAGCACGATGCCGCGCTCACGCCCCAGCGCCTCCACCGCCGTCTGGTAGGCCAGGGCAAAGCCGACGCCATCGATGGTGCGCTCGAACAGTACGAACAGGCCGTCGGAACGGTCGATCAGCTGCCCGTTCCAGCGCTGCTGCAGGCCCAGCACCAGGCGGTCATGCTGCTGGAACAGCTCGGCCGCCGCCACATCGCCGATCCGTTCAACCAGCTGCAGCGAATCGCACAGATCGGTGAACAGCAGCGCGCGCAGCTGCTGGTTGTGTGGCGCCGACGTTCCTTTGTCGCCCTTCATCACCTGTGTCTCCGCTCTAGTGCCCGTCCGGCACGTCCACCCAGCGCAGGCAGTTGCCGCCATCGCGCTTGGCCTGGTACAGCGCGCGGTCCGCGCGCGCATACCACTCGCTCCAGTCCGCATCCGGCGCCAGCAGGCTGGCGCCGATGCTCACCAGGCTCACATGGGGCGTGCCATGGCTGCGTTCGAGCAGGCCATGCACCGCGCTGAGGATGAACTCGGCGGCATGCTGCACGATTTCGTGGGTGCCGCGCCGCAGGATGAGGCAGAACTCATCGCCGCCCAAGCGGCAGGCTAGGTCGTGTTCGCCAGCCATCGAACGCAGGATGTTGCCCATGCTCTGCAGCACCCGGTCGCCGGCCTGGTGGCCGTGCCGGTCGTTGATCTGCTTGAAGCGATCACAGTCGATCAGCAGCAGGCCCTGCGGTGCGCCCTGCCCATCGGCCCGGCACTCCTGCAGGTACAGGGTCAGCCCGCGGCGGTTGTGCAGCCCGGTCAGCTCGTCGGTACGCACCAGCTCGCGAGTGTGCGTGAGCTGGTGGGTGGTGATGTACAGATTGTCGAGCGCCGTTTCCAGATCGTGGTTGCGGCGCCGCAGCTGGCTGATCAGGGCCTGCTCGTTGGTCAGCACGCGCATGATCGTACGGCGCAGGAAGTAGGCCACCAGCCCTGGATCGGCATCGACCAGGCGCTGGAAATCGGCCGGTCCGAGTTCCAGCACCTGGCAATCGACCAGCGCACGTGCACCGGCACTGCGCAGGTGATCGCCGACCAGAAGGCCCAGCTCGCCGAAGAACTCCTGGTGGCCGAGCACCTTGATCACCAGATCCTCGCCGAAATCCAGTTCGATCCGGCCCTCCAGGATCACGTACATGCGCTCGCCACGATGGCCGCGCTGGAACAGCCACTGCCCGGCTTCGAGCCGGCGCGGCCGGCCGAATCTGGCGAACAATGCGACCTCGGCATCGGACAGCAGCGCATGCACGATCTCGGCCATCGCCACATGGGCGATACCGGTCGTTGCGTCAGTGTTCTCGGCCGCACCCCTGCCGGTCATTCCCTGCACCCGCCGCCAGCGTCCCCTGGTGAGCCGCGGAGCATAGCACCGCTTTAAAGTGTGCGCCCTATCTCATTTTTACGAATCGACAGCCGGCAGGTGCGTGGAGACCGGGGGGTGCACCTTGGAAGCACGACCGTCCGTAAAAATTCCTGCCGGATCAAGCTCATGCCCGTCTTCACAGGGTTTGGGCCAAGTTGCGTGACGAGGCGTGCGCCCGATTGACGCGGATGCCGTGCGGGGCGGCGCCGAGGGGATACAACAACGCCGGCAGGTCCCCCGACCGGCCGGCGTTGTCTGGCCCTTCCCTGGCCACCCTGAGCGGTGTCGGCAGCCGATCGCACGGCCACCGTTGGATCAGGCCGCGCGTTCGCTGTGGAACTGCTCTTCTTCGGTCGAGCCGGTCAGCGCGGTGGTAGAGGACTGTCCCTGCTGGATCGCCTGGGTGACCGCGTCGAAGTAACCGGTGCCGACCTCGCGCTGGTGCTTGACTGCAGTGAAGCCGCGCTCGGCCGCTTCGAATTCGGCCTCCTGCAGCTCGACGAAGGCGCTCATCTGCCGGCGCGCATAGCCGTGTGCCAGGTTGAACATGCCGTAGTTCAGCGCGTGGAAGCCGGCCAGGGTGATGAACTGGAACTTGTAGCCATAGCTGCCCAGCTCCTTCTGGAACTTGGCGATGGTGGCGTCGTCCAGGTTCTTCTTCCAGTTGAAGCTCGGCGAGCAGTTGTAGGCCAGCAGCTTGCCGGGGAACTTCGCATGGATGGCTTCGGCGAACCTGCGCGCGAACTCCAGGTCCGGCTTGCCGGTCTCGCACCACACCAGATCGGCATACGGTGCATAGGCCAGGCCGCGGCTGATGGCCTGTTCCAGGCCGTTGCGGGTCTTGTAGAAGCCTTCGACGGTGCGCTCGCCGGTGGTGAACGGCTTATCGTTGCCGTCGATGTCACTGGTCAGCAGGTCGGCCGCTTCGGCATCGGTGCGCGCCACCAGCAGGGTCGGCACACCCAGCACATCGGCCGCCAGCCGCGCCGCGTTGAGCTTCTCGATGGCCTCGCGGGTCGGCACCAGCACCTTGCCGCCCATGTGGCCGCACTTCTTCACCGATGCCAGCTGGTCCTCGAAATGCACGCCCGCGGCGCCGGCTTCGATCATCGCCTTCATCAGTTCGAAGGCGTTGAGCACGCCACCGAAGCCGGCCTCGGCATCGGCCACGATCGGCTGCAGGAAATCGATGTCGTCCTTGCCTTCGGCGTGGTGCAGCTGGTCGGCGCGCAGCAGCGTGTTGTTGATGCGCTTGACCACCGCCGGCACCGAATCGGCCGGATACAGCGACTGGTCCGGATACATCTGCCCGGCCAGGTTGGCATCGGCCGCCACCTGCCAGCCGGACAGGTAGATCGCCTTCAGGCCGGCCTTGACCTGCTGCATGGCCTGGTTGCCGGTCAGTGCGCCCAGCGCGTTGACGAACTCGCGCTCGTGCAGCGATTTCCACAGCTTCTCCGCGCCCAGCCGGGCCAGCGAATGCTCGATATGGACGGTGCCGCGCAGGCGCACCACATCGGCGGCGCTGTAGTTGCGCTGGATGCCTTCCCAGCGCGGGTTGGTATCCCAGTCGTGCTGGATCTGTTCGGCAGTGGGCAGGGTGCTCATGTCTTTCTCCAGTTCAGTGGTGCGTGCAGCGGGAAGGGAAACGGCGTGGGAACGGGCACGGGGATCAGTCGATGCGCGCGTAGGCCGGCAGGGTCAGGAAGTCGGTCAGTTCATCGTTGCGGCTCAGTTCGCCAAGCAGGGCGATGGCTTCGCCGATGCGTGCGCCGCCGGGCAGCGCCGTGGTATCACCCAGGCGTGCGGGCAGCTGCGCCAGGGTGGTGTCGAGCAGTGCCAGGTCGATGGCGGTGCCGTCGTCCAGCTGCTGGCCCGGGGTATGCAGCCACTGCCACAACTGGCTGCGGCTGATCTCGGCGGTGGCCGCGTCCTCCATCAGGTGATGGATGGGCACGCAGCCGTTGCCGTCCAGCCACGCGGCCAGGTAGCGCACGCAGACTTCGACATTGCCCTCGAAGCCGGCGCGGGTGATGGTGCCCGGTGGACGCGCGATCAGTTCGTCGCGACCCACGCGCACGTCCTGGCGCAGGACGTGGTGCTGGTTGGGCGCAGGCATGTGCTCGTCGAAGATCGCCATCGCCACCGGAATCAGCGCCGGATGCGCGACCCAGGTGCCGTCATGGCCCGCACTCACCTCGCGCAGCTTGTCGGCACGCACACGCGCCATCGCCTGCTCGTTGGCGGCGGCGTCGTTGTTGATCGGAATCTGCGCCGCCATGCCGCCCATCGCATGTGCCCCCCGGCGGTGGCAGGTCTGGATCAGCAGTTCCGAATACGCCTTCAGGAACGGCTGGGTCATGGTCACCTGGCCGCGCTCGGGCAGCACGCGGTCAGCATGGCGGCGGAAAGTCTTCAGGTAGGAGAAGATGTAGTCCCAGCGCCCGCAGTTCAGGCCGACGATGCGGTCGCGCAGCGCGTGCAGGATCTCGTCCATCTCGAACACCGCCGGCAGCGTTTCGATCAGCACGGTCACCTTGATCTGCCCGTGCGGCAGGCCCAGCATGCCTTCGATGTGCGACAGCGCGGTCTCCCACAGGGCTGCCTCTTCCATGCTCTGCAGCTTGGGCAGGTAGAAGTACGGGCCACGATCCTTGCGCTGCAGCGTGCGGGCGTTGTGGAAGGCGAACACCGCCGCGTCGAACAGCCCACCGGCCAGGAACTGGCCGTCGATGCGGACGTGCTTCTCGTCCAGGTGCCAGCCACGCGGGCGCACGATCAGCACCGCCTGCTCGTCGTACGGGCGCAGCGTGTAGTGCTTGCCATTGGCCGCTGTGTACTCCAGGTCACCACGCACCGCAGCGGCCAGCGACTGCTGCCCGGCCAGCAGGTTGCGCCAGGTCGGCGAGGTCGAATCCTCGAAGTCGGCCATGAACACCTTGGCGCCGGAGTTCAGCGCGTTGATGACCATCTTCGGATCGGTCGGGCCGGTGATCTCGACGCGGCGGTCCTGCAGCGCGGCCGGCAGCGGTGCGACGGTCCAGTCACCGCTGCGGATCGCGGCGGTGTCCTCACGGAAGTCCGGCAGGCCGCCGCGGTCGAAGAACGCCTGGCGCTCGCGGCGGGCCTGCAGCCGCGCCTGCCGGCCCGGCTCCACCGCCCGGTGCAGCGACACCAGCAGGGCCAGCAGCGGCGCCGGCAGCAGGGTGTCCTGGCCGGCCACCCGGGTCGCCAGGGCGATGCCGGGCGTGGCCTTGGCGGCGGGGGAGGGAACAGCGGAAGCGACGGCGGACATGGGACGACTCCAGCGGTGGGGAACGTCTCCACCGTGCCGCTCGCGCTCAGTATTTGGCAAAACAGTTTTTGCAATGCTTTACATAAATTGTGCTAATACTCGTTACGCCATGACCACGCGCAGCTCGCCAAGTCCTCGTTTTTCCTACAAATCCGACCGCCTGAAACCCTTGCGCGCGTTCTGCCAGACCGTGCGTCTGGGTTCAGTCTCAAGGGCGGCTGAGGCGCTCTTCGTCAGCCAACCGGCCATCAGCCTGCAGTTGCAGGCGCTGGAACGGGAGCTGGGCGTACCGCTGTTCGAGCGCAGCGGGCGCCGCCTGGTGCCCAGCCGCGAGGGCCAGCTGCTGTACGAAATGGCGCAACCGCTGGTGGAGAGCCTGGACGGGCTGGAGGCACGCTTCCGCGACAAGGTGCGCGGGCTGGATGCGGGCGAACTGAACATCGCGGCCAACAGTTCGACCATCCTGTACCTGCTGCCGAAGATCGTCGAGCGCTTCCGCATGCATCACCCGGACGTGCGCCTGACCCTGCACAACGCGATCAGCGCGGACGGCACCGACCTGCTGCGCGAGGACGCCGCTGACCTGGCCATCGGCTCGATGACCGACGTGCCCGCCGACCTCAGCTACGCGCCGGCCTATCGTTTCGAGCAGGTGCTGATCGCGCCGCATGACCATCCGCTGGCCCGGGGCGCGGAGCTGGAGCTGGCCGACATCGCCCGCTATCCGCTGGTGCTGCCGCCGAAGCGGCAGATCACCTACCGTCTGGTCGATCAGGTGTTCCAGCGCCATCGCATCGCGTACACCGTCGCCCTCGAGGTGGGCGGCTGGGAAGTGATCAAGCAGTACGTGGCGATGGGCATGGGTATTTCCATCGTGCCGGCGCTGTGCCTGAACGAGGCCGACCACGAGCGGCTGGCGGCGCGGTCGATGAAGCGCTGGTTCCCGGAGCGCAGTTATGGCGTGATCGTGCGGCGCGGCAAGGCGCTGTCGGCGCAGGCACGGGCGTTCATCGAGCTGATCCGGCCGGAACTGTTCAGTCCGCGCGATTACGACCAGAGCGGGCATTCCGAGCGCTGAGGGTGTTCTGGTTTGCGGGGCTGCCGCCCTGCATCTGGATGACAGCTACCTGGGGGTCAGATCCGTTTTCCTGCGGACAATGGATCTGACCCCATTTCCGGCTGGCGATGAATAAACTGGCCCCATGTCCATCGAACTGCGCCATCTGCGCTACTTCCTCGCCGTTGCCGAGACCCTGCACTTCGGCCAGGCGGCCGAGCGGCTGGGCATGTCGCAGCCGCCGCTCAGCCAGCAGATCCGCCAGCTGGAGGAACTGATCGGGGCGCGCCTGTTCGTGCGCAGCCATCGCCGCGTGCAGCTGACGCCCGCCGGTGAACTGCTGCAGGAACGCGCGCGGGCCATCGTGCAGCAGGTGGAGACGGCAGTGGACGAGGTGCAGCGCGCACAGCGCGGCGAGCAGGGTGAGCTGCATATCGGGCTGACCCGGGCCACGCCGCTGTCGCCGCAGATTCCGCGCTCGATCCTGCGCTACCGCCAGCAGTATCCGCAGGTGCGGCTGCAGCTGAGCGAGATGAACACGCTGCAGCAGATCGACGCCCTGCTCGACGGCTCACTGGACGTGGGCATCATCCGCAAGCGCGCGCTGCCGCCGGAACTGGTTGCGCACAGCCTGTTCGTCGATCCGCTGGCGTTGATCGTGCATGCCGACCACCCTGCCCTGCGCCGGCTCCCGGAACAGGACACGCTGTCGCTGCGTGAGTTCGCGCAGGAACCGTTCGTGGCGTTTCGACGCAGTGCCGGCGCCGGCATCCATGACCACATGATCGCGCTGTGCGCGGCTGCCGGATTCACTCCACGCATCGTGCAGGAAGCCGGTGAGGCGTCCACGCTGATCAGCCTGGCGGCGGCAGGCCTGGGTGCGGCGATCCTGCCATCCTCGTGCGACCACATCCGGGTGGAAGGCGCGCGCTTTGTCGCGCTGGCCGATGCCGGCGCGCACTCGGAGGTGCAGCTGGCATGGCGCCGTGAGGGGGTGACGCCGCTGATCCGCAACTTCGCAGGCCTGCTGCGCGGCGCGTTCGCCGAAGGCTGAAGCGCCGCGCTGCGCGCTCGCCGGGCATGGCCCGGCGCTACCCGGCCAGGGTCGAAGACGGTAGCGCCGGGCCATGCAGCATCAGGCGGTCACCGGCTGCGGGGCGCGCTGCTGCAACGCCCAGACGATGCCACCGCCAAGCAGGGTCAGCACTGCCGCGAACGCGCACACCCCCAGCCAGTCCCAGGCAGCGTAGGCAAGCCCGCCCACACCACCGAGCACGCTCGACCCCAGGTAGTAGGCGAACAGATACAGTGCCGAGGCTTCCGCGCGCATCATGCCCGCCCGGCTGCCGACCCAGCTGCTGGCAACCGAATGACCGCCGAAGAAGCCGAAGGTCACCAGCGCGATGCCCAGCGCCATCGTGGTCAGCCACGGCATCGCCAGCAGCGCGATGCCGGCACCGATGAGCACGAAGGAGATCGACAGGACGCGCCCACGGCCGTAACGCGTGGCCTGCTGGCCCATCCATGCCGAGCTGAACGTACCGACCAGGTAGACGCTGAAGATCAGCCCGACCACGGTCTGGCTGAGGTGGTACGGCGGCGCCAGCAGGTGATAGCCGAGGTAGTTGTAGAGGGTGACGAACACGCCCATCAACACGAAGGAGGTGGCGAACAGCCAGGGCAGGCCGGGATCGGCGAACAGCGTGCGCCAGCGCGACGGCAGCTGGCGCAGGCCGCCACGACGGGCCTGGAAGTGGCGCGATGGCGGCAGCTGCAGCCACAGCAGCACGGTGCTGGCCACGGCGATGATGGAGACCACGCCGATGCCCCAGCGCCACCCCCAATGGTCGGCGATGATGCCGGCGAGCAGGCGCCCACTCATGCCCCCGATCGCGTTGCCGCCGATGTACAGGCCCATCGCCAGGCCCAGTGCGCGGCTGTCCATTTCTTCGACCAGATAGGTCATCGCCACCGCCGGCACGCCACTCAGGGCCAGGCCCAGCAGGGTGCGCAGCACCAGCAGCGTGGTCCAGTCATCGACCAGGGCGGTACTCAGCGAGAGGATGGCCGAGGCCAGCAGGGCGACGATCATCAACGGCCGGCGGCCCACCGCGTCGGACAGCAGTCCGGCCAGCAGCATCGCCACGGCCAGCGTGCCGGTGCTCAGTGACAGTGACATCGCGCTGCCGGCAGCGGAGACACCGAAGTGGCGGCTGAACTCGGGCAGCAACGGCTGCACCGTGTACAGCAGGCCAAAGGTGGAGAAGCCGGCCAGGAACAGCGCGACCGCCGTGCGGCGGAAAGCAGGCGTGCCCTGCTGGATGCGGGTCTCGGGGCTGGAATCGGCAGGAGGGAAGCGACGTTCGGGGGCCGCGGCGGTTTCGCCAGTCATGGGATCGATGGGCCGTTGGGGGCGGCCGGGGTGGGAGGGAACGGGCCCCAGACTAGGCCCGTCCATCCAGTCGATCCATAACCTGAAAAGTCAGGATTGATATTTCCGACGTATCAATTCAACTCAAAGATGCTGCCACTGGAAGCCATCGCCACGGCGGTAGTAGACCGCCACCGCGCGCCCGTAGACCTTGTCGGCGTCGACGAAGCCGAAGAAGCGGCCATCGAAGCTGTTGCCTCGATGATCCCCCAGTACCAGCAGCTTGCCGGCCGGTACCACCAGATCCGCGATGTCGGGACCACCGCCCATGTCCAGGTCCAGGCGGGCACGGCGGCTGCCGAACGCCTCCACGTCCTGCAGGTCGGCCATCTGCAGCGGCTGGCCGTTGATGCTCAGGTGGCCCCCGCGCAGTTGCACGTGGTCGCCGGCCACGGCGGCGACCCGCTTGATCAGGCGGGTGCCGTCCGCAGGCGAATCGAACACCGCCACCTCGCCGCGCTGCGGCTGGCCGGTGGGCAGCAGGGACGTGTTGGTGAACGGCAGGCGCAGGCCATAGGCACGCATGTCCACCACCACCCGGTCACCGGGCTGCAGGGTCGGCTGCATCGAGCCACTGGGCACCACGTAATGATTGGCGAGGGTGTCGCGGGCAGCGGCGAGCAGGCCCAGCATGACCAGCAGCGGCAGCGCCTCCTTCTTCAGCCAGGCGAGAGCGCGTTGCGAAAACGGCGGTCGGGCAACAGCATCCATGTCAGGTTCCGATGGGGTGGCAGGTTCTTCAGACCACGTCCGGGTGGAGAGGTTCCCCGGTAGCGCCGGGCCATGCCCGGCGAGCGCGTGGCGCGGCCGTTCCGATAATCCGCCGGGCATGGCCCGGCGCTGCCGATGCAGGGTTACGCAGGTTTTACGTCCGGGCCCGGCACCCGGCATCGCACCTTTACGGGCACTGCGCGCATCGTCTGCCCACCGCGCCGAACGGCGCTTTCCGCAAGGTGTTGTATGACCCTCCTGGTGATCCGCCACGCGTCTTCATCGGCGCCGCGTCCGCAGCTGCCGGCGCAGTTGTCCGGCCACCGCGTGCTGTGCAGCGACTGCGCCAGCCTGTCCGAAGTGCGCCAGTGCCTGTGCCAGCCGCAGGCGCGCTCGGCCGACTGGGTACTGCTGGACGTGGGTGCGGCCGACGAGGCGCAATGGCAGGCCGAGGGCAGCGCGCTGCAGGCCGCCCTGGAGCGGCTGCCGGCACAGTACATCGAACTGCAGAGCGCCAGCGAACCCGGCCTGGACGCGCGCCTGCGCCTGCAGCATGGGCCGGCCGCGGTGGTGGTCGACCAGCGCAGCCAGCAGGCCGGTTATCCGCTGTCGCTGGCCATCGTCGGCCGCCGCCTGGCGCAGGAGGGCTGAGCCATGTCGATCTTCATCATCCGCGGCCCGGAAGCGGCCGGCACATTGATCCGTACCGCGCTGCCGCTGCCGGCCCCGGTACTGAAGTCGCTGGTACACCGTGCGATCGATGCCGGAACCAGCGTGGCCATCCGTGCCTGCGGTTCGGAACAGGAACTGCTGGATGCCCTGCGCGTGGCCGATCACAGCCGCGGCGAAGTGACGTTGCTCGATCCCGGCGCGTGTGCCGGCAGCCTGCGTCTGCAGCGCCTGCTGCCCTATCTGCACAATGCCTACGTGGAGGTGCATGACGACGGCGCGGTGGCTGAGCCCTGTCTGCCGGCCGGTATCGGCCAACGCCTGGGCATCGCCGCCGGCTATGGCGCGCAGAGCTACGTGCTGGCGCTGGATATGGCGCTGGATCACCTGGGCCTTGCCGAACAGGCGAACCGGGTGCACGTGGGGACGTAAGGCCGTCGCCAGCGTCGGGCCAGAAGAAAACGGCGGGGTCGCCCCCGCCGTTTTCACTTCCTTACTTCAGCCCGCGGAACTTCAGCAGCGGTTCCACCGACGGGTCCTTGCCGCGGAAATCGCGGTACAGGGTCGACAGCTCCACGCTGTTGCCGCGCGAGAGGATCTTGTCGCGGAATTCCTGGCCATTGGCCGCCGTCAGGCCACCGTTCTCGGTGAACCACTGGAAGGCGTCATGGTCGAGCACTTCCGCCCAGAAGTAGGCGTAGTAGCCGGCCGAGTAACCACCGCCCCAGATGTGGTCGAAGTAGGTGGTGCGGTAGCGCGGCGGAACCTGCGGCAGATCGACCTTGAACTTCTTCAGCGCGCTGGCTTCGAAGGCTCCGACATCCTGCAGCGGCGCGTCGGCCTTCTGCGTGTGCCAGGCCAGGTCCAGCAGCGCAGCCGACAGGTACTCGGTGGTGGCGTAGCCCTGGTTGAAGCTGCGTGCCTTGAGGATCTTGTCGACCAGTTCCTGCGGCATCGGCTCGCCGGTCTTGTAGTTCTTGGCGTAGTTGGCGAACACCTTCGGATCCAGCGCCCAGTGCTCGTTGAACTGCGACGGGAACTCGACGAAATCGCGCGAGGTGGCCGTACCGGCGATCGAGGGGTACTTCACGTTCGAGAACATGCCGTGCAGGGCATGGCCGAACTCGTGGAACAGGGTGGTGACGTCGTCGAAGCTCAGCAGCGCCGGCTGGCCTTCGGCCGGCTTGGTGAAGTTGCAGACGTTGTAGACCACCGGCTTGGCGCCGGTCAGGCCATCCTGCTCGACGAACACGTCCATCCACGCGCCGCCGGACTTGCTGTCACGCTTGAAGTAGTCGGTGTAGAACAGGGCCAGCGAGGTGCCGTCCTTGTCGAACACTTCATAGACCTTCATGTCCGGGTGGTAGGTCGGGATGTCGGTGCGCGGCTTGAAGGTGATGCCGTACAGCTGGGTGGCGGCGTAGAAGACGCCGTTCTGCAGCACGTTGTCCAGCTCGAAATAGGGCTTGATCTGCGACTCATCCAGATCGTACTTGGCCTTGCGCACCTGCTCGGCGTAGAAGTCCCAGTCCGAGGCCGCCACCTGGAAACCGCCCTTCTGCGCGTCGATCACCTTCTGGATCTCGCCGGCTTCGGCACGTGCCTTGGCGGTGGCAGCCGGCACGGTGTCGGTCAGCAGCTTCAGCGCGGCGGCCGGGGTCTTGGCCATCTGGTCGCCCAGCTGGTAGTCGGCGAAGGTGTCGAAGCCCAGCAGCTTGGCCTTCTGCGCACGCAGCTGGGCCAGGCGCTGCACGGTCTGGCGGGTGTCGTTGGCATCACCGCGCTCGGCCCGGGTTTCCGATGCCTTGAGCACGGCGGCGCGCTGGTCGCGGTCACTCAGCGAACCAAGCACCGGCTGCTGGGTGGTGTTCTGCAGCGGCAGCAGGAACTTGCCGTCAAGCTTGCGCGCCTTCGCATCGGCAGCGGCGGTGTTGATCGCGTTCTCATCCAGGCCGGCCAGCTTCGCCTTGTCGTCCACGATGACGGCAGCGGCAGCGGTGGCGGCGACCAGGCGGGTATGGAACTGGGTGGAAAGCGTGGTCTCTTCCACGTTGAGCTTGCGCAGGCTTGCCTTGTCGGCGTCGGACAGCTGCGCACCGGCACGCACCAGACCGTCGTAGTAATGCTCGACCAGGCGCTTCTGCACCGGGTCCAGGCCCAGCGTGTCACGCTGGTCGTACAGCGACTTCACGCGCGCGAACAGCTTCGGGTCGAGGCTGATCTCGTCCTGGTGCGCGGCCAGTTTCGGCGCGACTTCTTCCTGGATCTTCTGGCGCGCATCGTTGGTATCGGCCTGCACCAGGCCGAAGAAGATGCGCGACACGCGGGTCAGGGTCTCGCCGCTGCGCTCCATCGCCACGATGGTGTTGTCGAAGGTGGCCGGCTCGCTGTTGTCGGCGATCTTGCGCACGTCGGCCAGGTGCTGGCGCATGCCTTCCTCGAACGCCGGCAGGTAGTCGCTGTCCTTGATCTTGTCGAACGGCGGCGCCTGGAACGGCAGCGTGCTGGCGCTCAGCAGCGGGTTGGTGGAGGCATCGGCCGGCTGCTGGGCCGGGGTATTCTGGGCTGCGGACACGGGGGTGGACTCCTTGCCGGAACAGGCCGCCAGTGCCAGGCTGATGGCGGCGGCCAGGACTACGGTACGCGACATGTAAAACGCTCCTTGGGCAGACGGGATGGGATGCCGGCCGTCCACCCTACTCCTGTCGCGCTCGCCCGGCATGTGCCGGACGTGGCGTCTGGACCTTCACTGGCGGCCGGCTCAGACCGTGCCGCGGGTCTTGCCGATCCAGGGCCGGTAGAACTCGCGGATGGCGGCCATGTCGGCCACGTCATCGCCGGTGGGATGGAACAGCGGACCGACGCCGATGACCTTCTCCGGGTAATGGAAATAGGCGGTCAGGATCGGCACGTCGGCCATCCGCGCGATCTTCAGGAATCCGGCCTTCCATTCCTTGACCGCCTTGCGGGTGCCTTCCGGGGTGATCGCGAACCACATCCTGTCGTTGTTGCGGATCAGGTCCACGGCCTGGCCGACGGTCCCCTGCGGCGAGCTGCGGTCCAGCGGGATCACGCCCAGCCGGTGCAGCAGCGGGCCCAGCGGCCACCAGAACAGCGACGCCTTGCCCAGCACCTTGACCTTCATGCCCAGTGCGATCTTGGCCGCCATGCCCCAGAACCCGTCCCAGTTGGACGAGTGCGGGGCGATGATGAAGACCAGCTTCGGGATGTCCGGCAGGGTGCCGACCACCTTCCAGCCGCCCATGCGCAGGGTGCAGCGCGCCAGCCAGCGGAGGAACGGGTTGGATCTGACCTGCGGCATGTTCGGCGGGATGGCCGGCAGCAACGGAGTCGGGTTGTTCAAGCAATCACTCCCATTCACGTGAAGAGCGCCCGCGCTTGATCTGCGCGCGCCCGCGTTTGGCGTCCAGACGACGCAGTTTCGACCCGAGGGTCGGCTTGGTGGCCTTGCGCGGTTTGGGCACGCTCAACCCGGCCTGGATGAAGGCCGCCAGCCGCTCGCGCGCATCCTCGCGATTGCGATCCTGGGTCCGGAAACGTTGCGCGTCGATGACCAGCACGCCTTCGCCGGTCATCCGCCGGTCACGCCGCGCCAGCAGGCGCGCGCGCAACGGTTCAGGCAACGAGGGCGAGTTGGCCACGTCGAAACGCAGTTCCACCGCGGTGGACACCTTGTTGACGTTCTGGCCACCGGCACCACTGGCACGCACGAAACGCTCGACGATCTCGCCGTCGGGGATCTCAAGCTGCGCGCTGATGGTGACCGGTCCACTGCCCATCCGCGCATTGTAACGGCAGCCACGTGGCGGAGTGCGGCATCGCGCGCCGTATGCCGCCGATCAGGCACCGAACACGCCGCCTTCGCCTTGCCAGCGGGTATGCTGGCCGTCCCATGTACCGCAGGAAGCTTCGCATGATCCGCTCCGCATCCACCCTGCCCGCCCTGCTGCGCCGTGCTGCCCTTCTGCTGGCGCTTGCCGTGGCCAGCGCTCCGGTCCTGGCCGCCGCGCCGACCGACGGCGACATCAACCGCCTGCTGTCGGCCTCCCGCGCGCAGAGCATGATCGACACCATGCTGCCGCAGATCGAGGCGATGCAGCAGCAGCAGTTCCAGCAGGTCGCGTCGCAGCGCCAGCTCAACGCCCAGCAGCAGGAACAGCTCAAGCGCATCCAGGCACGGACCAGCCAGACCCTGCGCCAGGCCCTGTCATGGCAGCAGCTGCGGCCGATGTACGTGGATCTCTACAAGAAGACCTTCAGCAAGGAAGACGTGCTGGCGATGGCCGAGTTCTACGAGAGCCCGGCGGGGCAGAGTCTGCTCGACAAGACCCCGGCGCTGATGCAGAACGTGATGGTGGCCATCCAGTCGCGCATGCAGCCGCTGTTCGCCGACCTGCAGAAGGATCTGGAAGCGATCGTCAACGAGCCGGAAAAGAAGTGAGGCGGTAGTGCCGGGCCGTGCCCGGCGAGCGCAGGGTGCAGCTGCTGCGTGGCGGTAGCCGCCGGACAGGGTCCGGCGCTGCCTTCACTCCACCCGCCAGCCGAACAGGTCCAGTGCCTTCTGGAATTCCCGGTCCAGCGGCGCCCGCACATCCACCGCGCCGCCCTCGGGATGCGGAAAACGCAGGCGCTCGGCGTGCAGCAGCATGCGGTGCACTCCCTGCATGCGGAAGATGCGGTTGTGGCGGCCGTCGCCGTGGCTGGTGTCGCCGATCATGTGGTGCGAAAGATGCTTGAGATGCCGGCGGATCTGCCGGAACCGTCCGGTCTGTGGCTGGCAGCGCAGCAGCGCATAGCGCGAACGGGCAAACTCGCCGACCGGCACCGGCAGCTCGCCGGTGGCCAGGCACTGGAAGTCGGTGATGGCAGGCTTCTTGACCGGTTTCCCCGGGCCGCCGTCGAGGTCGTGGTCGACCCGCCAGGACGCCTCGGCCGGCCAGCCGCGGCAGATGGTCAGGTAGTCCTTGGCCACCTCGCCGCCCATCAGGGCCTTGCCCAGCGCACTGGCGGTGTCACGGTCGAAGGCCAGCAGCAGGCAGCCACTGGTGGCACGATCCAGCCGATGCACGAGGAAGATCGGGCGCCCGAGCTGCTCGCGCAGGCGATCGGCCAGGAAATCATCTTCGCCACGGGCCAGCTTGCTGTCATGGACCATCAGCCCGGCCGGCTTGTCGACCACCGCCAGGCGTTCATCCAGGTGCAGGAGCCGAAGGGGGGCGGTGTCGGTCTCGACCGCGGCGAGGGTATCGGGTTCGGTGCTCACCGCGCGATTATACGGGCCCGGCTCTGCAGGGCAGTGCGTCAAACGTTGCGCAGTGCCAGCAGTTCACCGTTGCCCACCGGCACCAGGCTGACGCTGACATCAGGATCGGCCACCAGTGCTGCACGCAGCGGCTCCATCTGTTCGGCATGCGAGATCGCGTTGTCCACCACCAGCAGGCCACCGGGCCGCAGCACGCGGCGCAGATGCGGCCACCAGCCGGCGTACTGCTCGCGGTCCGAATCGAGGAACAGCAGGTCGATGCTGGCATCGGCTGCCTGCGCCAGCCACGCCCCGGCGTCGGCGTGCACCAGGGTGATGTGCGCCTGCAGGCCGCTGCGGGCGAAGTTTGCCCCGGCCAGGGCCACCTTGTCGGCAGCGTACTCCAGCGTGGTCACATGGCCGTCGATGGCAGCAGCAGCCTCGGCCAGCCACAGCGTGGAATAGCCGTTGGAGGTGCCGATCTCCAGCACGCGCCGCGCCTGTCCGAAACGCACCAGCAGCGACAGCAGCGCACCGGTATCCGGCGTGATGTTGAGCATGCGCCGGGCCCGCTCGCTTTCGCGCGCATCGTTGTCGGCGCCAAAGCGCGCCAGTTCGTCCTTGAGCGCCTGCAGCACGGCGGCTACTTCCACCATGCCCGGGCCAATGCGGCCACACCCACCGCGCCCGACAGCCAGCTCCACATCGGCAGGTCGCCCCAGTACCAGCCGGGCGGCTGCAGCACGTACATCAGGGCGGCAATGGCAAGCAGGCCGACGCCGGTGATGGCACCGACCGCACGCTTCTGCAGGCGCTGCACGCTGGCATCGAGCGACACCAGATCGCGCGAGCGCATCGCCAGCTCGTGGCGTCCTTCCACCTGCTGGGTCAGCCAGGCATGCACCAGGCGTGGCATGTCCGGTGCGTGGGTCATGATTTCCGGCAGGCGCTTGCCGAGCTCGCGCATCACCCTGCGCGGGCTGTAGCGCTCGCGCAGGATCTTCGCCAGTACCGGCTTGGCCACCGCCCAGATATCGATCTGCGGGTCGAGCTGGCGACCGACGCCTTCGATGTTCAACAGGGTCTTCTGCAGCAGGATCAGCTGCGGCTGCAGCGTCAGCTGGTAGCGCTGTGCCACGCGGAACAGCTTCATCAGCACTTCCGCCAGCGAGATCTGCGACAGCGGGCGGGTGAAGTACGGCTCGCACACCGAGCGCACCGCCGCCTCCAGGTCGTCGATGCGCACGTGGTCCGGCATCCAGCGTGCCTGCACGTGCAGCTCGGCGATGCGGCGGTAGTCGCGGTTGAAGATGGCCATGAAATTCTCGGCCAGGTAGTACTGATCTTCCTGCGACAGCTGGCCCATGATGCCGAAGTCCAGCGCGATGAAGCGCGGATCGCTGCGGCGTGCCGGATCGGGGTCGACCCAGATGTTGCCGGCATGCGCGTCGGCGTGGAAGAAGTTGTCGCGGAACACCTGGGTGTAGAACACCCGCACGCCCTTGGCGGCCAGCGCCTTGCGATCGATCCCGGCGGCGTCCAGCGCCACGATGTCATCGGAGGGAATGCCCCACACGCGCTCCAGGGTCAGCGCGCGCTCGGCCGTGTGGCTCCAGATCACTTCCGGCACGTACAGATCGTCGGAGTTCTCCCAGAAGCGGCGCAGGACGCTGGCGTTGGCGCCTTCGCGCTGCAGGTCCAGCTCGGCGGCCAGCGTGTTCTCCACTTCCGCCACGACTTCGCGCGGGCGGATCTTGTCGGCACGCGGGTGGGTGCGCTCGACCAGCGTGGCCAGTGAATTGAGCAGGGCGATATCGGCGTCGATCTGCTTCTCGATGCCCGGGCGCAGCACCTTGACCACCACCTGACGGCCATCGGCCAGCGTGGCCGCATGGACCTGTGCGATCGAGGCCGACGCCAGCGGTTCGGTGTCGAAGCTGGCAAAGGCTTCGCTGACCGGCAGGCCCAGTGCATCCTCGACGATGCGGCGCGCGGTGTCGCCATCGAACGGCTTGACCCGGTCCTGCAGCAGGGTCAGTTCGTTGGCCACGTCCGGCGGTACCAGGTCGCGACGGGTCGACAGGATCTGGCCGAACTTGACGAAGATCGGACCCAGGTCCTGCAGCGCCAGCCGCAGGCGTGCGCCACGCGACTGTGCGGCGATGTCGGCCGAGGCCCGCGGAACGAAGGGTTTGGCCAGGCGCAGCCAGCGTTCGGCCGGCGTGTCCTGCAGCAGGTCATCCAGGCGGTAGCGCAGGATCACCCGGCCGATGCGGCTGGCCCGCAGCACCGCCTTCATGCCGCACCCCGCAGGCGCTGCACGCGTGCACCCAGGCGCTCGACGTCGTCGCGCAGCACATCCACATCGTCGTGGAACGCGTCCAGCTCGGCGCGCGGCACCACGTCGCGCGATTCCTCCGTAATGAACTCGGCTGCACTGTGGGCCAGATCGATCACCCCCTGGCGGGCGTGCTGCAGTGCGCCGCGCAGCGTGTTGGCCACCTGTACGCCCAGCACCTCGCCGAACACGCTGACGAACGGCTGCTGCCAGTCCGGATCGAAGCCCTTGGCCAGCTGCTGCAGGCGGCGCGCCAACTCGGCATCGCCGGCTACGCGCACGCGTCCCTTGCCGGTGCTGTCGGCACGCCGGGCATTGGCCAGCAGTGGCAGCTGGGCCAGCACCCCCGACAGGCTGCTGCGTACGGCCAGATCGGCTTCCTGGGCATCCACCGGCCCCACCCGCAGCTGGTCACCGTCAACGCTGATGCGCATGGCCAGCGCAGGAGCCTCCAGGGTCAGATCGATATGGCGGCCATCCAGACCGGCCAACGCGTGGCGGGTATCCGGATCCAGCGCCAGAGCGCGGTTCAGGGCGATCTGCAGCGCGCGGCCGGCGACCGGCTTGAGAGACTTGAGCAGGGAAAGAGCCATGGCCCCATTCTACCTTCGTGGGTACCGGGCTTGGGGCGGGCAGCGCGGATGGGTGCAGGTTCATCCCCGCCTCACCTGCCGGGCGAAGGAAGGTTCATGCTGTGGGGCCACGCAACGTCCAGGACATCGCATTGCCCATGAGCAGGACCCGGGTCGGCATCATTTTCGGTGGTACGTCCTCCGAGCACGAAGTCTCGCTGCAGTCGGCGAAGAACATCCTCGACGCACTCGACCACGAGCGCTTCGAGCCGGTACTGATCGGCATCGACAAGCAGGGCCGATGGCATCTGAGCCAGGCCGGGAGTTTCCTGCTCAACGCCGATGATCCGGCGCGCATCGCGCTGCACCGGTCCGGCGTCGCGCTGTCGGTGCGCCCGGGTGCCGGACAGGCGCAGCTGCAGCCTGCCGATCCGGCTGCCGTGCTCGGCCAGATCGACGTTGTCCTGCCGATCGTGCATGGTCCACTGGGTGAGGATGGCGCGCTGCAGGGCCTGCTGCGCATGGCCAACCTGCCCTTCGTCGGTTCACCGGTGCTGGGCTCGGCCGTGGCCATGGACAAGGACGTGACCAAGCGCCTGCTGCGCGATGCCGGCCTGCAGGTGGCGCCCTGGCAGTGCATCCGTCGCCACCAGGCTGCGAACATCGATGTCGACGGCGTCATCGCCCAGCTCGGCCTGCCGCTGTTCGTGAAACCGGCCAACCAGGGTTCGTCGGTGGGGGTGAGCAAGGTCAAGGACGCTGCCGGCTTCGCGGCCGCGCTGGAACTGGCGCTGCGCTATGACCACAAGGTCCTGGTGGAAGCGGCCGTGGTCGGCCGCGAGATCGAATGTGCAGTGCTCGGCAACGAACAGCCGCAGGCCAGCGTGTGTGGCGAAGTGGTGGTGCACGACGAGTTCTATGCCTATGACACCAAGTACCTCAACGAGAATGGCGCCGACGTCGTGGTGCCGGCCGACATCGATGATGCGACCCAACAGCGGATCAGGCAGATCGCCCTGCAGGCGTATCAGGCGCTGGAGTGCGCGGGCATGGCCAGAGTGGATGTGTTCCTGACCGGCGATGGCCGCGTCGTCGTCAACGAGGTCAACACGCTGCCGGGCTTCACCCGCATCAGCATGTACCCGAAGCTGTGGGGCGCCAGTGGCGTGGATTACACCACGCTCATCACACGCCTGATCGAACTGGCGTTGGAACGGCACGAAGCCGATCACAGGCTGCTGTAGGCCGGGCATTATCCGGCACTACAGAAAACCGCTTCCGCCGGAGCAGTGCCGGCCATCGACCGGCACTGCTCCGGGGCTCACTAGCCGCGCTTGCGGAACATCGAGATCACCGCCAGGACCAGGAACACCACGAACAGGATCCAGGCAATGTTGCTGGCCGCGCCGGCGATGCCGGAGAAACCGAGCACGGCGGCGATGATGGCGATGACGAAGAAAATGACGGCGTAATGCAGCATGGCGCTCCTCGCAGATATTCGGCCGTGGGTGGCGTGGGGTCCATCCTCCCGGTCCGGCGGTGTGCAACCGGTGATGGCCGGTTCTGCGCGCGATGAAGTCTTCAGCGCCGTGAGGCTGCCGTCATGACGACGCGGCCTTCAGCCGACGCAGCCCTTCCTCGATGCTGACCTGCGGCACATAACCGAAATCACGGCGCGCCGGCTCCATGCTGTACCAGTGCGGCGTGCACAGCTGCTCGGCGAGGAAACGGGTCAACGGCGGCTCGCCGCGCAACCGCAGCAGCGGCCACAGGCGCTCGCAGATCGCACCGATCCGGTAGGCGGTCCTGAAGCTGATTGCCTTCTCCACAGGGGGGGCGCCCACGGCCTGCAGCAGCGTGTTGACCAGCTCGCGCATCGGCAGTGGCTCGCCATTGGAGATGAAGTAGGCCTTGCCTGCGCAGGCCGCCGCGGGGCCCAACGCCTCGAATGCCAGGAAGTGCGCCAGCGCGGCATTGTCGATGTAGGTGGTGTCGACCTTGTTGCTGCCATCACCGACCAGGCGCAGCCGGCCCTGCCGTGCGCGCTCGGCCAGACGCGGCACCAGCTGCTGGTCGCCCGGCCCCCAGATCAGGCGCGGACGCAGCGCCACCGTGGCCAGCGTCGCGTCGTTGGCGGCGAGCACCCGTTGTTCGGCGATCGCCTTGGTCGCCGCGTACGGCGCCTGGAAATCCTCGCCGTAGGGCACCTCGTCCGCGCCCAGTCCTTCCACCGGGTGGGTGGCACGATGGGTCACGCTCGGTGTGGAGGTATAGACCAGCCTGCCGATGCCATGCGCACGGCAGGCAGCGATGACATTGTCGGTGCCGACCACATTGGCCTGGTGGTAGCTGTCGTAACTGCCCCAGGCACCGGCCTTGGCTCCATTGTGGAACACCGCATCGACACCGGCCACCGCATGCAGCACGGCCTGCGGGTCCGCCAGGTCGCCACGGATCTGGCCCACCCCCAGCGCCTGCAGCGCCGGGTAGTGGCTGCGGTTGAATGCGAGCACCTGGTGGCCGCGCTCGACCAGCCCGCGGCACAACGCCTGGCCAAGGAAACCACCACCACCGGTGACCAGGATCTTCATGCGCGCTTCTCCAGTTCGGCGCTGGCCCAGACGGCGAGCTTCTCGCGGCCGATCTTGGCGTTGTGACGGATATCGACGGGAAACGCCGGATGTACCAGGAAGTGCTGCAGCCCGGCCTCGGGCAGGCGTGCGCCGGCAAGGGCGCGCAGCGCTTCATGCAGCGCCGGGCTGTCGGACTGTCCACGCTGCAGCTCCACGCACAGCACCGGCACCTGCGCGCCTGCGGGACCCACGCCGACCAGCGCGGTGCGTGCCACGCCCTGCACCGTGTTGAACACCGGCTCGACCTGTTCGGTGTAGAGCGGGCCGTACGGGGTTTCCACGCGCTGGGTCTTGCGTCCGCAGAACCACAGACGGCCCTGCGCGTCGAAATAGCCGACATCGCCCATGCGATGCACGATGCGGGTACTGCCATCGGCCAGCGTCTCGGCAATCTTCGCCGCAGCGGTGGCCTGCGGACGATTGAAATAGCTGTCGGTGGCGGTGGGGCCGGCCACGGTGATCTCGCCCACCTCGCCGGTGGCCAGCACCCGCACCTGCGACCAGTCGGCCAGCGGTGCATCGTCGATGGCGATGATGCGCACTTCGTTCGGGGCCACCACGTTGCCCACGCAGGTACCCGCACCGCCCTCGGTGGCCGCGCGGGTGCGCTCCAGTTCATGGCCTTCCACCACCGCCACCGGCAGGCATTCGGTTGCGCCGTACGGCGTCCAGAACTGCGCACCGGCCGGCAGCAGGCCACGGATGGTGGCCACCACATCCGGCGGAACCGGGGCACCGGCCGAGGTCACCCGCGTCACCGACGGCAGCGGCCGGCCATGGCGGGCCAGGACCCGCATCAGCGCGGGCGAGCCGAACAGCTGGGTCACGCCGAAGCGTTGGATCGCATCGTGCAGGCGTGCCGGATCGGCCTGCGCGGGCCGCGTGGGGTCCATGTCCGGTATCACCGAGGTCAACCCCAATGCGGGATCGAACAGGGCGAAGGGTGGGAAGGTCGGCAGGTCCACGCCACCGGCCTCCATGCCGAAGGCGCTGCCCAGCAGCTCGATCTGGCCGACGAAATGGCGATGGCGGTAGACCACGCCCTTGGGCACGCCCGTGGAGCCGCTGGTGAACAGGATCGCGGCCATGTCCTCGCCATCGGTGGCCGCCAGCATCGGCCCGGCCTGCGCGCCCGCGCGCTCCAGCGCGGCCAGGGTGGTCCCGCCCCAGGCCAGCCGCCGTCCCACCGTGACCAGACGGGTCGCCGACGGCGCCCAACGCAGCGCCAGCCGTGCCACGTGGGCCAGCGGGATGCCGATGAAGGCCTCCGGCTGGGCTTCGTCCAGGCACTGCTTCAGCGCACGCCGGTCGATGCCGGGATCGACCAGCACCGGCACCGCACCCAGCTTGAACAGGGCGAACATCAGCAGGAAGAACTCGGGCGAGGGCCGCACCATCACCACCGTGCGCACGCCGCGCCCGATCCCGTAGCCGGCCAGGCCGGCGGCCATGGCGTCGCTGCGGGCATCCAGCTGCCGATAGTCCAGGGTCACATCGTAGGCCGCCATGCCGTTGCCGGCACCGCGGCGGCCGGGGCAACGGATGGCGATCTGGTCGGGGCGTTCACGGGCCAGTTCAGGCAACCGCGCGGCGATGTTGCAGGGTCGGTTCATCCGTTCATTGTCGCCGCTTACGGAATTTCTTGCGCGGCGGCTCACTTCGTGGAAAATCCGCAGCCTCGTTCCCGATTCCGACTGCCGCCCGAGGCGGCTTGCCCATGCAACACCCCTGCATGACCTGCGGCGCCTGCTGCACCCAGTACCGCGTGGCCTTCCACTGGATGGAATCGGACGAGGTCACCCCGGGCGGCGTGCCCCACCAGCTGACCGAGGTGCTCGACCCGCATCGCCTGTGCATGCGCGGCACCCACTCCAAACCGGTGCGCTGCGTGGCACTGGATGCGCAGATCGGCGTGTATTCGCGCTGCACGATCCACCCCAACCGGCCCAGCGTGTGCCGCGAAGTGGATGCCTCGTGGGAGTACGGCAAGGCCAGTCCCCAGTGCGACAAGGCCCGCATCGCCTACGGCCTGGACCCGCTGACGCTGGCCGACTGGCGGTGGCGCGACGAGGCGGACAATGATGACGATCATCCGGACGACAACGGCAACAGCCCGTCGTCTCCGCCGCAGGCGCCGGTCGCGGCGTGACGGTCGGGGTCGGATCCGTTTCCGGCACGGAAAGGGCTCTGACCCGATGTACGACAACGCCGGGCATGGCCCGGCGCTACCGAAGGGATCCGATCAGATCGGGTTCGCGTCCAGGAAGGCGCGGATCTCCGGCACCAGCACCTCGTGCTTGTCTTCCAGCACGTAGTGGCCCGCGTCCTTGAAGGCATGCACCCGGGCCTGCGGCAGCGCCGCCTGGAAGCCCTGCAGGAAATGGTGGTCGAACACGAAGTCGCGCAGGCCCCAGCCGATGAAGGCCGGGCGATCGGCAAACGACGGCAGCGCCTTGCCTGCGCGCTCCAGCAGCGACCACGCCTTGTCGGCCGGGCCCAGCGGAATGTCCTGCATGAAGCGGATGGTGCTGATGCGGTTGGCGTAGCTGTTGTACGGCGATACATATGCGCGGCGCACGTCGGCGGGCATCTTCCGCTCCACGCCCAGCCACGATGCGCCGGCGGAGAAGGCATTGAAGGTGCGGATGATCCACTCGCCGATCTTCCAGTGCCGTCCCAGCGCGATCTGCCATGGCATCTTCTTCGCTGCCGGCATCGGGAACGCGGCGGTGTTGAGCACCACCAGCCGCTTGACCTGCGCGTGGTGCGACAGCGCCCAGCCGAAGCCGATCATGCCGCCCCAGTCGTGCACGGCCAGGGTCACCGGTCCGGTGATCCCCAGGTGCCTGAGCAGCGCATCCAGGTCATCCACGCGCGACTGCAGCGTGTATTCATAGCCACGGTCATCGGGCTTGTCCGACAGGCCCATGCCAATGTGGTCGGGCACGATGCAGCGGTACTTGTCCGACAGGCCGGCCACCAGCGTGCGCCAGTAATAGCTCCACGACGGATTGCCGTGCACCATCACCACCACCTCACCGTCGCGCGGGCCCTCGTCGAGATAGTTCATCGACAGGCCGGGGCGGACCTCGAAGCGCTGGGGATGGGCGGGGTAACCAGGAAGCTTGGACATCGGGTCGCACCTGTAAAAAGGGCCGGTAATACCGGCCCCAGGATTCAACACAGGGGTCTGTTTACCAGACCACTTCGGCCATCGAGCAGTTCAGGCCCGAGCCGATGCCCAGAAGCGCGATGCGATCACCCTTCTTCAGCTTGCCCAGCTGCTTGAGCTTGCTCAGCACGATCGGTACCGACGCCGGGCCGATGTTGCCGTGCTCGCCGAAGATGGTCATGACCTTCTTCGGGTCGATGCCGAAGTTCTTGATGAACGCTGCGGTGTGCGGCTGGCTGACCTGGTGGATGACGAACTGGTCCAGTTCTTCCACTGCCCAGCCTAGCGCGATCTTGGCCGCAGTGAAGGTCTTCTGCGCCAGCTTGATGCCTTCGATCAGCAGCAGGCGGGTGTCGGTCACCATGCGGTCCAGGTTGCCCAGGCACAGCTGGTTCCATTCGGTCGCCGAACGGGTGACGCCGCCCTTGTAGCGCGGGGCATCCGGCACCAGTTCCGAGCGCGCCATCACCATCGCGGCAGCGCCCGAACCGGTGGTCAGCGCCGCCAGTTCGTTGCGGAAATCGTCGGCGGTGACGTCCGGCGCGGTCATGCGCTCCAGCGTCTTCTCGTACACCAGGTTGGCGGTTTCGCCATCCACCACCAGCGCATAGTCGATGTCACCGCGCTCGATCATGCGCGCCGCGATGTCCATGCCGTTGATGAAGGCCAGGCAGGCATTTGCGACATCGAAGGTCATGCATTCATCGCTGACACCCAGATTGCCCGAGACGATGGAGGCCGTGGACGGCTCCAGGTAGTCGCGGCTGACCGAGGTATTGACCAGCAGGCCGACCTGGGTGGCTTCGATGCCGGCATCTTCCAGTGCCTTGCGACCGGCCATGGTGGCCGCGTCCGAGGCCAGCACGCCGTTGTCCCACAGGCGGCGGGCGTGGATGCCCGCGATATCGCCGAGCACGTCGGTGCGGATGCCCAGCCGGTCCAGCGTCGGCTGCAGGCGTTCGTTGATTTCCTTCGTCGTCAGCGTATGAGGCGCATCGACGTGTGCCAGGCCGGCGATCGAGACATTCTTGAAGAGCATCGAGGTTAGCGCCAAGGCTCAGGCAAAAGGGGGCGCTATTCTATAACCCCCCGGGCCTTCACCGCATCTTTACGAATTCCGGCTTGCCCGTATGGTGAAGGGTTCAGCGCGGCGGGCACTGGAAGGCGGCAAAGCGCTGGCTGCCATCGGCTGGCGGTGCAGCCGCCTGAACGGCATTGGCGCCGGCGCTGGGGGCCTCGTTGCGGGCCAGCGTTTCCAGTTCTTCCTGCACGCGCAGCGGGTTGCGGTTGTAGAAGCCGACCTTGCTCTTCACGGTGACCACCACCTCGCCCTTGGTGATGCAGCCGGTCGGCGCCGGCCCGGCCGGCAGCACGCGGACGGTCTTCCCGGCTGGTTCGATCGGCACCCAGGTACAGGCGGTGACGGTGAGCAGCAGGGAGGAAAGCAGCAGAACGCGCATGGGCAGATCCTGGAAGGGTATGGGGGGATTCTGCCTGAACCGCCTGAATCGAGGGTAGCCGGGAGGCCTCCCGGCAGCGCAGGGCCATGCCCAGCGACTGCGCAGCGCGGCTTCCGCGGCCGCCGGAGAGCCGCCGGGCATGGCCCGGCGCTACCCGGGAGGCCTGCCCGCTTTGGCGGGCAGGGCTGTCCCTTACTTCTTGACCGGCTTGCCCTCGGCATCCAGCACGGTCACCTCGCCCAGGTTCAGCGCGCGCACGGCCGCCTCGGTCTGCTTGAGGTCGCCGACCACAACCCAGGTCAGCGCCTGCGGCTTGATCTCGGCCGCAGCCTGCTGCACCTGGGCCGGCGTCATCGCCTCGATCTCGGCCTTGCGACGCAGCACATAGTCATCCGGCCGCTTGAACTGCACGATGCCGCTGATGGTCGCGGCGACCGCGCTGGCGGTCTCATAGGCGCCTGGCAGGCTCAGCGTCTGGATGTTGCGGATGCGGTTGACCTCGGCAGCGGTGGCCGGCTTGCTGCCCGTGCTGAACTCGACGATTTCCTTCTGCATCTCGGCCAGCGCCGGGCCGGTCTTGTCGATCTGCACCGGCGCACTGGCCGCCCACGGCCGCTGTCCGACCGAGTTGGTGGCACTGCTGCGCGCACCATAGGACCAGTGCTTGTCCTCGCGCAGGTTCATGTTCAGGCGCGAGGTGAAGTCACCGCCGATCACGCCGTTGGCGATATCAAAGCGGGTCGAGCTGGCGTCACTGGACGGCGGCACCACCTGGCCGGCGAACAGGTTTGCCTGCACCGCACCCGGCTGATCGATCAGGAACACGCGCGGGCCCTTCGGCAGCGCCACATCGGTGGCCGCCTTCACCTGCGGCGCATCGCCCGTGGCCTTCCAGTCGCCCAGCTGCTTGTCCAGCAGGGGCACGATCTCGGCCAGCGTGGTATCGCCAACCACGATCAGGGTGCCGTCCTGCGGGCGCAGCCAGTCGCGGTGGAAGTCGACCAGATCCTCGCGGGTAAGGCTGCTGATGGCCGCTTCATCACCGCTGCCGGTGAACGGAATGGCGTATGGATGGCCTTTGCCGTACAGCAGCGGCGGCAGCACGCGCATGGCCACCGCGTTCGGGTTGACCTTCTCCTGCTGGATGCCGGCGATCCAGGTAGCCTTGACCCGGTCGATCTCGGCCTGTTCGAAGCGCGGCTCGCGCAGCAGATCGCGGTACAGGGCCAGCGATGGCACCAGGTTCTCCTTCAGTGCCGACATGTCGACGGTCACCGAATCCAGGCCGGCACCGGCGTCCAGGCTGGCACCCAGCGCATCGGCGGCATCGGCGAAGGCCAGCGAGCCGAGCTTGCCGGCGCCTTCGGTCATCAGGTTCATGGTGAAGTTGGCAGTGCCCGGCTTGCGGCCCTGGTCGGCGGTGAAGCCACCCGGGAACTGGTAGCTGAACTGCACCACCGGAATCTCGTGGCGCTCGGCCAGCACCACCTGGGTGCCGTTCTTCAGCGTGGCGCGCTGCAGGGCGGGGAACTTCAGCTGCGGGAATTCACGGGTCTGCGGCACGCCGGCCTTGCGGTCCACCTGCTCCGGCAGGGTGCTGTACCTCGGGTCCACCGCCGGCACGTTGAACGGCTTCGGTGCCTGTGAGGGATCTTCCTTCAGCGCCACGCGCTCGCCCGGTTCGACCACCAGCGTGTGGCTGCCGACGTCCAGCCACTGCGCGCCCAGGCGCTTCAGGTCAGCCGCGGTCGCCTTGTCGATGTTGGCCAGCGACGTGCGGAAGCAGCCCGGGTCGCCAGTGTAGACCGCGCATTCGGCCAGTGCGTCGGCCTTGCCACCGAAACCACCGATGCGCTCGATGCCGCGAATGAAGCCGGCCCGGAAGCCGGTCTTGGCACGGGCCAGCTCGTCGGCCGTGGGGCCCTCCTTGATCAACCGGTCCAGTTCCTCGTCGATGATCTTCTCGACCTTGGCCGGATCCTGGCCCTGCTTCACCGTGGCCATGACGATGAAGTTGGAACCCAGCTGCGAGGCGTAGGCGCCGGCGCTGATGTTGTCCACCAGCTTGTCCTGGTGCTGCAGTCGCTGGCTCAGGCGCGAGGACTTGGCGCCGCCGAGCACATAGGCCAGCAGCTGCAGCTGGTCGACGTCGGTGGTGCCGACCTGCGGCACGTTCCAGGCGCGGTAGATGCGCGACTGCGGCACCTTGTCGGTCATCGTCTCGCGGGTGTCGGCCGGGCGCTTGGCCACGTCGACCTTCGGCTGCGCCATGCTCGGGCCGGCCGGGATGCTGCCGAAGTAGCGCGCCACCTTCTCCTTGGCGGTGGCCACGTCGATATCGCCCGCCAGCACCAGCACCGCGTTGTTCGGGCCATACCAGGTGCGGAACCAGGTCTTGACGTCATCCAGCGAGGCCGCGTTGAGGTCGTTCATCGAGCCGATCACGCTGTGGTGATACGGGTGGCCGGCCGGGTACATCGCGCGGTTGAGCTTCTCCCAGGCCTGGCCGTAGGGCTGGTTCTCGCCCTGGCGCTTCTCGTTCTGCACCACGCCGCGCTGCTCGTCCAGCGCCGCCTGGTCGATCGCACCGAGCAGATGGCCCATGCGGTCCGACTCCATCCACAGCGCCATGTCCAGCGCGGTGGTCGGCACGTTCTCGAAGTAATTGGTGCGATCGGTATTGGTGGTGCCGTTCTGGCCGGTGGCACCCACCTGCTTGAACGGTTCGAAATACTCGCCGTCGTGGTTTTCGCTGCTCTGGAACATCAGGTGTTCGAACAGGTGGGCGAAACCGGTGCGGCCCGCAGGCTCGTCCTTGCTGCCGACGTGATACCAGACGTTGACCGCCACGATCGGCGCCTTGCGATCGGTATGCACGATCACGCGCAGCCCGTTGGGCAGGGTGAACTGCTCGAACGGAATATCGACCTTGGCCGGCGTGACCGTCTTGGCCGCCAGTGCAGGAGTGGGCGCGAGCGTGCCCAGGGCAGTGCTGAGGGCAACAGCGAGCAGTGCAGCACGCGGGCGCAGGGCGAGAGACATTTCCGGATCCTTGGTCACGTTGGTGAAGCCTGATCCTAGCGTGCGCGCCCGGGGCCCGGAATCCGCCAGCAGTCACTGGGGGTGTTTGCCCCCGTAGCCGTTCAGGGCCTTGTCGGCGGCCCTCGACAGCAGTCACGTCTCCCCCCACCCACGCGTCCGGACAGTGTCCGCACCCCCTCGGATGGACAGGTGTCCGCCCCGCGGACACTTTCGATTCGAAGAAAAACCCTTTCAAATCAATGGTTAAAAGTTGGCACGGGGTTTGCTTGGTACTTCCTGCGCCAAGAAGGGCTTCAGACGAAAGCTGACTGAAGGCTGAACAAATGCAGGAAATCGAAAATTTCCCTTGCATCCCCCGAACTGGTGTTCTACCTTACTACCACACCACCGCTCAACAACACTAAACAGGCCCCGTCATGAACGCCAAGACCATTGCCATCGCCATCGCCCTGATCGCCGGCACCGCGGTTGTTTCGTCGGTGCAGGCCTCCGAATCCATCAAGACCCTGGACACCGTGCAGGTTCGTCCTGCCGCCGACCAGCTGGCCCAGCAGGCCTGGGAACGCGCCAGCAGCATCCCGACCCTGGCCACCGTGGAAGTGCGGCCGAGCGCCGAGCAGCTGGCCGAACGCGACGGCTTCACCGTCGCCCCGGTCGCCGCCGCCCTGCCGATCACCACCCTGGCCGCGGTGGAAGTGCGCCCGAGCCTGGAACAGCGCGTCGCCCTGGCCGCCGAACTGGAAGCACAGCGCTACGCAGCCACCCTGGCCGCCGCCGCCACCAGCGTCGCCAACCAGGTGATCGTCAACCTGCCGACCCTGCAGGTGCGTCCGAGCGCGGCCGACCTGCAGGCCCTGGCCACCGAAACCGCCCAGGTCCTGCTGCGCCCGTAAGCGGTGCCCGCCCTGCCCTGGCAGGGCGTGCGCCGTACTGGCAGCCGTCGCAGGTACACTGCGCCGATGAATGCCGCACCCCAGTTCCACGTGATCCTGTTCCAACCGGAAATCCCGCCCAACACGGGCAATGTGATCCGGCTCTGCGCCAACACCGGCGCGCAGCTGCACCTGGTCGAGCCACTGGGCTTCGCACTGGAAGACAAGCAGCTCAAGCGCGCCGGCCTGGACTACCACGAATATTCGCGCCTGCAGGTGCATCCGGATCTGGACACCGCGCTGGCGCGGATTGCACCGAAGCGGTTGTTCGCACTCAGTACCCGCGCCAGCGTGCGTTACGACAGCGTGGCTTTTGAAGAGGGCGACGCCTTCCTGTTCGGCCCGGAAAGCCGCGGCCTGCCGCAGGACGTGCTCGATGCCTTGCCCGATGGCCGGCGCCTGCGCCTGCCGATGCGGCCGGACAACCGCAGCCTCAATCTTTCCAACACCGCTGCCGTGGTGATGTATGAAGCCTGGCGGCAGCATGGATTTGCCGGCGGCGCGTAAACCGCCTCAGGTAGGTACCAAGCGCTGCTGGTGGGTGCGACCTGCTTCTGGTGGGTGCGGACCTTGGTCCGCACCGATGCCCGGATGCACGCCGAAGGAATGTGCCGACCAAGCTTGGCACCCACCGGAACCCGCTGTCAGAACGCGTTGATGCCTGTCAGTTCGCGGCCGATCACCAGCTGGTGCACGGTCTCGGTGCCTTCATAGGTGATCACCGATTCCAGGTTCAGCGCGTGCCGGATCGCCACGTGCTCGGTGGTGATGCCGGCGCCGCCGAGCAGGTCGCGGCATTCGCGGGCGATGTCGATGGCCATGCGGCAGTTGTTCCACTTGGCCAGGCTGACCTGCTGCGGCTGCAGCTTTCCGGCCTCCTTCAGGCGGCCCAGCTGCAGCACCAGCAACTGCGCGGTGGTGATGCGGCGCGCCATCTCGGCCAGCTTGATCTGCGCGCTCTGCGTGGCCGCCAGCGGGCGACCAAACAACACGCGTTCCTTGGCATAGCCCAGCGCTTCATCCAGGCAGGCAATGGCCGAGCCGATCGGGCCCCAGCTGATCCCGTAACGCGCCTGGGTCAGGCAGCCGAGCGGGCCCTTCAGGCCTTTCACGTTGGGCAGGCGGTGGCTGTCGGGCACGCGCACGTCGTCGAAGTACAGGGCACCGGTCAGCGAAGCGCGCAGGCTCATCTTGTGCTTGATCTCCTGCGTGGTGAAACCGGCCATGCCCTTCTCCAGCACGAAGCCCTGGATGCCGTCCTCGGTCTGTGCCCAGACGATGGCCAGGTCGGCCACCGGACCGCTGGTGATCCACATCTTGCTGCCGCTGATGCGCCAATCGCTTCCGTCGCGCACCGCGCGGGTCTTCATGCTGGCCGGGTCGGAACCGCCGTGCGCCTCGGTCAGCCCGAAGCAGCCGATCAGCTCGCCACGCGCCATCGCCGGCAACCACTGCCGGCGTTGTTCCTCGCTGCCGTAGGCGAAGATCGGGTACATGCACAGCGAACTCTGCACCGAGACGAAACTGCGCAGCCCTGAATCGCCACGTTCCAGCTCCTGACAGATCAACCCGTAGCTGACCGCCCCCATTTCTCCGCCACCGTACTCAGCCGGGAGGGTCGCGCCCAGCAGGCCCAGCGATGCGATCTCCGGTACCAGTTCGGCCGGGAAGCGCGCCTGGTCAAAGGCATCGCCGATGATCGGCAGCACGCGCTCGTTGGTGAAGCGGGCCACGCTGTCCTGTACGGCGCGCTCTTCTTCGCTGAGCAGGGAACGGACATCGAACAGGTCGTACGGATCCAGGGCCATGGCACTCACACGCAGTCGGGACCTAGCCATTGTCGGTCATCCGGGAAGAGCGTGCCGGCCAAGGTCGGCACCCACCCGGCTGCGGGCGTACGCTGCACTGCAGCAATCACGATGTGAACATCGGCGATCTAGCTCGATCACGCCCGTCCCGGTACCCTGACACATTCAAACAACCGTTTCGCCGTGGCTGCACGCGCGATTTCCAGGCAACCGCCGGTGTTCCTGCTGCCGGCACTACCCACGAGTCATGCAATCGATGAGCGCTGAAGCCAACGCCCTGCCCCCGCGTGAAGTAATGGAGTTCGACGTGGTGATCGTCGGTGCCGGCCCGGCCGGCCTGGCCACCGCGATCCGCCTGCGCCAGCGTGCGATCGAAGCCGGCCGCGAACTGTCGGTGTGCGTGCTGGAGAAGGGCTCCGAGCCCGGTGCACATGTTCTGTCCGGCGCGGTGATGGACCCGCGCGCCCTGACCGAACTGTTCCCGGACTGGGCCGAACGCGGTGCACCGCTGAAGCAGAAGGTTACCCGCGACGAATTCCTGTTCCTCAGCGAGACCGGGTCGCGCAGCACGCCCAATGCGCTGCTGCCGGAGTGCTTCCACAACGAAGGCAACTACATCATCAGCCTGGGCGAAGTAACCCGCTGGCTGGCGCAGCAGGCCGAGGCGCTGGAAGTGGCGATCTTCCCCGGCTTCGCCGCGGCCGAGGTGCTGTACGGCGACAACGGCGAAGTGATCGGCGTGGCCACCGGCGACATGGGCATCGAGAAGGACGGCAGCATCGGCCCGGCCTTCGAGCGCGGCATGGCGCTGCACGCCAAGTACACGGTCTTTGCCGAAGGCGCGCGCGGCCACCTTGGCCGCCAGCTGATCGCCCGTTACAGGCTCGATGAAGGCAAGGACCCGCAGGCCTACGGCATCGGCATCAAGGAACTGTGGCAGATCGACCCGGCCAGGCATGAGCCCGGGCTGGTGGTGCATGCGGCCGGCTGGCCGCTGGACAGCGACACCTACGGCGGCGCGTTCCTGTACCACGCCGACGGCGGCAAGGTCGCCATCGGCTACGTGGTCGGCCTGGACTACAAGAACCCATGGCTGAGCCCGTTCGAGGAATTCCAGCGCTTCAAGACCCATCCGAATATCCGCAAGCACCTGGAAGGCGGTACCCGCATCGGCTACGGCGCGCGTGCGATCACCGCCGGCGGCCTGCTGTCGCTGCCGAAGACGGTGTTCCCCGGTGGCGCGCTGGTCGGTTGCGAGGCCGGTTATCTCAATGCCAGCCGCATCAAGGGCAGCCACGCCGCCATCAAGACCGGCATGCTGTGCGCCGACGCCGCGTTCGAGGCGCTGGCCGCCAACCGCCAGCACGATGAGCTAAGCGCCTATCCGAAGGCCTTCGAAGCCAGCTGGCTGTTCACCGAACTGCAGCAGGCCAAGAACTTCAAGCAGTGGTTCAAGAAGGGCCAGACCGTGGCCACGCTGATGACCGGCGTGGAGCAGTGGCTGCTGCCCAAGCTGGGCGTGCGCAATCCGCCGTGGACCCTGCACCGTACGCAGCCGGACCATGCGTGCCTGGAACCGGCCGCGAAGCACACCCGCATCGCCTATCCCAAGCCCGATGGCGTGCTGACCTTCGACCGTCTCAGTTCGGTGTTCCTGAGCAGCACCAACCACGACGAGAACCAGCCCAGCCACCTGACGCTGAAGGATCCCAGCATTCCGGTGAAGGTGAACCTGGCCGAATATGCAGGTCCGGAGGCACGCTACTGCCCGGCCGGCGTGTACGAGTTCGTCGGCCAGGACAGCGACACGCGCCTGCAGATCAACGCGCAGAACTGCGTGCACTGCAAAACCTGCGACATCAAGGATCCCACCCAGAACATCGTCTGGGTGACCCCCCAGGGCGGCGGCGGCCCGAACTACTCGGGCATGTGACCGCAGCGGGCTGCGACCGCGTGTCGCAGCCCGGCGCGCGGCGGCCACGGCTATCCTCCTCGCCCATGCGTGCCTTCCGTCTGCTCCCTGCCCTCTTCCTGCTGCTGGCGTGCAGCGGCTGCCAGCGCACGGCCACGCCACCGGCCACGCCCGAACAGGCGCGACAGCAGGCGATGCAGCGCGCGTTCGAACTGTGTGCGGGCTGCCACACGGTGCAGGCCGGTGGCATCCACCGGTTCGGCCCCAACCTGCACGGCGTGATCGGACGCCGCGCCGGCAGCCTGCCCGACTATGGCTATTCGCAGGGCATGCGCCGGGCCGACATCGTCTGGACCGCACAGACCCTGGACGCCTTCCTGCAGTCACCGACGCAGCAGGTGCCCGGCACGCGCATGTACAACGCCTTTCCCAGCGCCGAACGACGTGCGCTGGTGATCGCTTACCTGCAGCAGCAGTCCGCTCAGTGAGACAGCCCCTGCAGCTGCTGCTGCAGGCGTGACAGGAACGCCTGGACCTCGGCGAACAACGGCGCGCTGTCGACTTCCCCGGCATCTTCCAGGCGTTCGACCAGGGCATTGGCCTGCATTGCCAGCGCATGCGCACCCACCGCCCCGAGCCCGCCGGCCTGGCGATGCAGGTGCAAGGCGGCGGCCTCGCGGTCGCCGGCCTGCACCGCACGCTGCGCGGCCGCGATGTCCACCTCGCTCGCCTGCAGCAGGGTGGCGGCCAGCTGCACGGCGACCGCATGCGAACCGAAGCGCCGCTGCAGGCCCGCCAGGTCCAGCGATGCGTCGCCGTCCACCGCTGCGGACGGCTCTGCGCTCGCCTCCTGTGGCGCCACGGCTGCCTGCGGCAGCCATCGCATCAACGCCGCGCGCAGCGTAGCCAGCGACAAAGGCTTGGCCAGCACCTCATCCATGCCGGCCTCGCGGCAACGTCGTGCGTCGTCGTCCAGCACACTGGCCGTCAATGCCAGTACCGGCATGCGCGGCTGGCCCTGGCGGCCCTCGCGCTCGCGCAGCAGGCGGGTGAACGCAAAGCCATCGAGAACCGGCATGCGGCAATCGGTGATCACCAGGTCGAAGCGTTCCGACGCCAACCGGTCCAGCGCCTGCTGGCCATCACTCACCAGCACATGCGGAAGGCCCAGCTGCTGCAGCCGCCAGGCCATCATCGCCTGGTTGGTCGGATGATCCTCGATCACCAGCACGCGGCTCTGGCGCAGCGCGGTGGGCAGCAGCGCCGCCTGCTCGTGCTCGCTCGCCAGCACGGCGACGTCCTCGATGCCGGCCTCCACCAGCGACAGACGGACCTCCGCGCGGGTGCCCTCGCCAAGCGTGCTCTGCAGGGTCAACGTGCCGTCCATCATCTGCACCAGCCGCTGGCAGATGCTCAGGCCCAGGCCGGTTCCGCCATGGTCGCGCTGGATGTAGGCACCGGCCTGGGTGAACGGCGCGAACAGGTGCTGCAGCTGGTCCGGCGCGATGCCCATGCCGGTATCGGTGACGCTCAGGCACAACGGCTGGCTGCCATCGGCGGTCGTCGGTCCAAGCACCTCCAGCCGCAGCCACACCTCGCCCTGCGCGGTGAACTTGATGGCATTGCTGAGCAGGTTGAAGACGATCTGCCGCAGGCGCACGCCATCCACTTCGTGCGCCGGAGCTAGGTGCGGATCGATCTGCACGTGCAGGGCCAGGCCACGCGCGCTGGCCTGCGCCGACATCAGCCGGCACACGCCTTCCAGCAGGGTCCGCAGCGACAACGGCACCGGCTCCAGGCGCAGTGCGCCAGCTTCGATACGCGAGTAGTCGAGGATGTCATCGAGGATCTGCCGCAGCATCTGCGCCGAATCCTCGATCACGGCAAGGATGCGCTGCTGTTCGGCATCCAGCGGCGAGTGCGCCAGCACTTCCAGCATGCCCAGCACACCACTCATCGGCGTGCGGATCTCATGACTCATCGTGGCCAGGAAGCGTGATTTGGCCTCAGCCGCCTGTTCTGCTTCGATCTTCGCCGCCGCCAGCGCATCGGCCTGTGCGCGTGCCTGGGTCACGTCCACCCAGTAACCGCTCCAGGTAACGGCGCCGGCCTCGGTGACGTAGGGGTGGGCCTGGCTGCGTACCCAGCGCGCGGGCGTGCCGTCATCACCCGGCAGCAGGCGGAACTCGAAGGCCAGCGGCGCGAACTGGCGGGCCGCCTGGTCGATGGCCTGCAGCACGGCCTGGCGGTCGGTGTCCTCGATCCGCGCCAGCAGCGCCTGCGCATCCTGCTCGGCACGCTGCCGCGGAATGCCGAACAGTGCCTGCAGGTCGCCAGCGATGAAGGGGAAGGCCAGGCTGCCGTCCGCGTCGCGACGTGCCTGGTAGACGACCGCAGGCAGATTGTCGGTGACCTCGGCCAAGCGCTGCTCCAGATGGCGGCGACCGGCCACCTCCCGGCGCAGCCGCCAGTGACCGACGCCATGCACCACCGCCCCGGTCAGCAGCACCAGCAGCAGCGGAATCCCCCAATGCAGCACGGCGTCCCAGTCCACGCCACTGCGATACTCCACGGCCAGCCAGTCGCCCCGCAGCGCCTCATGCTCCCGCGGTGACATCTGCAGCAGCAGGCGGTCGAAGGTGGTCGCCAAAGCGGCATGGCGACGGTCGACCGCCAGCGCCAGCTGGTCGCCGAATCCGGCCGGCGCAAGGATCTGCAGACGGCCCGGGAAGCGGTTGCGCAACAGGTGATCGACCAGGACCAGATTGCCCACGTAGGCATCGGCCTCGCCATCGGCCAATCGCTGCAACGCCTGCTCGCCACTGCGCGCGGGAATGATCTTTGCCCGTGGCGCCTGCTGCAGCACGTAGCCGCGCAGGCGTTCCGGGTCGGACAGCAGCACGCGCTTGCCCTGCAGATCGGCCAGCCCGAGGATCGCCGGGCTGTCGCGCGTGCCGACGATCACGCTCGGCACGCTGATGAAGGGCTGGCTGAACACCCAGTCCGGTCCCAGGTAGCGCGAATCGGTGGGAATGCCCATCACCGCCTGCACTTCACCCTGCAACGCCTTCTCGCGCACCTCGAACCAGTCATGGCTGGTTTCGACCTGCAGGTTGGCGCCGACCTGGATCAGCCGCCGCAGGTACTCGCTGGTCAGGCCGCTGGGCTGGCCGTCGTCGTCGGTGAACGAAAGCGGCGCGGCATTGGGCGCGAAGGTGATCTTCAACGGCTGCTGCAGCACGCGCTTTTCGGCCTGGCTCAGGGCCAGCTGCGCCGACGCGGACCATTCCGGGGGCCGCAGCCAGCGCTGGGCCAGCGCGTCCCGCTGCGCCTGGCTGGTGGCAGCCAGCGCGAGATCCAGTGCCTCGGCCAGCGGTTGCTTGCTGTTGGGGACGCCGAAGTGCGCCCGCTCCGGCGGCAGATCGCTGGGCCGCAGCAGCACTACTCCCTTCAGCTGATGGGCCGCGATCAGCTCGGTGGCGACATAGGCATTACCGATATAGACGTCGGCCTTGTCGTCTCTGACCATCTGCAACGCCGTCAAAGTGCCATTTGCGACAAGTTGTCGAGCGCGTGGAAATCGTGCACGCACCTGCGGTGCGGTCAGGAAATCCTGCTCGATCACGACGCGCAGTCCGTCAAGATCCGGCATCTCCGAAGCACGCAGGTCTCCAGGTCGTCCGACCACCGCCAGCGGCGCTTCGACATAGGCCGAGGTGTAGACCATGCAACGGGTTCGGTCGGCACTGAGGCCGATGTTCATGACCACATCGATTTCGCCCCGGCATGCCGCGTCCAGCACGGATGTCCAGTCCGGATAGCGGCGTGCCTCGACTTTCACGCCCAAACGACGGGCCAAAAGCGACAAGTAGTCCGGTCCCAGGCCGACCTGCTGGCCTTCGTGGATCGACTCGAAAGGGGGCCAACCGCTGTCATACTGCCCGACGACGATGCGAGGGTGCGCGGTCAGGTATTCGCGTTGTAGGGGACTCAACGGCAATGGGCCTGGCGCGAGTTGCGCCCAGGCGACGGCAGGACCCAACATGGCCAGCAGCAGGACCCGCCCGCGAACAGCCCAGCTACGCATCGGCGTTGATCTCCTAGAATCCTGCCAGGAGCCGCGATGGTCGCGGTCCGGCGTGCCCGGTGGTCATACTAGAGCATGAGCTTGCGCATCATCATCGCAGACGACCACCCCGTGGTCCGTATCGGAACCCGCGCCGTCATCGAGTCCAGCGGCGTCGGCCAGGTCGTCGGTGAAGCCGACAGTGCCCAGGCACTGATGGCGCTCCTGACCAGCCAGCCATGCGACCTGCTGGTCACCGACTATTCGATGCCCGGCAGTCCCCAGGCCGATGGCTTCGCCATGATCGGCATGATCCGGCGCCGCCACCCCGACCTCAAGGTGCTGATGCTCAGCGTTTCCAGCAACCTGGCCATCCTGCGCATGGTGCTCGACAGCGGCGTGCTGGGCCTGGTCGACAAGAGTTCGTCGATGGACGAGCTGCCGCAGGCGATCCAGGCGGTGAACCGCGGCCAGCTCTATATCAGCCGCAGCCTGCGCGAGCGGGTCGAGGCCGCCGGCAGCTGGCGCATGCGCGAAGGCGACGGCAAGCCGCTGTCCCCGCGCGAACTGGAAGTGCTGCGGTTGCTGGGCACCGGCATGACGGTGAAGGAGATCTCGCTGCAGCTGCACAAGAGCGTCAGCACCATCAGCCGGCAGAAGGGCGATGCGATGCTGAAGCTGGGCCTGAAGGGCGATGCGGAGCTGTTCGACTATCTGCGTGACGGCAAAATCTGAATCCTGTCCATCCGGCGGTTGAACTTTCAGGCACGCTTCATGCCGCCTGACGCTAGATGAATACGCACGCCGCCCAGTGGCCCACGCAATGTTCCGGCAATCTCCGGGCGCCAGCGTGGTCACTACGGCAGCCGGGGCGCCCGCGCCCTCCCTGCCCACCGTGGCATGCCCCTACAGGAGAACCGAACATGCTCAGTACTTCCGCTCTCAGCTTCCGTGGCGTGGCGATGGCCCTGGCCCTGCTGGCCGGTGTCGCCGTGGTCAGCGACGCCAGCGCCATGTCGAGGAAGGACAAGCGCACCGTCGTCGGTGCGGTGGTGGGCGGCGTCGCCGGCCACCTGATCTCCAACGGCGATCCGGCCGCCACCGTCGGCGGTGCCGTGGCCGGCGGCGCGATCGGCAACCTGACCACCCCGGACCGCCACGACCGTCGTTATGACCGCCGCTACGACCGCGGCTACCAGCGCGGCTACGACCGGGGCTATGGCTATCGGGACCGCGGCCATGACCGCCGCTGGCGCGACAGCGATCGCCGCTACTACCACGACCGTGGTCGCCACCGCGGCTGGTAACCCTCGCCGGCACTGCCCGGCATCACCGGCAACGGGCGGGTCGATGACCCGCCCGTTTGCGTCCGGGCCGTCCATGGCGTTGAATGCGCAGCCCTGGATGACTCCTTTGCCCCCGGCCCCCGCATGACCTCCACCGCCCACCGCGTGCAGGGCCTCAACAACGATGAGGTCGCTGCCGACTGGCCCGCGATCGATGCCGCCGAGGTTGCCTGGCTGGCCCGCCGTTATCCGGTGCTGGACGCGGACAGCGCCCTGCGTTGGCACAGCCCCCGGCCCTTGTCGGCCGCCGCGCTGGTCGAGGGTACCCGCGGCCGGGTGTTCATCAAGCGCCACCACCGCAGCGTGCGCAGTGCCGCCTGCCTGCAGGAGGAACACCGCTTCATCGCCCATCTGGACGCTGCTGGCGTGCCGGTGGTGAAGGTTCTGCCCACCACCGGAGGCGACAGCGCCATCGAGCATGGGCCGTGGACCTATGAGCTGCATTCGCCGGGGGTGGGTGACGATCTGTACCGCGACGCCGCGTCCTGGACGCTGCTGACGGACACCGCGCGCGCGCGTTCTGCCGGACGCATGCTGGCCCGGCTGCATCAGGCCGCCGCCAGCTACCAGGCCCCACAGCGCAGCACGCATGTCCTGGTGGCACGCGACGAGCTGATCCGCACCGCCGACCCCATCAGCGCGCTGGAAGCGGGTCTGCCTGACCGCCCGGGACTGGCCCGCTACCTGGCACGGATTCCGTGGCAGGCGCAGCTGCGCCGCGACGTCCTGCCCTGGCACACCGGCCTGGCCGCGCGCCTGTCCGCCGAGCCGCCGCTGTGGTCGCATAACGACTGGCATGTCTCCAACCTGCTGTGGCGCGGCGACGACGTCAGCACCGTGCTGGATTTCGGCCTCGCCTCACCCACCAGCGCGCTGTTCGACCTGGCCACCGCGATCGAGCGCAATGCCGTAGCCTGGCTGGAGCTGGAGCGGGGCCATGAGGCGGTGCGCATCGACATCGCGCTGGCCCTGCTCGACGGCTACCGCGAAGTGCTGCCGTTGTCGGCCACCCGCCTGCACCTGCTGGCCGACCTGCTGCCGATGGTCCACTTCGACTTCGCACTGTCCGAAGTGGAGTACTTCGAAGGCATCACCGGCTCGACGGCGAACGCCGACGTCGCCTGGTATCCCTTCATGCTGGGCCATGCCGCGTGGTTCGCCAGCGCACCCGGCCAGGCCCTGCTGCAGGCGGTGCATGCCGCTGCCTGAAGGGCATCGGCTCGCAAATCCCTGCCATCTGTAGTGAAATAGCGGCCTGAAGCGGGGGTGCCTGGATCTGCAGGCTGAGAGAGTCCCTTGGAACCTGATCCGGTTTGCACCGGCGTAGGGAGCTTTGAGCCGCAGCCACACCCCCGTTCCGGGCCGGTGCATCTGCGCGCCGTCGCTTCGTCTCCCCTGTTGTCCGAAGACGAATCGAATGAACCGCTGCCTGCGTCCCACCCTGCTCGCTCTCGCCCTCTGTGCCGCGCTGCCACTGCATGCCAGCGAGGCTGGAGCCTCCCCCGACGTGGCAGCCGACAGCGGCGAACGTTCGCCCACCGAGCTGGCAGCTATACGCGTGCAGGCCGGCAGGCCGGCCGCCGACAGCGCGCAGGTCAGTGCGTTCGGCGCCGGCTCCTGGAAGGACACTCCGGCCTCGGTGAACGTGCTCGAACGCGACTACCTCGACCGTCGACAGGTACGCTCGTTGTCCGAACTGGCCAGCAATGACGCCTCGCTCGGTGATGCCTACGCACCGGTGGGCTACTACCAGAACGTCGCCATCCGCGGCTTCGCGCTCGATGCCGCCACCGGCTACCGCTTCAACGGCCTGGCCATCGCCGGCGAGCAGCGGTTGGCGCTGGAGAACGTGCAGGCGGTGGAGATCCTGAAGGGTGAGGCCGGCCTCGCCGCGGGCGTGATGGCGCCCGGCGGCATCATCAACTACATCGGCAAACGCCCGGCCGAAGTGCGCACGGCCACCCTCGGCACCGATTCGGAAGGCTCGCGCTATGCCGCCGTCGATGTCGGCCACTGGATCACGCCGCGTTTCGGCGTCCGCCTCAATGCCGCCTGGGAGGGCAGCGAGTCCTACGTCGAGCATGCCGACGGCCGCCGCAATTTCTATTCGCTTGCAGCGGACTGGCTGATCGGCGAGCGCGGCAAGCTGGAAGTGGACGCCAACTACCAGACCAGTTCGCAGCGCTCGGTGTCCGGTTACCAGCTGCTGGGCGCACGTGAGCTGCCTCGTGGCGTCGACCGCGAGCACCTGCTGGGCTATCAGCCGTGGCAGCGCCCGGTGGAGATCGCCAGCACCAACATCACCGCCGTGCACACCTACGACTTCAACGAGCGCTGGCAGTCGCGGCTGTCGGTGGGCCACAGCCGCTCGGTCATCGACGACAACGTCGCCTTCGCCTATGGCTGCTACTACGCCGACGCGTGCGCCGATGGCAGCGTGCCCGGCAACTACTTCGCCCCCAACGGCGACTACGACATCTACGACTACCGCAGTCCGGACGATACGCGCCGCAACCAGCAGGCACGCGCCGAGCTGCGTGGCCGCTTCGACACCGGCAGCATCGGCCACCAGCTGACGGTCGGCGCCGACACGTTCCGCCGCACGGTGGACAGGCGACCGAGCGTCAACGAGTACGTAGGCAGCAGCAACATCCACGACAGGCAGGTGCCGGTGTATGAGCCCTCGCCGCTGATGCCCGGCCCGTCCGCACGGCGTCTGGACAGCCGCCAGACCGCCGTGTTCGCGCTGGACCGCATGCAGTTCGGCGATGACTGGCAGTGGCTGGCCGGTGGCCGCTTCGTCCGCTTGGACGAGCGCGCCTACGACAAGCGCGGCACACCGCAGCGGCACAGCCGGCTGTCGCGTTTCCTGCCGCAGACCGCGCTGGTGTGGAAGGCCACCGACCAGCTCAACGCGTACGCCAGTTATGTACGCGGCATCGCGCTGGGCCAGGAGGCACCGTTCTGGACCTCCAACGCCGATGCCTTCCTGCCGGCGGTGCAGTCGCGGCAGCTGGAAGCCGGCGTCAAGTACGTGCCGGCTGCCTCGCTCACCCTGGGCGCCGCGCTGTTCCGCATCTCGCAGCCCTACCAGTACGCCATGCCGGATGACAGCGATGCCGGTTACACCTTCGTCGAGCGCGGCACGCAGACCCATACCGGCCTGGAGCTGACCGCCAACGGCCAGCTGACCGATGCGCTGCAGATCGTCGCCAGCGCCAGCGTGCTGCAGGCGCGGGCACGCGATACCGGCACGCCAGGCCAGGAAGGCCATCAGCTGGTGAACGTGCCGAAGGTACGCGCCAGTGTGCATCTGGCCTACGCACTGCCGTTCGTGCAGGGCCTGGATGTCACCGGCGGCTGGCGCTATGCCGCCGCCAATGTGGCCCGTGCCGACGGCGGCGTGCGCGCACCGGACTATTCGGTGTTCGATGCCGGCCTGCGCTTCCGCCACCGCGTGCATGAGCGCGCCGTGACCTGGAACCTGTCGGTGGACAACGTGTTCAACCGCTTCTACTGGCGCGACACCGGCAGCAGCGGCGGTGACTACTACCTGTTCCCCGGCGCACCGCGACAGGCGCGTCTGTCGGTGACGTTCGCGCTGTGAGCGGCGCCGTGCTCGAGTGGACCGCCGCGCTGTGCAGCGTGCTGGGTGTATGGCTGATGGCGCGCCGGCGGTTGGCAGCGTGGCCGGTCGGCCTGCTGTCGGTGGCGCTGTACGGCCTGGTGTTCGCTGAGGCCAGGCTGTACTCCGACACGCTGCTGCAGGTCGCCTTCGCCGGCTTCCTGGTCTATGGCTGGATCAACTGGCGCCAGCACGCCGCCGATGAGGGCAGCATCCGCATCGTGCCGCTGGCGCGCGGGAAACTGCTGCGTGACCTGATCATCGGCCTGTGCGGTGGCGTGGCACTGGGCACGGTCATGCACACCTTCACCGATGCCGCGCTGCCGTGGCTGGACGCGATGCTGACCGCCCTGAGCCTGGTCGGCCAGTGGTGGCAGGCGCGCCGCCATGTGGCGTGCTGGTGGGTGTGGATCGGGGTGGACGTGGTCTACGTGGGCGCGTACCTGTTCAAGTCGCTGCACGTCACGGCCGCGCTGTATGTGTTCTTCCTGGGGCTGGCGGTATTCGGCCTGCGCGCCTGGAGTGCGGCGGCGCGGGAGCGCGAGCTGCTGCCGGCGCGGTAGTGCCGCGCGGTGCACCTCACTTCGGCTGCAGCACCAGCCCCAACCGCAACGGCTGGCGCATGTCGGCCGGTGGCGCCGACGACAGCGGCGCCGACTGCAGCGTCGCGCGCAGATCCGCGTCCGCCTGCGCATCGCCGAGGCTGTCGAATTCCAGTTTCGCGATGCGGCCATCGGCTGCGATCCAGAGGCTGACCGGCAGCGGCGTGGGCACCTGCGGGTGCGTCTGCAGCCAGGCCAGCACGCGCTGCACCTTCGGGTCCTGCTCCTGCTGCAGGCGCTGCTGCAGCTCACTGCCTGCCGTGGCGGCGTAGGCCATCCAGTGCGGTGGAGCCTCCTCGGCCGAGACGGCCCCGGCGCCGCCCAGCGCCAGAAGGCCGATCAGCGATGCCAACGGTCGCCACCAGCGGCGGCGGTCGGCGCGGAATGCGGATTCCATGGCAGCACCCTCATGCAGTCGTCCAGCGCTCCATCGTCGGCGGCGCAGATGACAGGCGGATGGCGGGCGGACGTTACCCGCCCAGGTCGGCCAGCACCTTGCGCGAAGGCGCGAAGAAGGTCACGCCGGTCATCGCGGTGGAGAAGTCCAGGATGCGGTCATGCAGCGGCGCGGGGTTGCCGATGAACATGCGCTCGAGCATCTTCTCGATCACCCACAGGCGGCGCGTGTAGCCGATGAAGTACGTTCCGTACTCACCGCGCCCCGGGTTGGCGAAGGGCATGTTGTCGCGCAGGATGTCATGCTCGCCGTCGGCGTCCTCGATGGTGCACAGCGTCTTGTGCGACTTCTGCGCGTCGGCCGGCGCATCGTCCAGCTCGGTGTTGTCGTGCTTGGTGCGGCCGATGATCGCCTCCTGCACCTCGGTCTTCTGCGCGCGCCATGCGTCGAGGTTGTGCAGGTACTTCTGCACCACCACGTAGCTGCCGCCGGCATGGGCCGGATCCTCGTCACCGACGATCGTAGCTTCCGGCAGCGACAAGCCTTCCGGATTGGCCGTGCCGTCCACGAAATCGAGCAGGTCGCGGCCGTCGAAATAGCGGAAGCCGGCCACCTCATCGACCGTCTCCACCGCATCGCCGAACGCCATCAGCAGGTTGCGCTCGAACGCCACGATCAGGTCCATCGTGCGTGCGCGGATGTGGTACAGCAGATCGCCCGGGGTCGACACTGCGGTGTGGGTGGCGCCCTTGATCTCGCGGAACGGATGCAGCTCGCGCGGCGGGGTACTGCCGACCAGCGGCTGCCACACACGGTGGCCGATCGCCACGTTGCAGGTGAAGGTCCGTTCGATCTCGCGGATGGCCGTGTTCTTGATCAGGTCATCGGTGCTGGCCAGCACGTCGCGCACCTTGGCGATCGAGTCCGCATCATCCTTCACCTTCAGCACCAGGAAGGCGGCCGAGTGGGTCAACGGCGCAGTGATCTGCTGCGGCTCGTTGTCGAGCGTGTGATTGAGGGCGGTGATCGGTGCGGGCTGGGAATTCACGGCAGTTCCTGCGGGCTTGAGGCGGGCGCATCGCGCTTGGCGCGGCGATGTGCGGGCGATCATAGCGGAACGGCTTCCGCTGCGACGGAGCGGTTCTCAGTCGCGCGCCCGCCGCTGCGGCCCGGAAAAAGTGAAGCCCGGCGCGAGGCCGGGCTTCGATGGCGTGCGGGAGAGAGAGAGAGAGTCACACGCCAGTAACACGCACTAACGACAGAGCGTTTCTTACCAGGTGAAGCGCGGACCGACGAACCACTCGCGGTCGCCGGCCTTGGCCAGCTTCACTTCGCCACTCAGGCCCCAGTTCTGGTTGAACTTGGCGGTGGCACCGACGCGGCCGTAGAACTCGCCGTCCGGGTTGTAGCCGTGCTTCTTGCTGAAATCTTCGTAGCCGGCCAGCGCGTAGCCTTCCAGGTACGGGTTGAACGCGGTGCGCACGCCCACTTCAGTGGAGTAGCCATTGAAGTCCAGGCCGCGCTTCTCGTCGTACTTCTGGTAGGCCACACGGGCCACCAGGTCGGTGTTCGGTGCGATGCCGTAGTTGTAGCCGACACCCAAGCGCCACTGGTCGACGTCATTCTTGAAGCGGTCGGTTTCCTGCGCGCTGTAGTCGCCGAAGATGTGGAAGTTCGGGTGGACGGCCACCGAGCCCTTCACGCCCCAGCCATCGGCGTCGCCGCCCTTGGCATCGGTGTTCACGTAGCCGCCTTCAACGTAGTTGTACGACAGGCCATCGGCAGCCGATGCAGCGAACGGCAGGGCAGCCAGCAGACCCAGGGCAAGCAGCGAATTCTTGTTCATCGGGACACACCTTTAATTATTTTGGTTTCGTCGACCGCCTCCCGGGAGGGGGAGAGAGGAGAGGCGGTCGACAGGTGTGAATTATCCGTTTGTTGGCGAAATCAGCCCTGAATATTGAACTGACCGGTACATGAATGAAGTTGCTGTTCAGGGAACTCGGGAGCTGGTCAACGCAACTGCTGCTGTATGCCCGCGCCACCGTGCCCGTCATGTCCCTGCAGAAGGCTGACACCTGTCACTGGTTCGGGAAAGATCCGGGGCGAATAGTACGCGTCACCGCCCGGCACCACTTCGCCGGCACTCACCCAAGGGGACGTGTCATGCACCTGTTCCAGCAACTCCTTTCGCATACTCCGATCTGGGTCTGGGTGCTGATGGTGTTCCTCATCACCCGGGGCATCGCGGCCATGAAGCCCGGCGAAACCTCGTTGCCCACGCTGGCGATCGTGCCGGCGGTGTTCGCGGCATGGGGGGTGTGGTCCATCAGCCACCGCTACGGCGCATCGTGGCCGGCCTGGGGCGAGTGGCTGGTCGGCATCGGCGCAGGAACGGGCCTGGGTTGGTTGTTGCTGCGCCGGGCGCGTGTGGCCATGAACAGTGCGACGGGACGGTTGTGGCGCAGCGCGGACTACAGCCTGCTGCCGCTGCTGCTGATCACGTTCCTGGTGAAGTATGGCTTTGAAACCGCGCTTGCAGTGTCGCCCGCGCTGAGCGCCAACGCAGGTTTCAGCGCTGCCTACCTGCTGCTGTCCGGTGGCTTCACCGGCATCTTCATCGGCCGGTACTGCCGGTATCTGTCGGCGGTGCGCCTTGAGGGGCATACCCGGATGGGGGCTGCGGGCTGAGGCTGGCGCACGCTGAGGGGCATGTGGGAGCAATCTCAACGAGAGCGCTCGTCGCCATCACGATCAGGTCAGTTCAAGCGCAAATTCAGGCCCAACTTGCCCCCCGCAGAATGTCATTCTGCAGGCGCACAGGGCCATAATCTAACTCCTCTCAACCCAAACGTCTGAATGGTCGCTGCAACCTTGGCGCTCACAATTGTCTCATTAAACGATTTGTGACCTGAGCCGAAATATTCCGCGCTACGGAAGATTGGCAGTCCAGAGAATTCAACTGGAGCCGGGAAGAATCCTCGGGTGTGAGGCTCATAGCGCTGTCTGCTGCAACCACTGCACACCCGCCCAGACATATCCTCCATCATCAGGGCAACACGAGCATCGGCCACCAGCTGAACCATGTTTTCCAGGCCGTGGCCTTGCGTGTCTTCAACACCGCACGACTCAACTCCTAGCGGCGCCAAGCACTCTTTCCATGCTGAGGCCAGCATAAGGTACACGCCGCCCACCCAGTTCAGCTGAAGGAATGAATTCCTCCCCCACTTGAGCGTCTTCTTTACTCTAAACGCGCTCTTCTGGCGCGCCCCAGATCCACATTCAGAACAGTAATCCCCCAGATCGAATGTTTGCTCAAGGAATCCGAAATGCTCCTCCGGCTGAGGGTAGCCACTTATGTGGGTCGGACGAAGTACGCAATAGGAAGCGCCCGAAATTTCACTCTTCGAAAACTCAGTATCTACGGTAAAGAATCCACCCCAACTCTCAACGAGATCGGAAATCTCCTGCCAGACTTCCGACCCCTCCTCCGCATGGCAGACTCCAATTCCCACTCCAATGGGTGAAGGCTCAGGCGCCTCGTACTTCACACCAAGTCGCTCCAATGGTGATCGATAGCTTTCATCCCAGCTAAATACATATCGATACTTGATCTTCATCTCACTTCCAACCAAAGTCCGGGCAAGTTGAGAACTGCTGGCGTGCACGTCCATCTGCGCCGGCTCCGCGTCCAAGCAACGCAGGCCGTCGGCATCCATCGGCAGGGCAGTTACCGGGAAGGAGGCTTCGGAAACAGCAACCTGGGTGTTGCGGACAGTAGCCAGGCTGCCATGGCAGCCCCATATGCGAGTACGCCACCCACTAAACAGGTGCCGAACAGGCTACCGGTGAACAGTCGGTACACGTTCCGGCCGCGACCAGCAGCGTCATCTCCCACAGCGAGCACGATCACCGGCAGCATGATCATTCCGCTGCAGAGAATGAGCGAAAAAAGGCCCAGCAACCAACGCTTCCCGCGAGGGTTCCAAGGAACTGGATAGTGTGAGAGCAGTTGTCTCATTCGAAGAAACAACGTCGGAACCAGGAACATGTACATCAGTCCCACGTACAACGACGTGCATGCATCGACATCGCTCGCAGTGAAGGCCGATTGAGGATAGACGCCTGTTCGGTGCAGCAACTCCGCGCAGGCGGTGAGTGCAGCGCTCATTGCCATTGCAGGCCAGAACAACCTCGAGACTTTGGACCACTGTGCATCACGCTGTTGTTGCTTCCCATCGGTCAACCCCGGCATCAGACTTCTCCTGCGCAGCTGCACTGACGACAACGAAAGAGGGAAGAGCATGCGCCGCAACGATGCGCATGAAAGCCAAAAGGGGATGGGAACACTGCCCAGGCTTGAGCATCATCTGGAGTTTGTTCGCCCAAGACCGACGAGACAACGCAGTCTCTCTTCAGTCCTGTAGTCTTCGAACCCGAAGTCCAACGCCCGCCGAGGGGCGCTTGCGGCCAGAAGCGGACGTGCTCAATGGGCGACCTTCTGCGCGGCATGAACGGTGCCCTCACCCTCCATGGCGGCACTCTGCGCTCCCTTCTTCCTGCGCTTCACTGCGTTTGCCGACGCATCGCAGCCGCATTCAATTGGCGGTAACCGCTGCTCATGTTCTCTGTAATTCTCTCCCCATTCCCGCAGGCTGAGCATTACTGGCGCAAGCGTGCGCGCAAGTTCGGTCGCTTCATACTCAACACGAGGCGGAACTTCGGCATATACATGGCGATTGATGAGGCCGTCGGCTTCCAGCTCCCGCAGCTGGAGCGTCAACATTCTCTGGGTTGCGGTGGGAATCAGCCGGGTCAATTCCATGAACCGCTTCTTTCCCATGAGCAGGTGAAACAGCAACAGTGGTTTCCAGACCCCACCAATGACGGAGAGGGTCAGCTCTACGGCGCACCCGCTTTTGGGATCCAGTCGTTTGGTACGCATGCGTCTTCTCCAGGCTCATAGGCACACGGATGATAGTAAGGGCGATAAATGTACGTTCTTACGAACATCGCCGAGCACCCCTATATTCGCACCACACACACCCCAAGGATACGCCGTGTCATTCAGAGCTCTGGTCTCCGACCGATCCGCAGACCGTCCGGTCACCACAGACGTTCAGCAGTTGGAAGAGTCTTCATTGGGGGATGATGCCGTCACCGTACGGGTAGCGTGGTCCAACCTGAACTACAAGGATGCGATCGCCCTGGCCGGCATGCAGATCATCCAGAAGTTTCCGCTGATTCCAGGTATTGATTTCGCCGGCACGGTCGAGTCTTCGGCAGACCCCCGCTTCAACGCGGGAGACACCGTTGTGGCAACGGGCTGGGATCTCAGCCAGACCCACCATGGCGGCTTCTCGCAGCTTGCTCGAGTTCCGGCCGACTGGCTGATAAAGCTCCCGGCTGCCATCGACGCACGTTCGGCCATGGCAATCGGAACCGCAGGTCTCACGGCCATGCTCAGCGTGCTGGAAATTGAACGACACGGCGTCAAGCCAGGCGATGGGGACGTACTGGTCACGGGTGCATCGGGTGGTGTCGGATCCGTCGCCGTGGCCCTGCTATCCGGCCTGGGCTATCGAGTTGTGGCGTCTACAGGCAAAGCAAGCGAGGCGAACTATCTGAAGTCGCTGGGCGCTGCTGACATATTTGATCGCTCGACGCTGTCTGCAGAGGCTCCCCCGGTTCAAGCCGAGCGTTGGGCGGCTACGGTAGACGCGGTTGGCGGCCGCACTCTGGTCAACGCCTTGGCGCAGACGCGGTATCGCGGTATCGCCACCACCTGCGGGTTCGTCGGCGGGCGCGAGCTGCAAGGTACGGTTCTGCCCTTCATTCTGCGCGGAGTGACCCTTGCCGGTATTGATTCCGTCCGCGCACCCGCCGCACTGCGCGAGCAAGCATGGCGGCGGCTTGCCGCTGACCTGGACCTGGCCAAGCTGGCATCAACCACCCGGGAGATCAGTCTGGGCGATGTCCCGGCTGCCGCCGCGCAAATGCTTCAAGGCAGTTCGAAAGGCCGCACTTTGGTCGATGTCAATCGCTGATGAATCACTCCAATCAGGATAAGACGATGAGTTCCCAATCTGTTGCACTCGTCACTGGCGCCTCCACTGGAATCGGAGCGGTGTACGCGGACCGCCTCGCGCGTCGCGGCTACGGCCTGGTACTGGTCGCGCGCGACGCACAACGACTCGGCTCGCTCGCCGATGCGCTTCGGGCTGAGACCGGCGTGCCGGTGGAGATCATCCCGGTTGACCTGACGCTGCCGGAAGGGCTTGCCGTGGTCGAAGCACGCATCGATCAAGGTGATATCGGCCTTCTGGTGAACAATGCCGGTATGTCACTCAAAGGCGGAATGCTCGAGAACGAGCCGGCAGCGCTGGAGAGAATCATCGCGTTGAATGTCACCGCACCGACCCGCTTGTGTGCTGCGGCGGCCCGCGCGTTCCTGCGCAGAGGCGAAGGCGCGATCATCAATCTGTCGTCCGTGCTTGCACTGGCGCCAGAGATGTTCGAAGGCGTCTACAGCGGGACCAAGGCCTATCTATTGAATCTCAGTCAAGCGCTGGCTGCGCAACTGGGGCCTCGCGGAATCTACGTCCAGGCAGTCCTGCCTGGCGCAACCCGGACGGAACTCTGGGAAAAAGCAGGGCGGAGCATGGACGAGTTTCCACCTGGCTTCCTGATGGAGGCTGGTGCGATGGTCGATGCTGCGCTGGTGGGCTTCGACCGCCGCGAAACGGTCACCATCCCTCCGTTGCCCGACGAAGCACAGTACCTGGCCCTTCAGCAGGCCCGCCTGGCAATGGCGCCCAACCTCTCACGCAGTGAGGTCGCCGCTCGCTACCTTCGCTGAGAGGACGCACCGATGACTGACTCAGCGGATTTACGCATGGATGTCGATGCAGTCGGAAGCACGTCATGACGAGCCCAATTCTTGCGTTCTGACGAAAGTCGCGCAGGCGATCCGCGCTCGTCTCACCTGACGCAATCGTCCAGGTTTCGCGGCGCCCTGAAGCACTCAACCACGACCCGTGTCGCAGATTCCCCGAACGCGTGAGGCCCTTGCGCCATCAACGTCTGCGACTGCTTAACCGCGTGCGAGGATGCTGAAAGCGTCGAGCATCGTGGGTTGAATACAACTCGGCTCATTGGCGTTGCGCAGTGACACAGGTACAGATGCGGTGCCACCCCAAAAGGTGGCCGGGTTCGAAATCCCGGATTGATGCTGAGTGTTTGCGCTTGCCAGTCGACGTCACCTCGCGTGGCGTCGGCTGGCAATCCGTCTGCCGGTCATGGCGGGCGGTGCGTGGGGACCTTCGGGTCCACCGGTTTGGCATCTACCGGATTTCGAACCATGTACCGCCCGCCACCTTTATCCGTGGCGGCTACCGTCTGTCCTGCACGGAGCCTCATCAATGACCACACCTGAGTTTCCCCATCCGCATTCCGACAGCGCGCCGGCCAACGATGCCGATGCGCCCCCCCAACAGACTCCGTCCGACCCCAACACCTTCGTCGCCACGCTGAAACGGATCGGCAGCGGGGCAGCCGCCGATGGCCTGCCCTGGCCGGAACGCCATCCGCTGCCTGGCCGTCAGCTGGCGCTGGCCGATGCCGACTGCGCGCACGCCGGCCTGCGGGTGGCGCTGGAGATGCTGCTGGCCGCCGAGCGTGTCCGGCAGAACGGGCCGGAGGAGCAGTACGTGGGCGATCGCGTGATGGAAGGACTGGTGATGGCCTGCCTGTCCCTGTCAGTGCAGGCCGGCACTTTGCTGCGTCCGGGCTGACAGGGACGTTTCGCGCGCCCTCGCCCGCGTGATCCGGGGCCGGCCCGGTGTGGTTATTCTTGCGGCCAGGCTTCTGCCGCTGCCCGGGACTCTTCGCATGCGCCGCCCCTTCCATGCCGCGATCCTTCTTGCCACCGTGCTGCTGGCCGGTCCTGCCTTTGCGCAGCACGCCAGCAGCGCACCGCCGCCCGCTGGACGCCTGCCCGACGTGGCACTGCCTGTGGCACTGGATCGCGTGCTGCGCGACTACGAGCGGGCGTGGAGTGCGGGCGATGGCAACGCACTGGCGGCGCTGTTCGCCGAAGACGCGTTCATCCTGCAGAGCCACCAGCCGCCGGTGCGCGGGCGCGACGCGATCGCGGCCGCCTACGCCGGACAGGGCGGAAGCCCGCTGCGCCTGCGTGCGCTGGCGTACTCGGTGGACGGGAGCACGGCCTACATCATTGGTGCCTACACGTTTGGCGGCAACGTCGGCGATACCGGAAAGTTCACGCTGACGCTGACGCGCGCGGGCGATGGACCCTGGCTGATTTTCTCGGACATGGACAACGGCAACGCGCCGCCACGGGCGCGGTGATCGGGCGTTGCAGTGGATCCACGCCATGCGTGGATATGCTGCACGCGTGATGCCAAGCAAGCGTGGCACCCACCAAAGTCTGTCTCCGGTCCGGCACCCGCATGGGGTACTCCCTGACGAAAAAACCCCGGCGCATGGCCGGGGTTTTCGGTTACTTGAACAGCGTGTCCGGATATTCCGGTTTCTGTTCGCGCGCCAGCAATGCGCGCAGCCCCTCTGCCGGGGTCTGCTCGCCGTGCAGTACGGCGCGTACGCCATCGGAGATCGGCAGGTCGATGCCGTGTCGGCGTGCCTGACGCATCACCTCATCGGCCGTCTGCACCGATTCGACCACCTGCCCGATCTCGCGCACGGCATCCTGCAGCGTCTGCCCGCGGCCCAGGGCCAGGCCCAGGCGGCGGTTGCGCGACAGGTCGCCGGTGCAGGTCAGCACCAGATCGCCCAGGCCCGCCAGACCCATCAGGGTTTCCGGCTTGGCACCGATCGCCGCGGCCAGCCGCAGCATCTCGTTGAGGCCGCGGGTGATCAGGCCGGCACGGGCGTTGAGGCCCAGCTGCATGCCATCGGCAACGCCGGTGGCCACGGCCAGCACGTTCTTCATCGCGCCCCCCAGCTCGGCACCGACCATGTCGTCGCCGGTGTAGGCACGGAACGCCGGGCCATGCATGGCTTCGGCCACGGTCTGCGCGAACGCCGTCACGTCGCCGTGCACGGTGATCGCGGTGGGCAGGCCCTGGGTGACTTCCTTGGCGAACGACGGCCCGGTGACGACGGCCAGCGGCACGTCCTCGCCGAGGATCTCGCGCGCGACTTCATGCAGGAAACGGCCGGAGCCGGGCTCGAAACCCTTGGTTGCCCAGGCCACGCCGGCACCGGCCGGACGCAGCGGCGCCAGCGCGCGCACGGTCTCGTTGAACGCGTGCGACGGGGTCACCACCAGGATCCAGGCGGCACCCTGCACCGCCGACGCCAGGTCGGTGGTGGCATGCAGGCTGTCCGGCAGCGGGATGCCCGGCAGGTAGCGCGGATTCTCGTGGCGCTGGTCGATGGCCTCGACCACGGCGGCATCACGCCCCCACAGCACGGTCGGATGACCGTGCCGGGCGAGCAGGCTGGCCAGCGCGGTTCCCCAGGAACCGGCGCCCAGCACGGCGATCTTGTCAGCGGTAGTGCTCATCCGTGACGTCGCGGCGGATTCAGGCGTTGCCGGCCGGCTCGGAGTCAGCCAGCGACGGTGCGTCGCCCTGCTCCTGGCGCTGGCGCAGGGTTTCTGCGTACAGGCCTTCGAAGTTGATCGGCTGCAGGAAGAACGGCGGGAAGCCGCCGGCCTGGATCAGATCGCTGACCAGCTGGCGCACGTACGGGAACAGGATGTTCGGGCACTGGGTGCCGAGCAGCACGTCGATCGACTGCGGGTCCAGGCCGACCAGGCCGAACACGCCGGCCTGCTTCACTTCGGCCACGTAGGCGGTGCGCTCACCGGCCTGGCAGGTCAGGGTGACGGCCAGCACGACCTCGAAGGCGTTCTCACCCAGGCGCTGCACCTGCTGGTTCAGATTCAGCTGCAGCTCCGGCTGCACCTGGTCATTGAAGATGGTCGGTGCGTTCGGCGACTCGAAGGAGACGTCCTTGACGTAGATCTTCTCGACGGTGAAAGCGGGGCCGGTAGCGGCATCGACCGGCGCAGCGGCGCCGTTGGTGATCTCTTCGGACATTTCCAGTAACTCCAGGTGAATGCAGGTGAATGCAATGAAAACTAGGGTCGAATTACTGCGATGGGGGCGGCATCAGGCCCATACAAGGCCGGATCCGCCACCTGCGGCAATCAGTTGCGGCCCTTGACCAGCGGCAGTTCGGCCTGCTGCCAGGCGGGAATGCCGCCCTCGAGCACGAAGACCTTTTCGAAACCGGCCTTCTTCAGCGCCTTGGCGGCGGCTTCCGATGCGTTGCCATTGCGGCACACCAGAACCACCGGCGCCTGCTTGGCGCTGGCCACGAGCTTGTGCTCCGGGCCGAACGCGCTGGCCTGCGCATTGCGGCTGCCGGCGATGTGGCCCTTTTCGAAGTCACCGCTGGCGGACAGGTCCACCACCACCGTGCCGCCCGCATTCATCAGCTGGGTCAGTTCGGCGGGCTTGATGCCCTTGAAGCCCCGGAACAGGCGGCGGATTTCGGTGACGATGAGGGCCACGGTCAGGCCGACCAGGGCCGCGGACAGCATCGGGTTTCGGCCTGCAAAGGCCAGCAACTCTTCGTAATTCACTCAGGTCACGGGTCGATAAGCGGGCGCCGATTGTCGCACAAGCCGGACGCGGCCCGTCACTGCCCCTGCCACAGATCCGGCAGGCCACCGGCCTGCCACCAGCGCTTGGCCTCGGCATCCCAGCGCCAGCGCTCGGTCACCACCACGGTGCGCTCGGCCTGGGTGTTCTGGTTGATGACGCCGATTTCCACCCGGCGCTCGACCTGGCCATCGGGCAGCGAGGCGCTGCTGCGCTCGCGGTAGGAGGACACCCGCAGCTGCGCGTAACGGTTGAGCTCGAACTCGGTGGGCGGCTTTTCCTTGCGCAGCACCGGGTCCAGGTAGCCAATCGCATCGTCCATGCTGCCCCAGCGGATCGTCGCCCCGTAGGCGATCTGGGTCTCTTCCAGCATCTTGCGTTGCTTGCGGCTCAGCTCGTCGGCACCGGCCATGGCGCTGACCAGCAGCAGGGAACACAACAGGATCTGGATGAGGCGGCGCATCAGGGGTTTCCGCAGGGCGTCAGCCTGCCATCCTACCCTTTGGCGAAGGCGACGAAGCGACCGCTGAACTCGGCAGCGGCCCGGCCGTCGGCGGCCGGCTGGGTGGCGATGATGCTGATACGGGCCTTGCGACGCTGGCGGAAGGTGGCCAGGAAGGTGTCCCAGGCACCGCTTTCGGCCGCCTCGGCGTGCGCGTGCAGGTCTTCGTAGACCGGTGCCAGGTAGCGCAGGTTGCTGTCGGCCACGTACACCTCGGCGTCGTGGCCGGCCAGGCGCAGGCGCAGGCTGACCAGCGCCCAGCCGGACAGGGTCAGCACCGAGGCCAGACTGCCGCCGAAGGCGTTGCCCTTGTCGTTGACGTTCGCCGCCAGCGGCGCGGTGATGCGCAGCACGCCATCGGCATAGCCGTCCAGGCGGATCTGCATGGCACGGACCGCGGGCATGCAGTCCAGCACCTCCTGCAGGGAGGCCAACGAGGAGCTCAGGGAATCAACGGACATCGGAGCAGCAACCACGACAACGGCGGGCCCGCATAATGCAGGCAATGGATGACCATACGATACCCACTGGCAGCGCGCGCCGCGGCGCAGGCTGGACGCTGATCTCGCTCCGTCCGCAGGGCCAGCATGCGGCGCTGCGCCGCGCTGTTGCTGGGCTCGGCGGGCAGCTGGTGGCGCTGTCGCCCTGGCGGCTGCAACGCTTGCACGGCCCTGCCGTGGTGCGCCAGCTGCAACGCGCGCTGAACTGCGATCGGGTGGTGTTCACCAGCCCCGCAGCCGTCACGGCGGCTGCCGCGCTGCTGCCGCTGCGCCCGGCGCAGCAGGGCCCGTGGCTGACGGTCGGCGAAGGCACCGCACGCGTGTTGCGGGCGCATGGCATCAGCGAGGTCCACGCGCCGCAGCGGATGGACAGCGAGGGGCTGCTGGCGCTGCCGGTACTGGCGGCGGTACAGGGCCTGCGGATCGGGCTGGTCACCGCGCCCGGTGGCCGGGGCCTGATTGCGGCCCGGCTGCAGGCGACGGGTGCCCACATCGAACGTGCCGACGTCTACCGGCGCGAACCAGTGCGCCTGTCGCCCCGCGCCCTGGCACGGCTGGGACACTGTGCTGCGCCCTGGCTGATGGCCGTCAGCAGCGGTGAAGCACTGCAACGCGTGTGGGAGCAGCTGTCGCCGCAGTGGCAACAGCGGCTGCAGGCCCATGCCACCGCGCTGGTCGCCAGCGAACGGCTGGGCGTGCAGGCGCAGGCGCTGGGCCTGCGGGTGGTACGCAGCGACGGGCCGACCACCCCGCAGTTGATCGCCGCTGCACACACCACGCTCACCGGGCCGGCAGCGACCTGAACAGGGACGTGGGTCACGCTTGCCGCTGTCGTCGGCAACAGGGATGCTGTGCCTGACGCTGCCTGCCGGAACCGTTCCGGCGACGCCGCCGACAAGGAAGCCTGATGAACGACACCGCCCCTGTTTCCCCACCCCGCCGCTCCCTGCGCTGGCTGCTGCTGCCGCTGGCGGTAGTGGCCGTGCTCGGTGCAGGGGGCTATGCCGGTTGGCGTTTCTGGCAGCAGCAACAGCAGGAGCAGAAAGCACAGTCACGGACGATGGCGGTGCAGTTGCAGGGCCTGGAGGCCACGCTGGATGCGCTGCGTCGCGACCAGCGCGCAACCAGCCAACGCCTGCAGGACGCGGCCGCAACCAACCGCGTGCTGCGCGACGAGATGCTGGGCCTGTCGCAGCGCAGCGCGCTGCTGGAGGAAAACCTGGCCAAGCTCGCCGACAGTGCCAACCAGGGCCGGCAGGCCGTGCAGCGCGACGAGGCCGAACTGCTGCTGACCCAGGCCGCACAGCGCTTGAACTACGCCGATGATGTCGAAGGCGCCCGCCGTCTTTATGCACAGGCCGCGACCGCGCTGGCCGCGCTGCCCGACAGCGAGGGCCTGAACCTGCGCCAGGCGCTGGTACAGGAGCGCGAAGCCCTCGACGCGCTGGGTGCCGGACCCCGCGTGCAGGCGCTGCAGCGGCTGGATGCGCTGGCCGGCGCCCTGCAGGGGCTGCCGACCCAGATAGCCAGTACGCCGGCGGGCGACCGGACGCGACCGTGGTGGCAGGCCGCTTTGGCGCCCTTCGTCGATATCAGCCCGAGCCGCCAGAACGGTCCGCTGACCGCCGCCGAACGGCGCAACGCCGACGATGCACTGCAACTTGAACTGACCCTGGCCCGTGCGGCGATCGAGCGCGGCGACCGCGCCGGCCGTGACGCCGCGCTGTCGCGCGTGGAGCAGTGGGCACAGCGGCGCTGGCCGGATTCACCGGCCCTGCGCGCGCAGCGTGCTGAACTGCAGGCCTTGCGCCAGATTCCGTTGCAGGCCAGCAACACCGTCCTAGGCAGCACCCTGCAACAGCTGCGCACCCAGACCGACCGGAGGCAACCCGAATGAAACCCCTGCAATCCCTGGTCGTGCTGTTGCTGGCCGTGGCCATTGGTGTGGTCGCCGCGCAATGGCTCGGCACCGACGATCTCAACCGCTACGGTGAAGTGATCCTGCGCTACGGCGGCTACGACTATCACAGCAACCTGCCGAAGGTGGCGCTGCTGACGGTGATTGCAGCGCTGGTGCTGTGGCTGCTGTGGAGCCTGATCGCCGCACCGTTCCGTGCGTGGGGCCGCTACCGCCGCAAGCAGGGCCGGGTGCGCCTGATCGATGGCCTGCAGGCTTACGAGCACGGCCAGTGGCAGCGTGCGGAAAAGCTGCTCGACGGCGCCGCCAAGGACCCGGAAGTCAGCGCGGTGGCGCTGGCCAATGCCGTGCGCAGTGCGCAGGCGCGTGCCGATGCCAGCGCAGGTGAGACGCTGCTGCAGCGGCTGGGCGAATCCGATGCCACCCTGCAGGCGCTGCTGCGCGCCGAGCAGCTGCTGGCACGCGACCTGCCGGTGGACGCGATCAACGTGCTGGACGTGGCCGCGATCCAGCCGCTTCCACCGCGCGGCCTGTGGCTGCGCACCGAGGCACTGGCCCGCGCCGGTCGTGCGCACGAAGCGTACGGACAGCTGGGCGCCCTGCGTCAGAGCAAGGTGCTGCCGGCCGAATCCAACAGCGAACTGGAAGCGCGCCTGGCCGCACAGGCGCTGCTGGAAGCGGCCGACGTCAATGCGTTGGCCGCGCAGTGGGAAGCCACGCCGAAAGCGCTGCGGCCGACCCCGGACGTGGTGGGCGCCTATGCCAGCCGCGCGGTGGCGCTGAACTGGGACGAGCCAGCGCTGCTGGCGCTGGAGCACGCGCTGGACCAGCGTTGGGACGACGAACTGGTGGCTCTGTATGGCCGCCTGCCGGCCGAACGCCTCGCCACCCGCCAGGCCAACCTGCAGCGCTGGCGCAACGTGCATGACGATTCGGCGGCGCTGCGCCTGGCACAGGGCCGTGTCGCCCTGGCCCAGCAGCAATGGGACGCTGCCGATACGTTCCTGCACGAAGCGATCGCCAGCGGCGCCGGTGCTCCGGCGTGGGAAGCACTGGGTGAGCTGTTCGCCCAGCGGGGTGAACATGCGCTGGCCGCACAGTGCCTGGCCAACGCGCTGCGTCTGCAGCGCGGCGAGGACAGTATTGCGCTGGTGCGCACGGCAGGGGCCGGTGCCGATGAGGTGCCGCTGCGCGCCACCGTGGAAGACCTGCCGACGGTGCCGCAACCCCCGGTGTACAACGCCAACGAAGAGCGCGACGAGTTCGGCAACCCCCGTCTTCCCTGACCCGGTGCCGTGCCGGCCGACCGTCGGCACCCACCGCGGGACCGCAACGAAAAAGCCGCCCCTCGGGCGGCTTTTCCATGTATAGCCTTCTGCAGCGATCAGCGCTCGACGATCGCCACCACGCCCATGCCGCCTGCCGTGCAGATCGACACCAGCGCGCGGCCGCCGCCGCGTTCGGCCAGCTGCTTTGCGGCCGTGGCAATCACACGCGCGCCAGTAGCGGCAAACGGGTGACCGGTTGCCAGCGACGAACCCAGCAGATTGATCTTGTCCGGATCGATGCGGCCCAGCGGCGCCTCCAGGCCCAGCCGGTTGCGGCAGTAATCCTCGCTCTCCCACGCACGCAGGGTGCACAGCACCTGTGCGGCAAACGCTTCGTGGATTTCGTAGATGTCAAAGTCCTGCAGGGTCAGGCCGTTGCGCTTGAGCATCTCAGGCACGGCCACGGTCGGTGCCATCAGCAGGCCTTCGCCATGCACGAAATCGACCGCCGAGACATGCGCATCGCGCAGGTAGGCCTGCGGCTCGTGCCCGTGGGCGCGCGCCCATTCCTCGCTGGCCAGCAGCACCGCCGCGGCACCATCGGTGAGCGGCGTGGAGTTGGCGGCGGTCAGGGTGCCGCGGCCGGAGACCTTGTCGAACGCCGGCTTCAGCGTGGCCAGCTTTTCCAGCGAGGTATCCGGGCGCAGGATGTTGTCGCGCTCCACACCGCGGAACGGCGCGATCAGGTCGTTGAAGAAGCCACGCTCATAGGCGGCGGCCAGCTTCTTGTGCGAGGACACCGCCCACTCGTCCTGCGAGTCCCGCGAGATGTTCCATTCCTTGGCCATGTCCTCGCAATGGTCGCCCATGCTCTTGCCGGTGCGCGGTTCGGCCACGCCCGGGAACTCGGGCTTGAGTTCGGAGAACTTGAAGCCGGAGGTCAGCGCGCGGATCTTGTCGCCGGTGCTCCTGGCACGGTTGGCGGCCAGCAGGCGTGCACGCAGCTTCTTGCCGTACACGATCGGCACGTCGGAGGTGGTGTCCGAACCGCCGCCGATGCCCGATTCGATCTGGCCCAGAGCGATCTTGTTGGCGACGGTGATGATGCTGTCCAGCGACGTGCCGCAGGCACGCTGCAGGGTGATGCCCGGGGTGAGCGGCGACAGTCCGGAGGACAGCGTGGCTTCGCGGCCCAGGTTCCAGTCGCTGGAGTGCTTGATCACCGCACCCATCGCCACTTCACCCAGCTGCTGGCCATGCAGGCCGAAGCGTTCGACCAGCGCACCCAGCGTGCGTACCGACATGCCGAGGTTGCCGACATCCGAATACGCGGTGTTCTGGCGGCAGAACGGAATGCGGACGCCACCGAGAATGGCGACGGGACGAGCGTTGGGCATGGAGATACCTGGCATGGATGAGGGTGTCTGCAACATGGCCTGCACGACGGAGCAGGCATAATGGGGCCAAGTGTAGCTGCCGCCCTGTGATGGGCCAACCGTGGAACCATGAGCAAACCCGACCCCGCGATGAATGCCCTTGGCGTGCTGGCCCTGGAACTGGCCGGCGGCGAGATCCCCCGCCAGGCGGTACTCAGCGCAGACCAGGCCGGTGAACTGGCCGAACGCGTCGGCCGAGACCTGTCCAAGCTGGTACCGGCCGTGGCCGAGCTGGACCTGGTCCTGGCCGCTGCCCATTTCGACCCGGCCGAAGTGCTGCGCCCGGGCTGGCCGATCCATCGCCGCCTGGAAGAACTGCAGATGCGCGCGCCGGGTCGCAACCAGGGCCCGCGGCTGCTGGCCTTCGGTACCGATGCCAATGGCGATGTGCCGCTGCCGTTCCAGGCCGATGCGACGCTGGTGGGTGGCGGCCTGCGTGTGCTGCCGTTCCTGCTGACCGGCAGTGATGTGGCGACCACCCGTGCGGTGGCCGATGCGTTGGAAGAGGTACTGCTGGCCAATGGCATGGCCCATGCCGATACCGCGCTGATGGCGCAGACCAGTTTCGGTGCCCGCATCGAGCATGCGCGCTATTTCACCGTGAACGACCTGGCCGCGATGATGTCGATGCAGTACGACAACCAGGGCCTGGCCGCGCTGTGGCCATTGATCGAGACCGCGATCATGGCGCCGGGCGAGGATGAATGGCTTGAGGCCGCACCGGAGCCGTTGCTGCGCTACAGCCATGGCGAGGCGCGCATGGCGTTGTTCGATCCGGCCGGCTGGTGCGCCCACTACAGCCATGACAGTGGCGACTGCGATCGCCTGCAGGGCATCTATGAGCAGTTCCTGATGCGCCAGCGGCAGATGGCGGCGGTGCTGGAAGCACACGGCGTGCCGGTGCTGTTCGTGCATTGCGAGGCGGGACAGGACGCGCGCGAGTTGCTGGCGCGCTGACAAGGAAACGGCGGCCGCGTGTTGTAGAGCCGAGCGTGGGCTCGGCTCTACAGAACGCGATGCAAAGAAAAACGCCGGCCTGCGCCGGCGTTTTCCAATCCAGCGGGGCCGGCCTTACGGGGCCTTCTGGATCACTGCGCAGGCCAGGCGCGCACCGGCGTTGCCGGTCGGCTGGCTGGTGTAGTCATCCGGATCGGCGTGGACGATCAGGCCACGGCCGATGATGTCGAAATCATCGCCCTTGCCGATGTTCACGTTGCTCGACACCGGGCCATCGATGGTGGCTACGCCCTTGTCGTCGGCCTTGATGTTGGGCATGTCGCCCCCGTGGTGCGGATCACTGGCCACGCTGCCATGGTCCTGCTTGCCCGGGTTGAAATGACCGCCGGCGCTGGTGCCGTCCGGCGCGCTGCAGTCACCCTTCTCGTGGATGTGGAAACCGTGTTCGCTGCCGGGCTTCAGGCCACTGATCTGGCCCGTGACGTGCACTTTGCCGTCGACCAGCTTGAAAGTGACGCTGCCCTTGGTCTCATTGCCCTGGGTGGGTGCCAGCTCGGCCGTGGCCGAGGCATCGGCAGTGGACGCCGGTTCTGCAGCGGGCGCAGGTTCGGTAGTTGCGCTCTCGGCCGGCGCGGCCGGCGGCGTCTCGGTCTGCGGGGTGTCGGCCGGCTTGCCGCAGGCCGCCAGGCCCAGGGCGGCGATGGCCGCGAACAGTGACGTGTGGATCAGACGCATGGATGCTCTCCTTGGAAGATGGCCGGCGGCGATCAGCGCGTCACGCGGATCACGCCGCAGGCGATGCGAACGCCGGCATTGCCGGCAGGCTGGCTGCGATAGTCATCGGCATTGGCATGCACGACCAATGCGCGTCCTGCGATATCGGTGGCGGCGCCTCCGCCCAGAGTAACCCCCTTGAGGTGGATGTCGACGTTGGCGCGGCCCTGGGCATCGGCACGCAGGTTGTCGATGTCGCCCAGGTGATGCGTGCCGGCACCGGCGCGACCGTGCGCGACGCCGCCGGGATTGAAGTGATTGCCGGCACTGCTGGCATCCACAGCGCTGCAGTCACCCCGCTCGTGGATATGGAAGCCTGCCTGCTGCATCGGCTGCAGGCCACCGACCAGGCCGGTGATGTGCACGCCTGCCGGTTCGACCTTCAGCACCAGCCGGCCACTGACGATGCTGGCCGACGCCGGGGCCAGATTGGCCTCGGCCTGTTGCGCGGTACTGGTCACGACCGGCGGCGGTGGCGTGGGCTGCGGCTTCGGCGTACTGCCACACGCGGACAGCAGCGCGGCGGCGGACAGCGGAAGAAGGGCAGGTGACAGGCGCATCGAAGACTCCTTGCAGGTGACACTACGGACGGCATCGTCCATGAGGGATCAACGGTTCGGCAAGCGGATGCGAGGATCGCGTGCAGGGACCGTTCAATGGGGGCCGCGGCGGCGGCCTGCGCCCAGCTTGCGGGTCAGCGTGTTGCGGCCCAGGCCCAGCCGCGACGCTGCTTCCGCGCGGCGACCGTGGGTGATCTGCAGGGCGGCGTCCAGCAGCGCGTGATCGACCCGCTCGCGCACCTGCGCATGCAGCCCTTCCACGCCCTCCGCCAGTTGCCGCCGCGCCCACTCCGACAGCAGCGCCTCCCACTGCCCCGGGTCGGTGCCGCCGGTGCTGCTGCGCCGGGTGCGTGCCCGGTTGAGCGCGGTATCCACATCGGCCACGCCGATGGTGTCGGCAGCGGCCAGTGCGGCCATCCGCCAGCACACGTTCTCCAGTTCGCGCACATTGCCCGGCCAGTCATGCTCGCGCAGCGCCTGCAATGCAGCGGCGGTCAAGCGCTTGGTCGGCGTATCCAGCCGGCGTGCGGCCGCTGCCAGGAAGGTAGTGGCCAGCTGCGCGATGTCCTCGCGGCGCTCACGCAGCGGCGGCAGCTGCAGGCGCACCACGTCCAGGCGATGCAGCAGGTCGGCGCGGAACAACCCCTGCGCCACCCGTCCTTCCAGATCCTGGTGGGTCGCTGCGATCACGCGCACATCGACGCGGATCAGTTCGCGACCACCGACGCGGAAGAACTCGCCCTGCGCCAGCACGCGCAGCAGGCGCGTCTGCAACGGCAGGGGCATGTCGCCGATTTCATCGAGGAACAGGGTGCCACCGTCGGCCTGCTCGAAGCGGCCGATGTGCCGGCGCTGTGCGCCGGTGAACGCACCGGCTTCATGCCCGAACAGTTCACTCTCCAGCAGCTCGGCGGGAATGGCGGCGGTGTTCAATGCCACGAACGGGCCCTGCGCACGCGGCGATTCGCGGTGCAGCGCGTTCGCCACCAGCTCCTTGCCGGTGCCGGTTTCACCGGTGATGAGCACCGCCAGCGGCGCCTGCGCGAGCCGGCCGATGGCGCGGAACAGCGCGCGCATCGGCGGCGTATCGCCAACCAGCTGCGGCGACGGGTCGGCGGAGGCCTCCGTGGCCGGTACCGGCGCGGCCAGTGCGGGCGCGACCGCCGGCAGCACGCGCTGGGCCAGCGCTACGGCATCATCCAGATCGAACGGCTTGGACAGGAATTCGTGCGCGCCGCCGCGGAAGGCGCCTGCCGTGCTGGCGACATCGGTGTAGGCCGACATCACCACCACCGGCAGCTGTGGCAAGGCAGCCTTGAGCTTGTCGAGCAGCACCAGGCCGTCATCACCGGGCATGCGCACATCGGTGAACAGCAATGCCGGCGGTGATCCCTCGGCCAGCGCCTGCAGGGCGGCGGCGGCGCTGTCGAAATCATCGACCCGGTAGCCCGCCTCGCGCAGCGCGGTGCACAGCACGAAGCGCACGGCGCGGTCGTCGTCGACCACCCAGATCCGCTGGGGTGAAGGGGACGCGTCAGACATCGCGCGGGGCCTCCTCGGCCGGAACGGTGCCGTTGCCGATCGGCAGCAGCAGGGTGAATACGGTATGGCCGGGGCGCGAGCGGTAGGTCAGCGTGCCGCGATGCTCGCGCGCGACCTGCTGGGCCAGCGCCAGGCCCAGGCCGGTGCCTTCGGCGCGACCACTGACCAGGGGCAGGAACAGGTGTTCGGCCAGCTCTTCAGGTACACCACGACCGTCGTCGGCGATCTCCAGCCGCAGCGCCAGCGTATGCAGCCGCTCGGCAACCCGCGCACCATGCTCCACGCGCGTCCGCAGGGTGATGGTGCCCGCACCGGCCTGGATCGCATTGCGCACCAGGTTCCACACTGCCTGGGTGAGGCGGTCGGCGTCGCCCTCCAGCTCGGGAATGCTGGGGTCGTAGTCGCGTTGCAGGCGCACCGCCCAGCCCGCTTCGTTCTCCGCCAGGCGCAGCACGCGCTCCAGCGCTGCGTGGATGTTCAAGGCGGCATGCGGCGCGGCCGGCGCCGGCGACAGCAGCTGGTCGAGCAGCCCGTTGAGGCGTTCGATTTCCGAACCGATCAGTTCGATCAGCTCGCGCTCGCTGGCATCGCGCTGTGCGGCACGGCGCGCCAGCAGCTGCGCCGCGCCTTTCAGGCCCGCCAGCGGGTTGCGCAGTTCGTGGGCCAGGCCCTTCAGCGCCGCGCTGAGTGCGCTCGGCAAGGCCTGGGTGGGGTCAAGCCCGGGGAACTCATCGACCGGGTGCGCTTCCAGCAGCCAGCCGCCATCATCGCGGCGGCTCATCCAGCCTTCGGCGAAGCGGGGTGCCTCTCCCGGCACTGCCAGTGCCAACCGGTGCAGGCGCAGGCTGTCACGCTCGTCGCGGGCCAGGAAATGGGCCAGCGCCTCTCCCTGCACCTCCAGCGCCGCCAAGGGCTGGCCCAGCAGGCGACGGCCGCTGACGCCCAGCCAGCGGCCGAAGGCCGGATTGCAGCCGGTGATGCGCCCGTCGGCAGCGGCCCAGGCCAAGGGGGTACCCAGGGCATCGAGGGACGGTGGCGGCGCGGGGTCGGACATTGCACCAATGTAGTGCAAAAGCGTGGCGGATGCGTTCCTTCCGCAACCCCAAACGCTGGACGGATGGGCAAAGTCCGTGCTGTTTGTACCGACGTTGGTGAAGCACGGGAGCACAAACTATGCCGCACCGGCCGCAACGTGGATGATTCAACGCCCCCAGGGCAGGGCTGTCGGGCAAGGGAAGGCGGCGCTCGGCAAAGGCCGCTGGTAGCCTGGGCTTCCTTTCCAGTCACGCATCCGTACTCTGAAGCCCGGCCCTGCTCCCTCGTAAGCCGACATCCACCCCATGCCTGATTAACATCCCCAGGCCACGGCTGACCTTGAGCCTGCTACGGCCAATGAGTATGGGAGCGCTACGGCAACAGCCTAAAATCCCCCCAGGTCAATGAGTCTGGACCGCCCTTTGTGGGACGCCCTAGGGCACTTCACGTTGATGCATCTTCCGCACAGAAGATCCCATGCATCGCGCCCAGCAGTGCTGCAACGCGCGGGTCTGCCATGCGGTAGATGATCGACCGCGATTCCCGCCGGGTCGCCACAAGCTTTCGTTGACGGAGTTCGGCCAGTTGCTGTGAGAGCGCCGGCTGTCGAATGCCGGTGGCCTCCTCCAGTCCGCCCACCGTCATTTCACCTTGCGCGAGCTGGCATAGCAGCAACAGGCGCGAGGGAGTGGCCATGAAGCGCAGCAACTCGGCCACTTCGGGCACGCGCTCCTTCATCGTGGCTAGGTCTGACGGGCTGAATGGAGGGCTGGTCACGGGTAGGGGCAACTTGGGCGGGTGATGTGATGCAAACACCATGGTGAACGCTTGCAATCTAGCATGTTTCTATACTTGCACACATTACGTAACTATGTAATTCTTCAGTGACCAAGCCTCCCGGAGCCAGTCGTGAACCCATCCGTAGCGATAGACGCCCCCTTGGAGCAGGCTGTGCGCCTGGTCAGCGATGCGTGTGCCGGCCTGCTTCCCTCGCCTTCGGTGAAGACGTTCTTCGATCCTGCCACGTTCACTGCAAGCCACGTCGTACGCGATCCATCTTCTTCAGCATGCGCCATCATCGACAGCGTCCTGGACTTCGACATGGCCGCGGGCCGCACTTCCACTGCCTCCGCATCGGCGTTGGTGGAGTACGTGCGTGCCGAGCGCCTGCAGGTGCAATGGTTGCTGGAAACCCACGCGCATGCCGACCACCTCTCAGCAGCACCATGGCTGCAGGAACAGGTAGGAGGCGCGCTGGCCATTGGCGAACAGATCACCGCAGTGCAGGAAACCTTCGGCAAGGTCTTCAACGCCGGCACTGCATTCAAGCGGGATGGCAGCCAGTTCGATCGCCTGTTCGCCGATGGTGCCTCCTTCCGCATCGGTAATCTGCAGGCGATGTCGCTGCACGTGCCAGGCCATACGCCCGCTTGTCTTGCGTACGTGGTCGGCGACGCCGTATTTCTTGGGGACACGCTGTTCATGCCGGACTACGGCACCGCCCGATGCGATTTTCCAGGCGGCTCAGCTCGCCAGTTGTATCGCTCGATCCAGCGTCTGCTGGCCCTGCCCGACGCCGCCCGCGTATTCCTGTGCCACGACTACAAAGCGCCCGGCCGGGACCATTTCGCATGGGAAACAACCATCGGCGCCGAAAGGACAACAAACGTGCATGTGCACGAGGGCGTGAGCGAGGCCATGTTTGTGGAACTGCGGGAGGCGCGTGATGCCACTCTTCCGATGCCACGGCTGATCCTGCCGTCAGTGCAGGTCAACATGTGCGCCGGCCATCTGCCCGAGCCCGAGGAAAACGGCGTGCGCTACCTCAGGCTGCCGGTGGACCTGCTATGACGCTCTCTCATCTGGCGTGGTATTGGCCGCTCGCTGGCGGCGCCATGATTGGAACAGCGACCGGAGCCTATCTGGTCCTTCTCGGCCGCGTTGCCGGCATCTCGGGTCTGCTTGCCAGGACACTGGGCATGCCCGGTGACGGCGGACGCGGCAGTGCTGCTCTGTTCCTGGCAGGACTTGGCCTGGCGTCAGGCTTGGCATTGGCGGCAAGGCCAATACCACTGCCGGCGCTGTCGGCAAATGGAGCTGTGGTACTGGTGATTGCCGGACTGCTGGTGGGTTACGGAACCCGCCTTGGCGCTGGCTGTACCAGTGGGCACGGTGTCTGCGGCCTGGGCCGGGCATCGCCGCGATCGGTGGTGGCGACCTGCGTGTTCATGCTCACGGGCATGACCACGGCAACCCTGGTACAGAGCGTGGCCGGGGGCACGGCATGATCCGTCTTGCCGCGTTCCTGTGCGGCGCACTCTTCGGACTGGGGCTGGTCGTATCCGATATGGCCAACCCTGCTCGCGTGCTCGCTTTCCTTGATCTGAACGACGCCTGGGACCCCTCCCTGGCGCTGGTCATGCTGGGCGCAGTGATCCCTTCCGGCGCAGCCTACCTGTGGGTACGCGCTCGCAGAACACCACTGCTTGCCGCATCGTTGCACATTCCCACACATCGCATCGTTGATCGGCGCCTGATCATCGGTGCGGCGATATTCGGCCTGGGTTGGGGACTGGCCGGAGTGTGTCCCGGCCCAGCCATCGCGTTGCTGGGAACCGGCCAGCCCTTCGCGATCATCTTCGCCACGGCAATGATCGCTGGCGTGCTCCTGCATAGCCTCATTCATCGTCCCACTGCGACTACGGGAAAACCATGAACCTCAAGCCACTCTCCGCCATCCGCCCAGCGCCGCGCCGGGCTACAGCTTCATGCTGAGGCCGACGAAGACGGTGCGGCCGGGGGCAGGCGAGAACATCGGCCGGGCACTGTCCCAGAAGAAGCTGTCGTACCACGCGTAGGCGTACTCGCGTCCGGTGACGTTCTTCAGCTGCAGGTCCACGCTCCAGCGCGGATTGATCCGGTACGCGGCAGTGAGGTCGAGCACGGCGAAGCCGCCGAACCTGCCGGCCACGTTGCGCTCTTCCAGGTAGTAATCGCCCTGCGCGCGCGCCTGCAGGCCCAGCCGCAGTGCCTGGCTGGCCTGATAGTCCACGCCCAGGTTGCTGATGTGGCGCGGGGTGGCGGCCACTTCGCGGCCCTGCAGGGACACGCCGGGGGCGCGGTTGTCGCGGGTGATCTTCGCTTCCTGGTACGCGTGCGAGGCCCACACCGTCCAGTCGTCGCCCACCTGCAGGCTCAACTGCGCGTCCACGCCACGGCGCCGGGTCTTGCCCAGGGTGACGGTGGTGCCGGTGGCCGGCATGTTGGACACCTCGTTCTCCGCATCCTGCTGCCATGCCGCCAGGCGGGCCTGGGCGCCGTCGAAGGGCTGGAACTTCAGGCCCAGCTCCATGCCGGTGTTGGTGGAAGGACGCATCGGCATCTGCCCGGGCGTGAGATAGGCCGGCGCGGTGGCACCGGTCAGCACCTGGAATGTCCGGCCCCAGTTCGCGTAGACGTGGGTGGTGTCGCCCAGGCTGTGGATGACGCTCAGCTTGGGCTGGCCGATGGTGCCGTAGTTCTGCAGCCGCCCGCGGGTGCCATCCATCAACCGCGTGCGGCCACTGAAGCGGTCCACGCGATAGGCCGGCACGATCTTCCAGGCGGCGGACGGCTGATAGATGGCCTGCAGATAGGCGCCCTGGTTGTCGAAGCTGTGGCGGTCGTCGTTCTGCACGCGGGCCGGCGGACGAGTGAAATCGGTGGGTTCGGCGTAGGCATACCGCTCGCGGATGTAACCGTTGTCCTGCTGCTCGTAGTTCAACCCGCCCTCCACCGTCAGCGTGGCTGCGGGCTGCCAGGTAAGCGTGGTGAGCAGGCCGGCCTGGCGCTCGTCCCACCGCCGCCGCTGGCGCGGCAGGTTGCCGGTGGGCAGGTCGCTGAAGGTCACGCGCCGATCGTCCTGGTAACGGTTGTAGTACAGCCGGGTGCCGAAAACGAGCGCGTCGGACAGCTTCAGGTCCAGATGCGCGGCGAACTGGCGCATGTCGCGGTCGTCGCCGTCATGGGCGTTGCGCAGGTCGCTGCCACGGCGGTGCGTGCGCAGTTCCTCGGCCGTCATGAAGCCGGGTTCGTCCGCCTCGTGGTGATAGGCGCGCGCGGTCAGGCCCACACGCAGGCCATCGTCCAGGGAACCGTAGAACCACTTGCCGCCCAGCGAATACTTCCTGGAAGTGTCGTGCTCGCGGTAACCATCGCTGGCCTGGGTGCCGACGAAGTAGTTCTGCGCGAAGCCGTTGGATTCGCGGCCCACCGCCAGCTGCGCATCGCGCGTGTTGTAGCTGCCATAGGCCAGTCGCGCATCGGTGTAACTGCCGCCCTGGCGGGTGCCGAAGTTCACGTTGCCGCCGATGTTGTGCAGCCCATAACGCGGATCGTTGGTCCCGCGCACCACCTCGATGTAGCTGATTTCCAGCGGGAACAGCATGTCGATGAAGCGCTGGTTGCCGCTGTTGACGTTGCTCGGGATGCCATCGATCAGGGTCTTGATGGCATTGAGGTAGCCCTCGCCATTGAAGGCGCGGAAACTGACCTTGCCCGACTCGGCACCCTGGCGTGTTTCGGTCAACTGGATGCCGGGCATCTGCCCCAGCAGTTCCCAGCTGTGGGACACGGTGCGGTCTTCAATCTGGTCTGCGCCCAGCACGTCAACGGAGGTGAGTACCTGGTGCGCGCTGAGGGCGCCCTCCCGGTGCTGGTGGACATCGACCTTGCCCAGGGTGAGTGCGGCGTCGGCCGACTGCGCCAATGCGTCAGGGGCAAGGGGAGCTGCCGCCAGGGCGGCCAGCAGCGTGGGGGTCTTCATGGGGAGGGAGATGGGGTGCCAAAAATGAAACTTTATAACATTTCAGTTTTGACAGCCATCGGGTGCACCGGTCTGCCGGGCGTCATGCAGACGGGTAACCGGTCGCTTCCTTGGCCTTCTTCCAGGCGCTTTCAAATTCGCGCGCGCTGATCTCGTCGTCGGAATCGAAATCCAGGAACGAGACCGGCTGGTCGGCCAGCATGAAACGGTCATCGCTCTGGCCGGTTTCATCGGCCCACACCATCTTGGAGCCGTAGATCTCCACCTGGCGGACGATCCTGTCGCCCCGTGCTTCCATCAGTACGTTGCCCTTGCCGAGGCCCGATTCGGCCCAGTGCTTGTAATACTTCTTTGCGTTCTTCATTGCCGGAGTCCTGGCTGCGGAGGCAGCCGGAGAGTTCAGAGGGCGGCATTATCGCCCAGCGGGCACCGCAGGGGCCCGGCGATGGCCTGCCATGCGCCCGTCGATCACGGCAGAAGGCCCCGGCTCACCGCCGGGGCCCCTGCACTCACTTCTGCTGCAGGAAGGCCAGCAGGTCCTGGTTGACCTTGTCCTTGTGGGTTTCGGTCAGGCCATGCGGCGCACCCGGGTAGACGATCAGGCGGGCGCCCTTGATCAGCTTGGCCGACATGCGGCCCGCGACGTCGATCGGCACGATCTGATCGTCGTCACCGTGGATCACCAGCGTCGGTACGTCGAACTTCTTCAGGTCCTGGCGGAAATCGGTTGCCGAGAATGCGGCGATCGAATCGTAGGTGTTCTTGTGGCCGCCCAGCATGCCCTGCGCCCACCAGGCGTCGATCATGGCCTGCGAAACCTTCGCGCCGGGGCGGTTGAAGCCATAGAACGGGCCGGAGGGAATGTCGCGGTACAGCTGCGAGCGGTTTTCCAGCTGCGCCTTGCGCAGGCCATCGAACACTTCGATCGGTACGCCGCCGGGGTTGTCGGCGGTCTTGAGCATGAGCGGCGGCACCGAGCTGATCAGCACGGCCTTCTTCACCCGGCCGGTGCCATGGCGGCCGATGTATCGCGCCACTTCGCCACCACCGGTGGAGAAGCCGACCAGGGTCACGTCATGCAGATCCAGCGTGTTGATCACCGTGGCCAGGTCATCGGCATAGTGGTCCATGTCGTTGCCTTCCCACGGCTGGCTGGAGCGTCCATGACCGCGGCGGTCATGCGCGATCACGCGGTAGCCGTGGTCGGCCAGGAAGATCATCTGCGATTCCCAGCTGTCCGAGTCCAGCGGCCAGCCGTGGCTGAAGGTGACCACCGGGCCATCCTTCGGACCCCAGTCCTTGTAGTACAGCTGCACGCCATCGGCGGTGGTGAGGGTGCTGGCAGTACGGGCGACGGCGGTGGCGGCGGTGGAGGGCGCCGCTTGCGCAGCCTGGGCGGACAGGCCGGCCTGCAGGGACAGGGCCAGGGCGGTGGCGGCCAGGGTGCGGGTGACGGTGTTCATGGTGGAATCTCCTGCGAAGTGAGTGGGTTTCGACAGGTCCACTTTGCGCCCCTTTCCGGGACTGCTTGCTACGTAAAGTCCTTAAAATTTGACCATTCGTCCGTCAATCCGGATAGCCCGCGACCGCGACCGCGCGCGGGCGTCGCCGCGGCCCGGTCTGCGGTCAGCGGGCCGGCAGCGCCACACCCTTCGGCCACAGCAGCCACAGGCTGCCCTGCTGCTTCATGTCGCCGGCCAGCTTCCCAGCGGCATCACCGGTGCCCCAGTACAGATCGGCGCGGACTTCGCCGGCAATGGCGCCACCGGTATCCTGCGCGGCCACCGGGCGTACCAGCGGCGTGCCGTCCGGACGGGTGGTCGACAGCCACAGCAGGCTGCCCAGCGGTACCACGGTGCGATCCACCGCAACGCTGTAACCGGCAGTCAGCGGTACGTTCAACGAACCGCGCGGGCCTTCCGGGCTGTCCGCGCTGCGCACGAAGAACACGTAGCTGGGATTGCTGCGCAGCAGCTCCGGAACACGCGCGGGATTCGCCTTCGCCCACGTGCGGATGGCGTCCATGGTGACGTCTTCCTTGCGCAGCTCGCCCTGCTCCACCAGCCAGCGGCCGATGGCGCGGTAGGGATGGCCGTTCTGCTCGGCGTAGGCCAGCCGCACCTGCGTGCCATCGGCCAGGCGCACCCGGCCCGAGCCCTGGATCTGCAGCAGCTGCAGGTCCATCGGATCGGTCAGCCAGGCCAGTACCGGCGCCTTGGCACCCTTGCCGGCGATGGTGCCTGCGTCGTCATAGGGCTTGAGTACCTTGCCGTCCAGGCGGCCGCGCAGGCGCTTGCCCTTCAGTTCGGGGTAGACGCCGTCCAGCTGCACCACGATCAGATCATCGGGGGTGCCATAGACCGGCACTGTTGCCGTGTCCGTGCGGCTGAGGCTGCCGGGGTAGATCGGCTCGTAGTAGCCGGTGATCAGGCCTTCGGCATGCTGGCCACCCGCACGCAGCGCATGGACGTCCAGATCACGCTGCAGGAACTGGCGGATGGCGGCCGGGTCCTTGTCTGAAACCGCAGCGGCTGTGGCGCAGGGCTTGGCCCAGACCGCATCGTTCTTCAGGCGCGTGCAGCTGCTGCGCCAGGCGACGAAGCCGGCCTGCAGGTCACTGTTCGAGACCGGTGGCAGTTTGCTCCATTCAACCCTGGCGTAGGTGGCAGCGGCGGGCGTGGCAGCGGCGGGAGCGCCTGGGCGGGGGCCGGTGGTGGAACACGCGGCGAGCAGGGCTGCACCCAGCAGGAGAAGCAGCGCGCGCGGCAACGACTCAACAATGATCATGGTCGCAATGTAGTGGGGCGGGTGCTGGCCCGGCAACCTCATGCCGGTGTAGCGCCGGGCCGTGCCCGGCCGAAAGCGGATCCCGCGCTGCGCGCTCGCCGGGCATGGCCCGGCGCTACCGGCATTCCGACCCGGCGCTGCCGGTCACGGCGTCTGCAGCAGCAGCGAGTACAGGATGCGCGCGTCTTCCGCATCCAGGGTCTTCGGCAGATCATCACTGCCACGGAATCGACGGTGGAACGCGGCCACGGCCGCGTCCCGATCCTCCAGCGGGTAACCGAAGCGGGCCAGCGCATTCCAGGCATCGAAGCTTTCCGGTGCGGGACCATCACTGGCACGCGGCCACACGCCGAAGCCGGCCTCTGCCAGCTGCTGCCACGGGAAGAAGCGACTGGGATCCTGCTTGCGCGTCGGCGCCAGGTCGGCGTGGCCGATGACCTGGCGCGGCGGAATGTCCAGGCGCGCGGTGAGGTCGCGCAGCAGCACGATCAACGATTCGATCTGTGCCGCGCTGAAGGGTGTGCGGCCATTGTTGTCCAGCTCGATGCCGATGGACGCCGAGTTGAGGTCGGTGATGGTGCCCCATCGGCCCGTGCCGGCATGCCAGGCACGACGTTGATCGCTCACCAGCTGGTAGCGATGGCCATCGGCGCCGATCAGGTAATGCGCGCTGACCCGGCCGCCACTGTTGGCGGTGCGCAGTGTGCGCAGGCTCTGCTGCACCGACTCCTGTTCGGTGTGGTGGATGACGATGATGACCGGACCGCGCGCGTTGTGGTTCGGCGAAGGCACCCAGGTCGCGAGCGGATTGCGTGGCTCCGGCGGAGCGGACGCACAGGCGGCCAGCAGCAGGCAGGCCGAGAGCAGCAGGGACGTGCGGATCGGGTGCATGCCCCTGATTGTGCGCGATCGGGATGGATCGTGCATGGAGGGGCACGCGGCACGTAGCCGGTGCCCTGGCGGACGCAGCCGGGCATGGCCCGGCTGCACAGCGTGCGGGCGGCCCTTACGGACCGCCCGCCCCTGCATCAGGCCTCGTAGGCGGATTCGCCGTGCGAGGTCACGTCCAGGCCGGTACGTTCGGCCTCTTCGGTCACGCGCAGGCCGACCACCACCTTCACCAGCAGCAGGATGACCGCGGTCACCACGGCCGACCACACCACCGTCAGGCCGACGCTGACCACCTGCACCCACACCTGGTGGCCGATATCCAGATCGGCCTTGGTGCCGCCCAGCGACTGCGCGCTGAACACACCGGTGAGGATCGCGCCGACGATGCCGCCGACGCCATGCACGCCGAACACATCGGCCGTGTCATCCACCTTCAGCAGGCGCTTGAGACCGGTGACGCCCCACACGCAGACGGTACCGGCGACGAAACCAATGACGATCGCACCCAGCGGCCCAACCGTACCGCACGCGGGCGTGATGCCGACCAGGCCGGCCACCGCGCCGGAGGCCGCACCCAGCGCCGACGGCTTGCCCTTGCCGATGGCTTCCACCAGCGTCCAGCCCAGCACTGCGGCGGCGGTGGCCAGCACGGTGTTGAGGAAGGCCAGCGATGCCACGGTATCGGCCGCGGCGGCGGAGCCGGCGTTGAAGCCGAACCAGCCCACCCACAGCAGCATCGCGCCGATGTAGGTGAACGGCACGTTGTGCGGCTTCAGCGCGGTCTGGCCGTAGCCGAGGCGCTTGCCGACGAACCACGCGGCGACCAGGCCGGCGACGCCGGCGTTGATGTGCACCACGGTGCCACCGGCGAAGTCGATCGCGCCCAGCTCGCCCAGGTAGCCGCCACCCCAGACGATATGCGCCATCGGGATGTAGCTGAAGGTGAACCACAATGCCGAGAACAGCAGCACCGCACGGAACTTGATGCGCTCGGCGAAGGCACCGACGATCAGCGCGGTGGTGATGCCGGCGAAGGTCGACTGGAAGGCGACGAACAGATAATCCGGCAGGCCCGCGATCGGCGTGTTGCCCACCGAGTCGGGCGTGAAGCCCTTCAGGAACGCGAACTCGGTGAATGAACCGAAGAACGGATTGCCGGCGCTGAACACCGCGCTGTAGCCGTAGGACACCCACAGCAGCAGCACCAGCGAGAACACCACCAGGATCTGGCTCAGCACGGACAGCACGTTCTTCGAACGCACCAGGCCGCCGTAGAACAGGGCCAGGCCCGGCACCACCATCAACAGCACCAGCAGGGTGGAGGTCAGCATCCAGGCGACGTCGCCGTGATCGAAGGCCGGGGCCGCAGCCTCGGCAGCCGCGGGCGCGGCGGCGGCCGGTGCCTGCAGCGGCTCGACCGCCACCGGTTCACTGTTCAACGGTGTCACCTGGGCCTGGGCGTGGGCATTGCCCGGCCAGACGCCCGCGGCCAGCGCGCTGAGCAGCATCAGCAGGCACACGAGATGGAACCGGGCTTGCCACCCGGTGAGAAGGCGCATCTTCATTGGGGGAGTCTCCGGAAGGGGGTTACAGCGCGTCTGCACCGATTTCGCCGGTGCGGATGCGGATGACCTGTTCGACGGCGGTGACGAAGATCTTGCCGTCACCGATCTTGCCGGTGCCTGCCGACGATTGGATCGCCTCGATCACTGCATCGGCGCGCTCGTCGGTAACCACGGTTTCGATCTTGATCTTGGGCAGGAAATCGACGACGTACTCCGCGCCGCGATACAGCTCGGTATGGCCCTTCTGGCGGCCGAAGCCTTTCACTTCGGTCACGGTGATGCCCGACACGCCAGCATCGGAGAGGGCCTCGCGGACCTCGTCGAGCTTGAACGGTCGGATGATTGCGGAGATCAGTTTCATGCGCATGTCCCGATGGTGGATGGGGCCAGCGCGCCAACGCGCGATGGCATCAGGCAACCACGGGCCATCACATCGATGGCCGTGGCTGTTGCACCGGACACGAACGGGGCCGGGACGGTCGTGCCTCTCTCCTTGCACGACCGACGCGGGAGGGAGGGCGGCCCATGTCGCGTATCCGGTCTCTCTTGCCCCTGGATCAACGGACCCACGGTCCGCTCTACCACGGTGGGCCGGAGCCCACCCTGCGGCTCCCCAGCCGCAAAGATCGGAGGCGATGGCGGCGGGTGGGAGGGGGAAGCCCGCCGCCATCGCCGCCCGGTCAACTGGCGTAGTACAGCTGGTATTCCAGCGGGTGGGTCGCCGCGCGGAACTTGGTCACTTCCTGCATCTTCAGCGCGATGTAGCCGTCGATGAAGTCATCGCTCATCACGCCGCCGGCCTTCAGGAACTCACGGTCCTTGTCCAGCGCTTCCAGCGCCTGGTCCAGCGAGGAGCAGACCTGCGGAATCAGCTTCTCTTCTTCCGGCGGCAGGTCGTACAGGTCCTTGTCGCTCGGTGCGCCCGGGTCGATCTGGTTCTTGATGCCGTCCAGGCCGGCCATCATCAGCGCGGTGAAGGTCAGGTAGCCGGACTGGATCGGATCGGGGAAGCGCATTTCGATGCGGCGCGCCTTCGGGTTGGAGACCCACGGAATGCGGCACGACGCCGAACGGTTGCGCGCCGAATAGGCCAGCATCACCGGTGCTTCGAAGCCCGGCACCAGGCGCTTGTAGCTGTTGGTGCCCGAGTTGGCGAAGGCGTTGATGGCGCGGGCATGCTTGAAGATGCCGCCGATGTACCACAGCGCCAGCTGGCTCAGGCCGCCGTAACCGTCGCCGGAGAACAGGTTGGCGCCGCCCTTGGACAGCGACTGGTGCACGTGCATGCCGCTGCCGTTGTCGCCGACGATCGGCTTGGGCATGAAGGTGACGGTCTTGCCGTTGCGGTGCGCGACGTTCTTGATGACGTACTTCATGCGCAGCAGCTCATCGGCCTTCTGCACCAGGGTGCTGAACTTGGTGCCGATCTCGCACTGGCCGGCGGTGGCCACTTCGTGGTGCTGCACTTCCACTTCGATGCCAACTTGTTCCAGCGTCTTGCACATTTCCGCACGCAGGTCGTGCAGGGTGTCGGTCGGCGGCACCGGGAAGTAGCCGCCCTTCACGCCCGGACGGTAGCCGCTGTTGGCGCCGTCGTACTTCGCGCCGCTGTTCCAGGCGGCCTCTTCCGAGTCGACCTTGAAGAAGGTGTTGCCCATTTCATTGGCGAAACGGACCGAGTCGAAGATGAAGAATTCCGGTTCCGGGCCGAAGAACGCCGATTCGGCGATGCCCGAGGACTTCAGGTACGCCTCGGCGCGCTTGGCGATGCCGCGCGGGCAGCGGCCGTAGGCCTGCATGGTGGCCGGATCGAGGATGTCGCAGCTGATCACCAGGGTCGGATCGGCGTAGAACGGATCGACGTAGGCGCTGGACGGATCGGGCAGCAGGACCATGTCCGATTCGTTGATGCCCTTCCAGCCGGCGATCGAGCTGCCATCGAACATCTTGCCTTCTTCGAACAGCGACGCTTCGACGATGCTGACCGGGAAGGTGACATGCTGTTCAACACCCCGCATGTCGACAAAGCGCAGATCGACGAACTCGATCTGGTTGTCCTTGATCAGCTTCTCAACGTTTTCCACGGACATCGGTACGACCTCGGATGGGAATGAATGCCTGCTGAGGTAGAGCAATGACCGTGCCAACTTTCTGCAGCCTGCAAGTCCTTGATTTCACACAGCGTGCACTGAGTCAGTGCGGGACGGCCCGCACCAAAGGGGTGCGCAGGCGAGCGGATGCACCCCTTTGGTGCGGCATGGATGGTCTATCCTCTCGACCTTCTTCCGCCGCACGCGCCCGCACCGTCCATGTCCGACCTGCTCTCCGCCCTGCTGCTGGGCATCCTCGAAGGCTTGACCGAATTCCTGCCGATCTCCAGTACCGGCCACCTGCTGATCGCCCAGCATTGGCTGGGCGCACGTTCGGATTTCTTCAACATCATCATCCAGGCCGGCGCGATCCTGGCCGTGGTGCTGGTGTTCCGCCAGCGCCTGTGGAGCCTGGCCACCGGCCTGGGACAGCGCGAGAACCGCGACTACGTATTCAAGCTGGGCGCAGCATTCCTGGTCACCGCCGTGGTCGGGCTGCCGGTGCGCCTGCTCGGCTGGGAGCTTCCGGAAACGGTCAGCCCGATCGCCTGGGCGCTGATCATCGGCGGCATCTGGATGCTGCTGGTGGAGCTCTATACCGCGCGCCTGCCCGACCGCGACCAGGTCACCTGGACGGTGGCGATCGGCGTCGGTCTGGCACAGGTGGTGGCCGGCGTGTTCCCCGGCACCTCGCGCTCGGCGTCGGCCATCTTCCTGGCCATGCTGCTCGGCCTGAGCCGTCGTGCAGCCGCTGCCGAGTTCGTGTTCCTGGTCGGCATCCCCACCATGTTCGCCGCCAGCGCCTATGCGTTCCTCGAGCTGGCCAAGAAGGGACAACTGGCCAGCGAGAACTGGGCCGATGTCGGCGTGGCGTTCGTTGCCGCCGTCGTCACCGGTTTCATCGTAGTGAAGTGGCTGCTGGGCTACATCAAATCGCACCGCTTCACCGCGTTCGCCCTGTACCGCATCGCGCTGGGTGCCGCACTGCTGCTGTGGTTGCCGTCCGGCACCTGAACAGCGGCCGGGAACGGCAACCCCGTTGCCGGCCCCGCCTCGTTTCCCCCTCGGTTCCCCAAGGAGAATCACCATGAACCGCAAGCTCACCCTGCTCCTCCCGCTGGCCCTGCTGGCCGCCTGCAGCCAGACCCCGGCCCCGGCCGGAACCGGCGGCGACGACGTGGCCCCGGCGGCGACCAAGGCGGCAGACCAGCAGACGCTGGCGCACCTGGACGCGCAGCGCCTGCAGAGCCAGCACTGGCGGCTGCAGAAGGCCACGGCCGCCGACGGCACGCGCATCGACGCGCTGTTCGCCCGTGAAGACAAGCCGGTTACCCTGGACTTCGTCGATGGCCGCCTGTCGGTCAGCAATACCTGCAACCGCATGAGTGGCGGTTACACCCTGGCCGATGGAAAGCTGAGTGTCAGCGCGATGGCCTCGACGATGATGGCCTGCGCGGACAAGTCGCTGATGGCGCTGGACGAGGCCGTATCCAGCCGCCTGCAAGGCGAACTGAAGGCCGAGCAGGATGCCGCCGGCACGCTGACCCTGACCAGCGCACAGGGCGACACGCTGGTCTTCGCTCCGGAACCCACCGCTGAAACCCGCTACGGCGGCACCGGCGAAACCGTGTTCCTGGAAGTGGCCGCCCGGACCGAGAAGTGCTCGCACCCGCTGATCCCGGACTACCAATGCCTGCAGGTCCGCGAGGTGAAGTATGACGACAAGGGCCTCAAGCAGGGCGAGCCGGGCAAGTTCGAGAACTTCTACGGCAACATCGAGGGCTACACCCACGAAGACGGCGTGCGCAACGTCGTGCGGGTGAAGCGCTACGAGGTGAAGAACCCGCCGGCCGATGCGCCCTCGCAGGCGTATGTGCTGGACATGGTGGTCGAGTCGGCCGTCGAGAAGAAGTAAGCATGCAGAAGGGCGGCCGCAGGGCCGCCCTTCTTCATTGCCGCCGGGCGTACTGCCCGGCTCTGCAGAAACACGCTGCGCGGTCAGGCCAGCGCCGGATTCAACGTGTAGGTGCCGTGCAGCGCCGCCTCGGCCAGCACATGGCCATGCATGGCACGATGGACATCCGCGGCGGTGAAGCGCTCCGGCAACGCCAACGCGGCCACGTCCAGCGCGAACACACGGAAGAAGTAGCGGTGCAGCCGCTCGTCGTTGAACGGCGGGTACGGGCCGTCGTAGCCCAGGTAATCGCCGGCCATGTCCGGGTTGCCGGCGAACCAGCCGGTGAAGTCGTTCAGGCCCTGCCGGCTGCCGGCCGGACCGGCCGGTGCGGCCTTGCCCTTGACCACGAAGCCATCGCTGCAGCTGCCCGCGGCGATTTCGTGCACGCTGGCAGGAATGTCGGCCATTACCCAGTGCACGAAATCGCAGCGCGGCTGGTCGCGTGGCACGGTCATATCGCTGCGGCCCACCGTGTCCGGCACGGTCGGCACATCCGGGTCCACACAGATCAGCACGAACGAACGGGTGCCCTCGGGCACATCGCTCCATGCCAGGTGGGGATTGCGGTCCGGCGCGAAACCGGCGGTGTCGCCGGCGGCGAATTCGCGGTCGATCGGTGCACCGTTGGTCAGGCTGTGGCTGCTCAGTTTCATCGGACGGTCCTCACTCTTCCGGGTAGCCCAGGCGCACCGCGATCGGTGTCAGCTGGGCGAAAGCGGCGCTCATCACGTCGCGGTAGTGGCGCCAGTGGCCCGGCGGGAAGCGCGGCACGCCAAGCTGGGCTGCCACGGGCATGGGCCGCTCGAACAGGCGCCCCAGCAATTCGGCCATCGCCTGCGCATCATTGCCGATGTGGTCGATCCGCAGCAGCACATGCGGGTACAGATCCTCCTCGTTCAGGGTCGCGACCTGGGCCAGCGCACGCGCCAGCCATTCGCCGGCCTCGGCCAGCGAGGTCATCGCCAACGGCGCGGCAGCGCCATAGGCCACCCAGTCCAGCAGCATGTCGCGCGGATCACGCAGCACGATCAGCAGGCGGCCCTGCGGCAGCTGCGGGCGCAGGGCCCACAGCAGCGCGTTGTCCCACCACAGCAGCCAGTCGATGATCGTGTCGCCCTGCACGCCGCGCGCCGGCAGCTGCTCGCGCCAGCGCTGTACCAGCCGCTCCGGCGTCAGCACGCCGGACGCCAGGTCCTGCAGCGTGTGGTAGTTCTGGAACGCGTCATCCGGCGGGTTGCTGGTGTAGCGATCACTGCGCAGTACCGGGCTGGCGGCGGCCAGGCCGGTCGCCACGCGCTCCACGCCCGAACCCGGTGCGCCCCACAGGAAGATCGGCGCCGACGTGTTGGATTCATCGACACTGCCCTTGTCCGGCCAGCTCGGCGGTGCCTTCGCCTGCGGCGGCAGCGGCAGGCGCTGCGGCGCCTGGTCGGCCTGCAGCGCCAGCCAGGTCGCCACGGCGGCATCCGGTTGCCCGGCGCGATCCTGGATCTCGCCCAGCCAGGTGCGCAGGTCAGCGCGATGGCCTTCCGCAGCCTGTTCGATCAGCGCCTGCACGCGGGCGACGGCAGCAGCAGGGTCACGCTGCAGCAGGCCCTCGACAAGGCGGGACTCGGCGCTGACACGGCCCGGCTCGAGGCCGACGATGCGTTCTGCGATCGCTTCGGCCTGTGCGTGCTCACCCGCCATGTCGTGCAACCGCAGGCGCGCCTCCAGGGCGGGCACATGGCCGGGCATCGCTTCGATCCAGCGCTCGACCACGGCAACCGCCGCATCGCTGCCCACCTCTTCCACCGACAGGCGCGCCAGCCACAGGTCATGCAGCTGCGCGTTGTTTTCCAGCGCCGCATCCAGGCGTGCACGCGCTTCTTCCTCGCGGCCCAGCCGCTGCCACGACATCAGCAGCAGCTGCAGCATCTGCCGGTCTGCCGGCTGCGACTCCAGCAGCGGCAGCAGGTGCTCCAGCGCCTGCAACGGCTGGCCGCTGCGCAGCGCCAGCTCGCCGGCCAGGCGCCGCAGCGATGCGTGGTCCATGCCTGGCTGCTGCAGTGCCACCTGCATGGCCTCGGCGGCGGCATCGAGATTGCCCTGCCGCAACGCCAGCTGGACGACCAGGCCGTGCAGGGACGACAGCGACGGGTTGAGCTCCAGCACGCGGCGGAAGGCCTGCTCGGCGAATGCCAGCATGTCCTTGCCCAGATAGGCAAAGCCCAGTGCATACAGCACGCGCGGATCATTCGGCTGGGCCTGGTTGGCCTGCGACAGCAGCGCCAGCGCACGATCAGGATCGTCACGGCGCAGGGCGATCATGCCGTCGATGTGCAGCAGATCGGGGTGATCCGGTTCGACGCGCGCAGCCAAGGTCGACAGGCGCTGGGCTTCGTCGAAGTCATTGCGGCCGATCGCCAGGTGCGCCTGCATCAGATAGGCGGAAAAGGCGTTCGGATTGAGATCGGTGGTACGCAGCAGCGCCTCGTCGGCGCCCTGGTATTCGCGCAGGGCCAACAGCAGGCCGGCATGCTGCAGATGCAGTTGGGCATCGTCGGGGGCCAGCCGCAGCGCCTGCTGCAGGGCGTCCATCGCGTCGCCGGGCTTGCCCTGCTGCTGCAGCGCAAGCGCCAGCCAGCGGTGGGCCGCGGCCAGGCCGGGTTCGTCACGGGTCCACGCCTGGGCCAGCTGCACGGCCTGGCCGGCCTCGTTCTGGCGCAACGCTTGGATGATCTGGTCTTGCATGGCGGTCCGGTTCAAGGGCAAACCCGCATTGTAGCGGCCTGCGTGCCGGTCCCGGTTCAGGCCTGCAGAACCCGCCGCAGGCGCTGCGCCACCCAGCGCTCGGAGAAGCCGTCACCACGCCAGTTTTCCAGGAAACCGCAATGACCGCCCCAGCACGCCGTTTCCAGATGCGCCTGGCGTGGCAGCTGCCAGTCGCGGAATGTGGAATACGGGATCACCGGATCATCCTGTGCCATCAGGATGTCGGCCGGCACCTGCAGCCCGGACAGGCGATCACCGGCAATCGAGTAGCCGTCGAAGTAGGCCTGCAGCGAACCGAAGGTGGTATGGCGTTCGACCAGCCATGCGGTCAGCGCGCGGATGTCCAGCTTCAGCACGCGATCGTCGCAATCACTCAACTCGGGGAACAGGTCGCGCTTGCGGCGCAGCGAGACGGTCCACTTACGGCGGAAATACCAGTCGTACATCGCCGGGCCGTTTTCGATGCTCTCCATGGTCAACGCCGGGTCCAGCACCGGGCACACCGAGGCCACCCGCAGCAGCGGCACCCCGGCTGCCGGCGCACGCAGGGCCAGGCGCAGCACGAAGTTGCCGCCCAGCGAGTAGCCAGCGGCGACCAGCGGCAGGTGCGGCCAGCGCTGGGCGACATCGCCCGCGGCATGCACCACTTCGTCGATCAGGTTGGAATGGAAGATGCCGGGATTGAGGTGATGGGTGTTGCCATGGTCACGGAAGTTCAGCCGCACCACGTCGAAGCCCTGCTCGAGCATGCGCGCGGCGGCCATGCGCATGTAGCTGGACTCGGCGCTGCCTTCCCAGCCATGCAGCAGCAGTGCGATGCCGCGCGGCTCGCGCCCCTCGACGTGGCTGTGCCAGCCCTGCAGGCGCACGCCCTCGCCACCATCGAGGATCATTTCCTCGCTGACCGCGCCGGTGGCGGCCAGCAGCAGCAGGCCGCGCTGCAGGCGCATGCGGCTGGAACTGAGCATCGACTGCAGGTGGGGATTGCGCAGCCAGCGCGGCGGCTGGTAATCAGCCGCGGTCAGCATCGACGCGGATGCGTCGACAGGCGGTGGCGGGACCAGGGCCACCACGGCCTCATTCCCCGCTCATGGCTGCCACGATGCGCGCGCGCGAGGTTTCCGCGATGCGCCGACGGCCTTCCAGGTCCTGGGCGCCGATCGGTGCCAGGAAGTGCACTTCCGCACGTCGCGCCGGCTCACCGAGCAGGCGCAGGAAATTGGCGAAGAAGCTCTCGCCCGGGCCGAAGGCCACGATCGTCTGCGCGTCGCCCTTCGTTCCGTACACCAGCGCCACCGGCTGCACCGGCACACCGGTCTCGACTGCCGCCTGGAAGATCCGGGCGTGGAACGGGCCCACTTCGTGACCCCCGCGGGTGCGCCCTTCCGGGAACACGCCCACGGCCTTGCCTTCACGCAGGCGATCGGCCATCACCTGCATCACCCCACCGAGCGACTCGGTGTTGCCACGCTGGTGGAAGATGGTCTGGCCGCGCGCGGCCAGCCAGCCGACCACCGGCCAGCCGGCGATCTCGCGCTTGGCGACGAAGCCCATCATGCGCTGGCTGTGCAGGATGCTGATATCGACCCAGCTGACGTGGTTGGCGACGAACAGCACCGCGCCGGGCAGCGGCTGGCCGATGCGCTCCAGGCGGAAACCGAAGATCCACATCAGCCCGCCCTGCCACGCGTTCACCACTTTGGCACCGAGACGGTCCTGGCCCACGCGCAGGTTCGCCCACGGCGCGAGCATGCCCAGCAGGGTGAGCGGCAGGAACACGAGGATGTGGACCAACAGCAGCGGTACGCGGTACAGGTAACGGCACACACGCGCCACGCCGCCGCGGGGGGCCGGAGTGGGGGAAGTCATCCGCGCACGATACCGGAGGGCTGCCATCGCTGCCAGCTGGTTCAGGCCATAAATCGGCTTGATCGGGGCAATCGGCGGGGAACGCTGGGTTCCGCCGCTGTCGCGGGCTTGGCCGGGGGCTCAGCCGTGGCCGGCAGCCACCACGGCCAGGGTCAGCCGCGAGATGCACACCAGCCGGCCCTGCTCGTCCTCGATGCGGATCTCCCACAGCTGGGTGCTGCGACCCACGTGCAGCGCGCGTGCGGTACCGGTGACGGTGCCCGAACGCACCGCGCGCACGTGGTTGGCGTTGATTTCCAGGCCCACGCAGATCTGCTTGCCGGCCTCCACGCACAGATTGCCCGCGCTGCTGCCCAGGGTCTCGGCCAGCACCACCGATGCGCCGCCGTGCAGGATGCCGTAGGGCTGGCGGGTGCGCTCGTCCACCGGCATGGTGGCCTGCAGCCAGTCTTCACCGGCAGCGCTGAAGACGATGCCCAGCGACGCGATGGCCGTGTTGCGGCTGAGCGCGTTGAGCTGCTCGAGGGATACAGCTTCGCGGAACACCTGGGTCATGCGGGCACCTTCAGAGGATGGGGACGAGGCCGGCGCCGAATGCGGTCAGCATGCGCACCAGCAGCCACTTCGGTCCGACGTTGACTTCGGGGAAGTCGCCCACGGCGACGTAGCACTGGTGGAAGTCCGGGCTCTGCCGGGGCAGCGGCTGCGGGCAGTCCGGACCCGGCTTGAACTCGTAGTCGGTGGCGTAGCGCCATGGCCAGAAATCAAGGATCGGCAGCGCCTCGGAGGCCTTGCCGACGCTGTAGTTGAGCCCGGACAGCACCGGCGGCTTGGCGCGTGGCGCGACCGTCCAGGAGTTCTGCGGGTGGATGTCGCGCAGGATGCTCTGCGCCAGCTGCTCGGCGAACACCGGATCGTCGATGATCACCGCACCTTCGGTGTTGTAGTTCTCGCTGCGCGGATCGAAGTTGTGGGTGCCGACCACGCCGATGCGGCGGTCGACCACCAGCGACTTCGCGTGCAACCCCATGCGCGCACCCTTGCGGGTCACAGGCAGTGGCTTGTTGACCGCCTTGCTGCCCAGGAACGAGGGCCGCGTCTCGGTACGCAGCAGGCGCGTTTCCACTTCACTGCCGGCGGCGCGGCGGCGCGCCCGCGCATTCTCATAGGCGCTGCCGGTGCGGGGGCGGTAAACCGCCGGCGCTTGGTCGGCGCCCGTCGTGGTGGCGGTGGCGTCGGTGGCGGTGGACGAACCGCCGCTGCGGGCGTTGCTGCCGGCAGCGCTGCCGCCGATCAGCGGATTGCGTCCGCCACTCTCCTGGCCCGGCGGCGCCTCGATCGGGTCGGGCAGCAGGTTGCGGTAGTCGACCGGCGCATCGAGCGGGAACGGCTTGTATTCGAAGATGTTGAAGCCCAGCTCACGCATGTTGCGCCGCTTGTACTTGTACGACAGCGCGTAGACGATCGGGTTGTCGGTGGCAGCCAGGCTGTTGGTGGACACCAGCACGCGCGGCGGCTGCGGACGCTTGCGCAGGTCGCGGAACAACGTCTGCGCGGGCTTGGACAGCACCAGGTACGGCGTCTGCAGGATCACTTCGTGCTGCGCGCTGGCGATCAGCGCGTCGAGCTGTGGCTCGGTGACGTGCTGGCTGGCCAGCGGCGCATCGACCTTCTCGCGCCGGTGCTTTCGCGGCAGGTCGGCAACGTAGCGCACCGACGCCACCGGCAACGCGGTGTCGACGAAGGAGCGGGTCACGAAGTCCATGTCGTTGGCCTCCGCGCTGACCCGCTGCACCCGCTCGGGACGGCGGAAGGCGGCGGGCGGCAGGGTCGGCACGCCCTCGCGCAGCAGCGTGCGCCCGACGTCGTTCAGGCGTTCAGCCGGCACGCTGCGGCGGGCGCGCCAGAACGCATCGAAGTTGGCCGCCATCTCGCGTGCTTCCGGGCCGGCGATCAATACGTCGCGATCGCGGAAGTTGTACTCGCGGTCCCAGTCGTAATAGTCGTCCTGGTAGTTGCGGCCGCCAACCACGCCGATTGCGTCATCAATCACCAGCAGCTTGTTGTGCATGCGCTGGTTGAAGCGGCGGAAACAGCACAGCACGCTGCCGGCATAGTCGAAGTAGTTCAGCCGCGCCTTGCCGAAGGTGGGGTTGTACACCCGCAGCTGGAAGTTCTCGTGGGCGCCGGACAGGGCGCCGAGAATCTGCAGGTCGGAGATGGCCGAGAGCTGGTCGATCAGCAGCCGCACCTTCACTCCCCGCTTCGAGGCGGCGAGCAGTTCATCGATGACCAGCCGGGCACTGTCGTCCTTGTCGAAGATATAGGTCTGCAGATCGATGCTGCGGGTGGCGCTGCGCAACAGGTTCAGGCGCGCGACCAGTGCGCCCTCCCCCTCGTCCAGCAGGGTGGCGTAATGACGGGGACGGGTTTCGGTCGACTCGCTGAATGCGCGGCCGGCAAGCGCGCGCAGCGGCGACTCCTGCGCGCAGCGGTCGGCACGCTGGCACTCGACCTCGGTGGAGCGCGCCTGCACGGCAATCGCTTCGGCACGGTCGCGCTCGGCGTGCGACAGCGACGCACAGCCACTGCCAAGCAACACCGTTGCCAGCGCCAGCACCCGCAGCAGCAGATTCACGGTTTCGGCGCCTCGCTCAGGCGCGCTCGCAATACGAAGGTCACTCGGTCACTCAAGGCAAGCTGCCAGCTGTCCATGCCATACCGGCCTCGTTGCACGGTACCGCGGCTGACGACGTCGCAATCATAGCCGGGTCGGGCGCACTGCGCCTTCTCGACCCGCAGCGATTCAGGATGGCTGACCCCGCGCAGGGTCAGACGGCCTTCGATGTCGCCGCCTTCGGCCACCGTATCGGGCCAGTAGGGCAGCGAATCGAACTCCACCATGGGGTGCCGCCCGGCATCGAAGAACTCCTCGCCCCGCATCCAGCCGGTGTAGCGGGCCTTGCCGGGGATCTCCACCGAACGGGTGAACATCTTCAGGTGCACCTGGTGGCGGCCGTCGGAGAGCACCTCGATGCGCCCCTCGAACTGCGGGAACACGCCCTCGATGCGCTGCCCGAAGCGGGTGCGTACTTCGAAGCCGATGCGCGAATGCTGGGTGTCGAGCAGCAGCACGCGGGGGCCCTCGGCGCGCACCGAAGGCAGCGTGGTTGGCTGGGGCATGCCCGCCCAGGCCGGGGCGAGTGCCAGCAACAGGGGCAACAGGCAGCGGCCGGGCCACCCCAGGCTCATCGGCTCACGGCCACCAGAAGGCGTTCAGGCTGGCCACGCCCGGCTCGATCGCCGCTTCGCGCGGGAAGCCGAGCACCGCAATGCCGGCCGGCGGCATGCCGCGGTAATCGCTGCTGCTGCCTTCGGTCATCAGGGCCACCAGCCGTTCCAGGCCGGGGTTGTGGCCCACGACCAGCACGCGGTCCAGATCGCGGCGCTCATCCACCAGTGCCGCCAGGGTGCCGGGGGTGGCTTCGTAGATGCGGTCTTCCAGGCGCTTTTCGACATAGCCGATGGCCGCCATCACCGCTTCCAGGGTTTCGCGGGTCCGCCGCGAAGGCGAGCACAGCACGCAATCCGGCAGCAGCTTGTTCTCCTTCAGCCAGCGGCCGGCGGCTTCGGCTTCGGCAAGCCCGACCGGCGACAGGGGCCGGTCGAGGTCGGCCTGGCCCGGGGTGGCCGGTTCGGCGTGGGCATGGCGCAGCAGGATCAGTTCACGCATCGCGGATATCCATGGAATCGGGGAGTGGAGCAAGGGTCCAGGCGTGAACCGTCACAGCTTCAGCCAGGACAGGAGAGGTTCCCAGTCGGCCTGATGCTCGCGCACCTGGGCGGAGCGGTAGTCGAACAGGCTGCGGCCCAGGCCGGTCATGACCACGTAGCTCTGGCTGTCGCGCAGCTGTGCGACCACCGGGTACGGCCATTCGGCCAGCATCTGCAGCGCCTGCTGCGAGGTCTGGGTCCAGGGCTTGGTGCGGTTGAGTACCAGCCCCACCGGCAGCTTGCGGCTGTGCACGCGCGGCACCTGGGCCAGGCTGTTGAGGAAGCCGACGATGGCTTCGATGTCCAGTGCCGAGGGCAGCACCGGCACCACCACCGCGTCGGCGGCATCGAGGAAATGGGGGATATCGTCGGCCAACGCGCCGGCAGGCGCATCGATGATGACGGTCTCGGTGCCATCGGGCAGCTTCTGCGCCCATTGCTTCTTCCGGTACACGTCGATCGGCAGCACCGCGCTTTCCAGGCCGGCGCGGCGCTGTGCCCAGCGGGTGCTAGAGCCCTGCGGGTCGGCATCGGCGATCACCGTGGCCTTGCCCTGCAATGCCGCGTACGCGGCCAGGTGGGTGGCGACGGTGGTCTTGCCCACGCCGCCCTTGGAACCGGCCACCAGGATCGTCTTCATGCCAGCCTCGCTTCCGGGTACGTGCCCCGAGCGTACACCGGCGATGGTGACGGGAGGTAGAGCCGCGCTGAACCTGTCGGCATCGGCTTTGCTATGGTGGCGCCCCCGAAGGATCGAACCCGCATGAGCGAACTGCAGGACCTGAGCGCGCTGATCCGCGCCAATACCCCCCTGATCGTGGTGGAGACCCAGGACGAGGGCCGCATCGTCGAGCTGTTCCGGCAGACGCTGATGCATGTATGGCGGGCCCTGCACCGCTGGTCGATCACCGAAGGCCTGCGCCGCATCGATCTGGACAGCGAGGATGCGCCGGTCGGACCGCCCGATGCCAGCGCGGCGCTGCAGATGATCCGCCAGGCCGACCAGCGCGGGGTGTACCTGCTGCTCGATTTCCATCCCTATCTGGGCTATGCCAGCCACCAGCGCGCGCTGCGCGACCTGATCCAGCGCCGCCACAGCGAACCCCATGTGCTGGTGCTGATCGGCGCCAAGGTCGAGCTGCCGGCCGAACTGGAAGCCCTGGCGGTGCGCTTCAACCCGCGCCTGCCCGACGCCAATGCACTGCTGAAGATGCTGCGCGAAGAGGCCGATGCCTATGCACGCGAGCACGGTGGCCGCCGCGTGGAGGTCGACAGCGAGGCGGTGAAGAAGATCCTGAAGAACCTGCAGGGCCTGAGCCTGGTCGACGCCCGGCGCATCGCCCGGCAGCTCATCTACGCCGACGGTGCGCTGCGCGACGACGACCTGCCGCAGCTGGCGCGGCTGAAGTTCGAGCTGCTCAACCGCAGCGGCCACCTGTTCTTCGAGCATGACAGCGCGCGCTTCGGCGACGTGGCCGGCGCCAACCGGCTCAAGCGCTGGATCAACCAGCGCCGTGTCGCCTTCATCGCCGGCTCGGCACCGGCAGGGCTGGATCCGCCGCGCGGCATGCTGCTGCTGGGCGTACAGGGCTGCGGCAAGTCAATGCTGGCCAAGGCCACCGCCGCCGGGTTCGGCGTACCGCTGCTGCGCCTGGACGTGGGCGCGCTGTACAACAAGTACCACGGCGAGACCGAGTCCAACCTGCGCCAGGCCCTGGCCTCGGCCGAGCAGCTGGCGCCCTGCGTGCTGTGGATGGACGAGATCGAGAAGGGCCTGGCCAGTGGTGGCGACGACGGTGGGGTATCGCGCCGCGTGCTTGGCTACCTGCTGACCTGGATGGCCGAACGCAAGGCGCCGGTGTTCATCGTCGCTACCGCCAACCAGGTGCATGAGCTGCCCGCGGAACTGCTGCGCAAGGGGCGCTTCGACGAGATCTTCTTCGTCGACCTGCCCTCGCCCGAGGTGCGGGTGGAGCTGCTGCGCCTGCACCTGGGGCGACGCCAGCTCACTGCGGACGACTTCGCGCTGCCGGCGCTTGCCGCGGCGGCCAACGGGTTCTCCGGTGCGGAGATCGAGCAGGCCATCGTGGCCGGGCTGTATGCGGCCCATGCCGAGAACCGGCCGCTGGATACTGAAACGCTGATGGGCGAGATCCGGGCGACACGGCCCTTGTCGGTGCTGATGGCCGAGCAGGTGGCGGCATTGCGCGAGTGGGCGTCCGGTCGCACGGTGTCTGCGGACGACTGAGCGGTCTGCCACCCGCGGCGGCGCAGGCTGTTGCCCTTGCCTCTGCAGGTGCCGGGTGCAACCCGGCACGACGCCTGCCCTCAGGGCCAGGCCGGCGGCGCGGCGGCCCAGGCCTGCTGTACTTCGGCCAGCGACGCGCGCTCGTCCTCGCGCCACTGCGGCAGCAGCTGCGCGTAGCGGCTGCTGTCGCTCCACTGCGAGGGTTCGGTGCGCACGGCTGCGGCATACCACTGCACTGCCTGCTCCTTCTGCCCCAGGCGCCACAGTGCCAACGCGTAGCTTGGCGGCAACCAGCTCGGCTTGCTGAGCGAACTGCCGGCGGCGGCCTGCCACTGTTCCAGCGCGGCCTCCGGCTGCCCCTGCCGCAGCAGATCCCAACCGTAGTTCCAGCGGACCCCGCGGCCGACGCTGCTCTGCACCGGCGCATCCTTCAGCGCTTCGCGGTACAGCTGCTCGCCAAGTTCGGTACGGCCCTGCGCGATCGCCACCGAGGCCAGCTGCACGGTCGCTTCCACCACGCGCCGGCCACGCTCGCGCTGCTTGAGCAGCTGCGCCACCAGCGCATCGCCCTGCGACTGCTGCACGACCACCATCGGCGCAGCCGCGGCATCGTTGTCGAAATAGAACTCCTGTGGCGCCGGCAATACCGGCGCCGCCCACGCGGAGGCCGCCCCCGAGACCAGCAGGATGCCGGTCAGGATCTTTACTGCCACTGACATTCCTTCTTCCCCCGGCTGCGACCGCAGCCCCTCTCTCTCCTCCCGATCCTAACCGCAGCATGGCCGCCGGCGCGAGTGCCGGGGCCTGCGCGGCCTCACTGCTACAATTCGCGCCTTCCCCGTCGCGTGCCTGCACGCGGCCGGTGCCAGCCGATCCTGACCGGGCCAGCCATGACCAGTACCGCGCAACTCACCTCGCCCTCTTCCGCCGACCTGATCGACCGTGATTACACGCTCGATCACAAGTACACCCGCAACGAGGGGCGGATCTACCTGAGCGGGGTGCAGGCGCTGGTGCGGCTGCCGCTGATGCAGCGGCTGCGGGATGCCGCCGAAGGCATCGACAGCGCGGGGTTCATCAGCGGCTACCGCGGCAGCCCCCTGGGCGGCTTCGATCTGGAGCTGTGGCGCGCCCGCAAGCACCTGGAGGCCGCGCGGGTGAAGTTCACCCCGGGCCTGAACGAGGACCTGGGCGCGACCATGGTCTGGGGCACCCAGCAGACCAACCTGTTCCCTGGCGCCAACGTGCAGGGCGTGTTCGGCATGTGGTACGGCAAGGGGCCGGGCGTGGACCGCTGCGGCGACGTCTTCAAGCACGCCAATGCGGCAGGCACGTCCCGCCATGGCGGCGTGCTGGCGCTGGCGGCCGATGACCATGCCTGCCGCAGCTCCACCCTGCCGCACGGCAGCGAGGACGAATTCGTCAGCGCGATGATGCCGGTGCTGAATCCGGCAGGCGTGCAGGACATTCTCGACATGGGCCTGCTCGGCTGGGCGATGAGCCGGTATACCGGGCGCTGGGTCGGCTTCAAGACCATCGCCGAGACGGTGGAATCGTCGGCATCGGTCGACGTGGATCCGCTGGCGCGTCGCATCGTGCTGCCGGGCGACTTCCAGATGCCGGCCGGCGGCCTCAACATCCGTTGGCCGGACCCGCCGCTGGACCAGGAGATGCGCCTGCACCGCTATGCCGTGAAGGCCGCGCAGGCCTTCGCCCGCGCCAACGGCATCGACCGGGTGGTGATGGACGCGCCGCGTGCACGGCTGGGCATCGTCACCACCGGCAAGAGCTACCTGGATGTGCTGCAGGCACTGGAGTACCTGGGTCTGGACGAAACCGCCTGCGCCGACATCGGCATCCGCGTCTACAAGGTCGGCATGACCTGGCCGCTGGAGCCGGAAGGCATCGCCCGCTTCGCGCAGGGCCTGGACGACATCATCGTGGTGGAGGAGAAGCGCGCCTTCATCGAGCGGCAGATGAAGGAGCAGTTCTTCAACTGGCCGGCCAGCTGGGGCCCGCGCCCGTCCATCGTCGGAAAGTACGACGAAGCCGGTGAATGGATCCTTCCATCCACCGGCGAGCTGACCCCGGCCACCATCGCCGGCGTGATCGGCCGGCGCATCCAGCGGTTCTTCAACAACGATTCGATCGAACAGCGCCTGCAGTGGATGCAGCAGAAGGAGGCCGAGCTCGCGTTGCCGCGCGCAAGCTTCCCGCGCGTACCGCACTACTGCTCGGGCTGCCCGCACAACACCTCCACCACGGTGCCGGACGGTTCACGTGCGCTGGCCGGCATCGGTTGCCACTACATGGTGACCTGGATGGACCGCAGCACCGACACGTTCACCCACATGGGTGGCGAAGGCGTGACCTGGGCAGGGCAGGCGCCGTTCACCGATACCCCGCACGTGTTCCAGAATCTGGGCGACGGCACCTATTTCCACAGCGGCTCGCTGGCGATCCGCCAGGCGATCGCGGCCGGCGTCAACATCACCTACAAAATCCTCTACAACGATGCGGTGGCGATGACCGGCGGCCAGCCGGTGGATGGCCCGCTCAGCGTGCCGGATATCGCCCGGCAGATGCGCGCCGAAGGCATCCATACCATCGTTGTGCTGTCCGACGACATCGCCAAGTGGACCCGTCAGCGCGAGCATTTCCCCAGTGATGTCGAGTTCCACGACCGCAGCGCGCTGGACGAGGTGCAGAAGCGCCTGCGCGAGGTGAAGGGGGTGTCGATCCTGATCTACGAACAGACCTGCGCCACCGAGAAGCGGCGGCGCCGCAAGCGGGGCAAGCTGGAGGATCCGGCCAAGCGGGTGATGATCAACTCGCTGGTCTGCGAGGGCTGCGGCGACTGTGGCAAGAAGAGCTTCTGCGTATCGGTGCTGCCGAAGGAAACCGAGTTCGGGCGCAAGCGCGAGATCGACCAGTCCAACTGCAACAAGGACTACTCGTGCGTGAACGGCTTCTGCCCGAGCTTCGTCACGGTGCACGGTGGGAAGCCGCGAAAGGGCAGCAGGCGCGATGCGTCCTCCCTGCTGGACAACCTGCCGGCGCCGACGGTGCGCGGCAGCCTGGAGCAGCCCTGGAACATCCTCATCACCGGCGTGGGCGGTACCGGCGTGGTCACCATCGGCGCGTTGCTGGGCATGGCCGGCCACCTGGAGGGCAAGGGCGCCACGGTGCTCGACCAGACCGGCCTGGCGCAGAAGGGCGGCGCGGTGACCACCCACATCCGCATCGCACGCCGGCCGGAGGACATCCATGCCGTGCGCATCGCCGCCGGTGAGGCCGACCTCGTACTGGGCTGCGACATGGTGGTGGTCAACGATTACTGGGCACTGTCGAAGGTGCGCGCAGGCCGCTCGCAGGTCGTGCTCAACACCTACGAGGCGATGCCCGGCACGTTCACCACCCGTCCCGACATGCAGTTCCCGGCGGCCGACATCATCGCTGGCGTGCGCGTTGCGCTGGGAGGCGATGAGCCGCTGCTGCTCGATGCCACCCAGCTGGCCACGGCGCTGCTGGGCGATGCGATCGCCGCGAACCTGTTCATCCTCGGCTACGCCTGGCAGCAGGGCCTGGTGCCGCTGTCGTTCGAATCGCTGATGCGTGCCATCGAGCTCAACGGCGCGGCGGTGGCGATGAACCAGCAGGCCTTCGCCTGGGGCCGGCTGGCGGCGATCGATCCGCAGGCCGTGCAGGAGGCCGCCGGCCTGGTGCGCAACCGCCATACCGATACGGAATCCACGCCCGGCCCGCTGCATCCGCTGCCACCGGGCGAATGGGAAGGCAACGAGTGGGGTGCCACCGCTGCGCCGCGCAATACCGGCGACGAACGCGAACTGCGTGGCCTGCCCTCGCATGGCGGCGAGGTCGCCTTCCTGCCGCTGGACGACGCGCGCCTGTCGCGCTCGCTGGACGAAATGATCGAACGCCGCGCCGCGTTCCTGGTCGACTACCAGGACGCCGCCTACGCTGATCGCTACCGCAGCGTGGTCGAACGCGTGCGCGCCGCCGAACGCGAGCGCATCGGCGGCTCGACCGCGCTGACCGAGACCGTGGCCCGCTATCTGTTCAAGCTGATGGCCTACAAGGACGAATACGAAGTCGCCCGCCTGTACACCAGCGGCGATTTCCAGCGCCGGCTGCAGCAGCAGTTCGAAGGTGACTACCAGCTGCGCTTCCATCTGGCACCGCCGCTGTTCGCGAAGAAGGATGAACAGGGCCGGCTGCAGAAGAAGGAGTACGGCCCGTGGATGTTCAAGGCGTTCGGCCTGCTGGCGAAGCTGAAGTTCCTGCGGGGCGGCCCCTTCGATGTGTTCGGCCGCACTGAGGAGCGCCGCATGGAGCGCAAGCTGATCGGCGACTACGAAGCCACCGTGCAGCTGCTGCTGGACGGGCTGGACGACGGTCGCCTGGCGCTGGCCGTGGAGATCGCCAGCATCCCCGAGCACATCCGCGGCTTCGGCCACGTCAAGGACGCGCATGTGGAGAGCGCCAAGGCGCGGGAAGCGGCGCTGCTGGCACAGTGGCGCAACCCGAAGGCCCTGCATATCGTGCAGGTGGCGTAAGCCGGAGCAGCGCCGGCCACTGTGAGCTGTGGCGGTTGCCTAGCCCAACCGCCACACCAACAGGCGGTTGTTGGCCGGCATCGCCACATCGCGCAGGCGGGTGAAGCCGCTTTCCGCGGCCAGCGCCTGCACCGCTTCCCCATCGCGGATGCCGCTGCGCGGATCCCGCGCCTTCAGCCACTCATCGAACCGCGCGTTGCTGTCGCTGGTGTAGCGCCCGCCCTGGTTGAACGGGCCATAGACCGCCAGCACGGCGCCGTGGCGCAGCACCGACGGCAACGCGGCGAACAGGGCCTGCACATGATCCCAGCTCATGATGTGCAGCGTATTGGCACTGAATGCGGCGTCGAACAGGCTGCCCTCGGGCAACGACAGCCCTGCTGCCGGTGGCAGTTCCACCTGCAGCGCCACCGGCGGCAGCAGGTTCAGCAGTGCCGCCTCGGCGCGCCACGCCTCGATACCCGGCAGATGGTCCGGGTGGTCACTGGGCTGCCAGCGCAGCCAGGGCCAGCGTTCGGCGAAGAACACGGCGTGCTGGCCGGTGCCGCTGCCGATCTCCAGTACGCGGTGGCGGTCGCCCATCCACGGATCGAGCGCGGCAGCGATCGGTTCGCGGTTGCGTTCGCAGGCTTCTGAATACGGCTTGCTCGACATCGGGACGGCATCCGGACGGGGTCGGACCATTGTGCACGAGGGAGGGTGTTCGGCAGGGCTGCGCCCTGCACCCACCGAAGCAACATCAACGTCAAACGCGGCATTCCGTGAGAGGGCGGGGCACTGTGGGTTTGCGGGGGCGCCGTGAACCCGTCCCTGTAGCCTCGGTCGCGCCATCCATGGCGCTCACGCCCCCGCAACCGGACCCACCCCGCCTTCGACAGTTGGCCGCGATCTGTTGGAAATACTCTTGGGGTCAGATCCGTTTTCCGCAGGAAAACGGATCTGACCCCGGAATTTGATTCGATATCTGACAGCTTTCATCCACGCATGGCGTGGATCTGCTGGCCGCCGGCCAACTGTCGAAGGTGGGGCGCTGTGGGTTTGCGGGGTGTGAGCCGCATGGATGCGGCGACCAAGCCCCCATGGACGGGTTTACGGCGCCCCCGCAAACCCACAGCGCCCCGCCATCCCACGGAATGCCCGCTTTTGACGTTGACGTTGATTCCAGCAGGTGCAGGGCTGCAAGCCCTGCCGCCCCCCCCCACCCATGACTGCAGTCACTTGTGCTGATTGCCCTCCGCTGGCGAAAGTCGAGCAGTTGACGTGATCGGCTTGGCCCGTTGCCGGCCGCACGCGAGTGAGAGAGAGCGCTGTGCAACGACGTGAGTTCCTGGCTTTATCCGGTCTGGGCATGGCCGGCCTGCTGCTGCCGCACGCGCGGCTGATCGCCGCCGAGCAGCTGCTCGAACCGGGCGACGTGGCCCGCAGGAAGGTGCTGGCCGAGGCCGCGCTGGCCGCTGCCAAGCGGGCCGGGGCAACCTACTGCGATGTGCGCATCGGCCGCTACCTCAACCAGGCCGTGATCACCCGCGAAGCGCGGGTGCAGAACGTCACCAACAGCGAGTCGTCCGGCATCGGCATCCGGGTCATCGTCAACGGTGCATGGGGCTTCGCCGCCACCCGCGAGCAGACCCCCGCCGCGGTCCTGGCCGCTGTCGGGCAGGCCGCCGCCATCGCACGCGCCAACGCCCCCCTGCAGAGCCGGCCGGTGCAGCTGGCGCCGGTCACCGGCGTCGGCGATGTGAGCTGGAAGACCCCGATCCGCAGGAACGCGATGGCGGTGCCGATCCAGGACAAGGTCGACCTGCTGCTGAGCCTGAATGCGGCGGCGATGAACGCCGGTGCCGACTACATCAATTCCACCCTGTTCCTGGTCAACGAGCAGAAGTACTTCGCCTCCAGCGACGGCTCGTTCATCGACCAGGACATCCATCGCATCTGGCTGCCCTTCACCGCCACCGCCATCGACAAAGCCACCGGCAAGTTCCGCACCCGCGCCGGTCTGTCCTCGCCGATGGGCATGGGCTATGAGTTCCTCGATGGCGACGCGCGCGGCAAGGTGCAGCTGCCCGGCGGCATCACCGCCTACCGCGACTCCTACGATCCGGTCGAAGATGCGATCGCGGCGGCGCGGCATGCGCGCGAGAAGCTGAAGGCGCCGTCGGTGAAGCCCGGCAAGTACGACCTGGTACTGGATCCCTCCAACCTGTTCCTGACCATCCACGAGAACGTCGGCCATCCGCTGGAGCTGGACCGTGTGCTGGGCTACGAGGCCAACTATGCCGGCACCAGCTTCGCCACCCTGGACAAGCGCGATGCTGGTTTCCGCTGGGGCAGCGACATCGTCAACTTCTTCGCCGACAAGACGCAGCCGGGCAGCCTCGGTGCCGTCGGCTATGACGACGAGGGCGTCAAGACGCTGCGCTGGGACCTGGTCCGCGACGGCATCCTGGTCGATTACCAGGCCACGCGTGATGAGGCGCACATCCTCGGCCGCGATGCGTCGCATGGCTGCAGCTACGCCGATTCCTGGTCCAGCGTGCAGTTCCAGCGCATGGCCAATGTCTCGCTGGCGCCAGGCAAGCAGCCACTGAGCGTGGACGACATGATCAAGGACGTGGAGAACGGCATCTACATCCATGGCCGTGGTTCCTACTCCATCGACCAGCAGCGCTACAACGCGCAGTTCGGCGGCCAGCTGTACTACCAGATCAAGGACGGAAAGATCGCCGGCATGGTCGAGGACGCGGCCTACCAGATCCGCACGCCGGAGTTCTGGAACGCCTGTACGGCCATCTGCGACGAACGCGACTTCCGGCTTGGCGGCTCGTTCTTCGACGGCAAGGGCCAGCCGGGCCAGGTCTCGGCGGTGTCGCACGGTTCGTCCACCACCCGCTTCAACGGCATCAACATCATCAACACCGCGCGCAGTCTCGGCGCTTGAGCCACCCCATCCTTCATGGAGAGCAGCCTTGCACAGACGTGACTTCCTGGCCCTGACCGGGCTTACCGCGGGCGGCCTGATCGTGCCGTCCTTCTTCGGCAAGGTGATCGCCGCCGAGCAGCTGCAGTCCAGCCTTGACCCCGCGCTGAAGAAGCGCCTGGCCGACGCCGCCCTGCAGGCCGCCCGCAGTGCCGGCGCCACCTACTGCGACGTGCGCATCGGCCGCTATCTGCGGCAGTTCGTGATCACCCGCGAGGACAAGGTGCAGAACGTGGTGAACACCGAGTCCACCGGTGTGGGCATCCGCGTGATCGTCAACGGCGCCTGGGGCTTTGCCGCCACCAACGCATTGGGCACCGCCGATGTGGCCAGGGCCGCCCAGCAGGCTGCGGCCATCGCCAAGGCCAACGCCGGCGTGCAGAGCGCGCCGGTGCAGCTGGCCAGCACGCCCGGCGTGGGCGAGGTCAGCTGGCGGACGCCGATCCGCAAGAATGCGATGGAGGTCCCGATCAAGGAGAAGGTCGACCTGCTGCTGGACGTCAATGCCGCAGCGATCGGCGCCGGTGCCAGCTTCGTCAATTCGATGCTGTTCCTGGTCAATGAACAGAAGTACTTCGCGTCCACCGATGGCTCCTACATCGACCAGGACGTGCACCGCATCTGGGCACCGATGACCGTCACCGCCATCGACAAGACCAGCGGCAAGTTCCGCACCCGCGAAGGCCTGTCTGCGCCGATGGGCCTGGGCTACGAATACCTGGACGGCGCTGCCGCCGGCAAGGTCGTCAGCCCCAACGGCGTGGTCAACTACAGCTCCTCCTACGACATGAAGGAGGACGCCATCGCGGCCGCCAAGCAGGCGCAGGAGAAGCTGAAGGCGCCGTCGGTGAAGCCGGGCAAGTACGACCTGGTGCTGGACCCGTCGCATACCTGGCTGACCATCCACGAGTCGATCGGCCATCCGCTGGAGCTGGACCGCGTGCTCGGCTACGAGGCCAACTACGCCGGCACCAGCTTCGCCACCCTGGACAAGCGCGAGCAGCGCTTCCAGTACGGCAGCGAGCTGGTGAACGTGTTCGCCGACAAGACCCAGCCGGGCAGCCTCGGCGCGGTCGCGTACGACGATGAAGGCGTGAAGTGCAAGCGCTGGGACCTGATCAGCAACGGCAAGCTGGTCGACTACCAGACCATCCGTGACCAGGCCCACATCCTCGGCAAGACCGAGTCCGATGGCTGCTGCTATGCCGACTCGTGGTCCAGCGTGCAGTTCCAGCGCATGGCCAACGTGTCGATGGCACCGGGAAAGACGCCGCTGAGCGTACCGGACCTGATCAAGGACGTGGAGAACGGCATCTACATCATCGGCGACGGTTCGTTCTCGATCGACCAGCAGCGCTACAACGCCCAGTTCGGCGGCCAGCTGTTCTACGAGATCAAGAACGGCCAGATCACCCGCATGCTGGAGGACGTGGCCTACCAGATCCGCACGCCGGAGTTCTGGAACGCCTGCACCGCCGTGGCCGACGAACGCGATTACCGCCTGGGCGGCTCGTTCTTCGACGGCAAGGGCCAGCCGGGCCAGGTCTCGGCGGTTTCGCACGGCTCGTCGACCGCACGCTTCAACGGCATCAACGTCATCAACACCGCACGCAGCCTCGGCTGACCGGTCAGGAGCCCTTACACCATGAGTATCTTCACCGAAGCCCAGGCCAAGGCCATCCTCGACAAGGTCATCGCCCTGTCCAAGGCCGATGAATGCACCGCTGTGCTGGCGGGATCGATCGCCGGCAACATCCGTTTCGCCCTGAACAACGTCTCCACCAGCGGCATCGTGGACAACACCGAACTGGCCGTTACCGTGGCCTTCGGCAAGCGCGTGGGCACCGCCTCGATCAACGAGTTCGACGACGCCGCACTGGAACGCGTGGTGCGCCGCGCCGAGGATCTGGCCCGCCTGGCACCGGAGAACCCGGAGTTCATGCCCGCCATCGGCAAGCAGACCTACCGGCCGAGCCCGACCTTCAGCGAGTCCACCGCCGCCATCGATCCGGCGTTCCGCGCCAAGGTGGCCGCCGATTCGATCGCGCCCTGCCGTGGCAACGGACTGATTGCCGCCGGCTTCCTTGAAGATGGCCAGGGCTTCTACGCCACTGCCAACAGCAACGGCAACTTCGGTTACCAGCGCACCACCAACTTCGACTACACCTGCACCGTGCGTACCGAAGACGGCCGCGGATCGGGCTGGGTCGGCCGCAACCTGAAGGACGCGGCGGACTTCAAGGCCGACCAGGATGTCCGCATCGCCATGCGCAAGGCCACCGAATCGGCCGAAGCCAAGGCGCTGGAGCCGGGCAAGTACACGGTCATCCTGGAGCCGGCCGCGGCCGCAGGCCTGATCAGCTTCATGATGAATTTCTTCAGTGCGCGCTCGGCCGACGAAGGCCGCAGCTTCCTGTCGAAGAAGGGCGGCGGCAACAAGCTCGGTGAGCAGGTCTACGACCCACGCGTGAACATGTATGCCGATCCGTGGCACCCGGAAGCGCCGGTGCTGCCGTGGGACAACGAGGGCATGCCGCGCGAGCGCCTGGCCATCATCGAGAACGGCAAGGTGGCCAACCTGGACTACTCGCGCTTCTGGGCGCAGAAGCAGGGCAAGACCGCCAAGGCCACGCCGGGCAACCTGCTGATGAGCGGCGGCGAGAAGAGCACGGCCGAGCTCGTGCGTGGCACCCAGAAGGGCATCCTGGTCACCCGCACCTGGTACATCCGCATGGTCGATCCGCAGACCGTGCTGCTGACCGGCCTGACCCGTGACGGCACCTTCTACATCGAGAACGGCCAGATCAAGCACCCGGTGAAGAACTTCCGCTTCAACGAATCGCCGGTGATCATGCTCAACAACATCGAAGAGCTGGGCAAGCCGGTGCGCGTGGCCGGCGATGAGTCGAGCTTCGTGATGATGATCCCGCCGATGAAGCTGCGCGATTTCACCTTCACCTCGCTGTCCGACGCCGTCTGATGGATCGCCGGGCCTGCCTGCGCTGGTTGGCTGCTGCCGCTTCGGCGGCCGCGCTTCCGGCCTGGGCACAGGCAGGCCCGCGCAGTTCGCGCTACGACTTCTGGTTCACCCGCCTGCAGTACGACTCGGGCGACTGGGACGTGGACGCGCGCATGCCGTCCAACCTGATCACTTCGCTGATCGACTACACCTCGCTGCGCGTGGACCCGCAGGAACACGTGGTGGCACTGGCCGACCCACGCATGCTGGAAGCCCCCTTCTGCTACCTGGCCGGGCACACGCTGGTGGAGTTCAACGCGGCCGAGCGGCAGAACTTCGTGCGCTACGTGCGCAACGGAGGCTTCGTCTTCGTCGATGACTGCAACCATGACATCGATGGCCTGTTCGCAACCTCGTTCGAGGCGCAGATGGGCCGCCTGTTCGGGCCCAGGGCGCTGCAGAAGCTGCCCAACAGCCACGCGCTGTACCGCAGCTTCTTCCACTTCCCCGATGGACCGCCGGCCACCAGCTTCGAGCTGAACGGCTGGGGCGACGATCTGGTGCACGACTATCTGAAGGGCATCGAGGTCGATGGCCGCCTGGGCGTGCTCTACAGCAACAAGGATTATGGCTGCGAGTGGGATTACGACTGGCGCAACAAGCGCTTCCTGGCCGAGGACAACACGCGCTTCGGCGTCAACATCGTGATGTACGCATTGAACAATTGAGTGAGAGCCCCCCATGACCCGCCCTGATCTCGATTCCCTGCTGCCGCGCCTGCACGATCTGCGCGCCGCCCTGGCCCATGCCGTGGTCGGCCAGCACACGGTGGTCGAGCAATTGCTGATCGGACTGCTGGCCGGTGGCCACTGCCTGCTGGAAGGCGCGCCCGGCCTGGGCAAGACCCTGCTGGTGCGTTCGCTGGGGCAGGCGCTGGAGCTGCAGTTCCGGCGCGTGCAGTTCACGCCGGACCTGATGCCCAGCGACATTCTGGGTACCGAGCTGCTGGAGGAAGACCACGGCACCGGCCATCGTCATTTCCGCTTCCAGCAGGGGCCGATCTTCACCAATCTGCTGCTGGCGGACGAGCTCAACCGCACGCCGCCCAAGACCCAGGCCGCGCTGCTGGAAGCCATGCAGGAACGCACGGTCAGCTATGCCGGCACCACCCATGCGCTGCCCGCGCCGTTCTTCGTGCTGGCCACGCAGAATCCGATCGAACAGGCCGGTACCTATCCGCTGCCGGAGGCCCAGCTGGACCGCTTTCTGCTGCACGTCCTGGTCGATTACCCCAGCGAGGCCGAGGAGCGCCAGATCCTGGAACAGACCACCGGCGGTGCCGGCGAGGCGGTGCCGAAGGTGATGGACGCCGCTGCGGTCATCGCCCTGCAGGCGGCAGTGCGCCAGGTGCACGTCAGCCCCGATGTGCTGGCCTGGATCACGCGGCTGGTGCGTGCCAGCCGACCCGGCCCGGAAGCGCCGGCGGCGATCAACCAGTGGGTGAAGTGGGGTGCGGGACCACGCGCCGGGCAATCGCTGGTGCTCGCGGCCAAGGCGCGCGCGTTGCTGCAGGGCCGCTTCGCCGCCACCCGCGAGGACGTGCAGGCCCTGGCTGCACCGGTGATGCGCCACCGCCTGCTGCTGTCGTTCGCCGCCGAGGCCGAACAGAAGCGCGCCGACGATGTGGTCGCCGCCCTGCTGCACGCCGTGCCGTTCCCGGGGTGATCCACGCGTGAGTGCTGGCACGCTGGTCCTGCCTCCCGAACTGCGAGCGCGCCTGCGCGCACTGCGGTTGCGGCCACGTCTGGCCAGCGGCGCGAGCGGCATCGGCCAGCACGCGAGCCGCAGTCGTGGCGCCGGCCTGGAATTCGCCCAGTACCGCGCCTACGAACCCGGCGATGAACTGCGCCAGATCGACTGGAAACTGTACGCGCGCTCGGACCGCTTCTTCGTGCGCGAGTCGGAGCGCGAAAGCCCCATCACGGTATGGCTGCTGCTCGATGCCACCGCATCGGCCGGCCAGTCCGACCGTGCCGCGCCGGCACGCAGCCGCCTGGATCACATGCGCATGCTGGCCGCCTGTGTCGTCGAGCTGGCACTGCAGCAGGGCGATCATTTCGGCCTGCTGACCATCACCGGCGACGGCCTGCAGCTGGTACCCGCAGCGCAGGGCGCACGCCAGCGCGACCGCGTGCACCTGCAACTGCATGCCCTGCAGGCACGAGGCGGCTGGCCCGCCCGTGACACGCTGCGCCCGCTGTGGGAGCGCGTTCGCCCGGGCGACCTGCTGCTGGCCATCGGCGATGGCTTTGATGACGCCGGCATCGTGCTGCTGGAGCAGCTGGCAAGCGCGCGCCGCGAGGTACTGCTGCTGCAGGTGCTGACCGCCGACGAGCGCGACTTCCCGTTCGATGCCGGCCATCGGTTCCGCGACCCTGAAACCGGCGAGGAACTGCTCGGCGATGGCGCGGCGATCCGCGCCGACTACCTGCAGCGTTTCACTGCTGCACACACGGCACTGCACCTGCGGCTGCAGGCCAGCGGCATCGCCAGTGCCACCGGCTGGCTCGATCAACCGGTGGACCAGCCACTGCAGGGGCTGTTCGGCCGCCGGGGTGGCGCGTGAGCCTGCTGTTTCCGCTGGGGCTGGCCGCACTGGCAGCGTGGCTGCTGCCGCTGCTGATCCATCTCGCGCGTCGCCATCCCTACACGCCGCTGGACTTCGCCGCGCTGCGCTGGCTGCGTGCACGGGTCCGCCCGCGCCAGCGCGTCCGCTTCGATGACTGGCCGCTGCTGCTGGTGCGGTTGCTGCTGCTCGCCGCACTGGCCGTGCTGCTGGCGCGGCCGGCATTGACCGGACCGGCGCCGGCTGCCGGCGCATGGACGGTCGTCGCACCCGGTCTGGATGCGACCGCGCTGCACGCCGGCGCTCCTGCCGACGGCGACAACTGGCGCTGGCTTGCGCCCGGATTCCCCGCCATCGACCAGCCACCACCCGCCACGGATGTGGCCCTGCCCAGCCTGCTGCGCGAACTGGATGCGCAGCTGCCGGCCGGCACCGCGCTGACCGTACACGTGCCCGATCCGCTGCCCGGCCTCGACGGCATGCGCCTGCAGCTCTCGCGGGCGGTGCAATGGCAGACACATCCCGGTGCGACCGCTGCAACGGCTGCGGCCCCCTCGCTACCACGCCTGCGCATGCACGCTGATGCCCCGGCCGCGGCACAGCGCTGGCTGGCTGCGCTGCAGCGCGCATGGGGCACCCGATCACCCGCGCCCGCCTTGCCTGCGGATGCGCTGCCTGCTCCGGGCGAAGTCGGTGTCTGGAGCCGCGCCGATGCGCTCCCGGCTCACTGGCAGGCATGGTTGCGGGACGGTGGCAGCGTGCTGACCGCCGCCCGGCCGGCAGCGGATGCACGCGCGCTGCTGCGCGACGCCGAAGGCGCGACGCTGCTGTGGCAGCAGCGGGTTGGCCACGGCCGCCTGCTGTTCCTGCCCGGCGAATGGAACGCCGCAGGCAATGCCGCGCTGCGCGATGCCCGCCTGCCGCACACCCTGCTGCAGGCGCTGCGACCCGCGCCGCCACCGCGCTCAGGCGATGCGCAGGATCACGCACCGCGCCAGGTCGCCCTGCCGGCTGCCACGCCAGCCGTGCGTGAGCCCACCGCCTGGCTGCTGCTGGCCATCGTGCTGTTGTTCGCACTGGAGCGCTGGATGGCCAGCAGCGCGCGGCGGAGGCTGCCCGCATGACGATGCTGCAACGCGCCTGGCGGCGCGCACGGCGCCGTAGCGGCGCCATCACTCTGCTGCTGGGACTGCCGTGGGCGCTGGCCGCGACCATACTGGCACTGCGCCTGGGCGGTTTCGATATCGCCTGCATCGTTGCTACGGCTGCTCTGCTCGCCTGCACGGTGCTGGCCACGGTCCGTGCCCGCCGCTTGGACCGCCACTGGGTGCAGCGTCGGCTTGACGGCAGCGGGGCCAGCGAAGACAGCGCCGACCTGCTGTTCGCCGATCCTGCCGCACTCAATCCCCTGCAGCAGCGCCAGCGCGCACACGTGCAGGCCGCGCTCGAACGCGCCATGCCGGAACTGCGTCCGCGCTGGCCGCGCGGCGCGTTGCTGCTGTGCTGGGTCGGGGGGATCGCCGTCGCACTGCTCGCGCTGGGCTGGCCACGGTCCGGTCCGTCCACGCCGGGAGTGTCCTCGTCGCGCTCCGCTGCCCCGGCCGCTGCGGGCCCGTTGCAGCTGCAGTCCACCCGCCTGCGCATCGATGCGCCGGCCTATACGGGTCAACCAGCCCGCACCCAGAATGCACTCGATGCCAAGGTCGCCGCTGACAGCCGCCTGTCCTGGTCGCTGCGCTTCGATCGTGCGCCCCGCAGCGCATGGCTGCAGTTCCACGATGGCCGGCGCGTGCCGCTGAGCGAGCGCGACGGCCACTGGCAGGCACAGGATGTGGCCCGTGCACCGGTGCTGTACCGCGTGGTCAGCGAACCGGCACTGGCCACGACACGCCTGTACCGCCTGGACGTGGTGGCGGACCGCGCCCCGACCGTACGCGTGCTGGAGCCCGCTGCCAGCCTGGTACTGGGCACGCCCGGGCAGCGCCAGTGGGCACTGCGCTTCGAGACCAGCGACGATCACGGCGTGGCCGCGCAGGCTCGCCTGTCGATCACCCTCACCCAGGGCAGCGGCGAGAACATCACCTTCGTCCAGCGCAGCGTGACGCTCACCGGCAGTGGCGAAGCAACGGCGCGACGGTTCGCTCACACGCTGGATCTGGGCGCACTGGGTGCGCAGCCCGGCAACGATGTGATCGCCCAGCTGGAGGTGCGCGACAACCATGCCCCGACACCCCAGACCGGCCGCAGCAGCAGCGTGATCCTGCGCCTGCCCAGCAGCGAGGCGGTGCTGGGCGCCGAGCTGGAAGGCCGCATCAAGAAGACCCTGCCTGCCTACTTCCGCAGCCAACGGCAGATCATCCTCGATGCGGAGGCGCTGATCCGCCAGCGGCGCAGCCTGGCCGCCGATGACTTCGTCAAGCGCAGCGACGCCATCGGCGTCGACCAGCGCATCCTGCGCCTGCGCTACGGCCAGTTCCTTGGCGAAGAGAGCGAAGGCGCACCGAAGCCGCCGCCGACCAGCGACCTGCCGACCAGTGACACCCCCACCGCAGACGACCACGACGACGATCACGACCATGATCACGACCACGCGGCGCAGCCGCAGGCCGGCGACCACGATGCGCATGGTCACGACCACGGCGGCAACGCAGGCAACGCCGATACGCCACCGGTGTTCGGCAGCGCCACGGACGTGCTGACCGAGTATGGCCACACGCACGACCACGCCGAGGCGGCGACCCTGCTCGATCCGCAGACCCGCGCGACGTTGAAGGCGGCACTCGACCAGATGTGGGCCTCCGAAGGCGAGCTGCGCCAGGGGCGCCCGGAGCAGGCGCTGCCGTACGCCTACAAGGCACTGGGATTCATCAAGCAGGTCCAGCAGGCCGAACGCATCTACCTGGCCCGCGTCGGCCCGGAACTACCGCCCATCGATGAGGGCCGGCGCCTGGGCGGTGACCGCGCCGGGCTGGCCAGCCGACAGCTGCCACTGACGGCACGCACGGCACCGGACCCGGCCATCGTCGAGGCCTGGCAGCGACTGGGCGACGGCGACGGCACGCCGGATCTGGACGCGCTGGCGGGCTGGCAGCAGCGCAATGCGGCCTACCTGCCCGACGCGCTCGACCTGGCGGCCGCCATCGAACAGCTGCGCATCGAGCCAGGCTGTGCCGACTGCCGGCAGCGCCTGCGGGCGCAGCTGTGGAGGGCGCTGCAGCGCCCCGTGCCGCAGGCCACACGCCGCAGCGCGGCCGATGCAATGGGGCAGCGATATCTGGATGCACTGGAGGCGCAGCCATGAACCTGTCGGCACCGGCTCTGTGGATCGCGCTTGTCCTGCTGCTGATCGTGTTCGTCGCCAGCGCGCGCCAGCTGCGTGCACCGGTGCGACCGCGTGGCCAGCTGTTGGCCGTGCTCGGCCTGCAGGTCATCGCCGCTGCACTGCTGTACGCGTGCCTGCTGCCGCCCCCACGGCAGCAGCCCGCTGCGGGCCTGGTGGTGCTGGGTGCCGATGCCGGCAGGGCCAGCGTGCAGCCGGCAAGCGAGGGACCGCTGATCCTGCTGCCCGAAGCCACCCCGGTGCCGGGCGCGAAGCGTGTGCCGGATCTGGCGACCGCGCTGCGCCAGCATCCCTCGACGCGACTGACCCTGGTCGGCGCCGGCCTGGAGGCACGCGACCGCGACGCCACGCTGCCCGCGCAGGTCCATTGGCAGGCACCGCCCGCCCCCCGCGGCTGGACCGCGCTGCAGCTGCCCGCGGATGTCGCCCCTGGCGCCCGCTTCGACGTGCAGGCGCAGGCCCGGGGCGTCCCCCGCGCGCAGGCTGAGCTGCTGGACCCGGCTGACACGGTGATCGACCGCGCCCCACTGGCCGAGGACGGACGGGTACGACTGAGCGGCGTGGCCCGTGCCGAAGGCCGCAGCGTGTTCCGCCTGCGCCTGCTGGATGGCGAAGGCCATGTCGTCGATACCGTTCCGGTACCCCAGCAGACCCTGCCGGCCACACCGGTCCGCCTGCAGATCCGCGCCGGCACGCCGGGACCCGAACTGAAATACCTGCGACGCTGGGCCACCGATGCCGGTATCGATGTGCAGATGCAGGCCGACACCGGCGCCGGCCTCAGCATCAGCGAAGGTCAGGTCGGTCTGGACGCGGCATCGTTGGCGCGCACCGACCTGCTGCTGCTGGACGAGCGCAGCCTGGCCACGCTGGGGAGTGGCCAGCTCGCAGCGGTGCGCCAGGCCATCCACGAGGGCCTGGGTGTGCTGGTTCGCAGTGCCGGTGTGCCATCGGCCGGTGCGCGGCAACGCCTGCGTGAGCTCGGCCTGCCCGTGCAGGGCGATGGCGCCAGCCGGAGCGTCACGCCGCCCGGCGATGGTGACAGCGCGATGCTGGCAGCCCGACGCGGTCCGCTGGCGTCGGGCACGCTGCCCACCCGCGACGGCGAAGAGGCTGATCGCGATTCGCATGCCGCCGCGCTGCCCACCTTGGAACAGCTTGCCCTGCAGGTGCCTGGCAGCACCGCACTGCTGCACGACCGCAGCGGCGCTGCCATCGGAGGCTGGCGCGATGCCGGCAAGGGTCGCATCGGCCTGCTGCCGCTGACCGACACGTGGCGCTGGGTGCTGGCCGGCCGCGACGATCGCCATGGCGAGCTGTGGAGCGACGTGGTCGGCACCCTGGCGCGCGCGCAGGGCGGCAGCACCGCGCCGTGGTCGCCGCAGCCGATTGCGTGGGCCGGGGAACGGCAGGCCCTGTGCGATGTGCAGGCGCCGTTGCAGGTGTTCGACACACGGGGCGCGTCGGTGGCGCTGATCGTGGACGGCGGCACCGGCAGCGCACGCTGTGCCGGCTGGTGGCCACGCGAGGCCGGTTGGCACCGGCTGCAGCAGGGCGAACGCTCCTACTGGCGCTATGTGTTCGACAGGACGGATGCGGCAGCGCTGCACCGGCAGGGAATGATCGATGCGACGGCGCAGGCCCTGGCCACCTCCGCGCCGGTCAAGGCACAGGCGACGCAGCTCGTACCGGGATCACGCTGGCCGTGGTGGCTGGCCTTCGTGCTGTGTGCGTCGCTGCTGTGGTGGCTGGAACGGCGGCCGCCCGGCGTTGCCCGCACGGCATAGCCTCTCCCCGTCCTCCGTTCACTTCAGCGGCGGCGCACCCCCACAGCCCTCCTGCTGCGCACAGAACTGCAGCGCGCGACGCTGCTGTTCCGCGCTCAGTTCCGGCGGTGGCCGGGCGATGGCGGACTGGATCTGATCCGGCCCCCCGGTGAGCTTGTTCAAGCCCTTGCCCGCCGCCAGCAGGCCCTTGACCACGCCCATCATCACGTAGCCGCCGGCCATGCTTACCTGCTCGGGTGTCGGCGGTTCACTCCAGTTGCGGCTGAAGCGGTTGTCCTCGATCTTCACCGGGTTCCTGAAGCGGTACAGATCCACTGGCTGATCGTCTTCAGGCTTCAGCGCGCGCACTTCGCCGAGAGTGGTGACATTGCCCTGCGCGGGCGTGCCTTCGGTAGTCACGACAGGCTCCGGCGGTGCGGCGACGGTCTGCCCGGGATCGGGCACCGCCGATACGGGTGATGGCGCCTGCTGCGCCTGCGCGGTACCGGCCAGCACCAGGCCGGCCAGAAGTGCTCCCTGCGTTGCTCGTCGTGCCACGCCTACCGCCCCTGTTGGTTGCGTCCTTCGCCTGAGGATACGGATGGCGGCTTCAGATTTCGTTGGAACGGTGCGCGCTGTTCAGCCCGCGCTGAAACGGATTGCAGGTGCGCGCCTACGACGTGCACCTGGCAGGTGTTCGTGGCCGGCCAGCCCGTTGTTCCGGCGCACGCGGCAGGCGTCTGGCCGGGACGCTCGGCGTTTCGCTGGATTCGACGCCCGGCTGCCGCCCCCGCACTGAACGGTTCACTCCGTCCCGCTGCGGGGTCTCACATCCTGAGACCCATCTGTGGTGCCATGTGCCCCCCTGGAATCCGTGCACCCATGGCCTACGAACTCGCCAAGCGCACCGCCGACGCGGAGCAGCAACTCGCGACCCGCGACGGTCTGCCCGCCCGCGACGGTGCCCTGCTCAGCGCGCGCCTGCAGCGCCGCTACCACGACCGCATCACCGGCAGCTTTGCCATCCCCGGCCGCGAGGGCCGCTATGCGCCCATTCCGGAATCGGTACCGCCGGCCCTTGCCGCCGCATTGAAGGCGCGTGGCATCGAGCAGCTGTACAGCCATCAGGCCGAGGCCTGGGAGGCCAGCCAGCGCGGCGAGCATGTGGCCATCGTCACCCCGACCGCCAGCGGCAAGTCGCTGTGCTACACCCTGCCGGTGGTCAGCGCGGCCATGCAGGACAACGCCAAGGCGCTGTACCTGTTCCCCACCAAAGCACTGGCGCAGGACCAGGTGGCCGAACTGCTGGAGCTCAACCGCGCCGGCGATCTCGGGGTGAAGGCGTTCACCTTCGATGGCGACACGCCCGGGGACGCACGGCAGGCGATCCGCCTGCATGGCGACATCGTGGTATCCAATCCCGACATGCTGCACCAGGCGATCCTGCCGCATCACACCAAGTGGGCACAGTTCTTCGAGAACCTGCGCTACATCGTCATCGACGAAGTGCATACCTACCGCGGCGTGTTCGGCAGCCATGTCACCAACGTGCTGCGCCGGCTCAAGCGCATCTGTGCGTTCTATGGCGTGCAGCCCCAGTTCATCCTGTGCTCGGCCACCATCGGCAATCCGCAGGCACATGCCGAGGCCCTGATCGAAGCACCGGTCACCGCCATCACCGAATCCGGTGCGCCCAGCGGACCGAAGCAGGTGCTGCTGTGGAACCCGCCGGTCATCAACCCGGACCTGGGCCTGCGTGCATCGGCACGTTCGCAGAGCAACCGCATCGCCCGCATCGCGATCAAGTCCGGCCTCAAGACCCTGGTGTTCGCGCAGACGCGGCTGATGGTCGAGGTGCTGACCAAGTACCTGAAGGACATCTTCGACCACGATCCGCGCAAGCCACCGCGCATCCGCGCCTATCGCGGCGGCTACCTGCCCACCGAGCGTCGCGAGACCGAACGCGCCATGCGCGCGGGCAGCATCGATGGCATCGTCAGCACCTCGGCGCTGGAGCTGGGCGTGGATATCGGCAGCCTGGACGTGGTGATCCTCAACGGCTATCCGGGCAGCGTGGCCGCCACCTGGCAGCGCTTCGGCCGCGCCGGACGCCGCCAGCAGCCCGCGCTGGGCGTGATGGTGGCCAGTTCGCAGCCGCTGGACCAGTACGTGGTACGCCATCCGGACTTCTTCGCCGAAGCCTCACCCGAACATGCGCGCATCGCCCCGGACCAGCCACTGATCCTGTTCGACCACATCCGCTGCGCGGCATTCGAGCTGCCGTTCCGGGTCGGCGACGGCTTCGGCCCGATCGATCCGGAGGTGTTCCTGGAAGCCTTGGCCGAGACCGACGTGGTCCATCGCGAGGGTGAGCGCTGGGAGTGGATCGCCGACAGCTATCCGGCCAATGCGGTGAGCCTGCGCGCGGTGGCCGACGGCAACTTCGTGGTGGTCGACCGCAGCGACGGCCGCCAGCAGATCATCGCCGAGGTCGATTACTCCGCCGCCGCGCTGACCCTGTACGAGGGCGCCATCCACATGGTGCAGTCCACGCCGTACCAGGTGGAGACGCTGGACTGGGAGGGGCGCAAGGCCTACGTCACCCGCACCCACGTGGACTACTACACCGACAGCATCGACTTCACCAAGCTCAAGGTGCTGGATCGTTTCGACGGCGGCGTGGCCGGTCGCGGCGATTCGCACCACGGCGAAGTGCACGTGGTGCGCCGCGTGGCCGGCTACAAGAAGATCCGGTACTACACCCACGAGAACATCGGATACGGCCCGGTCAACCTGCCCGATCAGGAACTGCACACCACCGCAGTGTGGTGGCAGCTGCCGCAGGCGCTGCTGCTGCGTGCGTTCGCCAGTCGGCAGGACGCGCTGGATGGCTTCCTCGGCGCCGCCTACGCGCTGCACATCGTCGCTACGGTGGCGGTGATGGCCGACGCACGCGATCTGCAGAAGTCGGTCGGCAATGGCGACGGTGCCTGGTTCGCGGTCGCCGACCAGAGCGGCCGCGGCCAGCTGCGCGGCAGCGACGGCGATCCGGGCGCGGTCGAGCTGCTGCAGGTGTTCGTGCCGACCGTGTACCTGTACGACAACTTCCCGGGCGGCGTCGGCCTCAGCGAACCCCTGTGGCAGCGCCAGGCGGAGCTGGTGCAGCGCGCGCGCGAACTCGTGCAGCGCTGCGACTGCACGGCGGGCTGTCCGGCCTGCGTCGGCCCGGTACTGGCGGCGCAGGAGGAGGACGAGACCTCGCCGCGCGCACTGGCATTGCGTGTGCTGGACCTGTTCGATGCCGACGCCTGCCAGCACGTGCCCGATGCGGTGCCCGCCGCCCGTGGCGCCGTGGAGCTGCTGGCACCGTGAGCCTGAGCCTGGACAAGCTGCGTCTGCTGCGGAAGCAGGCGGGCGACCCGAAGGTCGGGCCGCCGGATGTCACGGCAGCGGCGCCCGCAGCGGTCGTCCCGGCAGCGGCCAATGATGCACGGCAGCCACCGGCCGAACGCTCGGTATTCGCCTGGGTTGAACAGGAGATCCGCCACAAGCCGACCGGCCCGGCCGCCAAGGCACCCGCCCCCACCGCGCCACCGTTGCGGCAGCCCCACGTGGGCAGCCTGCATCGCCTGCTGGGATTGCGCACACGCGGCAGCGCGGCGCCCCTGCACGCGACCGCACAGGACCGGCGGCTGCCGGGCGAGGAGATCGCGCCAGGCCTGTTCCTGATCGAATCCCTGCAGCCGCAGCCGGTTCCGAAGGTTCCCCTGTCGCTGGCGTTCGCCCGGCGCGAGAACGAGCACGTGGCCGCGCACGACCTGCTGTTCTTCGATACCGAGACCACCGGGCTGGCCGGCGGCACCGGTACCCGCGCCTTCATGATCGGTGCTGCCGACTGGTACACCTGCCCGCAGCGCGGCGAAGGCCTGCGCATCCGCCAGCTGCTGATATCGACGATGGCTGCCGAAGAGGCGATGCTGGCCACCTTCGCCGGCTGGCTGCAGCCCTCCACGGTGTTCTGCAGCTACAACGGCCGCAGCTACGATGCGCCTCTGCTGAAGGCGCGCTACCGGCTGGCGCGCCAGCGCGACCCGATCAGTGCCCTGGACCATGTCGACCTGCTGTATCCGACCCGCCGCCGCTATCGCGGCACCTGGGAGAACTGCAGGCTGTCCACCATCGAGCGCCAGCTGCTGCGCGTGATCCGCGAAGACGATCTGCCGGGATCGGAGGCACCGGGCGCGTGGCTGCGGTTCCTGCGCGGCGGCGACGCGGTGAACCTGCGCCGGGTGGCCGATCACAATCACCAGGACGTGGTGACCCTGGCCCTGCTGCTGCAGCGGCTGGTCCGCGAGGAAGCACAGGAGCGCGAACTGCTGGCCCTGCAGGCGCCACCCGGCATGGCCTGAGCCGGGGCCCACGCATGCGCGGACGGTGTCCGTTTATGACTGAATGCGATGGGGTTGGCAGAATGATGCCCTGCCGCTGGACCCCCAGGCGGCCCCGCCGGAGACTGGCGCGGCTCACGACACGGAGGTTCCATGAGCACCCAGGTCCCGGGCTCCCAGCTGCGCTCCCTTGCTGCCCTGCTGGCCGGCACGGAGGCGTCCAGCACGCTGGCCGGATTCCATGGCGAGGACCAGGCGGCGCTGCTGGCCCGGCTGGATGACGGGCAACTGGCCAGCCTGCTGCCGATGGCCCTGGGGTGCGACGGGCTACAGCCCACGGATGGCGCCCGCCAGTGGGCGCACCGCATTCTCGACGCCGACGCGCAGCGGCAGCCCCGTCTCACCGTTGCGATCTGCGCCGCTGCACTGCTGCGCCTGTCCCGGCGCAGCACCGGTACGCGGTCGGGCGCGCTTCGTCCGGTTGATGGCGTGGCCCTGCTTGCGCGCTGCACCGAGCCCGGCCACGAGCGGCTGCAGGCGCCCGCGCTGGCATTGCTGCAGCACTGCGGCCTGCGCGCCGGGGCAAGCGTCGAAGCCGGCAGCGATGCACTGGCGCTGCTGGCATTGGCGCGCTGTGCCGGTACCGACGGCAGCGGAACGCTGGCCTCGCTGCTGGACGCCAGCAGCGCGCACCCGCTGCTGCGGGACGAACTGCGCCTGGTGGCGCACTGGCCGTTGCAGGACCTGTTGCGCCATGCCCGCATCGCCGAACTGTACCCTACCGAGGCCGACATCGATCCGGCGCCGGCCGATCTGCAGCCGCTGAGCGAACACGACGCCTACCTGCAGTTCGCCGAGCACGCATTGCAGCAGGCAGCGCAGCGCCTGCAGGCGATCCACAGTGGCCAGGCGCCCTACGTCGCCGACCGTGCCTTCAGCATCGCCGAAGCCGGTGTGCTCTGGCGCGCCACGCGCGCGGCACTGGAATGCGATGCGCCCTGGCTGCGGTCCTTGCTGGCGCAGGTACTGCCACCGGTGTGCGTTGCCCCGACCGCCGCCCGGACCCTGCCCTCGCAATCGGTGGCGGTGGCGCTGGCCAAGGCGGTCAATGCGATGCCCACCCCCGAGGCCATCGCCGCGCTGGCGCTGGCGCGGTCGCAGGTGCGCCATGCCGGCATCGCGCGGAAGCTGGACCGCCATCTGGCCGCCGCCGAACGCCGCCTCGCACAGCGCCCGCAACTGCTGCTGCGCCTGCCGGTCATTGCCGCCGGCAGGCGCTCACTGGCCAGCCTGGCCCGTGCCCTGGAGGCCACGTTCGTGCTGGGCGGCGAATGGGCACTACAGGACTGGCGCGCCGCGTGCCGGCAACCGGCATTGGCCACCCTGCTGCAGGGCCTGGTCTGGCAGCTCGCCGATGCGCGCGGGCACTGGATCGATGCGATGCCGGTGGACGGCGCAGAGGCATTTGCCGATGCGCATGGCATCGTGGTCGCGTTGCAGGGCCGCAACCGCCTGCGCCTGTGGCATCCCGCCCGCAGCCAACCCCATCTGCGCGCCGCCTGGCGCGCGCGGCTGATCGAGCAGCGCTGCCGGCAACCGCTCCGCCAGGTGTTCCGCGAGCACTACCTGGACGCCCACGGCGAACCCGCCGATACCGCTGCATTCAATGGGCTGACGCTGTCGGTGGCGGCGTTGGCCGGGCTGGCCCGTCGGCAAGGCTGGCATGGCGATGACAGCGGCCAGCTGATGTTGGCCAAAGGCCCATGGCGGATCGGCTGGCAGCTGTCGGCGCCGCTGTCGCATGGCCTTGCCGGCGAGATCCGCAGCGGCCGCGTGCAGTTCCAGCGGCAGCATCGCGACGCGTGGCAACCGGTGCAGGCGCGCGAGCTGCCCGCAGTGGTGGCGTCCGAACTGCTGCGCGAACTCGACCTGCTGGCCAGTACCTGCGCATGCGGTGGCGAGGGCATGCCACTGCCGCCGGCCCGCATGGTCCGCTTGCGCGGGCGCACCCTGGAACATCTGCTGGCCGCTCATCCGCAGCGTGACCTGATGACCTTCCAGCGCCGCCATGTGCAGGTCGGCCACTACAGGCTGCACCTGGCCACCGCCCGCGCCAGCCTTGCCGGGCAGACGCTGGCCCTGCCGGACCTGCCGGCGCGGCCGCGCCGCTGGCTGCCCTACGACGATGCCGTGCTGGCGCAGCTGCTGGGCCGCATCGAACAGCTCGCCGAACGGGTATTGACGCCCCCTGAAGCCCCGATCGATGAGACTGTCGGCTCCTGATGCGTGGAGGATCCGCGATGCGTTCCAGTCTCTGGTTGATGCTCGGTTGTACCCTGCCGCTGGCCGCCTGCAGCCATGCGGGCGGCAGTGCAGGCAGTGGCAGCAGCAGCGATTCTGCCGCCCCGCCTCCGCATGTCGCAGGAAGCCCCCAGCGATGCAACCCGGACACGCTGGAGGGGCTGGCAGGCAGGACCGCCGACGAGGCCACGGTGAAGCAGGTGGTTGAAGCCAGTGGTGCACGCACAGCGCGGGTGGTGAAGCCCGGCATGGCGGTGACCATGGATTTCCGCGAGGACCGGGTCACCATCGAGGTCGACGCGCAGAACCGGATCGTGCGCGCCAACTGCGGTTGAGCCGCTAACGCCGGGCATGGCCCGGCGCTACCGCCGCTTCACAGCTGCTGGGCCTTGCCATTGGCCAGCGCACGGGCGATCACCTGCTGCGCCTGCCGCGAGGCCTGCTCGTGCAGGCGCGCCTGGCGTTCGCCGAGCGCGGCCTGCTGGCTGCCCAGCGCCGCCTGGCGGCTGGCCAGCGCGGCCTGTTCTCCGGCCAGCCGACCCATCTCGCTGCTCCGCCCCGACTGGCGTTCGTCATCACGAGCATCCTGCAGGGCGCGCCGCGCTTCAGCGGCGGCCTGCCGCGCGAGCGCTGCATCGTCGACCGAGTCACGCGCCGCCCTGGCCGCTTCGGCCGCCGCTTCACGATTGATGTCATGGGCAGCCATCGCACTGCGCGCAGTGCGCATCGCATCCTGCGCGATCTGGCGTGCATGTTCGCTCTGCAACCGGCCCAGTTCGCCCTGCCGGCGGCCGAGCTCGCCCTGCTGGCGACCCAGCACGCTCTGCTGGCGCCCCAGTTCGCCCTGCTGACGGCCCAGTTCCGTCGCGCCGGCGTAGGCTCGTTGCAGTGACTGCACCAGCATCGGATCACGCACCACGTAGCGCTTGTCACCCTGGCGGAACCACAGTGCCGGTCCCTTGCCGAGCTGCCTGCGGGCCTGCGCCACGTCATCGATGCCGCCATTGGCGAAGGTCGAATCCCCATCCACCAGTACATAGGCCTGGCGCGGCGACTCGCCCAGATCCAACCTACCGTAGGTGGTGATGGAGGTGCCGGTAGAGATCATGCCGTCATGGTCCTCGTCCACGTCGGTCGCATCGTCGAAGGCCCCCACATCGGCATCATCGGGTCCGGTCACCTCGTCCGGCGCGGTCAGGTCAGCCGGCGGCGCGGGGGGAACCGGCACGGCAGGCAGGCGCGCCGACGCTGCCGGCGCCGGCGGTGCCTTCGGAGCCGGCGGCGGCGACAGGGGCTTCGGCGCCGCGGGCGGTGCGGGAGGCGCCGGCGGCACCGGCGCTGCGACCAGTCGCATCGGTGCCACACCCACCACCAGCACCACAGCCGTCAGGGCAACCGCGAGCACGCGCGGGCAGGCCTTGCGCGGCTGCAGCGAAAGCAGTCGGCGCTTGAGGCTGGTCGTGTCCGGCGCGGCACTGGCCACACCCAGGTGCGGCTGCGGTGCAACGCCCAGCTGCAGCAGCAGACGCCCGTACGCGTGGCGACTGGCCCCATGCTGGCCCACCACCGCCTCATCCACCGCTTCTTCCCGGGCCTGGGCGTACTCACGCACCGACAGCCGCAGCAGCGGGTGGAAGAAGAACAGGTGCTGCGCCAGTGCCGGCAACAATCCCCACTGCAGGTCACGGCGCTGCAGGTGCTGCAGTTCATGGGTCAGCGCCAGGTCCAGCGCGTCGCCCTGCAGTGCGGTATCGCCGGCCGGCAGCAGCAGCACCGGGCGCAGCGGCCCGACCAGCTGCGGTGCATCGATCTGCGCGCTCATCCACAGGCGCGGCGGGCGGCGAAGCCCATGCGCGTCGGCGGCCAGGTGCAGCGCCTGCACCAGCGCCGTGTCCTCGCAGGGATACGCGGCGGCCAGCAGCGCGCGGCAACGCCGCCACTCCGCCAAGGTGCGCCAGGCCATCAGCAGCACACCAGAGACCCACAGCGCGGCCAGTGCAAGCGCCCACCACGCCGTCGCAGGCGTCGCCACGACCTCCACCGGCATCGTGGCCAGCAGCTGCGCGGAGCCTTCCGCGGACAGTGGATAGACCACATCGGCGGCGATATCGGCAGCGCTCATCGCCACCGACGGCGACGCGGGCAACCAGGGCAGCTGCACCGGTTGGCTCCACACCAGGCCGAGCACGGCCTGCAACGAAACCAGCCACCACAACCGGCAACGCGTGGCGGCCGACAGCGACGGCATCAGCCGGCACACGGCATACACCAGCGCCACCAGCAGCACGGTCTGCAGGCTGGTCCAGCCCAGCCGTTCCAGCATCGGGATTAGCATCGTGGTGTCCATGGCTCAGCCCTCGTGGCGACGCGATTGGAGCTGGGCGACCAGCGCTTCCAGCTCGGCCAGCTCGTTGTCGCTGACCTGCTGGCGCTGCGAAAGATAGGCCACGAACGGCGACACCGAGCCCTGCAGGGTGTTGTCGACGAACTGGGCCACCGCACCCTGCAGCACGCTGTCAGGGCCACGGGTGGCCTGGTAGCGGTACAGGCCTTCGTGCTGCCGCCGCTGCAGGTACCCCTTGGTGCGCAGCCGCTCCATCATCGTCAGCACGGTGGAACGGGCCAGCCCGCGCGCCTCGCCATAGCCGCTGGCGACCTCGCCGACACTGGCCGGCGCATGTTCATCGATGTACTGCAGCAGGGCCAGCTCCTGGTCCCCGATGGTTTTGCCGCGCATGACAGGCTCCCTTGACTACACGTGTCGTCACTGTCGGCGTGACGACACCTGTAGTCAACCCCCCGGAAGTCATGGGCCGACGAACGGTAGGGGGCAAGCGCAGCGTATGCAGCCGACCCGGCAGCTGCTGGGCTGGGGACCGGCGAGGCCAGCACTGAGTCATTGGTCGATCCCACCCTGCAAATATGACTTGTGCCGAGCATCAAGGCCCAGGCCCAGCATATTTCAGGCCTTGGAATAGCTCGCAAGAAGTAACTCTGCATCGCGAGCGAGTCCCTCCTCGACCTCCACATCTGCTGCAAAATCGGACAAAGCACGAAACTCCGCCGCGCTTCTGATTTTTCCACGCTTCAGAATTTCGCGAACCTTGGCCAACTTCCTATCCACAAAAAACTCAAAACTGAAACCATAAGTGGAGATCAGGTAGCCCTTTGCAGCCCGCCTCGAATTCTCAGGAAGATCATTCAAGCCCTCAGCAATATCCTTTGCCAACTCGTAGAGCTTCGGACTGCGCGAAAAATGCGCAACCGTCTTCCTCCGCAACTCAACAACATGAGGAACATCACCCGGAGACGACAACATTGCAATCCCGTCCTGACACCACTTCTCCAGAACTTCCAGATCCATTGTCATTCCCCAAAATCAGCTAAAGCATGCCGCTGCGAGCCAGCGGGACGACAGGCACATGTGACAGCATGACTTATCGTACGCCCGAAAACGCTTCCTCCACTTGCCGATCCGATAGAGTTGGCCCTGGCGACGAGCCTTCTCTTCTCCATCTTCAGGAATCGCATGCATGCGCACTCCGGTTGGCCGCTGGCTGCGGCGGCCTTCAACAGCCTCCTTCCTTGCGGCGTGCCTGTCCGCCGCCCTGCCCGCGCATGCGGCAGACGCAGGCAATGCACTTTTTAGTGGCCGCGCCCTGCTGGAGCGAATCACAGGCAGCGAGGAGGGGCGTGAGTGCAGCGACGCACTGTGCCGCGCTCGTGCGGTGTCCTGGGCCCAGGGTTACATCGCGGCAGTCGCCGACAGCAGCGCCGGGCAATGGTGTGGACGAGCCACGGTCCTGCCCCATGAGCTTGTGGATCGCGTGTACAGCCACCTGAAGGCGCTTCCGCGCGCCCGCCTCGAGGAAAACGCATCGACGCTGACGCGGGAAGCGCTGGTTCACTCTTTCCCGTGTTCCCATGCGGCTCCATCGAGCAACAGCAGACCTGCCCAGGAGTGATGATGTCCCGATCCTTGATCAGTGCGTTCGCATTGCTTGTGCTGCACATTCCTGCCTCACATGCGTGGGAATGCGAGACGGATCCTGCGAAGTTCAGGTTCACATCGGACTCGCCTTCCACGTTCAACCTGGGTGAGCGGGAGGAAGTGGACAGGGCCTACGCGGCCCTGGCGAAGCACCTGCAACCGCTGCAGCGCTATCGGGCACCGCGGATCTTCTATTCAAAAGGCTTCAGCGCGATCAGGGAACATGACTGCAAGGCCGGAAAGTGCACCGCGATGGAGGTGCTGGAAGGCCTTCAGCAATGCGGCGCAGGCGGAATGAGCAGGCAGGATGCCTGTTACCCGCTGGCAGTCGTGCATGAAGGCAGGCTCTATTGCCTTCTTTACCCTGGCCAGAAGAACTTCGATCCTTCCAGGCCGTTTACGCCCTATGTGCCCTTCAACAACAGCTGATGCGCGGGATCAGTCCCGCAGATCCTGCAGCTGATCGCGCGGGAAGAAGTCCGGATCGTCCTGTCCATCCAGCATTGCCTCGACCCGTTCGTCGAACTCGTGGGCGGCGGCACCGGAGGCGTCGGGCCCCAGGAATGCGGAGTGTCCGTTTTCCCCGAGCCCGAGCGCGGCGACCGTTCTCCGCTCGCCGTCCTCGCCCCACAGATAGTCGTGGACAACGACCAGGCCGGCATCGTCCGTGGCCAGGAACTCGGCTGCGCTGCGCCCCAGAGCCAGAAAGAACAGGATGTCGTAGAGACTCTCCGAATAGGTCAACGACCCGGCAACGAAGTGTCTTCCCTGGCGGTCATAGGCCGCAATCCTGATGTTCTCCGCCTCTGCCGATCCCAGCACGAACTCCAGCGCCGCGCGGTTGTCCCGATGACGCGCCAACATCGCGTTGCAGTCTGAAATGAGCGTCTGCAGACCCGGAGCATCCGGGTCGGAAAGATCCCCGCCTCCGGGAAGACTCCACTGCCCGCCGATGGAGCGCCAGTCCGACCAGCGGGACACGTCCGGCGGTGCTGCCGCAAGCCACCGCGCAAGATCTGCGCGTGAAATCCTCAATCTGAGAAAAGCCGAGTACGGTTCGGACATCGCCGCCCTTCCTCCTGGGCATGGGTCTGCGTTGCGTGCAGCAGACAGACTGTAGCAAGTCCGGCAGCAGGCATCATCCGTTCGCTGTCAGTATCGGCATCACTGCAGTCAGGGTGGACTGCCGGCCCCGCTGGAATGTCCTCCCTCCCGAAATTCGCAACGGCGGCATCTAAACCCTCCTGCTGCCTGCTGCATCCCATCCGCACCTCCAGCCGGGAATAACCCATGTTCCGCCCATCGCTTCCCGTTCTGCTCCTGCTGCTTGCTGCTCTGCCCCTCTCGCCGGCGTCAGCCAGTCCGGAGCCGGCGAACGAACAGGCTCGCCGGCTGATCCGCCAGACATTGCAGGACGAGCGGATTCCGGGCCTGCAGATCGCAGTGGTCAAGGACGGCCAGGTCGTGCTGTCCGAAGCGTTCGGCCTGGCCAACGTGGAAAACGGCGTGCCCGCCACACGCAGCACGCGATTCCCGTTGAACTCCGCCACCAAGGCCTTTACCGGCGTCGCCGCCGCACAGCTGGCGCAGCAGGGCCGGCTGGATCTGGATGCACCGCTGTCGCGCTATCTGGATGCGCTTCCGGCCGCTTGGCAGACCGTGCGCGTACGTCAGCTGCTGGCCCACACCTCCGGCCTGCCGGACATCCTTGACGAGCGCGGGCTGCTGGGCGGAGGCACCGAGGCACAGGCCTGGCAGGCCGTGACCGCACAGCCGATGGCGGCGGCACCTGGCCAGCGTTTTGCCTACAACCAGACCAACTATCTGCTCCTGGCGCGGATCATCGCGCGGCAGTCGGGCATGCCCTACGACCGCTTCCTGGCCAGCCGGCAATTCGGCACCGCAGGCATGGCACGCACCACCTTCGGCGACAGTTACGACCTGATCCCCGACGCCGCCACGATGTACAGCCTGGCCCCGCGCGCGACCGAAGCCGCCGATACGCCGCCACGGCTGTCGCACTGGTTCTACGACGTGCCGCCCAGCCTGTGGTCCGGCGGCGGCATCCTTACCACCGCCGATGACACCGCGCGCTGGCTGGTCGCACTGCTGGACGGGCGACTGCTGCGCGAGGACGGGCGCACACGGATGTGGACCGCCGAGCCGCTGGCCGATGGCAGGACGGGCCCGTGGTCTGCCGGCTGGCCGGTACTGCAGGGTGCACCGGACCGCCAGGTCGCCGGCATCGGTGGCGCGCGCTCGGCTTTCATCGTCTACCCTGACCGCGGCATCGCCGTGGTGGTGCTCACCAACCTGGTCGGCGCCAACCCGCAGCGCTTCATTCCGCGCATCGCCGATCTGTATGCGCCCCCCGTCAACCCCGCGGGCCGCCCATCACCGGCAGGATCACCCCGCTGATGTAGCTGGCACAGGCCGGTGACGCCAGGAACACATAGGCCGGGGACAGCTCCTCCGGCTGTGCCGGGCGCCCCATGTCACTGTCCTTGCCGAACTCGGCCACATCGGGAGCCTGCTTGTCCGCGGGATTGAGCGGCGTCCACACCGGGCCGGGAGCCACGCAGTTGACCCGGATGCCACGCGGCAGCAGCTGGCTGGCCAACGCTTTGGTGAAGGCGTGGATCGCTCCCTTGGTCGCCGAATAGTCGATCAGCGCCTTGCTGCCGAAGAGGCCGGTTTCCGAGCCCGTATTGATGATGCTGGCGCCCTCCCCCAGGTGTGGCAGCACGGCCCGTGCCATCTGCACGTAGCCGCCGATATTGGTCTGCAGCGTCTCCTGCAGATGCTCGTCCTCCAGGTCCTCCAGGCGTTCGCAGTGCAGCTGGAAGGCGGCGTTGTTGACCAGGATGTCGATGCCCCCGAAGGCCTTGGCGACCTGCTTTACCGCCTTGTTGCAGAAGCGCGGATCGCGCACGTCGCCCGCAATCACCACGCAGCGTCCGCCCTCGCTCTCCACATGCTGGCGGGTGATCTCGGCATCCTCGGCCTCGTCCAGGTGCAGCACCGCCACGTCCGCCCCCTCGCGCGCGAACAGCACGGCAACGGCGCGTCCGATCCCGGAATCGCCGCCGGTGACGATCGCGCGCATGCCCTGCAGCTTGCCGCTGCCGACGTAGTCCGGTGCCAGGAAGCGCGGGGCCAGTTCCAGTTCGTGCTCATGTCCCGGCTTGGCCAGATGCTGGGCGGGCAGGCTCTCCGGCTGGCGTCGCGTGCCCGCCTGGGTCGCCTTCTTCCTGGTCGCCTTCTTCGCCGCACGCGCATCCTTGGCCTTCTCCTGGTCCTGCAGGCGTCGCTGCCGGGCCGCAACCCGGGCGGCACGTGGATCACCGGCGGCGGCCTTGCGGGTCGCGGTCTTCACCACGCGGGGGCGTTCGGCCGCTGCTGCGGCGCTGCCCTCGGCGGCTGCCTTCGTACCCTTGCGCACTTTGGGCGACGCCTTGCGGCGGGCGGGAACCTTCTTGCTCGTAGCCATGCGGTCTCCTTCAGGTGTGGGGAATGGGGTGGGCTCAGGCGCGATCGGCAACGCCCTGCACGCCGGCATGGCCAGCGCAGTGCGCACAGCAGAAGATCTGCCCGTTGCCTTCGACGCCGTGGCCGATCACGGCGCAGTTGCAGTGCGCACAGCGTGGCGCGAAGGCATGGATCGCGCATTCGAACGAGTCGAACGTGCCGCTGCGCCCGCCCTGCTGCAGGGTGAAACTCTTGTCGTAGTCGTTGCCGCATACATCACAGGTGGCCATGTCATACCTCCGTGGCGTGCCAGTGCATGCAGTGTGGCCATCGCTGCTGTCGGCGACGGTGAATGCACCGTGTCCCGCATGTGCATGCCGTTCATGCCGCCACCACGCCGCGCGCGGCACGCTGGCGTCCTCATCACCATGGAGCAGGATCATGATCCGCGCATTCAGCGTAGCCGCACTGACCGTTGCCGTCGCCGCATGCAGCAGCACGCCAATCGCACAGGTTCAACCGATCGACGGCGTGATATCCGGCCAGTGCCACAGCGACATGGTGCGCGGCGCCGTCGGTCTGGCAGCATCGGCGGCCACCGTTGAACGTGCACGCGTGGACAGCGACAGCCTGCACGTGCAGGTGCTGCGCCACGACGGTCCGCGTGTCCCGCCCGCCAGCGAAGGCGGTGATCGCCTGACCATCGAGAAGGGACGCACCAACAACATCACCGCGATCTACTGCGGCTGAGCCGGCGTGCCCGCCGCAGTACGCGCAGCGTGGCCTGTTCCCACTGCCGCGGGCCGCGCAGGCCGGCCAGCGCGGTGAGTTCGCCGCGCTCCCAGCCGGCGAACACACAGGGATCGATGTAGGCCCTGCGGCACACCGCAGGGGTGTTGCCCAGCCGCGCGGCAACCTGGCAGACCACCTCGCGCTGTGCTGCGGCCAGTGCGCGCTGGCTGGCGGGCTCGGGCAGCGCGGTGGCGGCCAGTGCCTGCACCGCCGCCACCGTGCCGCCCCAGGTACGGAAATCCTTGGCGGTGAAGTCCTCACCCATCACATCGCGCAGGTACTCGTTCACTGCGCCGGAATCGACCGGCTGCACCTGGCCATCGTCGTCGCGGTACTGGAACAACGACTGCCCCGGCAGCTGCTGCAACCGTCGCACCATCTGGCCGAGGCGACGGTCACCCACGGTGATCTCCTGCAGTTGGCCGGACTTGCCCCGGAACCGCATGCGCACCCGCCCGCCGCGAAGCAGCTCGAGGTGGCGGTTGCGCAGGGTCGTCAGCCCGAAGGAGCGGTTCTCGCGGGCGTAGGTCTCATTGCCGACCCGTACCAGCGTATCGGCCAGCAGGGCCACCACCACGGCCAGCACCTTGGTCCGCGGAAATCCGGACTGCCGCAGGTCGCGTGCCAGCCGCCGCCGCAGCGTGGGCAGTGCCTCGCCGAACGCGATGATCCGATCGAACTTGCCGGCATCGCGCACCTTCGCCCAGTCGGCGTGATAACGGTACTGCTTGCGGCCACGCGCGTCGCGGCCGGTCGCCTGCAGGTGGCCGTTGGCATGCGCGCAGATCCATACCGCGGTGTAAGCCGGGGGAATGGCCAGTGCGCGGATGCGCTGCAGCGTGGCCGCATCGCGCACTGCGTGGCCGTCAGCATCACGGTAACGGAAGCCTTTGCCTGCACGCAGCCGGGTGAAGCCCGGTTGGGTGTCATCAACGTAGCGCAGGCCGGCCGCGCGCGCCGCCGCGCGCTCGGGTGTGGGGGACGTGGGCATGGCAGCAGTGTGGCGATCGACATGACGCGGCTGCGTCAATAACGCAAGACAAACACGTGAGGATGGGTTCGCGGCTATGCTCCCGCTTTCACAGTCCCTTCCGGAGTCATGATGTCGTTCCCGATTCGCGCCCGTTCGCTCTCCGCCCTGCTGCTGCCGGCCGTGCTGGCCTTGTCCGCCTGCCAGGCGCCGGCGCTGGATGAACAGGATTCGGCCACGGCCCACGCCCAGCAGGCCGCCGAAGCCGCCAAGGCACCGGCCGATGAAGCCGGCAAGGCCACCGAAGCACCGCCGGTGGGCACCTGCGATGCCAGCCAGGTGCAGAGCCTGGTCGGCCAGGCCTACACAGACGCGCTGGGCAAGCAGGCCCAGGAAGATGCCGGTGCGCAGCAGGTGCGCGTGCTGCACCCCAATGACGCGACCACGATGGAGTTCCTGGGCGACCGCCTGAACATCGAAGTGGACGCCAAGGACGTGGTCAGCGGCGTCCGCTGCGGCTGATCCCGGCCCGCGCCGGCGGTTCACCGCCGGCGCTTTCCGTTGCACCTGCAACCGTGTATTGCGGCGTTGCAGCAACCTGTGCTTTATTCGAGGCATCCGGTGGCCTCACGATGCGCTCCAGGGATTGGGCGGGCTTGAGTGTCCCCGCTCATTTCATTCCGCATCGAGGTAGAGATGGCCCCCCGCAACCGCCAAGGGCTTTACGACCCGCGCTCCGAGCGCGATGCCTGTGGATTCGGCATGGTCGCGCAGCTCGACGACCAGCCTTCGCGCCTGCTGGTGGACACCGCCATTGCCGCGCTTTCGCGGATGACCCATCGCGGTGGCGTCGCCGCTGACGGGCTCACCGGTGATGGCTGCGGGCTGCTGCTGCGTCGCCCCGATGCATTCCTGAAACTGCTGGCCGGCGAGGCCGGCATCACCGTGACTGCCCGCTTCGCGGCTGGCCTGGTGTTCCTTCCGCACGATGCCGATGCCGCGCAGGCCTGCCGGACGCAGCTGCAGGTGCAGCTTGAAGCGGTGGGCTGCCGCGTGGCGGGCTGGCGCGAGGTTCCCATCGACGACAGTGTCTGCGGCCAGCTCGCACGCGATACGCTGCCGCGCATCGAGCAGGTGTTCGTCGATGCCGGTGTCGGCCAGGACGGCACCGGCTTCGCCCTGGCGCTGTACCTCGCACGCCGTCGCAGCGAACAGCAGCTGCGCGACCATGGCGATTTCTACGTCACCACGCTCACCCCGGATGCGATCAGCTACAAGGGCATGGTCCTGCCGGACAAGCTCAGCCGTTTCTATCCGGACCTGCAGCGGCGCGAACTGGCCTCCAGCGCGATCGTGTTCCACCAGCGCTTCTCCACCAACACGCTGCCGCGCTGGCCGCTGGCGCATCCGTTCCGCCTGCTCGCGCACAACGGCGAGATCAACACCATCGAGGGCAACCGTCGCTGGGCACAGGCGCGCAGCAAGGTGTGGAAGACACCGCGCTTTGACATCGCCGAGTTCGATCCGGTGATCTCCATGCATGGTTCGGACTCGCAGAGCCTGGACAACATGCTGGAACTGATGGTCGCCGGCGGCATGGAGCTGATCCAGGCGCTGCGCATCCTGGTGCCACCGGCGACGCAGTCGCTGGAGTTCAAGGATCCGGATCTGGCCGCGTTCTACGAGTTCCATGGCCTCAACAGCGAGCCCTGGGACGGCCCGGCCGGCATCGTCGCCTGCGACAGCCGCTATGCGGTGTGTACGCTGGACCGCAACGGCCTGCGCCCGGCGCGCTGGATGCTGACCGCCGACCGCCACTTCCTGGTCGCCTCCGAAGCAGGCGTGTGGGAAGTGCCGACCGAGCGCGTGGTACGCAAGGGCAAGCTCGGCCCCGGTGAAATGGTGGCCATCGATCTCAAGCGCGGCGACCTGCTCGATTCGGACGCGGTGGACCGCATCAACCGTGGCCGTGCACCCTACAAGCAGTGGCTGCAGCAGGGGGTGACCTACCTGCAGACCGAACTGATCGATCCTTCGCTGGTGGAGGAGCCCTTCGACGAGGGCACCCTGCGCAGTTACCACAAGCTGTACCAGCTCAGCAGCGAGGAAGTGGAGCAGGTGCTGCGGCCGCTGGCCGAGACCGAGCAGGAAGCCACCGGCTCGATGGGCGATGACACGCCGATGGCGGTACTGAGCCAGCGCAGTCGGCCGCTGTACGACTACTTCCGGCAGGCATTCGCGCAGGTCACCAATCCGCCGATCGATCCGCTGCGCGAAGACTGCGCCATGTCCCTGTCCACCCAGCTCGGCAAGGAGACCAACATCTTCCATGCCGGCCCGGAGACGGTGAACCACGTCATCCTCAACTCGCCGGTATTGAGCCAACGCAAGCTGCGCCAGCTGCTGAAGATGGACCAGTACCTGCAGGCCAACCGCCTGCTCGACCTGTCCTACAGCGAGGAAGAAGGGCTGCGCAACGGCATCGAGCGCATCTGTGCGGAGGCCGAACGCGCCGCACGCGAAGGCATGGTGATGCTGCTGCTGTCCGACCGCTATCCGGTGGCCGGGCGACCGATGGTGCACGCCCTGCTGGCCACCAGCGCGGTACATCATCACCTCTCGAGGCTGGGGCTGCGCTGCGACGTCAACCTGATCGTCGAGACCGGCACCGCGCGCGACCCGCACCATATGGCCTGCCTGCTCGGCTTCGGTGCCACCGCGGTGTACCCGTACCTTGCCTACCAGACCCTGTTCGACCTCGGCCGGCGCGGCATCCTCAAGCTCAGCAAGGGTGGTGAGCAGTCGCAGATCGGCCGCCGCTACCGCAAGGGCGTCTACAAGGGCCTGTCGAAGATCATCTCGAAGATGGGCATCTGCACCGTGGCCAGCTACCGCGGCGCGCAGCTGTTCGAGATCATCGGCCTGGAGCCGGAAGTGGTCGCGCTGTGCTTCCCCGACACCGCCTCGCGCATCGGCGGCGCCGGCTTCGCGCGGCTGGATGCCGACGCGCGCGAACTGTGTGCGCAGGCCTGGGATGCACAGCAGGATGTCGATGTCGGCGGCCTGCTGAAGTACGTGCACGGCGGCGAGTACCACATGTACAACCCGGACGTGGTCACCACCCTGCAGCGCGCGGCGCGCAGTGGTGATGCCCGCGCCTGGCAGCAGTACTGCGATGCCGTGCATGCCCGGCCGCCATCGGCGTTGCGTGACCTGCTGCAACTGGTGCCGGCGGCGACACCCACCCCGCTGGACGAGGTGGCGCCGGCCAGCGAACTGTTCCCGCGCTTCGACACCGCTGCGATCAGCCTCGGCGCGCTGTCGCCGGAAGCACATGAGGCGCTGGCCATCGCGATGAACCGCCTCGGCGGCCGCAGCAATTCCGGCGAAGGTGGCGAAGACCCGGCCCGCTACGGCACCCCACGGCGCAGCAAGATCAAGCAGGTGGCGTCGGGTCGCTTCGGTGTCACCGCCGAGTATCTGGTCAATGCCGAGGTGCTGCAGATCAAGGTCGCGCAGGGCGCCAAGCCCGGCGAAGGCGGCCAGCTGCCGGGGCACAAGGTCAACGAGCTGATCGCCCGCCTGCGCTACGCGCGGCCTGGCATCGGCCTGATCTCGCCGCCACCGCATCACGACATCTACTCCATCGAAGACCTGGCGCAGCTCATCTACGATCTCAAGCAGGTCAACCCGACCGCGCTGGTATCGGTGAAGCTGGTCAGTCATGCCGGCGTCGGCACCATCGCGGCCGGCGTGGTCAAGGCTGGCGCGGACCTGATCACCATCTCCGGCCACGATGGCGGCACCGGTGCCTCGCCGGTCAGCTCGATCCGCTACGCCGGTGTGCCGTGGGAGCTGGGCGTGGCCGAAGCGCACCAGGCGCTGCTGGCCAACGACCTGCGCGGGCGCACCCTGCTGCAGACCGATGGTGGCCTGAAGACCGGCCTGGACGTGGTCAAGGCCGCGCTGCTGGGTGCGGACAGCTTCGGCTTCGGCACCGCGCCGATGATCGTGCTGGGCTGCAAGTACCTGCGCATCTGCCACCTCAACAACTGCGCCACCGGCGTGGCCACCCAGGACGAACGCCTGCGCGAGAACCACTTCACCGGCCAGCCGGAGCGCGTGGAGAATTTCTTCCGCCTGCTGGCCGAGGAAGTGCGTGGCTGGCTGTCGTACCTGGGCGCGCGTTCACTGGAGGAGATCGTCGGCCGCACCGACCTGCTGCGGCAGATCGAGGCCGCACCGCGCGACGGCGTGCGCGTGGACCTGTCGCGCCTGCTGGCAGATGCGCGCTACGAAGGCAGCCACTGCGCGGCGCAGCGCCTGTACGAATCGCCGGACAGCCTGGCCACGCAGATGGATGGCCTGCTGGCGGACGCGATCGAACAGCGCAGGGGAGGCGAACATCGCTTCCTGATCCACAACACCGACCGCAGCATCGGCACCCGCCTGGCCGGCGCGGTGGCGCGCGCGCACGGCAACCAGGGCATGGCCGACGCCCCCCTGGAGCTGCGCTTCCGTGGCAGCGCCGGGCAGAGCTTTGGCGCCTTCAATGTCGGCGGCCTGCATCTGGAAGTGGAGGGCGAAGCCAACGACTACGTCGGCAAGGGCATGGCCGGCGGCCGCCTGGTGGTACGTCCGCCACGCGGCGCGCGGTTCGAGGCGCGCAGCACTGCGATCATCGGCAACACCTGCCTGTATGGCGCCACCGGTGGCGAGCTGTTCGCCGCCGGACGTGCCGGCGAGCGCTTCGCGGTCCGCAATTCCGGTGCGCTCGCGGTCGTGGAAGGCGCCGGCGATCACTGCTGCGAGTACATGACCGACGGCGTGGTGCTGGTGCTGGGCAAGGTCGGCCTGAACTTCGGTGCCGGCTTCACCGGCGGGCTGGCCTACGTGCTGGATGTGGACCGCGACTTCGTGGACCGTTACAACCACGAGCTGATCGACATCCATCGCGTGTCCGCCGAAGGCTTCGAGAACTACCGCCAGCACCTGCACCGCCTGATCGGCCGCCATCGCGAGCTGACCGGCAGCATCTGGGCGCAGCAGATCCTGGACGAGTTCCGCGATTACATCGGCAAGTTCTGGCTGGTCAAACCGAAGGCTGCCAGCATCGAATCGCTGACCGAGACCCTTCGACGCGCGGCGTAAGCGCCTCCGGCGCGCCGCCCGCAACCGGCGCGCGCCTGCTCCCTCACCGCAGTAGTGCCGGCCTCTGGCCGGCCATCGAAATCACAGAGCCCGCCATGAGCCGCAAGCACGCCTTCCAGTTCCTCGATCTGCCCCGCACCATGCCGCAGCGCATTCCGGTTGAACTGCGCACCTCCGGCGACTGGGGCGAGCTGTACGGAAAGTTCGGCAAGGAGGATGCGCAGTACCAGGCCGGACGCTGCCTGGACTGCGGCAACCCCTACTGCAGCTGGAAGTGCCCGGTACACAACGCCATTCCACAGTGGCTGCAGCTGGTGCAGGAGAACCGCATCCACGAGGCCGCCACGCTGTGCCACAGCACCAACCCGCTGCCGGAAGTGTGCGGCCGCGTCTGCCCGCAGGATCGCCTGTGCGAAGGCAGCTGCACCCTGGAGGAATTCGGTGCGGTGACCATCGGTGCGGTGGAGAAGTACATCGTCGATACCGCACTCGCCAGCGGCTGGCGTCCGGACCTGGGTGCCGTGCAGCCCACCGGCCACAGCGTGGCGGTGATCGGTGCCGGTCCGGCGGGTCTGGCCTGTGCCGATCGCCTGGCCCGGGCCGGCATCACCGCCGTGGTGTACGACCGCTACGAACAGATCGGCGGCCTGCTGCAGTTCGGCATCCCCAGCTTCAAGCTGGACAAGGAGGTCATCCATCGTCGCCGCGAGGTGCTCGAAGGGATGGGCGTGCAGTTCCGCCTGGGCGTGGAGATCGGCCGCGACCTCAGCGTGCAGCAGCTGCTGGACAGCCACGACGCGGTGTTCGTCGGCACCGGGGCCTACCGCTACACCGACGGCGGCCTGCCGGGCCAGGACCTGAAGGGGGTGCTGCCGGCCCTGCCGTTCCTGGTGCAGAACAGCCGCATCGTCGGCGGCGATGACCCGCAGGGTCGACCGATCGCCGGCTGGGAGGACCAGATCGCCCTGCCCGACCTCAACGGCAAGCGCGTGGTCGTGCTCGGCGGCGGCGACACCGGCATGGACTGCGTGCGCAGCGCGGTGCGGCTCGGCGCGGCCAGGGTCACCTGCGCATACCGTCGCGACGAGGCCAACATGCCCGGCAGCGCGCGTGAAGTGGCCAATGCGCGCGAGGAAGGCGTGCGCTTCCTGTTCAACCGGCAGCCGCTGTCGATCGAGGCCGGTGCTGACGACGAAGCGATCGGTGTGACCGTGGTGGAAACCCGGTTGGGTGAAGCCGACGCCCAGGGACGCCGCAACGCGGTGCCGATCGAGGGCAGCGAGTCGCTGCTGGAGGCGGACGTGGTCATCATCGCCTTCGGTTTCGCGCCGAGCGTCCCGGCCTGGCTGGCCGAACACGGTGTGCAGGGCCAGGCGAACGGTCGCATCGTTGCCGGCGGCAAGGACCGGCTGCCCTTCCAGACCGCGCATCCACGCCTGTTCGCCGGGGGTGATGCGGTACGCGGCGCCGACCTGGTGGTAACCGCTGTGGCTGAAGGCCGCGACGCCGCCGCCAGCATCGTCCGTCTACTGTCCAACTGAGCCGCTTTCCACAGCCGGCAGTACCTCGGCCAGCGTCGCACGCAGCCCCTGGGTGTCGACCGGCTTGGCCAGGAACCGGTCGATGCCGGCGGCACGACAGGCCTCGCGCGTGCTCTCCAGCACGCTGGCCGTCAGCGCGATGATCGGCACCCGTGCACGCGAAGGACAGGGGTCTTCGCGGATCGCACGCGCCAGCGCGAACCCGTCCATGCCGGGCATGTGGCAATCGGTAACGACAACATCGAAGCCCTGCGCCCGCCATGCCGCCAGCGCCTGCAGGCCATCGGCGGTGGCGTGCACCTGCAGGCCAAGCTCGCGCAGCCGCTGCGCCAGCAGTTGCAGGTTGGTCGGGTGGTCCTCGGCCACCAGCACTCGTGCCGCAGGCAGTCGCGCGACCACCTCGGCCGTGGCCGGCTCCGCCTCCAGTGGCGCCACGCAGCTGGCGAACTCCAGGTCGAACCAGATGCGCGTGCCCTTGCCCGGCGAGCTTTGCAGCTGCAGTTCGCCGCCCATCGAGGCCACCAGCTCCCGGCAGATGGCCAGGCCCAGGCCGCTGCCGCCGAAGCGGCGCCCCGTCGATGGCTCGGCCTGGGTGTAATCGGCGAACACGGCCTGCTGCCGCTCGGAACTGATGCCTACGCCACTGTCGCTCACCTGCAGGCGCAGGCATTGTCCTGCCGCCTGCGTCCGCAGCACCTGCAGCCGCAGTTCCACACCCCCGTGCAGGGTGAACTTCAGTGCGTTGCCCACCAGGTTGAACAGCACCTGGCGCACGCGCAGGCCATCGGCCAGCAGCCACCGCCGCAGCGCGGGATCAAGCACGCACCGCAGGTGCAACGCACGGCTGGCCGCCATCGGTGCCAGCAGCTGCTGCACGGCCGTGGCCAGCGCGCCCATGTCGGTGGCGCGCAGCTGCAGCGGCAGCGCCTGCAGCCGGTGGCTGTCGAGCACATCATCCAGGATCTGCCGCAGCATCTGCGCGGCCACATCGACAGTGGCCAGCACCTGCTGCTGGCACGGGTCCAGGCGGCTGTCCGCCAGGCATTCAAGCATGCCCAGCAGCGTGCTCATCGGCGTGCGGATCTGGTGGCTCATGGTGGCCAGGAAGTGCGTCTTTGCCGCTGCGGTCTCTTCGGCCTGTTGACGGGCTTCGGCCAGGGCGCGGGTCCGTGACTGCACCTGGCTGACGTCCATCCAGTAGCCACTCCATTCGACGTCATCACCCCCGCCCGGCAGCGGCCTGCCATGCGAATGGATCCAGCGCCAGCCGTGGGGGCCCAGCGTGCGGAAGGTGATGTCGATCGGCGCGCGGGCCTGCGCTGCCGCTTCCAGGTGATCCAGGACCGGCCCGCGATCGTCGGTGTGTACCGCCGCCATGAGCCGGCGATGGTCCAGCCGCACACTGTCCAGGCTCATGCCGAACAGCGACTGCACGTCGCCGGCGACCTGCGGCAGGCTGTAGTCGCCCTCGCTGCTGCGCCGCGCCCGGTAGACCACCGCCGGCAGGTTGGCGGTCACTTCCTGCAGCCGCTGTTCCAGCGCGCGGCGCTGGCTGCTTTCACGATGCAGCCTCCAGTAGCCAAGGGCATACACCAGGATCAGCGCCAGCGCGACCAGCAACACCGGCACCAGCCAGCGCAGCGGCGACCGTGCCGGCGGCGCGCGTGCTCCGCTGGGCGCCCACACCGCACGGATCGCGGCCCGCTGCGCGTCGTCCAGTTCGTGCAGCAGGGTGTCGAAGGCGGCGACGGCGGACGCACAGGCCGGCGCAGCCGCCATTACCCAGGCATCGTCGAAGCCGGCCGGCGCGGCGATCACCAGGGGGTCGCTGCCGGGCCTGCGCAATGCGGCTTCCACCTCGCCCAGCGTGGCAACCACGGCGTCGACCTGGCCGATGGCCAGCAGCTGCAGTGCATGATCGAGCGCGTCGACCTGCAGCAGCCATGCGCCCGGCGCCTGCTCGCGCAGGTGGGCCGCCAGTGGCACCGTGTCGAGGCTGGCGACGCGGCGGCCGCGCAGGCCGCCCAGTCCCTGCAGTGGCGTGTCGTTGCGACGGCGCACGATCACCTGTGACAGCTGCAGGTAGGGCCTGCTCACGATCCAGCCTTCGGGCACCTGCTCGCGCGGCCATCCCAGCACGGCCTGGGTACCGGCCGGCAGCGCCCCGGTCGCCCCGGCCGCGGCGGGAAGCGGATGTGGACGCAGCGCGACCTGCTCGCCCAGCCGTCGCAGGTAGTCGGCAACCAGGCCGCCGGGCCGGCCCTGCGCGCTGAACGACAGCGGCGGGCGATCACTGGGCCAGGCCACGACCAGCGGCATGTCGCACCCGTCGGCACGCGTGATCATGGGCCACAGCAACAGGACCGGCAGCACGATGCGGCATCGCAGCCACGGGCAGACGCGTGCAATGGATGCGGCCGCAGGGCCGGCGGCGTTCACGATGGGCATCCTCGAATCGCAGGCGAAGACGACGGCCGCGCAGCGGTATCGCTGCCTGCCACGCTAGCGAGGCACGGCAAAGCAACAATGAGGAAAGTTGCAAAGCGCGCAGAATTGGCCGTTCACGACATAAACTGCCGCTTCCACCAGCCCACGGAGTGTTCGATGCGTATCGGCCTGGCCGCCAACCGGCTCCACCACCAGGATGCGCGCGCCGCACTGTTCCGCTGGCTGCGCGCCTGCGAACCCGGCCTGCGCGAACTGGGCATAACGCTGCACGCTGTCGGCCGCACCCATGATGCGATCGGGCGCCACGGCTTCCTCAACGGCTATGCCGGCCTCCATCGCTATCCCTATGGCCGCGAGGGCGGGCTGATGAAGCTGGTCGCCGAAGTGGTCGGCATGGGCCCGCAGCGCACGCTCGACGGTGCCATCTATCTGATCGATCCGGTCGATCCGTCCTCGGTGTTTCCCGAAGCGACCGCGCTCAAACGGCAGTGCGTGATCCACGGCAAGCCGTTCATTTCCACGGTGGCCACCGCACGCGACTGGATCGAGGTGGAGCGCGTGCACGCCGGCCTGCAGGCCGACGCCGGTGCCGACGATCTGCATGCCTTCGGTTCACAGACCCTGGCACTGATCGCGCACGATGCGATGAAGCCGGCGATGCTCGCCTTCGCCGACGAGCACTTCGATGTGCTGGCTCGCTTCGGCGAGCGGGTGGCGACCGGGACCACCGGTCAGCGCCTCAACGAGCTGGCATGGAGCCGCGGTTGGCCCAGCGACACGCCCTGGGTGACGCGCTACCAGAGTGGACCGATGGGAGGCGATGCGCAGATCGCCGACCGCGTGCTGGAGGGCCGTTGCCAGCGCGCCATCTTCTTCGAGGACCCGCACGTGGCACGCCAGCACGAGGCAGACATCCAGCTGCTGGAACGTGCAGTGACCACGGTGACCGACCAGGCGGTGTGCATCACGGCGCCGCTGGTGGCGGCGCGCTGGGCGACGGCTGCCGCCCGGCGCGCTGCGTCACGGCGCTGACCACCTGCGCAGCTACGTTGGGCGCGCATCGATCGGCATGACCACCGCACCCGTGGGAGAGGGTGCCGGGCGGCGGTGGCCATGCACGGGTGTCAGGCGGCCATGTCCAGTACCACGCGCCCGTCGATGGTGCCCGCGCGCATGCGGGCGAACACCTCGTTGATGTTTTCCAGGCGGTCGGTGCTGACCGTGGCCGCCACCTTGCCCTCGGCAGCGAACTGCAGCGACTCCTGCAGATCCAGCCGCGTGCCGACGATCGAACCGCGCACCGTCACGCCGTTGAGGACCATGCCGAAGATGTCCAGCGGGAAGTTGCCCGGTGGCAGTCCGTTGAGCGAGACCGTGCCGCCCCGCCGGACCATGCCCAGCGCCTGCTCGAAGGCCTTGGGCGATACCGCAGTGACCAGCGCTCCATGCGCGCCACCGATCTCCTTCTTCAGGAATGCTGCCGGATCGGTGGTGCGCGCGTTGACCGTGACCTGCGCGCCCAGCCGACGCGCGAGTGCCAGCTTGCTGTCCTCCACGTCGATGGCCGCCACGTTCAGGCCCATCGCGCGCGCGTACTGAACCGCCATGTGGCCCAGGCCGCCGATGCCGGAGATCGCCACCCAGTCACCGGGCTTCGTGTCCGTCACCTTCAGGCCCTTGTAGACCGTCACGCCGGCGCACAGCACCGGCGCGATCTCGACGAAGCCCACCTCCTTCGGAAGCAGGCCGACATAGTTGGCATCGGCCAGTGCGAACTCGGCGAAGCCGCCGTTGACCGAGTAGCCGGTGTTGCGCTGCGTCTCGCACAGCGTTTCCCAGCCGCCCAGACAGTGTTCGCAGTGGCCACACGCCGAGTACAACCAGGGGATGCCGACCCTGTCGCCTTCCTTGACATGCCCGACCCCGCCGCCCACGGCCACGATGTGCCCCACGCCCTCGTGGCCGGGGATGAACGGCGGGTCCGGTTTCACCGGCCAGTCGCCCTCGGCGGCGTGCAGGTCGGTGTGGCAGACACCGCAGGCTTCGATCCTGACCAGTACCTCGCCCGCCCCCGGGCGCGGTACCGGAACTTCCTCGATGACCAGTGGGCTGCCGAACTCGCGGACGACAGCGGCCTTCATGGTTCTGTTCATGGATTCTCCTCCGTCGTGCGCTTGCAGACAGAGTGACGCCGGCACGAGGCCGGCGCTTTGATCCCGATCAAATCCTGGAAGATTGCCTGCCGGTTCAGCCCGCCAGCACGGACGCCTCGCGTGCCAGGCGTTCGATCGCACCCCAGTCGCGGGTCTGCAGCAAGGCCCCCGTGGTCAGCCATGAACCGCCCACGCACAGCACGTTCGGCAGGTGCAGGAACTGCGCCGCGGTCTGGGCACTGATGCCACCGGTCGGGCAGAAGCGCACGTCGGCGAAGGGGCCGTGCCAGGCCGCCAGCAGCGCCGCGCCGCCGGCCTGCACCGCGGGGAAGAACTTGAAGGTATCGAGGCCATGCTCGAGGCCCAGGATCAGTTCCGACCCGGTGGCCACGCCCGGCAGATACGGCAGGTCGGCATCGCGCGCGGCCGCGTACAGCGTCGGCGTTGCGCCCGGCGACACCGCGAAGCGCGCACCTGCGGCCCTGGCCGCCTCCATCTGCGCGGGCGTCAGCACGGTTCCCGCCCCCACCACCGCGTCGGGTACGGCCTCGACCATCGCCCGGATCGCATCCATCGCACGGGGTGTGCGCAGGGTGACCTCGATCACCGGCAGACCGCCCCGGAACAGCGCCTGCGCCACCTGCACGGCATCATCGACATCGTCGGGGGTGAACACCGGAATCACCGGTGCCAGTTTCAGTACCGCGCGAACGCGCGGATCAGCGCCGGACATCGAATCGCTCCTCGCCCATCTGGGCCAGCACGTCAGCTTCGCTGACAGGATTGAAATCGCCGGGGATGGAGTGCTTCAGTCCGCCGGCAGCCAGGCCGAAGCGCACGGTGGCGTCGGCATCGAAGCCTGACAGGATGCCATGCAGGATGCCTGCCGCGAAGGCATCGCCGCCGCCGATGCGATCGACGATGCCTGTCAACTGCCGCACGGGCGCCTGCGCACGCACGCCCTCGCGGCCCAGCAGCAGGGCGCCCAGCGCATGGTGGTCCACACTCAGCGCCTGCCGTTGCGTGCAGGCCAGCCATTGCAGGCGCGGGAACGCGGCGAATGCCGCCGCAGCAGCAGCGTCCACGCGCTCCACGGCGCCGGCCTGGGCAAAGCGCTGGCCCAGGATCACTTCGATATCGCGGTAGTCGGCGAACACGATGTCGGCCTGGTCGAACAGGGCATGCAGGATCGCCTGCGCGTCGCCGCCCCAGCGCTGCCACAGCGTGGGCCGGAAATTGCCGTCGAAGGAGACGCGCACGCCACTGGCACGCGCGGCACGTGCCGCCGCCAGCGTCGCCTCGGCCACCTGCGGTCCCAGCGCAGGGCTGACGCCGGACAGGTGCAGCCAGTCCGCGCCCTGCAGCAGCGCCGGCCAGTCATGATCGGCTGCGGTGCTGTGCGCGAAGGCCGAATCGGCCCGGTCGTACACCACCTCGCTGGCACGTTGCACCGCGCCGGTGGTGAGGAAGTACAGGCCCATGCGACCGTCCGCCACCTCGCGCACCGCCCGCGTATCGACGCCATGGCGGCGCAGTTCACCCAGTGCGTGCGCCCCCAGGGCATTGCCGGGCACCGTGCTGACCATGGCCACGTCATGTCCGAAACGGGACAGCGAGACACCCACGTTTGCTTCCGCCCCGCCCACGTGCACCTGCAGCTGCGGCGACTGCAGCAGCAGCTCGCGACCGGGCGCGCCGAGCCGCAGCAGCAGTTCCCCGAAACAGACGATACGACCCATCTCCACTCCTCCCCGCTTGCCGCCAGCATGTGAAACTGCACGGCGTGAATGTGTACCACGCGTCGGCGCGGCGTTTGGCCATCGGTGTCATTCTAGCCTTCCGATGCGCCACACGCACCCGTAGGAACTGACGGAAGCATTGTCCTGCAAGCCTCTTGGAGACATTTCAGATCTGTTGCGGTGCAAGATGCCGGATCCGGGACGTGCTGCTAACGTCCGCTCTGACCAGCGGTGTCATCACGCTGAAACAGCCGCAGCACCAGACCTTTGGGAGAGGGGAAAGGCATGCAGTCTCGGAACCACCAAAAAAAGACACCGGTTACCTTGCTCGCTTTGGCCGTGGGACTGGCCCTGGCGTCCAATGCGACCGCCCAGCAGCAGAGCAGCGCCACCGCCGCCACGGACCTGGATACGGTGACCGTCACCGGTTACCGCGCCAGCGTGGAGAAGGCGCTGGACATCAAGCGTGGCGAGGCCGGCGTGGTCGACGCCATCGTCGCCGAGGACATCGGCAAGTTCCCGGATCTGAACCTGGCCGAGTCGTTGCAGCGCATCCCGGGGGTGGTCATCACCCGTGAGGCCGGCGAAGGGCGCAACATCTCGGTGCGCGGCCTCGGCCCGGATTTCACCCGCGTGCGCATCAACGGCATGGAGGCGCTGACCACCGTCGGCGCCGGCGACCAGAGCGGTGGTACCAACCGCGGCCGTGGCTTCGACTTCAATGTCTTCGCCTCCGACCTGTTCTCGCAGCTGGTGGTGCGCAAGACCGCCTCGGCCGATGTCGAAGAGGGCTCGCTGGGCGCCACCGTCGATCTGCGCACAGCGCGGCCGTTCGACTATGACGGCTTCACCTTCGCCGCCAGCGGCCAGGCCGGCTACAACGCGATGGCAGAGAAGGCCGACCCGCGCATGGCCGCGCTGGTGTCGAACATCTTCGCCGACGGTACCTTCGGCGCCCTGCTGTCGGTGGCCTACTCCGAGCGCCAGGCGCTGGAGGAAGGCTCCAACACGGGCCGCTGGGCCAACGGCCCGAGCAACGGCAACTTCAGTGCGTCGTCCCCGTTCACCGCCGCGCGCAGTGCCGACGTCTACCACCCGCGCTTCCCGCGCTACGTGCAGATGGAACATGAGCAGAAGCGCCTGGGCGTGACCGGTACGCTGCAGTGGAAGCCCAGCGATGCGACCGAGATCTCGCTGGACGCGCTGTACTCGAAAATCGATGCCACCCGCGACGAGCACTACATCGAGGCGATTTCCTTCAGCCGCGGTGCCAACACCAGCCAGCCACGTCTGGCCGGCAAGCCGTCGATGATCGTCAGGAACGGCGTCATCGAGAACAACGCGCTGGTCTACGGCGAGTTCGACAACGTCGACATCCGCAGCGAGAACCGACACGACGAGTGGAGCACCGAGTTCAAGCAGATCAGCCTCAACGGCCAACACCGCTTCGGCGACGACTTCACCCTGTCCGGCAAGCTGGGGGTCTCGCGGTCCCGGCATGAAAACCCGGTGCAGACCACCATCATCATGGACAAGTACGACGTCGACGGCTACAGCTACGACTACCGCGGCAACAACCGCTCGCCGATCCTCAACTACGGCATCGATCCCACCGATCCCAACGGCTGGGAACTGGCGGAGATCCGCCTGCGACCGCAGTACGTGGACAATGATTTCGATACCGGCCAGATCGACTTCAACTGGAACATCAGCCCCGGCTTCCGCCTCAAGGGTGGCGTGCTGGCCAAGGACTACACGTTCAAGACCACCGAACTGCGCCGTGGCAGCGAGCTGGCCGTGCCCACCTTCGCCGATGGCAGCAGGATCGTTCCGGTGGACATGACCACGCAGGCCGGCCTGAAGGGCATCAGCGGCAATCCCTCGAACTGGGTGGTGCCGGACCTGGACGCCGTCGCCGATCAGTTCGACATCTACAGCAACAGCGGCATCTACGCAGTCGCACCGCGCGCCAACAACGTGCGCAGCGTGGAAGAGAAGGATCGCGGTGCCTACCTGATGGGTGAGTTCTCCACCGAGATCGGCTCGCTGCCGCTGTCCGGCAACGTCGGCGTACGCTATGTGCGCACCAAGCAGTCCTCCACCGGGCTGTCGACGCTGGCCAGTGGCACCACGTCCACCACCGCCACCCGCACCTACGACGACACCCTGCCCTCGTTCAACCTGGTTGCCGAAGTCACCCCCGATTTCCTGATCCGCCTGGGTGCGGCCAAGGTGATGACCCGACCCGGCCTGGGCAGCCTGACGCCGGGTGCCACAGTGGCCGTGGCCGGTGGCGCACGTACCATCTCCAGCGGCAACCCCAACCTGGACCCGACCCGCGCGACCAATGTCGATCTGAGCTTCGAGTGGTACTTCGCCGAAGGCGCCATGGCCGGCCTTGGCCTGTTCTACAAGGACATCGAAACGTCCGTACAGACGCTGCGCGAGAATCGGCCGTACACCGACAGCGGCCTGCCTGCCGAGCTGCTGATCGGCACCGGCGCATCGCCGACCGACGAGTTCACCTTCACCCGTCCGGTCAACACGCCGGGTGGCGAGCTGTTCGGCGCGGAGGCCAACTACACCCAGCCCTTCACCTTCCTGCCGGGCAAGTGGGCCAACCTCGGTCTGCAGCTGAACTACACCTGGGTGGATTCGAAGATCCAGTACATCAACTCGGCCGGTCAGCCGGTGATGAAGAACGATCTGCTGGGCCTGTCCAACACCTCGTGGAACGCGACCCTGTTCTACGAAGGCACCACCTTCTCCGGGCGCATCTCGGCCACCAACCGCGACGACTACCTGACCCAGGTGCCGGGCCAGGAAACCGGCTTCAATCTGGACGGTTACCACGGCATGACCGGTACCACGGTCATCGATGCGTCGATCCGTTACCGGATCAGTGACCAGCTGGAACTGAGCCTGGAAGGCGTGAACCTGACCAACGAAGCATCCGATGAGTGGGTGTATTCGCCGGCGACCGGCCGCCTGCCGTTGCAGTACACCGAGACCGGCCGCCAGTTCCTGCTCGGGGTGCGCTACAAGTTCTGAGCAGCGCCGGCGATGCGCCGACCGGTGCATCGCCGTTCGCCACGACCGCTGCTGCGCCGCAAGGTGCCGTGGCGGCGTGGCCTTGCTACGGTCCGGCGGCCCTACGCCGGCTGTCGCCCGTTGAAAGGAAACATCTGATGCCGCATCGCTCGACCCTGTCCCGCTGCCTGCTGCTGGCAGTGGCCCTGGCTGCTGGCCCTGCGACAGCTGCCGATGGCCCAACCCTGCTGTTCCACGTCGACGCCAACCAGGGCCTGCAGGCCACCGTGGCGCACGGCGAGGCGATACCGAACTTCCGCGACAGGGTGGCGGTGGTCGATGACGGTGTACGCGGCAAGGCCATCCAATGGCAGGACGATGGCGTCCTGGCGTGGGATGCGCCGGGCAACATCCTGGCCCAGCGCGGCACCCTGGCCTTCGATTGGCGTGCGCGGTACGCGGTGGGCGAAGCCCCGTTCGTGATCTTCCGCGTCGGCTATGCCGATCACAGCAGCTGGGACATGGCGTGGCTGCGCATCGACTGGAACGGCCACGGTTTCGATGCGTTCGTCACCGATGCCAATCTTGCACGCACCCGCGTCTCGTTCCGCATGGACACTCCACCACGCGCGGACCAGTGGCTGCATCTGGCCTTCGCCTGGGACGAGGACCAGGGTGTACGCCTGTTCATCGATGGACGCGAAGTGGCCCGCGCGCAGACCACCGGCGACTACGATGCCGCGCTGGACCAGCTTGGCCTGGCCGGTCGGGTGATGGCACCGTACCAGGTACAGAGCCGTTACAACTTCCTGCGCGGCAGCGATTTCCAGCACATCCGCATCTACGACCGCATGCTCGATGCGCCGGCCGTGGCGGCGCTGGCCCGGGGGGTCACGCCCACCACCGCTGAGGTTCCCGAGGCAGGCCTGCGTGCCTGGCGCCATCGCTTCGGCTGGGACGGCGCCGCACCACCGGCGCTGACCGCGCCGACCACCCGCATCCGCAAGGTCGAATTCGCCGACACCCGCGATCTGAAGGCGTGGATGTGGAAGGCCACCGACGGCATCGCCGAGACCACATGGCCCGGCGTCTACAACCGCTCGCGGCTGCCCGGACGCAACGACTACTTCCAGCTGCCGGACTGGAACACCTACGTGGAGGGTGGAAAGCACCTGGACCTGACGTTGCCGGACGGCGAGACGGTCAACCGCATCGAGATCCGCGGCGCGGCCTTCGGCACGCTGGCACATGGCAGCGACGCCGCGCACGCCACCCGTACCCTGTTCACCCGCCCGCGCGGCGTGGTGCGCAGCGTCGATCCGATCCCGTCCCTCAGCGGCGGCGTGCTGCGCTTCAGCAACGTCGAGCAGGAAACGCCGATCCAGGAAATCTGGGCCTACGCCGTGAGCGAGGGCAACGAGCCGGACGGCACGGTCAAGCAGACCTACACGATCGACAGCCAGGCGCTGCCGGACTACACCAATCTGGATGCGCTGCGCCGCTACATCGACGGTCGCTATCCCGAGGCCGAACGCAGCACGGTGATGGCGCTGCCCAAGGGGGCCGGCTCGCGCCGCCGCGACGCCGGTACCCTGCCCGCGCAGCCGCGCCCGATCGTGCATGTGCTCATTCCTTCCGGGGTGGGCGATGCGCCGCCCGATCAGCCACTGATCCGCAGCTGGGCCTACAGCTGGGAGAACATGCACGATGGCCTGGACGGTGTTGCCATCGATCTTCCCGCGCTGGATCTGGCGGCCACGCATGAAGGCCTGATTCCGCTCAACATCCGCATCAAGGACCCGATCTGGCCGGCGCGCGACATGATCGACGTGTCGGTCTCGGTGCAGCCGGGACAGAAGCGCACCCTGTGGCTGGACCTGCGCGACCGCATCCTCACCCCTGACAGCCTGTGGTTGAGCATCGCCTCGGCCGCGCCCGGCTTCGATGCCCGGGCGCTCGATGGCGCGCAGATCCGGCTGGTGTTCAAGCCACGCGCCGAAGCGCTGAAGGAGCACGTGGCCGACCGCTTCAACCAGGTGCGCGACAACTGGGGATTCCTGGTGGAGGAACACACCACCTCCAAACGACAGCGCCTGTATGCGCGCGTCTACGCCGACCTGAGCGACCTGCTGCGGGTCGATCCGGATCACGCACTGGGGCGGCAGTACTGGAACTACATCAGCTACAACAGCCAGGGCCGGCCGCCCTACTCCGCACCGGCGGTGCCTGCCGGTGTGCCGGCATGGGCCTTCCACCAGGTGCAGGACCTCGCACAGGTGCGTCGCTTCGTCGACTGGTGGATCGACCATCGCCAGGTGCCCTACGGCGACTTCGGCGGCGGCATCTCCGATGATTCCGATCTCACCCAGCAGTGGCCGGGCCTGGCGCTGATGGGCGTGCAGCCGGACCGCCTCAATGCCTCGCTCACCGCCCTGTCCGATGCGGTGTATCGCAATGGCATGTTCAGCAACGGCCTGAGCACCATCGAAACCGATGAGCTGCATGCCTACGAAGAGGGCATCAACACCAACAGCGCGATGCTGTACCTCAACTGGGGTGATCCGCTGACGCTGGAGCGGCTGATGGAGACGGTCAAGGCATTCGACGAGCGGATCATCCTGCCCAATCCGCAGGGACACCTGCTGTTCTCCAGCAACTGGTTCGGCGGCAACAGGATCTACCGCGAACCGAACTGGCAATGGCAGAAGCCGTATTCGTTCCCGGTGCTGCACCCCGCGTTCCTGCTGGGCCAGTACAACGCCGATCCGACCGGGCGCCGGCTGGTGACCGGCCTGGCCGACAGCTACCTCGCCCATGCCGGCACGGACGCGAAAGGACGCTTCACCCTGCCCAACGAGATCCACTGGGCCACCGGCGCCACCCGCGGCGGTGAACTCAACGACGGTTCTGGCGGCGGCGACACGCTGCACACCTTCTGGGCCGCCTGGCGCTGGACCGGCGATGCGAAGTACCTGCAGGCGCTGGACTATCGCGTGGCACGCGGGGGACCGGGCGCGCTGGCCAATCTCGGCGAGAACATCGTCGAGGTGCTGGGGCGCCAGCGGGACTGGTATCCGCAGCTGACTGCCGAAGCCGACGCCGGAAAGACCGGTTTCGCCAGCCTGATGGCCTGGCAGGCCAGTGGTGACCTGAAGTACATCGATGCACTGCATGCCGAAGGACTGCAGGCGAAGGTGCTGCGGGCCTACATGAACACCAAGGGCCACTGGTGGTCCGATCGCGTGGAGGCACCCAGCGAGTTCCTGCAGCGCGCCCGGCTGGGAGGCGTCGCGCTCAAGCGCAACCAGAGCTGGCCCGGGCATACGGTCAGCTGGCGCTTCGATCGCGACGGTGCCGCCGAACAGGTTGCACTGCTGGTGCATGCGCCGTCGCGCGAGCGCTTCACCATCACCAGCCACAATCTGGGTAACCGCACCATCAGTGCCGACATGACCGGCTGGAACGTTGCCAGCGGCACGTGGCGCATCCGTGCCGGCGTGGATGCCGATGGAGATGGACGCATCGATGGCACGCCGACGGAGCGCACGGTGCGGCTGGAAACCAGCAGCGCGGTGCCGATGCAGTTCCGTCCTGGGCGCACGGAGCTGTTCGAGTTCGAGCGCGTCGTCGCCGGCAGCCCTGTGGAAACACGCGCCGACCTCGGCGTCGGCCGCGGTGATGTGCAGGTGGACGGCCAGCGTGTGCGGGTGACCGTGCACAGCCTGGGCCACGTGGGCACCGGCGCGGGCGTGGCGATCCTGGAAGACACCACGGGCCGTGAGATCGCGCGTGCCGATGTGCCCGCGATGGCGGCACCCGATGACCTGGAGCCGAAGACCACCCGCGTGACGCTGATGATCCCCGCCGGTCATCAGGGTGGCCTGCGCGTGCGCGTCGCCCTCGCTGACGGTGGCGAGGAAGTGACCCTGCTCAACAACGTCGTGGACGTGCCGCGCTGAACACGGCGGCCGGCGCGGTCTATGCCGCGTCGGTCTCCAGCCGCTTCACCCGTCGCTGGTACCAGTCATCGCCCAGCGGCTCGAACACCGCGCTGCGCTCCATCACGCCCTGGTAGACGTGCAGCGACACGGCCACGTCGGCATCGCTGGCATTGCGCAGCGTGTGGTATTCGTGCGGGGGAATCAGGCTGCCGGCGCTGCCGCGCTGGCCGTACAGCGTCGGCTGCGCGGCAAAGCGGTGGCGAGTGCCCTTCTGCTCCAGCAGCGCATACGGCGTGACCAGCAGTTCGCCCTGCCAGACGCCTTCCACGCACCACATCGCATCGTGATCGTGCAGCGGCGTACCCTGCCCCGGGCCCCAGCACATGGCGATGACGCTGTAACCCAGGGTCCGGCTGCGGTGCAGTTCACGACGTGCATAGTGACCACGCACCGGTCGCCGTACACAGGGCGGCAGCTGTATCGAAGGATCGGTGATGGCATCACGCAGCACGCGCTGCAGGCCCTCGGTGATCGCGTGCGGATCCGCCAGCGCTACCGCACCATCAATGGCGGCAAGCAGGCGCTCCCGGCCGGCGAACGGCAGTGGCGTGAACGTGTCTCCCATGACCCGACTGTAGCCGAGCGGAGTTAACAGAATGTTTGTGCTGCGGTGTCATCACTGCGTGCCACGCTGCACGAAAGGCACTTTTCCGTAGAGCGCGCGCTCGCCTGCGCGCGGATCGTCAACGGCACGACTGGTGCGATCGAACAGCATTGTCCGCCGTTGCGGCAGCGTATAAGGGGCCCATTGCGACAATCCGGCGTGATTGGGGTCGCCGCTGCGGGCGAAGGCGATCAAGGCCTCACTCATGGTCGCCGCCAGCGCACGCGCATCATCGCCTCCCCCGGTGCGCGCGCCCGGCAACCCTGCGTTGTCGAACACCAGCGGGATGTCCAGCGTATGGAAAGCACGCAGGCGGCCCTCCTCCACCGGCGACCCCCAATCCAGCTGGTACGCCCAGGTCGGTGCTGCGCCTGCGGGCTGGCGCGCCCGCGCTTCCAGTTCCTCCACCGCTCCACGCCAGCTGCGGCCAGCCGTGGTTGCAGCAAAGAACACTTCGGAGGGCGTGTAGTGCGGATACAGGCGGCGATACTCGGCGATCACGGTCTCCGGCCGCAGATCGACGAACTGCTGTCGTTCCAGTTGTGCCGGCAGTGTTTCCCAGGTCAGGGCGAAGTTGGCGGGATCGTTGCCGAGGAACGCGCGGGTCTCGTCGCGGGTGTTGCCGATCACCATCGGAATCGCCGCCGACTGCTGCGGCGCCTGTGGCCAGAACGGATGCACCGGCAGCACCACATCGTCCAGCACCGGGCCAAAGTACAGCGACGTGCTTTCCACGCGCGAGGGATCGCGCGCACGGGTGGCCTCCAGCAACACGTCGACCGGCAGGTCCAGCAGGGCCTGCACGTCACGTGCAGCGACGGCCTGCATCGCGATCGCAGCCCGCTGCGCGGCCGCGCGCGGTCCGGCAGCGGTGACCTGTTGGCCACTCATCGTCCACGCGCGCTGGAACAGCCCTCGGGCCGCAGGCATCGCCATCAGCGTGGCGATCTTGGCGCCCCCGCCGGACTGCCCGAACACCGTGACGTTCGCCGCGTCGCCACCGAAGACCGCCGCGTGCTGCTGCACCCACTGCAGCGCCTGTACCAGGTCGAGCTGGCCGACGTTGCCCGAGGCGGCGTAGCGCGGATCGCCCAACGCCCCCAGGTAGAGATAGCCGAACGTGTTCAGGCGATGATTGAGGGTGACCACGACCACATCGCCTCGGCGGCACAGCGCAGCACCGTCGTACAGCGGATCACTGCCGGACCCGTTGTTGAATCCTCCGCCGTGCACGTACACCAGCACCGGCCTGCGTCCACCGTCGCCGAGCGCGGGCGTCCACACATTGAGGAACAGGCAGTCCTCGCTGCCGGGCCCTTCGCTGCCGCCCTGCGGTGCGGCCGGACCGTACTCCAGTGCATCGGCGATGCCGCGCCAGGCGGCTTCATGCCGCGGCGGCTGGAAGCGGTGGGAGGCGGTATCGGCACCATAGCGGAGGCCACGGAATACCAGTACCCCGTGCTCGCGCTGGCCACGCACACGTCCGCCACGGACCCGGGCCAAAGGCAGGCGGTCGTCGCGGGCACCCGGCACGCTGGCCAGCGTTGGCAATACGGTGAAGGCAGCCGTAGCGGACGCGGTGGCCAGCGCCCAGCGGGCGCTGTCGCGCAGGAACCGCCGACGCTGCAGGTCAGCCGGCGCATCGTTCATCGCGCGTCCTCCGCAGGGCCCAGCCAGCGTTGCGCGAGCAGCGGCCAGAGTGCCAGCGTCGACCGCGCGGGAATGTCCATGCCAAAGCCGTGACCGCCATGGGCGAAGACATGCAGTTCATGCTCGACACCCGCACCCGCCAGTGCCTGCGCCATGAGTTCACTGTTGCGCACCGACACCACGGAGTCGTCGGCGGCGTGGACCAGCAGCGTCGGCGGCATGTCGCCGCGTACCCGCTGCTGCATTGAATAGTCTGCCTGCAGCGAGGTACCCGGATGCTCACCCAGCAGGCGGGCACGCGAGCCGCTGTGCGCATGCGCGCCCATGTCGATCACCGGGTAGACCAGCACGGCACGGCTCGGGCGGGCGCTCAGCCGGTCGAGGTCATCCTGTGCGGGATGGACGGCGATGTCGAAGCCGGTGGCCAGCCGCGCCGCGACGTGCCCGCCCGCCGAGAAGCCCATCACCGCCACGTCGTCCGCGTCCAGCCCGCGCCGTCGCGCCTGGTCGCGCACCACCCGCAGCGCGCGCTGCGCGTCGGCGAGCGCGGCCTGGCGGTCGCGCCCCGGCTGCGGCAGGCGGTAGCGCAGGACGAACAGCGTGTAACCGGCGCCGTCCACCCAGAACGGAACCAGCGCGCTGCCCTCCTTGTCGATCACCACCCGCTGGTAGCCGCCGCCGGGGATCACCAGCAGGGCCCTGCCGTTCGGCCGGGTGGGTGTGTACACCTGCAGAGAGGGCGCGTCGATCTGGTCGGCGTAGCGGTCCGGGCGTGCAGGGTCCGCACTGCGCTCGACCACCCGCGGCGGACGCGCGGGGCCGGTTTCGCCCGGCACTGCGCCTGCCGGCCACAACGGCAGCTGCTCGCCCGGCAACGCCTGGACCACACGCTCGCCTTCGCGCAACGACGTGTCGGCCGCGCAGGCGGGCGCCGCCGGTAGCAGCAGGGTCAGGCACAGCAACACGACGGGCAGACGCATGACTGACGGGGCTCCAACAGGATGGGACAGGGCGCTGGCGGCTTCGGCCAAGACGGCGTGATGCGCTGCCGCTTGCGTGATGACACCGGTTTACCATATACACGTCCTGCAGACGCTGTCGATAGGCAGCGCAACAACGCCAGAGGGAGACGTTCTTGAGCAACGAACACGGCACACATGGGCACACGCCGCCGGACGATGCGGCCGCGATAGCCCAGGCCTTCACCACCGCACGCCAGGCGGGCCAGGCACTGCAGGCGTTCCCGGGTGACATTCCGGCCGACCTGGTCGCGGCCTACCAGGTCCAGGACCTGGCCATCGCCCGCTGGAACCAGCCGGTGGTCGGCTGGAAGGTCGGCTACATCGCCGCCGAACGCCGCGATGCGTCCGGGGACGAACGGCTGCTGGGCCCGATCTTCAAGCCTCAGCTCAAAAATGCTACCGGTGGAACAACCGATGTTCCGGTGTTCGTCGGCGGTTTCGCCGCGATCGAGGCCGAGTACGTGCTGGAACTGCTGGAGGATGCCCCCGCCGACCAGCTGCACTGGTCGCCGGAACAGGCTGAAGCGTTGCCGGCCCGCCTGTACCTCGGTGTCGAAGTGGCCAGCAGCCCGCTGGCGACCATCAACGAGCTCGGCCCGCGTGTGGTGGTATCCGACTTCGGCAACAACAACGGCCTCGTGCTGGGGCCGGAGATCGGCAACTGGACGTCCCTCGATGAGTCGGCGTTGCGCGCCGAGACCCTGATCGAGGGTGAAGTGGTCGGCGTCGGCGGCGCGAGCCGCCTGCCCGGTGGCCTGCGCGCGGCGTACGCGTTTGCGTTGTCCCGTTCCGCGCTCCGCGGCCGGCCCCTGCGGCGTGGCGACCTGATCGCCACCGGCAATGCGACCGGCATCCACGACATCCAGGCAGGACAAACGGCGCTGGTGCGCTTTGCCGGCTTCGGCGAGATTGCCTGCAGGGCCGTGCCGGCCGGGTAAGCCGCGGCACGAACCAGTGAACACGCGCGGGAGGGCGCAGATGATCACACGACGACATTTCCTGGCCGGTGGCGCCACTGCACTTGCCACTCCCCTGCTCGCCGCCTGTGGCCGCGGGCCGGGCCCTGACGCAGCCGGCGGCCAACTGCTGACGGCGACCGATGTGCACGTGGCCGATTACCCCACCGTGACGGCGGTGAAGTGGATCGGCGAGACCCTGCAGCGTGAAACCCAGGGACGCCTGCGTCTGCGCCAGTACCACTCGGGCCAGCTCGGCCGCGAGTCCGAAGCGATCGACATGGCCCGCTTCGGCGCCATCGACATCACCCGTGTCTATGCGGGCGCGCTGAACAACGCGTTTCCGCTGACCCAGGCGCTGTGCCTGCCCTACGTGTTCGAATCGGTGGCGCACCAGCGGGCAGCGCTTGACGGCGGCGTGGCCGATGCCGTGCTGCGCGGCTTCGAACGCCGCGATCTGGTCGGCCTGGCCATCTACGATTCCGGTGCGCGCTGCTTCTACAACACCCGGCATCCGATCACCCAGCCCGGTGACCTGCACGGACTGAAGCTGCGCGTCGCGTCATCGGACATCTTCATCCAGCTGATGCGGCTGCTCGGCGCCAACCCGACGCCGATGTCACTGGGCGATACGTTCTCCGGCATGGAGACGCACATGATCGACGGTGCCGAGAACAACATGCGCAGCTTCCACTCCAGCCGTCACTTCGAAGCCGCGCACTACTGGTCGCAGAGTGATCACTCGTATGCGCCGGACGTGCTGCTGATGTCACGGGCCAGTTTCGAGCGGCTGCAGCCGGATGACCGCCAGCTTCTGCTGGAGACCGCACGTGCGTCGGTGAAGGTGATGCGTGACCAGTGGGATGCCTCCGAGGATGCGGCACGGCGCGCGGTGCTGGCGTATGGCGTGAAGGCCAACGAGGTCGACATGCCGGCGTTCCGTGCCGCCGCACAGCCCCTGCTGCAGCAGTACCTGCAGCACGCGGAAATCGCCGCGCTGGTCGATCGCATCCGCGGTGCAGCCTGAGGACACAGCCATGACCGAAACGACGACGTTCTCCCCACCCGGCCCCGGGCAGCGCCTGCTGGACCGCATCGCCGACATTGCCATCTACACCGCGGTGGCGGCCCTGCTGGGGCTGGTGGCGGTGCAGGGCTGGCAGGTCTTCGCGCGCTATGTGATCAACGATTCACCGAGCTGGACCGAACCGGTGACCCTGCTGCTGCTCAGCACTGCGATGAGCCTGGGCGCGGCCTGTGGCGTGCACACCAACCGCCACTTCGGCTTCTTCCTGCTGCATGCCTACATGGCGCCGGCGCTGCGCCGCGCGGTGGACGTGCTGGTGCAGCTGGTGGTGGCCGTGCTGGGCGCATTCATCGCAGTGTGGTCGGCCGAGCTTCTTCTCGACGGCCTGGACATCAAGACCGCCGGTGCCGAGCTTCCGCAGAGCATCAACTACCTGCCGCTGGCGCTGGGCGGCGTACTGATGGTGGTGTTCGCGCTGAACCGTGCGTGGAAGGCCACGCAGTCCACGCCGGCAGACGCTGCCGCCGATGACGCTGAAGGAGATCGTTGATCCATGGGTATCGCCATTCTGTTCTCGGTGTTCGCGGTGTTCCTGCTGCTGGGCGTGCCGGTGGCCTACGCGCTGGCTGCGGCCGCCCTTGCCACCCTGCTCTACCTGGACATCCCGTCCATCGTTCTGGTCCAGCAGATTTCGGCAGGCACCGGGTCTGCATCGCTGATCGCCATTCCACTGTTCATCTTCGCCGGCGAGATCATGATGCGCGGTGGCATCTCCGAGCGCCTGATCGCGCTGGCGTCCTCGCTGGTGGGGCGCCTGCGTGGCGGCCTGGGCCAGGTTTCGATCCTGTCCTCGCTGTTCTTCGGCGGCGTCTCCGGCTCGGCCATCGCGGATGTCTCGGCGGTGGGTGGCACGATGATTCCGCAGATGGTCAAGCGCGGCTATGACCGCGATTTCGCGGTCAATGTCAGCATCACCGCCGCTCTGGTCGCGCTGCTGGTTCCGCCCTCGCACAACCTCATCCTGTTCTCGGCCGCGGCCGGTGGCGGCCTCTCGATCGCCGATCTGTTCGCGGCCGGCATCGTTCCTGCACTGCTGATGACGCTGGCATTGATGATCACCGGCTACGTCGTCGCGCGCCGCCGCGGCTATGGCGTGGAGGTGTTCCCGGGCTGGCGTGCGGTGCTGCTGCGGATGATCTCCGCGCTGCCCGGGCTCGGCCTGGTCGCGCTGATCTTCGTCGGCATCCGCGCCGGCATCTTCACCGCGGTGGAAAGCGCGGCGATCGCCGTGGTGTACGCACTGCTGGTGACCACGGTGCTGTACCGGCAACTGCGCTGGCGCGAGTTCTTCGCCACGGTCGTCCACGCCGCACGCAGCACCGGCGTGATCCTGTTCGTGATCGCCACCGCTGCGGTGTTCGGCTGGCTGCTGGCCTACCTGCAGGTGCCGGCGGCGGCGGTGGACCTCCTGCGGTCCTTCGCGCACAGCCAGTTCATGGTGCTGCTGATGATCGTGGTGATGCTGTTGCTGCTGGGAACCTTCATGGACCTGGCACCGATGATCCTGATCTGCACGCCGATCTTCCTGCCGGTGGCGCGCGCGTACGGCATCGATCCGATCCACTTCGGGCTGGTGCTGGTGCTGACCGGCGGCCTGGGCCTGGTGACACCGCCGGTAGGCTCGGTGCTGTTCATCGGTACCGCCATCGGCAAGATCAGCGTGGGCCAGAGCATGCGTACCATCTGGCCGTTCTGGTTCGCTGCGCTGGGCGTGCTGCTGGTGGTCACCTTCTTCCCTGCCCTGTCGCTGTGGCTGCCGGCCACGCTGCGCAGCTGAGCCGGAGACCGCTGCCATGCATCGTCCGCTCCGCCGCATCCCTGCCGTGGCCCTGCTCGGCCTGCTGCTGACCGCGCTTCAGGCCGTGGCCTCCGGCCCGGCCTCACCGACCTGGGCGCGTGGGCTGGAGAACCAGCGCCAGGCCGATCTCGGCGACGGCACCTACCTGAACCCGGTGCTGGCCGGCGACCGCCCCGATCCGTCGGTGCTGAAGGACGGACAGGACTACTACCTGACCCTGTCCTCCTTCGACGCCTATCCCGGCCTGCCGATCTGGCATTCGCGGGACCTGGTCAACTGGCAGCCGCTGGGCCATGCCATCACCCGCAACGTGGGTGCGATCTGGGCGCCGGACATCGTCAAGCACCGGGGTCGCTACTTCATCTACTTCCCGGCCCGGACCGGCGAGCACCGCAGCAACTTCGTGGTGTGGGCCGACGACATCCGCGGGCCATGGAGCGATCCGATCGACATCGGCCTGGGCGGCTACATCGACCCCGGCCATGCGGTGGGCGAGGACGGCAAGCGCTACCTGTTCCTCAGCGGTGGCGACTATGTGCAGCTGGCCGATGACGGACTGAGCGTGGTCGGCACGCCGAAGCATGTCTACGACGGCTGGCGCTATCCGCAGAGCTGGGACGTGGAGGCCTACGCGCAGGAAGGACCGAAGATCCACTTCCGCGATGGCTGGTACTACATGACCACCGCCGTGGGAGGCACCGCCGGCCCGCCCACCGGGCACATGGTGATCACGGCGCGCTCGCGCTCCATCCATGGGCCCTGGCAGAACGCACCGAACAATCCGATCACGCGCACGCAGTCGGCATCCGAGCCGTGGTGGTCACGCGGCCACGCGACGGTGGTCGAAGGCACCGACGGTCGCTGGTGGATGATGTACCACGGGTATGAGAACGGCTTCTGGACCCTGGGTCGGCAGACCCTGCTGGACCCGATCGAGTGGACCGACGACGGCTGGTTCGTGGCCAGGGGCGGTGACCTCGGCCAGCCGCTGCGCAAGCCCTCCGGAAGCGCCCTGGCACCGCACGGCATGGCGCTCTCGGATGATTTCCGCGGCGGCAGGCTCGGGCCGCAGTGGGCGTTCTTCAACCCGGCCAGTGACGAGTACCGGCGCCTGCGCTTCAGCGGCGATGGGCTGGTGATGCAGGGCAAGGGCAGTGCGCCGCGCGACGCGTCGCCGCTGACCACGATCGCCGGCGATCCGGCCTACCAGTTCGACGTGGAGCTGGAGGTAGCGCCAGGCGCAGTCGGGGGCGCGCTGCTGTTCTACAGCGACCGCCTCTACGTGGGCGTGGGCAGCAACGGCGAGCAGTTCATCATGCACCGGTACGGCGAGGAACGCCCTGCCCGGCTTGCGCCCAGCGAGCGCGGCGGCCGGCTCTGGCTGCGCGTCACCAACAACCGCCATATCGTCACCTTCCATACCAGCAGCGACGGCCGGACCTGGCAGAAGTACCCGGTTCAGATGGAAACCTCGGGTTACCATCACAATGTGGCTGGTAAGTTTCTCGCCCTGAAGCCGGCGCTGTACGCTGCCGGTGACGGTGCGGTGACCTTCCGCAGCTTCCGCTACCGCGCGCTGGACTGAGTGCGCGGCCGGAAATCCCCCGACTTACCTGGTCCATTACATGTCAGTGCGCAACAAGAACGATGCCGCCACGCCGGCATTGGCCAAAGGCAAGGCAGCCACGATCAACGACATCGCGCGACTGTCCGGAGTGTCCAAGAAAACGGTTTCAAGGATCATCAACAACTCACCGCTGGTGCGCAAGGACACGCGCGACAAGGTAGAGGCCCTGATGCGCGAGGTGGGCTATACGCCCGATCCGCTGGCGCGCGGCCTGGCCTTCCGTCGATCCTTCCTGATCGGCATGGTCTACGACAACCCCACCGCGCAGTACATCGTGGACATGCAGTACGGTGCACTCGACGCGCTGCGCGGTTCCAGCTTCGAGCTGGTCGTGCACCCCTGCGACAGCCGCAGCCCGGGCTACATCGACGGCGTGCGCCGCTTCGTGCAGCAGCAGAAGCTGCATGGGGTGATCCTGGTGCCGCGCGCCTCCGAAGACCAGGCGCTGGCGGACATGCTGGATGAGATCGGCTGCCGCTTCACCCGCGTGGCCGCGCTGCCGCTGGACGAGAGTTCGCAGATGGTGGTCACCCACGATCGTGACGGCGCCGCCGAAGCCGCCGACTACCTGCTCTCGCTGGGCCATCGTGACATCGCCCTGGTGACCGGGCCCAGCGCCTACCGTTCGGCGCACGAGCGTACCGCCGGCTTCATCGATGCGCTGTCGCAGCGTGGCATCGAGCTGCCCAAGGACCGCATCATCGAGGCGGGCTACACCTTTGAATCGGGTGTGGCCGCCGCCGAGAAGCTGCTGCTGGGCAAGCGCCGCCCGACCGCGATCTTCACCGGCAACGATGAAATGGCGGCGGGCATCTACAAAGTCGCGCTGCGTGCAGGCATCAACATCCCGCGCCAACTGTCCATCATCGGCTACGACGACAGCCCGCTGGCCTCGCGCCTGTGGCCGTCGCTGACCTCGGTACGGCGCCATACCCGCGATACCGGCCGCACCGCTGCGGCGATGCTGATCCAGCCCGATGGCCAGCCGGCGCTGCAGATCGCCAGCGTGCGCCCGCACCTGATCGTGCGCGACTCCTGCCAGCCGCCAGAGGACTGATCCGGGAGGGATCAGTCCGGTAGCCCGCAGGCCTGCCTGCGACTCCGTTGAAGCCGCCTCACCTTGCCGCGGACCGTTGAGCGCTATCGTGCGGCGCAGAATGACACCGGTTACCAACGTCGCTAGAATCCCCCTGAACCGTGCCGGGGCCGAATGATCGGCCCGCCCCCTGCTCTGGAGATGCCATGTACTGCAAGACCCACTACGCCACCCATCCCGACGCCATCAAGGGCGCCAGCAACGACCAGCTGCGCGAGCTGTACCTGCTCGACGGCCTGTTCAACCCCGGCCAGGTGACGCTGAAGTACACCCACTACGAGCGCTTCGTACTCGGTGGCGCTGCGCCCCTGGACGCGCCGTTGGCGCTGCCGGTGCAGACCGAACCGGCGTCGGCCGCCGGCCATCCGTTCCTGGAGCGTCGCGAGCTGGGCGTGATCAACGTCGGCAGCGGTACCGGTACGGTCACCGTCGACGGCACCGTCTACACGCTGGGCCCGAAGGATGGCCTGTACGTGGCGATGGGCAGCAAGGACGTCGTGTTCGCCTCGCAGGACGCCGCCAACCCGGCTCAGTTCTACCTGGCCTCGACCCCGGCCCATGCGCGCTTTGAAACCAAGCAGCTCTCGATCAAGGACGCGGTGGCGCTGGACCGCGGCGCGCTGGAGACCAGCAACGAGCGCACCATCTACCAGTACATCGTGCCGGCCACCTGCCAGTCCTCGCAGCTGCTGCTGGGCCTGACCGTGCTCAAGCCCGGCAGCGTGTGGAACACCATGCCGCCGCACCTGCATGACCGCCGCAGCGAGGTCTATTTCTACTTCGACCTGGGCGATAACGACCGCGTGTACCACTTCATGGGCGAGCCGGACGCGCAGCGCCACATCGTCATCCAGAACAACGAAGCCGTGGTGTCGCCGCCGTGGTCGATCCACATGGGTGCCGGTACCAGCAACTACGCCTTCATCTGGGCGATGGGCGGCGAGAACCTGGATTACACCGACATGCACGTGCTGGACATCTGCCAGCTCAAGTAAGTCCTGCCTGGCCGCCGCGCATGCGTGCCGGTGGCCGTTCGCCTGCATCACGCACGCCTCTACCAAGGAACGCACACGCAATGGCCAATCCCTTCAGCCTGGAAGGCAAAGTCGCTCTGGTAACCGGTGGTAATACCGGTCTGGGCCAAGGTATCGCGGTTGCGCTGGCCGCCGCCGGCGCCGATGTCGCCGTGGCCGGCATCGCGCCGCCCACCGAAACCATCGAGAAGATCACCGCACTCGGCCGACGCTGCCTGGCGGTGGAAGCCAACCTGATCAGCATCGAGCCGGTCGAGCGCGTGGTGCGCGAAACCATCGAGGGACTGGGTGGTCTGGATATCCTGGTCAACAACGCCGGCCTGATCCGCCGCGCCGATGCGGTGGACTTCAGCGAGCAGGACTGGGATGACGTGATGAACGTCAACATCAAGTCCGCGTTCTTCATCTCGCAGGCCGCTGGCCGCCACTTCATCGAACAGGGCCACGGCAAGATCATCAACATCGCCTCGATGCTGTCGTTCCAGGGCGGCATCCGGGTGCCGTCGTACACCGCCAGCAAAAGCGGCATCGCCGGCATCACCCGCCTGCTGGCCAACGAATGGGCCGGCAAGGGCATCAACATCAACGCGATTGCGCCGGGCTACATGGCCACGGACAACACGGCCGCGCTGCGTGCCGATGCCGACCGCAACAAGGCGATCCTGGATCGCATTCCGGCCGGCCGCTGGGGCACGCCGGAGGATCTGGCCGGCGCGGCGGTATTCCTGGCATCCAGCGCATCGGATTACATCAACGGCGCCGTGCTGCCGGTCGATGGTGGCTGGTTGGCGAGGTAACCGCAGGGTGGGTGCGGACGACCTGGGTCCGCACCGTTTCCAGACGGCGGCCGGGCGTGGCCCGGCTCCACGGAGGTTCCGGCGATGCGCCACCTGTTGCTGTTGTTGCTGCTGTCGTGCACCACCGCGCAGGCGGCGCCGGTGCGGGTGTTCATCGCCGGTGACTCCACCGCGGCCGAGTACGGTCCCGAGCGCGCGCCACAGGCGGGCTGGGGCCAGGCCCTGCAGAGCTACCTCGATCCGGCGCGGTTGGAAGTGCGCAACCACGCCCGGGGAGGTCGCAGCACGCGCAGCTTCATCGATGAAGGCCGCCTGGATGCGATCGTCACCGAGCTGCGCCGCGGCGATGTGCTGCTCATCCAGTTCGGCCATAACGACGCGAAGTTCGAGGATCCCACGCGCTATACCGATCCGGACAGCGACTATCCGCGCCTGCTGATGCGTTACGTGCAGGTGGCGCGCGACAAGGGCGCCACGCCGATACTGGTCACGCCGGTGGCGCGGTTGCTGTATGACTTCGGTTCGCTGCTGGATACGCACGCGCGTTACACGCGGGCGATGCAGCAGCTGGCCGCGCACGAGCACGTTGCCCTGATCGAACTCAACGACCGCAGCACGCGCTGGCTACGCGCGCTGGGCGAACAGGGCGCACGCCCATACTTCCTGTTCGTGCCCGAGCAGGGCAAGGCCGACGGCACCCACTTCAGCGTGGCTGGCGCCAACGCCGTCGCCTGCCTGGTGCTGCGCGAATGGATGGTGCTGCAGCCGGAGCTGGAAGACGCACTCGTGCGCGACATCGACTGTGACGTGAGCGCGACGGCGGGGCAGGGCGGGCAACCGGCGCAACCCTCGCGCGTGGTCCATGAGCATGACGTCGCCATCCGCCAGCCCGGCCCGCATGGTGGCGCCGGGCCGACCACGGCCTATCCGTTCTTCGCCGGAGAGAAGGACCTGCCGTTCGTGCTGCGCAAGCGCGTACTGCACAAGGGTGCAGGCATCGGACTGCATCCGCAGCACAAGGACGAGATCTACTACATCGTCAGCGGACGCGGCAGCTACGTGCTGGACGGAACGCAGTACGACGTCAGCGCAGGCGATGCCCTGCTGACGCGCAAAGGCAGTTCGCATGCACTGCAGCAGGTGGGTGACGAGGATCTGGTGCTGCTGCTGGCATACCCGCGCTGACCCGTGGAGCCGGGCGTGGAGCCGGCCCTACGGGTGCCCCTGCCGCCTCACACGTCGCCGCCGTCGGCCCAGCCTTCGCCGGTTCCCTTCTGGAACACACGGTCGTCGGCCTGCACGTCACCGGCCCGCAGGTGCTGCTGCTCGGCCAGCGAGGCATAGATCGGAGTGAAGTCCGGCGACGTCGCCTGCATCAGCTGCTCGAAGCTGTCGATGACGAAGTAGGTCTTCTGGAAGGTATCGATGCGATAGCGCGTGCGCATGATGCGCTGCAGGTCGAAGCCGATGCGGTTGGGCGCGGCCGATTCCAGCGAGTACAGCGATTCGCCCTTTGACGAGACGATACCGGCGCCGTAGATGCGCAGGCCATCCGGGGTGTCGATCAGGCCGAACTCCACCGTGTACCAGTACAGGCGCGTGAGGTTCTGCAGCGCCTCCGGGCCGATGGCGTGGGCTTTGACACCGCCACGGCCGTAGGCCTCCATGTAATCGGCAAACACCGGATTCATCAGCAGCGGCACGTGGCCGAACAGGTCGTGGAACAGGTCCGGCTCGGCGATGTAGTCGATCTGGTCGGGGCGACGGATCCACCACGTGACCGGGAAGCGGCGGTTGGCCAGGTGGTCGAAGAAGTCCAGCTCCGGCAGCAGCCCCTCCACGCCCACCAGCGTCCAGCCGGTGGCTGCGCCGAGCACTTCGTTCAGCTGGTCGAAGCGCGGAATCATGTGTGCGCTCATGCCCATCTCGTCCTGTGCGTCCAGGAACTCGCGGCACGCACGGCCGACCAGCAGCTCGCGCTGGCGCTGGTACAGCGTGCTCCACGTCGCGTGGTCATCGGCGCTGTAGGTGTCCCACGGCTGCTCGACGAGCGCGGTGGTGTACACCGGCACGTAGCCCTTGTCGGTCTGCTGGTGTTCGACGCGGCGGGGCTGGGCGGGATCCATGGGACGCTCCTTGAAGGGATGTCCACGATGCTAGGGCAGGGCGGGCGCAACAGGGTTGCAAAAGTTGCGCGGAATGACCTTGCTGGCGCAATATCCTTGCGTACTCACCATGTTGCGGGGCAACAATGGCCGGAGAAGTCCAGTTCGATCGCACGGATATACGCCTGCTGGCCGAAATCCAGCGGGATGGTCGCGCCACCAATGCCGAGCTCGCGGCACGGGTGAACCTCTCCCCCTCCGCCTGCCTGCGCCGCCTGCAGCGGCTGGAGAGCGAGGGTGTGATCGTCGGCTACGGCGCACGCCTGGAACCCCGGCAGCTGCGGCTGGGCCTGCAGGCGTTCGTGCGGGTGCAACTGGAAAAGCACGACCAGGCGGCCATCGCGCATTTCGTGGACAGCGTGCAGGGCTGGGATGAAGTGGTGGCCTGCCATGCGCTCACCGGCGACATGGATTACCTGCTGCACGTCTACGTACGCGACCTCGAGCACTTCTCGCGCTTCCTGCTGGACCGCCTGCTCAATGCCGGTGGCGTGGCCGATGCCAATTCCAGCTTCGTGCTGCGCACGGTGAAGGGCTTCCAGGCGTTGCCGCTGTCGCAGCTGGAACCCTGAGCAGCGGTCAGCGCGGGCGAGGGCTCAGCACTTGTCCTTGCGCCCCATCAGCCTGCCCAGCCGCGAGGTCTCCTCGCACTTCGGCGCGGCCACCGGCGGCGGTGCCAGCGCGGCGGCGCGCGCCTTCTGCAGCTGCTGGATCTTCGCGCGGATCTGCGGCATCGCGGCCATCGCCGCCTTTTCTCCCTCCAGGATCGCGGTCCCGCGCTGGCTGAAATCAGCCGCACCGATATCCAGCACGCGCGGGCGGATCACGACGTCGGCGCGGGCCAGTTCCTGCTCGCCCAGGCGCTGGCCCATGATCGCGATCGACTGGTTGACGATGCCGAGCATGTCGGTCGGTGCCTTGCCACTGGCCTTGCTGGAGATGTCCACGGCGATCACGAAGTCGGCACCGAGCTGGCGCGCGGCATCGACCGGCACCGGGCTGACAACGCCACCATCGACGTAATTGCGGCCGCCGATCTTCACCGGCTCGAACACGCCGGGGATGCTGCTGGACGCACGGACGGCCTGGCCCACGTTGCCGCGCACGAAGATCGCGCGTTCACCGGTTTCGAGCTGGGTGGCGACGGCGGCGAACGGCTTCTTCAGGCGCTCTGCCGGACGGTTGGCGACCTGTTCGTTGACGTAGTCCTGCAGCTTCTGGCCCTGCACCAGCCCGCCGGAGAACAGGCGCACATCGCGGATGCTGGCTTCATCCAGCGCGACGGCCCGGCTCTGCATCTGGAACGCATCCATGCCGCTGGCGTACAACGCACCGACCACGCTGCCGGCGCTGGTACCGGACACCACCACCGGCTCGAAACCGTTGGCCTCGAGCATCTTGATCACGCCGATGTGGGCAAAGCCCTTGGCCGCACCGCCGCCCAGCGCGATGCCGATCTTCACCGGCTTGGCCTGCGGCACCACGGCCGGCGCCGGCGGCGGCGCCGGACGCACCGGATCGCCACCGCAACCGGCCAGCAGGCCAAGCAGGGCAACGGACAGCAGCACGCGGGGACGGAACAGGCTCATCGGCAATGCGCTCGCGGCGCCGGATTCAGGGAAGGGCGCCAGCATACCGAAGCCACGGCGGGCCGGGCAGGGCAGGACGACGCCCTATTCATGGACCGCCATGGGTAGCGCCGGACCCTGCCCGGCGGGCAGTTCAGGGCCGCTGCGCTCGCCGGGCATGGCCCGGCACTACCCGCGGACGATCAGAACCGGTTGTCGCCGTCGAGGATGCGGCCGATGCCGCCCAGCACCGAGCCTTCGCCGCGGTTCTGCCCACCTCCCTGCGGCGCGGCCATCCACATCCGGCCGGCCAGGCGCGAGAACGGCAGCGATTGCAGCCAGACCTTGCCCGGTCCGGTCAGGGTTGCCAGGAACACGCCCTCGCCACCGAACACCATGCTCTTGATGCCACTGACGCGGCGCACGTCCATGTCCACCGTCGGGTGGTAGGCCACCACGCAGCCGGTATCGACGTCCAGCCGCTCGCCGGCGGCCAGCTCGCGCTCGACCACACAGCCTCCGGCGTGGATGAACACCCAGCCATCGCCTTCCAGCTTCTGCATGATGAAGCCTTCGCCGCCGAACAGGCCGGTCATGATCTTGCGCTGGAACTGCACGCCGATCTGCACGCCGCGCGCCCCGGCCAGGAAGCTGTCCTTCTGGCAGACCAGGCGGCCGCCGTGCTGGTCCAGCTTCATGGCCAGCACGGTGCCGGGGTAGGGCGCGGCGAAAGCGACCTTGGCCTTGCCCTGCCCGGTATGCGTATAGAGCGTGGCGAACAGGCTCTCGCCGGTCAGCACGCGTTTGCCGGCCGACATCAGCTTGTCCATGATGCCGCCGCCCTGGCCGCTGTGCGTGCCGTCGCCGAATACGGTATCCATCTGCACCGAGGCGTCCTTGAACATCAGTGCGCCGGCTTCGGCGATGGCGCTCTCGCCGGGATCCAGCTCGATCTCCACGAACTGCATCTCATGGCCGACGATGCGGAAGTCGATGTCGTCGGCCCGGCCCCGCGCAGGCCCGCCCGGCACGGGTGGCGGCGTGTTGGGCATGCCCGGGGCGGGTGCCTGCAGCTCGGGCACCTCGGCGAGGGCGGTCCAGCCGCTCATGCCCTGGCACCAGGCCAGCGCGCGGGGGTTGGCCTGCGCGTAGCGGCGCGCGGCTTCGTCATCGAGCGGCCCGATGCGGTCGGCCTGGGCGGAGGAATGGAAGTACCACTGGGTCATGGCGGTGCGTCGGGTCGGGGTGGGAAGCCCGAGTCTAGCGACCCTCCCCGGTGGCCCGCGACCGCGCCATGAACAGCGGCCATTTGCGGCGCAGGTGCTGTATTGCAACAATTATCTGGTAGCGCCGTTTTACCACCCCTCCAAACACAGCCTACCGCCATGTCCCCGACCCGCACTTCCCGCGGCCGTATTCCGGTCGCGCGTCCCCTCGTTGTCGCTCTCTCCGCCCTGCTGCCGCTGGTCGCAGCCGCCCAGGAAACCCCCGCCACCAAGGATCCGGTCGCGCTCGATACCCTGCAGGTGACGGCCCAGCGCCGCGTCGAGAACGCCAAGGACGTGCCAGTCGCGATCACCGCGATCCAGGGTGAGAAGCTCGATGTGCTCGGCTCGGCCGGCGACGACATCCGCTTCCTGGCCGCGCGCGTACCCAGCCTCAACATCGAATCGTCCTATGGCCGTGCCTTCCCGCGCTTCTACATGCGCGGCCTCGGCAACACCGACTTCGACCTCAATGCCTCGCAGCCGGTCTCGCTCGTGTACGACGACGTGGTGCAGGAAAGCCCGCTGCTGAAGGGCTTCCCGTTGTTCGACCTGGCCAACGTGGAAGTGCTGCGTGGGCCGCAGGGCACCCTGTTCGGCCGCAACACGCCGGCCGGCGTGGTCAAGTTCGATTCGGCGCGTCCGTCGCAGGATGCCGATGGCTACATCCGCGTCGGCTACGGCAGCTACAACAGCTGGAACGTGCAGGGCGCCTACGGCGGCCCGCTGACCGACCGCTGGTCGGCACGCGTTTCGGCGATCTACCAGCGCCGCGACGACTGGGTCGACAACACCCGCGTCGGCGCGCCCAACAGTGGTTTTGAAGGCTATGACGAGGCCGCCGGCCGCGTGCAGTTCCTGTATGAGGGCGACGATTTCGAAGCCCTGTTCAACCTGCACAAGCGCAAGCTCAACGGCACCGCCCGCCTGTTCCGCGCCAACATCATCCAGAAGGGCAGCAACGCGCTGGTCGAGAACTTCGACCGCGACAAGGTGGCCAACGACGGCGTGAACTTCTCCGACCTGGAAACCTGGGGCGGCAGCGCGCGCCTGCAGTGGAACCTCGGCTCGGTGACCCTGCACTCCATCACCGGCTACGAAACTGCCGAATCGCTCAACCGTGGCGATATCGACGGTGGCTACGGTGCTTCGTTCCTCGGCGCCGGCAATTACGGCCCGGGCTTCATTCCGTTCCCGTCCGAATCGGCCGATGGCCTGCCGCACCACCGCCAGTGGACCCAGGAATTCCGCGTGGAATCCAATGAGTGGGGCCGCTTCGACTGGCAGGCCGGTGTCTTCTACTTCGATGAAGACGTCACCATCGACAGCTTCAACTACGACTCGCTGACGCCGGGCAATCCGCAGACCGGCCATGCCGTGCAGAGCCAGCGCAACAAGGCGTGGGCGGTGTTCGCATCGGGCGACTTCGATGTCACCGACCGCTTCAAGCTGCGCGCCGGCGTGCGCTACACGCAGGACAAGAAGGACTTCACCGCGCGCGTGCTGCAGGCCGTGCAGGGCGGCACCCCGGTGAGCGGGCCGTACCTGGCCAACACCGACGTCGATGACGTCAGCTGGGATGTCAGCGGTGTGTACAAGCTGACCGACAACGTCAATGCGTATGCGCGCGTGGCCAAGGGCTTCCGCGCGCCGTCGATCCAGGGCCGTCTGGCCTTCGGTGGCGTGTCGCAGGCCGATTCCGAGAAGGTGATCTCGTACGAAGCAGGCATCAAGGCCGACCTGTTCGATCGCCGCGCCCGCCTGGGCTTCAGCGTGTTCCGCTACGACGTCGACGGCCAGCAGCTGATCGCGGTCGGCGGCAGCAACAATACCGCCACCCTGCTCAACGCCGACAAGACCATCGGCCAGGGTGTGGAGCTGGACCTGGAAGCCTACCTGGCCGACAACGTCCTGCTGACCCTGGGCAGCAGCTACAACGATACCGAGATCAAGGACGGAAATCTGGCTGTTGCGATCTGCGGCGGTGGCTGCACCATCACCGATCCGACCACGGTCATCAACGGCGGCACTTACGCCCTGGTCAACGGCAATCCGCTGCCGCAGGCGCCGAAGTGGATCCACAACATGACCCTGCGCGTGGGCTTCCCGCTCACCGATGGCAGCGAGCTGTACGCCTACACCGACTGGGCCTACCGCAGCCCGGTGAACTTCTTCATCTACGAGTCGCCGGAGTTCCGCAGCCGCAGTTCGCTGGAAGGCGGCCTGCGCCTGGGCTACAACTGGGAGTACGGCCAGTACGACGTGGCGGTGTTCGGTCGCAACCTCACCAACCAGACCCGCGTGGTCGGTGCGATCGACTTCAACAACCTGACCGGCTTCCTCAACGAGCCGCGGACCTGGGGTGTGGAGTTCACCGCGAAGTTCTGATGCGGTCGCTGTACTGAGGCACTGCAGAAGGGCCGGCGCAATGCCGGCCCTTCTGCGTTCGGTGTCCGCCGGGCATGGCCCGGCGCTACCTGTGCGCCGCGAGCGCTTACAGCGCGCTCTGCGGGCGTACCTTCAACACCGCCTCTTCGGCGGTGCAGTTGCGGCTGGAGTGCAGGCCGGCTTTGCGCGCAGCGGCGATCTCGCTGCGTGCCGCCAGCAGGTCGCGCTGGAACGCGGCGTTGTCATGCAGCCGGGCAACGGCGGCAGCCCCCATGAAGCGGCCTTCGAGGATGTCGCTCTGCCAGTGCACGTTGCACACCAGGCGGCTCTCGCCGTAGTTGCGGCCGCGGGCCTGGATGGCATCGGCACGGTCCGGCGCGATCTCCGACAGGATCAGGGCCCACGCCCAGCCGATCGAGGTGTGGCCGGACGGATAGGAACCGTTGCTGCGCAGCCCCGCTTCATCATCCGGCGTGCAGGTCGGCTCGCCATTGACCATGAACGGGCGCGGGCGCTGGTAGTGGTTCTTGGCGACCTTGGTGGCAGCGCTGGCGTCGATCCGGCTGCGCTCCAGCAGGCGGTACAGCGCGGGCGTCTTCACCGCGTCCACATCGATGTCGACCGCGCAGGAGAACTGGTTGGCACCTTCCGGAAAGCCCAGTTCGGCATCCAGCGTGGCCTGGGCGAAGCGTGGGCTGCCGCGCAGTGCACGGGCTTCACGGCTGACCTGTTCGTCCAGTGCGAAGCCCGCCGAGCCCGCGGCGGGTGGCGCCGGGACCAGGGCCAGGCTGGCCGGTACGGCGCGCGCGTCCAGATAGCCCACGGCCTTGGTGATGACGTTGGCTTCGACGGCGGTCGGTCTGGCAGCAGGCGCGGCACAGCCGGCCAGCGCCAGCACGATGGCCAGACCAAGCAGGGGACGGGCAGGGCGGAGGATCACAGACATGGTCAGGCTCAGCAGAGGAAACACCGCGCCATGATCGCAGCCCGCACCCGGCGTGGCAGTGGCCGTCGGTCATACGGCCAGACCCGGCATGGTCATCAAAACAGGGCGAAAACGTCATCACGCTCCGCCATTCTCCCGAATCCGGGCGCAGCGCACGGACTTTCACGCGCCGGGGCATCGAGCATCGGCGCAACGATGGCATGCATGCCATTCCATTCCAGCCGGGTCGGGGGGATCCGCTGACAGAGGGAGAGAAGCGATGCGCAGCACCGCAACAGGAAGTACCGTCCTGGTCCTGCTCGCCACCATGGCCGTCACCCCGGCTATCGCTGCCGATGTGGTCGGCGTGGCCTTCGTGCACGGCACCGGCGCGCAGACCAACGCCACCCAGGACTACTGGCAACCGGCGATCATCGACACCGTCCGCCAGGGGCTGCCGAACAGCAGCAACTACGCGGTCATCAACTGCGATTTCACCCAGTACATGTGGAAGCCGGAAGCCGCCGGCTGCCTGGCCGACCAGCTCACCGGATTCATCAACAGCCGCGGCATCACCCAGCTGGTGGTCATCACCCATTCCAACGGCGGCAACGTGATGCGCTGGATCCTCTCCAACCCGACCTACGACAGCCGCTACCCGAACATCATCCGCACGGTACGCAAGGTCAACGCGCTGGCGCCCTCGTCGGCGGGTACGCCGCTGGCCGATGCCGTGCTCAACGGCAACACCTTCGAAACCTCGCTGGGGTGGCTGCTCGGTTACAAGAACGATGCCGTGCGCCAGCAGCAGGTCGCCAGCATGGCCACCTACAACGCGCAGAACCTGTACGGCACGGCCGGGCGGCCGGCACTGCCCAAGCCGTTCCGCGCGGTGGTCGGCAGCGATGTCGAATCGGCCGTGTGGGACAGCAACAGCTACTGCGGCGGCTACGCGGCCAACGTCGGCCTGGAGTTCACCCAGAACTGGCTGTCCTCGTGCTCGGACGGTTTCCTGGAGTGCAGCAGCCAGAAGGCGGCAGGCAGTACCTGGTTCACCGACACGGCGCGCACCCAGGGCGCCGAGCCGTTGAGCCACAACCAGAGCCGCCGCGAATGCTTCGGCCTGGGCACCATCCTGCGCAACGACCTGGCCCAGTGAGGAAGACGACGATGACGATGAATTCCCTTCCGCTGACCATCGCCGTGCTGGCAGCCCTGGCCACGGCCTCCGCCACGGTGCACGCTGCGCAGCCGCTGCGCGCCCTCCCCGGCGACCAGGTGGTGGCCACGCTGGTGGCCGCACCGCTGCCGCCCGACGACAGCGAACACGCGCCCCTGGCGTTTGCCTGGGCACTGGACCCGGCGCAGGCCCTGCAGGCCTCCACGCCGTACGCCTCGGTCAGCCGCAGCTACTGGCAGCAGGTCGATGGCGCGCAGCTGCAACGTGGCCTGGAGCTGCCGCTGACCGCCCCCGATGCGGTGATCCAGCTGAGCCCGGCAGCCGGTGCGCGCGCGGTTCCGGCCCAGTCACTGCAGGTCCGGGATCCAGCCGGCCGCAGCAGCGTCGCCCGCACCGTCGACGCGCGCCAACTGCAGGACGCCGGCATGCCCGTGGGCGAGGGCAGCAGCATGCTGCGCACCGGCACGGGCAGTGCTGCGGGAAATTACCGCCTGCAGAGCGCGCAGGCGCAGGGTCGCTACGTCGTACAGGTGCTTGAACCCAACAGCCCGTTGCGGCTGGAGGTGCAGGCCAGCCAGGCGCAGGTCCTGGCCGGCGGCAGCGTACAGCTGAAGGCACGCCTGCTTGAAGACGGAGCCAGTTCCGCCCAGCTGCAGGCGCGTCGCGGGGGACTGGGCGGCGAAGCCCTGCTGGTCGCACCCGATGGCCGCAGCTGGCCGCAGCGGTTGCTGCGCACGACCGACGGCAGCCTGCACGCGCAGGTACGGATTCCCGCCGAGGCCAGCAATACGCAGGGCCTGTGGGAACTGCAGGTGTTCGCCCAGGCCGATGGCGTACTGCGCGACGGCAAGGTCGCCTTCGCCGTAGCCCGGCCGACCGCCCGCTTCGTCGGGCAGGCCACACCGGATCAGGCCAGCCGGCGCGTGGCGCTGCCGTTGCAGGTCGCCGCCGCCGGGCGCTACGAAGCGCGCGGCACGCTGCACGCCACGGGCCCGGATGGCCAACTGCGTCCGGTCGCGCAGGCGCACGCCGCCGCATGGTTCGACGGTCCCGGTCGCGGCCAGCTGGTGCTGCCGTTCGACCAGGCAGCGCTGCCGGCCGGCTTCGGTGCCCCCTTCGAACTGCGCGAGCTGCAGCTGCACGACCAGAGCCGGATGGCACCGATCGAGTCACGCGCGGTCGCGTTGCGCTTCTGAGGCATGACGTGGCGGGCCGGAATGCCGGCCCGCCCCCCCTGCGCCGCCTGCAGCGCCGTGCCCACGCCGGTGCTGCGCAGGCGTACTGCTCACCCCGCGTACGCGGTCAGCCGGCCGTCCTGTTCGACCACCCGGATCGGCCCGCCGAACACCTCCGACAGAGGCTCGTCACACAGCAGCGTGGCCCGACTGCCGTCGGCCAGCACGCGGCCGTCGCGCAGCAGCACCACCCGCTCGATCTCCGGAATGACCTCTTCAATGTGATGGGTCACCAGCACCAGGGTGATGCCTTGCTGCGCGAGTACCCGCATGGTCGCGATCAGCTGCTGGCGGGCGATCAGATCCAGGCCGGTGGAGGGTTCGTCCAGCAGCAGCGCCTGCGGCCGGTTCACCAGCGCGCGCGCGATCAGCACCCGGCGCGTCTCGCCGGCAGAGAGCTCGGCATAGGCGCGCTCGCGCAGGGCCAGCGCACCGGTCATCGCCAGTGTCTCGCCGGCGCGGGCACGCATCTCGGCAGTCACTTCACGGAAAGCCGGCACCACGCAGCTGGCGAAGAAACCGGACAGCACCGCCTGCTCGACGGTCAGCCCCGGCATCTCGGACAGCGTGCTGCTCAGGTCGCCGGTGACGATGCCGAGCTGCGAGCGCAGCCGGTCCACCTGCCAGCGGTTCTGGCCCAGCACCTTCACCGCGACCGCGCCGTCGCCCTGCGCCAGCGGGTAGAGCTCGCGGGTGATCAGCTTGATGAAGGTCGATTTGCCGCAGCCATTCGGGCCGAGCAGGGCGGTGTGCTGGCCCTGCGCGATGCGCAGGCTCAGCCCATGCAGGACCTTCACCTGGCCGCGCATCACGCTGGCGCGGTCCAGTTCGATCAACGGCGGCCGCTCCCCGGCGGACGGGGCGGCGACAACGGCGCGGGCGCGCGGATCCAGGCTCGACAACTCAGGTCCCCAACTGTGAACGGTGCCACGGAAGCGGTGCTGGCACACCGCGGTCAGAGGTGCAGTTTGCAACGCAAGCGGCCATGATGTCTGCCATCCCCGTGCGATCCGGAGAGCCTCCATGTCCGATGCCCTGATATCCCTGTTGACCGGTGGCGTGCTCGGCCTGGGAGGGTGGGCCATGCTGGCGGTGCTGCTGGTCTTCACCCAGATCACCATCTTCTCGGTGACGCTCTACCTGCATCGCAGCCAGGCCCATCGCGGCGTCGATTTCCATCCGGCACTGGCCCACGTCTTCCGCTTCTGGCTGTGGCTGACCACCTCGATGATCACCCGCGAGTGGGTGGCCATCCATCGCAAGCACCACGCCAAGGTGGAGACCGAGGACGACCCGCACAGCCCGGTCACGCGCGGCATCGGCACGGTGTTCTGGCGTGGAGTGGAGCTGTATCGGGAAGCACGCGGCATGCGCGCGGATATCGAGCAGTACGGGCGCGGCACGCCCGACGATGCCATCGAGCGCCGGCTGTACACCCCGCATGCCACCCTTGGCCCGGTGCTGCTGCTGGCCATCAACAGCGTGCTGTTCGGCCTGCCGGGCGTGGCGCTGTGGGCGATCCAGATGGCGTGGATTCCGTTCTGGGCCGCCGGCGTGGTCAATGGCCTGGGGCACTGGTGGGGTTATCGCAACTACGAATCGGCCGACACCTCCACCAACCTGACACCCTGGGGCGTCTGGATCGGTGGCGAGGAACTGCACAACAACCACCATGCCTTCCCAAGTTCGGCACGCTTTGCCATGCGGCGCTGGGAGGTCGACATCGGCTGGTGCGCGATCCGCGTGCTGCAGGCCCTGCGCCTGGCCACGGTGCTGCGTGTGGCACCGGCGATGGACGTGCGCCCGAACATCGCCGTGCCCGACGCCGAGACCCTGAAGGCGCTGCTGTCGCATCGCTTCCAGGCGATGACCGATTACCAGCGCAACGTCTTCATGCCGGCCCTGCGCGAGGAAGCCGCCCAGGCGGGCGCCAAGCTGCGTCGGCTGCTGCCGCGGCGGCTGCGCCGCGGCCTGGTCAACGATGGGCGCTGGCTGAAGCCGGACAACCGTGCCCAGCTCAGCGAATGGGTGGCGCAACGCCCGCGCATCCGTGTGCTGGTCGAGTACCGCGCGCGGCTGGCTGCGCTGCTGGAGGCGCGCGGGCACGATGCCGCCGAGCGCCTGCGACACCTGCAGGCGTGGTGCCGCGAGGCCGAGGAGAGCGGAATCACGGCGCTGCAGGCCTATGCCGAACGGCTGAAGGGCTACACGCTGGTGGGCGCATGAGGGCAGGAGCGCTGCTGCTGGCCGCGCTGCTGCCGGCCGCCGCCCCGGCCCAGGTCAGCGATACCCGCAGCTACCTGCAGAAGATGGACAGCGACGGCGACGGCCGGGTCAGCCAGACCGAGTACGTGCAGTGGATGCTGTATGCCTTCGACCGCATGGACCGCAATGGCGACGGCGTGCTGACCGCCGATGAACTGCCCGGTGGCAAGGGCAGGGCGATCACCCGCGAGCAGCAGCGGCAGGTCGTCGTGCAGCGCTTCCACAAGCAGGATGCCAACGGTGATGGGTTTCTCGACGCCCGTGAGCTGTCCGCGCCCCCCCGTTGAGCGGGCGTAGAATCGGGGCATGCCTGAACTGCCCGAAGTCGAAACCACCCGCCGCGGCCTGGCCCCGCATCTGCAGGACCGCCGCGTCCACGGCGTGATCCTGCGCCGCCCCGACCTGCGCTGGCCGATTCCGCCGGAGATTGCACAGCTGTTGCCGGGGCAGCGCATCTCGGACGTCCGCCGGCGCGCGAAGTACCTGCTGCTGGACACTGCCATCGGCAGCGCCGTACTGCATCTGGGCATGTCCGGCAGCCTGCGTGTACTGCCGGGAGATACCCCGCTGCGGGCACATGACCACGTGGACATCAGCCTGGACAACGGGCGCCTGCTGCGCTTCAACGATCCGCGCCGCTTCGGCAGCCTGCTCTGGCAACCGGCGGGGCAGGTCCATCCGCTACTGCAGGGGCTCGGGCCTGAACCGCTGGACGAGGCCTTCGATGGCGATTACCTGTTCGCCCGCAGCCGCGGCCGCAGCGCCCCGGTCAAGACCTTCCTCATGGACCAGGCGGTGGTCGTGGGCGTCGGCAACATCTATGCCGCCGAGAGCCTGTTCAAGGCCGGCATCAGCCCGCTGCGCGAGGCCGGCAAGGTCTCACGCGAGCGCTACCAGCGGCTGGCCACCGCGGTGAAGGAAACGTTGGGCTACGCGATCACCCGCGGTGGCACCACGCTGCGTGATTTCATCAGCCCCGATGGCGCGCCGGGCTACTTCGAGCAGGAACTGCTGGTCTATGGCCGCGACGGACTGCCCTGCCCGACCTGCGGACGCCTGCTCAAGCACGCCATGATCGGCCAGCGCGCCAGCGTCTGGTGCGGCCACTGCCAGCGCTGAGGCGGTCCAGCCAGCAGCAGCTGAATGGGAGGTTGCGCTCTCCGCTGCCCGTTAACGTTTGTCTGCCTATGATGGCCGACCCTTCCCTGTGCCTGACGCGCCTGCATGCAACGACGCGACTTCATCCGCAACGCCTCCCTGGCCCTGGCAGCATTCGGCCTGCCGTCCCTGCCCGCCTGCGCCGCCAGCAGGAATGGCCAGGTCGGCCTGCGCCGACTCGGCCAGCCGCAGCCGTTCAGCTTCGCCACCCTGAAGGGGCAGGCACGCGCCCTCGCACAGGCCCCCTACCAGAGCCACAAGCGGGTACTGCCGGGCCGCCTTGAAGCGCTGGACTGGGACCAGTACCAGTCCATCAGCTATCGCCAGGACCACGCGCTGTGGGCCGACCAGCCGGGCAGGTTCCAGGCCAAGTTCTTCCACCTGGGCCTGTACTTCCATTCGCCGGTGCGCATGTTCGACGTGGTCGACGGCCAGGCGCAGGAACTGGCCTATGACGGTGCAGCGTTCAACTACGGCAAGAGCGGCATCCGCAACGGCGAACTGCCGGCGGACCTGGGCTTTGCCGGGTTCCGCCTGAACACCCGCAAGGATACCGACCGCGATTTCGCCGCGTTCCTTGGCGCCAGCTATTTCCGCGCGGTCGGCAAGGAAGGCCAGTACGGGCAGTCCGCGCGCGGCCTGGCGATCGATACCGGCATGGGCAGGCCGGAGGAGTTTCCCGACTTCATCGCCTATTACCTCGAACAGCCTGCCGCCGATTCGGACACCATCATCGTCTATGCATTGCTGGACTCGCCCAGCGTAGCCGGCGCCTACCGCTTCGCCATCACCAACGGCGATGTGCTGCTGATGGACATCGACAGTGCGCTCTATCCGCGCAAGGCGATCGAGCGCCTGGGCATCGCGCCGTGCACCAGCATGTACCAGGTGGGCGAGAACGATCGCCGCATGGACTGGGACTGGCGCCCGGAGATCCACGACACCGATGGCCTGTCGATGTGGACCGGGGCCGGTGAGTGGATCTGGCGGCCGCTGTGCAATCCGCGCAACCTGCGCTTCAACATGTTCGTCGACCGCAATCCGCGTGGCTTCGGCCTTCTGCAGCGCGACCGCAACTTCGATCACTACCAGGACGACGGCGTCTTCTACGAGAAGCGCCCCTGCCTGTGGATCGAACCGAAGGGCGAATGGGGCGAGGGCTCGGTGCAGCTGGTGGAGATCCCCACGGTCGATGAGACCTTCGACAACATCGTCGCCTTCTGGAACCCGAAGGAGAAGCCGCAGCCGGGACAGGAGCTGCTGGTCGGCTACCGCCTGTACTGGGGCGCCGAGCCGCCGGCACGGCCGCCGCTGGCACATTGCGTGGCCAGCCGCACGGGGCTGGGCGGTGTGGTCGGCAAGAAGCGCGAGTACTTCTCGTGGCGCTTCGCCGTGGACTTCGAAGGCGGCGAACTGGCCAAGCTGATCGACAAGGCCGAGGTCGAGGCGGTGGTGGAAACCAGCCGGGGCCGTGTCGAGATCGTATCGGCGCGTCCACTGCGCGAGATCGACGGTTACCGCGCGATGTTCGACCTGGTGCCGCCGGAGGGCAGCACCGAACAGATCGACATCCGCCTGTACCTGCGCAGCGGTGGCAAGCCGCTGACCGAAACCTGGCTGTACCAGTACACGCCGCCGCCGGCCGGTGCACCGGAGCGGACGCTGTACTGAGTGGGGTGTGGGTTTGCAGCCCTCCATCCGAAGACGCCGGAGCAACGTCAGAAGCTGGCTTCCTGTGGATAGGCAGTTTCCCGGGATGAGTTGGGCATGCCGATGGGGTCAGATCCGTTTTTCCGAAGGAAAACGGATCTGACCCCACAATTCATTGGACGTTGACGTTGCTCCTGCAGGTAGGCGCAGCCCTGCCAAACACCGCCTACAGCGGCAAGGGCGCCTGCATCGGCTCGATGCGGCCTTCACCGCGGGTGATCTTCTTGAACTCGGCCCGGCTCACGGACACATAGCGGTCGTTGCCACCGATCTCCACCTGCGGGCCGTCCTGCACGGCATGCCCATGCTCATCCACGCGGACGGTCATGATCGCCTTCTTGCCGCTGTGGCAGATGGTCTTGATCTCCTGCATCTCGTCGGCCCATGCCAGCAGGTACTGGCTGCCTTCGAACAGTTCACCGCGGAAATCGGTGCGCAACCCGTAGCACAGCACCGGGATGCGCAGCTGGTCGACCACTTCACTGAGCTGCCAGACCTGCGCGCGGGTCAGGAACTGTGCTTCGTCCACCAGCAGGCAGCCCATCGGCCCGTTCGAAGCCAGGTCCTGTTCGGCCCAGCGCTGCAGGTCGGTGTCGCGGTCGAACGCCATGCCTTCGGCGCGCAGCCCGATGCGCGAGGCCACCACGCCTGCGCCCGCGCGATCATCCAGGCGCGGGGTCAGGATCGCCACCCGCATGCCGCGCTCGCGGTAATTGTGCGCGCTCTGCAGCAGGGTGGTGGTCTTGCCGGCGTTCATCGCCGAGTAGTAGAAGTAGAGCTTGGCCATCGGCCAATTGTACGCATCCGCTGCGCAGCCGGCCGCGGGCTACCTCGCTGCCGGTGGCAAGTTCGGCAGCTGCTCCAGTTCGCCCACTTCGACGGAGGCATCCAGCGGGCGGGCCCAGAACGCATCCTGGTTGCACCAGTACCGCTGGGGATCCCACCAGGCCTTGTCGTAGACCAGCTGCGCCGGCACCGGGGGGGTAACCAGGCCGGGCATAGCGTCGGGCCCCGAGCGCGACGCCACCATCAGCCCGGGTGAGATATGGCCCGTACGCGAGCCGGTAATCTGGCCAAGGCCCTGACGCAGCTTCCTCTCCATGCGCGGCTTGGCCTGGGCATCGCCGAAGCGTGCATACACGGCCTGGCCCCGGTGCACGGCCTGTGCGCGTTCGGTCTCGTCCAGCTGCTCCCAGTAGAGTTCGCGCTGGCGCAGGAAATCGTGGTACATGCGCTCGGCGGCCAGATCCATCCAGGCATAGGCCAACGGCCGGTCGACGGCGGTCCCGACGCCCTGCCAGTACATCCGCGCCACCATCGACTGCGAGAACTTGTCGGCATACAGCGCCGCAGTACGGAAGCTGCGCAGCGCCTGCGCGTACTTGCCCTCGCGATACAGCCCCAGGGCACGACCGCGCCATCGCAGGTCAGGATGGGCCTCAAAGAAGCCGTTGGTGAGTACATCGCGGGGAATGGGCTTGGCCGGTTGCAACCTGCATTCCAGCGCCGGCGCGGCCGCCACCGCCACGTCTGGCGCAGCCATCGCAAGGACCACCAGGCAGAACATGCGCATGTGCGTGTTCATGACATCACTCCATTGATGCGTCTGCCCACTGATAGCACCGGCAGGCGCCCATCGCAAGCCGGGCCGGGCGATGGCGACTCTGTGGTGGTGCCCGGCCGCCCGGTACAATCCGCCCATCATGCACGGTCTCAATCCTCCCCAAGCCGCCGCCGTCCTGCACATCGAAGGCCCGTTGCTGGTGCTCGCCGGCGCCGGCAGCGGCAAGACGCGCGTGATCGTGGAGAAGATCGCCCACCTGATCGGTTGCGGCCGCTACCCGGCCCGCCGCATCGCCGCGATCACCTTCACCAACAAGTCGGCCAAGGAGATGCGCGAACGTGTGGCCAAGCGTCTGCGCGAACAGGACGCCGACGAGGTGACCATCTGCACCTTCCACGCCCTGGGCCTGAAGTTCCTGCAGATCGAGCATGCGGCGGTGGGCCTGAAGCGCGGTTTCTCGATCTTCGATGCCGACGACGCCGCCGCGCAGATCAAGGACCTGATGCATGGCGCCAAGCCCGACGATATCGAGGACATGAAGAACCTGGTGTCGCGGGCGAAGAATGCCGGTCTCTCGCCCGAGCAGGCGATGGCTGCCGCGCGCAGCAACCGCGAGAAGGAAGCGGCCAGCGTCTACGAGCGCTACCAGCTGCGCCTGACCGCGTTCAACGCGGTCGACTTCGACGACCTGATCCGCCTGCCGGTGCAGATCCTGGAGGAAAACCCGGAGATCGCCCTGGCCTGGCGCGAGCGCATCGGCTACCTGCTGGTGGACGAATGCCAGGACACCAACGACGCGCAGTACCGCCTGCTCAAGCAGCTGGCCGGGGACAAGGGCAACTTCACCTGCGTGGGTGACGATGACCAGTCCATCTACGCCTGGCGTGGCGCCAACCCCGAGAACCTGCAGCAGATGGGGCGCGACTACCCCGCGCTGGAGATCATCAAGCTGGAGCAGAACTACCGCTGCTCCAACCGCGTGCTGCGCGCGGCCAATGCGTTGATCGCCAACAATCCGCACGAGCACCTGAAGAAGCTGTGGAGCGATCAGGCCGACGGTGAGCGCATCCGCGTATGGGAATGCCGCAACAGCGAGCACGAGGCAGAGAGGGTGGCCGCCGAGATCGCCTTCGTGGCGCAGTCACGCAACGTGCCGTGGAGTGACTTCTGCATCCTGTTCCGCGGCAACTTCCAGTCGCGGCCGCTGGAGAAGGCGATGCAGCTGCTGCGTATTCCCTACCACCTGACCGGCGGCACCATGTTCCTGGAGCGCCAGGAAGTGAAGGACACGCTGGCCTGGCTGCGGCTGCTGGTGAACCCCGACGACGACACCGCATTCATGCGTGCCGTGCAGGCGCCCAAGCGCGACGTGGGTGCCGGAACGCTGGCCAAGCTGGCCGAACTGGCTTCGGAGAAGGACATGCCGATGGCCCAGGCGGCCGAGGCGATCGGCGCGCTGTCGCAGCTGCCGCCGCGCGCTGCCAACAGCCTGGCGCGTTTCACCGACATCCTGCGCGACCTGCGCGCACAGATGCGGCAGGTCAGCTCCGGTGACATGATCCGCAAGGTCGCCAAGGAATCGGGCCTGCTCAGCGAGCTGCGCCAGCAGGCCAAGGAAGAGGCCAGCTACCAGCGCCGTGCCAACAACATCGAGGAACTGGCGCAATGGTTCGAAAGCGGCCCGCGCGGTGCCACCGCCGCCGATCTGGCCGGCCAGCTGGCGCTGCTGTCGCGCAGCGACAAGGATGAGGGCGGCAACCAGGTACGGATGATGACCCTGCATGCCTCCAAGGGCCTGGAGTTCCCGTATGTCTTCATCGTCGGCTGCGAGGACGGCGTGCTGCCGCACCAGGTCAGCCTCGACGAGGGCAACCTGCAGGAGGAGCGGCGGCTGCTGTACGTGGGCATCACCCGCGCCAAGATCCAGCTGTGGATGAGCTACAGCAAGCTCACCCGCAAGTTCGGCGAGCATGTGCGGCTCAAGCCCAGCCGCTTCTTCGACGAGATCCCGGCCGAGGAGATCCAGCGCGACGGCGCCGACCCGGTGGCCGATGCCGCGCGCAAGAAGGAGCGGGCAACGGCGGGACTGGCGGCGATCGAGGCCCTGTTCGACTGACCGGAGTCGGATCCCTTCCCGCAGGGAAGGGCTCTGACCCCAGCACATCGTCCTACAATCGGGCCTCTCCACTCACAGGTCTGCGCATGCATCCCATCGAAAGCGAACGCCTGCGGCTCCGCCGCATCGAGCCTGATCGTGATGCGGCGCCGATGCTGGCCCTGCTCAACGATCCTGGTTTCGTGCGCTTCATTGGTGACCGCAACGTGCACAGCGAAGCGCAGGCCCGCGAATACATCGCCCTGCGCGTGCTGCACAGCTATGCCTTGAACGGGTTCGGCATGTATGCCATCGAGCGTCTGTCCGATGGCGCCTGGCTGGGCAATGCCGGGCTGGTCCGGCGCGATGGCCTGCCGGGACCGGACATCGGCTATGCACTGTTGTCGGAGTACACGGGGCACGGCTACGCAGGGGAAGCAGCGCGGGCGGTCTTCACCCACGCGCGCGGCGCCCTTGGCCTGCAGGACCTCTATGGCATCACCGACCTGGACAACGTGGTCTCCGGGAAGATCCTGCTGGGCCTGGGCATGTGCGAACGGGGCGTCATCCAGTTGCCGGGCATCGCCACGCCCAGCCGTCTGTATGCCACGCCGGGAGCGGCGCCGGTCGGCTAGCCCGCCTGTACCGCATCGGCAGCGCCGGGCCAGGCCCGGCGGGCCGCCTCAGCCGCGCAGGTCCGCCAGCTGCGCCTGCAGTTCGGCCACTGCCGCTTCCAGCTGGGCCACCCGTTCGGCCAGGCCCGGGTCGGCCGGCTCGCTGCCACCGGCACCGCCTGCGTACCGTGCGGCCAGTGCCGCCGCGTCCACCTCGCCGCACAGCAGGTGCATGTAGCGGTCCTCGCGCTGGCCGCTGGCGCGCGGCAGCACGATGAGCAGCGCACGCTGCTGCAGGCGCTCGATGGCGTGGCGGGCTTCGTCGGTGTCGGCGAAGCGGTACAGGCGCTCGCTGCGCGTGACCAGCTCGCCCAGCGTCTGCGGCCCGCGCAGCAGCAGCATCGCCAGCAGCACGGTCTGCTGCCGGGTCAGGTCCAGCGCGGCCTGCAGGCGATGCTCGTAGCGGTCTGCACGCGAGGAGAAGTGCTGGCGCGCCAGGCCCATTGACTCCAGCTGGCGCAGCGCGTGCTGCACACTGCCGGCGTCGACGTTCATCACCGGCTCGCGCGCGGTCTTCTGGTTGGCGGCCGACTGGGCGGCGTTGACCGTCAGCGGGTAGGTATCCGGCGTGGTCGCCTCCTTCTCCACCAGGCAGCCCAGCAGGCGGGCCTGCACGGGGTCGAGCACGGGACGGTCGGGGGTCTGGATGGCATCGGTCATGGCGGCCTCCGGGAAGGCATCGGGTCAACCGCCAAGCATAGCCGTCCCGATGGCGCCTTTGCCGGTAAAATGAGCCGATATCTGTTGCCGGTGAATGCCATGCGTCGTCCTGTTTCCCTGTCCCTCACCCTGCTCGCCACGGCGCTGCTGGGTCTGTCCGCCTGCAAGCGCGTCGAGACCCCGGCCACCGACGCGGCCGCTCCGGTGGCCCCGGCTGCCAAGGCCGAGGCGGCCGGCGACGCGACCGCCAACGACAACCTCAACGCGGTGCTGTGGATGCAGCGCGCGCAGGAGTACCGCGCGATCACCGAGCAGACCTATCGTGCCGCCGCCGACCGCCTGGACGGCGCGCTGAAGGAAGCCCACTGGGACGCGCTGGTGCCGGAAGAGCGCGGCAACGAGGCCAAGGGCCTGAAGCCCGCGGTGGTGCTGGACGTGGACGAAACCGTGCTGGACAACTCGCCCTATCAGGCGCGCCTGGTGCGCGATGGCAAGGAATACGACGAGATGAGCTGGGACCAGTGGGTCGCGGAGAAGAAGGCCAAGGCGATTCCCGGCGTAGTCGATTTCGCCAAGGCGGCCAATGCCCGCGGCGTGACCCTTCTGTACATCTCCAACCGCGCCGTGCACTTGAAGGAGGCAACCCTGGCCAACCTGCGCGAGCAGGGCCTGCCGGTCGCCGATGACAGCGTGTTCCTGGGCCTGGGCACAGTGGTCGAAGGCTGCGAGCAGGCCGGCAGCGAGAAGAACTGCCGCCGGCGCCTGGCCGGGCAGAAGTACCGCGTGCTGATGCAGTTCGGCGACCAGCTGGGCGACTTCGTGGAAGTGACCGCCAACACCAATGAAGGCCGTGACGCACTGCTGCAGCAGTACCACGACTGGTTTGGCGAGCGCTGGTGGATGCTGCCGAACCCGACCTACGGCGGCTTCGAGCCGGCGCAGTTCAACAATGACTACAGCCAGTCGCGCCAGGCACGCCATGATGCCAAGCGCGCTGCCCTGGACTACGCGCCGTGAGCCGCGCACCGCTGCCGCTGCGCGACGACGAGCGCCTGATCTTCGCGCTGGATGTCCCCGACCGCGTACAGGCACTGGAGTGGGTCGACCGCCTCGGCGACAGCGTGGCCTTCTACAAGATCGGCATGGAACTGCTGGCGTCCGGTGACTACTTCCAGGTGTTGGATGAGCTGGCGCGCCGCGACAAGCGCGTGTTCGTCGATCTGAAGTTCTTCGACATCCCGGCCACCGCGGCGGCGGTGATCCGGCGGCTGTCGCAGTGGCCGGTCAGCTACGCCACCATCCACGGCTGGCATCCGGCAATGATGGAAGCCTGCGCCGCGGCCGGCACCGGCGACATGCGCCTGCTGGCGGTCACCGTGCTGACCTCGATGGGGCGTCCGGACCTGGCGCAGATGGGGATCGACCGCGAGCCGGTGGACGTGGTGGTCGAACGCGCGCTGGCGGCGCAGGCCGCCGGCATCGACGGGGTGATCGCGTCAGGCCAGGAAGCCGCGCCCATCCGTGCCGCGACCGGGGCCGGCTTCTCGATCGTCTGTCCGGGCATCCGACCCGGTGGTCCGGTCGGCGACGACCAGAAGCGTACCGTCGGGGTCGCCCAGGCGTTTGCCGATGGCGCCGACGCCATCGTGGTCGGTCGACCGATCCGCCTGGCGGCCGATCCGCAGGCAGCGGCGCGGTCGATCCAGCAGGAAATCGCGTCGGCTTTGGCTGCACGCTGAGTCCTGCACCAACCGCGATCACGGCGACATCATGAACGCCATCCCGATGCATGCGGGATGGCGTTCGCAGTTGTGGCTCCCGTGATGACGCGACCGTCCCCTCACGGATGAACTGTGAGCCCGCTCGCAGTGCGCGGGTGTGGTCGCCCTTCCAATCGATGCACCGGCGTGGACCGCGGCTTCGCCGGTTCCAATCATCGATAGAGGGAGTACAAGGACATGTATCGCAGCACCTCTTTGCTGTTCGGTGGCCTGCTGGCCGCTGCCATCTTTCCTGCCATCGCAGCAGCGCCGGCCACCGGGTCGCCCCACATCATCGGCGGCGCCCCGGCCGTGCCCGGTGAGTATCCGTTCATGGTCAGCCTGCAGGGCCTGGCGCTGGGGGACAGCGACTTCGATCGCCATGTCTGCGGCGGCACGGTGATCTCGCCGTCCTGGATCCTGACCGCCGCGCATTGCGTACAGGGCAACTCGCCCGCGCGGCTGGCGGTATTGGCCGGCAGCACCACGCTGGCCACCGCGCCATCGCCCCGAGCATCCAACATCAGGGCGATCCACGTGCACCCGGCCTTCAACAGCGGCAACACCCTGGAGCACGACGTGGCCCTGATCCAACTCAGCGCGCCGCTGGCCGACGTGCAGCCGGTTGCCCTGCGCCTGCGTCCGGACGCCAGCTATCTCAAACCGGGTCGTGACTTCACCGTGATCGGCTGGGGTGACACCGGCATCGATGACGAGGTGATCTACCCGACCGAACTGCAGGCGGTGCGGACGCCCCTCGTGCCCTTCGCGCAATGCCAGCAGGCGTACGCCGGCGAGCTGGCCCGCGGCAAGGTGATCTGTGCCGGTCGCGAGGGCATCGACAGCTGCCAGGGCGATTCGGGCGGGCCCCTGCTGCTGCGCCTGCGGGAGGGCTGGACCCAGTTCGGCATCGTCAGCTGGGGCGAAGGCTGTGCCCTGGCCGGCTACCCGGGGGTTTATGCCCGAATCGCCGAAAAACATGCCGTGGATTTCATCGAATCCGTGTGGCAACGCGATTGAATCAATAAAATCAATCACTTGAATAACATTACATCATGTGTTGCCTTAAGTTGTGCGTCGGCGTAGGATCGCGCCATCCGGTCTTCGGACCGGACCTGCGCCACAACACTGTCCTCCGGCCTCGGGCCGGCTTGAAGAGCCTGCGATCCACGTGATCCGGGCTCTTTTTTTTGCAGGCCTGCCACCGCAGTCGCGACTCCAGCGCGCGCGCCCGGCCCGGCCATCCCGCAACGCGTGCTGGAACCGTGACCGTACGGCTTGCCGCTGTCACCTTGCAGGCCGCAAGATGCGGACCGGTCCGGGGAGTCCGAAGGCATGAGCACGGTAGTGCGAACGAAGTCTGCACGAGGGTGGGGGCTGGCGGCCATGGTGCTGCTGGCCGTGGCCGCGTGCCGCGAGCCAGGCAGTGATCCGGCCCGACCGGCAGCCGAACCGGTGGCCGCCGTGCAGGCGATGGCGCAGCGTCTGGCCGAGGACGATCTGCTCGGCTACGCGAAGCTGTCGGTGCCCCCCAGCCAGTACCAGCGGCTGCAGCAGGCCTGGGCGGACGGACACAGCCAATGGCCGCTGACCGAACTGCCGCTGGGTGACCAGCTGCTGCCGATGCTGGCCGCCCTGCGCAGGCCCGGCGCCAGCGCCGAACTGCAGCGCAGTTTCGACCGCCAGCTGGCCGGGCAGTCCGGCGCGGTGCGCCAGGCCGCACAGTCGATGGGCAACTTCGGGGTGCAGTACCTGCGCCATCAGAAGGGATACACGCCCAGCCAGCAGGCCCACTACATCGCCCTGGTGGAGGCCCTGTCCGGCTGGGCGCAGGGCGCGCCGATCAGCGATCGCGCCCGGGCGCGCAGCAGCATCGCCGCACTCGTCGGCGCCGCCACCAAGGTCGGCTTCGAGGATGATGCCGGCCTGCAGGCCGCGGGGATGGAAGGCAGCCTGCAGCAGCTGGCGCCGTTCATCCACACGCTCAAGGCCGTGCTGGCCAGCTACGGGCTGGGGGTGGACGAAGCCCTGCGCAGCATCCGCGGCGAAGTGCTTTCACTGGAAGGCGACAACGCCCTGGTCCGCCTGCAGTACGACTTGGCCGGGCGCGAGCTGACCCTGCAGTTGCCGCTGAGCCGGCGCGAAGGTCACTGGTACCTGACCCGCACTCTGGCCGATACCGACGCGATACTGCGCCAGGCCGACGCGGCCCGTGCGGCCGCCGCGCCCGCCCCGGCCGAACCCGCCGATGCAGGTGGAGAAGCGGCAATGCCGCCGCCTAAGCCATAATGGCGCCGATGTCGAAACAGAACCCGCTGCCGTTCCCCGGCGAAGAATCCCAGTCGACGCCCGCCGAGACGGCGCCGGCGTCCCCCTCGACCAGTACCGGCCCGAATCCGGTGCCGCCGCCCGTGCACGCCCGTCCTCCCGGCCGCCGCCCGCTGTGGGCACGGCTGCTCGGCCGCCTGGTCGAGCCGTGGCTGTCGCTGAAGATCGAACCTGAGGATCCGGGCCAGTACAACGATGGCCGTCCGGTGATGTACGTGCTGGAAGACTACGGGCTGTCCAATGCGCTGATCCTGGACAAGGCGTGCCGCCAGGCGGGCCTGCCGTCACCGCTCGTGCCGCTGGCCGGCGACCCGACCGGTCGCAAGCGCGCCTACCTGGCGCTGTCGCGGCGCAGTTCCAGCAACTCGCTGATTCCGGAACAGCGTGGCGCCAAGACCCATTCCGATTCGCTGGCCAAGGTGCTGCAGGCGCACCGCGTGCATGAGGATCTGGACGTGCATCTGGTGCCCGTGTCGATCTTCGTCGGCCGCGCGCCGGACAAGCAGAGCGGGTGGTTTGCCGTACTGTTCTCGGAGAACTGGGCGCTGGTCGGCCGTTTCCGCCGCCTGCTGGCGGTCCTGCTCAACGGCCGCAGCACCATTGTCCGCTTCGCTCCGCCGATTTCGCTGCGCACCACCGTCAACGAGGGCTTGGAGCCAGAGCGTACGGTGCGCAAGCTGCAACGCGTGCTGCGCACCCATTTCCGCCGTATCCGCGAATCGGTGATCGGCCCGGACCTTTCCACCCGCCGCCTGCTGGTGGACCAGGTACTGGCCGCCGAGCCGGTACGCGAAGCGATCGCCGCGCAGGCCAAGCGCGACAATTCCAAGCCGACCGATGCCTGGAAGAAGGCGCATGCCTACGCCTGGGAGATCGCTGCGGACTATTCCAGCCCGGTGGTGCGCTCGGCCAGCTTCATGCTCAGCCATGTCTGGAACCGGATCTATGCCGGTGTGCTGGTTCACCATCTGGACAAGTTCAAGGCCGCCGCGCCGGGCCATGAAGTGGTGTACGTGCCCAGCCACCGCAGCCACATGGACTATCTGCTGCTGTCCTACCTGCTGTACGACCGCGGCATCGTGCCGCCGCACATCGTGGCCGGCATCAACCTCAACCTCCCGGTGGTCGGCACGCTGCTGCGCAAGGGCGGCGCGTTCTTCATCCGCCGCTCGATCCGCGGCAACGCGCTGTACTCGGCGGTGCTCAGCGAATACGTCGCCCAGCTGGTGGCCGGTGGCTATTCCATCGAGTACTTCGTCGAGGGCGGCCGTTCGCGTACCGGCCGCCTGCTGCAGCCCAAGGGCGGCATGATCTCGATGACCCTGCGCGCCTTCCTGCGCCAGCCGCGCAAACCGGTGCTGTTCCAGCCTGTCTACATCGGCTACGAGAAGCTGATGGAAGGCGGCAGCTACCTGGACGAGCTCTCCGGCCGACCGAAGGAGAAGGAATCGATCTGGCAGCTGCTGTGGGGCATCCCCAAGGTGCTGAAGCAGAACTACGGGCAGGTGGTGGTCAACTTCGGCGAGCCGATCGCACTGAACGACGTGCTGGCCGAGAAGGCGCCGGAGTGGAAGGGTGAGGCGGTGCCGGAAGACGAGAAGCCGGCATGGCTGTCGACCACCGTCGATACACTGGCCGAGCGCATCCAGGAACGCATCAATGGTGCGGCGGACGTCAACCCGATCAATCTGCTGGCATTGGCCCTGCTGTCCACGCCCAAGCATGCAATGGGCGAGGCGGACCTGATCGCGCAGATCGAACTGTGCAAGACCCTGCTGGTCGAGATGCCATATTCGGACCGGGTGACGGTGACTCCGCATTCGCCGGAGCGGATCATCGCCCACGCCGAGGAGATCAACGTCCTCACCCGCATCAAGCACCCGCTGGGCGACGTGCTCAGTGTCAGCGGCGACACCGCGGTGCTGCTGAGCTACTTCCGCAACAACGTGCTGCACCTGTTCACCGCCTCCTCGTGGGTGGCGTGCTGTTTCCAGAACAACCGCCGCATGAGCCGCACCGGCCTGGTCCAGCTGGGCCGCACCGTCTACCCGTTCCTGCAGGCCGAGCTGTTCCTGCCGTGGACCGAGGACGAGTTCGCCCAGCGCATCGACCAGACCATCGACGTGTTCGTGCGCGAGGGGCTGCTGCAGAACGTCAACGAGGACGATGGCGGCATTCTTGCCCGCAACACCGGGCAGACCGACGAGGTGTTCCGCCTGCGCGCGATCGGCCACTCCCTGCAGCAGGCCTTCGAGCGCTACTACATCGCCATTTCGGTGCTGGTGAAGAACGGGCCGGGCACGCTCGGCGCCGCCGAACTGGAAAGCCTGTGCCAGCAGGCCGCACAGCGCCTGAGCCTGCTCTACGCACCGGCGGCACCGGAATTCTTCGACAAGGCCCTGTTCCGCAGCTTCATCCAGAAGCTGCGCGAACTGCGCCTGGTATGGCCCGACGAGAACAGCAAGCTGCTGTTCGACCAGCGCCTGGATGCCTGGGCCAAGGACGCCAAGTTCATTCTCGGTCGCGAACTGCGCCACACCATCGAACGGGTCAGCCCGGAAGCCGCACGCCCGGACGAGCCGGCCCCGCAGGATTGAAGGTCGCGCCGGGCCCTACGGTGGGTGTGGACCTTGGTCCACACACCTCCCAGCTGTGCCAACCAAGGTTGGCACCCACCTGAACCCGGCTCAGGCCGGCTCGTCGGGAATCTGCAGGCTTTCCAGCCGGGTGATGCAGTCCTTCAACTGCAGCTTGCGCCGCTTCAGGCGTTTGGACTCAAGCTCGTCCTCGCCATTGGCCGCCATGCGGGTGATCTGTTCATCCAGCAGGCGGTGCTCGGCGCGCAGGGCGGCGAGGCGTTCGACGATCTCGGCGGGGCTGTAGGTGTCCACAGCCTCCGAGCATACACAGCGATGATGACCACCGGGAGAGGGCCGGACCGTTCCCCGGCCGGGGCCGCTCCAAGCCGGTAGAATGGCAGGCATGAGTGCCGTGATCTCTCTTCCCGATCCCCTGCCGCGCGCGCCCCGCGATCCGCGCGCGGCCGAGCGCGAGCAGCACAAGCTGGCCAAGCGCCTGCGCCGCCAGGTGGGCGAGGCGATCGCTGACTTCGGCATGATCGAGGCCGGCGACAGGATCATGGTCTGCCTGTCCGGCGGCAAGGACAGCTATACCCTGCTGGACATGCTGGTGCAGCTGCAGAAGAAGGCACCGGTGCCGTTCGAACTGGTGGCGGTGAACCTGGACCAGAAGCAGCCGGGCTTCCCCGAGCATGTGCTGCCGGAGTACCTGGCCGGGCTCGGCGTGCCGTACCACATCATCGAGCAGGACACCTATTCGGTGGTCAGCCGGGTGATTCCGGAAGGCAAGACGATGTGTTCGCTGTGCTCGCGCCTGCGCCGCGGCGCGCTGTACCACCATGCCGAGACCCATGGCTTCACCAAGATCGCGCTGGGCCACCACCGCGACGACATGGTGGCCACGTTCTTCATGAACCTGTTCCACCACGCCAAGCTGTCGGGCATGCCGCCGAAGCTGCGCAGCGATGACGGCCGGCACGTGGTGATCCGGCCGCTGGCCTACGTGCGCGAAAGCGACATCGTCGCGTACGCGCAGGCACGCCGGTTCCCGATCATCCCCTGCAACCTGTGCGGCAGCCAGGAGAACCTGCAGCGCCGCCAGGTCGGCCTGATGCTCAAGCAGTGGGACAGGGACCACCCCGGCCGCATCGAGCAGATCGCGCGCGCCATGGGCCAGGTCCGGCCCTCGCAGCTGGCCGACACGTCCCTGTTCGACTTCATGGCGCTGGGCCGTCGCGATGACGCGCCGCTGCCCGATGCCCATGCCTGGCTGGCCGGTACCCCGGTCGACGCCGACGCAGATCCCGAGACGCCCACCGCATAAGGTCGGTCGCCCTTTCTCTTTGCCATCCGGAAATCCATGTTCTTTCGCAACCTGACGTTCTTCCGTTTCCCGACCGCCACTGATTTTTCCGAAATCGATACGCTGCTGCCGCACGCCGTGCTCAAGCCGGTCGGCGCGCTGGAGATGAATTCGCGCGGCTTCATTTCACCGTTCGGCCGCGAGGAGAAGGAACTGCTCTCGCACCGCATCGCCGAGCACCTGTGGCTGACGGTCGGCGGCGAGGACAAGATCCTGCCGGCAGCCGTGGTCAACGACCTGCTCGAGCGCAAGCTGGAGGAGATCGAGGAAAGGGAAGGCCGGCGCCCCGGTGGCCGCGAGCGCAAGCGCATGAAGGACGACCTGCTGCATGAACTGCTGCCGCGCGCCTTCGTGAAGTCCTCGCGCAACGACGCCTTCATCGACCTGCAGCACGGCTACGTCGCAGTGGATACGTCCAGCCGCAAGACCGGCGAGTACTTCATGTCCGACATCCGTGGCCTGCTCGGCAGCTTCCCGGCAATGCCGCTGAACGCCGAAGTGGCGCCGCGTTCGATCCTGACCGGCTGGATCGCCGGCGAGCCGCTGCCGACCGGGCTCAGCCTGGGCGAAGAGTGCGAGATGAAGGATCCGGTGGAGGGCGGCGCGGTGGTCAAGTGCCAGCACCAGGAACTGCGCTGCGACGAGATCGACAAGCACTTGGACGCCGGCAAGCAGGTGACCAAGCTGGCGCTGATCTTCGAAGACAACCTGTCCTTCGTCATCGGCGACGACCTGATCGTGCGCAAGCTGAAGTTCCTCGACGGTGCCCTGGACCAGCTCGAGCATGCCGACGAGGATGGCCGTCGCGCCGAGTTCGACGCACGATTCGCCCTGCAGAGCGCCGAGATCCGCCGCCTGTTCCTGCTGCTGGAAGAGGCGTTCAAACTCAGCAAGGCTGACTGAACAGGCACCGCGTGGGCCGCCGGTCATCCAGCGGCCCGAAGCGGCGCTATGCTGGCTGCATGAGCCGCCTGCTGCGCCGCCTGATCTCGCCCACGCCGCCCGCCACCGTGCAGCGCGATACCGTTCGCCTGCGCCTGGAGGATGCCGAGATCGACGTGCTGCGCGTACGCGATCCGCGCGCGCGCCGCATCAAGCTCAGCGTCGACGAACGCGGCGCGCGCCTGACCCTGCCGCCGCGCGCCAGCCTGGTGATGGGCGAACGTTTCCTGGAGCAGCATCGCGACTGGTTGGCACTGCAGCTGCGCCAGTACCAGGGCCAGGGCCTGCCCGCACCGCTGCAGCCGGGCGTGGATGGGGTGCTGCCACTGCGCGGGGAGCTGCTGCCGCTGCGCTGGCAGGAAGGCCGCTACGCACGCCTGGAGATCGACGAGCACGGCGCCTGCCTGCAATGGCCGACCCGCGCCGGTGACGCGACCCTGCGCCGTCTGCTGCGCGAGTTCTTCGAGGCGCAGACCCGCGCCGACGTGGGCCGCTGGCTGCCGCGCTACCTGCCCGGACTGCCACGAGCACCCAGCCGCCTGCGCTTGAAGGTGATGTCCTCGCAGTGGGGCTCGCTGGCTCCCGATGGCAGCATGGCCCTGGATCTCGCGCTGGTCCTGGGGCGCCCGGAGGCATTCGAGTATGTGCTGGTGCATGAGCTCTGCCACCTCATCCAGCCCAACCACTCGCCGGCGTTCTGGCAGGAGGTCGAGCAACGGTTTCCGGCCTGGCGTGAACAGCGCGACTACTTCCAGCAGGAAGGGCGGCGCCTGAAGGCGATGCTGAGGCAGCTGCTGTAAGCCATCACCCTGCCGGTCCGGCCGTACAATGCGGCCATGCCCGGCATGCTCAAGACTGTGTTTCGTTCCATCGTGGCCCTGGCTGGCGCGCTGCTCACGCTTGCCCTGGTCACTAGTGCCGGTGGCTGGCTGCCTGCGCTGCTCGGCCTGCATCCCGGCAGCGAAGCGCAGCTGGGCTGGGATCTGGCGTTCACCGTGCTCGGCGGCATCGCCGCGATCGGCTTTGCCACCTACTACGCGCCCTGCTGGCCGCGCGCGCACGGCACCTCGATCTGGTCGCTGCTGGTACTGGGCGCGGGCTACGGCCTGTGGACGCTGGGCGCGGATTTCCCTCGCTGGTTCGTCATGGGCCTGCTGGTGTCACTGCCGGTGCAGCTGCTGCTGGGATGGTGGTTCGGACGCCGGCCCTCACGCAGCGCAACACAGGCTTAACAATCTCCCCCTAGGCTCGGTGACCGCCGAACGTCGGCAACGCGGCGCAGGGGCCTGTACCCACGGAAACGGGAACAGGCGCGGCGTAAGACACCACAGGGAACCGGGGAATCATCCGATGCGTTACCAGACCCGGGAGGCCGCCGCCGCGGCCCCCCAAGCGAAGCTGTTGTCCCGCGCCGTGCATGCGGTGCTGATCGGCGGCCTGGCCGTGCTGCCCGTCGATGCGATGGCCGAGGAGGCGATCGAAGGCGATACCCGCCAACAGCTGCAGCAGCTGGATACGGTCACCGTGACCGGCAGCTATGCACGGAGCCTGGAGCGCGCCGTGGACCTGAAGCGCGCCAACATCGGCTTCTCCGATTCGATCGTCGCCACCGACGTGGCCGATTTTCCCGAGCAGAATCTCGCCGAAGCGCTGCAGCGCATGCCGGGCGTCACCATCGAACGCAACAAGGGCCTGGGCAGCAGGGTCAGCGTGCGCGGCCTGCCCAGCGAGTTCACCCTGGTCTCGATCAACAATCTGGCGACGGCGTCCGGCAGTGGCGGACGCGACGTGCAGTTCGACATCTTCGCCTCGGACGTGGTGCAGACGGTGACCGTGCAGAAGTCGCCGACCGCCGCCGATGAGGAAGGCGGCATCGCCGGCTCGGTGGATATCCAGACCGCGCGGCCATTCGACTACACCGAACCGAAGTTCAGCGCATCGGCCGAGGCGTCGCACAACTCCATCAACGGCCGGATCGACCCGAAGATTTCCTTCCTGGCCAGCGACACCTGGGGCGACTGGGGCGGGCTGGTGTCGTTCTCCAAGGCCAGGCGCAGCAATCGCACCGACTCCAACTCCGGGATCAATTTCCGGCCGATGGGCCGCTTCCTGGAGGCGTCGGGCACACGCGGATCGCAGGCCGCGGCGGTTCTGGCGCGCGACGCCGGCATCGTCGTCAGCAACCGGATGGACAAGGATGAAACCAGCCGGATCGTCTTCCAGGACAAGGTGGGCGACCGCGTCTACCTCAACGAGCAGGACCAGTGGGGTGCCACGGCCTCGCTGCAGTTCAAGCCCAGCGACAGCCTCTCGCTGAGCTTCGATGCGATGCTCGGTGGCTACGACACGCACGAGGATGAGTACGATGCCGCGGCGTACTCGGCCTCCAGCCGCAGCACGCTGGACACCATCCACGACTACGACCGTGACACGCTGTCGGCCTACGGCATCACCGTGCTGAAGGACGTGTCCTACACCGCCACCCAGCACGAGATCCTGAGCAAGGAACGCAACGCCAACACCGACTACCGTCAGTTCAGCAGCACGCTGGACTGGAAGGTGGGTGGCTGGGACATCGACGCGCTGGTCGGCTACTCCGGGGCGCGCAAGGACTCGGACTACGCCAACCTCAAGCACGTGGCCTACGCGCCGTCGCGCACGCGCTGGACCCGCGACGGCGGCGAGACCGTGCCGAGCACAACCGGCGGTTTCGACATGTACAACGCCGCGGACAAGTACCTGTTCGAAGCGTACGAAACCGAGCTGGAGAAGGTGAAGGATGACAAGTACGCCGCGCAGCTCGACCTGAGGCGGCAGATGAACCTGGCCTTCTTCCCGGCACTGAGCGGCGTGCAGTTCGGCGCGCGCTACACCGACAAGACCAAGGAACGCGCGTTCGGCAGCGGCAAGATCCAGGGCCCGACCGCCGGCAGCACCGCGTGGGTCAATAGGCGCACGCTGGCCGACAGCAACCCGGTGTGGATCAGCCAACTGGCACCGGGTGGTGCGTATCGCCCGAGCGACCTGGACTGGCAGCAGATCTCCAACGCCTATGCGCGCGCTACGTTCCGCTACCCGGGCTATGAAACCCCGATCGATCCGGGCCAGTACTACGAGGTGAAGGAGAAGACCCTGGCCCTGTATGCCATGGCCGACTTCTACTTCGATATCGGCACCGTGCCGGTGTACGCCAACCTCGGCGTGCGTTCGATCGACACCGACGTCGATTCGTCAGGCTTCCATCCGGTGCAGAACCCGGATGGCAGCAACGGCTTCACCGCCACACCGATCTCCAGCAGCGGCGACTACAGCAAGATCCTGCCCAGCTTCAACATGACCGCCGAGATCACCGACGGCCTGGTGCTGCGCGGCGCTGCCTCGGAAACGCTGATGCGTCCGTCGCTGACCGACATTGCCTACCGCCGCACCGTCAGCTGGAGCAGCTTCCGCTTCATGGACGGCAACCCGGCACTGAAGCCGACCACCGCCAGGCAGTGGGAAGTGGGCCTTGAAAAGTACCTGCAGAACGGTGGCCTGCTGGCCGCGTCGTACTTCTCCAAGAAGATCGACGGCGTGGTGCGGCAGTCGTTGACCGGCATCGTGCCGAATGTGGAGAAACTCAACGCCAACGGTTCGCTGGACGGCTACTACGACTTCGAGGTCTATCAGCCGGTCAACGCCGAGGGCTCGTACAAGGTGACCGGCGTGGAACTGGTGGCGCAGCTGCCGCTGTCGATGCTGCACCCGGCACTGGAAGGCTGGGGCATCAATGCCAACTACACCCAGCTCGACAATTCGCTGACCGGTGCGTCCGACCTGGACATCCCGACGCCGCCGGAAGGCCTGGCCGAGAAGGCGTACAACTTCACCCTGTACTACGAGAACGATCGCTTCAGCGCGCGCGCCTCGTACAACTACAAGGACAAGTACGTCGAGTACATCCATCTGAACATGTATCCGGTCTATCGCGATGCCTATGGCCAGCTCGATGCATCGATCGGCTTCCGCCTCACCGACACCTGGAAGCTGAACCTGGAGGCGATCAACCTGCTCGACGAGAAGACCACCGGCTACACCATCGACAAGGCCTTCCCGACCCAGTACGAGTTCTCCGGTCGTCGCATCACCTTCGGCATCCGCGCGGACTTCTGAGCCCGCCACTGCAGGGCCGTGGCCAATGGCCCGGCCCTACAGATCGAGCGACGGCAGGGTCTGCTTCACCGCATCGATGCCCTGCCACGGATCGGCCTTCAGGCGCTTGGCCCGCGCCAGCGCCTTGTCGAGCGGGAAGGCGTCGGCCGCCTTGATCCGCGCAAGCTCTTCCCAGCGCAGCGGCACCGCCACGCCTGCGCTTTCGCGTGCGCGCAGTGACCAGGAGCAGACGCTGGTCGCGCCACGCGTGTTGCGCAACCAATCGATGAAGATCACACCACCGCGCTTGGCCTTGCTCATCGTTGCCACGTAACGTTCGGGCGCCTGCTGTGCCATCGCCTGCGCGAAGGCCTCGCAGAATGCCTTGGCCTGTTCCCAGTCGGCGGCCGGCTGCAGGGGGACCACCACATGCACGCCCTTGCCGCCGGACAGCCGCACGAAACTGCGCAGGCCGATCTCCTGCAACCGGTCGCGCACATCGCGCGCGCCGGCCTTGACCTCGTTCCAGCCGACTCCCTCGCCGGGGTCCAGATCGAATACCAGCCGGTCCGGATGTTCGGGATCGGCGACCGTGGCGCCCCAGGGATGCAGCTCGAGCGTGTTCATCTGCACCAGCTGCAGCAGGCCGCGTACATCGTCGATGTAGACGTAGTCCTCGCGGCCGCTCTTCTGCTGCAGGGGGACCGCATGCACGGCATCACCCAGGCCCGGGCCGTGGTGCTTCTGGAAGAAGCAGGCCTTGCCCGCGCCATCAGGGCAGCGCAGCAGCGAAAGGGGCCTGCCCACGATCCCCGGCAGGATCCAGCGCGCCATCTGCCGGTAGTAGTCGGCCACGTCGCCCTTGCGGATCTTCTTCTTCGCGAAGACCACACGCTCGGGGTGGCTGATGGCAACCGCGTCGTCGCTGCTCGTGGTCTTTGCAGGCATCGCCAGATCCTCGTCGCTCTTGTCGCTGCGCAGCCGCTTGAAGCTGGCCTGGCGCAGCAGGCCCTCCTTGCCCCAGCCACGGAAGGCCACTTCCGCCACCCTCAATGGCTTCACCCAGTGCACGCTGGCGGCGCGGAACGGGACGTGCGCGGGCAGCGCCACCGCAGCGTCCTCCGTCGCCAACGGCTTCAGCGTCCGCGCCAGCGCGCGCAGGCTGTCATCGTCGAAGCCGGTGCCGACGCGACCCACGTAGCGCAGGCCGTCCTGGTCGGGAGTTGCCAGCAGCAACGATCCGAACCCCACGCGCGAGCCCTTCGGCGCGGTATAGCCGACGATCAGGAACTCATCGGTGTCCTCATGCTTGACCTTTACCCAGCTGCGCGCACGCACGTTGACGTAGGGCGCGTCCGCCTGCTTGCTGACGATGCCCTCATATCCGGCCTCACCACTGGCGGCGAAGACCTGCGGCCCATGGCCGAGGACGTGATCGCTGAACGCCAGCGTGCCGGGCGTGTCGCCGATCAACGCCTTGAGCAGTGTCTTGCGCTCAAGCAGCGGCGCCGCGCTGATGTCCACTCCCGCCACGCCGGGCAGGTCGAAGAGAAGGTAGCGTAGCGGCGCCTTCGAGCTGCCATCGATGACCCGCTGCAGGGCGGCGAAATCGCTGCGCCCCTTCTCGTCGAGCACTACCAGTTCACCGTCCAGGCGCGCGTCATCAACCGGCAGCGCCCGCACGGCCTGCACGACTTCAGGGAAGTCCCCGGTCCAGTCCAGCCCGTTGCGCGAGCGGAGCTTCACTTCACCGTCGTGCAGATCGGCCAGCAGGCGATAGCCATCCCACTTGATCTCGTGCAGCCAGCGATCACCATCGGGTGCGGCATCGCGGTGGTCGGTCAGTTGTGGTTTGAATGCACGGGGATACGGGCGGTCGCGGGCGCCCTGCAGTTTCAGCGCGCGGGCGTGCCAGCGCGACTCCGCCTTGCGTATCTTCCTGTCCGTCATTTTCTTCGCGCTCCGGGGGTGTTCACGCAATGGCGCGTGCAGCAGGTCGTCGGCCTCCGCGTCGCGGGCCTCGCTGTCTTCGCGCTTGATCAGCAGCCACTGCACCTGGCGTCCCTTCATCGCGGTCCGCACCAGTTTCCATCCCCCGGCCAGCCGCTGGCCATGCAGGACGAAATCGATCTTGCCCGCTGCCAGCGCCTGCAGGGGATCACCCGCGCATGCCCAGGTGCCGTGGTCGAAGACCTCCACGTGACCAGCACCGTAGTGGCCCTCGGGAATATCGCCCTGGAAGCCGGCATAGGACAGGGGATGATCTTCCACTTCCACCGCCAGCCGCTTCTCGCCAACGCGCAGCGATGGCCCTTTGGGCACCGCCCAGCTCTTGAGCACGCCGTCCATTTCAAGGCGGAAATCGAAATGGCGCGAACTGGCATGGTGCAGCTGGATGACGAAGATCGGCCGCCGCTTCGGATCACCCGGCGCCGGCTGGTCGTCCGGTTCCGGCGTCTGCCCGCTGCCGCCGCCGAGCCGGCGCTTGCGCCGGTACTGATGCAGCGACATGGATCACCCCGCCTTGCGCCGTGGCGCTGCCTTCTTCGCTGCCTTCTTCGCGGTCTTCCTGCCTGTCTTGCCGGCCGCCTTCTTCGCCGGCGCCTTGCGCGCGGCCGTCTTGCTCGCGGGGGTTCGCTTGTTCGCATCCAGACTCTTCTGCAACAGGGCCATGAAATCGACCACGTTGGTGGTGGCGTCCTCGCGCGGTGCAGGTTCTTCGTCCACCCGGGTGGTGCCCCCCTTGGCCTTGATCCGTTTGTTGAGTACCTGCTGCAGGCGCTCGCGGAACTCGTCGTGATACTGCGACGGATCCCAGTCGCCGGCCATCGACTCGATCAGCTGCTCGGCCATCGCCGTTTCCTTGCCGGTGATGCGGTACTCGGAAAGGGTGCCAGTGGGCAGCTTGAGGTCCTCCGGATCGACCAGTTCCTGCGGATAGCGGAGGATCATCAGCACCAGGGCGTGCTCGTGCGGCATCACCGCGCACAGATACTCGCGGGTACGCACGACCACCCGTGCGATGCCGACCTTGCCGGTGCGGCGCAGCGTCTCGCGCAGCAGTACATAGCCCTTCTCGGCTTTCTTGCCCGGCACCAGCAGATAGGGCTTTTCGTAGTAGCGCGGATCGATCTGCGCCGCGTCCACGAAGGTCTCCACCTCCACGGTCTCATGGCTTTCGGGCGCCGCCGATCGGATGTCGCCTTCCTCCAGCACGACGTAACTGCCCTTGTCGTACTCGTAGGCCTTGACGATGTCCTTCCACGGGACCTCCTCACCGGTATCGGCGTTGACCCGTTCGAAACGGATCGGTTTGCGGTCGCGCGAATCGAGCATGCGGAACTGCAGATCGACCTTGCGTTCGCCGGACATCAGCGACACCGGCACGTTGAGCAGGCCGAAGGAGAGTGTTCCGGTCCAGATCGGGCGGGCCATGCGCGCACCTGTGCTTGAGCAGGACCGTCAGCTTCCGGTGCCGGGTGTAAACCACCCGTGTCGACGCCGTGCACGCCGGGTCGGCGCGCAGCGTCCCGGCCAGGTCACTGCAGCAGGGGTCTTACCGCCGCTGCCGGAATATGATCCAGCGCGCGCCATGCGTCTTCCACCACCGGCCGCGCCTGCGACCATCCCAGCCGCGACTGCCCTCGCATCTGTTCCCAATGCTCGGCCAGCTCCTCGCAGGTATCGGCCGCATCCCCGCGCGGCCAGTCAGCCGCATGCGTGGTCAGTGCGAAGGCATACACCGGGCACAGGTCACGCCAGTTGCGATGACCGTGACCACGACGTTCCTCGTAATCGCTGAGCATGTACTGGAGGTAATCCTGGGCCACGGCCTGCGGATCTTCGTGGCGACGCGTCCGGCGCTGCGCGGTGCGCTGGCCGAGCGGATCGAGCAGGGCGTTGAACACGGACGGGGCGGGGCGTTCCAGGCGGGGCATGACCGGCTCCTGCAGCGGGTCGGGTGGGCAGGAATACCGGCGGCGGCGTTATCCAGCCGTGACAGAGATGTTCATGACGCAGGGTTCGCGGTGTCTTTACTTCGGTGGCGGTGTAGTGGTCCTCCCCATGCGCAGGTACCTGATCATGAGCCGAGAGACCTCCCGAGACCCGCTCCGCGAGAACCGTGCGCCGATTCCCGGCGAGCAGCGCGGCAAGCACGACAACGATGATGCCGACTTCCGCGGCACGGGCGCGCCCTTCTTCGACGCCGCACAGTCCGGCGAGCATCTGCCGGTGAAGCGCGAGGCTGAACAGGCCGCACTGGACCGCAAGGACGGCGGTGACCGTCATCGGGGAGGGCAGGAGAGCCCGCTCAAGCGCCGCGAACGCAAGCAGCACGCCAGCGACAACCAGGACGAGGCGCTGGAGGAAACGTTCCCGGCCAGCGACCCGACATCACCGTTCGTGCCGGCCAAGGCGCCCGACTGACGTCCCGCAGGCGCCGCCGGTCAGCTCAGCGCCACGACCACTGCAGGCCGACACTGGCGCGGCGGCCCGGGCCGGGCTCGTAGTAGCGGCCATTGCCATCGTTGACGATGACCGAGCCGATGTAGGCCTGGTCAAGCACGTTCTCCAGCCGGGCAAAGGCCCGCAGCTCACCTCCCGGCAGCCGCCACTGGCGGCCCCCTTCCAGATGCAGCAGGGCGTAACCCGGCGCGCGTTCGTCGGCCAGGTCGTTCACCACGGTATCGCTGCTCGCGGTGGCTTCCACCGCCCACTGCCAGTCCGCGGGCGTCCACTGCAGGCGGGCAAAGGCCTGCTGGCGCGGAACACCCGGCAGGCGGCTGCCGGCATCCACGCGGGTATCGGGCACACGGCAGCCACTGCCGGCACAGGTCAGATAGGGCGACCGCACCTGTGCCTGCAGCCAGGTCCAGGCCAACTGCAGTTCCAGCTGCTCGGCCAGCGGCTGCCGGTACTGCAGTTCGATACCCTGGCGCCGCGTACGGCCGATGTTGCGGTAGGTACTGCGGCCACCGATATTGCTGGCAACGGCCAGCTCATCGTCGGTATCTGCACGGAACAGGCTCGCATCCAGCTGCGTTCCATCCTGTGCATGCCATTTGCTGCCGATCTCCAGCGTGCGGCTGCGCGCTGCCGCCAGATCCAGCGCCAGCCCGGCCTGGCCGTCGGCGCGATAGCCCAGCTCGTTGAAGGTAGGTGTCTCGAAGCCACGGCCCACGGCGGCATGCAGGCGCCACTGCGGGTGGGCTTCAAAGCTGATCCCGGCCACCGGTGTGGTGGCCCGGTAGCGGCGGTGGCCGCTGTCGTCCGGGTTGCGGTCGGTGATGTAGCGGTCGTCCGATTCGAAGCGCACGGCACTGTGCCGCACACCGGCCAGCAGCGACCAGCGCGGACTCCACTGCCACCAGGCCTGGGCGAACTGGTCCACGTTCTGCACGATGTCGATCTGGTCGCGGCGCAGGCGCCCGCGCACGCCCAGTGTGCTGCCGACGAAGTTCTCGTAGCCGGTGCGCTGCTGGCGCTGGCGGTCCGCACTGAGCCCGGCGACCAGGTCCAGCGGTCGGCCGGCCACCTCGCCCTGCCAGCTCCAGCGTGCGTCCAGGCCACCATAGCCACTGTCCAGGTCGATCACACCGCCGGCATGCAACGGGTTGGCCTGGGCCGTCGGCGGGATCGCCAGATACTGGGTGACCGAGCGCTGGCCGGCATAGCCCATCAGCTGCCACTGCTGCGCGCCGGCCTCGCGGCTCCAGCGCAGGCCGGCCTGCTGCTGGCGCACCGATTTGCGGGTGTTGTACTGATGAGCGACGGCGGTGGCCTGGCGCGGGTCGGCCGCCACCTGCGCGCGGGTCAGACCCAGCGGATCCTGCGCATCGGGTGCGTCCAGCGCGTTGAGCAGCAGCTCCAGCCGCCCGCCTGCCAGTTCGCCGCCGACGCGGGCGTTGAGCGATTCGCGCCGTGCACGGCTGTGGTCGCGCCAGCCATCGGTACGGAAGTGGTTGGCCGCGATGTTGTAGTCCAGCGCCTGACCCGCGCCGCGCAGCTGCGCACCCACGCTCAGGGTCGTGTCCGCGCCCGCGCTGAGCCGCAGCCGCCACGGGTCGCCCGCCCGGCCCTGCGCGCTCCACACCTGCAGCACGCCACCGGAGGAATTGCCGTACAGCGCCGAGAACGGTCCACGCAGCACCTCCACGCGTTCGGCACCCAGCAGGCTGGCGTGCGACAGCTGGCCCTGCCCATCGGGCATGGTCGCCGGCACACCGTCGATCAATACCCGTACGCCGCGTACGCCGAACGTCGAGCGGGCGCCAAAGCCCCGGATCGACAGCTGGGTGTCCTGCGCGAAGTTCTGCCGGTCGCGGGCCAGCAGGCCCGGCACCCCGGCCAACGCCTCGGACAGCTGCGCCCCGGTGCCGGCGCGGTCAGCATCGATCCAGACCGTGTCCTGGCTGGCGGGAAGGGCGAACGGATCGATCCCCTGCACACGGGCTGCCTGCACCTGCACGGGGGGCAGGGCGGTCGTGGACGGCTCCGCCATCGCGACCAGCGGCGACAGCAGCAGGGCGGACAGGGGCAGGCGATTGCGGCGTGCGGCAGCATTCATGATTCAGGTTGATGGATCGGTCGGCAACGCACGCCATGGTACGGGTCCGCGGATGACGATGGTGGCGGCCAGCCCCGGCAGGCTTTGTTACGATGGGCCGGTTTCGGCCGAAATGCCGCAAGCCGCGTGGCGCAATTCCTCCCCCTTTCCGTCTACCGAACGAGTACCGCCGTGTCCTTCTTTGCAAACGTGGAACTGGTCCCAGGCGACCCGATCCTGGGCCTGACCGAGGCATACAACGCCGACAGCCGCCCGACCAAGGTCAACCTGGGTGTGGGCATCTACTACGACGAGAGTGGCCGCATTCCGCTGCTGCGCGCCGTCAAGCAGATCGAGCAGCAGCTCGCTGCCGACGCCAAACCGCGCGGCTACCTGCCGATCGACGGCCTTCCGGCCTACACGCAGGCGACGCGTGAGCTGGTGTTCGGCAAGGATTCGCCGCTGCTGGCCGCAGGCCGCGTCACCACCGCACAGACCGTCGGTGGCAGCGGTGCGCTGCGCGTCGGCGCCGACGTGCTGAAGAAGCTGCTGCCGCACGCCACCGTCGCGCTGAGCAACCCGAGCTGGGAAAACCACCGCGCGGTGTTCAGTGCCGCCGGCTTCGAGGTGGTGGATTACACCTATTTCGATCCCGCGACCCACGGTGTCGACTTCGACGGCATGCTGGCCGACCTGCAGAACCTGCAGGCGGGCAGCGTGGTGCTGCTGCACGCCTGCTGCCACAACCCGACCGGTGCCGACCTCACGGTCACGCAGTGGACGCAGGTCGCACAGCTGCTGAAGGACCGCCAGCTGTTCCCCTTCATCGACATGGCCTACCAGGGCTTCGACAAGGGCATCGAGCAGGATGGCGCCGCCGTGCGCATCATCGCCGAAGCCGGCATCGACAGCTTCATCGTCGCCAACTCGTACTCCAAGTCGTTCTCGCTGTACGGCGAGCGCGTGGGTGCACTGTCGATGGTGGCGCCGACCGCCGCTGACGCCAAGGCCGTGCAGTCGCAGGTCAAGCGCGTGATCCGCACCATCTACTCCAGCCCCTCCACCCACGGTGCAGCGCTGGTGGCCGGTGTGCTGACCAACCCGGAACTGCGTGCGATGTGGGAGCAGGAGCTGACCGAGATGCGCGAACGCATCCACGCGCTGCGCCAAGGCCTGGTCGAGAAGCTGGCGGCCGCCGGCGCCCCGCAGTTCGGTTTCATCAACGAGCAGGCGGGCATGTTCTCCTACTCCGGCCTGAGCCGTGAGCAGGTCGAGCGCCTGCGCGACGAGTTCGGCATCTACGCCGTCGGCACCGGCCGCATCTGCGTGGCCGCACTGAACCAGAACAACCTGGAGTATGTCGCCAAGGCCGTGGCTACCGTCGCCAAGGGCTGAACCCACGCTCCAGTGGCTTGAAGACAAAGGCGCCGGAAGGCGCCTTTGTTTTTGCACCTGACCGGTCCTGCTCTGCCTTTGTCACACCCTCCGCCTCCCACGAGCCCCGACAAAAGGAAGACGCTACGAGCGCAACGCATCTGGAAACGATTACGCCTTCCCGCGCTCACGCACGCAGCGGCCAGACGGGCGACAATAGGCGTTTTCCCGCTGCCGAGACCTGTCCGCCCATGTCCCGTACCTCGTTGACCCGCTTCCTGATCCAGGAACAGCACGCCGGCCGCATCAATGCCGACCTGCGTCAGCTGATCGCGGTCGTCGCCCGCGCCTGCACCAGCATCTCCATCGCCGTCAGCAAGGGCGCCCTCGGCGGCGTGCTCGGCGACGCCGGTACCGGCAACGTGCAGGGCGAGGCGCAGAAGAAGCTGGATGTCATCAGCAACGAGATCCTGCTCGAAGCCAACGCCTGGGGTGGCCACCTCGCCGCCTGCGCCTCGGAGGAAATGGACCACAGCCAGCCGGTGCCGGACATCTATCCGCGCGGCGATTTCCTGCTGCTGTTCGATCCCCTCGATGGCAGCTCCAACATCGACGTCAACGTCTCCGTCGGCACCATCTTCTCGGTGCTGCGCTGCCCGACCAACGTCGAACTGCCGGGCGATGACGCGTTCCTGCAGCCGGGCAGCAAGCAGATCGCGGCCGGCTACTGCATCTACGGGCCGAGCACCCAGCTGGTGCTCACCGTCGGCCACGGAACGCATGCCTTCACCCTGGATCGCGAGAAGGGCGAGTTCGTGCTGACCACCGAGAACATGCAGATTCCGGCGGCCACCCAGGAATTCGCCATCAACATGTCCAACCAGCGCCACTGGGAAGCACCGATGCAGGCCTATGTCGGCGATCTGCTGGCCGGCAAGGAAGGTGCGCGTGGCAAGAACTTCAACATGCGCTGGATCGCCAGCATGGTGGCCGATGTGCATCGCATCCTGACCCGCGGTGGCATCTTCATCTATCCGTGGGACCGGAAGGATCCGTCCAAGGCCGGCAAGCTGCGCCTGATGTACGAAGCCAACCCGATGGGCCTGCTGGTCGAGCAGGCCGGCGGTGCCGCCTGGACCGGCCGCGAGCGCATCCTCGACATCCAGCCCGACCAGCTGCACCAGCGCGTGCCGGTGTTTCTCGGCTCGCGCGAGGAAGTGGCCGAGGCGGTGCGCTACCACCACCAGCACGACGCCGCACAGGCCTGAGCGGCGCACTGCGGACGCGCTCATGGCAGTTCGATGACATGACCGTGGGGTGACACCGACGGCGGCAAACGGCACCATCAAGCCCTTGCCGCCGAAGGAATGCACGCATGCACGAGCAGGGCCCGGTCGATTTCATCGAAGTCATCCACAACGCGGTCCCCACGGAGGTCTGTGCTGCCATCGTCGAGCGCCTGCGTGCCACCCGCGGCCTGATGCCAGGTGCCGTCGGCAGCGGCGTGTTCCCGGAACTCAAGCACAGCAAGGACCTGCGCATCAGCGGCCTGGAGGGCTGGCAGGACGTCGACGTACAGCTGCAGCAGGCCGTGTTCAAGGGCCTGCTGACTTATCTACGCCGTTATCCACAGGCGCTGATCGCACCGTTGATGTTGCAGATCCAGGACAGCGATGGTCAGCCGCGACGCCTGTCGGCCGAGGACTTCCCCGACATGCCGGAGCAGCAGCTGGCCGACCTGGCGCGCACCTGCCTGCGCCCGGGCGCGATCAACCTGCAGTGGTATGCCGCAGGCGAGGGCGGTTACCCGTACTGGCACTGCGAGCTGTACCCGAAGGATGCGCAGGCCGAGACGCTGCATCGGCACGTGCTGTGGACGCTGTACCTCAACGATGGATTCGACGAAGGCGAAACCGAGTTCCTGTTCCAGGGCCGCAAGATCGCACCGCGTACCGGCAGCCTGCTGATCGCCCCGACCGCCTTCACCCATACCCATCGCGGCAACCGGCCGCAGGGCGGCGACAAGTTCATCGCGACGAGCTGGATCCTGTTCCAGAGTGCGCAGAAGTTGTTTGGGGGTGGGTGAGGCAGAGTCGAGCCCCCTTTCGGGTGATCAAACGGCAGTTCGGTTACACCAAGGTGTATCGAGGTTTGGCGAGAAGCACTGCGCAGGTACTCACCCTGTTTGCGCTGTCCAACCTGGGGATGGTGCGCCGGCAGTTGCTGCCGGCATAGGGGTCCCTCCGCCCCGACGTGCCCAAATGGACGCTTCAAGGGCAGAAATCAATGCCAATCGCATGCCCCTGAAGGGCCTGGACCACCCAGATGCTGGAAATTCAGCACTCCGTGGTGATTGTTCAGACCATCCCTAAGAAGAAGCCCCGCGATGGGCGGGGCTTAGTTCAGTGTGCAGGGGCTGATTTCGAGTAATCAATCGTTTTAGTCACGTTCCCGTCTTTGTCATACCACCGCCAGACGCCAACCTGTCGACCGGCTTCGTACTGCCCTCGCAAAATTACGCGACCGTTTTCGACCCCTATAAATTGGCCGACAACCATTTTGCAGCTTCCAGAAAGCCCGGCTTTTTCCCCAGGGCTGTATTTCTATCTGCGCTGGCGGAGTGCAAGCAATGCTCTCCTTTTGAAGAACTGCATAGTCCGCATTTCCACCAGATGAGCCGTCACAGGCAGAAACAAAACTGACGAGCACTGAAAAGCCGTATTTGAACACTTTCATCTGAGCCTCGGCTTGTTTTCTCAACAAATAATAATCTCTGATCGACCGTAAGCTTTCTCCCCTCAGATGGGAGAAGAACCTAACTTTCTACTTGAAGAGAATGCCTTCCCGCTCCTTCGTTGTCCATCCCATTCGAATGAAGAACCACCTCAAGATTCTGGACGTGAAGAATATCCAAGCTATGCCTAGCAGAATTGAAATGTCTGAGAAGGGGCGAGGAAAGTTCCAAATTACTGTAATTCCCCCAAGCGACATTACTAGAAATGTGGTCTTTACAATGATTGTCTTTCCGAGAGTAGTTGTACTCCCACCGCTGTCACTGTCGCCGTTCATGAAGAAGCTCCTGAAACTGGGCACACATCAATTGGCACTCCAAGTGCGTCGATGATGCCATTCTTATCGCAGCTCAACTCAGCACATCCCATTTCAGTTGGCTCCAACAACATGTACCGCACCGAGATCCTCGCCAGTACTGTAGACATTTTCGGTACGATTTGGCCGGCCTTGTTTACATCAAGGCATCCAAACGACGCCTTCCCAACCAAGAGACCTACAACCATCTTCTCTGCCCAGTGAATTGGGGTGGTCGGAGTTTTGGTGATGATCGGGCCGAAAGCAAGCTTGTAACCTGCAAGGGGATCTGGCGCAAGACCAGCTGAATCAGTGATGGAAATGGGCTTTCCAGCTGCGTAGGCACACGTGTTGATTCCCCCCGCCACCCGATATCGCACCGCGTACCGGCAGCCTGCTGATGGCTCCGACCGCCTTCACCCACACCCATCGCGGCAACCGGCCGCAGGGCGGCGACAAGTTCATCTCGACGAGCAGGATCCTGTTCCAGAGTGCGCAGAAGTTGTTTGGGGGTGGGTGAGACATCCCGGGCATCGCCGGATAGGTTCTGGCAGGTCGGTGGTCCTGCCAGCGCCTACTGGAGGGCCGTCGAGCAATACATCCGGTACGCGGGTAAGGAAAAGGCGACACAGCGGACGACCGACATCATCGTCAACGATTGTCTTGTCGTCGAGAGCTTCCGAGTGAGCGCCGTCTATACAGAATGACGGCAGCCGCTACTCCGAATATCGCCATGCCAAGACCTACCATGTCCCTCCCCAGGCTTCGCCTGACAGAATTCTGCCAATAGTCGCCACGAGGAAGTTCAGCGGAAGCATCAATAGAAATGCCATGCCAAGCCAAAAAAGTGTTTTCATAATTTTTACTTTCCACAATCGAAGGCCGATGCAGGGTCCGTTACGTTATCTTTTATCCCTTTTGCGACTTCGTTCGCGTCCGACAACTTAGCATTTCCTCGTAGTGTGTTCCGGATTCCTTTAGTCAGACCTGTGACTGAGTTGAAGTTTGACCCACCTCCAGAAAACCGGGCCACCGTAAAGTAGAGAATTCGCCCCGCATGGGCCCCGTGGATCACGAGGAATCAGGCGACTAAGAAGTCCCGTTTCACCGAGGAGCAGATTGCGTACGCGCTCAAGCAGGTCGAGCTGAGCATGGCGGTTAGCGAGGTGTGCCGCAGGATGGGCATTGAGCCTACCCGGCCAATCAGCTACCCGACCTTGCCTACGGATAAAGAAAGCGCCAGATATCACCAGCGCCGCCTTGCCATGGACTCAGTTCTGTCAACGTGCGCTTGGCTAGCTTGCAGGTGAAATGAAGATCAAATTCCTTCTTCTCTCGTCTATAGGAATTTACGGCGCCAATCATACCCGTAACTTCCACGACACCTTCGCGGCCAGGCAATGGATTTATGTCAACGGAAATTTCGTCGGAAGTCCAGAAGTCAGCTTTGTACGCAAATCCAGACCATCCACTCGAAAAATGTCCATTTTTCAAGCGAAGCTTCTTCGTCCCTAGAGCGTTGGCACTACTCGGGTAACCCGTTATTTTTGTGAAATACTGCGAATCAGCAACGCCTTCCCTTTCGGAGAAGATTCTCAAGGATAGAACAGAGCTTGAGCCGGATCGGAGCTGGTGACCGGAATTCGCAGCCCACAAATTCGATTCGAACTCGTTCAACCCGCCAGGAGATGACGTCACAATTTCTGCATCATCAACGATGATGCACTCATGACTCTCACTCGCCCTGACGCCCCCTTGAGTGGTGCAGGATGCAACAAGAAGAACTAGCAACAGGATTCTAGCCAGCAAGATCATTGGTCACACCCGCACTGCGACTTCCGCTCCTTGTTGAAATCGTAGACTTGCTCACGTGCTCGCCGAGTTGCCTCAGGGCTAATATATCGATGATCGTAGTTGTTCGACTTCTCTTGCAACCCTATCGGGCGAGTGAAGTGCAGCCCTTCATGAATTATCGTGTCAAGAAAATTATAGACACCACTCCAATCAAGCACATCCAAGTACCTTTCGTTGAGGTGAATATATCCGTCACCTCCCCGCGGTTGTGCCTCCCCCTCAACACCGCCGCGCGGTAATCGGCCTTTGGCGCACCGGCTCCAAGCTTGATATGTGGATTCATGGTCTTTGCGAAGGCAAATGCAACATCGATATCGCATTGCGTTAACCCGAATGGATCAATTCGGCTAACCGGATTCCCTCCAACATAGGCATACGTGTTGATCCCCCCCCGCCAACCCAATCGGATCGCTCTGCACATAACGCCCAGCGCTCGCTTCATAGTCACGGGGTCCGTTGTACCACAGCCCACTCTCGCCGTCGTAGTACTGCCCCGGCAAACCAATGTTGAGCCCACCGATATCGTCCTTCAGGACGCTGCGCCATTTGAGCTCTGAGGAGCGCACCGTGCTCCAGATCGAGACCGGCAACGGTGCAAGCATTCGATCCATTGCTACACGGCTGAGTCGCAGTCCGCCTTCCCTGTCGGGGGAGTGGCGGCGGCAGAAAGAGGCATGCGCCATGGCAGCGTGGAAGCAACGAGAACATCAGTGGTTTGCTGCGCCAGTCTCTGCCCAAGGGCACGGATCTGTCCATGGCTAGCCAGGAATATCTCAACCATGTAGCGTGGTTGACGAGTGCCCGACCGCGTCAGACGCTGGGCTGGAAGACACCTGCAGAGGCCATGAATACCGAACTGCAGGCATTCAGATCACGTGTTGCACTTACAAGTTGAGACCGCCGATTTCGGCGCCGTATTTTCTACATTCGGCCATTATCTTCTTCTCGATCGAAATCTTCCTCTCGATCGAACTGAAAGGTTTGAAACTCGGGCGAAGAGTACAGTAGCGGCACGGCCTGCGAACTTCTGTTTATCTACAACTCACGAGAAAATTCTTTGCATTCATAATTTTCTTCATCGGCTGGATATCGACGGCCATGAACATGACATAACTCGGACCTTCAGGGTCACCGCGATTATATGCGTACAGGATTCTTTCCACGCCATCGCCGGACTCCTGGCCCAAAAGCTCGAATCCATCTGTCGCGGTTACGCCCCTCTTGATGACGCGATGAGAGAACTTCGGGTGACGTCCGATGAAGACTTCCGCGTAATGCCCCTCAGTCTCCAGAACCCCAAGATCAAAGTCAGGTCCGGGTGCGAACTTTCGAAACTCAACACCAACTGGGAGGTTGGCGCATATCCCATATCGTTGGCTGAGTGTGGTGTTACCTTCGGTCGCCTGACAGCCGAGCATCGCCAGCAGAACCATGGAGAATGAAATTCTAGTTACTACATTGTCAGACACGGATTATGGCCTCATTTGAAGGGTCGAGGAGATCCTGTATGTTCTGCTCGGACACGGAAACACTGAGATCTCTGCCCATGATTCCGGTCCCATAATCAGCCAAACCCAACAAGTGACCTGCCTCGTGAGCCAATGTCGCGTCGCCCCACTGGCCGGGCATATACCAGACTCCCTCGTTGGCCCAAGGCGTCTGCACATACGACTCGCGTGTTCCGGATCGAATGGCGATTCCGTTAGTCGTGGCGGTGTGCCAAACCGGAATGGGCTTCACTGTTGTCTTTACATTGTAGGCCCCGATCTTGCCACTCCAGGCGCTTTCGATCGCCCTCGTTGCCTGCGATACCTGTGCGGAGTTTGCACCCTGGAAGTTGATTGGAATCGAGATACCAACATTGTTTCCCTTTTGACACAGGTACCCGATCAAACCAAGTGGATCGATCATGCTCATCGGGTTCCCCTCGACATAGGCATACGTATTGGTCCCCCCCGCCAACCCAATCGGATCACTCTGCACATAACGCCCAGCGCTCGCATCATAGTCACGGAATCCGTTGTACCAGAGCCCACTCCCACTGTCTTAGTACTGCCCCGGGAAACCAATGTTGAGCCCGCCGCTATCGTCCTTCAGGACGCTGCGAGCGTACGCATAGTTGTATGCCTTCCATACCACCTGCTGCGACGCGTTGGTCGCATACGCCGGCCGCCCCAGATGGTCGTTGTGAACGAAGTTCACCGACCCGCTCCTGTCGATGCCAACCAGTTCACCACCGAACCACAGGTAGTTCGTCCAGGTGCTGCCTGTCTGTTCGGCCAGAAGCGCGTCTAGGCCGTTATCCACAGGCGCTGATCGCACCGTCCGGAGAGTAGTCGAACAATACCTGTCGCTGTTCCTGTTCGATTCCCAGTAGATCCCGCCACACAGCTTGACGATCCGCCCCCTGACGGTCTGCTCCACCGAGCGTGCCAAGCGGCCATCGCAGAACACCATATGACGTCCAATGGCACCATCCACAGGAGCGCGATACCGAGCCAAGGGATGATCCTCATTTCAAACGCTCATTGGTCCGGATACATTGACTTGAACCAGTAGGCGGATCTGCTCCGCATCCATGAGCTGAACTCTTCAGCCTCCAGTTCCCGCAGCTGGCGCATGTCTATTCCATAGCGTTGGAACAGCGAGATCAGCTCCTTCATGCCGTCCTCATCCACAGCCGATGGATCAACAGAGACGTTGATCGTCCTGAGGAATCCTTCAACAGACACCACGCCTGAAATCTGGTTCAACCTGGGGAAGAACGCATCCTCGTCCAGGCGTGAATAGAACCTCAAAGATTCAATTTCCAGCTTCAGCATTTTAATCAGCGCCTTCTTCCACAGGATAGATGTAGTCCTCATTGGGGGGCTGAACGTCCCAATGAGGTCCACCGTAGGCTCCCCCTCCTAGACCAGAGGAAAGCCAGACATGTCCGGATTCCAACTGTGGCGTCGTAGACCACTTCGGCGTTTGGGCATTGGGCCTTCACTTCTAGGTCGAATGCCGAATTCATGTCCACAGCGCGAGGAGGGATCTTCGACAACGCGCAACATGAGCGCAGCGCGGCCGCAACGGCCCGGCGAGGACAGCATCAGCCAGCGTGGACTCCGACGACAGCAACTGCATCGGCTAAGAAGAGGCCCGGCACTTTTACGGAGCTTTTCATTGCGCGGCACACTGGCTTACGTCGCATGCCAATACGCCTTATGGATGACGCGGCCATTCTCATCCAGCTCCACCGACCATGCCTCAATTCCTAGGCTCAGCTTGTTCTCGAACCATAGGCGCTCCTTGCACGCACCGCTGCACGGTTTGCTCGCATACCGTGCGAGTATCTTCTCCGGTAGTTCTCGCACATCCGGAGTGCCGATTGCGTCAATGACGGCTGTGCGGCTGTCTCCTAGCTTGATGGAGTCAAAGGCACGGGATTTGCTTGTAGATAGTCCCGAGCAAGCGGCGAAATACAGGGCCAAGACGCCTAGCAGTAGCAACCCAATAGTCTTCATTCGCCCCCCTCCGTCATGGTCCGCGATTGAAACCGGGCTGGATGTTCAACAGCGCCTGCGGAATTTTATCACCTTGAATGAAGCAGGTCTGGGCTCCAGGAGGTCTTTCTGCTGCACCGCTGACAGCAGCGGCCAAACAAGAAGCCCCGCGTGGGGAGTGCGATGCCTCTTTGCTACTTCATTCTTTGGGATTCTTGTCGTAGTCAACTTCTTCTACGACGTTGCCGGCGCGATCATACCAACGCTTTTACCCACACCCATCGCGGCAATCGGCCGTAGGGCGGCAACAAGTTCATCGCGACGAGCTGGATCCTGTTCCAGAGTGCGCAGAAGCTGTCGGGGGGGCACCACAAGGAGCTACGTACTTGGCGTGTGCGCTCGCCCATATCGCTCCGGTCGCCTGTCGGCGATAGGCACTTTGGCGTTCCGCGAATGGAAAAGCATGGTCGGAGTCCAAATGAGGCTGGCAAGGATGAGTGCCGCAGCTACCCATAGCCACTGTGCGGTCAAAATTCCCGTAATAAGGACAATCCCAGTGGGTGCCACAGAAACCAAAGCGATTACGTAGCAGATTACATATTTAACGTGGCCCAGCTCCGAAACGATTTCGGTTCCGCAGCTTCCACATCCGGTCCTTATCTTCTTCTCGAGCGAACGGCGAAGCGGAAAGCCCTGCCCCGGAGCACCACAACTGGGGCATGAAAACTTGAATGGGGATTTCAATTGCATATCTCCTCTCCCACCACAGCCGCAGCTGCTAATGCGCCAGAATTGTTGTGCGCTGCTTTGATTGCAGAAGCGCGCAGAAGTAGTTCGGTATTGGGTGAGACGTCACGGACAGCCCCGAATATGTTCTGGCAGGTCTGTGATTCTGCCATTGCCTACGGGAGAGCCGTCGAGCAATACATGTCGCTGTTCCTGTTCGACTCCCAGTAGATCCCGCCATACAGCTTGACGATCCGCCCCCTGACGGTCAGCTCCACCGAGCGTGCCAAGCGGCCATCGCAGAACACCATCAGGCGGTAGTCGGTCTGCTGCCTGTCCATTTTCACTTGCCACTTGTTCTCTGCTGCCTGCTTCAAGAAGAAGGCAGCGACCTGCTCTGGATCAGATTCGAGCTCAGCGTCGAAGACCACCGCCAGGAAGGTCACCTTCTGCAGCATCTGGACATCAGTCGGAGGGAATCCAGAAGGCAACACGAACGTCCTGGCAGCCCCGCGCAATTCTGCTTCCGTTGGCTTCCCATTCCAATCTCCGCCTCCTATCGAACGGCCCATTGAGAGGTAGGTCGCACCTATCAGGATAGCCACCGCCACGTACAGCAACGACCGGAAAAACGATTTGGTCTTTACCATCTACTTCCCCAACTGCCGTCTCTCTCCGAGATCGGACATGACTCTGCTTTCCCTTACTTTTCCGCAGATAAAATCTTGCAGTTTGTCAGCGCAAGAATCGCGAAGAACGCTACCGTCATACCAATGAGCTCAAACTGAATTGAGTCCGGATGGCGCTTGCAGGCTTCAAACGCAGGAACGTCCTCCACATGATCAAGGCACTCTCTGACAAGACGGTAGAGCGATGACGCCCTACTGTAGAAATAGACCAAGGCGCCGACACTTGTAGCCCTCGCCGTCAAAAGAAAGATCTTTACAAACTTGGCATTATTCACACTTTTCTTCCAGATCCTGATTGATGTTTCTTCCATAGCTGGTGGTCGCAGCTTCCATGAATGCAGCCTATTGTCACCGCGATTGGGGTCTCATCTGGTCCATCCCGCTTGCATCGGCAGCTTTCGTTGTTCCGAAAAATCGAGGTAGACCGAATGTGCAGACCGACAAGTCAGCCCCTGCTTCTGAGCGGTGCATGCGTTGTCAGAACCAACATCTCGAACAGTGCGTAGATTGCCCCCAGTGTCGCCAGATAGCTCCATCCGCTTCCGACGTTTGGACCACAGTATTCCCCGGTGAGGCAGTTGAAGAGATGTCGCAGGATCTGCAGCTCACTCCAGAGGGCTGCGCTGGTAACAACCAGCATCGATAAAAATATCGCTCGATTCCCAGTCGCCTGGCTCCGTTTCATTGCAAGCCTCCGGAGCTCCAGCCATGAACGGAGCGGGAGAATAACCACTGCGCCAAGGCCCACGAATCCCAGCAGATGGATGAGAGCGCTCAATAGCAAATTGCTCATTTTTTCTCCATGCAGTTAGCGCAGCAGCATGGGCCGCATCTGGGGTCATCATGTGGAGGGCCTGATGAGGTCACTGCTGGTTGCAGAAGGCGATCCAACCGGCGATTAGCCGCAGGGCATTGATATGGCTCTCGAAGCCATGTGGATACACGCACCGCTCCTTGCCCGGAATGTTGCCGTGACTACCGCCCATATCGGCTTCGACCGTATCAGTCCGAATCCACTGTCAACGATTCCCTTGTCGTCGAGAGCTTCCGAGTGAGCGCCGTCTGTACAGAATGACGGCTGCCGTCACTCCGAATATCGCCATGCCAAGACCTACCACTTCCCTTACCCCAAAGACTTCGCCTGACAGAAGTCTGCCAATAGTCACCACAAGGAAGTTCACCGGGAGCATCACAAGAAGCGCGATGCCAAGCCAGAAAAGTGCTTTCATCATGTTTGCTTTCCACAATCGCAGGGCGAAGCAGGGGCCTTTACGTTGTCCTTCTACCCTCTGGCGGCTTCGTCCGCGTCTGACGACTTTGCACTTCCTGTAGCATATTTCGGATTCCTTTAGTCAAGCGAATGGAGCTTCACGCTCGCTTTTATTCGTTGTGTTGCCGGATCTGGAGTCGCTTTCGCCTGAACCGTGGGTTCAGGAGGAAGTGGATAGTAATCTGGAGTTCACACAGTTGAACAGAGCGATGTGTGCAGACGCGACGTCGTATCCGTCGCCGAGGCGCAGATCGCGATCTCGGTTTCCATATGCGTTCCGCAGTAGCGCACTACTTCAGAACAACGACCCCTGCGGCGAATCCACCTTCGGCGGCAGCGGCTTCTGGAAGCGGCTGCAATCCAGTTTCGGCCAGTGGCTGTTCTGGGCGTCGAAGCCCAGGCGCTTGCGCGCCAGCTTGAAGCGGTTGTTCAACAGATCCGCATAGACCCCCTGGCCACGCATGCGCGTGCCGAAGCGGCTGTCATAGTCCTTGCCACCGCGCAGCTGCTGGATGGTGCTCATCACGTGCGCGGCGCGATCCGGATGGTGGGCGTCCAGCCAGTCGCGGAACAGCGGTGCAACCTCCAGAGGCAGGCGCAGCAGCACATAGCCGGCAGTGCGCGCGCCCGCCTCGTGCGCTGCTTCGAGCACACTTTCCAGTTCACTGTCGTTGATCCACGGAATCACCGGCGCGACCATCACGCCAACCGGAATGCCCGCCTCATGCAGACGCTTCATCGCGCGCAGGCGCGCGTGCGGTGCAGAGGCGCGAGGCTCAAGCTTCGCCGACAGGCGTGGATCCAGCGAGGTCACCGAGAAATGCACGCTGACCAGGTTCTCCGCCGCCAGTGGCGCGAGCAGGTCGATATCGCGCTCGACCAGTGCGTTCTTGGTGATCAGCGAGAACGGATGCTTCGTCTCCAGCATCACCTCGATCAACTGACGGGTCAGCTTGAACTTGCGCTCGATCGGCTGGTACGCATCGGTGTTGATGCCGAGCGCGATCGGTTGCGGGACGTAGCCTGGCCGGGACAGCTCCTTGCGCAGCAGCTGCGGCGCATTGGTCTTGGCAAACAGCTTGGTCTCGAAATCCAGGCCCGGCGACAGGTTCAGATAGGCATGCGACGGGCGCGCGAAGCAGTAGGAACAACCGTGCTCGCAGCCACGATACGGATTGACCGACTGGCTGAAGCCCACGTCCGGGGAGGTATTGCGGCTGATGATACTGCGCGCGGTTTCTGCGCGTACCTCGGTGCGCAGGCGGGGGGCCGCGAACTCTTCGCTTTCATCCACGTCCCAGCCGTCGTCCACCGCCTCGCTGACGGTACTCTCGAAGCGCCCGGCAAGGTGGGAGGTGGACCCTCGGCCTTTGATCGCGATACCCATGTGGGTAGCCTACGCCGCTGCCGTCTCAGCGGCTGCGACAGCAGTATTGGCCCCGCCGGGCATGGTCCGGCGCCACCTCAGAGCAGCGCCAGATACCCCCGAACGGTCGCATCCAGGCCGTCATACAGTGCCTCGCCGATCAGCGCGTGCCCGATCGAGACCTCCAGCACCTCCGGCACGTTCGCCAGGAAGTCACGCAGGTTGTCCTGCGACAGGTCATGGCCGGCATTCACGCCAAGCCCCACGGCCTGCGCGCGGCGTGCGGCCGTGGCGAACAGCGCCAGCATCGCCGCGGCGTCGCCTGCGGCGTGCGCTTCGGCATAGGGTCCGGTGTACAGCTCGATGCGATCGGCGCCGACCTCGGCCGCCTGTTCCAGCAGCGGGTTGCCGGCATCGACGAACAGGCTGACCCGGCAGCCCATCACCTTCAGCTCGGCCACCAGCGGACGCAGGCGCTCACCGTCGCGCTCGAAGTCGAAACCATGGTCGGAGGTGATCTGGCCATCGCTGTCCGGCACCAGGGTGGCCTGCGCCGGACGCGTCTGCGCGCACAGCGGCAGCAGCCCCGGGTAGCCGTCGCGTGGCGGTGCGAAGGGATTGCCTTCGATGTTGAATTCGACGCCACGGACGCGGGTCAGCGTGGACAGCGCCAGCACGTCCTCGGCGGTGATGTGGCGTCGATCAGGTCGCGGATGCACGGTGATGCCATGCGCTCCGGCATCCAGGCAGGCCTGGGCGGCACGCACCACATCGGGCTCGGCACCGCCGCGCGAATTGCGCAGGACGGCGATCTTGTTGACGTTGACGCTGAGCTGGGTCATCGAACGGTACTACTTGGGAAGAGGGGACGAATCGTGTTCGTCGCGGTGATCCGCGCCACGGGCCTCGGCCTGCTCACGCAGGCGGCGCAGCTCGTCGGCATCGATCAGGGTTGAGGGATCGCTCTGCAGATCGCCGAACCGGGCCACGTAGCGACCACGCACCCAGGCCAGCAGGAAGGCGAGGGCCGCCAGCAGCGCCAGCGCCATCAGCCCCGGGCTGGGGGTTTTCAGCGCGAAGGCGAAACAGCCCAGCGCCGGCAGCAGGTACAACCAGTACATAGTCAGGCTCCCCGGATGATCGCCGCAGTGTAGCGCTGCCTCACAGCAGCGGCGAGGCCAGGCGCGCGAAGGCCTCGGGCAGGCGTTGCAGCCACAGCGAGCGGGCAGCGGCCTGGTCGTGCACGCGGGCAGCGCGCTCGAACTCGGCCTCCAGCAGGCTCGCCAGGGCAGCCACCCGCTCGCGGTCGCTGATCATCATCGACAGTTCGAAGTTCAGGCGGAAGCTGCGATGGTCGAAGTTGGCGCTGCCGACGATGCAGACGTCGTCGTCGGCGATGAAAGCCTTGGTGTGCAGCATGCGGGGGCCGTACTCGTAGATCTTCACCCCGGCGTGCAGCAGTTCGTCGAAGTAGGACCGTGCAGCCTGGGTCACGAACCAGGAATCGCTCATCTTCGGCACCAGCAGGCGCACGTCCAGTCCCCCCAGTGCGGCCGAGGTCAGCGCCATCCGCGCGGCTTCGCCCGGCACGAAGTAGGGCGTGACCAGCCACACGCGCTCCCGCGCTTCCTGGATGGCCGCCACGTGGAGCCGGTGGATGGTCTCCCAGCCGGAGTCCGGACCGGACACCAGCACCTGTGCGTTGATCGGGCCTTCGCCGCGAAGCGGCATGTCCGCCGGCCACATCCGCGCGATATCGAAATGCGAGTGGTCCTGGCCGCTGGCGTAGAGCCAGTCCTCGGCAAACACCAGTTGCAGGCTGCGGACCACGTGACCGCGGATGCGCATGTGCAGGTCGCGGTAGGCGTCGGCGTTGCGGCTCTCGTCCTCGTCATCGGTGATGTTGATGCCGCCGGTGAAGGCGAGGCGGCCATCGACGATCACCAGCTTGCGGTGGGTGCGCAGGTTCAGCCACGGTCGCTTGAAGGGCTTCAGCAGCTGGCGGGGATGGAACCAGACCGCTTCACCGCCAGCGTCGAGCAGCGGCTGCAGGAAGCGTCGCGGCACCGCGGACGAGCCCACTGCATCGAGCAGCAGCCGGACCTGCACGCCGGCGCGCGCACGCTCGACCAGGGCATCACGCAGTGCGGTTCCGGCATGGTCGGGATTGAAGATGTAGTACTCCAGATGCACGTGGTCACGCGCCTGCGCCACCGCTTCCAGCAGCGCGGCGTAGGTCGCTGCGCCATCGACCAGCCAGGTCACTTCGGTGGCACTGCTCGGCGCCAGTCCGGTGGTGGCCTGGGCGATCTTGGCCAGCTCGGTGCAATCGGCATCGGGCGGGCAGACGTCGCTGTAATGCTCCATCCCCGATCGCGCGCGGCCACGACGCAGGCGCTGCCGCTTCACCTTCTGCGGACCGAGCAGGTAATAGATGAAGAGGCCGAGGTAGGGCAGCAGGGCCAGCGACAGGATCCAGCTCAGCGTGGCTACCGGTTCGCGCTTCTGCAGCATGATCCAGCCTGCCAGCGCGAGCAGGTACAGCAGGTAGGCCACGGCCAGGATCGAGCCCAGGTGGGCGATGCCATCAAGCCAGTGGCGGAGGGAGTCGAAGAGGGCGAGCATGCGCCGATCATAGCGGGCGCGTGCAGTCAGAGGGGTCAGATCCCTTTTCCGCAGGAAAGGGATCTGACCCGTCGGGCTCCGCAGGCACAAAAAAAGACGCCCCTGTCTCCAGGGGCGTCTGCAGTCGCGTCATGACTGTTGTGTTGCGGTATTGCGTTTACTGCTGTACGAAGCCGATCTTCTTCATCTGAGCATTCTTCGCGGCAGCCAGAACCTTGGCCATCACGTCGTACTCGGAATCCGGGCTTGCATCGATCCGCAGTTCCGGCTGGTTGGTCGGGTCACGCTGGACCTCCTGTTCCATCCGCTGCTGCAGCTCGCTGGTGCTGATCGGGCTGTTGTTCCACGAGACTTGGTTGCTGGCGTCGATCTTCAGTTCGATCGGCGGCGGCGGTTCGACCAGCTGCGGCGGTGGGTTGAGCACGCGCTGCGGCAGGTCCACGGCGATCGGGTAGGTCATGATCGGCGCGGTCACGATGAAGATGATCAGCAGCACCAGCATCACGTCCACGAGGGGCGTGACGTTGATGTCGGCCATGGGGCCCTTGCCACCACCACTACTGAATGCCATGGCTTATTGCCCCTTTTCTTTGGTCGCGACGAAGCCGACGTCCAGCATGCCCTGCTCCTGCGCGACCTTGGTCAGGTCGTTGATGACGCGCATCTTGGTGGTGCGGTCACCACGCAGGTTCAGCGGCGGCTGCGGGGTCTGCTGGGCGGCGGTCGCCAAGCGCGACTCGAGAGTCTGCTTGTTGATTTCTTCGTCGTTCCAGTAGATCGAGCCGTCTTCCTTGACTGCCAGGGTGATCGGACCGGAGCGCTTTTCGGCGTCATCCGGATTCTGGATCAGGTTGGCTTCCGGCAGATCCACCTTGACCTTGTGGGACATCAGGGGCGCCGTGATGATGAAGATGATCAGCAGAACCAGCATCACGTCCACGAGGGGCGTAACGTTGATGTCGGCCATGGGGCCGCCGCTGTTACCACTACTGAAAGCCATAACGGGCTCCGTCTAGATCTTGATGACTACTTGCTTCGTCGCGGGTGGAAGCGCGCCGCAATCAGCGGACGCGCGAACCGGTGGCGAAGAAGTCGTGCAGGTCGTGCGCGAAGGTATCGAACTTGCTGATGGTCGCGCTGTTGATCTTGCTGAAGAAGTTGAAGGCGAACACGGCCGGGATCGCGACGAACAGACCGATCGCGGTCATGATCAGCGCTTCACCCACCGGGCCGGCAACGGCGTCGATCGAAGCGGAGCCGGTGGCACCGATCTTGATCAGCGCGCCGTAGATGCCCCACACGGTACCCAGCAGACCGACGAACGGAGCGGTCGCGCCGACGGTAGCCAGCAGGGTCATGCCCGACTGCAGCTTGTTGCTTTCGCGGGTGACGGCCTGACGCAGGGCGCGGTCGACGAATTCCGAACGGCTCAGGTTCTCACCCAGGCCACCGGTACCGCCGCCTTCAGCGCGCTGGTGGTGGGCAGCTGCCTGGGCAGCGTCCAGGGCGATCTTCGAGAACGGCTCCGAAGCCGGCTGCTCTTCCATCGCACGGATGGCGTCCTGTGCGTTCGGGGTGTCCCAGAACAGGCTGACGACGCGATCGGCAGCGCTCTTCAGGCGGGTGGCGCGGAAGATGTTGATGACGGTCCAGTACCAGGACATGGCCGACATGATCACCAGGGTCAGCAGCACGACCCAGGAAACAGCGAAATCACCCGGCTTGGTGGTCATTTCGTGGATCAGGTGCTCGAAGCCCATCTGCGACAGGGCGTTGGACGGATTGCCCCCGGCAGCAGCGGCGATGAAAATTTCCTGCAGCATGACGCTTACCTTTGTTGTGTGTGGTGATAAAGGGTGTAGCTAAGCTAAACAATCGAACTGGAGCGGGGGTGGCCCGAAGCCACCCGAACGCATCAGTTCAGCGCAAAGTTGACCGGGACGCGAACGCGACCTGCCGTCTTCTTACCGCCAGATTCAGCGGCGTTGAAGCGCCACTTGCGTGCTGCTTCCATCGCAGCACGGTCCAGGTCGCGGTTACGGCTGGACTTTTCCACCGTGACATTGGTGACGTTGCCGCTGGCATCGACATCAATGATCAGGATCACTTCGCCCTGGATACCTGCGCGGAATGCTGCCGGCGGATAACGCGGGGGATTCATCGCCTTGGACGAGATGTCCACGCTGGCCTCGATCGACGCCGGCGGGCTTGGCGGCGACGGCGGGGTCGGCGGGGTGACGATATCGTTCGGACGCGGTTCCGGCACGTCCACGACCGGCGCCTGCGGCGGCGGCGGAACCGGCGACGGCTTCGGCGGCGACAGATTCTTCACCGGCGGCGGCGGAGTATCTGTCGGCGGCGGCGGCGGCGGCGGCGGGGGCGGCGGCGGCGGTGCGTCGACGATGGTCACCATCACATTGCGTTCCTTCTCCGCAGCGGCCTTGGGAGCCACGGCAGGGATCAGAAGCATCATGAAGGCGGCCAGATGCAGGGCGATTACAAACGCGATGCCGACGATGCGAGGCCAGCTCAGCCCCTTGTCATCGGGTTGTTCGTACCGGTGAACGACTAGTTGTTCCGTCATGCGCCAAGAGCTCAATAGTGGGGCCGGGATGCCGGGGGCGGAATCCCTGATCAGCGGTGCATGACACCGCAGGAACCTCCAAGCTTATACCAATCCTGAGCGCCTGCGCATCAACTGGGCAGGCGTTCAGGCGTTATTCCTACTTACTTCAGGTTGATGATTTTCTTGGCATCAGCCTGGTTCTTCACGCCCTTCGCCAGCGCCTGCTGGGCGGCCTGCTTGGCCTCGGGGACGCGACCTTCGGCATGCAGGACGCGTGCCAGGTTCAGGTAGGTCTCACCGTCCTTGGACAGCGGGGCGGCCTTCTGCCACGCATCGATCGCCTGCGGCACCTGGTCGGAGTAGTAGTAGGACTGGGCCAGCGCCAGGTAGACCTGGTAATCCGGCTGCAGGATGCCCTTCTGCAACCCTTCGTTGATGACCGCGATGACGTCCTTTTCCTTGTTCTCGGTGTTGGCATAGATCGAGTACAGCTGCTTGTACTCGCGCTCTTCGGTGAGCTGGCCGCTGCTGCGCAGCTTGTCCATCACCGCGGCGGCCTTGGGCATCTGGTCGGCCTGCATGTACATGTTGGCCAGGTTCAGCTGCGCCTTCTTGTCGTTCGGGTTCTTCGCCGCCAGGGCCTCGGCGGCCTGCACGGCTTCACCGGTCTGGCCGGCCTCGGACAGGGCCGCCATCAGCAGCTGGTTCCAGCTGTCCTTCGGCTCGGTGGAGCCGGCGATCGCCTGCTTCAGCACCGGGATCGCTTCCTGGTAGCGCTCCAGCTGGTACAGCGCCTGGCCCTTGGCGATCAGCTCTTCCGGCTTGGTCGACTTGCTCTCGGCGAAGTACTTGTCCAGGGTGGCCAGGCCTTCGGCGGTCTGGTCTTCCTGCAGCTGCAGCTGGCCCAGCATCAGCATCGACTGGAAGTGGCCGTTGTTGTCCAGGCCGTTGAACTGCAGCACCTGCTTCAGGTAGGCGATGGCGGCGGCGACGTCGTCGGTCTGGTAGGCGGCCTGCGAAGCCAGCTGCGCGGCCAGCGACTTGTCGTACTCGTTCGCGGCGCTGTCAGCCAGGATCGCGTCGGCCTGGGTGCGGGTCTCCGGGAACTTTTCCTTGTTGTAGCTGTCTACCAGTTTCTGCAGCTTGCTGCCCATCTTGGCCGAGGACTTGGCCGCCGGCTCCTGGCGGGTCGCATTGGGGTACAGCGGTTCGGCCTTGGCCTGCTTGCTGCTGCCGCCGCGGTTGCCACGGTCGGAGGAACGCGAGGACTGCGCGAGCGCATCGGTGACCACGGCGCCGGTCAGGGCGGTCGCGACGAGGACGGAAAGCACAGCTTTGTGTTTACGGAAAATCATCGTTCACCTCGATCGAACCGCCGGATAGCGGCAAAGTCGGACTGTCAGAAAAATCTGAGCCGCCAAACGTATCAGAAACAGATGGCGTGAGAAATCGTTTTATGTGCTGCAATACAGCATGAAACTGCGCACTCATCCGCACTTTGGTCGCAGTCCGGCCGCCTGCGCCTGCTGGTAGACCGGCATCAGGGCAGGGGAATCACGACGCAGCTCCTGGATCCGGTTGGCCGGATCGGGGTGGGTGGACAGCCATTGCGGGCTGCGTCCGCCGCTGGCGGCCATCATGTTCTGCCACAGGTCCACCGCCTGCGCCGGGTTGAATCCGGCCTGTGCCATCAGCCGCTGGCCGATCACGTCCGCCTCGCTTTCCTGGGTCCGCGAGCCCGGCAGCAGGAACGCCGTCTGCGCCCCCATGCCGCCCAGCTGGTTGACCGTGCTGGCCGCGCCTTCGCCATAGGCAGCGCCGGCCAGTGCGCCCAGTACCGCCAGTCCGGTCTGCGCCCCCATCTGCCGGGTGATGCGCTCCTCGTGGTGGCGGGCGATGACATGGCCGATCTCGTGGCCGATCACGGCCGCCAGCTGGTCCTGGTTCCTGGCTACGGTGAAGATACCGGTGTTCACGCCCACCTTGCCGCCAGGCAGGGCGAAAGCGTTGGGCTCCTTGTCGACGAATACGGCGGTCTCCCACCGTACGCCACGGTACTGTGGCGGCAGCTGGGCGACCAGCGCGTTGACCACGCACTGCACGTAGCCGTTCTGCCGGCCGTCCGTGCTGATCTTTTCCTTCTGCTTCGTCTCGGCAAACGCCTGCGCGCCGAGCTGGTCAAGCTGCGCCTGCGAGACGCCACCGATCATCTGCCGCCGTCCGGTCGGCGATGTGGTGGTCGCGCAGGCGCTGACCAGGGTGGTGATGACAAGGGCCAGCAGCAGTTGTTTCATGGGTCCACCCCCGTGTTCATGAGCGCAGTGTGTATCGTCGCTGCTTAATCTTTCGTCAAGCGGACAGCCGTTACGTCGCGCCGAAGAACACCAGCGCCGCCAGTGCCACGGCGTTGTTCAGGGCATGTGCGGCGATGGCCGCCCACAGCGTTCCGGTACGGCGGTACAGCCAGCAGAATGCAGCGCCCATGCCCCCGTAGACCAGCCACAGCTGGGCGATCTCGGCCGGACCGTTGGCGCTGGTGCCGGGAATTTCATGGATCAGGGCGAAGGCAAGGCTGCTCAGCATCATGCCCAGCCAGGGGCGACCGGCCTGCCACAAGCGCCCGAACAGGACGCGCCGGAACAGCAGTTCCTCGTAGGCCGGTGCCATCACCACCGCGAACAGCATCAGGAACAGCGGAAAGCGCGCGACCGCGTTCTGCATCAGTTCCACGTTGGTCGGCACCGGTTCGATGCCGAACTGCCGGGACAGGAAGGCAATGCCATTGCTGCCCACTACGATCAACGTGGCCACCAGCAGCGTCCAGCCCCAGGTGGAGGGTCGGCGCAGCGCGTCACGCGATGCCTGGCGTTCGGCCGCATTGGCCGGTCGTCGCCAGAAATACAGCAGCAGGGCCGCGCCGCCGGTAGCGAACAGCGCCATCAGGATCTGCGCCAGGGCACCCGGCTGGCCCAGTGCCTCGGTCAGGGTGCCGGGATCGGGTGCGGCGCCGTTGGCCTTCGCGTTCGAGTAGCCGACCATCAACCCGCGGTACACGCCCCAGAACAGGCCACTGATCAGGCTCAGGCCGAACAGGGTGACGGCGGCGATGCCCAGATCGATGAAGAATCCCGCCAGCGGCGAAGCGGCGCGGGGGGCGGTGGTCGCCGGCGGAACCGGCGGCGGTGCGGAAACCGGAGCGGAAGCGGACATCAGATACCTGCGATCAAGGGGCGAAGGCCGGCGCGCCTCCCCGCGCACCGGCCACGTCCCGATTGTGTCAGATATCCAGGTTGGCGACCTTCAGTGCGTTGTCTTCGATGAAGTCGCGACGCGGCTCGACGACATCGCCCATCAGGGTGCTGAAGATCTGATCGGCAGCGACGGCGTCCTCGATGCGTACCTGCAGCAGGCGGCGGGTATCCGGATTCACGGTGGTATCCCACAGCTGTTCCGGATTCATTTCACCCAGGCCCTTGAAGCGCTGGATCTGGCGGCCGCGCTTGGCTTCATCCAGCAACCAGTTCTGCGCCTTCACGAACGAATCGACCTCGATCGACTTGGCACCGCGGGTGATGGTTGCCCCCTCGCGTACCAGGCCATGCAGCAGCTTGGCTGCCTGGTGGATCGCGCGCAGTTCGCCGGTTTCCAGGGCCGAAAGCGGCAGCACCTGGATGTGCTCTTCGCCCATATGACGTCGGGTCACCAGCACGGCCGCGGGGCGCTGCTCATTGGCCTCCTGCAGTTCCAGGCTGAAACGCGGGCTGCCCAGGCTGCCCTGGTTCAGGCGCGTGGCCAGCGCGTCCAGGCCTTCGCCTTGGCCGGCATTGCGCAGGGTGTCCGGTTCCAACGGCATGAAGTCGACCAGCGCTTCGAGCAGATTGCGATCATAGCGATGCGCATTGCGTTCGATCGCGTCCTGCGCGGAAGCGTAGGCCAGCAGCAGCTTCTCCAGGGCAACGCCTTCGATGCCGGGCTCGCCGGCAGCCGGCACCAGCGACGCGTTTTCCACCGCGCTGCTGGCCAGATAGCTGTCCAGCGCCGGATCATCCTTCAGGTACAGCTCCTGCTTGCCCTGCTTGATCTTGTACAGCGGCGGCAGGCCGATGTAGACGTAGCCGCGCTCGATCAGCTCCGGCATCTGACGGTAGAAGAACGTCAGCAGGAGGGTGCGGATATGGGCGCCGTCGACGTCGGCGTCGGTCATGATGATGATCTTGTGGTAACGCAGCTTGTCCGGGTTGTACTCATCGCGGCCGATGCCCGTACCGAGCGCGGTGATCAGCGTGCCGACCTGGTCGGACGACAGCATGCGGTCGAAGCGCGCACGTTCCACGTTGAGGATCTTGCCGCGCAGCGGCAGCACCGCCTGGTTCTTGCGGTTGCGACCCTGCTTGGCCGAACCACCTGCCGAGTCACCCTCGACGATGAACAGCTCGGACAGCGCCGGATCCTTCTCCTGGCAGTCGGCCAGCTTGCCCGGCAGGCCGGCGATATCCAACGCCCCCTTGCGGCGCGTCAGGTCACGGGCCTTGCGGGCCGCTTCGCGCGCGCGCGCGGCGTCGACGATCTTGCCGGCGATCGCCTTCGCTTCGTTCGGGTTCTCCTGCAGGAACTCTTCCAGACGCTGACCGAAGGCACTTTCCACGGCCGGACGCACGTCCGAGCTGACCAGCTTTTCCTTGGTCTGGCTGGAGAAGCTGGGATCGGGGACCTTCACCGACAGCACCGCGATCATGCCCTCTCGCATGTCATCGCCGGTCAGGTTGATCTTTGCCTGCTTGGCGATGCCGTTCTGCTCGATGTAGTTGTTGAGCACACGGGTCAACGCACCGCGGAAACCGGCCAGATGGGTGCCGCCGTCCTTCTGCGGAATGTTGTTGGTGAAGCAGTACATCGTTTCCTGGTAGGAATCGGTCCACTGCAGCGCCACTTCCACGGTGATGCCGTTGGATTCGCCGCTGACCGCGATGACATTCGGATGCAGCGGCGTCTTCAGCTGGGCCAGATGCTCGACGAAACTGCGGATGCCGCCTTCATAGTGGAAGTCGTCGCGACGGCCGTCGCCGCGCTCGTCCGCCAGCACGATCTTGACGCCGGAGTTCAGGAACGACAGTTCGCGCAGACGACGGGCCAGGATGTCGTAGTGGAATTCGACGTTGTCGTGGAATGCGACGGTCGACGGCCAGAAGCGCACGGTGGTGCCGCGCTTGGTGGTGCTTTCCAGCTTGGCCAGCGGGCTGACGGCAGCGCCGTTGCTGAATTCCTGCTGGTAATGGAAGCCGCCCTGGAACACATCGACCAGCAGCTTCTGCGACAGCGCATTGACCACGCTGACACCCACACCGTGCAGGCCGCCCGAAACCTTGTAGCTGTTGTCGTCGAACTTGCCGCCGGCGTGCAGGACCGTCATCACCACTTCGGCAGCCGAGACTTCGCGGCCCAGCTTGGCGCTCATCTGCTCATGCTTGCCGACCGGGATACCACGACCGTTGTCGGAGACCGACACCGAACCGTCGGCGTGGATCGTCACCGCAACATGGTCAGCATGACCAGCCAACGCCTCATCGATGGAGTTGTCGACCACCTCGAACACCATGTGGTGCAGGCCGGTACCGTCATGGACGTCGCCGATGTACATGCCGGGACGCTTGCGGACAGCCTCCAGGCCTTCCAGGGCGGTGATGCTGTTGGCGTCGTAGTTGCCGTTGTTTACCGGGGTGTTCTGTTCGTCGCTCATTGCGCTTGCCGTAGGCTCCGCAGGTCGGGCATCGCAGGAAGCGGTGCGCCGAGAATGAAAGGATTGCAACCCGAATTATACCAGCCAGGGTCGAGCGGCCCTGTTGTACGCACTATGGCACAGCCACGATCTGTCCATGTTCCACGTGGAACCGGGTGATGTCGGTCAGCGCCTCCAGTGCGGCCGGCGCTTCAGTCGCCGTGACGAAGATCTGCGCGGGGCCGGCAAGCAGGCGCTCCAGCACCCGCGCCTGATGGGTGCGATCCAGTTCGGAGGCCAGATCGTCCAGAGCGATGACCGGCCATTCCCCGCGCTGTTCCGCATAGTCTTCGGCCTGGGCCAGCAGACACGCCAGGGCCGTGAGTTTGGCCTGGCCACGCGACAGCGCGTCCCGCCCTGGAATATGGCTGAAGTCCACGCTCCAGTCCGCTCGATGGGGTCCAACGGATGTATAGCCCGCCTGCCGGTCCCGCTCGCGCGCCAACAGCAGAGCATCAGCCAGCGACAGTTCGTGGCGGCGCCATCCCGGACTCAGATCCAGCGCCTGGATCCCCAACTGGGGGGCGAGGCTGGCCGCCAGCGCGATGGTGCGCTCCTGCAGCCGCTCCAGATAGCGCTGACGTCGGCTGGTCAACGGTTCGCCGGCCTCAGCCAGTTCGTGATCCCACGTATCGAGCATCCTCGCCGGCCCTCCCTGTTTGAGCAGCGCATTACGCTGCTTGAGCGCCCGTGAGTAGCGGCGCCACAGGGACAGAAAATCCGGTTCCACGTGGAACAAACCCCAATCAAGGAAGCGGCGACGGGGCTCGCCACCCCCGCTGACCAGAGCATGGCTGCCCGGCTCGAACGTCACCACCGCCAGTGCAGCACATAGATTGCCAAGCTGGCTGACATCTTCACCATCCAGACGCCCCTTCCAGTCCTGACCACTATGGCGGAGACCGGCCTTGCGGCGGTGCGGCGATGACTGGGCGCGCTGTTCGTCCCATTCCACAAAGATTTCCAGCGCATCCTGGCCCTGGCGGACCAGACCGTCGCGGACCCGACCACGGAAGCTGCGCCCGTAAGCCATCAGATGCAACGCCTCCAGCACGCTGGTCTTGCCGGCACCGTTGTCGCCCGTCAGCAGATTCAATCCCGGTTGTGGCGACAGATCCACCACGCCGAAGCGGCGCAGATGGTGCAGGACGAGGCGACGGATCTGCATGGGGCGCGAAGGACCATCCGCACGAGGCGGTAGAGGGGCAGGGAATCCATCAGCTTACTGCATCGGTCAAGTCCGCCGTGGGCATCAGGCTGTCGCCCTGCACACCATGGCGCGGTTGCGGACGCGTCCTGACGGGCACCAACGAGGGCCCGCAGGAAAAAATCTGCCGCATTTCCTTGAAATCTGCGTACCAACACCCCCGGCGGTTCCACAGATTTCAAGGATTTCAGGCCAACGGTTTCACGCTATGCACAGCGACCCGGTATTACTTATACACAAGGTATGGGCAATCTGTGGATAAAAAAGCCGTTTTGGCCCTGCCTGAAATCTATCCACAGGTTCCCCCCCAGCCCGAGCCCCCGATATGCAGGGGGTTTCATGGCGTGAAATCTCAATAAAATCAAAGAGATGACCCTGTTTTCCACGAAATCTGGCTCTACCATCACCACCAGGCTTTAGATTTATACCCAGATTTAGAAGCTAGGAAGGGCACGGAGTGCCTGAAACAACGTCTGTGGATAGTCGCGTCAGCACCAGAAGCAACTACGCGGATCCAGACAGCAAGAACAGCTACCGAATCTGTCAGACAGGCGGACTGGACCGCTGCAGCACGATGGAGACCGGATGCTCCACGTGGAACCCCCCAAAAAAAACGCCCGGAACGTTCCGGGCGTCTTCTGGTTCCACGTGGAACAGCGCACGCGTCAGAGACGCAGCGGCATCACAACGTGGCGCGACTTCTCGCTGCTGGATTCACGCACCAGCGCCGACGAATTGGAATCGCGCAGCTGGATGATGACCTCTTCGTCGCGCAATGCGGACAGCGCGTCCAGGAGGTAATTCACATTGAAGCCGATGGCCAGATCGCTGACGGTGGTATCGGCTTCGATCTCTTCCTGCGCTTCTTCCTGTTCCGGGTTATGCGCGCTGATCTTCAGGTTGCCCGGCGAAACTTCCACGCGGATACCGCGGTACTTCTCGTTGGACAGGATGGCCGCACGCTGCAGCGAAGCGCGCAGTGCCTCACGGTCGACCTTCACTTCGCGGTCGGCACCAATCGGAATCACGGCTTCATAGTCCGGGAAACGACCGTCGATCAGCTTCGAGGTGAACGTGACATCGTCCCGCTTCACGCGGACGTGGCTGCGACCCACCTCCAGTTCGATCTCACGGTCGCCGCTCTCCAGCAGGCGCTGCAGCTCGGTCACACCCTTGCGCGGCACGATGATCTGCCGCTTGGAGCCGCTCGGCTTGGCCAGATCCGTTTCACACAGGGCGAGGCGGTGTCCGTCGGTAGCCACCGTACGCAGCGCATCGCCACGCAGGTCGAACAGCAGGCCGTTGAGGTAGTAGCGCACGTCCTGCTGGGCCATCGCGAACGCAGTGCGTTCAATCAGCTCCTTCAGGGTCGCTTCGCCGATCGCCACGCGCTCGGTGGCTTCCACCTCGTCCACCGACGGGAAGTCGTTGGACGGCAGCGTTGCCAGGGTGAAGCGGCTGCGTCCCGCCTGCACGGTGATCTTGTCACCCGTCTGCGAGACGGTGATCCGGCTGCCATCGGGCAGGGCGCGGATGATCTCGAACAGCTTGCGCGCTGGAATGGTGGTTTCGCCGTCCTGGGCATCTTCAACCGCGATCCGCGACACCATCTCCACTTCCAGGTCGGTACCGGTCAGCGAAAGCTGGCCGTTCTGCACCTGGACCAGGAAATTGGCCAGAACCGGAAGGGTCTGGCGGCGTTCGACCACGTTGACGACCTGTGCCAACGGCTTGAGAAAGGCTTCGCGCTGCAGTGTGAAACGCATGTGGTTCCGTGCCCCTATGCTTTAAAAAATGTGGAATAAATCAAAAGCTTGGTGGTGCTGGTAGAGACAGAATCGCTGGAAAACAACGTTAAGTCTTTGTAATAAAAAGGATTTCTGGCCTCGAAACCCTCTGTATTACCGCCCCCCAGAGGGTGGGGAAAGCTGTGGATAAATCCCGCGCGTTGTCAGGCGCCCTTTTTATCCACAACTCATCCCGCGCTTGCTACCGGATTCTGCACCGTTTTGTGCGATGACGCCTCATCGGCGTCCGTGCATCATTCGCTCAGCTTCCGGATCAGCTTGTCCCAGTCTTCGCGGAGCTTGCCGTCGGTTTCCATCAACGTCCGGATCTGACGGCAGGCATGCAGCACCGTGGTGTGATCGCGACCGGCGAATGCGTCGCCGATCTCGGGCAGGCTGTGCTCGGTCAACTCCTTGGTCAGGGCCATGGCGACCTGGCGCGGACGGGCCAGCGATCGGGTGCGGCGCTTGGACAGCAGATCCTTGATCTGCAGCCCGTAGTAGTCGGCAACGGTTTTCTGGATGTTGGGAATGCTGATCGCCTGCTGCTGGGCGCGCAGCAGGTCACGCAGGGTTTCCTGCGCGAACTCGGTGGTGATCGCACGGCCGGTGAAGTTGGCGCGGGCGGTCAGGGTATTCAGCGCGCCCTCGAGGTCGCGCACATTGGAGCGCATCTTCTTGGCGATCAGGAACGCAACATCATCGGGAATCTCCGCACCGCGTTCGCGTGCCTTGGCCAGCACGATCGCTGCACGGGTCTCGAAGTCAGGCGGCTCGATTGCGACCGACAGCCCCCAGGCAAGCCGCGACTTGAGGCGCGCTTCCAGCCCTTCGACCTCGCGCGGGTACCGGTCACAGGTCAGGATGATCTGCTGCTTGCCGTCGAACAGGGCGTTGAAGGTGTGGAAGAACTCTTCCTGGGTGCGGTCTTTGCCGGCGAAGAACTGGATGTCGTCGATCAGCAGCGCGTCGACCTGCTGGAACTGGCGCTTGAACTGATCCATGGTCTTTTCCTGCAAGGCCCGGATCATCGCGCTGAAGAACTGTTCCGAGCGCAGGTACAGCACCTTCGCACCCGGGTTGGCCTGGCGCATGGCGTTGCCGGCGGCGAACATCAGGTGGGTCTTGCCCAGTCCGGTGCCTCCGTACAGCAGCAGCGGATTGTGCGCGCGGTCGCCCGGTTTCTGCGCCGCCTGGAACGCAGCGGCGAGGCCGAGCTGGTTGCTGCGGCCTTCGACGAAGTTGGCAAAGGTGTAATGGCTGTCCAGATTGCCGGCGAACGGCACCTGGGGTTCGCTGGATACGTGCGCCGAATGCGTGGAAACCGGCGCGGTCTGCGCCTCCACGGGGCGAGGACGGGAGCCGATTTCAAGAAAAACGTCGCTGAAACCGGCGAAATGCGCCAGCAGCTCGCGGATGCGCGCCAGGTACAGCTCGCGTACCTGATCGACGATGAAGGCGTTCGGTGCATACAGCACCAGGCTGTCCACGCGCAGATCGGCCTGCAGCGGCTTCAACCAGGTGTGAACGTCTTCAGGCGGAAACTCCGCTTCGAGGCGTTCGAGACTACGGGACCAGGCATCCATCAGCAATAATCGTCCGGTGGCCGGGGAGGGGGCGCGACAAGGCGCCCAAACACAGGCCGGAAAGGGGGGAAATGGATGGCTCAGACTACCACCGAGCGCCCGCCTTCGGAATGCTTGTCCCCTACTTATTCACAAAAACATCCACAGCTATTGCACAGGCCGGTGAATTCGCGTAGTCCCCAGGGCTTGACGCGGGGTGGGGTACCTCTCTAGAATTTCCGGTTCTTTCCGTCCCATTCATACGAGAGGCCCCAATGGCCACCAAGCGCACCTACCAGCCCAGCAACCTCAAGCGTAAGCGCGACCACGGCTTCCGTGCCCGTATGAAGACCGCTGACGGCCGCAAGATCCTGTCGCGTCGCCGCGCCAAGGGCCGCAAAGTCCTGAGCGCCTGATTGCCATGCCGCACCCTGCGGCAGACGCAATCCCTTCGACAGTGAATACTGCAGACCCGCGCAAGCGATTCCCTCGCTCTGCGCGGGTTCGCACGCGTGCCGAATACTCAACGGTCTTCAACGGCGCCCGCCGTGTGTCCGATCCGCTGATGACCCTGCACTGGCTGCCGGCTGACCGGCCGGCCAGGCTGGGTCTGGCGGTTTCCCGCAAGGTCGATCCGAACGCCGTCGGGCGCAACCGGATCAAGCGCGTCCTGCGCGACATCCTGCGTCAGACACGAACCGATATCCAGCCAGGCGACTTTGTCGTCGTGGCCCGTAGTGCTGCGCGTCATGCCAGCAACGACGACATCCGCCAGGCCTTCCTGCGCCTGCTGCGCCGCCTGCGTGCATTGCCCGCGCCGGGCGTGGACGGCACAATGCCGCCGCCTGATGGCATCGCAACTCCCTCTTTGACCGAGCCGGCACCGCGTTCCGGCCCCGCCGAGCCTGTCCGCTGATGAACCAGACCCGCGTATTTCTCATTTTTGCCTGGCTGATGGTGGCCGTGCTGCTGTGGATGGAGTGGAGCCGTGAGCAGGCCGCTCCGACCCCTGCTCCGACGCCCCGTTCGGCCCCGGCCGCGGCGCAGACCGTCCCGGGCGCCGCCACAGGCAGCGTTCCCAGCGCCCAGGTGCCGGCGGCCCCGGGCCAGGCGCCCGCGCAGGCCCAGGCCAGCGCGACCCCGGCCGCCCAGCGCGTGACCGTCACCACCGACGTCCTGCGCCTGGTACTGGACGGGGGCCGCGTGCTCGACGCCGAGCTGCTGCAGTTCCCGCAGACCAAGGACGAAGGCAGCCCGCCGGTCCGCCTGCTGACCGAAGATCCCGCTCATCCGTACAGCGCCATCAGCGGCTGGGCCAGCCAGGACAAGAACGCCCCGGTGCCCGGCGCCGACGGCTTCAAGCTGGTCGGCGACACCCGCGACTTCGTGCTGGCCAAGGGCCAGAACGAACTGCAGATCCCGTTCGTGTGGACCGCCGACAACGGCGTGACCATCAAGCGCACCCTGACCGTCTCGCGCAACGAGTACGCCGTGCGCTTCAAGGATGAAGTCAGCAATGCCGGCGCCACCACCTGGAACGGCTACGTCTACCGCACCTTGGACCGCACCCCGACCATCCTGTCGCGGAGCATGACCAACCCGGATTCCTTCAGCTTCAACGGCGCCACCTGGTACGACAACGACAAAAAGTACCAGCGTCGTGCGTTCAAGGACTACCTGGAAGACGGTGCCCTGAACCAGAACATCACCGGCGGCTGGCTGGCGATGCTGCAGCACCACTTCTTCACCGCGTGGATCCCGCAGAAGGACCAGGTCGCCCACTACGTGCTGTCGCAGGTGGACGGTCGTGACCTGATCGAAGCGCGCGGACCGGCCTTCACCCTGGCCCCGGGCCAGTCCACCAGCACCGAAGCGCGCCTGTGGGTCGGCCCCAAGCTGGTCAACCTGATCGCCAAGGAAGATGTGCCGGGCCTGGACCGCGTGGTCGACTACAGCCGTTTCTCGATGATGGCGGTGATCGGCCAGGGCCTGTTCTGGGTGCTCAACCAGGTGCACAAGCTGGTCGGCAACTGGGGCTGGGCCATCGTCGGCCTGGTGGTGCTGCTGAAGCTGGTGCTGTATCCGCTGTCGGCCGTGCAGTACAAGAGTGGCGCCAAGATGCGCCGCTTCCAGCCGCGCATCCAGCAGCTGAAGGAACGCTATGGCGATGACCGCCAGAAGTTCCAGACCGCGATGATGGAGCTGTACAAGAAGGAAAAGATCAATCCGATGGGCGGCTGCCTGCCGATCCTCATCCAGATGCCGATCTTCTTCGCCCTGTACTGGGTGCTGGTGGAGTCGGTCGAACTGCGCCAGGCGCCGTGGCTGGGCTGGATCCAGGACCTGACCGCGCGTGACCCGTACTTCATCCTGCCGGTGATCAACGTGGCGGTGATGTGGTTCACCCAGAAGCTCACGCCTGCGCCGGGCATGGACCCGATGCAGCAGAAGATGATGCAGTTCATGCCGCTGGTGTTCGGCGTCATGATGGCCTTCATGCCGTCCGGCCTGGTCCTGTACTGGGTGGTCAACGGCGGCCTGGGCCTGCTGCAGCAGTGGTGGATGACCAAGCGCCATGGCGGCGACCCGGTCCCGGCCACCACCGCGTCGGCTCCGGTCAAGAAGAAGTAGCACCGGTTGTCGGTTGACTGCTCGATGAAAGGCCCGCCGCAAGGCGGGCCTTTCGCATGAGGCGGTAGAATTCCGCGCGTGCGCAACCGGAGACGTTCCAAGCGATGAATGAGGCAGCCCGCACCGACACCATTGTCGCCATCGCCAGCGCGCCAGGCGCAGGTGGCGTCGGCATCCTGCGCCTGTCCGGCCCGCGCGCCGCCGCCATCGCCAACGCACTGGGCGCAACCGGCCTACGCCCACGTCACGCGCATTACGCTCGTCTGCGCGACGCCGACGGCGAGGTGATCGACGATGGCATCGTGCTGTGGTTCCCCGCACCGAACAGCTTCACCGGCGAAGAAGTGGTGGAACTGCAGGGCCATGGCAGCCCGGTGTTGCTGCAGCAACTGGTTGCACGCTGCATCGCGCTCGGCGCGCGGCAGGCGCGGCCCGGTGAGTTCAGCGAGCGCGCCTTCCTCAACGGCAAGCTCGATCTGGCCCAGGCCGAGGCCATCGCCGATCTGATCGCTGCGGGCGACAACCGCGCCGCACGTGCTGCCCGTCGCTCGCTGGACGGGGTGTTCTCGCGCCGCATCGACGCCGTGGTCGAGCAGCTGGTGCTGCTGCGCGTGCATGTGGAAGCGGCCATCGATTTTGCCGATGAGCCGCTGGATACGCTGGGCGGCGCGCAGGTGCGCCGCGGGCTGGAACTGGCACGCAGCGACCTGGCCCTGCTGCGCCGCGATGCCGAGCGCGGCCGTCGCCTGCGCGATGGCCTGCACGCGGTGCTGATCGGCCCGCCCAACGCCGGCAAGAGTTCATTGCTCAATGCACTTGCCGGCAGCGAACGCGCCATCGTCACCGACATCGCCGGCACCACCCGCGACACGCTGCGCGAGACCATCCGCCTGGATGGACTGGAGCTGACCCTGGTCGATACCGCCGGCCTGCGCGACGGTGGCGACGCCATCGAACGCGAAGGCATGCGCCGTGCCCACGTGGAGATCGAACGCACCGACCTGGCGTTGATCGTGCTGGACGCACGCGATCCGGCGGCGGGCGAGGCGGCCATCGGCGAAGCGGTGCGGGCCGTGCCGCACAAGATCTACATCCACAACAAGTCGGATCTGCTGCAGGCCAGGCCAACCGTGGACGATCCGGACCGTGTGTTCGTTTCCGCCGCTACCGGTGCAGGACTCGACGACCTGCACGCGCGCCTGCGCGCGATCGCATCGGCAGGCGCAGGCGAACAGGTGGACGGTGAGTTCTCCGCGCGTACGCGGCACGTGGATGCAATCGAGCGTGCGCAGGAACATGCCCGTCGCGCTGACGGCGAGCTGGCCCACGAACACCTGGAACTGGCGGCCGAAGAGCTGCGGCTCGCGCATGACGCGCTGGGCGAGATCACCGGGCAGATGAGCGCCGATGACCTGCTGGGACGGATCTTCTCCAGCTTCTGCATCGGCAAGTAAGCCGGGGTCAGATTCCCGCGGGGGCTCTGATCCCGGGTCCCCCGCCTGTCACATTGCCGCCGCATACTGCCGCCCATCACCTACCGTTGGGGGACGTTGCAGTGAAGTCGTGGGGTTGTGCGTTGCTGTTGTCGCTGGCCGTGGCACCATCGGTGGCCATGAGTGCTGAATCCTCTCTCCCGGCCACGGCCAGGGCGTCGGTCTACGGTCATCGCGGCGCCAGCGCGCTGCTGCCGGAACACACCCTGGCTGCGTATGCACAGGCCATCGCCGATGGCGCCGACTACATCGAACCGGACCTGGTGATGACCAAGGACGGGGTGATGGTGGCCCGCCATGAGAACGAGATCGGTGGCACCACCGATGTCGCCTCGCATCCCGAATTCGCCAGCCGCCGCACCCGCAAGGTCATCGACGGGCAGACGGTGGACGGATGGTTCACCGAGGACTTCACCCTGGCCGAGCTGAAGACGCTGTACGCGCGCGAACGCCTGCCCGAACTGCGCAGCACGGCCTACGACGGCCAGTTCCGCATCGCCAGTCTCGATGAAATCCTCGCTTTCCTGGTCCAGCAGGCCGGCCGCGCCAACCGCGGCATCGGCCTGGTGCCGGAGATCAAGCATCCCACCTACTTCCAGTCCATCGGCCTGCCGATGGAAGACAAACTGCTGGCCGCGCTGCGCGGCAATGCCTACACCAACGTCGCCCCGGTCACCATCCAGTCGTTCGAGACCGCCAACCTGCGTTACCTGCGCGGCAGGATCGAGCGCGGCGGCAACATCCGCCTGCTGCAGCTGTTGTGGAAGGGCGATACCCGGCCGGCCGACGTCGCCAAGGCCGGGGGCACGCTGACCTACGCACAGATGATGACTCCTGCGGGCCTGAAGGACATCGCGGCCTATGCCGATGGCATCGGTCCTGAACTGCGCTCGATCATTCCGCTCGACACCAACGGTGCGCTGGGAACGCCGACCGCGCTGGTGCGCGATGCGCACGCGGCCGGCCTGATGGTGATCCCCTATACCTTCCGCCCGGAGAATCAGTTCCAGCCCAGCAACCTGCGCAAGGGGGCGGACAACGCGCGCAATGCCGAAGGGTCGATCGCCGAGATGCGCGCCTATCTGGCCACCGGCATCGATGCGTTCTTCACCGATGACCCGGCGCTGGGCCGGCAGGCGGTGGATGGCATGGCCACGGCGGGCAGTGCGGGAAACTGAGGTGTCGATGCCGCCGGGCATGGCCCGGCGCTACCCGGGGTGCCGGTGAACGGTAGCGCCGGGCCATGCCCGGCGGACCCATCCCACCTCAGCCGCGCGGCTCGTCCGGCCGCCGGAACGGGATGACCACGTAGTCCTGTCCTTCGCGCGGCTGCCACAGGACCGGCACGCGGTGTGGCGACGGCGGCTCCAGTTCGTCGTCGGCCAGCGGTTCTGCGTTCTCTTCCTCGTCCTCCCAGCTGTAGCGCGGGCGCGGTGGCAGCGGATCGGCGGTGCGGAACAGCAGCGCTGCGATGATGCCGGCGAAGGCGCCGCCCATGTGCGACTGCCAGGACACGCCGTCGGCATGCGGCAGGATGGTCATCAGCATGCCACCGTAGAACAGCATGCCGATCAGGCCGGTGGCGATGGCGGCGCGGTCGCGGCGCAGCAGGCCGAGGCCGGCGAGCAGGAACATCAGGCCGTGGGTCACGCCACTGGCACCCAGATGGACGCTGCCGGGATTGCCCAGCATCCATGCGCCCACACCCGATCCCAGCCAGAGCAGGGGCAGGGCGCGGACAGTGGCCTTGGGATAGACGCTGCCGGCCAGGGTGCCGAGGATCAGGATCGCGATGCTGTTGGCGGCGATGTGCTCGACCGAGGCATGCAGCAGCGGGCCGCCGAGCAGGCCGAGCAGGCCCTTGGCTTCCAGCGGCGCTACCGCCCAGGGGCGCCAGTCGAACGTGCCCTGCAGGGCGAACACGACCACCAGCACCAGCACGGCGGCCAGGCTGACATTGAACGCCCGCAGGATGCGGAGGCGGTCGTTGCGGGGGGCCGGCACGTCACCGGCGGGCAGGGGCGCGTTGCTGTTCATACCTCAAGCAATGGCGGTGGCTGGCGCGAAACCAAGGCCACCGCTGCGGGAGAGTGGAAGCGGCCAGCGGGACAATCCCGCTGGCCGTGTCTGCCAGCCGCGATCAGGCCTGGCCTTCGCCTTCCTTGGGCGGGTACTTCAGGCTCAGCACGACGGTGGCGGCAATGATCAGCGCGACCACGCCCAGCGAGACCGGGGTCGGGATCTTGAACAGGTCGATGATCATCATCTTGATGCCGATGAAACCCAGCACCAGTGCCAGGCCGTACGGCAGCAGGTGGAAGCGGTCGGCCATGCCGGCCAGCAGGAAGAACATCGCACGCAGGCCCAGTACCGCGAACACGTTGGAGGTCAGCACGATGAACGGATCGGTGGTGATCGCGAAGATCGCCGGGATGCTGTCCACCGCGAAGATCACGTCGGTGACGGCGATCAGGATCAGTACCGCGAACAGCGGGGTGAACCAGCGCACGCCGTCGCGCTTCACGCTCAGGGCATTGCCGGCGTAGTCCGGCAGCAGGCGAAGGTGCTTGCGCATCCAGCGAAGGGCCGGGTTGCTCTCAAGGTCAGGCTCCTGTCCGGCGGCAAACCACATCTTCCAGCCGGTGAACAGCAGGAAGGCGCCGAACACGTAGAGCAGCCAATGGAACTGGCTGATCAGCACGCTGCCGGCGAAGATCATGATCGTACGCAGCACGATCGCGCCCAGGATGCCGATGATCAGCACCTTCTGGCGCTGTTCCTCCGGCACCGCGAAGTAGCTCATGATCATCAGGAAGACAAAGATGTTGTCCACCGCCAGCGCCTTCTCGACCAGGTAGCCGGTCAGGAACTCGAGACCGACCTTGTTGGCCACGACCTGGCCGGCCGTCTCATTCAGGTAGTACCAGAGGCCGGCGTTGAACAGCAGGGCCAGCGCGACCCAGCCGATGGACCACCACAGGGCCTCCTTGAAGGTGACCTTGTGCGGGCCACCATGGCGCATCAACACGAGGTCGACCAGCAGGGCGATGACCACCACCGCTGCGAAGCCGCCCCACAACCACACGTTACCGATCGTCTGCATTGGGAATGTCCGTTGGAAAGATGAATGCCAGGCCGGACGGCGAGGATCTGCAACGGAGGATCGGGAGGGGATCCAGGGACAGAGCTTCGCCAGTACGGCGAAGGTCTCGCTCGCAGTTCCAGTCGGCTGGAACTGCCGTTGCACCGGAGCCTGCGGGCTCGAAATGACGGCGACAACGTCTGGGAGCTACTCCCCTTCTGGCGCCGATTCTGCGGCCTGCCGCGTCCGCCGTCAAATGGCCGGGCACCAGGGTCGGATCCCCGCAGGCGCCCCGACTCCATGCTTCCGCCAGAGAGGGGGGGGCAGAGCCCCTGCGGGGATCTGACCCCCGGCGGCCGGTTTACAATAGGTGGATGAATACCCCCCTTCCCGTTGTCCGCCTCAAGAACGCGTGGCGCTCCAGCCACCCGTGGATCTTCCAGAAACTGGTCGAGAAGCCGACCGTCCGGCCCAAGCCCGGTTCCCTCGTCGACGTGGTCGGGGTGGACGGGGAGTTCATCGGGCGCGGGTTCTACAACGGGCACTCGCGCATCGCTGTGCGCATTCTTGAAACCCATCAGGCCGTTGCGGTCGATGCCGGCTGGTTCTCGCGCAAGATCGCCCAGGCGGTGTCGCTGCGCCGTGACGTGCTGAAGCTGGACGCCGTGTCCGATGCCTGGCGCGTGGTGCACAGCGAGGGCGATGGCCTGTCCGGCCTGGTGGTCGACCGCTACGGCGACCTGGTGGTGGTCGAGTTCTTTGCCGCCGGCATGTTCCGTCACCGCGAGTGGATCTACGATGCGCTGCGTGAGCAGTTCCCCGGCTGCCGCTTCCACAGCTTCGCCGACGAACACGTGCAGAAGCAGGAAAGCTTCGATTTCCACGGCAACACCACCACCGAAGCGTCGGTGATCACCGAGTACGGCATCAAGTTCCGCGCCGATCCGGCCGGCGCGCACAAGACCGGCTTCTTCGCCGACCAGCGCGAGAACCGGCAATGGCTGAGCCAGCAGGTGGAAGGCAAGAGCGTGCTCGACCTGTGCTGCAATACCGGTGGCTTCGCGGTCTATGCGGCGGCACGCGGGGCCTCCGACGTGGTCGGCATCGACATCGATGAAGACGTCATCCAGATCGCCAAGGGCAATTCGCGCCTGAACAACGTGCGCCCGAAGTTCATCCAGTCCGACATCTTCCCGTGGCTGCGCGATGCCGCCAATCGCGGTGAGCAGTACGACGTGGTGATCCTGGATCCGGCCAAGATGACCCGCGACCGCGACCAGGTGATCAACGCGCTGAAGAAGTACCTGGACATGAACAAGCTGGCGCTGGGCGTGGTCAAGCCCGGTGGCCTGTTCGCCACCTTCTCCTGCACTGGCCTGGTGGCCGAAGACCAGTTCCTGGACATGCTGCGCCGTGCGGCCTATTTCTCCGGCCGCACCCTTCAGATCCTGAAGGTTGCCGGTGCCGGCGCGGATCATCCGTTCATGGCCCATGTGCAGGAATCGCGTTACCTGAAGGCGGTGTTCTGCCGCGTGGTTGATTGACCGCGTGGCGCTGTAGAGCCGAGCCCACGCTCGGCTGATCTGTCTGGCAGCCGAGCATGCGCTCGGCTCTACAAATTGGCCGGCCGCAGCGCTATGGTCGGGTTCTTCCCATTGCCGGTAGGAACCCCATGCCGTCGCTGCGCCACCTGTCCGTGCTGCTTGCCCTGGCGCTGAGCGCGCCGCTGTCCGCCCATGCCATCGAGTTCAGCGCGCAGGAGCTTGCGCGTGCCAAGACACTGCAGCAGCGCCTGCTGACGCTCGACAGCCACCTGGATACGCCGGCCAACTTTGGCCGCGCCGGCTTCGATATCGAACAGCGCCATGATCGCAATGCGCTTTCGCAGGTGGACTACCCGCGCATGGTCGAGGGGGCACTGGACGGCGGGTTCTGGGCGATCTACACCGACCAGGGCGACCGCAGCGCCGCCGCCCACCTGGCCGAGCGCGATCACGGCCTGCAGCGCCTGCTGGAAATCCGAGAAATGGTGGCGGCCAACGGCGATCGGTTCGCTCTGGCCCTGACCGCTGATGATGCAGCGCGGATCAAGGCCGCCGGCAAACGCGTGGTCTACATCAGCATGGAGAACGCCAGCCCGCTGGTGGCCGACCCCAGCCTGCTTTCGTTCTATCATCGTGCCGGCCTGCGGCTGCTGAGCACGGTGCATTTCGCCAACAATGAGTTCGCTGATTCTGCGACCGATCCGAAGGGACCGGAGTGGAAAGGCCTGAGCCCGGCCGGCAAGGCGCTGGTGCGCGAGGCAGTGAAGCTCGGCATCGTCATCGACCAGTCGCATGCCTCCGATGCCGTGTTCGACGATCTGCTGGCGATGATGCCGGTGCCGTTCGTTCTCTCGCACAGTTCAGCCAAGGCGGTCTACGACCATCCGCGCAACCTCGACGATGCGCGGCTGAAGAAGCTGGCCAAGGCCGGCGGCGTAATCCAGGTCAACGCCTATGGCGGCTATCTGATCGACACCGGCAAGACGGCCGAGCGCAAACAGGCCGAAGAAGCACTCAGCCGGCAGCTGGGAGGCTGGGAAGGCATGGGCATCGAGCAGGGCGTGGCCCTGTTGAAGGCCGAACAGGCACTGGACCATGAACACCCCGTGCGGCACGCCAGCCTGGAGGACTTCTTCGCCCACTTCGAGCACATCCTCCAGGTGGTCGGGCCCGACCACGTGGGCATCGGCCTGGACTGGGACGGCGGCGGCGGCCTGAGTGACCTGCCCGATGTCAGCCAGCTGCCGAAGATCACCGCGTGGCTGCTGCGCAAGGGGTACACGGAACAGCAGATCGCCGGTATCTGGGGCGGCAACCTGCTGCGGGTGATGCGGCAGGCGCAGGACTACGCCGCCAGGCAGGGCGGGTAACCGCCCCGCCCGGGCCGGATCTGCGCCGGGCCCTGCCCGGCGCGGTCTGGATCAGCGCGCGATCAGTGCATGGCGGCGGCTGTACAGGAAGTACAGCACCAGGCCCGCGACATTCCACAGCAGGAAGTACAGCTGCGTGGTGTGCGGCAGGCTGATGAACAGATAGATGCAGCCCAGTGCAGCCAGTGGCCCGACGATGAAGGCCAGCGGCGTGCGGAAGCTGCGTTCGCGGTTCGGTTCGCGCACGCGCAGCACCACCAGGCAGATGCCTACCGCGGTGAACGCCGCCAGGGTGCCGGCATTGGCCAATGCCGCGATCTCGTCCAGGCGTGCCACGCCGGCCAGGGCCGACACCACCAGCGCGGTGAACAGCGTGGTGGCCACCGGCGTGCCGGTGCGCGCGCTGACCTTGGACAGGCCACGCGGCAGCAGGCCATCGCGGCTCATGACGAAGAAGATGCGGCTCTGCCCGTACAGGAAGGCCAGCAGCACGGTCGGCAGGGCGATGATCGCGATGACACCGATCACCATCGCCGCGGTGGGGTGGCCGAGCTGGCGCATGATCAGCGCCAGCGGCTCGGCGCTGTGGCCGAACACCGCGTAGCTCATCGCACCCACGGCGGCCAGCGCCACCAGCACGTAGACGATGGTGCAGCCGATCATCGAACCGATGATGCCGATCGACAGGTCGCGGCCCGGGTTCTTGGTCTCCTCGGCAGCGGTGGAGATCGCGTCGAAACCGTAGAAGGCGAAGAAGATGATCGCGGCGGCCGCCATCACGCCTCGCTCGACGCCATCCGGACCCAGTGATTTGGCGAAGCCATACGGCATGAACGGCTGCAGGTTGCTGCTGTCGAAGGCCGGCAGCGCCACTGCCACGAAGATGGCCAGCGCGATCAGCTTGAACACCACCAGGATCGCGTTGAGGGTCGCGCTCTCCTTGGTGCCGGCCATCAGCATCAGGGCCACCAGCCAGGTGATGACGATCGCCGGCAGGTTGATCATGCCGCCGTCCACGTGCGGACCTGCGGCCAGCGCGGCCGGCAGGGTAACGTTCCAGCCGAACTGGGTGTGGACCCACTCCAGGAAGCCGACGAAGTACCCCGACCAGCCCACGGCCACGGTACTGACCACCAGCGAGTACTCCAGGATCAGGCTCCAGCCCACCACCCAGGCGAATACCTCGCCCAACGCGCTGTAACTGTAGGTGTAGGCACTGCCGGCGGCCGGCATCATCGTCGACAGCTCGGCGTAGGACAGGGCCGCGCAGGCGCAGACCGCACCGGCGATGGCGAAGGAGATCAGGACGGCCGGGCCGGCGAGATTGGCACCGACGCCGATCAGCGTGTAGATGCCGGTGCCGACGATGGCGCCGATGCCCAGCGCGATCAGGTGCGGCCAGCTGAGTGTCGGGACCAGTCGCCTGCCGGCTTCATGGACGGTGACGGAATCTAGGGACTTGCGCCGGAGCAGGGACATGCAGGCCTCGGAAGGGGGTGACTGATAACGACAAGTCTCCGAGTGTGACCGAACGCAGCGCAGCATTACCACTGACGGGGGTCATGCCTGGCGCAGCACGCGCATGACCCCGACGACACTGCCGGAATCAGCACAAACGTTGCGGAGCACGCCCGCCAGCCGTCGCCGTGCCGGTCAGCCGTTCAGTCCCAGGCGGATGCCGAAGCCGACCAGGAACACCCCGGCCACGCGTCGCAGCGCGTCGCTGACGCGCGGATGCTGGATCAACCGGCGCCGCGCCAGGTTGCCGACCCAGATCAGCAGCGAGCAGTAGGCGATGCTGACCACGAAGATGATCCCCGCCAGCGCCACGAAGGTGGCGATGCCCTGGTGCGCCCTGGGATCGATGAACAGCGGCAGGAAGGCCATGTAGAACAGGATCGCCTTCGGATTGAGCAGGCTGACCAGGATCGCCTGCTGGAAGTAGCGGCCCGGCTGCATCCGGATCGGACCGGCATCGCCGCCCTCCTGCCGGGGCGTGCGCAGCAGGCTGATGCCCACCCACACCAGATAGGCCGCACCCAGGTACTGCACGGCGTGGAAGACCAGCGGGTTGGCCTTCAGCAGGGCCGCTACGCCGGCCAGGGCCAGCCACATCAGGATCTGGTCGCCGACCAGCAGGCCGGCCAGTGCCGTGTAACCACCGCGCACCCCACCCCGGCCGGTGGCGGTCAACAGGGTGAACGTGCCAGGCCCGGGCAGGGCGAGGAACACCAGCACGGCGACCAGAAACGTCCACAGGTCCTGGATGCCCATCCACGGCATGGCGGTGTTCTCTTGCTATGGGGAGCCCGTATTGTCGGCCAGTGCCGCGCGCTGCGACAGGGGGCTGCCGCTGCCCTCGGGCATGCCCGACAGCAGCGGTTGCAGGTGCTGGCGCAGTTGCGCATGCAGCTGCCGCACCGCGGGCGAGAACTGCTTGCGGTGCGGACAGACCAGCTGCAGCGGGATGTGGCTGCCCGCACCGCCAAGCAGCAGCTGCAGGCGCCCGGCCAGCACGTCCTCGCGCAGGTCCAGCCAGGACTTGTAGGTGATGCCCTCTCCGGCCACGGCCCAGCGCCGCACCACATCGGCGTCGTCGCACACCAGCGGGCCCTGTACCGGGATCACCACGCGACGGCCGTCGACCTCGAAGGCCCAGCGGTCGTAGGCGCGGCCACCGAGCTGGTAGGCCAGGCAGTCGTGCTCGCGCAGATCCTCCAGCCGCTGCGGCGTGCCGCGCCGCTGCAGGTAGCCGGGAGACGCCGCCAGCACGCGCCGGTTGCCTTCCAGCAGGGGCAGGGCGACATAGCTGGCATCATCGAAGTGCCCGATGCGGATCGCCACATCGACCGGATCGCGGAATACATCGGCCACTTCGTCGGACAGGCGCAGATGCAGCCGCAGGCGCGGATGCATCGCACGGAACCGGGTCAGCCACGGCAGCAGCAGGTTGCGTCCGAAGTCCGACGGGGCAGAGAGCCGCAGCGTGCCATGCAGCTCGGCATCCTCGCCCTGCACCCGGGCCTGGCCCTCGCGCAGGGTCGCCAGCACCTCCTGCGCGTAAGGCAGGTACAGCGCACCTTCGGCGGTCAGCCGCAGGCTGCGGGTGGTGCGCACGAACAGGCGCAGGTCCAGTTCGCGCTCGAGCCGGGCCACCGCGGCGGCGACCTGTCCGGGCAGCAGGTCGGCCTCGCGCGCAGCCTGCGAGAAGCTGCCCAGTGCGGCGGTACGGACGAACAGCTGCAGGTCGTCGAAGCGGATCATTTTCATCGCAGGAGTGAAAGTCCTGCCCGATTGTGCGCCTTTCCGGCGGACCGTGCGCGGCGCACGCTGTGGCCTCCTTTCCCACTGGACCGCTGCCATGCGCGCCATTGCCTATTCCCATGCCGGCCTGCCGATCGACGATGCACAGGCCCTGACCGATATCGACCTGCCGCTTCCGCAGCCGGGCCCGCGCGACCTCCGGGTGGCGGTGCGCGCGGTGGCGGTGAACCCGGTCGACACCAAGGTCCGCCGCAACATGGCCACCGATGGCCCGCGCGTGCTCGGCTGGGATGCCGTCGGCATCGTCGATGCGGTGGGCAGCGAGGTGACCCTGTTCCAGCCGGGCGACGCGGTCTACTACGCAGGCGTGATCGACCGGTCCGGCAGCAATGCCGAGTACCAGCTGGTGGACGAGCGCAGCGTGGGCCGCAAGCCGGCCAGCCTCGATGATGCGGCCGCCGCAGCCCTGCCGCTGACGGCGATCACGGCCTGGGAGCTGCTGTTCGATCGCCTGCGCATCGCCGAGGGCGCAGGCGAGGGCCAGACCCTGCTGGTGATCGGCGCGGCCGGTGGCGTCGGCTCGATCCTGGTGCAGCTCGCGCGTCGCCTGACCCGCTTGACCGTGATCGGCACCGCCTCACGCCCGGAGACGCAGGACTGGGTGTACGCGATGGGCGCGCACCATGTGATCGACCACAGCCAGCCGTTGCCCGAAGGGCTGGCACGGCTGGGCATCGCCCAGGTGGAGCATGTCGCCAGCCTGACCCACACCGACCAGCATTTCGCGCAGATCGTCGAGGTGTTGGCGCCACAGGGGCAGTTGGGGCTGATCGATGATCCTGGCCAGCTGGATGTGATGGCGCTCAAGCGCAAGGCGCTGTCGCTGCATTGGGAATCGATGTTCACCCGCCCGCTGTACCGGACGCCGGACATGCAGCAGCAGCACGTGCTGCTGAACCGCGTCGCGGACCTGGTCGATGCCGGCGTGCTGCAGACCACGCTGGGCGAGCATTTCGGCCGCATTGACGCGGCGAACCTGCGTCGCGCGCATGCCGTGCTGGAGAGTCACCGCGCCAAGGGCAAGATCGTTCTCGAGGGCTGGTAGAGGCCTGTCTGCCTCCTGCAGGGCAAAGCATGACCCGGCGCTGCAGGAGGCCTCGCGGTACGTACGGCTGCCTCAGGGTTCACCATTGTCGACGTATTCGGCGAACCCGGGTCGCGGCCGCAGGCGGTCAAACCAGGCGTCAAGGCAGGGCAGCACGGGCTTGGCACCGGGGGTGCTGCGCCAGCGCTGGGTGGACAGGCCGAGCACGATGTCAGCCAGGGTGAAGTCGTCGCCGGTGACATACGCTCCGGCGCCGGCCAGCTGGGCATCCAGTAGACGCATGAGCTCATTCCAGCGGGCCAGGCCGGTCTCGGCGCGGTCGTCGTCGGGATGGTCAGGATGCTGCCGCACGCGCGCCATGAACACGTGGCGCCAGGCGGTGTTGAGGTCGGTCGCCTGCCAGTCCATCCATTGCTCGACCTTCGCACGCGCCTGCGCATCTGCCGGCAGCAGGTCAGCGCGTCCGGCGCGGGAGGCCAGGTAACGGCAGATGCTGTTCGATTCCCACAGCACGAAGCCGCCGTCGCGGAGCACCGGCACCTGCCGGTTCGGGTTCAGCCCGGCCAGCCGTCGTGCCGACGGGGCCGGATCATGCTCGATGGCCAGCCTGAGCTCGGCGCACAGCCACAGCACCTTGCGTACGTTGATCGACGTGGGCTTTCCGAACAACGCGAGCATGGCCGGGGCGGGACGCAGCAGTTGAGACTGGCCCAGCCTACACTGGTGTCATGCAAACCGAATCCCTGCTCATCGCCGGCCTCCTGTTGGTCGTGCTCATCCTGCAGCTGGTCGCCCTGCTGCGCCGCCCACCGCATGATCGGCTGGAGCAGGCCGTACGCGAGGAGGCGCGGGCCGGCCGCAGTGAACTGCGCGAACAGTTGGATGGCTTTGCCCGGGCGCTGACCGACCTGTCGACCCGCACCGACCAGCGCCTGGACCTGCTGCGCGAGGCGCTGGGCGAAGACGCACGCAAGGCGCGCGCCGAAGCCGCCGACAGCCAGCAGCGCAGCGGCGCCCTGCTGGCGCAGCGGCTGCAGGAACTGCGCGGCCAGCTGGAGAGCTTCGGCCAGCAGCAGGAAGCGCGCATCCATGCCTTCGGCCAGCAGCTGCAGGAACTCACCGGCCGCACCGATGCCCAGCTCGGCGCGCTGCGCCAGACCCTGGTGGACGATGCACGCAAGGGCCGCGAGGAGGGTGCACTGTCCCAGCAGCGCCTGACCGATAGCCTGGGCCTGCGGCTGCAGGAGCTGACCCAGCGCAATGAACAGCGCATCGCCGAGATGCGCGCCACTCTGGAAGAACAGCTGCGCGCGCTGCAGAACGACAACGCCCAGAAGCTGGAGCAGATGCGCCACACCGTCGATGAGAAGCTGCAGTCGACGCTGGAAACACGACTGGGCCAGTCGTTCACCCTGGTCTCGGAACGCCTGGAGCAGGTGCAGCGCGGGCTGGGCGAGATGCAGCAGCTGGCCACCGGCGTCGGCGACCTCAAGCGCGTGCTGACCAACGTCAAGAACCGCGGCAGCTGGGGTGAAGTGCAGCTGGAGAACATTCTTGAGCAGACCCTGACCCAGGAGCAGTACGCGCGGGGCGTCAAGGTCCGTCCGGACAGTGGCGAGATGGTCGACATCGCCGTGCGCCTGCCGGGCCGCAGGAACGACGACACGCCGGTATGGCTGCCGATCGACTCCAAGTTCCCGCGCGAGGACTATGAGCGCCTGCTCGATGCGCAGGAGCAGGGCGATGCCGAGGGCGTGCGCCTGCAGGGCATCCAGCTTGAGCGCGCGGTGCGGGTGCAGGCCAAGTCGATCTGCGAGAAGTACATCGTGCCGCCGCACACCACGGATTTCGCAGTGATGTTCCTGCCCACCGAGGGCCTGTATGCCGAAGTGATCCGGCGTCCGGGTCTGGTCGACGGGCTGCAGCGCGATCACCGCGTGGTCGTGGCCGGGCCGACCACGGTCACCGCTCTGCTCAACAGCCTGCAGATGGGTTTCCGCACGCTGGCCATCGAGCAGCGGTCCAGCGAGGTGTGGAGCCTGCTGGGGGCGGTGAAGAGCGAATTCGGCAAGTTCGCCGGCATCCTCGAGAAGGCCGAGAAGCAGATCAGCACCGTGGGCCGCAGCATCGGCGACGCCAGCCGCAAGACGCGCACCATCGAGCGCAGGCTGCGCGGAGTGGAATCGCTGGCCACCGAGCAGGCGCAGTCGCTGCTCGGCGACCTGGGCGAAGGGGATGCGGAAGGCAGCGGCGAGGATGACAGCGGTGAAGACGGGACCGACGCCCGCTGAGCGACGGAGACACCCTGCCGACAGGGGCGATGCGTATGCTGGCGGCCTGTCCATCGCCAACAGGTACCGCCATGCGTTTCCACCTTGCCGCCAGTGTGGCCCTGGCCGCAGTGCTTGCTGCATGCAGCAGTACACCGCCTGCCACGCAGGCCGGTGATGCCCCGCCAAGCCCCCAGGCCGCGCAGGCCTACCAGGATGCGCGTGATGTGGACTGCCAGGCCGCCGGCGGCACCCTGCAGCCGCTGGGACGGCTGCAGCGCCTGCAGTGCGTGATTCCATACGCCGACGCAGGAAAGACGTGCAGCAACAAGCGTGACTGCATCGGCCAGTGCCTGGGCAGCGACAGCATCGCCGTCGGCACGGCAGCCACCGGCACCTGCCAGCGCGACGTCAGCCAGAACTTCGGCTGTCGTCAGCGCATCGACGACGGCAAGGCACAGGGCACGCTCTGCGTGGATTGAGGCGTTCCGGCGCAGCCATGCGGCGCTATGCTGTTGGGCCATTCCCCGCTGTTGCCGGAGCACCCCGCGTGAGTACCCCGATCCAGGACATTCCCCTCACCACCATCGATGGTCAGCCGTCCAGTCTTGCCGATTACCAGGGCAAGGTGCTGCTGCTGGTCAACGTCGCCTCCAAGTGCGGCCTGACCCCGCAGTACGAAGGCCTGCAGGCGCTGTATGCGCAGAAGCAGGCACAGGGGTTGGAGGTGCTGGGATTCCCGGCCAACAACTTCCTTGGCCAGGAGCCGGGCAGCGAGGCGGAGATCCAGCAGTTCTGCCAGCTGACCTACGATGTCACCTTCCCGATGTTCGCCAAGATCAGCGTGGCCGGCGATGACACCCACCCGCTCTACCAGCAGCTGATCGCCGCGCAGCCGCAGGCCATTGGCGAAGGCCCGCTGCGTGAGCGCCTGTCCAGCAAGGAGATTCCGATCCACCCGGCGCCGGCGGTGCTGTGGAACTTCGAGAAGTTCCTGGTGGGCCGCGACGGCGCGGTCATCGCCCGCTTCGCTCCGGATGTGGCCGCCGATGATGCGCGTCTGCGCGAGGCCGTCGACGCCGCACTGGGCGCCTGATCGCCCGCAATGAAAAACCCCGCCGAGGCGGGGTTTTTCATGGGGTGCCGGCAGGACTCAGTTGCCCCACTGCGGCATCGGCATCGCATCGATCGGGATCGGCGAGTTGGGATCGTCCTGGCCGCGGTTGCGCTTGCCACGCAGATCGTTCTCGATCTGGTAGTTGCGACGTTGCAGCCACGCATCGCGGACCAGCGCGTATTCGTCCACCGCCGAGCTGCGCAGATCGTCCACCGCCAGCAGCTGCGCGCGGCTGTCGACCAGCTGCAGGCCCTGCAGGCCGATGCGGACCTTGTCCTCTTCGATGTTGCGGATCGGCGAGAGCGGCATGTCGCCGGCCAGGCCGAACACATCACGCACGGTGCGGGGACCGAAGAACGGCAGCTCGACGTAGCGCGAACGACGCCAGCCCCACGCACCCAGCGTCTGGCCGAAGTCTTCCTTGCGGTTGGCGACCATCGCCTTGCTGGCCGGATCGAACAGGCCACCGATACCCAGCGTCGAGTTCATCAGGAAGCGACCCAGCGTGTCCCAGGCATCATCCGGACGGCCCTGCAGCAGCTGGTTGACGATCGTCACCGGCGAGCGCAGGTTGCTGAAGAAGTTGCTCACACCGGTGCGGGCAAAGCGTGGCACCACGTGGGTGTAAGCCGTCGCCAGCGGTCGCGCGACGGCATTGTCGACTGCCACGTTGAACCGGTGCACCTTGCGGTTGAACGGTTCCCACGGGTCGTAGGCCACCGCGTTGCCGGCGGCACCGTCGGCGCCGTACAGCGCGTCGAAATCATCATCGCCGCCGGCCTGCGCAGCGGCAGCCGGGGCATCGGTTCCAGCGGACGCGTCCGTGGCCGGAGGCGTACTGGCCGTGCCCGTGGCTGCTTCGCCGCTGGCCACGGGGGCGGGCTCCGCTGCCGGTGCGGGCGCATCGGTGGCGGTATCGGTGACGGCGGTCGGGCCGGCCGGAACCAGCGTATCGGCAACCGGCGCATCGCTGCGCGCGGGCTTGCCGGCACAGGCGCTGAGCGCGGCGGCCAGGACGATCAGGGGGAGAGCGCGTACGACGTTCATGTCAGCTCGCAGCAGAAGTAGCGTTGAAATCCAGGTCGGGCGACAGCCGGTAGGCTGCGCTCAGTTCGTTGTAGCCGGCCGGCATGCCGGAGATCACCAGGGGGTGGCCGGCCTTGCGCGCGCGCGCGGCCAGCTCGGCCAGCAGGGCCAGGCCGGCGCTGTCCACGCGCTCGACCTCGCCCAGTTCCAGCCCTGCCAGCTGCGCCGGCAACGCCTGCAGCTGCGGCCACAGGGCAATCACTGCGGCACGATCCAGCGCCCCGCGCAGGCGCAGGGTCCCGCCTTCCAGCAGTGCCAGCGCGTTACTTGCCATTGCCGGCCGGTCCGGCCTGGATGCTGCCGCTGTGCAGTTCGTTGGCCACCTGCCGGATGCCCTTCTGGCGCAGGGGACTGTCGAACTGGTTGCGGAAGGTCTGCACGTAGGAGATGCCCTCGATGTTGACGTCGAAGATCTTCCACTGGCCGTTCACGTTGCGCATCCAGTACTCGACGGGGGTCGGTTCGTTGCCCGCACGCACCAGTTCGGTGCTCACGCGCACGCCGCGGTTGCCGGGCAGCGGGCTTTCACCCTTCAGGCGGAAGCTCGGCCTGCCCTGGATGTTCAGCAGGGCCGAACCGTAGCGCTGCATCAGGCTGTCGGCCATCGCATCGGCGAACAGCTTGATGTCCGCATCCGACGCGCCGCGTGCATGCGTGCCCAGCACCAGGCGTGCCGCGTAGTCGCGGTCGAAGGTGCGGTTCAGTTCGCTGTCGATGTAGGAGCGCAGGCTGGACGGATTGCTGCTGAACTCGCTCTTGCGCTGCTGCAGCGTGGACAGGATGCGGCTGCTGGCATCGATCACCACTTTGCCGGCCTGGGCCTGCGGAGCGGTGGCAGCGGGGGCTGCGGCCTGCGCCTGGGCGAGCAACGGGGTCGCCAACAGCAGCGAGGACGCGAGCAGGGCCGGGATCAGTTTCATCTTCATGGTTGCGGTTCCTTTGCAGGCGCCTGTGCGCCATCGTTGGGCTTCGGGTCTGCGCCGCCGCCGGCGCCGCCACTGAACATGTACTTGCCGACCAGCTGGATCAGGTCCACCGCCGGCTGGGTGAAGACGATCTCCTCACCGGGCTTGAGCACTTCCGGATCACCACCGGGCTGAAGACCGATATAGCTCTCGCCAAGCAAACCACTGGTGAAGATGCCGGCCGAGGTATCCGCCGGCAGGTCCTTGACCTTGCTGTCCATGCGCAGGGTCACGATGGATTCGAACTTGACCGGGTCCAGGTCGATCGCGGCAACCTGGCCGACGGTAACGCCGCCGATCTTGACCGGCGCCTGCTTGCGCAGCTGGCCGACCTGGGAGAAGCGCGCCTTCAGCTCGTAGCCGTCACCGCCCCAGCTCCAGCGCTGGTTGGTGGAAGCCACGGCCAGCACCAGCAGCGACGCCAGGGCCAGCAGCAGGAATGCGCCGACGGAGAATTCGAGTCTGGGACCGCGGATGGCCATGGGGAGTACCTGATCGAGTCGTTGTGGCCGCGCGCACCGCGCACCGCCGATGGAAGGGTTAGGTGAACAACATTGCCGACAGCACGAAGTTGAACATCAGCACCAGCAGGGAGGCATTGACCACCGCACGGGTGGTGGCCACCGAAGTGCCTTCGATGGTCGGCTCGGCGTGGAAACCGACATAGGCGGCGACCAGGGCTGCCGTGCCGCCGAAGATCGCCGACTTCAGCATCGCCACGCCGAAATCGTCCCAGAAGTCGACGCTGTTGCGCAGCGCAGACCAGAACACGCCATTGTCCAGGCCGAGCACGTGCACCGCTTCGAAGTAGCTGGCACTGATCGCCAGCGAGCAGAAGATACCGGTCAGCAGCGGCACGGTCAGCACGGCTGCCCAGAAGCGCGGCGCGACGGCCTTGGCCACCGGGTCGATCGCCATCAGCTCCAGTGCCTTGATCTGGTCGGTGGCGCGCATCAGGCCCAGTTCGGCGGCGATCGAGCTGCCGGCTCGGCCGATGAACAGCAGCGCGGTCAGCACCGGGGCCAGTTCACGGTAGAGCGACAAGCCGAGCAGGGTCGACAGCGCATCGGCCGCGCCAAAGGTGGTCAGCGTGCGGTAGCCCTGCAGGGTCAACACCAGACCGACGAAGGCGCCGCCGACAGCGATGATCGGCAGCGAGCGCGCGCCGATCTTGTAGATCTCGCGGGTCAGTTCGGCCAGGAAATCACGGGTCGGCAGCGAACCGCGCAGCACGGTCAGCGAGAACAGGCCGGCGCGGCCCAGCGAGCGGGTGGCTTGGATGAAGGGCATCAGGCGACCCTCGCGCGCGGCTCGGCGTCGAACGGGATGGGGCCATCGGGCTGGCCGTGCAGGAACTGGCGCAGCAACGGGTCCTGGCTGGACTGCAGCGCGTCGGGCGTGCCCTGGAAGACGATGCCGCCATTGGCGATGGCGATCACCTGGTCGCAGATCGGCAGCGTCTCGTGCACGTGGTGGCTGACGATGATGCTGGTCAGTCCCAGGCTGTGGTTGAGACGCTGGATCAGGCTCATGATCACCCCGGACGCGATCGGGTCCAGCCCGGTCAGCGGCTCGTCATAGATCATCAGCGGCGGATCCAGCGCCAGCGCACGGGCCAGCGCCACGCGGCGCGCCATGCCGCCGGACAGCTCGCGCGGCCAGGCGTCGGCCGCGGCCAGCAACCCCACCGCATGCAGCTTCATCTGCACCAGCCGGTGCAGCACCGCCGCCGGCAGGCGGGTGTGGGTGCGCAGCGGCAGAGCGACGTTCTCGGCCACGGTGAGGTCGGTCAGCAGGCCATTGCCCTGCAGCAGGACGCCGACGCTCTTGCGCGTCTCCAGCAGCTCGGCGCTGCGGTGCGGGATCGGCTTGCCGAACAGGGTGATATCGCCGGCCGCCGGGCGCAGTTCGCCGGTCAGCGCGGCCAGCAGGGTCGACTTGCCGCTGCCGGAGGGACCGAGCACGGCGGTGATGCTGCCCTTCGGCACCTGCAGGGAAACGTCGCGCAGGATCGTGCGTCCGCTCCGGTCGATGCGGACGTTGGACAACTGCACCAGACTGGAGGTGGAAGCCGACATGGGCACCATTAACATTTTTTCGACATCGAAGGATCGGGTCAGCCGGCTGAACATAAGCAGACTGGACGGTGCAGTATTGTGGCACGGCAGGGCCCCGGGCAGGTCGGGACAATCGCCGGACGACCCGGAACAATCCGTGCCGGTGACAGGTTTGACCATTGAATACTGCCAGCCGTGCTGCACACTGTGCATGATGAGTGACCCGGGCAGCGACTTCCGCCTCTACCATTCCAACTCCCTGGATGTGCTGGCCGCGCTGCTGGCACGCAACGTCCGTGCGCCGATGCCAGGGCAGCCGCTGCTCGCGCCGGAAGTGGTGCTGATCCCGCAGGTGGCGATGCGGCGGTGGCTGCAGGCGACACTGGCCGCCGAATACGGTGTCGCCGCCAACCTCGAATTCCTCACCCCGGGTGAGTTCGTCGCCCGTGCGCTCAACGCCAACGTCGACGGCGAAGCCGACGATCTCGATGCTGCCGGCCTGCACTGGCGGCTGTACCGGGCGCTGCGCGATCCGGCGCTGCTCGGGCAACCACCGATGCGTGCGCTGCAGTCCTATCTTGCCGGCAGCGATGGGCTGAAACCCTGGGCCCTGGCCGGTGAGCTGGCGTCGGTGTTCGAGAAATACCAGGCCTGGCGGCGCGACTGGCTGCTGCGCTGGGAGGCCGGGGCCGACCCGGCCGATCCCCAGGCGATCCTCTGGCGCGCCGTTGCCGGTGGGCATGGCTACCGCGCGCGCCGCATCCAGACCTACCTGGACCGCTTCGAGGGCGCCGGCCAACCGTTGCCGCAGGGGTTGCCGCCGCGCATGTCCGCATTCGCGACGCTCAACATCTCCCCGGACGTGCTGCGGGTGATGGCAACCCAGGCACGGGTGGGCGAACTGCATTTCTACCTGCCCACCCCGGTGCAGTCGTACTGGGGCGATCTGCAGACCCTGGCCGAGCGGCTGCGCAGCGGCGCTCCCGATCCCTTCAGCGAAGCGGCGGGAGAAAACCGCCTGCTGGAAGCCTGGGGCGCAGCCGGCCGCGACTTCATGGCGGTGCTGGGCAGCTATGAAGTGGTACACCCGGCCGGTGAGATCGCCGCCTACATCGACCCGGAAGACGACGCGCGGCCGACGATGGCCAATGGCGGCCTGTCCGACAGCCTGCTGCACCGCCTGCAGCGCGATCTGTTCCACCGCCGGGCGTTGCCGTCCGGCGAACTGCGCGATGGCCTGGCCGGCGATGACCCCAGCCTGCAGGTGCATGCCTGCCACACCCGCCTGCGCGAGCTGCAGGTCCTGCACGACCAGCTGCGTGGCCTGCTTGAGGATGACCGCTTCGACCCGCCGCTGCAGGCCCGCGAGATCGCTGTGCTGGCGCCGGACATCGATCCCTACGTGCCCTACCTGGAGGCCGTGTTCGGTGGCCGCGGTGGCGAGGACGACCACATTCCCTACGCGTTGGCCGACAGCAGTCCGCTGGCGGGCGAACCGCTGGCCGATGTGTTCGTGCACCTGATTGGCCTGCCGGTCTCGCGGTTCGGCCTGAATGAAATGCTGGATCTGCTGGCCAGTGCGCCCCTGGCCGAGGCAGCCGGACTGGACGCGACCGACTTCGACCGCCTGCATGGCTGGCTGCAGCAGGCGGGCGCACGCTGGGGTCTGGATGCGGACCATCGCGCCCGGCACGGCGCGCCATCGGATGATGCCTACACCTGGCAGTTCGCGCTGGATCGCCTGTTGCTGGGCCATGCCACCGGCAGCGATGCCGACCTGGCCGGCGTCGCGCCGTGGACCGGGCTGGAAGGTGGCGCGCTGGATGCGCTGGACCGCCTGCTGCGCCTGTTGCGGGTACTGGCCGCCTACCAGCGCCGTCTTGGCGAGACGTTGACTCCGGCGCAGTGGCGGCAGCGCCTGCTGTCGCTGCTGGATGCGCTGCTGCCGACCCCGCCCGGCTCACCCAACAGCCAGCGCGCGCTGGAGCGGCTGCGCAAACTGCTCAACCAGTTCGCCGAAGACGCGGACAAGGCCGGCTTCGGCGACGGGGTGCCTCCTGAAGTGATACGTGCGCATTTCGGCTCCGCCCTGGCCGAAGCCGACACGCGTGCGCCGCTGCTGACCGGCGGCATCAGCTTCGGCCGCATGGTGCCGATGCGATTGCTGCCGTTCCGGGTGATCTGCGTACTCGGCCTCAATGATGGCGATTTCCCGCGTCGCGATCCGGCGGCCGGCCTGAACCAGCTCACCGCCGAACTGGACACGCCGCGACGCCGTCCAGGCGACCGTTCCACGCGCGAGGACGACCGTTTCCTGTTCCTGCAGCTGTTCGCCGCCGCACAGGACGTGTTCTACCTCAGTTACCTCGGCGCCGATCCGCGCGACGGCAGTGTGCGGGAACCGTCGGTGCTGGTCAGCGAGCTGATCGACGCCGCTGCGGCCTACCACCTCGATCCAGCCGCCGCCGCCGCGGGATTCACGGTCCGCCACGCGCTGCAGCCGTTCTCGCCCGCCGCGTTCGGCGATGGCGACCCACGTCGCTTCAGCTACCGCCGGCAATGGCATCCGGCAGCCGGTCGCCTGGCCGGGCAGCGTGGCGGGCTGTCGCCTTGGTTCGACGCGGCGCTGCCGCCGCCGGCCGAAGCTGCGGTGGAAGAGGAACTGTCTCTGGAAAGCCTGCGCCGGTTCCTGTGCGATCCGGCTGGGCAGTTCCTGTCGCAGTCTCTGGGCCTTCGACTGGCCGATGAGGTCGAGGACGTCGTCGATCTGGAGCCGCTGGTGCTGTCCGCGCGAGGGCCGGACACGCGCAGTGTGCAGGCCGCGGTGGTGCGTGCCACCCTCACCGGCGATGACGACCCGCTTTACCCGAGGCTGCGCGCACGCGCGCTGGTGCCATCCGGCGCGCTGGGCGAGCGGCAGTTCGAGGTGGAACAATCGAAGACCCGTCCCTATGCCGACGCAATGCTCGGCTGGATGCAGGGCGTACAGCCGGAAAGCCGCCGCTATGAGGTCGAGATCGACGGCGTGCGGCTGCACGGCCGGGTTGCCGATCGCCATCCCGGCGGTCTGGTGCGGCTGCGCGCGGGCACGCTCAACGGCAACGCGGTGATCCGCCAGGGGCTGGACTGGCTGCTGGCCAATGCGGCAGGCGACGCGTTGCCGCTGGTCCAGTTCCACGACGGTGGTGACGCTGGCCATGGTCCGCACGTCCTGCCGGCACTGTCCGTGCCCGTGGCCCGGGCCGCCCTGCGCGCGCTGCTGCAGCTGCGCCGGCGTGGCCTGCGTGAACCGCTGTGGTTCGCTCCCTACACCGGCTGGGTGCTGTACACGACCAGCGCCGAGAAGCAGCGCAGCGAGGGCTGGAAGCAGTGGCATGGCAGCGACCGCAGCTGGGGCGAATCCCGCAGTGACGCCTGGCAGTTGCTGATGCGCGGTGCCGATCCCTTCGCAGACGATGCCCGGTATGCCGATCTGCTGCACAACAGCCAGGTGGTGTTCGGCGCGCTGCGCGAGGGCCGCGTGCCGGGCACCGGTCCGCACGCGGAGGTCACCGGATGAATGTCACCGTGGCAGGGGCCCCCATCGAACATCCCGCTATCGACCCGTATCTGGCACTGCCCCTGGATGGCGTCCGCCTGATCGAAGCCAGTGCCGGCACCGGCAAGACCTTTACCCTGGCCACGCTGTTCACCCGGCTGGTGGTCGAGCAGGGCCTGCGCATCGGCCAGATCCTGGCGGTGACCTTCACCGATGCCGCGACCCAGGAACTGCGCAAGCGCATCCGTGAGCGACTGGCGCTGGCCGCGCGGATGGTCGACCTGCCTCCGGGTGACGGCGAGGCGCCTGACATGCGACTGACCCGGCAGATCCTGCGGCGCCATCTCGATGCCGGCGATGAGAGCGCGGCGGCCCTGAAGCGCCGCCTGCAGGTGGCTGCCGACGAGATCGATCTGGCCGCGATCTTCACCATCCACGGCTTCTGTACCCGCGTGCTGCGCGAGCACGCACTGGAGAGCGGCCACACCTTCGATCCTCCGGAGCTGCTGACCAGCGACCGCGGGCTGATGGAGGAACTTGCGGCTGACCTGTGGCGCGTGCACGCCAACGATCCGGCCACACTGGAGCCGCTGACCGGGTTGTGGTCCAGCCCGGACACGCTGGCAGGCGACCTGCGCGCGCTGCTGGCCGCACCGCCGCTGCATCCATTGCCACCGGCGACGCTGCCGGAAGATCCGCGGCCACGGATGCTGCAGGCCGCGCAGGTACTGGCCTCGGCCATCGACTCCGGTCTTGATGCGGCCCGTGGGCAGATCGCCACGGCGTTCGAGAAGAAGGTCTTCGATGGACGTCGTGCCAAGCGGCCGAGCTTCGACAAGGCATTCTCCACCCTGGTCGCGGGGCAGGCCGGCGCGGACTGGTCACGCGATGGAAAACTCCATCTGGAGAAGCTGCTGCCCACTTCGATGCAGGCGCTCTGCCGGGACGATCAGCAGGGCGCATGCCCGGATGCACCCCTCTTCGACGCATTGCAGGCCTGGTGGGATGCCGCCGACGTGGTCACGTCGTGGCTTCGCCAGCGCGCGATCCGCTTCCTGCACGCCCTGCGCGCCGAAGCCGCGCAGCGACTGGCCCTGCTGAAACAGACGCGACGGGTGCAGACCTACGATGACCTGATCGACGGCGTGGCGCTTGCCCTGCAGGGGCCGCAACGGCTGACGCTGGTGCAGCGGCTGCGCGCGCAGTACCGCATTGCCCTGGTCGATGAATTCCAGGATACCGATGACCGTCAATGGGGCATCTTCCACACCCTGTTCGGCGATTCGCCGGAGGTGCGCGAACTGGGACTGGCGCCAGCGCTGTTCCTGATCGGCGATCCGAAGCAGGCGATCTATGGCTTCCGCGGCGGCGACATCCATACCTACCTCAAGGCCAGGCAGGTTGCGCAGCCCGCCCCGGCACTGGACCAGAATTTCCGCTCGCGGCCCGCGCTGCTGCGCGTGCTGCAGATGCTGTACGACAACGGCGGTGAGGACGCTTTCCTCGAACGTGACATCCGCTTCGAGCCGGTGCGGCCGGGTGGCGTGCGTGTCGATGCGGATTACCAGCGTGATGGCCATCACGCCACGGCCCTGACCCTGCGCGTGCTGCGCAGCGGCGGTGACAGGCCGCTGGCTGCCGATGCCTCCCGCGAGGCAGCGACGCGGGCCTGTGTGGCCGCCATTCACCAGGTGCTGGTGGACGCGCGCGCGGGCAGGGCCCTGCTGCGTGGTCGCCCGGTGCAGCCGGGTGACATCGCCGTGCTGGTGCGTTCGCATCGAGAGGCCACGCTTGTGCAGCGTGCGCTGGCGGCCGTTGGAATTCCTGCGGTGGCTGCCGGCAGACAGAGCCTGTTCGCCACCAGCGAAGCCCGCGACCTGCGCGCGCTGCTGCTGGCCCTGCTGCAACCAGCCGACGAAGGCCGCCTGCGTACGGCGCTGGCCACCGTGCTGCTCGGCCAGCCTGCCAGTGCGATCGCAGCGATGGAACGCGAAGGCGACCTGCAGCGGGGATTCCAGGCGCAGCTGCTGCACTGGCGCGAGCGCTGGCAGCGCGGCGGACCGTTCGCGGTGATCGCCGACGTCTGCGCCGCACAGGGCGAACGTCTGCTGGCACTGATCGATGGCGAGCGCCGGCTGACCAATTACCTCCAGCTCGGCGAGCTGCTGCAGGAGGCATCGGCACAGGCGCTGGGCATGCATGGCCTGCTGGATTGGCTGCAGGGCCGGATGGCCAGCGCCGACCAGGACGATGAGCAGCAGCTGCTGCGCCTGGAATCGGACGCGCGCCGTGTGCAGATCATCACCCTGCACAAGAGCAAGGGCCTGGAATACCCCTTGGTGTTCCTGCCGTTCGTGGGCATCGAGCGCGGCGCGAACAACAGCGCTGCACACTGCACCGTGCACCTGGACGGCGAGCGCCAGCTGCACTGGAAGCTGGACAGGGACGAGGTGTGGGACGCCGTCAGCCGGCAGGCGCGGCACGAACAGCAGGCCGAGGACGCGCGCCTGCTGTACGTCGGCATGACCCGTGCCGAGCACGCGTTGTGGATCGCCATCGGTGACCTCGCCGGTCTTGCCAGGACCCCGCTGGCGCCATTGCTGGGCGACCTGCAGGCGCTGCGCGGGTCCGCCGACGTGCAGGTCGACGACAGCGAGCCGGTGGCGCAGCTGCCGCAACTGGCGGTGGAAATGGACGGCCACCTTCCGGCAGTGCGCACACAGGCGCGTCGCGTGCCCCATGACTGGTGGGTATACAGCTTCACCCAGCTGGCCCATGCCGATGCCGGAAGTGGCACCGACATCGAGGCGGCCGCCACCGAACTGCCGGCACCGGCGGCCGATGAACCGGTTGGCGCGGAGCTGCCTTTGGAACCCGCGCTGCCGGAACCTGCCGCGACCGAAGAGGCCACGCCGGTCGATCCGCGTTTCATGGGCAGCCGCTTCGGCAACGTGCTGCACGAAGCGATGGAGAACGTCGACTTTGCCGCATGGGGCGTCTGGCAGCCCGGCCAGGCCGCGCCGGAAGGCCAGGCCGCCGTGCTGCGCAAGGCATTGCGCGACGAGGGCTATGCAGATGCAGACCTGGATGACGGCATCGCGGTGCTGGTGCCACTGGTCGGCCAGACCCTCATCGCGGAGCTGCCGGAAGGGGGCGCGCTGTACAGCGTGCCCGCGCAGGATCGTCGTGCCGAGATCGACTTCCACTTCGCCATCGAGCCGACCGGTGTGCCGGCGCTGCTGGACGTACTGCATGCCCATGGCATCGCCAGCGCGCGCCGTGGTTTCGGCCAGCGCCGCCGGCTGGAAGGGCTGATGACCGGCATGATCGACCTCACCTACGTGCGCGATGGCCGCTGGTACGTGCTCGACTACAAATCCAACCGGCTGCCGGGCTACAGCCCCGACCTGCTGGCCATCGCCATGCGCCACAGCGAGTACGACCTGCAGGCCCTGATCTATACCGTCGCGCTGCATCGCTGGCTGCGCTTCCGGCTGGGGGCGGCCTACCGCTACGAACGCGACATGGGCGGCATCCGCTATCTGTTCTGCCGCGGCCTGGATGGCACCGGCAATGGTGTCTACACCGATCGTTTCCCGCTGGAACTGGTGGACGCGCTCGATGCGCTGTTCGCCGGTGGCAGGCAGGCCCAGGCCGAGCTGGCGGCGCGCGCGCTTGGAGCCAGCGCATGAGCCTGCTCAGGGATCTGTACCGAAACGGCCAGCTGCGGACGATCGACCATGCCTTGGCGTCCGGCCTGCAGCGCCTGCGCACGGACACCCCGGAGGACGTGGCCCTGGCGGCGGCGCTGGCCTCGCTGGCGGTATCGCTGGGGCATGCCGGGTTCGATCCGGCGCAGCCGCAACGGCTGCTGGAAGGCGTATCCACCTGGCCGGCGCCGGAATCCTGGATCCAGCAGCTGCGCGCCTCGCCCTGGGTCGCGACCCCCGGGCACGCCGATGCTGTCGCAGATGACGCGCCGCTGGTGATGGAGAATGGCCTGCTGTACCTGCGCCGCTATCGCGAGTACGAGCGGCAGCTGGCGGCGGGCCTGCAGCGCATCGGCGGCCATCCGCTGCCGGCGCCGGATCTGCCCGCGTTGGCGCCCCTGTTCGCACGGCTGTTCCCGCAGGCCCGGGATGCCGAGGATCATCAGGCGCGCGCGGCGGGCGTGACCCTCCGTCATCCCTTGGCGTTGGTGACCGGGGGACCCGGTACCGGCAAGACCACCACCATCGCGCGCCTGCTGCTGTTGCTGGCTGCGCAGGCAGCGCATGCCGGCCAGCCACCGCCGAAGGTGGCCTTGGCCGCACCGACCGGCCGCGCCGCCGAGCGGATGGCCGAAAGCCTGCGTCTGGCCGTGCAGCGGTTGCAGGAGGACGGCCTGGACCCGGCGCTGTGCGCCGCATTGCCTACCACCGGTACCACGCTGCATCGCCTGCTGGGCGTGATTCCCGAGTCGCCCCGTTTCCGCCACCACGCCGATAATCCCCTGCCGCTGGATGTGGTGGTGATCGACGAAGCGTCAATGATCGATCTGCCGATGATGGCCAAGCTGGTCGATGCCATTGCCAGCGGCACCCGCCTGATCCTGCTCGGCGATCCTGACCAGCTGCCCTCGGTCGAAGCCGGTGACGTGCTGGGCGCGATCCTGCGAGCCAGCGGTGATGGCATCGGCACCCGCGTCGATGATGCACAGGCGTTGCAGGGGGTGTTGGCGGCACCGGCATTGCAGCCGCCGGCGCCGGTCAATGCATTCGCCGGCCGGCGGGTGCAGCTGCAGCGCGGTTACCGGCAGAGCGACGCATTGGATCTGGCACCGTTGGCGCGTGCCGTCCGCGATGGCGACTGCGTCACCACCCTGCGGCTACTGCGCAGTGGCGAGCTGTCGGGAGTCCACTTCCACGAAGGGGAGCCGGATCCGCTGCGTGGCCAGCGTGAGCATCTGCTGGGCCGCTGGCGTGCATTGGCCGATATCCGGGACCCGGTCCTGGCACTGCAGCAGGCCGGCCGCCTGCGCGTGCTGACCGCGCTGCGTGAAGGGCCGCAGGGCGCCCGTGGCCTCAACGAGCGGATCGAACAGCTGCTGGCCGGCACCACCCCGGGCTACTTCCAGGGGCGCCTGCTGCTGGTGACCGAGAACAGCTATCGGCATCGCCTGTTCAACGGCGATGTCGGCATCTGCCTGCGCGACAGCACTGGTGCGATGGTGGCGTGGTTCCCCGGCGACGCCGCCGATCAGCCGCGCGCCTTCCATCCGGCCGCATTGCCGGCGCACGAGAGCGCGTTCGCGATGACCGTGCACAAGGCACAGGGTTCGGAGTTCGATGAGGTCTGGCTGCAACTGCCACGGCAGGACAGCCGCGTGCTGTCGCGCGAGCTGATCTACACCGGGCTGACCCGTGCCCGCCAGGTTCTGCATGTGGCAGGCAGCGCCGACGTGCTGCAGGCCGCGCTGAAGCGCCACGCCAGCCGCCTTGGTGGCCTGGCCTGGCGGCTGGGTGCGGAACAGGCGACTGAAGAACCGGCGCGCATCGAACAGCCCACGGTGCAGGGCCAGTTGTTCTGAACCGGGGTCGGATCCCTCCCGAAGGGAGGGCTCTGACCCGGCGTCATTCCGCGATCAGCACCAGGCCATCCGGGAACACGATCGCCGCTTCATCCGCGCTGACATCGAAGAAGCCCACCCCGTGCTCCTCCGCAAGGTCCTGTACCCGGCCATGTGCACGCTCGGCCACGGAGCAGGCAAACGCACCGTAGATGACGTGGCGGCCGATGCTGTAGTCGGTGACCTCGGCGCGATCGTCCTCATCGTTGCTCAGCGGACCATTCAATGGCGGGAACTCCTGTGCCATCGCGGCGAACCAGGCCTGCAACGCCGGGCTGCTGACCACCGGATCGTCGTACTCGTGGTTCTCGCCCCAGGCGGTCTGCTTCTCGAACCAGGCGATGAACGCTGCCGCCTCACGCGGGGCGACGCTGGCTTCGAACACCATCATGTCGTAACTCATTGAACCGTCCTGTTGTCGGGGCGAAAGGCCGCCGGGCATGGCCCGGCGCTACGGGCGGAGCGATGGTAGCGCCGGGCCATGCCCGGCGGATCGCATTACAGCGACGGAGCGGCGGCGTCCGCCAGCCCCGGCGCCAACGCCTTCGCCTCCGGGAACAGGGCGAAGCGCAGGCCCACCAGGCCCATCAACGCCTCGTCGCGTGCCTTGCAGGCCGCCACGCTGCCGACCCGCCCCAGCGAGGCATCCAACCGCTCGCGCAGCGCCTGATCGGCGGTGATCGGCCGGCGTGCGGCGACCTGGCGCCGATAGTGCGCGGCAATCTCCTGCAGGATCTGCTCAACGGCCTCGCGGCTGCGTTCGGGCAGTTCCAGCCGGGCACGCCGCAGCTGCAGGATGTTCAGGCCGATGCGGGCTTCATTGAGCATGTCCACCGACGCGATGTCGCTGCCCTCCGGCGTCGCCGCCAGCCGGGGGGCCAGCAGCCCGAGCAGGTCGAGCATGCGCGCGGCGAAGCGCTGCCGATCCTGCTGTCCGCGGCCTTCGGCCGCTTCCGCCAGGGTGGTCCAGCCCTGGCGGACCAGCCGCCGAGCGGTCCATTCGGCACCTACCGAGCGGAACAGTCGGGTCATCACCACCGCAAAGCCGATGCCGATGAACATCGCCACCGACGAGTTCACGAACGTCTGGATGTTGGCGCTGTAGGTGTTCTGCAGGCTGAGCAGTGCGGCCAGGTTGACCGTCAGCGGCAGTGCGAACAAGGCGCTCTTGGGGTGGTGCAGCAGCAGGCCCAGCGGCAGGAACGCCACCGCCAGCACCAGTGCCAGCAATCCGAAGTCGTGAACGGCGGGGAATACACCGAACAGGTACACGCCTGCGACCAGCGAGGCGACCATCGCCCACACCAGGAACGAGACCATGCTCGGTGCCGGATCATCCTGTGCCGCGAAGAAGGCCGCCGTTACCGCAGCCATCATGGCGCCGTTGCCACCGCCTTCCCAGCCCAGCGCGATCCACAGCACGCAATAGCCCATCAGCGCCACGCCGGCGCTGAGCGCCGAGAACAGCGCCATGCCGTAGTCGACGTGCCTGTCGGCGGCGACCCGGTCAGTGCGGATGCGATAGTGCGCGCGGTCCAGCGGCGCGTTGCCGTGGTCGATCGCCTGCTGCAGCGTGCGGCAGTCCTGCCACAAATCCACCAGCTCTTCCAGCCGCAGCAGCAGGCTGGCCAGCTGCAGGTGCTGCAGGTCGCGGTCCACCTGCGGCTTCACTGCGCTGATGCGCGCACGCAGGCGGGCGTAATCACTGGCACTGGCCGGTTGCTGCAACCATTCGTGAATGTCGTCGATCACTGCCGGCAGCCCATCGGGCAGCGCCTGGCCATCGCTTCGCAGCGCACTCAGGCGATCGGCAATGGAGGAAAGCACCGGCAACAGCAACAGCATGCGTTCGTGCAGCCGTTCCATGGAGACCGCCGCGCCGGTATGGCGCGGATCATCGCGGCGCAGGAACTCGATCAATGCCTCGAACTGCACCAGATCGGCGGCCAGGCGGTTGCGCGGTGCATGTGCGCGGCCTCGCTCCAGGATCTGCCGGCACCACTGCGCCGCATCCTCCATCCAGGTGCCGATGCGTGCGCGCAGCATCGGCCGCACCGAAGCCGGGAACAGCAGCGAGGCGAACAGCACCGCCACCACCGTGCCGAGGATGATCTCCTCGCTGCGTGCCACGACCGTGTCGAAGATCGTCTCCGGCGAGGTCACGGCGGGGAAGCCGATGAAGGCGGTCGTATAGCCGGCGAGCAGGAAGGCATAGCCGCGCGGGCCGCGGTTGAGCAGGGCCAGGAACAGGCAGCCGGCCAGCCAGATCGACATCGCCGCGCTCAGCAGCAGTGGGGTTTCCACCAGCGCGGGCAGCACCAGCAGTGTGGCCAGGCCGGCCACCAGGGTGCCGACGATGCGGTACACGCCCTTGGCGCGGGTCGGGCCCAGCAGCGGCTGGCTGACGATGTAGACCGTACCCATCGCCCAGTACGGGCGCGACAGGTTGCCGGCCATGGCGATGTACAGCGCGGCGATCGCGGCCAGGTAGGTCTTGATCGAGAACAGCCACGCCTGGCGATCGGTCACGGCGTTCATCACTTAGTTCGCCGTGGCCCGTGGGGCGGCCGTCGCCTGCCAGCCACCGCCGAGCACCAGGAACAGGTGGATCTGATCGCGCGAGACCTGTGCTTCGGCCGCGGCCAGTGTGGCATCGCTGGTGGCCAGGCTGCGGTCGGCGTCCAGGCTGGCCAGGTACGGTGTCCGCCCACCCTGGTACAGCCGGCGGTTCTGCTCGGCTGCCAGCGCGGCCTGTTCCTGGGCGATGCGCAGCGACTGCAGTCGGCGCAGGTCCTGTGCGTAGCGGTCCAGAGCGGTCTGCGTCTCACGCAGTGCCTGCAGTACGGTGTGATCGAACTCGGCCAGCGCCGCATCGGCGCCCGCTTCGGCAGCGTGGATGCGTGCATGGCTGCCCGATGACGGCAGCGTCCACGAGATCAGCGGCCCGATCGACCACTGCTGGGTCATGGGCTGGCCGAAATCTTCCAGCAGGCCGGCGGCACCGATCGAAGCCCCCAGACGGACGTCCGGATAGAGTTCGGCGGTAGCCACGCCAATGCGCGCGGTGGCCGCGGCCAGCCTGCGTTCGGCCTGGCGCACATCCGGACGACGCTGCAGCAGCGCACGGCCATCTCCGACCGGCAGCGGCTGCGTCAGCGACGGTGCCTGTGCGCACTCGATCACTCCGGCCGGCAACTGGCCGGGGGTCTGGCCGAGCAAGGCGGCCAGGGAGTACGCCGCCGCCGAGCGCTGCGCGCGCAACGGCGGCAACGCGGCCTCCAGCAGGGCGACCTGGGCATTGGCACGGGCCAGTTCCGGCGGCGTGCCGCGGCCGGCCGCGATCAATCGCTCGGTCACCGAGCGGCCGCGCTGCTGCAGCTGCAGCGAATGCTCGGCCACATGCAGTTCGTGGTTGGCGTGGCAGATCTCCAGATAGCTGTCGGCCACCTGTGCGACCACGCTGACCTGGGCCAGGTCGCGCGCCGCTGCGACCGCCTGCTCGTCGGCCCGCGCCGCTTCCGCACCGCGCTTGAGCTTGCCGAACAGATCGAACTGATAGCTGACGGCGAACTTGCCATCGGCCAGGTTGATCACCGGCAGTTCGTGTTCCTGCAGGAACGACTCGGCCGACAACTGCGCGCGGCTGACGCCAGCTTCGGCCTCGTACTCGAAACCACCGGCGTCCAGTGCCTGTTCGTAGACCGCCGCCGCGCGGCGCAGGTGGGCATCAGCGGCTTTCAACTCGACGTTGTCGCGCAGCGCCTGGCTGATCAGGCCGTCCAGCACCGGATCGTCGTACAGCGACCACCAGCGCGCCGGCAGCGGCTGGTTGGCGGCGATCTGCGGGTCATGGGAGTCGATGAAGGCGGCATTCGCCTCCGGCCGCTTGAAGGCCGAGTCCTCCGGCAACGCATAGTCAGGGCCCACCGTCCTGCAGGCGGCCAGGCTGGCCAGTGCGACGATCAGGCCGAGGCGGGACAGTGCGGTGTTCACAGGCGGCCCCGCGCCGGCGTGGGGCCGGCCTTGCTGTCATCCGCACGGTGGCCGGTATCCACCGTGACGGTGGCGGTGCGGCCGGCGATCAGCTCGACACCTGCGGGAAGATCATCGATGGCAATCCGCACGGGAATGCGCTGCGCCAGCCGCACCCAGTCGAATGCAGGGGTGACGTTCGGCAACAGGCTGCTGCCGTTGCTGCGGTAGCGGTCCTCGATGCCGGCGGCGATGCTCTCCACATGTCCCTGCAACGGCCTGGATTCACCCATCAGGCGGATGTCCACGCGCTGCCCGGGCACCACACCCTGCAGGCGGGTCTCCTCGAAATAGCCATCGATGCGGAATGAGCCGGTATCCAGCAGCGCCAGTACCGGTTTGCCGGCCACCACGTAGTCTCCGACGCGCAGCGTACGGTCATTGACCCGGCCGTCTGCCGGCGCGCGCACTTCGGTGCGGCCCAGGTTGAGCTCGGCCAGATCGACCGCCGCCTGCGCGGTGGCCAGCGCGGCCACTGCGGCCTGCAGCTTGGCCCGGCGCACTTCGGCGTCCTCGGCAGCGACGAGGTCCTGCAGGCTGCGATCGCGACCGATCTCGCGCTTCAGCTGGGCCACCGACGCCTGGCGCTCGGCCAGGCTGGCCTGTGCCTGCTCCAGTGCGATGCGGTAGCGCGCACGGTCGACCACGAACAGCAGGTCGCCCTTCTTCACCGCCTGGTTGTCGGCGACGTTCACGGTCTCCACCAGGCCGGACACATCCGGCGCCATCTGCACCACGTCCGCGCCGACATGGGCGTCACGGGTCCAGGGCTCATCCATGTAATAGACCCACAGCTGGCGCAGCACCAGCAGCGCGACGATCACGGCGGCACCGGTGAGCAGCACCGGCAGGGACTTCTTCACGATCTTGTTCACGATTGCATCCAGCGCAGAAGGTGGAACAGCAGGCCCAGCACGATCCCGTACAGGGCCAGGTTGAACAGCGCCGGGTGCCAGACATGGCGGTAGGCACCGGCGCGTTGCAGCAGCGCGTGCAGACCGCTGTTGAGCAGATAGGCCAGCAGCATCAACCCGAGCAGGGTCGGGACGAACACTCCATGGAGACTGAATTCACCAGGCATCGGTAGGGGCAGGGCAGGTGGGGGAGGGGAGGAACAACGGCACAACAACAACGGGTGACAGCCGCTGGCGTGGCAACGGCAGCGGCGGCATCCGGGGACATCGGTCCTACGTGATGCGGTCGGCGGCCTCGGCCAGCAGGCGCCATGCCTTCAGCACGGCGTGCAGTTCATCCATGGAAAGCGCGCCGAACACGTCCTGGCGCAGGTCGATCAACTGATCTTCAAGTTCCTGCACCAGCGCCTGGCCGGCCTCGGTCAGCCACAACAGGTTGGCGCGACGGTCGCTTGCATCACTTTCACGGCGGACCAGGTCGCTGGCACACAGCTTGTCCAGCAGGCGTACCAGCGAAGGCCCCTCCATGCCCAACTGCTGGGCCAGGGCGACCTGGCGGATGCCGCCGCCGGAGCGGCCGATCATCAGCAGGGGCATGGTGCAGGCGGTGGAGATCCCGTAGCTGCCCAGCCGGCTGTCGGCCAGGCGCTGCCACTGCCGCCCTGCATACAGCAGGCCGGAGCTGAGCTGCATCTGCAGCACGGTGCGCTCGTCGAGGGGTCGGTCCATGGATAGATAGGATACTACTAATTTCATTCCTATCAATAGTCTTTGCTGAATGGGCGCCTCGTTGCGGTAGTGCCGGGCCATGCCCGGCGGGCTCTGTGGACGGGGCACCATGCCGCTCGCCGGGCATGGCCCGGCGCTACGGCAGCACGTTCCGGAGCCATGAGCCGCGGCCCTCGACCGCGATTGCCGGCGCGCGATGAACCATCCCCACGGGACGACCCACCCCCCGGTCAGGTACGATGCTCGCCCCCCGTTCGGGACGCTGTACGCAATGAGCAAGAACAACGAAAAGGCCGCCCCGCAGGGCGACGTGACCCGGGACCAGGCCGAGGATGCCGTGCGCACCCTGCTGCGCTGGGCCGGAGAGGACCCGTCCCGCGAAGGCCTTCTGGACACCCCCCGCCGCGTCGCCGAAGCCTATGGCGACTGGTTCAGCGGTTACCGCGATGACCCGCGCGCCTACATGGAGCGGACCTTCGAGGAAGTCGCCGGTTACGACGAACTGATCGTCCTGCGTGACATCGAGTACGAAAGCCACTGCGAGCACCACATGGCGCCGATCATCGGCCGCGTGCATGTCGGCTACCTGCCGGCGGGCAAGGTGGTGGGCATCAGCAAGCTGGCGCGCGTCGTCGAGGCCTATGCCCGCCGTTTCCAGGTGCAGGAAAAGATGACGGCGCAGATCGCCCAGTGCATCCAGGATGTGCTGCAGCCGATCGGTGTCGGCGTGGTCGTCGAAGGAGCCCACGAGTGCATGACCACCCGCGGCATCCACAAGCGCGGTGTCAGCATGGTCACCTCCAAGATGCTCGGCAGCTTCCGCGACGATGCGCGTACCCGCGCCGAGTTCCTGCGCTTCATCGAAGTGGGCGGCAAGCGCTGAGCCGCTTCTCCACGCACCGCCGGCCCATGGTGGCCGGCCTGCCCACGGCTGTCGCCGCGACGGCCGTGCGTGGCTGCCCGCAGCCGCCTGTCTTTCCCAATCCTCTCGCTGCATGAAGCATCGCGAACGCATCTCCCGCTACCGTCACCTGCGCGAACAGCCCCAATGGAAGCTGCTTGCCGCCGACCATGCGCCCGAAATCATCGGTCTGCTGCAGAGCCTGCTGATGGACGGCGAACGCACGTTGCCGTCCTCGGTGCTCAACGAGCGCCTGCAGCGCGCGCTGGATCAGCTCAACGGCGACGAACTGGCCCGTGACCTGCCGCGCACGGCGCAGGCCTACATCGCACACTGGCTGTCCCAGGGCTGGCTGGAGCGGCGGCTGCCCGAGGGCGCCGACCAGGAGCAGTACGAACTGTCGACCCAGGCCCTGCAGGCGATCCGCTTCGCCGACAGCCTCGAGCAGGCGCGCGTGGCTGCCACCGAGAGCCGCCTGGCACTGGTCATTGAACAGCTCTCGCAGCTGGCTGCGCAGACCGAATCCGATCCCGACGCCCGCCTGTCCGCGCTGCGCGACGAGCGCGACCGCATCGACGCCGAGATCGCGCGGGTCAGCGCCGGTCGTGTGGTTGCCCTGGACGGCAAGCGTGCACTGGAGCGCGCCCGCCAGATCATCGGTCTGGCCGACGAGCTGACCGAAGACTTCCGCCGGGTGCGTGACGGCTTCGAGCAGCTCAACCGCGAGTTCCGCGAGCGCATCATCGATGACGAAGGCGAACGCGGCGATGTGCTGTCGCAGCTGTTCGAGGGCGTGGACGTGATCGGCGAAAGTGATGCCGGCCGCAGCTTCCAAGCATTCTGGCGCCTGCTCAACGATGCCGAGCAGAGCGCGCAGCTCGATGCCGCGCTGGAAGCCGTGCTGGCACGCGGCTTTGCACGCCGCCTGGATCGCAACGAGCGCAACTTCCTGCGCAGTTTCACCAGCACCATGCTTGAACGCGGCGGCCAGGTACACGATGTCCTGCAGAACTTCGCGCGCAGCCTGCGAGGTTTCGTGCAGAGCCGCGGCTATCTTGAACAGCGCCGCCTCAATCAGCTGCTCAAGCAGGCCCAGTCCGAAGCCCTGGCCCTGCGCGACGAGTTCCCGGCCCAGCGCACGATCGGCCGCGACCTGCAGTTGACGACCAGCCGGCTGCGTTCGTGGTCGCAGTGGAAGCTGCACGATCCCCGCAGCGCCCAGGTCGACGGCAATGTCGAGTACAACGACGCGGCCAGCATCAGCCTGGAGAGCGTCGGTGATCTGGTGGCCTCGTCCGAAATCGACTTCCGCACCCTGCGCCGCGACCTGCACGACCTGCTCGATGCACAGCCGCGGCTCAGCATCGCCCAGGCGCTGTCGCAGCGCGAAGCGCCGCAGGGCCTGGGCAGCGTCATCGGCTACCTGTCGCTGGGCACGCGCTTCGGCAGCGTGGTCGCTGGCGAGCAGGAGCTCGCCGAATGGCGTGGCGGCGACGGCCAACTGCGCCGCGCACGCATCCCGCTGGTTTGGTTCACCCAGGAGAGACGCCATGAGCTGGCATGAAGACCCCATCGAAGCACCGTCTGCCGACCAGGCCGAGGACGCCTACGAGGCCGAGCCGGCGATGCTCGAGGCGCAGCCACGGCGCGGCAACAGCGTGTATTACCTGGGTGATACCGGCCGCCTGCCGCTGGATGCCCGGCGCGCGCTGTGCCAGCTGCTGATCGGTCCCAGCATCGACCAGCTGCGCCACGCCAAGCTGTGGCCGGCGCTCGTGCGCAGCGAGGCGGGCATCCGTTCAGCGCTGTCCGACCTGTTCCTGGAACTAGTGCTGGACCGCGACAGCGGCGTGGCATTCACCCGCCAGGCCGACACCGAAGATGTCGATGCACCGGTGCTGCTGCGGACCTCGCCGCTGACCTTCATCGACTCGGTGCTGCTGCTGTTCCTGCGCCAGCAGCTGGCTGAGGCCGACGCGCGCGGCAACCGCGCGGTGGTCGCCGACGCAGAGATGGCCGAAGCACTGGCCATCTACGAGAAGAACCTGTCCACCGACCGCGCCGGCTTCAACCGCCGCGTTGCATCGGCCGTGCAGAAAATGAAGGACAACCACATCCTGACCCGCCTGAGCGGCCAGGACGACCGCCACGAAGTCTCGCCGGCGCTGAAGCTGCTGTTCTCCGCCGAAGACGTGTCCCAGCTTTCGGCGGTGTACCGCCAGCTGCGCGAAACCCCGGCCGCCGAAGCCTGAGAGACCCGAACACCGCATGGCCATTTCCAAGCACACCCCCGCCCTGTTCAATGAAGGCCTGCCGGACCCGCGCCTGCAGCAGTTCCGCATGCGTCGCCTGCAGGTGCACAACTGGGGCACCTTCAACGGCCTGACCGAAGTGCCGATCGCCGAGCGCGGCTTCCTGTTCGTCGGCCGTTCCGGTTCGGGCAAGTCGACCCTGCTCGATGCCATGTCCGCGCTGCTGACGCCGCCGGCCATCGTCGACTTCAACGCGGCTGCACGCGAGGCCGAGCGCAGTGGCCGCGACCGCAACCTGGTGTCCTACGTGCGTGGCGCGTGGGCTGACCAGCAGGACAGTGGCACCGGCGAGATTGCCACCCAGTACCTGCGCAAGGGTGCGACCTGGACCGCACTGGTGCTGGAGTACCGCGCCGGCGACGGCCGCGTGGTCAGCCTGGTGCGCCTGTTGTGGATCTCCGGCAACGGCACCTCGGCCGGCGACGTGCGCAAGCACTACATGATCGCCGAGCGCCCGTTCGATATCGCCAAGGATCTGGGCGGCTTCGATCTGGACCTGCGCAAGCTCAAGCAGAAGCTGGCCGACGTCCACCACTTCGACACTTTCTCCGGCTATGCCGAGCGCTTCCGCGACCTGCTCGGCATCGACAACGAGATGGCGCTGCGCCTGCTGCACAAGACGCAATCGGCGAAGAACCTGGGTGATCTCAACGTCTTCCTGCGCGACTTCATGCTCGACACGCCGAAGACGTTCGACGCCGCCGAGCGCCTGGTGAGCGATTTCGCCGAGCTTGACGGGGCCCATCAGGCGGTGGTCACCGCCCGTCGCCAGGTGGAGACGCTGCTGCCGGCGCGTGCCTATTACGCCGACCTGAAGGAAATGCACCGGCAGCGCGGTGACGACGAGGCGCTCAAGCTGGGCGTCGACAGTTTCCGCGAGAGCCGCCGCCAGGCGCTGATCGAAGCGCGCCTGCGCGAAATGGACGTGCGCGACCGTGGCCTGCTCGGGGAAGAGGCGCAGCGCCGTGCTGCGCTGGACAACCACAGCGAACGCCTGGCCGAGCTGGAGCTGCAGCGGCGTCAGCAGGGCGGCGAGCGCATCGAAGAGCTGGAGCGCGAGCAGGGCCGCGCCGAAGCCGAGCGCGACCGCCGCAAGGCCAAGCGCGACCAGGCGCAGGAAGCCGCACGGAAACTGCAGGCCGAACTGCCCGACGATGCCCATGGCTTCGCCGAGCTGGTCGAGCGTGCGCAGAACGAACTGCAGGATCGCCAGCGCGCTTCGGCCTCGCTGGACGACGCCATCAGTGAGCGTCTCGGTGGCAAGCGCGATGACGAGCGTCGCTTCGCTGAAGTACGCCTCGAACTTGACGCGATGCAGCGCACGCCATCCAACATTCCGGCGCCGATGCAGAAGCTGCGTGCACGGTTGGCGGAAGAGACCGGCATCTCCGAAGTGGCGTTGCCGTTCGTCGGCGAGCTGATCCAGGTCCGGTCCGAAGAACAGGGCTGGCAGGGTGCGATCGAACGCGTGCTGGGTGGCTTCGCGCTGTCGCTGCTGGTTGACGACAAGCACTACAACGCGGTCGCCGACTGGGTGAACCGCACCCACCTCGGCATGCGCTTCACCTACTACCGCGTGCGCCGCAACGATGAGGCGTTCGCCCGCGAACCGTCGGCGAAATCGCTGCTGCACAAGCTGGAGCTGCGCGACCACGTGTTCGAGAGCTGGCTGCGGCGTGAGCTGGGCAAACGATTCGATTACGAATGCGTGGATGCCAGGCAGCTGCGCAACGTCGACCGCGGCATCACCCGCGAAGGCCAGGTCAAGCATCCGGGCGACCGCTTCGAGAAGGACGACCGCAGTGCCGTGGGTGACCGCCGTCGCTGGATTCTCGGTTTCAACAATCACGACAAGGTCGGTGCGTTCGAACGTGAAGCGCAGGAACTGGCCAAGCGCATCGCCAGCTGCGAGACCGATATCGCGAGCCTGCGCGGCCAGCGCGATCGTGACAACGAACGCCGCCTGGCCTGCCATGAGCTCGCGGGCATCCAATGGAACGAGATCGACGTCGCCGCGCCCCAGCAGCGCCTGACCGACATCGAAGCCAGCCTGCGCGACCTGCGCGAAGGCAATGCCGACCTGGCCAGGCTGGCACAGCAGATCGACGCCGTGCGCGCCGACATCGAGCAGGCCCGTCGCACCTATGAAGATGTCCGCGTCGAGCGCGGCCAGCTGGTCCGGGAACGTGACCGCCTCGACCGCGCGCGCCAGCAGAGCCGCGCACTGGTGCTGCCAACGCTCGCCGAAGCGCAGGAGAGCGGCCTGGCCGAGCGGCTGCAGCAACAGGGCCCGCTCAGCCTGGAAACGCTGGAGGCGCACATGCGCCAGGTCAGCAACGCGCTGAACGAACAGTTGTCGTCCTCGCAGCAGGACCTCAACCGTATCGAGAACCAGCTGGTCGGCTGCTTCCGCCGCTTCATCCAGCAGTGGCCGGAAGAATCCGGCGACTTCACTGCATCGGTGGCGTCGGCCGAGGACTTCCTGGCCCGCCTTGATCGTCTCGAGCGCGATGGCCTGCCGCAGCATGAGGAACGCTTCTTCGATCTGCTGCAGAACCAGAGCAAGAACAACCTGCTGGCCCTGCAGCGCCACAGCGCCGAAGCCCGCAAGTCGATCGGCCAGCGCCTGGACGAAGTCAACGCCAGCCTGGAGCAGGTGCCGTTCAACCGGGGCACCCTGCTGACCATCGAACTGAGCGACCGCCGACTGCCGGAAGTGCTGGAGTTCCAGCTGCAACTGCGCGAAGTGCTGTCGCAGCAGCAGACCGAGCAACGTGAACTGGCGGAGTCACAGTTCACCGTGCTGCGCCAGCTGGTCAACCGCCTGGGTTCACAGGAAGGTGAGGACAAGCGCTGGCGCGAGCTGGTCCTGGACGTGCGCATGCACGTGGAGTTCATCGGCGTCGAACTCGATGCGGAAACGCGCCAGCAGGTCGAAATCTACCGCAGCGGCGCCGGCAAGTCCGGCGGCCAGCGGCAGAAGCTCGCCACCACCTGCCTGGCCGCCGCGCTGCGTTACCAGCTCGGCGGCGCTGACAGCCAGCTGCCCAGTTACGCGGCCGTCGTGCTCGACGAGGCCTTCGACAAGGCCGACAACGAGTTCACCGCGCTGGCGATGAACATCTTCGACAACTTCGGTTTCCAGATGGTGGTCGCCACGCCGCTGAAGTCGGTGATGACGCTGGAGCCCTTCATCGGTGGTGCCTGCTTCGTCGAGATCAGCGGCCGCCACGATTCGGGCGTGCTGCTGATCGAGTACGACGAAGAAGGAAGGCGCCTGAAGCTGCCCGAGCGCAGTCGCCAGCAGGCCAATGAGCCGGAGGAAGCCGAAGCCTGACCGCTTCGGCCCCATCCTGGCGGCCGGAAGCAGCGTGCCAACCCGTGTTGGCACCTGCCCGGCGGCCCTTGGCGATCAGGCCCCGCCGAACGTATCCCAGCCCATCCGCGCGATCAGCACCACCACCAGGCCCACGAACAGTTTGCGGATGAACGGCGTGCCGCCTTTCAGTGCCAGCCGCGTGCCGACCACCGAACCGATGATGTTGGCCGTGGCCATCGGCAGCGCGAACAACCACAGGATGTTGCCGGTCGGCACGAAGAACGAGATCGCCGCCATGTTCGTCGCCAGGTTCACTACCTTCGATGCGGCCGACGCGCGCAGGAAGTCCAGGCCGAAGAAGCGCACGAACAGGAAGATCAGGAAGCTGCCGGTGCCCGGCCCGAAGAATCCATCGTAGAAGCCGATCGCAGCGCCGATCACCAGCGCGATGGTCAGCTCGCGCCGGCCGATCTCCTGCGGCCGGTGCAGCGCTCCGAAATCCTTCTTCCACAGGGTGTAGGCCAGCATCGCCACCAGCAGCACCAGCACCAGCGGCCGCACGGCATCCTTGGGCAGCAGGCTTACCGCCGTGGCCCCGGCGAACGAGAACACGAATGCCGTGCCCGCGGCGAACAGTACCGGCTTCCAGGGGAATCGCACGTTGCGTGCATAGCGCCACGCCGCCGCCGCCGTGCCGAACATCGAACTGAACTTGTTGGTACCGAACAGCATCGCGGGCGTCTGCTGTGGCAGCACGGTGAACAGGCCAGGCAGCTGTACCAGTCCCCCTCCGCCCACGGCAGCATCGACCAGGCCGGCGATGAAGGCGATCACCACCAGCCACCACAACTCGGGGGGAACCAGTTCCAGCACGGCGATCATTCAATGTGGGGGCGCGACAGCATACGCCTATCGCCGATGGATGCCCGACGTGACTCGAGCGACAATACCCTCATGAGCCGAAACCCTGCCGATTCCTGCCCCTGTGGCCTCGCCATGGACTACGCCGACTGCTGCGGCCGTTTCCATGCCGGCGAGCCCGCACCCGACGCCGAGCGCCTGATGCGCTCGCGCTACAGCGCGTACGTGCGTGGCCTGGCCGACTACCTGCGGGCCACCTGGCATCCCGCCACCCGTCCTGCCGACCTGTCATTGGACGAGGCGCCCGGCCAGCGGACGCACTGGCTTGGCTTGACCGTCCACGAGCACCAGGTCAATGGGCCCGACCATGCCGAAGTGCGATTCACCGCCCGCTACCGGGTGGGCGGCGGCAGCGCGGTGAAAATGAACGAGCGAAGCCGGTTCGAACGCATCGACGGACGCTGGTACTACCTCGACGCGATCTGAACCGGCCACGCGACGGCATCGATGTGAACGGCGCGATGTCACACCATGACGTTGCGCTCACCCGCACCGCTGGATGCTGGGTGCATGGACAGCGCTACCGTCGCCGTCGCTGCTCCGCAGCGTGAACTCGCCCACCGCTATGCGCAGACGCGCGCCCGCAGCGTGCTGCTGGCCGAACCGCTCAGTGCCGAAGATGCCATGCTGCAGAGCATGGCGGACGCCAGCCCCAGCAAATGGCATCTGGCGCACACCACGTGGTTCTTCGATCGCTTCGTGCTGGCCGGTCTATCCGGCGCCCCGGCACGTGACCCCGCGTGGGACTACCTGTTCAACAGTTACTACAAAAGCATCGGACCGGCGCATGCCAGGCCGCAGCGTGGCCTGCTCTCGAGGCCCTCGCTGCAGCAGGTACTCGATTACCGCCAGCAGGTCGACGCACAGCTCCTGACGCGCCTCCGCGATGGCGATCTTGACGATGAAGCCCTGCAGCATCTCCAGCTGGGCCTGCAGCACGAGCAGCAGCACCAGGAGCTGCTGCTGACCGACATCAAGCACGCGCTCTGGTGCAATCCGCTGCATCCGCCCTACCGCCACGACCTTCGCGCCGCCGCCAGCGTGGCCAGTCCGCTGGGCTGGATCGAATCTCCCGAGCGCATCGTCAGCGTCGGCGCACCGGCCTGGCCACAGCACGCGGCCTTCGCTTACGACAACGAATCGCCACCGCATCGCGTGCTGCTGCCGGCCCACATGCTGGCTGATCGACCGGTCAGCAACGCGGAGTACCGGGACTTCGTCGAAGCCGGCGGCTACCGCGATCCGCGCTGGTGGCTCAGTGAGGGCTGGGCCCTGCGCGAAAGCGAGGACTGGCGGCATCCACTCTATTGGGATGACGCCCTGCAGCGCGAGTACACGCTGGGCGGCTGGCGCGACCTCGACGCGCATGCGCCGGTGTGCCACCTCAGCTACTACGAAGCCGATGCGTATGCCCGCTGGGCCGGTGCGCGCCTGCCCAGCGAATTCGAGTGGGAAGCCGCCGCGACGTCGCAGCCGGTCGCCGGCCATTTCGCCGACGATGATCATCTGCATCCCGGTGCCGCGCAGGGCAGGGGACTGCGGCAGCTGTTCGGCGACGTCTGGGAGTGGACCAGCAGCGCCTATGGCGCATACCCCGGTTTCCGTCCGTTCGCCGGCAATCTGGGCGAGTACAACGGCAAGTTCATGTGCGGGCAGTGGGTCCTGCGAGGTGGCAGCTGTGCCACCCCGCGTGGGCATGTGCGCGCCAGCTACCGCAACTTCTTCATGCCACCTGCGCGCTGGCAGTTCTCCGGACTGCGCCTGGCGAGGGATCTGCCGTGAGCACCGTACAGGATGCGCTGCAGGCGCTGACCGATCTCACGCCCAGCCGCGAGCAGATCCTCGCCGACACGCTGGCCGGACTGTCGCGCACCGAGCGCCAGCTGCCGTCGAAGTACTTCTATGATGCGCGCGGTTCACGCCTGTTCGAACAGATCACCCACACGCCGGAGTATTACCCCACGCGCACCGAGCTGGCCCTGTTGAATCGGGTGCTGCCGGATATCGCACGCGTGGTGGGCCCGCGTCTGCACGTGGTCGAGCTGGGCAGCGGCAGTGGTCGCAAGACCGCGCTGCTGCTGGCCGCGCTGCAGGATCCCGTGGCCTACACCCCCATCGAGATCTCCCGGGCGGCGCTGCTGTCGAGCATCGATCACCTCGCTCCCGCGCTTCCCGACGTGGAGATGCTGCCGGTCTGCGCCGACTTCACCCGGCCGGTGGACGTGCCCGCACCGGAGCGCGGGCCCGCGCGGCGCCTGCTGTTCTTCCCGGGGTCCACGCTCGGCAACTTCGCCGGCGAGGACGCTGTGGCCCTGTTGCGAGCCATGCGTCAGACCATGGGCGACCACGGCCTGGCCCTGATCGGCATCGACCTGCACAAGGACCCCGCGCTGATCGAAGCCGCCTACAACGACGCCGAAGGCATCACCGCGGCATTCACCCTCAACCTGCTCGTCCGCCTCAACCGTGAGGTGGGCAGCGACTTCGATCTGGACGGCTTCCGCCACCGTGCCCGTTACAGCACCGAACGCCTGCGTATCGAGACCGATCTGGTCAGCCAGCGGGCGCAGGACGTCCACCTCGATGGTCGCACCTTCCACTTCGAGGCCGGTGAGGCGATCCGCGTCGAGTACAGCCACAAGTACACCGATGATGGCTTTGACGCGCTGGTGCGCCAGGCTGGCCTGCAGGTTGCGCAGCGCTGGGACGCTGACAGTCCAGCCTACGGTCTGCGGCTGCTGCGTACGCTCTAGAGAGGCCAACGGCCGGCGACTGCTTCAGCATTGCCGGTCGCTCAGCCTCTAGTATGGTGTCAGCACCGGCAACACGGAGGACGCCATGCCCACCCTGACCGCACTCGGCCTGGCCGCGGCACTGGCCGCGCCGTCAACGGCGCCCGACCTGATCCCGCCCGATCCTGCGTTCACCCGTTGCCTGGCACAGCTGCAGGCAACAGCAGCCACCCAGGGCATTACCGCAGACCGTTTCAGCGCGATCATCGCCGACCTGCGTCCTGATCCCAGCGTGCTCGGCTTGCTGGATGCGCAGCCCGAATTCACCACCCCGATCTGGGACTACCTGGCCGCACTGGTGGACCGCGAGCGCGTCGACGATGGACGGGCCATGCTGCAGCAGCACCGCGACCTGCTTGATCGCATCGCTGCGCAGTATGGTGTCGATCCGGTCACCATCGTCGCCGTCTGGGGCGTGGAGAGCGACTATGGCCGCGTGTTCGGCAAGCGTGCGCTGCTGCAGTCGCTGGCGACGCTGTCCTGTGCCGGCCGGCGGCAGGCGTTCTTCCGTGGCGAACTGCTGGCCCTGCTCACGCTGATCGATCGCGGTGATCTGCAGGCTCAAGGCCTGACCGGGTCCTGGGCGGGCGCGTTCGGCCATACGCAGTTCATGCCCAGCACCTACGCACGCATCGCCGTCGACGGCGATGGTGACGGTCGCCGCGATCTGGTCGGCAGCATTCCCGACGCACTGGCGTCCACCGCCAACTACCTCAAGCGCGCCGGCTGGCGCACCGGAGAACCGTGGGGCATGGAGGTGCGTGTTGCGGACGGCTTCAATGCCAGCCTGGCCGGCCGTACCCAACGCCGGTCACTGGCCGACTGGCGCACGCAGGGCGTGACGGCACTGGACGGCAGCGCGCTGGCACCGGCGGGTCTGGCTGCCGACGCGCGGGCGGCACTGCTGCTGCCCGCCGGCATCAAGGGGCCGGCACTGCTGGTGTTCCGCAACTACGATGCGATCTACAGCTACAACGCCGCCGAAAGTTATGCGCTGGCGATCGCGACGCTGGCTGATCGCCTGCGCGGCGGCAGCGGCCTGGCCACCGCCTGGCCGACCGATGATCCCGGGCTGGGCCGTGATGAGCGCCGTCAGCTGCAGACCCTGCTGCTGGCGCGGGGTCATGATATCGGTGCGGCTGATGGCATGATCGGCACAGCCAGCCGCCGGGCGATCCAGGCCGAACAGCGCCGCCTGGGATGGAGTACGGCCGATGGACGAGCCGGCCAACGCATCCTGCGCGCGCTGCAGAGCGCTGCGCCGCCTGCGGTGGCCTCCACCCGCTTCACGCTTCCCAGCAACTACAGTGCCGTGCAGTCGCCGGCCATACGGAGTCGATCCAACGTGCAACAGATCCAGGGCGTACGCAGTGGCCAGTTCCAGGGGCTTGATGCCTGGCTGGTGGAAACCCCCCAGGCCACCGCAGCCATCAGTGTGTTCGGCGGCCAGCTGCTCTCCTTCGTACCCAAGGGGCAGGCCGATCTGATGTGGCTTTCGCCACGCCGTGCCGCATTGCCGACCCCGATCCGCGGCGGCAGCCCGGTGTGCTGGCCGTACTTCGGGCGCCAGGGGCAGGGCGACGATGTGCCCGCGCACGGCTTCGTGCGCACCCTGCCGTGGGAGCTGAAGGAGGCACGCCGGCTCGACGACGGCAGCATCGAACTTGTGTTGGCTCCTCCTGCATTGGACAACCTCGCCCTGCGCCTGGCCATGACCGTGCGCATCGGCCGTGAACTACGGCAACAGCTGGTGACCGAGAATCCCGGCGCCGCGCCGGTGACGATCACCCAGGCGCTGCACAACTACTTCCGCGTGGGCGATGCCAGCAAGGTCGAAGTCGATGGCGTGGACGGGCTGGAGTATCTGGACAAGTTCGAGAACTATGCACAGGCGCGGCGCCAGCAGGGCCCCTGGTCCCTGCGCGATCCGCGCGACCCGGGCCGCAGTGACCGCATCTATACCGGGGCGGGTGGCCACTACGTCCTGCGCGATCCGGTACTGAAGCGTCGCATCACGATCCGTACCGAAGGCAGCCACTCGCTGGTGGCCTGGAATCCCGGTGCGGAAGCGGCAGCAAAGATGGCCGACGTGGGCGACGGTTGGCGCGATTACGTCTGCCTGGAAGCGGCCAATGCCGGGCCCGACGTGATCACCATCGCACCGGCTGGCCGCCACGTGCTGGTGCAGACCTTGTCCAGCTCGCCACTGTGAGTGGACATCCCGCCACGGATGGCAATCCCTACGCTGCGCCGGTTGCCGGCGATGCGCCGTCGAGCCTGGACGCTGCGATGGCGGTCTATGACCGTCATCCACGGCTCGCCCGTGTGGTGGCCGACAACTTCGCTGTCTATGCCGAGCTGTGGCGGCTGCGTCGGGATCCGCCGGGCTGGCCGCGTCCCTGGAACTGGGCCGCGTTCCTGTTCGACTTCAAGTGGCTGCTGTACCGGCGCATGTACGGCATGGCGGTGGCCTACGTCCTGATCAGCATGGTGGGGGGGGCCGCCATCGTGCTGGCCGGAATGGACGACGCGGCGATATGGGGGCTGACGTTGGCCTTGAAGATCGCAGTGTCACTGGCGGCCAATGCGCTGTATCTGCGCCGCTGCAGGGCGGTGATCGCCCGCGCCGAAGCCGCCGGCGCAGGCGACGGCGCGCGCGTCGAGGCCTATATCGACCGGCGCAGCGGCGTCAGCCGGCTGGGCCTGGGCCTGGGCATCGTGTTCAGCGTCGCACTGCAGGCGTTGGATCTCTTCGGCAACGGCTAGGCGCGGGGCTCACGTGGCCGCAGGACCAGCAGGCACAGTGCGCCGGCGACCAGCCCCCAGAAGGCGGAACCGATACCGGCCAGCGACATCCCCGACGCAGTGACCAGGAAGGTGACCAGCGCCGCCTCGCGGTCGCGCTCCACCGCCAGTGCGCTGGCCAGGCTGTTGCCGATGGTGCCGAGCAGTGCGATGCCAGCCACGCAGGCCACCAGCTCCCGCGGGAACGCGGCGAACAGTGCGGCCACGGTGGCGCCGAACAGGCCGATGACGATGTAGAACACACCTGCCGCCATCGCTGCGGTGTAGCGCCGGGCAGGATCCTCATGGGCATCGCGGCCCATGCAGATGGCTGCGGTGATCGCGGCCAGGTTCAGCGCATAGGCACCGAAGGGGGCCAGTACCGTGTTGACCACGCCGATCCAACCGATCAGCGGCGATACCGGGGCGTCGTAGCCGGAGGCGCGCATCACGGCGACGCCGGGAATGTTCTGCGAGGCCATGGTCACCACGAACAGGGGCAGGGCGATGCCTGCCACGGCAGTCCACGACAGGGAAGGTGTCACCCACTGCGGGACCGCCAGCTGCAACTGCAGCTGCTGCGCGTGCAGCAGACCGCGGCTGGCAGCGACCGCGATGCCAACCAGCAGGGTCGCGATCACTGCGTAGCGCGGGAACAGGCGCCGGCCGGCCAGCCAGGTCGCGAACATCGCCAGGGCAAGCACCCTCTGGCTGTCCATTGCGACGAACACATCCAGGCCGAAGCGCAACAGCACACCGGCCAGCATGCCCGCCGCCAGCGCCATCGGCACACGTTGCATGAGCCTGGCGAAGATGCCGGAGAAACCGGCCAGCATTGCCAATGCCGCAGCAAGCAGGAACGCGCCGGTCGCCTCGGAGAGCGAAGCGCCGCCGGCGCCCACCACCAGCATCGCGGCGCCGGGCGTCGACCACGCGGTGACCACCGGTACCCGATAGCGAAGTGACAGCCCGATGCAGGTCACGCCCATGCCCAGTCCCAGCGCCCACATCCAGGACGCGATGTGGGCCTGATCGGCGCCGACGGCCTGCGCGGCCTGGAACACGATCACCGCTGAACTGGCGAAGCCCACCAGTACGGTGATGAAGCCGGCGACGATCGCCGGCATCGATAGATCCCGCCACCATCCGTGGCGCACCTGCGTACTCATTGCCTGCTCTCCCGTGTGCATCCCTGCATTGATAGCGCCTGTGGCGTTGCCCGCGCAACGCGCGGGCAACGCCACAGTGAACATCGAGTGCGCGTCCTGGCCGACAAAAGCGCCAGCGCTGTCATTGTCCTGAAAGAAAGTGGTTGACGAATCCGGCAGGATCTCTAGAATTCGCTCCCTCGCCGCAGCGCGATGCTTCCCCGGAAGCAGCACGCAGAAGCGACGCCACACCGGCGGACGAGATGATCGAACGAAGGTGTTGACGGACTCGAAAAGTCCGTCATAATAGGCGGCTCGCAACGACGAAAGCCTCTCGGGGCCAACGACGAAGCAGCCTCGGCAACAACGTCCACCCCGGTGTGACGGCCTTGAAAAAGGTGTTGACGAAGCGGAAAAGCCGGCTATAATGGGCGGCTCGCTACGAAGGAAACTTCGCAGCATACGGGAACGGCGCTGAGGCCACTTCCCCGGATCTTTGAAAGTATGCGCAGGTATCTTGTGAAGGCGCCTGCAGGAAGGATGATTGTCCATCTTGCA
>FOZF01000003.1 GCA_900113425.1 Stenotrophomonas maltophilia
GGGAACTCGTACTTGCTCAGCAGTTCGCGCACTTCCATTTCGACCAGCTCGAGCAGCTCGGCGTCGTCGACCATGTCAGCCTTGTTCAGGAACACCACGATGTACGGCACGCCGACCTGACGCGACAGCAGGATGTGCTCGCGGGTCTGCGGCATCGGGCCGTCAGCGGCCGAGCACACCAGGATCGCGCCGTCCATCTGGGCGGCACCGGTGATCATGTTCTTGACGTAGTCAGCGTGGCCCGGGCAGTCAACGTGGGCGTAGTGACGGGTCGGGGATTCGTATTCGACGTGCGCGGTCGAGATCGTGATGCCACGAGCCTTTTCTTCCGGTGCGGCGTCGATGGCGTCATACGCCTTGAACTCGCCACCGAAGCGCTCGGCGCCGATCTTGGTCAGCGCGGCGGTCAGCGTGGTCTTGCCGTGGTCGACGTGACCGATGGTGCCGACGTTGACGTGCGGCTTGGTGCGCTCGAACTTACCCTTGGCCATGGCTGCTTATCTCGAATTCGTCTGGTGTGGTGCTGAAGATGGTGCTCACGAAAGGAATCGAACCTTCGACCTCTTCCTTACCAAGGAAGTGCTCTACCGACTGAGCTACGTGAGCGAGTTTTGCATTATGGCATGAACTCGATAATATTCAAAGTTCATTCAATGGAGCGGGAGACGGGAATCGAACCCGCACCATCAGCTTGGAAGGCTGAGGTTCTACCATTGAACTACTCCCGCACCGGGAAGTGCCACAACGTGAAGCTGGTGGAGGGAGGTGGATTCGAACCACCGAAGGCGTAAGCCAGCAGATTTACAGTCTGCCCCCGTTGGCCGCTTGGGTATCCCTCCGTTTCAACCCCATCCCGTGCCGCCGAAGCGTTGCGGTGTGTGGTGGTGAGCCCGCAATTCTGGAGATGAAGCGGGGGCCTGTCAACGCTTTTTTTCACTTTTTTTCACATGCGTCGCAAACCCTTTGATACGCAAGCCTATTGCCCGGGCAGTGCCAGGGCCTCGTCGGCGAAGATCGCCACATGCGGAACGCCGTCGGCACCGATCCAGCCGCGGTACATGCCCTGGGTGTTGAACGGCGTGGCCGCTTTTCCATCGGCGGAGAGCACGATCGCACCGCCATCCCCACCCATCTGCGGAATCGCCTCGTTGATCACGCCCCTGCCCGCCTCCGCCGGCGACTGGCCCTGGTAGCGGATACGCGCGCAGATCTCGTGCGCGGCAGCGGTGCGGATGTAGTACTCGCCCCACCCGGTTCCCGACACCGCACAGCGTGCATCGGCCCAGGTGCCTGCGCCGATGATCGGCGAATCGCCGACACGCCCGTAGCGCTTGTTGGTCATTCCTCCGGTGGAGGTGCCCGCTGCCAGGCGCCCCTGCGCATCCAGCGCAACCGCACCGACCGTGCCGAAGTGCCGGGCCGTTTCCAGGTCGGCGTGGGCCTGGCCGCCGGCCTCCTCCTTCAGTGCGCGCTGCAGCTGCTGCCAGCGCTTTTCGGTGCGGAAGTACGAAGGATCGACCAGGGTCATGCCCTGCTCGACCGCGAACGCCTCGGCGCCCTGCCCGACCATCATCACGTGTTTCGATTCCTGCATGACAGCCGTTGCCAGCAGGATCGGGTTGCGTACGCGCCGCACGCCAGCCACCGCGCCGGCCGCCTGGGTGGCGCCATCCATCACGGCCGCGTCCAGCTCGTTGTGCCCTTCGTGGGTGAACACCGCGCCTTTGCCGGCATTGAACGTGGGATCGTCCTCGAGAACGGTGATCGCTGCGGTGACCGCCGACAGCGCAGGGCGACCCGCTGCCAGCTCGGCATGCCCCTTCAGCAGCGCCGCACGGAGTGCCGCCCGCGCCGCCTTCTCCTCGGCGGCGGACAGATCCTTGCGCTCGACGCCGGCACCGCCGTGGACGACCAGCAGGGGCGACGCACCCGGCGCAGCATGGGCGAGCAACGGCAGGGACAGCAGCGCAGACAGCGCCAGATGAAGCTTCATCGATATCTCCGGAAATGGAAGCAATGGCGTCGAGCAGGCTCGACGAGATGCCTGTAAGGAGGCGCCGGCGCGCGGCCGGCAGCAGCGGTCAGCGACGGATCAGTTCAATCCGGCCACCATCCACATCGACCGCTGCGTGATAGTCGGCGTCGGCCTGGAAGTCGTCCAGCCGCATGCGGCCGCCGCTTGCCACCACGGTAACCGGCACAGCGTGGAAACGCAGCGGTTCGCCCTGTGTCAGCCGGTCCGCGCCACGACCCGGACGGACCACCCAGACCCTGCCATGACCATCGGCGCTGTAGACCTGCGCGCGTCCGTCAGGCTCCGCGCACAGCGCGGTGTCTTCGTCCACGCCGATGCCGATCATGTCCGGGTCGCCACTGTCCTGCGCGGCACGGGCGACGAACACGATCAGGCGACCGAGACGATCACGCCGGTCGAAGTGGGTGTCTGTGACCACCCGCTGCAGATAGGGCATCTGAAGGAAGCCACTGTCCATCGTCACCGCGCTGCCCATCGGGTCGGCCAGGGCGGCGGCGGAGGTGACGCTGCCACCGTCAAGCGCGCCGTAGGCATAGCCACCGAGGATCGCCAGTCCGGCACTGGTGCCGGCGATCGGTTTGCCGGCACGGACGTGGGCGTTGAGTGCGCGGTTGAGTGCGGTCCCCTTCCAGAAGCGGATGTAGCGCGACTGGTCGCCGCCGGCGATGAAGATGGCGTCGGCCGCGGCCACTACCCGCAGTACGGCCGGGTCGTCGGCGCCACGACGGCTGTCGAACACCAGGGTCTGCACGGCGGTGGTGCCGCCGATGTCATGGTGCAGACGCTCCTGCAGCTCGTCGCTGCCGGAGGCGCGCAGGATCAGCACGCGGCCATTGCCGGCCTGCTTCAACCACCACTGGAACGCCTCCGGCACCCACTCTCCACCGCCCATCAGCATCATCGCCGGCGCCCTGGGCCCTGGACGCGGGGCATCGATATCGCCGGTCTCGTAATAGGCGAATCCCGGCCCCTGCAGGTCCTGCGCGGACGCGGCCAGCGGCGAGCCAAGGAGAACCAGCACTGCCAAGCCGGGAAGCACGTGACGCAGCCTCCAATGGAACCGTCGCATCTTGATCTCCCTGAACAGAAACGACCTGCAAGCGTTTTCACTCTTTGCCAGATGGGGCATCAGTAGTCAAGGGCATGAAAAAGGCGTTAAATGCCGGCGCCCATTGCGGAAATCTGAATGGGGGATGGGCCCCTCCTCTGCGGGCCGGCGTTACTTCCGGGAACTTCTAATGCGTAGACAGGCGATGGCGTGGTCGATCCAGCTGGCGTTGATGGGCCTTGCCGCTTCTGCGGCGGCGCAGGCTCCGGCCTCCTCTCCGGTACGGCAGCTCGATGCGGTGCAGGTCACCGGCTCACGCATTCCGCGCGCCCAGGTCGAGGGCCCGGCCCCGATCACGGTGATCGACGCCGAACAGATCCGTTCCAGCGGCTTCACCACCGTGCCGGACGTGCTGCGGGCAATGACCCAGAACGGGGGCGAGACGCAGAGCCAGCAATCCTCCAGCGGCGCCGACTTCTCGCCGGGTGCGCAGCAGGTCGACCTGCGTGGGCTGGGGCCCAACCACACCCTGGTGCTGGTCAACGGCCGCCGCATCGCCGATTTCCCGATGCCGTTCCAGGGCCGCAGCAACTTCACCGACGTGTCCAACATTCCGCTGGGCATGATCGACCGCATCGAAGTGCTGACCGGCAGCGCCTCGGCCATCTATGGCTCGGACGCGATCGCCGGCGTGGTCAACTTCATCCTCAAGAAGAAGGCCGACGGCACCACGGTCGACGTGCGCATGGGCACCACCAGTGAAGGCGGTGGCGATTCCTTCGACATGAGCCTGTCCAGCGGGTTCAGCGCGGGCAGCTTCAATGCGGTGTACAGCGTGGAGCTGCAGTCGCAGACGCCGCTGTGGGCCTATGAGCGCGACATCCAGGATTCGACCCAGGACGGGCCGACTGCGGGCTCGCGCATCGCCCGCCGCGCCTACCTGCGCACCGACTACAACGATGACTACCTGGACCCGGGCGCGGCCACCTGTGATGCCCTCAGCGGACAGAACCAGGGCAGCACCTACCATGCCTTCCGCCCCCGCTACGGCTACTACTGCGGCAGCGACGCGTCGATCGGCTACGGCACCATCCTCAGCAAGCGCCGCGGCGCCAACGGCTATGCCTCGCTGAGCTATGACTTCGACAACGGCCAGCAGTGGTTCGCCGACGTGCAGATGGGTTACCACACGCTGGCGCTGATGCGCGACGTGACGTCGTGGGGCCGCATGGCCGCCGACGGCGACGAGTCGGGCTACTTCAGCAACGAAGCCACCGGCGAAATCGAGTTCTGGCAGCGTCAGTTCTCGCCCGAGGAAATGGGCGGCCTGCGCAACGCGATGGTGCGCAGCACGCAGAAGACCTTCAGCGTGACCACCGGCTTCAAGGGCAACCTGGCCGGCAACTGGGATTACGAAGCGGCGTTGAGCCATTCGCAGTACCAGTCGCGGATCAGCTGGCCGCAGATCATCGCCGGCAGGGCCAACGACCTGTTCCTGGGCCCGCAGCTGGGCGAGGACGATGACGGCTTCCCGATCTACAACGCCGACCCGTCGCGGCTGTACCGCCCGCTGACCCGCGCCGAGTACGACGCGATCGCCGCACGTACTACCTATACCCCCAAGTCCCGCACCGGGACGGCCGCCCTCACCCTGACCAACGGCTCGCTGTTCGCCCTGCCCGGCGGCGATGCCGGTTTTGCCGCGACGGTGGAAGTGGGCCAGCAGGCCTACGCACTGAATCCCGATCCGCTGGCGACCCAGTACTACTACTACAGCTGGAAGGATTCCGACGGCAAGGGTTCGCGCAACCGCTGGGCAACGGCCGCCGAGCTGCGCATGCCGCTGCACGAGACGATCAACCTGAGCGTGGCCGGTCGCTATGACCAGTACCGCTACTCCGGCCACACGATCGGCAAGGCGACCTGGAGCGGCGGCCTTGAGTGGCGCCCGGTCGAGAGCCTGCTGGTGCGCGGTTCCTACGGCACGGCCTTCCGCGCCCCGGACCTGCACTACGTGTTTGCCGGCCCCGGCAACGACGAAACCAGCACCGAGGACCTGTACAGCTGCCGCGCCGACCAGGCCGATGACTGCTCGGACTACGAGCGCAATGTCATCCGCAGCCGCAGCGGCAACCGCGAACTGGACCCGGAGACCAGCACCTCGTGGAGCGCAGGCTTCGTCTGGTCGCCGGCCGCAGGGCTGGACCTTTCGGTGGACTGGTTCGACATCGACATGCGCAGGCAGGTGCAGGACATGGACGTGCGCACGATACTGGCCAGTGAAGCGAACTGTCGCCTGGGCGACGCCGACATCGCTTCACCGACCTGCGTGGACGCGCTGGCGCGGGTGACCCGGACCGCCGACGGCCGCTTGTACGGGGTGCATGTGAATCCGATCAACGTGGCTCGCGAGTCGACGTCGGGCATCGATGCGGGCCTGCGCTACCGACTGCAGACCGGTATCGGTGACTTCATCTTCAACGGCAGCCACACCTGGGTGAAGAAGCACGATTTCCAGCGCTACGCCGGCGATGCGATCGAGGACCAGTTCGCCGTGAACAGCGGCTTCGATATCCCGCGCACCAAGAGCAGCGTCAGTGTGACCTGGGAAAAGGATGCATGGTCGGCCACCGTGTACGGTTCGCGACTGGGCAAGCTGCCAACCTCGGACAGCTACGACCAGGTGTTCGACTGGGACAGCGGCGACAGCCCGTACATCAGGGCCACGTACCGCTACAACGCGTCGGTGCAGTATCGCTTCGACGACCACTCGCGCCTGTCACTGTCTGTGGTCAACGTGTTCAACAAGATGCCGCCGAAGGACGCAACGTACACGGCGTACCCGTACTACGACGTCTCCTGGTTCGACAGCGTGGGCCGCACGATCAATCTGCAGTACACGCACAAGTTCGGGGGCAGCGCCTTGTAGTACGGCCGGAAGGAGGGGCGGAGGCGGAAGCACCGTCCCTTCTTCGCGCAATGCGGTTTTCCACACCACGCGTGGAAAGCGATGGGGGCTTGGTGTGGACAAGTCGGTGGGAGCCTTGCCCCGCAGGCGTTTCCATGCGTGGTCATTTTTTGTCCACGTCCGCGATTGTTTTCCACATGGAGCGTGGAAGGCAATGGGAACTTGATGTGGACAAGTGGGTGAGAGCGTTGTCGTGCAGGCGTTTCGAAGCGTGGTGAAAATTTATCCACGCTGCCCGGACACGCCCTGTGGAGACGAGCGTGGACTCGGCGCTACACGCGGCTCGTCGGTTTTCCACATCGGGCGTGGAAAGCGATGGGAGTTTGCTGTGGACAAGTGCCGGCGAACAGCACACCGCAAGCGTTTCGCTGGGTGGTGTTTTTTTATCCACCCGGAAACGCGAACGCCCCGCTCGGGGCGGGGCGTCCGGGGTCGATCCGATGCCGCTGGATCAGACGTTGAAGCGGAAGTGCAGCACGTCGCCTTCCTGCACGCGGTATTCCTTTCCTTCCAGGCGCAGGCGACCGGCTTCCTTGGCGCCGGCTTCGCCCTTGTACTTGATGAAGTCGTCATACGCGATGGTTTCGGCGCGGATGAAGCCCTTCTCGAAGTCGGTGTGGATGACCGCGGCGGCCTGCGGGGCGGTGGCACCCTTGCGCACGGTCCAGGCGCGGACTTCCTTCACGCCGGCGGTGAAGTAGGTCTGCAGGCCCAGCAGGCTGTAGGCCGCGTTGATCACGCGGTTCAGGCCCGGCTCGCTCAGGCCCAGGTCGGCCAGGAAGGTGTCGCGGTCCTCGTCGTCCAGCTGCGACAGTTCTTCCTCGATCGCGGCGGACACCGGCACCACCTGCGCGCCCTCGGCGGCAGCGTGCGCGCGCACGGCTTCCAGGTGCGGGTTGTTTTCGAACCCGTCCTCCAGCACGTTGGCGATGTACATCACCGGCTTCAGGGTCAGCAGGAACAGGTCGCGCACCAGCGCCTTCTCTTCCTCGTCCAGACCCACCGAACGGCCGGACTTGCCGTCCGACAGCGCAGCCTGCAGCTTGGCCAGCACCGGCTTGCGCGCGGCCGCCTCCTTGTCGCCACCCTTGGCAGCGCGCTCGGCGCGGTTCAGTGCCTTCTCGACGCTGTCCAGATCAGCCAGGGCCAGTTCGGTATCGATGGTTTCGATATCCGAAATGGGATCGACCTTGTTGTTGACGTGGATGACGTCGGCGTTCTCGAAGCAGCGCACTACGTGGGTGATCGCATCGACTTCGCGGATGTGCGCGAGGAACTTGTTGCCCAGTCCTTCGCCGCTGGCAGCACCGGCGACCAGGCCGGCGATGTCGACGAATTCCACGGCGGTCGGAATGACCTTCTGCGGGTTGATGATCGCTGCCAGCTCGTTCAGGCGCGGGTCCGGCACCGGCACGATGCCGACGTTCGGTTCGATGGTGCAGAACGGGAAGTTCGCCGCGGCGATGCCCGCCTTGGTCAGCGCGTTGAACAGGGTCGACTTGCCGACGTTGGGCAGGCCGACGATGCCGCATTTGATACCCATCTTTGACAACCTCTGGGGTGAAATTGATTGGGAAAACAGCGCGCGCGCCGCTTTCCCAAGCTGTTTCAATCGATCATTGCGGGTGCCAACCGGAGTTGGCAGCTACTTCGGGGTGTTCAGGCGCTTCATCGCTTCATTGAAATCGCCCTGCACGGCCAGCGGCATCACGTCGATCGCATCATCGATGGCGCGCGCGATCAGCAGGTCGTCGTCCTTGGACGGACGGCCCAGCACCCAGCCCACCACGCGATCCTTGTGGCCGGGATGGCCGATGCCCACGCGCAGGCGATGGAACTTGCCGTGACCCAGCAGGCGGATGGTGTCGCGCAGGCCATTCTGGCCGCCATGACCACCGTCGAACTTGAGCCGCGCCACACCGGGCGGGAGGTCCAGTTCATCATGCGCCAACAGGGTTTCCTCGGGCTCGATCTTCCAGAACCGCTGCGCGGCGGTGACCGATTTGCCACTGAGGTTCATGAAAGTGGCAGGCTTGAGCAGCCATACCGTCTGCCCGGCGATCTCGACCTTGGCGGTCTCGCCGAACAGCTTGCTGTCCACGTTCCATCGCGCCCCTGCCTTTTCCGCCAGGGCCTCAACGAAATGAAACCCGGCATTGTGCCGGGTCCGGGCGTGCTCCGATCCGGGATTGCCCAGACCGACGATCAGTCGCAGTCCTGCCATTGGATCTTCCTGTAGATGCCGGTGCGGCGCCTGCCGGAGCAGGCGCCGCGGGGGCATTACTCGGCGGCCGGTGCTTCTTCAGCGTCGGCAGCGTCTTCCTTGCCGTGCTTGGCGGTGACGATCGCGTCGTCGTGGTCCTTGCCCAGCGCCAGGGCCGGGATTTCCACGCCCTTCGGCAGCTTGATGTTGGACAGGTACACCACGTCGCCGGCAGCCAGGTCGGCCAGGTCGACTTCGATCGACTCCGGCAGGTCCTTCGGCAGGCAGCTGATGGTCACTTCCTTCAGTTCGTGGGTGACCACGACGTCGGCAGCCTTGCCGGCCGGCGAGGTGTCTTCGTTGATGAAGTGCAGCGGGACCGAAGCGGTCAGGGCTTCGTTCTCGTTCACGCGCTGGAAGTCCAGGTGCATGATCAGCTGCTTGTACGGATGGCGCTGCATGTCACGCAGCAGGACCTTCTGCACCTGGCCGTCCAGGTTCAGGTCCAGGATCGAGGCATAGAACCACTCGTTCTGCTGGGCCAGCCAGATTTCGTTGTGGTCCAGGCTGATGGCGACCGGCTCGGCGTTGCCGCCGTACACGATGGCCGGGATCACACCAGCGTGACGCAGGCGGCGGCTCGCACCCTTACGCTGCAGTTCACGCTTGGTGACCTTGATTTCATGGGTCTTCGACATTTTCGACTACTCAGGTTGTTGCCTTGCCCTGCGGCTTGGCGATTGAAGATGCTTCCGCGACCAGAAGCATCCGGGGAAGTCCCCGCCGTTGCCGGCAGGGACGAAAAACTCAGTCCACGTACAGCGAGCTGACCGACTCGCCGAAGGCGATGCGGCGCATCGTTTCGGCCAGCATCTCCGCCACGCTCAGCTGGCGGATCTTGCTGCACACCCGCGCTGCGTCCTTCAGCGGGATGGTGTCGGTCACCACCAGCTCGTCGAGCTGGGAATTGGTGATGTTGTCCACCGCCGGGCCCGACAGCACCGCGTGGGTGCAGTAGGCGGCGACCTTGAGCGCACCGCGCGCCTTCAGGGCAGCGGCAGCGGCGCACAGGGTGCCGGCGGTGTCGACGATGTCATCGACCATCACGCAGGTCTTGCCTTCGACGTCACCGATGATGTTCATCACGGTGGAGACGTTGGCGCGCGGACGGCGCTTGTCGATGATCGCCAGGTCGGCATCATCCAGGCGCTTGGCCACGGCACGGGCGCGGACCACGCCGCCCACGTCCGGCGACACCACGATCAGGTTCTCCGTGCCGTAGGCGCGCCAGATGTCGGCCAGCAGCAGCGGGGAGGCATAGACGTTGTCGACCGGAATATCAAAGAAGCCCTGGATCTGGTCGGCGTGCAGGTCGACAGTCAGCACGCGATCAGCGCCAGCGGTGCTGAACATCTTCGCCGCCAGCTTGGCGGTGATCGGCACACGCGAGGAACGCATGCGGCGATCCTGGCGCGAGTAACCGAAGTACGGCACCACGGCGGTCACGCTGTTCACCGATGCGCGCTTGAGCGCGTCGATCAGCACCAGCAGTTCCATCAGGTTTTCCGCACTCGGCGCGCAGGTCGGCTGGATCACGAACACGTCCTGCTTGCGGACGTTCTCTTCGATCTCCACCTGCACTTCTCCATCGGAGAAATGCGAGACCAGCGCCTTGCCCGGGCGAACCCCCAGTTCCTTGCAGATGTTCTGCGCCAGACGTTTGTTGGCGTTGCCGGAAAAGACCAGCAGGTTCGGGGACTCTTGCATCATGATTGTCTCGGGCGGGGACGAGTGGCGGGGATCCGGTGGCGGCAAGGACCACGCCGGACCCTTGCTGCTGACAACACCGCGGTTGTTTCCACGTCCCGCGCGGATGATGCGCTGAAGGCGCGGACACAGCCGCATTGGCAGGGGCGGTAGGATTCGAACCTACGAATGCCAGGATCAAAACCTGGTGCCTTGGGCCTCTTGGCGACGCCCCTGCATTTGAAATCAGTGTTGCTCGAGTGCATCCAGCAGCGGCGAACGCGCAACGCCCGCAGCCACCCTGGCCCGCAACTCCTTCGGCAACTTCGCCCGCCCCTGCTGTGCGGCAGTCTGCGATGCGAATTCGACGAAACAACCACTTCCAGAACCGGTCAGTCGCGCGGTACCGATGTCGCTCAACGCGGCAAGCGCTGCCTCGACGGCAGGCTCGCGGCGGCGCAGCACCGGTTCGAACGCGTTCCCGACCAAGGCCCCGGAAGCGAAGTCCTCTATTTTCGCCACTGGGCTGTCGCGCGTCAAATCCGGGGCTGCGAACAGGACCGGGGTCGGAACATGAACGCCGGGCTCGACCACCACATACCAGGCCGGTGCCAGGGTGATCGGCTGCAACCGCTCGCCCACACCCTCGGCCCAAGCGTTACGGCCACGCACGAACACCGGCACATCCGCCCCCAGGCGCAGGCCCAGCGCGGCCAGCGCGTCCTCGTCCAGAGCGGCGTTCCAGAGCCGGTTCAGCGCCACCAGCACGGTGGCAGCGTCGGATGACCCACCGCCGAACCCACCACCGGCCGAAATATGCTTTTCGACGATGATGTCGACACCTTGGTCGATGTTGGCGGCCTCTTTCAGCATGCGGGCGGCACGTACGGCCAAATCGTCGGCCTCGTCCACACCCGGCAAGCCCTCTCCCTGCCGATGTACCTGGCCGTCTTCACGCAGGCGCAGGCCGATGCGGTCCCCCCAATCCAGCAGGCGGAACACGGTCTGCAGCTCGTGATAGCCGTCGGCGCGGCGGCCGGTGATATGAAGAAACAGGTTCAGCTTGGCCGGGGCCGGCCACCAGGACCAGCCCGCATCCTCCGCACCCGCGCTCATGGCGCGCCCTGCCCCCACTGGTCCACCAGCACGCGGACCTTGGCGTCGCCGCTGCTGGCTTCGATCCGGCGCGGCAAGGACGGGCGCCCGGCCTCGGCGGGGTACCAGTCCAGGTACTGGATCTGCCAGCCCATCTGCTGCATGCGGCGCGGGCGGCCTTCGCCATCGCGCTCGACCTTGCCCGCGCTGGCGGGATCGGCGGCCGCCAGCCCACGGACCCACTCGGGCAGCGGGTTGACCGGGATTTCCCAGCCCGTGGCCTCCAGCAGCAGCTGCTGCGCGTCCTCGCCTTCACGCGGGCCGCCGGCCAGTCCTTCCAGGCGACCGCCTCCATGCTGGCTGTCGCCGGTCAGCTTCCAGCTCTGCCGGGTCACGGGTGCACTGAGCTCGATCACGTAGCGCCGCCCGGCCTGCTGCCAGTCGATGCGTCCACTGCCACCGTCCTTGCCCTTGCTGACCGCTACCCGGCCCTGGAAGGACCACTCCGGCTGCGCCTGCAGCGCCGCCACCCGCGCGGCTTCGGCCTGTGCCGCTTCCGCCGACACGGTCTCGACCACGGCCGGCGCCGGTGTCTTCTGGGTGCCCAGCGACGTACAGGCAGTCATGGCGACGGTCGCCACTGCCAACAGCAGCGGCCGGAACAGGGAAGCACTCATGGATTGAATTTCTCGCGGGCACGCTGCAGCGCGCGGTTGTCGGGGTCGAGCTTGGCCGCTTCCTCGAAGAAATGACGGGCCTCGTCATGCCGGCCGAGCACCCACAGCACTTCGCCGACATGTGCGGCGATCTCCGGATCCTTGGCCAGGGTCCACGCACGACGCAGTTGCACCAGCGCCTCTTCGTTGCGGCCCAGGCGATACAGCACCCAGCCATAGCTGTCGACGATGGCGGCATTGTCCGGCTCGGCCACGCGGGCACGGTCGATCAGTTCCAGCGCCTCCTGGTAGCGACCGGTGCGATCGGCCAGGGTGTAGCCCAGCGCATTCAGCGCCGGCACGTTCTCCGGCTCGGTGATCAGGATCTTGCGCAGGTCGGCCTCGGCACGGGCAATATCATCACGTCGTTCCCAGGCCAACGCACGCGCGTACAGCAGTGCATTCTCGTCCGGGTAAGCGGCCAGACCGCGGGCCAGCGCATCCAGTTCACCTGCATCGTCACTGGCGCGCTGCCGCAGTTCCGCTTCCAGCAGATAGGCGTCGCGGCGCACCTCGTCGTCCACGCCGGCATCGGACTGGATCGCGTGTACTTCGTCCAGCGCCAGGCTCTGGCGCCCGGCAAGCGCCTGTGCGCTCGCCGCCCGCAGGCGGGCCTCGCTCAGTTCATCGCCGCCCGGCACGCTGTGATACCACTGCACCGCTTCGGGATAACGCTTGAGATACTCGGCGATCTTGCCCAGCAGCAGGCGCTGCGCCGGGTCCGGTTTGGCGGCCTGCCGCGACAGCTCGCTGTACAGGTTGGAAAGAGCCGCCTTGTCTCCCTGCTTGGCCAGCAGCGACGCCCGCATTCCCCAGGTCTGCACGTCCTGCGGCCCCACCGCCAGCACCCGCTCGGCGGCGGCCGGCTGGTTCAGGCTGTCGTAGGCAATGGCCACCGCGTTGCGCAGTTCCGGATCCTGGCGGGTCTTCGGTTCGACCTCGCGCAGCAGCGCCAGCGCGCGATCGGTCTGCCCGGCCTGCTGCAGCTGGCTGGCGCGCAGCAAGGCCACGCGCGGCTCTTCCGGGAAGCGCTTGACCACCTCATCGATCATGCGCCGTGCCAGCTCCGGCTTTTCCATCCGTAGTGCCAGGCGGCCGAATTCCTGCCAGGCCTCGATCTTCGGCGGGATGGCGTTGGCATCGACCAGCTCGCCCAGCACCTGGGCCGGCAGGGCCGGATCGCGTCCACCGCCGATCAGCGCGGCCAGGGCAAACTTCCAGCCACGGTCATCGCTGTCCTGCAGCAGGCTCTGCAGCTCGCTGCGGGCCGCCTTCACGTCGCCCTGGCGCATCGCCAGCGCACCGGCCGCGCTGCGCATGGCCAGCGACCGTGGCGCGCGCTGCTGCCACAGGGCCAGGCCCTGGGCGGCGCTGGCATCGTCGTTGGCCAGCATGGAAATACGGGTCGCGCGCTCGGCCAGGCCGGCATCGCCGTCGCTGCGCTGGGCGGCCTGCAGGTACCAGCGCGCCGCCTCGGCCAGCTTGCCGGCCTGCAGGGCGAACTCGCCGGCCATCACCGGCTCCAGTGCCAGTTCCTCGGTGGCGGCGCCCCGCGCCGGAGCCTTGGCGGGCGCCGCCGACAGGGCCTGGCTGCACGCCAGGGACAGCAGCAGAACACTGGGGATGCGAATCAATGCGGGCATCGTCGGCATCGGGGCCTTAAAATGTCGTCCAATGGCCAGCAGCTTATCGCAAGCAACTGAACAATGACCCTGTGGGTGCTCGGACTGAATCACCAGACCGCGCCGGTGGAACTGCGCGAGCGCGCGGCCTTCGCCGGCGACGCCTTGCCGCGCGCGCTCGGTTCGCTGCGCGACACCCCGCAGATCGCCGAGGCGGTGCTGCTGTCCACCTGCAACCGCACGGAGCTGTACGCGGTGGCCGATTCGGCGCAGGCGCTGGACCAGTGGCTGCGCAGCCAGGCCGGCGACCTGCAGGGCTATCTGTACCAGCATGCTGACGCCGATGCCGTGCGCCACCTGTTCCGGGTCGCGACGGGCCTGGACTCGATGGTGCTGGGTGAACCGCAGATCCTGGGCCAGGTGAAGGATGCCTGGTCGACCGCGCGCGACCACGGTCTGCTTGGCCAGCGCCTGGACCGGCTGTTCCAGCAGACGTTCTCCGTGGCCAAGCGGGCGCGCACCGATACCCAGGTCGGCGCCAACCCGGTGTCGGTCGCCTCGGCGGCGGTGCGCCTGGCGCAGAATGCCTTTGCCCGCCTGGATGATTCCACCGTGCTGCTGGTCGGTGCGGGGGAAACCATCGAGCTGGCCGCACGCCACCTCAGCGAAGGCAAGGTGCGGCGGCTGCTGATCGCCAACCGCACTCTCGCCCACGCGCAGGAACTGGCCAGTCGTCATGGCGGCGTGGCCCTGCCGCTGACCGAGCTTGAACGCCATCTGGCCGAGGCCGACATCGTGTTCTCGGCCACCGCCGCACGCGAACCGGTGATCCACCGCGAGACCGTGGCCAATGCACTGCGTGCACGCCGGCACAAGCCGATGCTGCTGTTCGATCTGGCCGTGCCACGCGACATCGAGGCTGAGGTCGGCACGCTCAACGATGCCTTCCTGTACACCGTGGACGATCTGGAACGCGCGGTGGAGGACAATCGACGCGGCCGCCGCGAGGCCGCCGCCGAAGCCGAAGCCATCATCGACCTGCAGGTGTCGCGCTTCGTCGAGACCCTGCAGGCCGGCGCCCACCATGCGCCCCTGCGGCAACTGCGTGCCTTCGGCGACGCCACCCGCGCCGAGCTGCTCGAACGTGCCCGCCAGCAGCTGGCCAACGGCAAGCCGGCCGAAGAGGTCATGGAACTGCTGGCCCACGGCCTGACCAACCGGCTCCTGCACCCCCCGACCGCTGCGTTGCGCGCGGCCGCGCTGAGCGGCGATGCCGATCTGACCCGCGCCGCCGAGCGCCTGTTCCCGGCTACGCCGGGTTACCGCCACCCACCCGTGAGAACCGATGACGCCGACCCTGCGCCGTAAGCTGGAAGCGCTGGCCGAGCGCCGCGAAGAACTGGAACGCCTGCTCGCCGAACCCGACGTGGTCGCCGACAACACCCGTTTCCGCGACCTTTCGCGCGAATTCGCCCAACTTGAACCGGTCGCCATCGCACTGGCCGACGAGGCGCGCGCCAAGGCCGACCTGGCCGCCGCCGAGGGCATGCGCGCCGATCCGGACCTGCGCGAGCTGGCCGATGAGGAAATCGCCTCGGCCCAGGCGCGCCTGCAGGAACTGGAGCAGGAGCTGGCCTTGCTGCTGGTGCCCCGCGATCCACGTGACGAGGGCAATCTGTTCCTGGAGGTCCGCGCCGGTACCGGTGGCGACGAAGCAGCGATCTTCGCCGGTGACCTGTTCCGCATGTACGCGCGCTATGCCGAGCGCCAGGGCTGGAAAGTCGAGATCGAGTCCGACAACCCCGGCGAGCACGGCGGCTACAAGGAAGTGGTGGCACGCGTGGTCGGCCGTGGCGCCTTCTCGCGGCTGAAATTCGAATCCGGCACGCATCGCGTGCAGCGCGTGCCGGCCACCGAATCGCAGGGCCGCATCCACACCTCGGCGGCTACCGTGGCGATCATTCCGGAAGCGGACGAAGTCGATGACATCGTCATCAACCCCGCCGACCTGAAGGTCGACACCTTCCGCTCATCCGGTGCCGGTGGCCAGCACGTCAACAAGACCGAGTCGGCCATCCGCATCACCCACGTGCCGACCGGCGTGGTGGTGGAATGCCAGACCGAACGCAGCCAGCACGCGAACCGCGACAAGGCGATGAAGCGCCTGAAGGCGCAGCTGCTCGACGCCGAGCGCCAGCGCCAGGACGCGGCGCAGGCCGAATCGCGCCGCCTGCAGGTCGGCAGTGGCGATCGCAGCCAGCGCATCCGCACCTACAATTTCCCGCAGGGGCGGATCACCGATCATCGCGTGGAAGGCCTGACCCTGTACGACCTGCCCAACATCCTCGCCGGCGATCTGGACCCGCTGCTGCAGCGCCTCAGCCACGAGCACCAGGTGGATGCCCTGGCTCAGCTGTCGGCGGGCTGACGTCGATGTCGGCCTGGCAGCAGCGGCAACAACTGCAGCAGGCGATCGCGCGCCAGCCCGGTGACTTCGTCGCCTGGGTGATGCTGGCCGATCTGGAACTGGAAGCCGGCGACATCGGCGCAGGCGAGCAGGCCGCGCGGCGTGCACTGCAGCTGCGACCGGACCATCCCGAAGCACTGGCCCGACTGGGTCGCGTGGCCTGGATGGCCGGTGCGCACGCCGATGCTGCGACGCTGCTGGGACAGGCTTCAGCGCGCGCTCCGGAACATCCCGGCATCGCACTGTGGCTGGGCCATGCCCTGGAAGATGCCGGCGACGCTGAGGGCGCGGCGGCCGCGTACCGGCGTGCACATGGGCTGATGCCCGACGAACCCTACATCGCCGCCCAGCGGCTGGCATGGCAGCGCCGCCTGTGCGACTGGCAGGACGTGGATGCCCTGGCCGCGCAGGTGCGCAGCGCAGTCGCGACCGGGCAAGGCGCGGTCGAGCCCTTTGCCTTCCTCAGCGAAGACGCCAGCGCCGCCGAGCAGTTGGCCTGCGCCCGCACGCGCGCCGCAGCAGTGGCCGCATCGGTGCGGCCACTGCCCGCTGTGAAGGTACGGACGCAGGGGGCCCTGCGGATCGGCTTCCTTTCCAACGGATTCGGCGCACATCCAACCGGGTTGTTGACCGTTGCCCTGTTCGAGCAACTGGGCCGGCACCCGGAACTCCAGCTGCACCTGTTCGCACTGAACCGGGACGATGGCAGCCGCATCCGCCAGCGGCTGCAGGCGGCAACCCGGCTGCACGATCTGGCGGGGCGCCGCCATGCCGACATCGCTGCCGCCATCCGTACACAGGGCATCGACCTGCTGTTCGACCTGCGTGGCTGGGGCGGTGGCGGTGCGCCGGAAGTGCTGGCGCTGCGCCCTGCCCCGCTGCAACTCAACTGGCTGGCCTATCCCGGCACGTCCGGCGCACCGTGGCTGGATGCGGTGATCGCCGATGCGTTCGTCCTGCCAGCGGCGTTGGCGCCCCACCACAGCGAGCGCGTGGTGTACCTGCCGCGCGCGTTCCAGCCCTCGGACAACACCCGCGCGCTCGAGCCGGCACCGGATCGCGCCGCGTGTGGGCTGCCCGGACACGGCGTGGTGTTCTGCTGCTTCAACAACAGCTACAAGCTCAACCCGCGCAGCATGGGGCGCGCGTTCGCCATCCTGGCGGCGGTGCCCGGCAGTGTCCTATGGCTGCTGTCCGGCCCCGGCCAGGCCGATGCGCGCCTGCGGGCAGCGGCGCAGGCAGCGGATCTGGACCCGGCGCGGCTGGTGTTCATGCCCAAGCTGCCACATCCGCAGTATCTGGCCCGCTATCAGCTGGCCGACCTGTTCCTGGATACGCACCCGTACAACGCGCACACCACGGCCTCCGACGCACTGTGGGCCGGCTGCCCGGTGCTGACCTGCCCGGGCGAGACCTTCGCCGCGCGCGTGGCCGGCAGCCTCAACCATCACCTGGGCCTGGCACGGATGAACGTTGCCGACGATGCGGCATTCATCGCCACCGCCCGTGCGCTCGGCAACGATCCGGCAGCGCTGGCCGCACTGCGTGCCGAACTGGCACAGGCCGGCGCGCGTAGCGGCGTGTTCGACATGGCCGGTTTCGCCCGTGACCTTTCGGCACTGCTGCAGCAGCTGGCGCACGAACAGGGCTGGCAGGGCGTCGACGGCGCCTGAGCAACTGCTGCGTTAGGCTGGGCCCTCCTTCCCGCGCGGCATGACGATGGGCAAGCTCAAACGCAAGGACTACGACGAACTGCTGCTGCCGTTGCAGCTGGAACTGACCGCGATGGCCCGTTGGGTACAGCACAGCGGGCAGCGGTTGCTGGTGCTGTTCGAAGGCCGCGACACCGCCGGCAAGGGCGGCGCGATCCAGGCCATCAGCCAGCACCTCAATCCGCGCCAGTGCCGGGTGGTGGCACTGCCCAAGCCGACCGACCGCGAGGCGACACAGTGGTACTTCCAGCGCTATGTGGGGCACCTTCCGGCAGCTGGTGAGATCGTGCTGATGGATCGAAGCTGGTACAACCGCGCAGGTGTCGAGCGGGTCATGGGCTACTGCAGCGAAAGCGAGTACCAGCAGTTCCTGCGCCAGGCGCCGGTGTTCGAGCAGCTGCTGGTGGATGACGGCATCCTGTTGTTCAAGTACTGGCTGTGCGTGGACCAGGAGCAGCAGGAGAAGCGCTTCGCCGAGCGCCATATCGATCCCCTGAAGGGCTGGAAGCTGTCACCGGTCGACCTGAAATCACGCAGCAAGTACAGCGCCTATACCGAAGCAAGGGAGGCCATGCTGCGTGCCACCCATCGCGAAGGTGCGCCGTGGACGCTGGTGGACTTCAACGACCAGCGGCTGGGCAGGCTGACCCTGGTACGCAACCTGCTGGACCGGTTACCCGACACCCGCGTGGACGCGCCGCTGCCGGAGCTGCCGAAGCTGAAGGGCAAGCTGCATCGCGAGCACTACGATGTGCTGAAGCCGATCGAGGACTTTCCTGTCGAGGAGTAAGGGTGGTCGGCAGGGCCTGCGGCCCTGCACCCGCTACGAGCAACGGCAGCAGCAACAGCAGCAGCAGCAACGGCAGACATACCGTGGGGTGGTGGGGCGATGTCGGAGTGCGGGGACGCCGCAAGTACGTCCCTATAGGCTTGGCAGCCGCATCCATGCGGCTGACACCCCGCACTCCGACACCGCCCCACCTCTGACAGTTTCCCGATGATCGAAATCGAAACCGGGGTCAGATCCGTTTCCCACAGGAAAACGGATCTGACCCAAGAGCCGTTCCGACAGATCGCAGGATACTGTCGAAGGCGGGGTGGGTCCGGTTGCGGGGGTGTCCGCGGCATGGATGCCGCGGCCAAGCCCCCAAGGATGGGTTTACGGCGTCCCCCGCAACCGGACCCACCCCGCCATCCCTCAGGAAACCCGCTTCCGCTTCCGCTTCGGCTGTTGCTGTCGCTGTCGCTCTGGCTCTCGGCGGGTGCAGGGCCGCAGGCCCTGCCGACAAACCCACTACTTCGCAGCCGCGATCTGTTTCTCGATGTCGGCCGCCGTAACCGGCCCGAGGAAGCTGTGCGCCACCCGGCCCTGCGGATCGATCAGATGCGTCAGCGGCAGACCCCGCGGCGTGGCGAAGTCCGCCGGCGGATCGAACGGATCGACGATCACGATCGGATAGGTCACCGGATGCTTGGTCAGGAACGACTGCATCTCCGGCACCTCGATGTCCTCATAGGCCAGGCCGACCACTTCGATGTTGCTGCGCATGGCGTGCAGCGCGGACAGCTCCGGCATCTCCTTGCGGCACGGTGCGCACCACGTGGCCCAGAAATTCACCACCACCCACTTGCCCCGATGGGCAGCCAGGTCGTACTCGCTGCCATCGACGGCCTTCATCTTCAATGTGGGGAACTCGGCTGTGACACGCTCGGCCGGCGTGTCTTCGGCCGCAGGCGGCGCCACCGGTGCGGGAGCCTGCGCCGGTGGCTGGCTGCTGGCCGGGGTCGCGTCCTGCGCCGGCTTGCAGGCCGCCAGGGCAAGCGCCACGGCCAATGGAACTGCCAGCAGCAGCGGAGTCGTGCGGGTCATGGGGTGTCTCCGGAATCGGGATAGATATCGCTGACGCGACGCTTGAGGCGCTCACGCAGAGGCAGGCGCAGTTCATCCAGGGCCGCCAGCGCGGCCTGGCCCAGGCTGTCTTCGCGGTAGGGCAGATGCTGCTCCGCCACCGGGATGCGCAGTTGGGTGCATTCGTACAGATCGGCCAGGCTGACCTGGTCCAGGTCGCGCGCGAGCAGCCACTCACCCCGCTCGTCGCGGCGCAGCAGGCCGATGGCCTCCAGTTTGCAGGCCAGGTCCTGCAGCAGCGAGTCGGTCAGCATCGGCTCCAGCCGCAGGATCTCGTCATCGGCCAGCCCCCTGCCCCGGGCACGCGCCTGGTGGAAGCGGCCGAGCAGGCGCAGCAGACCATAGAATTCATAGCCCTGCGGCAGGCGCAGCTCGACCGGCTGGTAGCGGAAAGCCGCCATCGACGATGCCAGCGATGCGCCAAGCAGCACCGCGACCCAGCACAGATAGATCCACAGCAGCAGGATCGGCACGAACGCGACCGTGCCATAGAGCTTCTGGTAGGACTGGAAACTGCCCAGATAGGCACCGATGCCCCACTTCACCAGCTCCAGGATCACCGCCGCCAGGATCGCGCCGGGGATGGCATGCCGCCATTTCACCGTATGGTGCGGCACGACCCGGAACATCAGGCTGATGCAGACGAATTCGATCAGCACCGGTGCCAGCCGCAGCGACAGGTCGGCCAGCCAGCGCCCCTCCTGGGTCCCGAACAGCGGCATTGCCAGTACCCGTGCCGACACCGCCAGCGAGGCGGCGGCCAGCATCGCGCCCAGGGTCAGCACGGTCCAGTAGACCAGGAAGCGGGTCAGCTTGGGCCGGGTCGATCCGACCCGCCAGATCTTGTTGAACGTCTCTTCCACGCTGTTGAGGGTGATCAGCAGCGAGACGACCAGGGCGATGAAGCCGGCCGCGGTCAGCTGGCCAGCGCTGGCCGAGAACTGCCGCAGGTAGCCTTCGGCGGCGCGTGCGGCATTGGGCACGAAGTTGGAGAAGACATAGTCGCTGAGCTGGTCGCTCCAGCGGTCGAAGACCGGGAAGGCCGAAAGCACGCCGAACACCACGATCGCCAGCGGAACCAGGGCGAATACCGTGGTGTAGGCCAGTGCGGCGGCCGCCTGGAACAGGCGGTCATCGAGGAAGCGGTGCCACAGGAAGCGGCCGAAGCTGGCGGCACGCGCACGATCGCGCGCGCGTTCCATCCATAGGTTGAGCGTATCCAGAGGTTCCATCGGCGCAAGGGTACCCGATGCGGAATGCACGCAGGATAGCCATACTGGCGTCCACACGATGAGGAGACCTGGGCACGATGGGCGAGATCCTGGTGCTTTACTACAGCCGCGGTGGCTCGGTGGCACGGCTGGCGCGCCAGATCGCGCGGGGAATCGGCGAGGTGCCGGGAATGGTGGCGCGGCTGCGCACGGTGCCGCCGGTGGCGGCCGTGACCCAGACCGCACAGCCGCCGGTGCCCGACGATGGCGCCCCCTACGTGAGCATGCAGGATCTTGCCGACTGCCAGGGACTGCTGCTGGGCAGTCCGACGCGGTTCGGCAACATGGCTGCGCCGGTCAAGCACTTCCTCGATGGACTCGGTGCTGAATGGGTCAATGGCACGCTCGCGGGCAAGCCTGCCGGCGTGTTCACCTCGACCGCGTCGATGCACGGCGGGCAGGAATCGACCCTGTTGACCATGCAGGTGCCGTTGCTGCATCACGGCTGCCTGATCGTCGGCATTCCATTCACCGAACCGGGGTTGAGCCATACCACCAGCGGCGGCACGCCCTACGGCGCCAGCCATGTGGCGGGAGCCGCCGATGACCCGCAACCGACCGATGATGAGGCGGTGCTGGCGCGGGCGCTGGGCCGTCGCGTCGCCGATATCGCGCAGCGGCTGGCCCGATGAACGCCGTGCCGCGTACGGTCCTGCTGCTGGCCCTGATGGGCCTGGCCGCGCTGTTTGCCGGCTGGTTCATCAACGACAAGCACTGGCTGGCCACCCAGCTGGTGTTCACCGCCCCGCCGCTTGCACTGGCCATCGCCCTGCGCCTGGGCTGGCGCAAGGCAGGGTTCTGGGCCTCCGTGCTGGCGCTGGGCTGGTTCAGCCACGGCGTGATGAGCGCCTGGAGCCACCCGGAAACGCGCTGGCTGGCACTGCTCGAGATTGCCCTGGCACTGACCGTGATCTTCGCCGCCAGCCTGCCGGGCCTGCGCGCGCGCTTCGGCAGGCGACGCTGACGCTGCGCCTTCCGGGCCGTATCATCTGCGTTCCCGGCCCCGCGCCGCTGCACCTGTCCTGGTTTCGCGCATGCACATGATGGAAGAGCTCCTGGTCGTCACCACCGGTGGCACGATCGACAAGATCTACTTCGACGACAAGTCGGACTACCAGATCGGCGATCCGCAGATCGGCATGATCCTGCGCGAGCTGGGGGTGACGTTCCGTTTCAACGTGATTCCGATCCTGCGCAAGGACTCGCTGCACATCAACGACGAGGACCGCGAGCTGATCCGGGCCACCATCGCGGCGCAACCGACCCGGCATGTGCTGGTGACCCATGGCACCGATTCGATGGTGCAGACCGGCAAGGTGCTGGCGACGATCGCGGACAAGACCATCGTGATGACCGGCGCGCTCAGTCCGGCGCGTTTCCGCGGTTCGGACGCGGAGTTCAACATCGGCTGCGCGATCGGCGCGGTACAGTCGCTGCCGGCCGGCGTCTACATCGCGATGAACGGGCGGATTTTCGACCCGCAGCACGTGCGCAAGAACGTTGCCGCGAACCGCTTCGAGTCGGTCTGAGGCACAGCCGCCGGGTGCCTTCGGGGCGCCCGGGGAAAAACGCCCCGGCCGAAGCCAGGGCGTGCCCTAGGAGAGGGTCTAGGGCTCAGTACTGGGCGTTGAGGGTCACGCCCGAGAAGGTGCTGTAGGCCTTAACCCGTACGTACCAGGTACCGGCCGCAGGGCTGTTGACCGTGCAGGTTTCGCTGTTGCCGCTCAGGTAGGGACGGCACGTGTAGGCGGTATCGGTCGGCGCGCTGCCCTGCCGCAGGTACAGGTCGGCATCACCGCTGCCGCCGCTGATCGTCACCCGCAGCTGGCTGCTGCCGGACGGGACATTGACGGTGTAGTTCAGCGAAGAGCCCGATGCGGCACCCAGTCCGCTCACCGGGACGTTGTTCTGCAGCACGGTGCCGCCCGGGTTCGGGTTGCCACCGCCATTGATCGCTGCCGCCACTGCAGCATCGGCGTCGATGATGCCGGCGCCACAGCCGCCCGAACAGGCACCCGGCAGCGGCCGAGCGGTGCTCTTGATGATGCTTTCCACCTGGGCCGGGCTCAGCGGGCTCGGTGCGACCGACTGCATCAGCGCGACCACGCCGGCCACGTGCGGTGCTGCCATCGAGGTCCCGTTGTACGAGGCATAGCTGGCACTGCCCGGCGTGGTGGTGCCGGTGTTGAGAGTGGACAGGATGCCCTGGCCCGGCGCGGAGATGTCGATGCCCGTGCCGTAGTTGGAGAAGCTGGCACGTGCGCCCGCCGACGTGGTGGCCGCCACCGCGATGACGTTCGGGCAGTTGGCCGGTACCGATGAAGACACGTTGGTGTTGCTGTTGCCTGCGGCCACCACCACCGTGGTGCCACGGCCGACGGCGCCGTTGATCGCGTTCTGGTAGGTGGTCGAGCAGCTGCCGCCGCCGCCCAGCGAGAGGTTGATGACCTCGGCCGGATTGGCATTGGCCGGCACGCCGCTGACACTGCCGCCGGAGGCCCACACGATGGCGTCGGCGATGTCGGAGGTGTAGCCACCGCACTTGCCGAGCACGCGCACCGGCACGACCTTGGCATTGAAGGCAGTACCCGCCACGCCGGTGCTGTTGTTGGTCACCGCCGCAACGGTGCCGGCAACGTGGGTGCCGTGCCAGCTGGAGTTGGAGGCCGGGTAGCCTGCGCCACACTCATTGGCGGCGTACCAGTCACCCTCGTCGTTGGGATTGCTGTCGCGGCCACCGCCGTCGCGTGCCATTGCCGCGTCGCTGATGAAGTCATAGCCGGGCAGGATGTTGGCGTTCAGATCGGGGTGGTTGGTGATGCCGGTGTCGATCACCGCGACGACCACGCCGGTGCCGGTGGCCTTGTCCCAGGCCGGGCGCACGTTGATCGAGGCGTTGGACGTACCGAACCCCCACTGCTCGCTGAAGCGGGTGTCGTTCGGGGTCAGCGTCGCGCGCATGATCTGGTCGACTTCCACATACTCGACGTTGGGGTCGGCGGCGAGCTTGCGCATCAGCAGTTCGGATTCGGCCTGGTCCAGCGGACGATCGGTCCTGACCAGGGTCGGGCCGACGGCCAGCTTGCGGACCTGCTGCAGGCCCAGCGCGCGGCCCTGGCTGCTGGCAAGGCCCGCAGCCGCGGTCTTCAGCGACGATGCCAGGGCGGTGGTGTTGGCCACCGGCGCACTGCCGTCGCGATATTTGACGATGAAACGCTGGTGCGTCGGCGCGGACTGCAGCCCGCTGAGCTGGACATCACCGGCCAGCGCAGGCGTGGCCAGCAGCAGCGATGAAAGAACGGAAGCACCAAGGACCACCCACACTCGACGCACACGCGGTTGCGTTACCTGGGACATCGTATTTCCCTTTCTAGTGGTGTGAATGCCGGAATCGGCAGAAACACCGGCCCGAACCATGGGCTGGCTTGCGTTGGCGAGGTTCGGAGTCCGGCGAGCCAGCGGATCCCCCTTACGATCCGCCGTGCCGATGACGCTAATGGCCCAAACCGGACACCACAATATTTTCAGTGTCTTTTCAGGAACATGAAATGTTCGATCTGAGACTTTCCGGGTCGAGGGTTTGTGAAGATGAAGGAACTTTCGCGCCACGCGCACGAACCTGACTGGGCAGATGTCCTGTCCACCGATGACTTTGCCGACATCGGCGGCCCGGCCTTCCCCGCAAACGCAGAAGGCCCGTCGCAGGGACGGGCCTTCAGGGAACAGCGCCGCCGGGCGCGGGCCCGGCGCTACAGGCTGGCGGGAGGATCAGCCCAGCCTGACCAGCCAGTTGTGACGGTCCGGCAGGCGGCCGTACTGGATGTCGGTCAGTTCCTTGCGCAGCGACATGGTCACTTCGCCGGCCGGCGCGTTGAGGTCGCCCACCGAGAAGCCTTCGCCCTTGAGCTGGCCGATCGGGGTCACCACCGCAGCGGTGCCGCAGGCGAACACCTCGCTGATCGCACCGGAGGCAACGCCGTCCTTCCACTCGTCGATGCTGACCTTGCGCTCCTCGACCTTCATGCCGCGGTCGCGGGCCAGCTGCAGGATGCTCTCGCGGGTGATGCCTTCCAGGATGCTGCCCGACAGCTGCGGCGTGACCAGGGTGCCGTCCTTGTAGACCAGGAAGACGTTCATGCCGCCCAGTTCCTCCAGGTACTTGCCCTCGACCGGGTCGAGGAACAGCACCTGCGAGCAGCCCTGCGCCTGCGCCTTCTGCTGCGGCAGCAGCGAGGCGGCGTAATTGCCACCGCACTTGGCCGCGCCGGTGCCGCCCTTGGCCGCACGCGCATACTCGGTGGACAGCCAGATCGACACCGGTGCCACGCCCTTGGCGAAGTACGGACCGGCCGGGCTGGCGATGACGTAATAGCCGGCCTTGTGCGCGCCGCGCACGCCGAGGAAGGCCTCGTCGCCGATCATGAACGGGCGGAAGTACAGGCTGGACTCATCCGCCGACGGCACCCAGGCGCTGTCCACGGCGATCAGTTGTTTCAGCGACTCGACGAAGATCTCCACCGGCAGTTCCGGCAACGCCAGGCGCTGTGCCGAGCGCTGCAGGCGACGGCCGTTGGCGTCCGGGCGGAAGGTCCAGATCGAGCCGTCGGCATGACGGTAGGCCTTGATGCCCTCGAAGATCTCCTGGCCGTAATGCAGCACGGCCGCTGCCGGGTCCAGCTGCAACGGGCCATAGGCACGCACGTTGGCGTTGTGCCAGCCGGTGTCCTTGTCCCACCGCACTTCCACCATGTGGTCGGTGAAGTGCAGGCCGAAACCCGGCTTCTCCAGGATCGTGGCGCGCTCTTCAGCGCTGCGCGGGTGGTCCGAACGGGTGACGGCGAAGCTGGGGATGGACTGGGACACCGGAGGATTCCTGTTCTGGTTGCGGGTAGTGCCGGGCCCGCGTCACTGCGGGCCCTGGGTCAAAGCATGCCGGTCTCGAGACGGGCCGCCTCGGACATCATGTGCTGGTTCCATGGCGGATCGAACACCAGCTCGACGTCGGCCTCGGCCACCGTCGGGATCATTTCCAGCTTGCTGCGCACGTCGTCGACCAGGATGTCACCCATGCCGCACGCGGGCGCGGTCAGGGTCATCTTCACGTCGATCTCGCGCTGGCCCTCGTCCAGATGCTTGATCTCGACCTCGTAGACGAGGCCCAGTTCGACGATGTTCACCGGAATTTCCGGATCGAAGCAGGTGCGAAGCTGCTGCCATACCAGTTGCTCCACCTGTTCGTCGGTGGCGTCAGCCGGCAGTTCCAGCGGAGCGGGTGCTTCCTTGCCGATGGCGTCGCCATCCTTGCCGGCGATGCGGAACAGGTTGCCTTCGACGAATACCGAATAGCTGCCGCCCAGCGCCTGGGTGATGTACCCATAGCTGCCGGCAGGCAGGGTCACGGTGTCGCCCTGCGGGACCATCACGGCCTCGCAATCGCGTTCGAAGTGGACAGGTTCGCTGCTACGGGAATACATGGGGACCGATATGGGGCCGTGGCCATAGCCACGCAAGACGGCATTCTAGCCCAGCCGTCCTGCGCCCGCCGGTGCACCGCGGCAAACCACAGTATCCTGTGGGTGACTTTCAGGAAGCTTCGATGTCCTCCAATGCCGCGCGTGCCAGGACCGTGACCTGGCTCTGGCCCTTCATGCTGCTGCTGGGCCTGGTTGTTGCTCCCCTCGCCTGGATGCTGCTGGCCCTGATGACCGGCCGCCAGGTCGGCTGGATGGCAGTGCTGACCGCTCTGGAACTGGTGTTCATGCTGCGTCTGGGCACACTCGGTCCCGGCCGTCTTCGCGTGGCCCTCGTGGTGGCCGGCACGCTGCTGGTGGCGGCGGTGGCGAACTGGGCCATCGCCAGCGCCTGGATGGGCGGCTCGATGGGGCTCAACCCCTGGGACGCCTCGCTGCGCATGGGCCCGCATCTGGCCTGGACGCTGATCAACCTGGCCAATGGCGCGATGGAGTGGCTGTGGCTGGCGATCGGGGTGGCCGTCGGCGCCTGGCTGGCGCGCTGATCGCACGGATGTCGGTAGCGCCCGGCCATGCCCGGCGAGTGCAGCGGCCGACGCAGAAAGCCGCCGGGCATGGCCCGGCGCTACCGGTACGGCTTCAATGCCCGCCGTCGAGCGCCTTCAGCTCGCTGACCAGCGACGCCGCCGCCTCAGCGCCGTCGCCGTACAGCATGCGCGTGTTGTCGGCGTAGAACAGCGCATTCTCGATCCCGGCAAAGCCGGTCCCGCGACCACGCTTGATCACCACCACGTTGCGTGCGTTGATCACGTCCAGCACCGGCATCCCGTAGATCGGACTGGCCGGATCGGTACGTGCGACCGGATTGACCACGTCGTTGGCGCCGATCACCAGCACCACATCGGTGCTGGCGAACTCGGGATTGATGTCATCCATGTCGGCGATCAGGTCGTACGGCACGCCGGCCTCGGCCAGCAGCACGTTCATGTGCCCGGGCATGCGCCCGGCGACCGGATGGATGGCGAACTTCACCTTGACCCCGAGCTGCCCCAACCGCTGTGCCAGTTCCCAGATCTTGTGCTGGGCCTGGGACACGGCCATGCCGTAACCGGGCACGATCACCACACGCTCGGCGAAGGCCATCATTGCCGCCACATCCGCCGCCTCGATCGGCTTCTGCGCGCCGGTGATCGCCTGTGCCTCTCCGCCTGCACCGCCACCGAAATTGGAGAACAGCACGTTGCGGATCGGCCGGTTCATCGCCTTGGCCATCAGGCGGGTCAGCAGGATGCCCGCCGCGCCGACCATCATGCCGGCGATGATCAGGGCCTCGTTGCTCAGCACGTAGCCCTCGAAGGACACCGCCAGGCCGGTGAATGCGTTGTACAGCGAGATCACCACCGGCATGTCGGCGCCACCGATCGGCAGCGTCATCAGCACGCCCAGCGCCAGTGCCAGCACGAAGAAGGCGATGATCGCCCAGGTGCTGAGCGTGCTGGCCGCGACGATGGCCAGCACCACCACCGCCAGCGCCACCACCAGGTTCAACGCCTGCTGCCCTGGCCAGGTGACCCGCTTGTCGAGGCGGCCATCCAGTTTGGCCCAGGCGATCACGGAGCCGGACAGCGACACCGCGCCGATCGCGGCGCCGACCACCGCCAGCAGCAGTACGGTGGTGGAAGGCTGGCGTGCGGCAAGGTCGGCCAGCGCCTGTTCGCTCCAATGCGTGGTATCGCGATGGGCCAGGAAGGCGTAGCGCAGCAGTTCGACCGCACCGATCGCCGCCGCCGAACCACCGCCCATGCCGTTGTACAGCGCCACCATCTGCGGCATGTCGGTGACCGCGACCTTGCCGGCCGACCACCAGGCCAGGCCGGCACCCAGCAGCAGCGCGACCAGGATGAGCGGCACGTTGTGCAGCTCGGGCAGGAAGAAGGTGGCCGCGGTGGCCAGCAGCATGCCCAGCCCGGCCCAGCGGATGCCGCTGCGCGCGGTCAGCGGCGAGGCCATCCGCTGCAGGCCGAGCAGGAACAGCGTGGCGGCCACCAGGTAGCTGGCCTTGACCAGCCAATCGAGCAGTTCGACAGTGCTGATGTTCAAGCCTGCGGCTCCTTCGGTTCGTCCTTGCCTGCCCGCGGCGCGCTCGGCCTGAACATCTCCAGCATGCGCGCGGTGACCACGTAGCCGCCGGCGGCGTTACCGGCACCGAGCACCACGGCGATGAAGCCCAAGGCCTTTTCCAGCGGCGTCTGTGCGTGGCCGAGCACCACCATCGCGCCGATCAGCACGATGCCGTGGATGAAATTGGAACCCGACATCAGCGGGGTGTGCAGGATCACCGGCACCCGCGAAATGATCACGTGGCCGGCGATGGCGGCCAGCATGAAGATGTACAGCGCCACGAACCCGTCACTCATCGGCAACGCTCCCGCTCTGTCTTCGTCGGCCCATCATAACCATGGGCTGAACCCGGCGCGCATCCTCGTCAACCGGGGCCGCGCTCACGCGTTGTCGATGGTGACCCCGAGCAAGGAACCGTACCCTGTGCTGGTGAGCAGCCCCGTCCCTCCGACCGCCGACACCGATGCCCTGCCGGCGTCGCTGGAAGCGTTCCTGGCGAGCATCGGCCCGCGCGCGTTCCGCTTCGCCGAGGCCGGCCTGCGCCAGCGCGAGGATGCCCTGGACGCCGTGCAGGACGCCCTGCTGCGCATGCTGGACTATGCCGACAGGCCCGCCAGCGAATGGGCGCCCCTGTTCTGGAGCATCCTGCGCCGGCGGGTGATCGAGCTGCAGCGCCGACGCCGCTTCCGCCTGCCGTTCTGGCGCGACAACCAGGATGCCGACGGTGCCGACATCGACTGGGCCGACCCCGGCCCCACCCCGGCGCAGGCGCACGAGCAGCACCAGCAGTACCAGCAGCTGGTGCAGGCGCTGCGTACGCTGCCCGCCCGCCAGCGCGAGGCGTTCACCCTGCGCGTGCTGCAGGATCTGGACGGCGCCACCACCGCCCGCGCCATGGGCTGCAGCGAAGGCGCGGTAAAGACCCATCTCGCACGCGCCCGGCAGGCGCTGCAGGATTATCTGGAGAACCCCCCGTGAACCGCTCCCTGCCCTCCGATGACGCCCTGCGGCGCCTGCATGCGCACTCGCTGCAGGCGCTGTCGCCGGCAACGCTGTCGCGCCTGCGCCAGGCCCGCCAGGGCGCCCATGCAGCCCATCGTGGGCGCTGGCGCTGGTGGCTGGCCAGCGCCTGCTCGCTGGTGGTGGCGCTGGGCATCGGCGTGCAGTTCACCGGTCCGGACGTGCCGACGCGGGCTGCGCCGGTACCGAACGTTGCGGCGGTAGAAGACAACAGCGCGCTGTACGACGAGAATCCCGATCTGTACCTGTGGCTGGGCGACACCGACCTGGCGATGGAGTGAACCATGCTGCGACATCTCTCCCTGCCCCTGCTGATCGCCTTGGCGCTGCTGCCTGCAGCACCGGCGCTGGCGCAGACCCATGCGCCCGCGCCGCCCGCTCCCGGTGCGCCACTGCCGGCCTGGGATCAGCTCACCCCCGCCCAGCGCGAGGCGGTGCTGGCTCCGCTGCGCGACCGCTGGAACGGCGCCGATGCCGGTCAGCGCCAGCGCATGCTGGCCCATGGCCAGCGCTGGCAGTCAATGAGCCCGGAAGAGCGCGACAAAGCCCGCCGCGGCCTGCGCCGGTTCGAGCACATGAGCCCGGAACAGCGTGAACAGGCACGCGCACTGTTCGGGCAGATGCGCCAGCTGCCCCCTGCCCAGCGCGACGCCCTGCGCGATCGCTGGTCCCGGATGACGCCGGAGGAGCGGCGCGACTGGGTGCGGGACAACCCGCCACCGGCAAAGCCGCGGTAAGCCTTCGGAATACAGGGGTCAGATCCTTTTGCCGGAGGCAAAGGGATCTGACCCCATGTCATTCCCGCCGCTGCGCTCGCCGGGCATGGCCCGGCGCTACCCGATCATCCCTGCCAGCGCGTCTTGGCCAGCAGTTCGTCTTCCCAGTCGAAGCCCAGCTGCCCTTCGCGCACGAACAGGGCAACGAAGTTGAGCAGGTTGCGCGCATACATCTCGCTGGCCTGGGTCGCACCCCGGCTGGCCAGGCCCAGCGGCCCATCAATGGTCACGCCCCGGTGTTCAATGCACTGCCCCGGCTGGGTCAGCGCGCAGTTGCCGCCGCTCTCGGCCGCCAGATCGACGATCACACTGCCTGCCGCCATGCCTTCCACCATCGCCGCAGTGACGATGGTCGGTGCCGGACGGCCCGGCACGGCGGCGGTACAGATCACTACATCGACGCTGCGCAGATGGTCGGCCAGCCGCCGCTGCTGCTCGGCCCGTTCTTCCTCGGTCAGCGCCCGCGCATAGCCGCCCTCGCCGGCCGCGCTGACGCCCAGGTCGAGGAAGCGCGCGCCCAGCGACTGGATCTGCTCGCGGGTTTCCGGCCGCACATCGAATCCTTCCACCTGGGCGCCGAGGCGGCGCGCGGTAGCGATCGCCTGCAATCCGGCAACGCCGGCACCGATCACCAGCACCTTGGCCGGCCGCACGGTGCCGGCCGCGGTGGTCAGCATCGGGAAGAAGCGCGGTGCGCGCTCGGCTGCGATGAGCGCAGCCTTGTAGCCCGCCATGCCGGCCTGCGAACTGAGCACATCCATCGCCTGCGCGCGGGTGGTACGGGGCAACAGCTGCAGCGGGAACAGCAGCAGGCGGTCCTCGCTGGCCAGCGCCGCCAGTGACGGATCGCTGGCTGGCGTCAGCAGGCCGACCACGGCTGCGCCGGGCTTGAGCTGGGCCAGCACCTGCGCCGGCGGCGCCTGCACGCATAGAAGGATGTCGATCTCGCCCCAGCGACCGTCATCGAACGCACGTGCGCCCGCGTCCTGATAGGCAGCGTCGGGAAAACCGGCGGCCCCGCCAGCACCGGCCTCGTACCAGACGGTGATGCCCAGCGCGGCGAGCTTGCGCGCGGTCTCCGGCGTCAGCGCCACGCGCCGTTCGCCCGGCGCGGTCTCCTTGATCCCCAGCAACGCCACGGCCATGCAGGTCCCCGCTGATCGGTGAGTTTTCCCGATCCTAGCAGGCGGCTCCCGCTCAGTGCAGGGTGGCGTTGCCCGGGTCGAGGCGGTCGATCACGCCCTGCATGGCGCTGTCGAACGCGCCATCGTCGACGTGCGCACGCAGGCGGCCCAGCCGCACCATCACCGCCAGCTCCTCCGGCGAAGCCACGCAGAAGCGCACGCCACGCCGGTTGACGAACAGCAGCCGGGAAGAAATCGGGCTTACCCAGGACAGCTTGCCGGCCTGCACCTTGCCGTCCTTGTCGACGAAGTCCAGCCAACTGCCGATCTCCATCCGGCGGAAGCGATCGGCATCGGCATTGTCGAAATCATCGGTATCCACCTGGCTGCCCAGTTCGACCGTCGGCGAGTCCGCAACCGGAGGCATGGGCAGGACAACCTGCGGCAGCTCCGGCAGCGCACGTTCCAGCTCCGGCCGCGACTCGGCAATGCCCTGCAGGGTGTCATGCAGTGCATCGATGGCCGAGGTTGCCGCATCGCCGTGCACGCCGACACTGGCGAACACCTTGGCCAGCACCGGCTGCCAGGCTTGCAGCCAGGGCTTGCCGACGATCTGCCGGCGCGCTTCGGCCACTTCCTCCAGCAGGCCGTCGCCCAGGGCCAGGGCTTCGGCAACCGATGCACCGTCTTCGCCCTCGCGCAGCAGCGCCAGGGTCAGGTGGTGCTGCCACGGCTGGCGCAGGAACTCGGCGATGGCCGGTGGCAGGGTGGCATCGCCGATGCGGCGATCCAGCTCGGTGGCAGCGCGCGTGCGGGCCATTTCCAGCTTTTCCTGGCCGCGCTGCGTTTCCGCTGCGCGCCGCTCGGCAATCTCGACGCGGCGACGGTGCTGCACCAGGAAGTCACGGAATTCCTCTTCCAGGGTGAGGAAGATGGCCAGGTTCTCGTTGAACTCGGCGACCAGGCGCTCGATGATCTCCTCCACCTTGGCCATCAGCATGCGCTCGGCCTGGCTCTCGCCGGTGTTGCCTTCGCAGGCCTCGGCCAATGAATTGAGCAGCTTGCGCGCCGGGTGGGTCTTCTGCACGAACATGCGGCGGTCGAGCATGGCGACCTTGACGAAGGGCACCACCAGGCGGCCGATCAGTTCGCGCGAGCGACCCTCCAGTTCGCGTTCATCCAGCATGACATCGAACAGCATGCCGACCAGGTCGATCGCGTCCTCGTCCTGCGGATCCAGGCGGGTCTGGCCCGGATCGACGCCCAGCCGGGTGGCGCTGGACAACACTTCGCTCTTCAGGCGCTGCGCGAGCGACTCACCGTCCTCACCGATCGCGGCACGCAGCGTGGCGCTGGGGGTCGCCTGCAGCAGCGACAGCACCGACATCATCTCGCGCTGGCTCAACGGACGCTGCTGGCCCACGGCCACCTGCGCGGCCGATGTCGCATCCTCGCGCACGTGGCGCGTCTGCTGCAGCAGTTCCTGCAGCGCTTCCAGCAGCATGCCCTGCTGGCCATAGGCCTCGCCGCCGGCGGCGCCGGAACCGTCCCCACCGGCCTGCTGAAGGTGGCCGCGGCGCTCGGACCAGCGCGCGGCGAAGCGCTGCGCCCACGCCGGTGCGGCCTGCTCGTCATCGCTGAAATCACTGTCGAACCCCGGCACCGGGCGCTGTTCGACCAGATCGTCCAGCCCCTGCGGTGAACGCGGGCCCGGTGCCGCCTGGGTGCGGCGCACCGCACCCATCTGCGACATCACGCCGGCCGCCGCGAGCTGCTCGTCCAGCTTGTCGTAGATGCGGCCGACCGGCGCGCGCAGGTCGCGCTCGCACAGCTTGATCAGCACCAGGTGGACTTCCGGCGCCAGTTCGCAGCCGGCGAAGGCCTCGTGGATGGCCACGCCCAGATGTTCCGGGCTGATCGGGTTCAGGTCGGCATCCAGCGGCACATCGCCGGCCAGCCAGCCCAGGCGGCGGTCCAGCCGCGCCAGAACCGGCTTGAAATCACGCAGCAGCACCGTGGCGAAGTTGCGCACCGCCAGCCGCGATTCGAGCACGTGCTCGGCCAGCAGGCTCAGGCCATCCTCGGCCGGGCCGGACAGGGTCGCATCCGCCGACAGCGGCTCTCCGGCAACCAGAGCCGCCCAGGCGCGTTGCAGGTGGCCGGCAAAGGCCGCCGCGATCTCCTCGCGCCGCCGGCGCAGCTCGCGCATCGCATCAAGGAACAGCAGCTGCGAGGCGCCTGCATTGCCGGCACGGTCGAACAGGGCGTCGTCGAAGCGCGCCAGTGCCGCCCCGAAGGCCTGGCACAGCGCGGGCAGGACGGCGTCACGGGCAAGCTGGAACTGGGCCGGGTCACGACCCGACGTTCCCAACGGTGTGGGCGCGCTCATCATTCGGGAAGGCTCCCCACCTTCTCTGGTGCGACAGACAACATGGACATCGCGACGACCGGCACACCCCATGTACCGATATGTCGATGGTAGGCCGGCCCGCCCCTCACGGACAGTGAAACAGTCCTCACTTCAAACCTCGTGACCCACGGCCCGGCAAGAGGGATATCGTAAGCCGTGCAAGGCCCGCGAGGCGAGAGGAAGCCGGCGTCCGATTGCCGCCAGTGGCATGATGTTCATCACAGTTTGATAGTGAGGGGACAGACGCCGCAGCCACGGCGTCATCGACCACCGCGACTATAATCAAATGCCCGTGATGACCGGTTCAGACGCCATGCCCGACCCCGCCGCCCTGCTTGCCCTCGATGCCCGCCGCTCGGTGCCCTCGCGGCAGCTGGGCGAACCTGGGCCGGACCCGCAGACCCTGCTGCGCATGCTGTCCTCGGCGGTACGGGTGCCCGACCACGGAAAGCGGGTGCCGTTCCGGTTCCTGAAGATTGCCGGCGATGCGCGTCACACTCTGGGCGCGTTCGTGGCCGAGCGCAGCCGCCAGCGCGATCCCACTGCCGGCGAGGCCGTGTTCGAGAAGGATCGCCAGCGTTTCAGCCATGCGCCGCTGGTGATCGTCGTGGTGGCCAGCCCCCGCCCCGACCCGAAGGTGCCCGAGCAGGAGCAGCTGATGACCGCTGGATGCGTCTGCTTCGCCCTGCTGCAGGCCGCACAGGCGCTGGGCTTCGGCGCCCAGTGGCTGACCGCGTGGATGGCGTTCGACCCGGCCGTACACGCCCATCTGGGGCTGGCCGATGGCGAGCGCATCGCCGGTTTCATCCATATCGGCACCGCCCGCGCCGATGTGCCCGAGCGCGAGCGTCCGGATCCAGCCGACCTGCTGCGCGACTGGACGCCACCGGCATGACCTTGCCGGCACCGGCGCCGGCGCTGTACCTGGTCGACGCCAGCATCTACGTGTTCCGTGCCTGGCACTCGCTGCCCGACCAGTTCCAGGATGCGCAGGGCTGGCCGACCAATGCCGTGCACGGCTTCGCGCGCTTCCTGCTGGACCTGCTGGAACGCGAGCGTCCGCAGCACATCGCCATCGCCTTTGACGAGGCGCTGGACAGCGGCTTCCGCCATCGCCTGTATCCGGCGTACAAGGCCAATCGCGATCCGGCTCCCGAGGCGCTGAAGCGCCAGTTCGTGCATTGCAAGGCACTGTGCGCGGCGCTCGGTCTGGCCGTGCTTGCCCATCACGACTACGAGGCCGACGACCTGATCGGCAGCGCCCTGCATGTGCACCGCGGCAGCCACCGCGGCGTCATCATTTCCGCCGACAAGGACCTGTCGCAGCTGCTGCTGGACCACGACGAGCAGTGGGACTATGCGCGCAACCAGCGCTGGAGCGTGGCCGGGGTGAAAGCGCGGCATGGCGTGCATGCGCATCAGATTGCCGACTACCTGGCGCTGTGCGGCGATGCGGTGGACAACATTCCCGGCATCAGCGGCGTCGGCAGCAAGTCCGCGGCGGTCCTGCTGGCCCACTTCGGCAGCCTAGATGTGCTGTACGAGCGCCTGGACGAAGTGCCCTTCCTGCGCCTGCGCGGCGCAGCGCAGATGGCGGTGCGCCTGCGCGAGCAGCGCGAGCATGCTCTGCTCTGGCGGCAGCTGACCACCATCGCGCTGGACGCGCCGCTGGAGGGCTGCCAACCCGGCCTGCTGCGGCAGACGGCTGACCCGGAGCTGCTCGGCGGCCTGTGCCAGACCCTGCGCTTCGGCCCGATGACCCGCCGCCGGCTGTTCAACGCCGCCGGCATGGCCGACCCGCTTCCCGCTCCCTCCTTTTCCAATACCGGCGAGCCCGCATGAGCCAGCGCAATACCGAAGCCCCGCGTGTTGTCTATGAAGGCAAGTACCAGCGCATGCTGGTACGCGGCACCTGGGAATACAGCGAACGCACCCATGCCGGTGGCCTGGCGGCGATCATCATCGCCGTCACCCCCGAGGACAAGGTGCTGTTCGTCGAGCAGTTCCGCGTGCCCCTGCAGGCATCGACCATCGAGATGCCGGCCGGGCTGGTCGGTGACATCCATGCCGGCGAGTCGATCGAAGTCTCGGCGGTACGCGAACTGGAAGAAGAGACCGGCTGGACCGCCGAGCACGCCGAAGTGCTGATGATCGGCCCGACCTCCTCCGGCGCCAGCAGCGAGAAGATCGCCTTCGTGCGCGCCACCGGCCTGCGCCGGATCGGCGAAGGCGGCGGCGACGACAGCGAGGACATCACGGTGCACGAAGTGCCGCTCAAGCAGGCTGCCGCGTGGCTGGTGCAGAAGATGGGCGAAGGCTACGAGCTCGATGCCAAGCTCTGGGCCGGGCTGTGGATGATCGAACACCACCTGGACGGGCGCCCGCGTGGCTGACGCCGACCTGCACACCTTGCCGGCGTTGCTGGACGCTGACGACCCGGCGATCTACACCATCCACCAGCCGCAGGGCGCTTCGCCGTACCTGCTGCTGGCCGATCACGCCGGGCAGCAGGTGCCGCGCGCACTGGCCGGCCTCGGCCTGCCGCAGCGCGAACTTGACCGCCATATCGGCTGGGACATCGGCATCGGCGGCACCACGCGTGCGTTGGCCGAACGGCTGGATGCCTGGGCCATCGAGCAGACCTATTCGCGCCTGCTGATCGACTGCAACCGTCCGCTGGCATCGCCGACCCTGATTCCGGAAGCAAGCGATCACACCGTGGTACCGGGCAACGCCGGCCTGTCGGCCGCACAACGGCAGCAGCGCATCGACGCGATCCACGCGCCCTACCACGCCCGCATCGAAGCGGAACTGGATGCGCGCCGTGAAGCCGGCCGCCCGACCCTGCTGGTGATGATGCACAGCTTCACTCCCTCCATGAACGGCACGCTGCGGCCATGGCATGCCGGCGTGCTGTACCACCAGGACACGCGCTTTGCCCACGCCCTGCTGCAGGCACTGCGCGACGAAGGCGATCTGGTGGTCGGTGACAACGAACCGTATTCGGTAAGCAGTACCAGCGACTACGCGGTACCGGTGCACGGCGAAGGGCGTGGCCTGGTGCACGTGGAACTGGAGATCCGCCAGGACCTGATCGCCGACGCGGCCGGGCAGCAGGCGTGGGCCGAGCGGCTGGCGCGGATCTTCAGCGCGTTGCAGCCACGGCTGCTGGCATCCGTGTAACGCCATCCGGGCCCGGTCGCGCCGGGCCATCCTGCAGGTCGATCATGCGTCGTTGGCCAGGCAGGCGGGGGCTGCCGCGGCGACCGGCGCCGGGCGCAGGGCCAGCGCGATGACCACGCCGAGCAGTGCAAACAATGCGGCCCCGTACTCCGCACGCACCAGCCCGGCCAGCGCATCCGGAGAACCGGCAGCTGCCACGTCGGCGTTGGCCACCATCACCAGCACCGCCAGGCCCAGCGCACCGCCGATCTGCTGTGCGGTGGCCGCCATGCCCGACGCCACGCCCTGCTGCGCCGCCGGCACGCCCTGACCCGCCACGATCCACATCGCGGTCCAGGTCATGCCTTGGCCGATGCTCAACACCACCACGCCCGGCAGCAATGGCCAGAAATTCGAGGCATGCGGCAGTGCCGCCGCCACCCAGGCGATGCCGACGGCACCGGCCAGGTTGCCGATCACCAGCACCCTGCGCGCGCTCCAGCGCTGCAGCGTCCACTCGGCAAGCTGGATGCCCACGGTGCACACCGCCGTGGCCGGCAGGAATGCCAGGCCGGCCTGCAGCGGACTCCAGCCGTAGCCGTCCTGGAAGTACAGCGCCATGAAGTAGTACTGCACACCGTAGCTGCTCATGAACGCGAACGTCAGGCCGAGGGCGGCACGAAGGCCCGGCAGGCGCAGCAGCGCGAACTGCATCAGTGGATCGCGGCTGCGCAGCTCGATCTGCACGAACGCGAACAGGATCAGTATCGACAGCAGCAGGCAGCCCAGCGTGACGGGCGCCGTCCACCCCCATTCGGGGCCCTGTACCAGCGTGGTCACCAGCAGGCTGCCACCCAGGGTCACGGCGATGCAGCCGGCCAGATCGAACGAACGGCCCTGCGGGCGCGAAGCATCGGGCGGCAGCCACGCACCGGCGGCAAGCGCGCACGCGGTAGCCAGCGGCACGATCACCGCCAGCACCGCCGGCCAGCCGAAGGCCTGGGTGAGCACGCCACCGAGCAGCGTGCCCAATGCGAGACCCACTGCACTGGCCATGCTCCAGATCGCCAGCGCGCGGTTGCGGGCCGGGCCTTCTTCATACAGCGTGTTGATCAGGGCCAGCGTTGCCGGGAACAGCAGCGCGGCACCAATGCCCTGCGCTGCGCGCGCGATGATCAGCAGGCCCGCATTCGGCGCCAGCGCACCGAGCAGCGATGCCACCGCGAACAACAGCATGCCCAGGCGGTAGAAGCGGCGGCGGCCGATCAGGTCGGCGGCACGCCCGCCCAGCAGCAGGCTGCCGCCGAAGGCCACGGTGTAGGCACTGACCACCCATTGCAGCTGCTGCGCGTTGATCTGCAGCGCGCGGCCCATGTCATGCAGCGCGACAAAGATGATGGTGGCATCCAGGGCGATGATCAGCTGGGCGGTGGCCAGCAGGGTCAGCGCCCAGCGCGGGTATTTGAGGGGAGCCATCGGTGGTCTGGACTGAAGGGGGAGCGCAGTCTCATTGATGCAGCGGAATCAATAAACCCCTTACCGGCCATATCTGTCATGATTTTCAGCATGAGTGGATCATCGATGGACCTCAACGCGGTGCGCATGCTGGTGCAGGTGGCCGAAGCACGCAGCTTCACCGTCGCCGCCGGCCAGCTCGGCCTGAGCCAGTCCGGGCTGTCGCGCGCGATCAGCCGGCTCGAGGTGGACCTGGGCGTGAAGCTGCTGCAGCGGAACACGCGCAACGTGGCATTGACCCCGGATGGCCGCCAGTTCGTAGAACAGGTCGCGCCGCTGCTGTGCGGGCTGGAGGACGCGGAACGGCAGCTTGCCGATCGCCCCTGCACGCCGTCGGGCACGCTGAAGATCAGTGCACCGTCGATGTTCGGCCGCAAGGTGCTGGTGCCCCTGCTGGCGCCGCTGCTGGAGCGCCATTCACAACTGCAGGTCGAAGCCGTGCTCAGCGATCGCCTGGTCGACCTGGTCGAAGAAGGGTTCGATGCCGCGCTGCGGACCGGCACGATCGCCGACCAGCGCATCGTCGCCCGGCCCCTGCGACCCCTACGCTGGGTGACCGTCGCCAGCCCGGACTACCTCGCCCGGCGCGGTGCTCCGCGCGATGTGGCCGCACTGACGGGGCATGCCTGCCTGGCCGTGCGCAACCTGCGCAGTGGCCGCCTGGTGGACTGGCAGTTCCTTCAGGACGGCCAGCTGCGCGAATTCACGCCACCGACGCGGATGGTGTTCGACAGCGGCGACCCCTTGGTAGAAGCCGCCATCGCCGGCATCGGCATCGTGCAGGTAATGGATTTCGCCGTGGCCGACGCCTTGGCCGACGGCCGTCTGCTGCGCGTGCTGCAACCGTTTGAAGGCCGCAGCCGCGAACTCTCGTTGATCTACCCGCCTTCGCGCCAGCACTCACCGAAGCTGCAGGTGCTGGCCGACGCGCTGCTTGCGGGGGACTGGTAGCGCCGGGCCATGCCCGGCGAGTCGAACCGTGGCGACAGACCGGAGTGCCGCCGGGCATGGCCCGGCGCTGCCGGCGCAGCGTCTGCTGCAGGTGCTGGCCGACGCGCTGCCTGCGGGGGACGGGTAGCGCCGGGCCATGCCCGGCGAGTCAGACCGCGGCACAGACCGGAATGCCGCCGGGCGTGGCCCGGCGCTACCGGCGCGTTACGCGAAGCTGTCCGTGGCGCGCACCAGCGCGTCGACATTCTCCGCTTCGAACGCGGAGTGGCCCGATGCCGGGGTGATTTCCAGCTTCGCCTTCGGCCACACCTTGGTCAGGTCCCAGGCATTGGCGAGCGGGCACACCACGTCGTAGCGGCCATGCACGATCACGCCCGGGATGTCGGCGATGCGGTGCGCGTCGCGCAGCAGCTGGTCTTCCACCTCGAAGAAGCCACCATTGACGAAGTAGTGGTTCTCGATACGGGCAAAGGCCAGGGCGAAATGCGGATCTTCGTGGCTGTTGATGAAGTCATCATCCACATGCAGGAAGCTGGTCGCACCCTCCCACACGGCCCAGGCCTTGGCTGCTTCCAGGCGGGTCGCCTCGTCGTCACTGGTCAGGCGACGGTGGAACGCCGAGATCAGGTCATGGCGTTCAACCACCGGAATCGGCTTCAGATAGTGCTCCCATGCATCGGGGAACAGGCGATTGGCGCCCTCCTGGTAGAACCATTCAAGCTCCCAGCGGCGGAGCATGAAGATGCCGCGCAGAACCAGTTCGGTGACGCGCTGCGGATGGGTTTCGGCGTAGGCCAGCGCCAGGGTTGACCCCCAGCTGCCACCGAACACCTGCCAGCGATCCACCTTCAGGTGCTCGCGCAGCTTCTCGATATCGGCGACGAGGTCCCAAGTGGTGTTGTCCACCAGATCCGCATGCGGCGTGGAACGGCCGGCGCCGCGCTGGTCGAACAGGATGATGCGGTACTTCGCCGGGTCATGGAACTGGCGCATCTTGTCGCTGCAACCGCCCCCCGGACCGCCGTGCAGCATCACCACCGGCTTGCCATCCGGATTGCCGCACTGCTCGAAGTACAGCGTGTGGCGGTCGTCGACCTTAAGGGTGCCGACGTCATAGGGGGTGATGGCGGGGTACAGCGTACGCATGCTTGCAGCTCCAGGGTGATGCCCTGCCGGGGCAGGAGAACCCCCATTCTAGGCCGGTCGCCGCCCAAGGGTGACCCGGTCACGCTGCTCGAGGTCCTGCTGGGTCTGCACGTCGGCGAAACCGGCCGCATCGAACAGCGTGCGGATCGCCGCGCCCTGGTCCCAGCCGTGCTCGATCAGCAGCCAGCCCGCCGGCTGCAGGTGTTCGGGCGCGCCTGCGACGATGCGGCGGATGTCGTCCAGTCCGTCGATGCCGGATGCCAGTGCGCTGGCCGGCTCGAACCGCAGGTCGCCCTGCTGCAGATGCGGATCATCGCTGGCGATGTAGGGCGGATTGCTGGCAATCAGTGCGAAGCGGGCGCCCTGCAGCGGTGCGTACCAGTCCTGTCCACCTTCAGCGAAACGCACGTTGCGCAGTTCATGGTGGGCGGCGTTGTGCGCGGCCACGGCCAGTGCACCGGCGCTGGCATCGGTGGCCAGCACCTGTGCCAGCGGCCGCTCGCTGGCCAGCGCCAGGGCGATCGCACCACTGCCGGTCCCGAGGTCGGCCACGGACAGCGGGCGCTCCGGTGGCAGGCGTTCCAGCGCCAGCTCCACCAGCAGTTCGGTTTCCGGACGCGGGATGAGGGTCGCCGCATCGACCCGCAGATCGAGCGTCCAGAACCCGCGCCGGCCGGTCAGGTAGGCCACCGGCTCACCGGCGGCGCGACGCGCCAGCAGCGCTTCGAAGGCAGCCTGCGCAGTTGCCGGCAGCGGATCGGTCGCATGGGCAAACAGCCAGCTGCGTGGTCGCTCCAGCACGTGCAGCAGCAGCAGCTCTGCCTCGTGGCGGGCGTCGGTGCCGCCCAGGCGGGCGCTGGCGTCGGCCACTACCTGGCGCAGGGAGGGTTGGGTTTGGGAAGACATTCCGCAATTGTAGAGCCGAGCCCATGCCCGGCTGCTTCTGGAACAGCCGAGCGAGGGCTCGGCTCTACAGATCCACAGCCGAGCGCGTGCTCGGCTCTACAAAAGCTGGAATCCGTTCAGGTTTCGCCAGAGGGCATAAGGAGGGGCTATCAGCCCTCTTCATTCGTCCCTGGCGATTTTCCTTGTCACACAGGCAGTTGCAGGATGAGGGCAGAAAGGTTCAGTGCCGGCTCATGGCAATTTGATAGGCTGCATCTATCAAATAGATGCAATCAATGGATTGTTCTTATCGCAACCGAGCCGGTAACCTAGCTCCTGTCGATTCACCCACTCCCCTTCACCCAGAGGAAAAATGATGTCCCTCATCAATACCCAGATCCAGCCGTTCGAAGCCAACGCCTACCACAACGGCGAGTTCATCAAGGTTTCCGATGCCAGCCTGAAGGGCCAGTGGTCCGTCCTGATCTTCATGCCGGCTGCATTCACCTTCAACTGCCCGACCGAGATCGAAGACGCCGCCGACCACTACGCCGAGTTCAAGAAGGCTGGCGCCGAGGTCTACATCGTCACCACCGACACGCACTTCTCGCACAAGGTCTGGCACGAAACCTCGCCGGCCGTCGGCAAGGCCCAGTTCCCGCTGGTCGGCGACCCGACCCACCAGCTGACCAACGCCTTCGGCGTGCACATTCCGGAAGAAGGCCTGGCCCTGCGCGGCACCTTCATCATCAATCCGGAAGGCGTGATCAAGACCCTGGAGATCCACTCCAACGAGATCGCCCGCGACGTCTCCGAGACCCTGCGCAAGCTGAAGGCCGCCCAGTTCACCGCCGCCAACCCGAACCAGGTGTGCCCGGCGAAGTGGAAGGAAGGCGAGAAGACCCTGACCCCGTCGCTGGACCTGGTCGGCAAGATCTAACGCAGCACCGGCGTGCCGTGGCCCCCCACGCCACGGCACGCCCATCTCCATGCCGGCGGCATCGCCGGCGTGGGGGTGAACCCAAGACAGCCGACGCGGGCCCGTCGCGGCCAGCCAGCCCCTTCCACGGTCGCTGTCTTGGGTTCACCCCTACCCCCTGCTGGTCCGCTACCTTCTACAGCGGTGCCACGCCCCCTGTTTGCCTGAAGCCAGGAGAAGACCCGATGTTGGACGCCAACCTGCAGTCGCAGCTGAAGACCTATCTGGAGCGCGTGACCCGCCCCATCCAGATCACCGCGCATGCCGACGACGGCGACAAGTCGCGGGAAATGCTGGAACTGCTGCAGACCCTGGAAAGCCTGTCCGACAGCATCTCGCTGCAGGTGCTGCGTGACGGCCAGGGCCGCGTGCCTTCGTTCGACCTGGGCACGCCCGGCCAGGACATCCACCTGACCTTCGCCGGCCTGCCGATGGGCCATGAATTCACCTCGCTGGTGCTGGCGCTGCTGCAGGTCGGCGGCCATCCGTCCAAGGCCACCGCCGAGCTGATCGAGCAGGTGCAGAGCCTGGAAGGCGAGTACCGGTTCGAGACCTATTTCTCCCTGTCCTGCCAGAACTGCCCGGACGTGGTGCAGGCGCTGAACCTGGCCGCGGTGCTCAACCCGCGCATCCAGCACGTGGCCATCGACGGCGCGCTGTTCCAGGAGGAAGTGGAGAAGCGCGAGATCATGTCGGTGCCGACCGTGTATCTCAACGGTGAAGTCTTCGACCAGGGCCGGATGACGCTCGAACAGATCGTGGCCAAGCTGGATACCAACGCCAGCAAGCGCGACGCAGAGAAGATCGCCGCCAAGCAGGCCTTCGACGTGCTGGTGGTGGGCGGCGGCCCGGCTGGCGCGGCCGCAGCGATCTACGCCGCGCGCAAGGGCATCCGCACCGGCGTCGCCGCCGAGCGTTTCGGCGGCCAGGTGCTGGACACCATGGCCATCGAGAACTTCATCTCGGTCAAGGAGACCGAAGGCCCGAAGCTCGCGACCGCGCTGGAGCAGCATGTGCGCGAGTACGACGTGGACATCATGGATCTGCAGCGCGCCACCGCGCTGGTGCCGGCCGGCGACGATGGGCTGGTACAGGTGCAGCTGGAAAACGGCGCGGTGCTGAAGTCGCGTTCGGTGATCCTGTCCACCGGTGCGCGCTGGCGGCAGATGAATGTGCCGGGCGAAGAGCAGTACCGCAACAAGGGCGTGGCCTACTGCCCGCACTGCGATGGCCCGCTGTTCAAGGGCAAGCGCGTGGCGGTGATCGGTGGTGGCAACTCCGGCGTTGAAGCTGCCATCGATCTGGCCGGCATCGTGTCGCATGTAACCCTGCTGGAATTCGATTCCAGCCTGCGCGCCGATGAGGTGCTGCAGAAGAAGCTTCGCAGCCTCGGCAATGTCACCGTGCTGACCAGCGCCCAGACTACCGAAGTGCTGGGCGATGGCAGCCGGGTCACCGGGCTGGTCTACAAGGACCGCATCGGTGGCGACGCCCATCGCGTAGAGCTGGAAGGCATCTTCGTGCAGATCGGCCTGCTGCCCAACACCGAGTGGCTGAAGGACACCGTGGCGCTGTCGCCGCGCGGCGAGATCGTCATCGACGACCGTGGCCAGACCAGTGTGCCCGGCGTGTTCGCCGCAGGTGATTGCACGACGGTACCCTACAAGCAGATCATCATCGCCATGGGCGCCGGCTCGACCGCCGCACTGAGCGCGTTCGACCACCTGATCCGCTCGTCGGTGAGCAAGAGCAGCGGAGCCGTTGCCGAAGCTGCCTGATCCACTGCTCCCGGGGTGCCGGGAGCATTGTCAGCTGCGGGGTGACCACGCCGCCAGCCGGTCCGTTACCCCTGGGATGTGAGGATGAATCTACGCGATCTGAAGTACCTGGTAGCCCTGGCCGACCACAAGCATTTCGGTCGGGCTGCCGCGTCGTGCTTCGTCAGCCAGCCCACGTTGTCCACCCAGATCCGCAAGCTGGAAGAAGAGCTGGGCCTGCCGCTGGTCGAGCGAGCCCCCCGCAAGGTGATGCTGACCCCGGCCGGGCAGGAAGCCGCCGCACGGGCACGGGTCATCGTGTCCGAGGTGGAGCAGCTGAAAGAAGCGGCACGGCGCAGCCGCGATCCGGAAGCCGGCACGGTGCGCCTGGGGATCTTCCCGACCCTGGGCCCGTACCTGTTGCCGCATGTGATCCCGCGCATCCGCGAACGTTTCCCGGAACTGGAACTGCTGCTGGTCGAAGAGAAGAGTGATGTGCTGCTGGAGCGCCTGCGCGAAGGCAAGCTCGATGCCGCGCTGCTGGCACTGCCGGTGATCGACGACCAGCTGCACGCCGAGTTCCTGTTCGAGGAGCCGTTCCTGTTGGCCGTGTCCGGTCGCCATCCGCTCGCCCAGCGCGCCCATCTGGATGTGCAGGAACTGGCTACGCAGAAGCTGCTGCTGCTGGAAGACGGCCATTGCCTGCGCGACCAGGCGCTGGAAGTGTGCCGGCTGTTCGGCGCCAACGAGAAATCCGAGTTCCGCGCGACCAGCCTGGAAACACTGCGGCAGATGGTCGCTGCCGATGTCGGCATCACATTGCTGCCGAGCCTGTCGGTGCAGCCCCCCGTGCCGCGCTCGAACAATATCCGCCTGCTCGATTTCATCGGCGAGGGCCGGCCCAGCCGCCGTATTGCGATGGTCTGGCGCCGCAGCTCGGCGATGAATGACTTCCTGATGGAGCTGGCCAGCCAGTTCAAGCGCCTGCCGCATGCGCTGTTTACGCTGGAGGCCGCCAATGGCGCTGCCGCCGATCCGGCCACCCTTTCCGGCCCCGCGCTGAACGGTTGACGCCCCGGTCTCCCCGACCTCGAGCGGCAGGAGTCGATTCCGGTCGCATTTGTCCCCACAATACAGACAGGCGGCGCCAGCAGGCGCCGCCTTTTGCATGGTTTTCAACCAAGGAGTTTTACATGAACACCGCCAGCGGCCTGCCGCCGTCGATCACTGTCTCAACCTTCGACATGGACCGCCTGGAGGCCATGCTCGAAGCCCCTGCGCTGAGCCAGACGCCTGCCGCGCTCGCGCTTGCCGAAGAACTCAACCGGGCCACCGTGCTGGCGCCGGACCAGATTCCCGAAGGCATCGTCATGATGCATTCCCGCGTGGAGTGCGAAGATGGGGTCTCAGGCGAGAAGCACGTCCTGACCCTGGTCTTCCCCCGCGAAGCCAACGTCGATGAAGGCAAGGTTTCCGTGCTGGCCCCGGTCGGCAGTGCCCTGCTCGGCCTGTCGGTCGGCCAGAGCATCGACTGGACCGCACCCGGTGGTCGCAAGCTGCGCCTGCGCGTGACCGCAGTGCACAACGACCGTCCCTGATCTCCGCTGCGCACTGCGCGCGATCCGATTCCCCGTACCAGGAGCCGTAATGAGTACCTCGTCCAAACTGTCCCAGCTGCGCGAACTGTCCGTGGTCGTTGCCGATACCGGTGACTACGAGGCGATCAAGCGCCTGCAGCCGGTGGACTGCACCACCAACCCGACCCTGGTGAAGAAGGCACTGGACCTGCCGGTCTATGCCGATCTGATCGAGCGCGAACTGGCCTGGGGCCGTCAGCAGAGCGGCGACCGCGAGGCCGTGGTGCATGCGGTGGCCGACCGGCTGACCATCGGCGTCGGCGCGCTGCTCAGCACGCTGGTGCCGGGCCGCGTGTCCACCGAGGTGGATGCTGACCAGGCGTACGACACCGCCGCCACCGTGGCCAAGGCCCGCCAGTTCATCCAGATGTACGCCGATGCCGGCGTACCGCGCGAGAAGATCCTGATCAAGATCGCCGCGACCTGGGAAGGCGTGGAAGCGGCGCGGATCCTGCAGGCCGAGGGCATCGACTGCAACCTGACGCTGATCTTCAACCCGACCCAGGCGCTGGCCTGCAGCGAAGCGGGCGCGTTCCTGATCTCGCCGTTCGTCGGCCGCATCCTTGACTGGTACGTGGCCAACGGCCAGACCCCGGCCAACATCGATGAGGATCCGGGCGTGAAGTTCGTGCGCAGCGTGTATGCGGAGTTCAAGCGCCGTGGTTCGCCGACCGTGGTGATGGGCGCCTCGTTCCGTTCCACCGCACAGATCGAAGCGCTGGCAGGCTGCGACCGCCTGACCATTTCGCCGGATCTGCTGGAGAAGCTGGACGCCGATCATGGCGAGCTGCCGCGCAAGCTGGTGCCCGGTGAGGGCAACGGCGTGGCGGTGGCCCCGATCGATGCGGCGACGTTCGCGGCGGATCTGGCCGCCGATCCGATGGCGACCGAGAAGCTGGCGACCGGTATCGAGGCATTCGCCAAGGATCTGGAAGCGCTGCGCGAGCGGATCCGCGCGGCGCTGTAAGGGTTCCAGCCAACGGCTGAGCCCCTCGTGGCGGGGGCTTGGTCGCGAAAGGCGGGTCGTGCGTTTGGCAGGGTGGGTAGGCCGTGCAGGGGACGCTGCAAGTACGTCCATGTAAGCTCGGTCGCCGCATCCATGCGGCTCACGCCCCTGCACGGCCTACCCACCCTGCCTTCGACAGTTTCCTGTGGCTGCCCGCCACGGAAGGAAGAAGGAAGAGCAACAGCGGGTCGCGCGCTTCGCTTGCTCGGAGCGGAGCATGGCTCCGCTCTACAAAAGACACCGCAGGATCAAACAAAAAGGACGCGGCGAAGGCCGCGTCCTTTTTGTTTTCCTTCAGTTCGTCAGTAACCCACGCTCTTGCCCACCGTCACCGGGAAATGATCGGAGGCGGGACGGGTACAGATGGCGGGACCGTCCACGGCATGGATGCCGTGGCCGAGCCCCCAAGGACGGGTTTACGGCGTGTCCCGCCATCTGTACCCGCCCCGCCCAACCCACAACAATCCAGAGCCGCTTTGGCTTTGGCTTCGGCAGTTGCTTTCCGCTTCTGCCCGCCGCAGGCGGACCACCGCGCGTCAGCGTGGCGCCTCCACATCCAGCCCGATCGGGCAGTTCACTCCGGTGCCGCCGATGCCGCAGTAGCCGTTCGGGTTCTTCGCCAGGTACTGCTGGTGATAGTCCTCGGCGTAGTAGTACTCCGGCGCCGGGTACACGATCTCGGTGGTGATCGGGCCGTAGCCGGCCGCGTCCAGCTGGGCCTGGTAGGCCTCACGGCTGGCCAGCGCAGCGGCGTACTGCGTTTCGTCGGTGGCATGGATCGCCGAACGGTACTGGGTGCCGGTGTCGTTGCCCTGGCGCATGCCCTGGGTCGGGTCGTGGCTTTCCCAGAACAGCTGCAGCAACCGTTCCAGGCTCACCACCGTCGGATCGAACACCACCTGGACCACTTCGGTGTGGCCGGTCAGGCCGGAGCAGACTTCTTCATAGGTGGGATTCGGCGTGACGCCGCCGGCATAGCCGACCGACGTGCTGTACACGCCCGGCTCCGACCAGAATTTGCGCTCGGCTCCCCAGAAGCAGCCAAGCGCGAAACGGATCTGCTGCAGGCCGGCAAAGCGGTCCTTCAGCGGGTGACTGTTCACGAAGTGCTGGTTGCTGTGCAGCGGCAGTGGCTGATCACGCCCTGGCAGCGCCTCTTCCGGGCGCGGCAGGCGCTGCTTGAAGGCGCCGATGCCCAGGATGCCCTGTCCGATTCCCAACATGATGCGCTCCTACGCCGGAAGGCCGGCAATGTCGTCTGCATCGGAGATGGGGGCGTCGGCGGCGTGGCCCAAGTCCAGGCCGGCGACGATGCCTTCGGCCTCGGCCCGCGCAGCGTCGGGGATGCCGACCCTCAATACACCGAACAGCGGCAGCTCGCCCATGCCCCCCAGCAGCTGCTCGCCGAACACGAAGGCAGGAATGCCGGCATCTTCCAGCGCGTGCTTCACCAGGTGGGCGTCGAACAGATTGTCGGCCTTGTACACGATGTGCATGGGGCGGCTCCACGGGAGAGGCGTCCAGCATACGCCCGGGGGCTGAACGCCGCCGCTGCGCTCGCCGGGCATGGCCTGGCGCTGCCCCCCTGCGTCCCGTTGCGCTCGCCGGCCGCGCCCCTTGCGCCCGATAGCGTCGGGCCGTGCCCGCCGAGCCTGGCCGCAACCCCGGCAGCCCTGCCCCTTACGCGCTAGACTGTTGGTCTTTCTGCCCTTTTTCGCCCAGCCTCATGTCCGAGCACACCCCCGCCAGCCCCGAGACCCCCGCCGACAGCCACGAAAAGCGCGATTTCATCCGCCAGATCGTGCGCGAGGACCTGGCCAGCGGAAAGCACCAGGCGATCAAGACCCGGTTTCCGCCGGAGCCGAACGGCTACCTGCACATCGGCCATGCCAAGTCGATCTGCCTGAACTTCGGCATTGCCGGCGAGTTCAGCGGCGTATGCAACCTGCGCTTCGACGACACCAATCCGGCCAAGGAAGACCCGGAGTACGTGGCCGCCATCCAGGACGATGTCCGTTGGCTCGGGTTCGAGTGGAACGAACTGCGCCACGCCTCCGATTACTTCCAGGCCTACTATCTCGCCGCCGAGAAGCTGATCGAGCAGGGCAAGGCCTATGTGTGTGACCTGTCGGCCGAGGAAGTGCGTGCCTACCGTGGCACCCTGACCGAGCCGGGCCGTCCCTCGCCGTGGCGCGACCGCAGTGTCGAGGAGAACCTCGACCTGTTCCGCCGCATGCGTGCCGGTGAATTCCCGGACGGTGCGCGCACCCTGCGCGCGAAGATCGACATGGCCAGCGGCAACATCAACCTGCGCGATCCGGCGCTGTACCGCATCAAGCATGTCGAGCACCAGAACACGGGCAATGCGTGGCCGATCTACCCGATGTACGACTTCGCGCATGCGCTGGGCGATTCGATCGAGGGCATCACCCACTCGCTGTGCACCCTGGAGTTCGAGGACCATCGCCCGCTCTACGACTGGTGCGTGGACAACGTCGATTTCGCCCATGACGACGCACTGACCCAGCCGCTGGTCGATGCCGGCCTGCCGCGCGAAGCCGCCAAGCCGCGCCAGATCGAATTCTCGCGCCTGAACATCAACTACACGGTGATGAGCAAGCGCAAGCTGATGGCGCTGGTCACCGAGCAGCTGGTGGACGGCTGGGAGGACCCGCGCATGCCGACCCTGCAGGGACTGCGTCGCCGCGGCTACACCCCGGCGGCAATGCGCCTGTTCGCCGAGCGCGTGGGCATCAGCAAGCAGAACTCGCTGATCGACTTCAGCGTGCTGGAAGGCGCGCTGCGCGAAGACCTGGATGGCGCCGCACCGCGCCGCATGGCCGTGGTCGACCCGCTCAAGCTGGTGCTGACCAACCTGCCCGAAGGCCATGAAGAACAGCTCACCTTCAGCAACCATCCGAAGGACGAGAGCTTCGGCAGCCGTCAGGTGCCGTTCGCGCGCGAGGTCTGGATCGACCGCGAGGACTTCGCCGAAGTACCGCCGAAGGGCTGGAAGCGCCTGGTGCCGGGCGGCGAAGTGCGCCTGCGTGGTGCCGGCATCATCCGCTGCGATGAGGTGATCAAGGATGCCGACGGCACCATCACCGAGCTGCGCGGCTGGCTGGATCCGGAATCGCGCCCCGGCATGGAAGGGGCCAACCGCAAGGTCAAGGGCACCATTCACTGGGTCAGCGCCGTGCACGGCGTTCCGGCCGAGATCCGCCTGTACGATCGACTGTTCTCGGTGCCGAACCCGGACGACGAGTCGGAAGGCAGGACCTACCGCGACTATCTCAATCCGGAATCGCGCCGCACCGTCACCGGCTATGTCGAGCCGGCCGCGGCCAGCGCCGCGCCGGAGCAGTCGTTCCAGTTCGAACGCACCGGCTACTTCGTTGCTGACCGCCGCGACCACACCGAAGCCAAGCCGGTGTTCAACCGCAGCGTGACGCTGCGCGATACCTGGTCGGCCTGAGCCGACCGCGCGGCGCGGTCCCACCGCACCGCCTGAACCTGTCGGCCTGCTCCCGCCCCTGTCACCGGGGGCGGGCTACACTGCGCGCCGTCCTTTCCTGATTCCCCACACGAGGCACCCCCGCGATGCTGTATGCGCAAGTCCACCTGACCCTTCCCGCCTGGATCCACGACCAAATCGACCTGGATCGTCGATATCCGGGCGATGAGGCCAAGGTCGCGCTGGCCATCGAGCTGTCGCGCCAGAACGTCGAGCACGCCAGCGGCGGCCCGTTCGGCGCCGTGGTGTTCGGTCCGGACGACAAGGTGATCGCTGCCGGCGTGAACCGGGTGATGCCGCATGCCACCTCGTTGGCACATGCCGAGAACATGGCCTACATGCTGGCCCAGCAGCGCCTGCAGACGCCGCGCCTGAATGCCGTGCTGTCGCCGGTCACCCTGGCCACCAGCTCGCAGCCGTGCTGCCAGTGTTACGGCGCTACGGTGTGGGCCGGCATCGATCGCCTGCTGATCGGCGCCAGTGCCGCCGATGTGGAGGAACTGACCCCGTTCGACGAAGGCCCGCTGCCGGCCGACTGGGTGGGCGAGCTCAACAAGCGTGGCATCGAGGTGGTGCAGGGCCTGAACCGCGACGCTGCGCGCAGCGTGCTCCGTTCCTATGGGGAAAGCGATGGCGCCCGTTACTGAGGCCGGCATCGGCCTGCTGTGCCTGTGCCGCCAGGGCTTCGAGCCGGAGCTGGCCGGCGAGCTGCAGTTCCGTGCCGGTGAGGCAGGCTTCGCCGGCTACGCGCGTACCCAGCGCAATGACGGCTATGTGTTGTTCATGTGCGACGAAGCGGCCGCGCTGGCACGGCGGTTGCCGTGGCGCGGCCTGATCTTCGCGCGGCAGAAGCTGGTGGTGCTGGCTGAACTGCCGCAGCTGGATCCGGCCGATCGCATCACGCCGATGCTGGAGGTGCTGGCCGATGCGCCACGCTTTGGTGATCTGTGGGTCGAACATCCGGATTCGGATGCCGGCAAGCCGCTGTCCGGGCTCGCCCGTGCGTTCGGCAACGCGTTGCGCCCGGCGCTGCGCAAGGCCGGCAAGCTCAGCGACAAGCCCAATGCACGGCTGCCACGCCTGCACGTGGTGTTCGTCGACGGCACCCACGCCTTCATCTGCGTGGCCGACCCCGCCGACAGCGCACCGTGGGCACTGGGCATTCCGCGCCTGAAACTGCTGCCGGAGGCACCCTCACGTTCGGCGCTGAAGCTGGACGAAGCCCTGCTGACCCTGCTGGCGCCGGAAGAACGCGAGGTACTGGTGAAACCCGGCATGCGCGCGGCCGACCTGGGGGCGGCACCGGGCGGCTGGACCTGGGTGTTGACCCGCCAGCACATGCAGGTGCTGAGCATCGACAACGGACCCCTGCGCCAGCACGTACTGGATACCGGCCTGGTCGAGCACCTGCGCGCGGATGGCTTCCATTGGCACCCGGAGCAGCCGCTGGACTGGATGGTGTGCGACATGGTCGAGCAGCCGCGCCGCGTTGCCGAACGCATGGCCACCTGGTTCCGCGAAGGTTGGTGCAGGCATGCCATCTTCAATCTGAAACTGCCGATGAAGAAGCGCTGGGACGAGACCCGGCTGTGCCTGGACCTGTTCCAGGAGCAGGCTGGCACGTCGCTGGAAGTGCGCGCCAAGCAGCTCTATCACGACCGCGAAGAGATCACCGTGCTGGCGTCGCCGATGCGGTGATGCGCAGCAGGGTCATCGCCCACACAGGATGCCGCAGGTACGCTTCGGCCAATGCCCGCCAGGAGTCCGTCATGTACCGTCCGCGTTTTCCCGTGCTGCTGGCTGCCCTGCTGGCCATGTCACCCGTGCTGGCGCAGCAGCTGCCGCCCACACCCGCGCAGAGCCAACCGCTGGGTCCGACCGGCGGAGCCATCCGCCAGCAGCCCTTGAATGCCGGACGGGTCACCGGCAGTGTCGATATTCCGATGCCCGCAGGTGAGGCCCAGGTCACGGTGCGCTCGGTGGAACCCAGCAGCGTGACCGGCCAGTACCGCATCCACTTTGCCGCGCTGGATACCGATGGTGACGGCTTCATCAGCCGGGCGGAGGCCCAGGCCAATCCTGCACTGGCCGATGAGTTCACCGCGCTGGACAGCAAGCGCCGCGGCAAGCTGGATCGTGCCGACCTGGCCGGCTGGCTGATTGATTGATCCGCTGCGGGTAGCGCCGGGCCATGCCCGGCGGGATCGGTGAACCGCGCTGCGCGCTCGCCGGGCATGGCCCGGCGCTACCGGCGGGTGATCCGCCGGACGGCGTCCCGTTGCCGCGCTGGATCGTGCCGACCTGGTAGCGACGGGCCATGCCCGGCGGGATCGGTGAACCGCGCTGCGCGCTCGCCGGGCATGGCCCGGCGCTACCGGCGGGTGATCCGCCGGACGGCGTCCCGTTGCCGCGCTGGATCGTGCCGACCTGGTAGCGACGGGCCATGCCCGGCGGGATCGGTGAACCGCGCTGCGCGCTCGCCGGGCATGGCCCGGCGCTACCGGCGGATGATCCGCCGGACGGCATCCGTTACACGCCCGCGGCGCGCTTCCAGAACGCCTGCACCAGCGGCGGCCACTTGCCGACGCAGCCCAGCGCGCGGCCACGGGCCAGGGTCAGGTGCATCTCGTCGTTGGAGAACAGGCGGTTGATCGCATCGAAACTGTAGGCGGCCACCTGGTTGTCGCTGCGCCGTTCGCGGGCCCAGCGCTGCAGGCGCTGCGGCGACAGGCGCGGCTGGCCACGGCGCTCGGCTGAAGGCGCCAGCCATTGCCGCAGGGCAGCGACATCCCGCAGCCCCAGGTTCACGCCCTGCCCGGCCAGGGGATGCACCACATGCGCGGCGTCGCCGAGTGCGAGCACGCGCCCGGCCACATAGTGGCGGGCCAGCTGGCGGCGCAGCGGGAACGCGGCGCGCGGCGACACCAGGCGCAGTTCGCCCAGCCGTGCGGCGAAGGCGCGGGTCAGTTCGCGATTGAATGCCTCCTCCTCCAGCGCCAGCACGCGCACCGCCTCGTCGTCAGGCAAGGTCCACACGATCGAGCTGCGGCGCTCGCCCACCGGCAGCAACGCCAGCGGACCGGTTGGCAGGAAACGCTGCCAGGCCGTGGCCTGGTTGGGCAGCTCGCTGTCGACGTAGGCCACCACGCCACGCTGGTGATAGTCGTGGCGCACCACGTCGATGCCCGCCAGCTCGCGCAGCGTCGACTCGGCACCATCGGCGGCCACGGCGAGGGCCGCTTCCAGCCTGCGTCCGTCATCCAGGCGCAGTCGCACCCCCTCCTCGTCCTGCTCCAGCGCCTCCACCCGTGCCGGGCAATGCAGCTGCACGCCGGCCGCCGGCAGTGCCGCCCACAGGCGATCCTGCAACAGCCCGTTCTCGACGATGAAGCCCAGCTCGCGACGCCCCAGGCGGTCGGCATCGAACAGCAGGTCCTCGCCTCCCGCGGCATCCCATACCTGCATGCGGCGATAGGGCCAGGCCCGCGCCTGTACGATCGCGCGCCACACGCCGAGACGGTCCAGCAGCTGCACGTTGTCGGCCGCGAAGGCGAACACGCGCAGGTCCGGCTGCGATGCCTGCCAGGGCGCGGGCTCACGGCCCTCCACCAGGGCGACGGCCAGCCCCGCATCGGCCAGCGCCAGTGCACACGCGGCACCGACCACGCCGCCTCCCACGATGACCACGTCCAGGCACGCGCGGCGGTTCATGCGGCTTCTCCGCGGCACAGTCGCGGCACGACGCCGCGGAAACCCATCGCCCCGCCGACCAGCATCGACTGCACCGAACCCCGCTGCGCGGCCACCAGGCCGAGACTGCGCAGCGGGCGCATCAACGGCGCAGGATTGCTGGTCAGGCGCGCCAGACCTCCGGAGAAGGCCACCGTCTGCTGGCGATCCTCTTCCCGACGGGCCACATACGCACGCAGCAGCGCGTCACTGCCGGCATCGCCTGCATCGTCTTCGAGCAGCTCGGCCAGGGTCAGCGCATCACGCAGGCCCAGGTTGAAGCCTTGCGCGCCCAACGGATGGATGGTCTGTGCGGCATTGCCGAGCAGCACCGCGCGCTCGCCTGCCAGGGCTCGCGCCAGCACCTGGATCAGCGGATACGCACTGCGCGGGCCCGACTCCAGCAGACGCCCGGCGCGCCAGCCGATGGCATGCTGCAGGCGCTGCAGCCACGCTGCATCGTCCAGCGCCAGCACTGCGTCGGCGTCTTCGCGCGCCACCCCGTGCACCGTGCCGAAATGGCGATCGCCACGCGGCAGCAGGGCCGTTGGACCGGTATCGGTGAAGCGCTCCCAGGCCGTGCCGTCGGGCGCGCGCTGGCTGCGCACGCGGGCCACGAACAGGGTCTGCTGGAAATCGTGGCGTTCGACCTCGATGCCCAGCGCCTCCCGCACCGCGCTGGCCGTGCCATCGGCACCGACCACCAGCCGTGCCAGCAGCGTGCGCTCGCCGGCGTCGTCGGCCACATGCACCTGGCGGAAGCCCTCCACCACCCCGCCCAGACCGAGGAAACGCATCGGCCGGTAACGCCGCAGCCGCGGCAGTTCCTGCAGGCGTGCCTCAAGCGCATGACCGAAGTCACGCGCGACCACCACCTGGCCGAACCACGGCCGGTTGTAATCGGCCGCATCGAGCTGCACCCGGCCGAAGTCACCGGCGCGGCTGACATGGATGCGACGGATCGGTCCCGGCGCCATCGCCAGCTTCTGCATCACCCCCAGCGCGGTCAGCGCGTTGACGGTGGCGGCGGCGAAACTGAGGTTGCGCTGGTCGAACACCGCCGGCAGTCCACCGGCAGGGCTGGCCTCGATCAGGCCCACGTCGCGGCCCAGGCGGTCCAGGGCGATGGCGAGGCTGGCACCCACCAGCCCGCCGCCGACGATCAGCACGTCATGTCGTTCACTCATGGCGTTCATGATACGCGCTCGCCCCGGCTGTACACCGAACGCGACGCTGCCTGCGCCAACCCGCGCGGCGGGCTAGAATGAAAGCTGAATCCGCTCCGGGCCCGCCGCCATGTCCGACACCGCCAATCGCGCCTTCGTCCTGTCCGTGCTCGTGCTGTTGCTGGCGGCGACCCGGGTCAACCACTTCGCGGCGATCCCCGATGCCTCCTGGGCGGTGTTCTTCATCGGCGGCTTCTACCTGGCGCGCTGGACGCGCTGGGCCTTTCCGCTGCTGATGCTGTTCGCGGTGCTGGTCGACTGGATCGTGATCCGCAGCGCGGGGCTGGATTTCTGGCAGCACTACTGCGTGTCGCCCGGCTACTGGCTGCTGCTGCCGGCGTACTTCTCGCTGTGGGCCGGCGGCATGCTGCTGGGCCACAACTACCGCGGCGCGCGCTGGCCGGTGCTGGCCAAGGGTACGCTGCTGCTGGTGGCCTCGGTGGCGCTGTGCCACCTGCTTGCGCAGGGGGGCTTCTACTGGACCACCCGCAACGTTGCCGAGCCGACGCTGGCGGGCTGGGCGCAGAACTACGCACAGTGGTTCGGCCCCTACCTGCGGACCACGGCGATCTACGTAGCGCTGGCCGCTGCCCTGCAACTGGCCGTGGAGCAGGTGCTCAAGCTCCAGCAGGCCCGTCGCGACATCCGGCACTGAGCTGCGCCATGGGCCATCGCCTCTCGCGCATCTACACCCGCACCGGTGACGACGGCAGCACCGGACTGGGCGATGGCCAGCGCGTGGCCAAGGACGATGCCCGCGTCGCTTCCTACGGCACCGTCGACGAAGCCAACGCGGCGCTGGGCCTGCTGCTGGCCGCGCCGCTTCCGGACGACGTGCGCGCGCTGGTGGTCCACCTGCAGCACCAGCTGTTCGACCTGGGCGCCGAGCTGTGCATCCCCGGCCATGCCGCGATCCATGCCGCCGATGTCTCGGCGCTGGAACAGCAACTGGACCACTACAACGCCACGCTGCCGATGCTGAAGGAGTTCATCCTGCCCGCCGGTGGCGAAGCCGCCGCACGCTGCCACCTGGCACGGACCATCGTCCGCCGCGCCGAGCGCGAGACGGTGACGCTGTCCCGCCATGAGAACGTGCGCAGCGAAGCGCTGCAGTATCTCAACCGGCTGTCGGACCTGCTGTTCGTGCTGGCCCGGGTGCTGGCCCGCGCCGATGGGCAGGGCGAGGCGCTCTGGCAGCCCCAGCACCGGCAGGGCTGAGTCCGTACGATGCTGGTCTTCACCCATCCGTCCTGCCTGCTGCACGATCCCGGTCCGGGCCATCCCGAATGCCCGCAACGGCTGCAGGGCGTGCTCGACGCCCTGCGCGCCGCTTTCCCCGGCCAGCTGGACTGGCGCGAGGCCCCACCCGCCAAGTTCGGCGAGTTGAGCCGGGTCCACGACAGCGCCCTGCTCGACTTCGTGCTGCAGCCGCAGACCGTGCCCCTGCGCCAGCTGGACATGGACACCTGGACCTCGCCCGGCTCGGCCAGCGCGGCGGTGCATGCTGCCGGTGCCGGTGTGGCCGCGGTGGATGCGGTGATGCTGGGCGCGGACCCGCTGGCGTTCTGCGCGGTGCGCCCGCCGGGTCACCATGCCACCAGCAGCACGGCCATGGGCTTCTGCCTGCTCAACAACATCGCCATCGCCGCAGCCTACGCGCGCGACCGCCACGGGCTGGAGCGGATCGCGGTGGTCGACTTCGACGTCCACCATGGCAACGGCACCCAGGACATCTTCCAGCACGACGCACGGGTGTCGTATTACAGCACCCACCAGGCCGGCCTGTTCCCCAATTCCGGCCTGCGCCGTGACCGTGGCGCGGGCAATCTGATGAACATCCTGCTGCCGCCGGGCAGCGGCGGATTCCGCTTCCGCAATGTCTGGGCCGACGAGATGCTGCCGGCCATCGACGACTTCCGCCCGCAGCTGATGCTGATCTCGGCAGGCTTCGACGCCCATCTGCGCGACCCGCAGGCGGATCTGATGCTGGAGACCGAGGATTTCGCCTGGATCACCCGCGAACTGCATGCGCTGGCGCGTCGCCATGCGGCCGGCCGGGTGGTGTCGATGCTGGAGGGTGGCTACGACCTGCAGGCCCTGGCCGAATGCAGCGTGGCCCACGTGCAGGCCCTGATGTCGCCCGCGGCGTCCCCCCCGGCTGGATGAACCCGAACCGGCGCGACCGGGCCGCCTTCATTGCCCCTATGCAAGGGATGGGGCAAGCTACCGTCCGTTTTCGCCCGAATCCGAACCGCGTGCGCCGAGCCCTCCGCCTGCTTCCCCTGCCCCTGAGCATCGCCGTCTGCCTGCCGGCGATGGCCGATGATAAGCCGCTCAACTGGGGCCTGTGCCCGGCAACCGACGTCATCCCCGCGTTCACCGACGCCCCGACCCCGGTTCCGGGCCAGGACAAGGCCGCCGCCAGCGCCGCGCGCGAGCAGCAGCCGACCGATATCGAGGGCGATCAGCTGCTGGGCACCACCACGGTGCCGCAGTACGAGGGCAACGTCGCCCTGCGCCGCGGCGATCAGTTCGTCGGCACCGACAAGCTCAGCTTCGACACCGAGTCCGGCAACTACATCGCCGATGGCAATGTCCGCTACCAGGATGCGTCGATCCGCATGGTCGCCAAGCGTGCCGAGGGCAACCAGGAAAGCGACACCCACAAGATCACCGACATCCAGTACCAGCTGGTGTCCCGCCGTGGCAACGGCGACGCCGAATCGGTCGACCTGCAGGGCGCGGTCGGGCAGATGCACCGCTCCACCTACACCACCTGCGATCCGTCGCAGCCGGTGTGGAAGCTGTCTGCGCCGCAGATCGAAGTGGACAACGACGAGGGCTTCGGCACGGCGCGCAATGCCGTACTGCGCATCGGCAAGGTGCCGGTGCTGTGGGCGCCGTACTTCAAGTTCCCGATCGACGACCGGCGCAAGACCGGCCTGCTGTTCCCGCAGCTGGGCATGTCCGGGCGCAACGGGTTCGACTACACCCAGCCGATCTACCTGAACCTGGCACCGAACTACGACGACACGCTGATGCCGCGCTACATGAGCCGGCGCGGCCTGATGCTCGACAACGAGTTCCGCTACCTCTACAACGGCGGCCGCGGCGAACTGCTGACCGCCTACATCCCCAACGACAAGCTGCGCGACCGCGACCGTGGCCGCGTCATGTTCAGCGGCTACCACAACGTGGACAGCCACTGGCAGGCACGTGCCAACCTGGCCTGGGTCAGCGACGAGCGCTACGTCGAGGACTTCGCCAACCGCCTGGTGGGCGTGACCGCCTCGAACCTGCAGAGCACCATTGGCCTGTATGGCACCGGCCAGAACTGGACGGCCGGAATCATGGCCGACCGCTGGCAGCTGACCGACTACACGCTCAACGAGAGCGCGCTGGCCTACAACCGCCAGCCGCGCCTGTACTTCAACTGGGACAAGCCGGTCCTGTCGTGGCTGGAAACCGGCGTGTACGCCGAAGCCGTGCGCTTCACCCATGAAGACATCAACTTCAAGTACGGCCCCGAAGCCGGACCGGACCTTGAGTACACCCGTACCGGCCAGACCCAGCGGATGTACGGCGGCGCACGCCTGGACCTGAAGCCCTATGTGTCGCTGCCCTTCAGCGGCGCGGCCTGGTACGTGACCCCGACCCTGGCCTACCGCTACACCGCCTACGACCTGGACCGGCAGCTGGCCGACAGCATCCGCCGCAACGTGCTGGTTTCGCAGGGCGTTGATCCAGCCACCGCCACCCCCGAGCAGCTGCGCGGCAACACCTCGCCCAGCCGCAGCCTGCCGATCGGCAGCATCGATGCCGGCCTGTTCTTCGACCGCGAGACCACCATCGGCGGCCGCTCGTTCCTGCACACCCTGGAGCCGCGCCTGTTCTACCTGCGCACGCCCTACCGCAACCAGGACGAGCTGCCGATCTTCGATACCCGTGACTTCACCTTCAGCTGGGGCCAGCTGTTCCGCGACTCGCGCTATACCGGCGCCGACCGCCAGAACGACGCCAACCAGCTGACCATGGCGCTGGGCACCCGCTTCATCGACCAGACCACCGGCCGCGAGCGGTTCTCGGCGGCCATCGGCCAGATCCAGTACTTCGACGAATCGCGGGTGACCGCTGTGCCGGGTGGCCCGCCGGTGGAGAAGGGCAAGTCGGCCTGGATCGCCGATGCCAACTACATGGTCAACGACCGCTGGACCCTCAGCGCGACCTACCAGTGGGACCCCAAATACAAGCGTGAGGACCTGGCCAGCTTCCGCGCCCGTTACCTGATGCCCAACGATGGCGTGGTCAACCTGACCTACCGCCACCGCATCAACCCGGACGGCACCGACCTGCTGAAGCAGGCCGACCTGTCGTTCCTGTACCCGCTGAACCCCCGCTGGAGCCTGGTCGGCCGCTACTACTACTCGCTGGAAGACAAGAAGCCGCTGGAAATCATCGGTGGCGTCCAGTGGGACAGCTGCTGCCTGGCCGTGCGCGCGGTGGCCCGCCGCTACGTGCGCAACCGCGAGGGCGAGCTGAACAATTCCATCCAGCTGGAGTTCGTGCTGAAGGGCCTCAGCTCCCTGGGCCAGGACACGGACCGCACCCTGCGCCGTGCTATCCTCGGCTACAACCGCGACGACCTCTATCTCGTGCCCCCCAGCAATACCGGGACGACCCGGGACGACTACGATCCGAATCTGATCCCATGACCAAGCGCTTCCCCGTTCTTCTCGCCTCGCTGCTGGCGGTGTCCAGCGTGTCCGCCCCCCTGCAGGCACTTGCCCAGGAGGCGCAGCCGCTGGACCGCATCGCCGCTGTCGTCGACGAGGACGTGATCCTGCAGAGCGAACTCCAGCGCGCCATCGCCAACATCAAGGCGCAGTACGCCGGCCGCGAGGCCCAGCTGCCGCCGGATGACGTACTCAGCCGGCAGGTGCTCGAGCGCCTGGTGCTGGTCAAGCTGCAGGTGGCCCGTGCGCAGGGCAGCGGCATCCGCGTCAGCGACCAGGAGCTGAACCAGGCGATGAATGCCATCGCCCAGCAGAATGGTTCCAATCTGGATGCGCTGCGCCAGCGCCTGGCAAGTGACGGCATCGATTTCAACGACTTCCGCGCCTCGGTGCGTGACGAGATCACCGTGCAGCGCCTGCGCCAGAGCTTCGCGCAGAGCCGCATCAGCGTCAGCGAGGGCGAAGTCGATGCCGCGTTGAAGCAGCAGGCCACCGCCGGCAACCAGTACCACCTGGCGCACATCCTGATCGCCCTGCCCGACGGCGCCAATGCCGAGCAGATCGCCACCGGCCAGAAGAAGGCCGACGGCGTGAAGGCCCTGCTGGACAAGGGTGAGCTGGATTTCAATGCCGCCGCCGTACGCTACTCGGACAGCCCCAATGCACTGGAAGGCGGCGACCTGGGCTGGCGCAGCATGGACGAGATCCCGGCCGCGTTCGCGCAGCTGATGGAAAAGATGAATGCCGGTGACGTGGTTGGCCCGATCCGGGGTCCGAGCGGCTTCCAGCTGCTGAAGCTGGTGGAAGTGCGCGATTCCAGCGCCGCCGCCGGCACCCATACCGTCACCGAGTTCCACGGCCGCCACATCCTGGTGCGCGTGGACGACAACCAGTCCGATGCGGCCGCCAAGGCCAAGATCGACACCCTGCGTGCCCGCATTGCGGGCGGCGCCGACTTCCAGACGGTGGCCAGGGAGTCGTCCGAGGACAACAACAGCAAGGGCCAGGGCGGCGATCTGGGCTGGTTCCCGGCCGATGCGTTCGGTCCGGCCTTCGGCCAGCAGGTCCAGAGCGTGCAGGACGGCGGTGTCAGCCAGCCGTTCCGCACCGATGCCGGTTGGCACATCGTGCAGCGCGTGGCGACCCGCCAGACCGACGTGACCAACGACAACCAGCGTGCCCAGGTCCGCGAGACCATCGGCCGCCGCAAGCTGGAAGACGAGTACAACCGCTTCCTGCAGGAGCTGCGTGGCGAAGCCTACGTCAGCTTCCGCAGCGGTGACCGCGCGGAAAACACCGCGACGCCGCCGCAGTCCTGACCGATGCGCCCCGAGCTCGCTCTGGTACCGGGCGAGCCCGCCGGGATCGGCCCGGAGCTGTGCATCCGCCTGATCCAGCAGCCGCGCGATGATTGCCGGCTGCTGGCCTTCGCCGACCCGGACACCCTGCGCGCGGCCGCCGCCGCGCTGGATCTGCCCCTGCAACTGCTGCCCGAAGAGGCGGACGCCCGCTTCCCGGGCGACCTGCGTCTGCGCGTCGTCGCCAATGCCGTCCCGAGCCGCTTCGGCCACGCCGATCCGGCCAATGCCGGCGCGGTCATCGGCGCCCTGCTCGGCGCCGGCCAGGCCTGCCTGTCGGGCGAACTGCACGGCGTGGTCACCGGCCCGGTGCACAAGGCGGTCATCAATGAGGGCGGCATCGCCTACAGCGGCACCACCGAACTGCTGGCCGACCAGGCCGGGGTGAAGGTGGTGATGATGCTGGCCAATCACATCGTGCGCGTGGCCCTGGCCACCACCCACCTGCCGCTGCGTGAGGTCGCCGACGCGATCACCGCGCCCGGCCTGGAGCACACTCTGCGCACCGTGCACGCCGCGCTGCGCCGCGAGTTCGGGCTGGCATCGCCGCGCATCGCCGTGCTCGGCCTGAACCCGCATGCCGGCGAAGACGGTCACCTCGGCCGCGAGGAACTGGATCTGGTCATCCCGCTGCTGCAGCGCCTGCGCGCCGAAGGCATGGATCTGGTCGGGCCGCTGCCGGCCGACACCGCATTCCTGCCAGGCAAGCTGGCAGGTTTCGATACGGTCCTGGCCATGTACCACGACCAGGGCCTTCCGGTTCTGAAGTACTCCGGCTTCGAGCAGGCCGTGAACCTGACCCTGGGCCTGCCCTACCCGCGCGTCGCTGTCGACCACGGTACCGCGCTGGACCTGGCCGGCCGCGGCATTGCCGATCCATCCAGCCTGCAGGCGGCAACGGCGCTGTGTGCGCAGCTTGCGCGGCAACGTACACTGAGCGCATGAATTCCCCGCATTCCCCCTCCGGCCCGGTGTTCACCGCCCCGGCCAAGAAGCAGCTTGGCCAGCATTTCCTGGCCGATCGCCACTACATCGACAAGATCGTGATGGCGGTCAATCCCAAGGACGGTGATCGCCTGGTCGAGATCGGCCCCGGCCAGGGAGCGATCACGCTGCCGCTGCTGCGCGTGCATCCGGCACTGACGGTGATCGAGTTCGACCGCGACCTGATCGCGCCGTTGACCGCCGCCGCCGAGCCGCTGGGCGAGCTGACCATCGTCCACCGCGACGTGCTGCGCGTGGACTTCACCGAACTGGCGGCCGGACAGCCGATCCGTCTGGTCGGCAATCTCCCGTACAACATCTCCTCGCCGATCCTGTTCCATGCGCTGGAACATGCTGCCATGGTCCGCGACATGCACTTCATGCTGCAGAAGGAAGTGGTCGACCGCATGGCAGCCGGTCCCGGCAGCAAGGTGTATGGCCGCCTCAGCGTGATGCTGCAGGCCTACTGCACCGTCACCTCGCTGTTCGTGGTGCCGCCGGGTGCGTTCCGGCCACCGCCGAAGGTCGATTCGGCCGTGGTACGGCTGGTGCCGCATGATCCGGCCACCGTCGGCATCCATGACCACGCCCGCTTCGCCGAAGTGGTCAAGGCTGCCTTCGGCCAGCGCCGCAAGACCCTGCGCAACGCGCTGAACAACGTGGTGTCGGCCGACCAGTTCGCCGCTGCCGGCGTGCGCCCCGATGCCCGCGCCGAACAGCTGGACGTGGCCGAATTCATCGCCCTGGCCAATGCCTCCTGATTACACTGCCGGTATGGAAGACGCTGACGTTTACGCCATTTCCGTCGAAGTCGCACCGCGATTCCTCGATGACCAGTCCGTGCCGGAAGACGGCCGCTATGCGTTCGCCTATACGATCCGCATCCACAACCAGGGCCGGGTGGCCGCGCGGCTGATCGCGCGCCACTGGCGCATCACCGATGCCAACGGCCGCGTCGAACACGTCGATGGCGAAGGTGTGATCGGTGAGCAGCCGCGGCTGCGCCCCGGTGAAGACTTCCACTACACGTCCGGTGTCATGCTGGCGACCGATCACGGGACCATGCAGGGCCACTACGACATGGTCGCCGATGACGGCACCGAATTCGCCGCGCCGGTCGCACCGTTCGTGCTGGCCATCCCACGTACCCTGCACTGACACGGAGGCCGGACGATGAGTGTGTGGGCGATCGGCGACCTGCAGGGCTGCTATGACGTGACCCAGCGACTGCTGGAGAAGCTGCGCTTCGACCCCGCGCAGGACACCCTGTGGTTCTGCGGCGACCTGGTCAACCGCGGTGGTCAGTCCCTGGAAACGCTGCGGCTGGTGCATTCGCTGCGCGAGCACAGCGTGGTCGTGCTGGGCAATCATGATCTTTCGCTGCTGGCTGTCGGTGCACGCACCGAGGAAGAGCAGCGCAAGGTCAATCCGGACCTGCTGCGCATCGTGCAGGCCGAGGACCGCGACGAGCTGCTGGACTGGCTGCGCCTGCAGAAGCTGGTGCATGTGGACCGCGAGATGGGCTGGATGATGGTGCACGCCGGCCTGGCGCCGAAGTGGACCACGCAGATGGCCGAAAAGCATGCGGCCGAAGTCGAGGTGCAACTGCACGGTGCGGGCTACCGCAAGCTGTTCCGCAACATGTACGGCGACAAGCCGAGCTGGGCACCGAACCTGTCCGGCTACGACCGTTCGCGGGCGATCATCAACGTGCTCACCCGCATGCGCTACTGCACTCCGCGCGGGCGCATCGGCATCGAGGACAAGGGCACGCCGGGCACTCAGGAACAGGGACTGTATCCGTGGTTTGAAGTGCCCGGCCGCGTCGAGCGCGACCTGAAGGTCGTATGCGGCCACTGGTCGGCGCTGGGCCTGACCATCACCCAGGGCGTGCACGCCATCGATACCGGCGCGGTATGGGGCGGCAAGCTGACCGCGATCCAGCTCGACACCGATGAGCTGCGCGTGGTGCAGGTGCCCGGCCGCGATGTGCCGGCCCCGGTTCCGAATGCCCGGCCGCCGGCGCGACCGGCCCACGAGCGGTCCGCGGCTGCGGCACAGGGCAAGGAACAGGGCGGCGGAAACACCGCTGCCAACCCCGGCAATCGCGGCCCACGCCGCCGCCGTCGCCGCGGTGGTGGTGGTGGCGGTACGGGTGGCGGCAACAGCACCAGCACGCCGCCGCAGGCATGACCCCGCGCGGTCGGGCGCCATGGACGGTGCTGCTGCTGACGCTGGCCCTGGCCAGCGGCTGCCAGCCCGCTCCGGCCCCGGTTCCCTCCGGCGGCGAAAACGCCGGCCACGCACCATCGCAACCGCAGGCATCTTCGCCGCCGCTGGTGACCGCGGCGCGCGCGCAGATCGGCGTCACCACCCGCTACGACCCGGCCTATCGGGTGCTGGCCTATCCCGGCGGAGACGTCCCGATTGATCGTGGTGTGTGTACCGACGTGGTGGTGCGCGCCCTGCGCGATCTGGGACTGGATCTGCAGGCACGCGTGCATGAAGACATGCGCAGCAGTTTCGGCGCCTATCCCGCGATATGGGGCCTGTCACGGCCGGATCGCAACATCGATCATCGCCGCGTACCGAACCTGATGCGCTGGTTCGAGCGGCAGGGTTGGCAGCAGCCCATCACGGCCCTCGCCGCCGACTACGCGGCTGGCGACATCGTCGCCTGGAAGCTCAATGGCAACGGCCTGCTGCACGTGGGCATCGTCTCCGACCGGCAGCTGGCCGACGGGACACCGCTGGTACTGCACAACATCTCGCGCGGAACCCGGGAAGAGAACCTGCTGTTCCAGCACGCCATCATCGGGCATTACCGGATGCCGTAAACGATCCTGTAGCCTCGAGGAACGCGGCCGAGCATGGCTCGGCTCTGGCGATCAGCGGCGCACGTAATGCACGAAGCGGAACGCGTAGGCGTGGCGTTCGTCGGCCGGATGCGGCTCACTGCTTGTTTCCCGCCACAGCTGCGGGTCCACCTCCGGGAAATGGGTGTCGGCCGGCACTTCGGCATCGACCCAGGTCAGGTACAGGTCACTGGCCTGGTCCAGCAGCTGGCGGAAGATCTCGCCGCCTCCGATGACACACAGCTCACTGGCACCCTCGCCTTCAGCGATCGCCGTCGCTTCGTCCAGCGAGCCCACCGCGCGCATGCCCTCGAACGGCACCTGGCCGCTGCGGGTCAGCACCAGGTTGGTCCGCCCCGGCAGCACGCGGCCGATCGACTCGGCCGTCCTGCGCCCCATCAGGATCGGCTTGCCCAGGGTGAGCGCCTTGAAGTGCTTGAAGTCATCCGGCAGGTGCCAGGGCATGGCATTGCCCTGGCCGATGCCACGGTTGCGATCCAGCGCCACGATCATCGAAAGCCTCATCGCGCTCACACCGCCACCGGCGCCTTGATGGTCGGATGCGGGTCGTAGCCCTCGATGCGGATGTCGTCGAACTGGAAGCCGAACAGATCGGTCACCTCCGGATTCAACCACAGCTTCGGCAGCGCACGCGGCGAGCGCGAGAGCTGCTCGCGGGCCTGATCGAAGTGGTTTGAATACAGGTGCGCGTCGCCCAGCGTGTGCACAAAATCGCCGACGCCCAGGCCGGTCGCCTGCGCAACCATGTGGGTCAGCAGCGCATAGCTGGCGATGTTGAACGGCACGCCGAGGAAGATGTCGCCGCTGCGCTGGTACAACTGGCAGCTGAGCCTGCCATCGGCCACGTAGAACTGGAACAGGTTGTGGCAGGGCATCAGCGCCATCTGCGAGAGCTCGCCCACGTTCCAGGCGCTGACCACCAGCCGCCGCGAATCGGGATTGCGCCTGATCTCGTCCACCAGCCACTGCATCTGGTCGATCTCACGCCCGTCGGCGGCAGCCCAGCTGCGCCACTGCTTGCCGTACACCGGGCCAAGATCACCGTTGCCGTCGGCCCATTCGTCCCAGATCCGTACCTGGTTGTCCTTCAGGTAGCCGATGTTGGTATCGCCTTTCAGGAACCACAGCAGCTCGTGGATGATCGAGCGCAGGTGCAGCTTCTTGGTGGTGACCAGCGGGAAACCTTCGTTGAGGTCGAAGCGCATCTGCCAGCCGAACACGCTGCGGGTGCCGGTACCGGTGCGGTCGCTCTTCTCCGTCCCGTGCTCCAGCACGTGCGAGAGCAGGTCCAGGTAGGCCTTCATGCCCTGCCCTCCACCGCCAGCGGCTGCGGCTGCAGTACCGGCGCGCGGCGCGACATCGCCAGCAGCACCAGGCCCAGCGCGATCAGCGGCAGGCTGAGGATCTGGCCGCGGGTGAGCCAGTCGAACGCCACGTAGATGCCGTTGTCGGGCATGCGCACGAATTCCACCGCGAAACGGAAGACACCGTACATCAGCGCGAACAGGCCCCCCACCAGATAGCGATGGCGTGGCTTGGCCGACACCACCCACAGCACCACGAACATCACCAGCCCCTCCAGGAAGGCTTCATACAGCTGCGAGGGGTGGCGTGCGTACTGGTTCAGCGCGCCGGTCGCGAACTGCGCCTGCAGGGTCGCGTGGTCAAGCTGGTTCAGCGGGGCCGGCAGGCCGGACGGAAATACCACGCCCCAGCTGCCGTCGGTGTATTTGCCCCACAGTTCTGCACCGATGAAGTTGCCGATGCGGCCAAAACCCAGGCCCAGCGGCACCAGCGGCGCCATGAAGTCCATGGTGTCGAAGAAGTGCAGCCTGTGCTTGCGCGACCACCACCAGCAGGCACCGAGCACACCCAGCAGGCCACCGTGGAAGCTCATGCCTCCGTCCCATACCTTGAACAGCAGCAGCGGGTTGTGCAGGAAATCGCCCAGCGCGTAGAACAGCATGTAACCGATGCGCCCGCCCAGCACGACGCCCAGCATGGCGTAGAACAACAGGTCGGAGAATCCGTTGGCATCGACGCCCGGCAGGCGCCCGGCGGCGATCCGGCGACGGCCGAGCAGCCAGGCGGCGGTGAAGCCCAGCAGGTACATGATGCCGTACCAATGCACCTTGATCGGCCCCAGCGAGAGGGCGATGGGGTCGATGTCGTGGAAATAGATCATGGAAGACGCCTGGCAGGAGTACGGGTATTTTAGCGCCCCGACCCGGCCCGGGACCGGGGCTCAGCCCAGGATCTGCGGCGCATTCGGGAGCGCGTCATCCTCCGACCGCGTCGAGACCGGAAAGTGCCCTTCCACCAGGCTGGAGACTTCGTCGATCGCATCGCGCAGCGCATCCACCGGACTGGCGCCGCGCAGGCCTTCGCGCAGGTGGGTGCACACCCGCTGCCACTGCGCCGTGCTGACCCGGTCGTGCAGGCCCCGGTCGGCGACGATCTCGATGGCGTGGTCGGCCAGCAGCAGGTAGATCAGTACGCCGTTGTTGTGCCGGGTATCCCAGGTGCGCAGATGGGCGAAGGCCTGCTCTGCCGCCTGGCGCGGCGTGATTCCGCGCCAGACCGCGTGCAGCGGCAGGTCGGCTTCGACAGCGAACATCACCTGGCCGCCGTGGCGCTGCTCACCGGCAGCGATGGCCGCGGTGATCGCCTGCAGCGTGGCGGGGGGAAAGGCCCGTCGTACCGAGGGCGAGAACAGATGACGGCAAAGACGACGGATCATCACCAACCTCCTGAAGCACCACCGCCGCCGGAACGGCCACCGCCGCCGCCCCAGCCGCCACCGCCGCCGAAACCGCCGCCGCCCCCGAACCCGCCACCACCGCCCCAGCTGCCGCCGCCCCAGCCACTGCCGCCGGCAAAGCGGCCGGGATGGCCGGACAGCATCGCCACCACCAGCCCGACAACGCCGGCCATGCCACTGGCCAGCAGGGTGGAGGTGAACAGGAAGGCAGCAACCGCCGCACCGGCACCTCCGAGCAGGCCGCGCACCGGCCGCGGCACCCGCGAGAACACGCCCCGCAGCACCGTGCCCGCGAACACGCCGATGAACAGCGCAAGGAACCAGGTGTCGCCGCCACCGCCGGGCTCGCGCCCGCGATGGCCGCTGACCGGCGCCGGCAACGGTTCGCCGTCGATCAGTTTGACCAGCACCGCGGTGGCATCGGTGATGCCGCCGGCGTAGTCGCCACTGCGGAAGCGTGGCACCAGGTATTCCTGGATGACGCGGTTGGCGATGGCATCGGGGATCGCCCCTTCCAGGCCGTAGCCCGGCTCGATGCGCACGCGCCGGTCCTCCTTGGCCACCACCAGCAGCACACCGTCATCGATCCCTTTGCGTCCGATCTGCCACTGGTCGAACACGCGGGTGGTGTACTGGGCGATGTCCTCGGGCTGGGTGGTGGGCACCACCAGCACCTGCAGCTGGCTGCCCTTGCGCTGCTGCAGGTCCAATGCCTGCTGCACCAGCGCCTGCTTCTGCGCGGCATCCAGCGTGCCGGTGGTGTCGACCACCGGCGAGTCCAGCGCGGGGATGGGCGCCAGCGACTGTGCGTGGCCGGCCAGCGGCAGCCACAGCAGCATGACCAGCAGTGCCGTCGCCAGACGCATGGCTCAATGGCCCGGCTGCGGTGCCGGCTGCTGCTGCGGCGCGTTGCCGAAATCGACGGCCGGTGCGTTGGAGATCTGCGCTTCGTTGTCCACGGTGAAGTTCGGCTTGGTCTTGTAGCCGAACAGCTTGGCGGTGATCACCTGCGGGAACGAGCGGATGTAGGTGTTGTAGTCCTGCACCTGCTGGATGTAGCGGCCACGGGCGACGGTGATGCGGTTCTCGGTGCCTTCCAGCTGGGCCTGCAGGTCACGGAAGTTCTGGTCGGACTTGAGCACCGGGTAGTTCTCGGTGACGACCAGCAGGCGCGACAGCGCGCTGCCGAGTTCGCCCTGGGCCTGCTGGAACTGCTTCAGCGACGCTTCGTCGTCGGCATTGACGTTGATCTGGCCGACGCGCGAACGGGCATTGGTGACTTCCGTCAGCACGCGCTCTTCCTGGCTGGCGAAGCCCTTCACGGTCTGCACCAGGTTGGGCACCAGGTCGGCGCGGCGCTTGTACTGGTTGAGCACTTCGGCCCAGCTGGCCTTGACCGCTTCATCCTTCTGCTGGATCGCGTTGTAGCCGCAGCCGGACAGCAGGGAGGCCAGCAGCATCAGGGGCAGGACACGGGTGAACAGGCGCATGGCGGCAATTCCGGGTGGGCTTGGCGCCGAGCATGCCATGGTTCGGGTGAAAGACCGGCCATCGGGCGCCCCCCCCCCCTCCGCGGTGGCCATGCTCATGGATCGCCTGAGTAGTCCGGGCGCGTGGGCATGGCGGGGGACGCCGTGAATCCGTCCCTGGAGGCTTAGCCGCGCCATCCATGGCGCGGATACCCCCGCCACGCCCACCCGCCCGGCCTCATACGGTTTCCTGCGCACCGCGGGAAGATCAAAAGAAAAAATCAAAAGCAAAAGCCGATTTCTTCAGGCATTCGTGTCGACCAAGGTCGACACCTACCAGAGCGGAACGCCGTTGCGACAGATCGCGGGAATCTGTCGAAGGCGGGGCGGGTCCGGTTGAGGGGGCGTGAGCCGCATGGATGCGGCGACCGAGCTTACATGGGTGAGGGCGCTTTGCTTGCGAAGCACTGCTTCGCAAGCGCCCGAACGCACAGCCGCCAGCGGCTGGGCCGGGCCCCGCAGGGGTACTTGCAGCGTCCCCCTCAACCGGACCCACCCCGCCAACCCACGGAATGCAGGCTTTTGCCGTTGACGTTGATTCGGCGGGTGCAGGGCTGCAAGCCCTGCCGGAGCCCAACACCCCTCAGCAGGCTTCAGCCACCGCGGTGCGCGTCCGCCCCAGCCACGCCAGCAGCAGGCCCGATGCCGCCAGCAGGCCACCGGCCACCGGAATCGCGGCGTAGCCCAGGCCCGAGCTGATCACCGCACCGCCGAGCGCCGCACCCACGGCATTGCCGAGGTTGAACGCGCCCACGTTGATCGACGACGCCAGGCCCGGCGCCTCGGTGGCCGCTTCCATCACCCGGATCTGCAGCGGCGGTACGATGGCGAAGGTCGCCGCGCCGAACAGCAGTACACCCAGCGCCGCAGTCACGGGATTCATGAAGGCCAGCGGCAGCACGAACATCAACACGGCCAGCGCCGCCAGCAGGATCCGCGTGGCGCCATCCAGCGACCAGTCGGCCATGCGCCCGCCGATGCCATTGCCGATGGTGAAACCGATACCGATCAGCGCAAGTGACATCGCGATGAAGGCATTGGAGGCGCCGGTCAGTTCGGTCAGCACCGGTGCCACATAGGTGTACAGGGTGAACATGGCACCGGCACCCAGCACCGTGGTGGCCATCGCCAGCAGTACCTGCGGCTGCAGGATCGCCTTCAGTTCGCGGCGCACGTCCGGGCGCGGACCCGGCGCGGAAGCCGGCAGCGCGAGGCCCAGTGCGGTGATCGCCACCACGCCCAGCACTGCGGTGCCGGCGAAGGACAGGCGCCAGCCCAGCTGCTGGCCGACCCAGGTTGCCAGCGGCACGCCGCCGATGTTGGCGATGGTCAAGCCCATGAACATGGTGGCCACGGCGGCGGCCTGCTTTTCCTTCGGCACCAGGCTGGCGGCGACCACGGCGCCGATGCCGAAGAAGGCACCGTGGTTGAGGCTGGTGACCAGGCGCGACAGCAGCAGCAGGCCATAGTTCGGCGCCAGTGCCGACAGCAGGTTGCCGACCACGAAGATCGACATCAGCAGCATCAGCGCGGTGCGCTTGCCGAACCGCCCCATCAGCAGCGTCATCACCGGCGCGCCCAGCATCACGCCCATGGCGTAGGCCGTGATCAGCATGCCGGCGGTGGGAATGCCAACCCCTACGCCGTCGGCGATGACCGGCAGCAGGCCCATCGGGGCGAACTCGGTGGTGCCGATGGCGAAGGCGCCGACGGCAAGCGCCAGCAATGCGGCTCTGGACTTCATGGGGGACTTCCTGGGGGGGCGGGAATCGGGAGCGCCTAGCCTGCGCGCTTTGCCGCACCGGATTAAGCCTTGCCCGGGGAAAACACTGTTGATGCGGGTTCACAAGTGAAGGCGTACGCCGGCATTGCAGGCAAAAGCCCCCGCCGGGCATGGCGTACCCCGGTAGCGCCGGGCCATGCCCGGCGTTGCTCGAGGCGTGGCGTACCCGGTAGCGCCGGGCCATGCCCGGCGGACGCAGTGGCCCGCAAAGCAGAACCCCCGGCCAGGCCGGGGGTTCGGGGTCTTACCAGTCGCCGGCACCCGGCACGTGGTGGTCGCGCGCGCGACGGCGCATCAGCAGGTTCAACCATTCCACCAGCACCGAGAAGCCCATCGCGGCGTAGATGTACGGCTTGGGCACATGCACGTCGAGGCCGTCCAGGATCAGCACCGCGCCGATCAGCAGGATGAAGGCCAGCGCCAGCATCTTCACCGTCGGGTTGGCGTCGATGAAGCGCCCCAGCGGATTGGCAGCCAGCAGCATGACCAGCACCGACAGCAGGATGGCAGCGACCATCACCGGGATGTGGTCGGCAATGCCGACGGCCGTGATCACCGAGTCCAGCGAGAACACGATGTCGATGATGGCGATCTGCAGGATGACCATGCCGAACACGCCCGATGCCTTGCTGGTCGCCGGATTCTCGTCTTCGCCACCGGTGATCAGTTCCTTGATCTCCATGTAACCCTTGATGATCAGGAACAGGCCACCCACGATCAGCACCAGGTCGCGGATGGAGATGCCCATGCCGGCCACGGTGAACAGGTTGGCGGACATGTGGGCCAGGTAGGCCAGCGATACCAGCAGGGCGATACGGGTGATGCAGGCCACGGCGATGCCGAGCTTGCGCGCAAAGGGACGGCGCTCCTCCGGCAGCTTGCTGACCGCGATGGAGATGAACACCAGATTGTCGATGCCGAGCACGATTTCCAGCGCGCTCAGGGTGAACAGGGTCACCCAGGCGTTGGGGTCGGCGAGGAACTCAAAGGACATGGAAACTCTTCAAGGCAGTGGGGGAATGGGGGTTCAGCCGTAGCGGCCGGCCAGTGCATGCGGGACCACGACCAGGGCCCAGCACAGCAGTACGTTCATCATCAGCACGAACACGGCGGCCGAACCCATGTCCTTGGCGCGCCCGGCCAGTTCGTGGATCTCGCTGCCGTAGCGTTCGATCACGGCCTCGATGGCGGAGTTGGCCAGCTCCATCGCCAGCACCAGCAGCATCGAGCCGATCAGCAGCGCGCGCTCCACCGGGGTCTGGCCGAGCCAGATCGCCACCGGGGTCAGCAGGACCAGCAGGTAGACCTCCAGCCGGAACGAGGACTCATGCAGCCAGGCGGCCCGCAGGCCCTGCCAGGACCAGCGCGCGGCCTGGAAGATGCGGCGCGGGCCGCGCGGCATGTGGCCGAACTGGTCAGCCACGGGTGGAGCATCCAGCAACAGGGGCGCGGCGCAGCAACCGCTCAGACGCACGGCAGGGAATCATGGGTGCACAGGGATGGGCAGACAGTCGCCATTTTGCCACAAGGCCGCCGGCCATACTCCGCGCGGCCGGGCCGAATGGCCTGCCGGGGACAAGCGCGGGCCGCGCCCGCCTCCTATGATGGCTCCATCCTTCCTGCCTGGAGTGCACGATGTCCCACCGCCGTCCCGCTCTGCTGATGCTGGGCCTGCTGACCCTTGCGCCGCTGGCGCTGGCACGCGTTCCCTCACCGTCGCCCCGCGTTCCCGAGCAGGTCTCCAACGTGGCCTGGGCCACCGACATGGCCGCCTTTGCCGCCGCCGACAAGGTCGCCCCGCCCCCTCGCGGTGGCATCGAGTTCATCGGCAGTTCGTCGTTCCGGATGTGGGACAGCCTGGCGGCCGATTTTGCCGGCCAGCCGGTGTTCAACCGTGGCTTCGGCGGCTCGGAAGTCCGGGACAGCACCTGGTATGCCGGACAGATCGTGATTCCCTACGCGCCGTGCAAGGTCTTCCTGTACGCCGGCGACAACGACCTCAACAGCGGCCGCAGCGCCGTGCAGGTGCGCGACGATGTGGTCGCCTTCGTGCAGCGCGTGCATCGCGACCTGCCCAAGACCCGCGTGGAATACGTGTCGATCAAGCCCAGCCCGTCACGGGCGCACCTGCTGCCGGCGATCAACGAGGCCAACACGCTGGTCAAGGCGGCGCTGGCCAGGCTGCCCAACACCGGCTTCACCGACATCTACACGCCGATGCTGGGCGCCGACGGCCAGCCCGACCGCTCGCTGTTCCGTGAGGACATGCTGCACATGACGCCCGCCGGATATGCCATCTGGACCCGCGCGCTGGCACCGAAGGTGACCTGCGACTGAGGCACTGCGCACGCCGGGCATGGCCCGGCGCTACCGCCCCGCCATTGCGCGGAATGCCCGCTTGTGATCCGGCAAAAGGCCTCTAGCGGAAGATCACCGTGGCTTCGGTACCCTGCCCGGGTTCGCTGGAGAGGCTGATCTTCCAGCCGAAGCGATCGCACAGCCGGCGCACGATCGACAGGCCCAGTCCGGTGCCCTGTGGACGACTGGGTTCGGCGCGGTAGAACGGCTCGAACGCGCGCGACAGGGCTTCGGCAGACATGCCGATGCCGGTGTCGCGCACCACCACCCGGTCGTCGCGCACGTGCACGTCGATGCGGCCTTCGTCGGTATAGCTGCAGGCGTTGCGTACCAGGTTGCTGACCACCACCTGCAGCACCCGCGGCGGCGCATGCAGATTCACCGGTCCGTCGCTGTGCAGGTGCACCACGACCGGGCGTGTACCCAGCAGTTCGTTGGCGTTGTCCACCTCGTGACGGACGATGTCGTTGACGTCGAACAGCTCGACCTGCGGCTCGACATCCGCCTCGCGGGCGAGGATCAGGAAGGCGTCGATCACCGCTTCCATGTCACGCCCGGCACGCTGGATGCGCTGCAGGCTGCGGCGCAGGCGCGGTTGCAGGGAATCTTCCCCCAGCGCCATGTCGCTGGCCACGCGGATCACCGTCAAGGGCGTGCGCAGTTCATGGCTGGCATCGCGGGTGAAGTTGCGTTCGCGGGCGACATGCGCGCTGACCCGGTTGGCCAGCGAATGCAGGGCCGCGGCGAGCTGCCGGGTCTCGCCCTGCATGTCCGCCGGCAGTTTGTTCGGTTCCAGATCGGCCGCCTCGGGGTGGCTGGGGTCCCAGCGCGACACGCGCCGCGCCAGCCAGTTCACCGGCGATACCAGGCGCTTGGACGCGCGATAGGTGATCCAGCTGGCGCCATACACCGCCAGCAGGGTCAGCAGCACCGGCACGATGCCGAACCAGAACGCCAGCATTTCCGCGCGTGAGCGCAGGAATACCAGATACAGGCGGCCGGCCGGCCGCACATCGACCAGGACCAGCTGGTCATCCGCCGGCAGTTCGTGGAAACCGGGCTCCAGGTCGCGCAGGTTGGCCGGCAGCGACAACGCGGACTGGCCGCTTTCCAGCAGGTAGCCGCGGATGTTCTGTGTATTGGGGGGTGGCTGTGCCGGGGATGCGTCGTGCAGCGTCCAGTAATACGCCGCTTCCTCGCGCAACGCTGCACCGACCAGGCTGTGCTTGATGACCAGCGACACCAGCCATGCGCCCAGCAGGATGCCCAGGCTGGCCAGCACTGCCTGCAGGATGAAGGCGATACGGATCTTGCGCGGCAGGCCGTGCGGCATTGCGGGGTCTCGGTCAGAGCGCTGCGATTATAGGCAGCGCACCGCGCCGTGGTCGTGCAGGGACGATGACCGCCGACACTGCCGGTCGGTCATCCCCTGCCCTGTTGCCCGTCCGCTACCGCACCGGGCCTGCAGTTGCACCGGCACGGTCCCTGCTCAGGCCATCGGCTGGGCAATGTCGGCAATGCGATAGCCGGCGCTCTGCACGGTATGCAGCAGCGGGCGATCGAACGGCTTGTCGATGATCTTGCGCAGGTTGTACAGGTGGCTGCGCAGGGTGTCCGAATCCGGCAACCCGTTGCCCCAGATCTCGCGCTCGATCTCCTGCCGGGTGACCACCCGCGGCGATTCGCGCATCAAGATCGTCAACAGGCGCAGGCCGATCGGCGACAGCTGCAGTTCGGTACCGGCGCGGGTGGCCCGCATGCTGACCGGATCGAGCACCAAGTCGGCGACCTTGAGTACTTCCGAACCCACCTGGCGGCGTTCGCGGCGGATCAGCGCGCGCAGGCGTGCTTCCAGTTCCTGGATCGCGAACGGCTTGGTCAGGTAGTCATCGGCACCGAAACCCAGGCCGGTGAGCTTGTCGTCCAGCGTATCGCGTGCGGTCAGCATCAGCACCGGCGTCGATTTGCGCGCGTCGTTGCGCAGCCGCCGGCAGACTTCGATGCCATCCAGCCGCGGCAGCATCAGGTCCAGCACCACCACGTCATAGCTGTTCTCCGCCGCAAGCCGGTAGCCGTCCAGGCCATCCTGTGCATAGTCGACTTCGAAGCCACGACCTTCCAGGTATTCGCCGATCATCTCGGAGATGTTGCGGTTGTCTTCGACCACCAGCACCAAGCCGGAAGTCTCCTTCGTCTGACGCATGTGATTCCCTCTAACTTCAGCTTTGTGAAACATGCCGGATCGACGGTGGAGGCAATGTGAAGTTCCGTCAAGAGGTCCGATCCGCTGCTCAGAGCAGCGGCTTGAGCAGGGGCCAGACGTTGTCCAGCACCTTCGGCTGGGCCTGGGCGGTGGGGTGCAGACCGTCGGCCTGCATCATCCCCGGCTGCAGGGCCACCCCCTCCAGCAGGAACGGCAGCAGCGGCACAGCGTAGCGGTCGGCCAGCGCGCGGTAGGCGGCCGCCAGCCGCTGGCGGTACGCCGGGCCGTAATTTGGGGGCACATCGATGCCCAGCAGCAGCACCTTGGCACCCGCCTTCTGGCTGGCCTGTACCATCTTTTCCAGATTGCCCTGCACCTGCACCGGGGTCAGCCCACGCAGGGCGTCGTTGCCCCCCAGGGCGATCACCACCACGTCCGGCTTCTCCTTCGCCAGCAGGCCCGGCAGCCGGGTCAGGGCGCCGGCGGTGGTCTCGCCGCTCATGCTGGCGTTGACGATCCGCGCCGGCGTTTTCGACTGCTGCCTGACCCGCTGCTGCAGCAGGCTGACCCAGCCGGCATCGGCAGGGATATTGTGGGCAGCACTGAGGCTGTCGCCGAGCACCAGGACGGTGCCGGCCGGACCTTTGGCACAGGCCAGCCCGGGCAACAGCAGGAACCCTAGCAACAGCACCATCATCATGCCGGCTCGCCGGCTCCATCCCGTCTTGCGCATTGGAGTCTCCTCATCGACAGCCTGTCCCCCCGCAGCGCGCCCGTCGCCATCGCCGTCGACCAGGTCGGCAAATCCGTGCATGGCCCGGAGGGTGAAGTCCACATACTGGACAACATCACTTTGACGGTCCATGAAGGCACCAGCGTGGCCATCGTCGGCGCCTCCGGTTCCGGCAAGACCACCCTGCTCGGCCTGCTGGCCGGGCTGGACCTGCCCAGCCGCGGCCGCATCGCTCTGGCCGGGCACGACCTGTCCAGCCTGGACGAGGAAGCCCGCGCGCAGCTGCGCGCGCGCGAGGTCGGGTTTGTCTTCCAGAGCTTCCATCTGCTGCCGGCGCTGACCGCCGCAGAGAACGTCGCCCTGCCACTGGAGCTGGGCGGGCGCGAGGATCGCGCGCGGGTGGACGCAGTGCTGGACCAGGTCGGGCTGGCCCATCGCGCCCGCCATTATCCGCGCCAGCTGTCCGGCGGCGAACAGCAGCGCGTGGCATTGGCGCGTGCCTTCGTCACCCGGCCGCGCATCCTGTTCGCCGACGAGCCGACCGGCTCGCTGGACCAGAGCACCGGCCAGCACATCAGCGACCTGCTGTTCGAGCTCAACGCCGGCAGCGGCACCACGCTGGTGCTGGTCACCCATGATCTGCGCCTGGCCCAGCGCTGCCAGCACATCCACCGCATCGACAACGGCCGCCTGCAGGCGGTCGCGCACGAGGCCCACGCATGAACCTGCTGCGGCATGCGTGGCGCGCGCTGCGCCGCGAAGCCCTGGCCGGCGACCTGCTGACCGTGTTCGCCGCGCTGGTACTGGGCGTGGCGGTGATGACCGCGGTCGGCACGCTGGTGAACCGGGTCAACCTGGCACTGACCGGCAGCGCTGCGGAGATGCTCGGCGGCGACCTCGGCGTGGCCGGTCGTGACGACCCGCCGGCCGCCTTCGCCGAAGAGGCCGGGCAGCGGGGACTGGCGTCCACCCGCATGGCCAGTTTCGGCACCGTGCTGTTCCAGGGCGATGCCAGCCAGATGGCCAGCATCAAGGCGGTGCAGGCCGGCTATCCGTTGCGGGGTACGTTGCGGGTACGCAGCACGCCCGGTGGTGCACTGATCGCCGATGCCGGCATGCCGCCGCAGGGCCAGGCCTATGCCGATCCCCGCCTGCTGCAGGCGCTGGGGTTGAAGGCCGGCGATGACCTCGAGTTCGGCGCCGGTACGCTGCGCATCGCCGGCATCATCGAGGCCGAACCGGATGCCGGCGGCGACCTGCTGACGCTGTCGCCCACATTGCTGGTCAATCGCGCTGATGTCGACGGCACCGGTCTGCTCGGTCCCGGCAGCCGCATCAGTTACCGGCTGATGTTCGCCGGGCCGGCCGACCGGATCGCTGCGTTCAGGCAATGGCTGCAGCCGCAGGTGAAGGGCATGCGCCTGCTCAGCGTGGACGACACCCAGCGCGGCGTGCGCCAGGCCTTCGATCTGGCCGGGCGCTTCCTCGGCCTGAGCGCGCTGCTGGCGGTGCTGCTGGCCGGCGTTGCCACCGCACTGGCTGCCAACCGTTTCGCCCTGCGCCGCATCGACCAGGTGGCAATCCTGCGCTGCCTGGGGGCGCGCCAGCGCGACATCCTGCGGGGCCTGGCACTGCAGCTGCTGATGCTGGCCGTGCCGGCCTGCCTGCTCGGCATCGGCCTGGGCATGGCCGCGCAGGAAAGCCTGGTGCAGGTGCTGGGCAGCCTGATACCGCAGCGCCTGCCGCTACCACAGGCAACACCGGCGCTGACCGGTGCAGGCATCGGCCTGTTGCTGCTGTTCGGCTTCGGCCTGCCGCCACTGCTGCGCCTGCGCGGCGTGCCGCCGATGCGCGTGCTCAACCGCTCCTTCGCTGCGCTGCCGCCCGCCTCGCTGCTGGCCTACGTCGCCGCCCTGCTGGCCAGCCTGGTGCTGGCCGTGCAGGTGACCGGCGACCTGAAGCTGGCCCTGTGGGTGCTGGGTGGCCTGGCCGCTCTCGCCGCAGCGGCGGGCCTGGGCGGCTTCGTGCTGCTGCAGGTGCTGCGCGGCCTGCAGCACCGCCTGCACGGCAACTGGCGGCTGGGCCTGGCCGCCCTGACCCGCCGCCGGATGCTGGCGGTGATGCAGCTGGTGGGCCTGTCGCTGTCGCTGTGCGCGCTGCTGCTGCTGGCCGTGACCGGGCCGGGGCTGCTGCAGCAGTGGCGCGAGCGCCTGCCGGAGAACACGCCGAACTACTTCCTGATCAACATCCAGCCCGAACAGCGCGACGGCGTGCTGGCAGCATTGCGCGCGCTGGGTGCTGCCGATGCCAGCATCGAACCGATGGCCACCGGCCGCCTGATCGCGATCAACGGCAAGCCCCCGGTGCGCGTGGACCAGGCGCAGGACGGCCAGGCGCGGGAAGACGGCCCGCGCGAGGACGACGACGAGAACCGGCCACTGAACTTCAGCTGGCGCAGCACCTTCCCGCCGGCCAATACGCTGCTTGAGGGCCAGTTCTGGAAGGCGGACAGCACTGCGCCCGAAGCGTCGGTGGAAACCGGCTGGGCCAAACGCTACGGCGTCTCGACCGGCGACCGTATCGGCATTTCCGTGGGAGAGCAGCAGCGCGAGTTCACCGTGACCAGCGTGCGCAAGGCGGACTGGAACACGTTCCGGCCCAACTTCTTCGTGCTGTTGAATCCGAACGCCGTGGGCGACACCCCGCACAACCTGCTGTCGGCATTCCACCTGCCGGCCGGCCAGGCCGCAGGGCTGGGCGAACTGGTGCGTGCACAGCCGAACCTGTCGCTGCTGGACGTGGATGCGGTGATTTCGCAGGTGCGCGATGTGATGGAACGGGTGGCGCAGGCGGTGCAGCTGGTGATGGTGTTCAGCCTGCTGGCCGGCGTGCTGGTCCTGCTGGCTGCCCTGCAGGCCACGGCCGGCGAGCGCCGCTACGACAGCGCGGTACTGCGCACGCTGGGCGCGACCCGGCGCCAGCTGCGCGGTGCGGTACTGGTCGAGTTCGGGGCACTGGGCACGCTCGCCGCGCTGCTGGCGGTGGGGGCCACGGCCGTGATCGGGCTGGTGGTGTCGCAGAAGGTGTTCGAGCTGCCGCTGCTGCCGCCGTGGCCGGGCCTGCTGCTGGGCGGCGTGGTCGGCATCGGGCTGAGCCTGCTGGCGGGCTGGTGGGGCACCCGGCGCATCCTGCATACCCCGCCCGCCCTGGCTCTGCGCGAGGCCTGACGCAGGCACGCCCCGGAAGGCGTGCCGGGCAGGCCCGGCACCCTTCCCTGCGGTAGATCCACGCCATGCGTGGATCCAGCTGTGGCCTCGAGCATGGCTCGACCCTACTGGGCCTTTTCCACGTACCTGGCGAACACTTCGTCGATCTGCGCGTCCTTCACCGGCTTGCCGTCCTGCAGGTCCTGCGCCTGGGTGAACAGCGGAATGATCATCGCCATCCCATCCAGCTTGGTCTTCAGGTGCACGCCCGGAGCCTGGGTCAGGAAACCGTCCCAGCGCTGGCGGACCTTGGCCCAGTAGCCGGCGGTGGCCTTCCAGTAGTCGCGCGCCGGAGTGAAGTCGATCTCGGTGGTCTTCACGTAGTCGTTGAAGCCGAACTCGCGCGCGATCTCCACCTGGCTGCCGTCGGTGTTGCGCTGCACCTTGGTGTTGAACTGCTCGTGGGTCCAGCCGTTCGGGGTCAGGGTGTGGCGGTTGACCACCGCCAGCGCGTTGTAGTCGCTGCGCTTGGTGTACTCACGACGCGGCAGCGGGCGCCAGCTCAGGTCGCTGGTCCAGCTCGGCACGTTGTTGGTGTAGGTCCATTTGCCGGTGCCGCAGTAGCGCGGTGCATCGCTCACTTCATACACGCACTGGGTCCAGGCGCCCTGGTTCACCGCCGCCGGGATGCTGCGTACCCGCCAGGTCTGGTCGGCACTGAACTCGAAGCGGTTCGGGGCCTCGTAGACCCAGTCCTGGCGCCAGTGCTTGGTGATGTGGCCGCTCTTCTCGTCCAGCAGCAGGTGTTGCAGCACGATGCGCTTCGGGGTGTCCTCGACCACGATGACCATTTCATTGCCGCCGCTGCGCATCGCCGGCGCGCGCTCATAGCCCGGCTTCAGCAGCACCGTTTCGTCGAAGGCGAAATCCACGGTGTACTCGCCCTGCATGGCCAGGATGCTGTCGTGGTCGCGGGCGATGTCGGCGGACTGCGCGCTGGCCACGCCGCTGGCGGCGAGCAACAGCAGGACGCTGGCTGTCTGGAATTTCATCGGGGTCTTCCTTCGGGGTTGCAGGTTCGTTGAGAGGCCATCCGTGGCCGTCGGGCGTTCCATCAGGAACAGATCAGAGGCGGATCAGCGGCAGGTCGCCGGGAATCCGTGGTGCCTGCCGGCGCGCGGCGTCGGCACAGCAGCAGTCGTCGATGGCCAGCTCGCCCTCGGCGCCTTCCAGGCGCGCGATGCGGCGTGCGGTGGCCGCGCCCAGCGACGACAGCGTCGACAGGCTGGCCGCCAGGGTGCGGCCATCATCGGCGGCATGCAGGCGCAGCGCACACAGGCGCCAACGCTGGCCGCCGAGATGACCGGCCAGGCGCCGCCACAGGCGTTCACCGACACTGCTGTCGCTGTCGTGCTGCGGGCCCGGCGGCAGCGCGGCCACCAACCGGTCCCAGGCGAGGAAATCGCTGTCCGGCAGCAGGTACAGGCGCCACACGCAGCGGCCACGGCCGTCAAGGAAGCACAGGCTTTCGCGCAGGCCTTCGCTGTCCACGCCCTGGCAGGCATGCACGCGCACCGCCTGACGCCAGCCGCCCAGTTCATTGCCATCGGCGTGATAGAGGCACAGCACCGTGCCGAGCGTTGCCAGCTGCGCCGGCGTCGGCCAGGCATCGCTGCGTGGCGCGGCCGTGGTGTCGTTCCTGCGTGCGGACAAGGCTCGGCTCATGAGGTCACCAGGACACGGCAAGGCTGGCGGAGAAGGTGCGGCCCGGGCTGCTGAAGCGGTCGCTCAGCGAGCGGTCGGTGATCAGGCTCGGAGTGATCGAGGACCACTCGATGTAACGCCTGTCGGCCAGGTTGAACACGCCGACGTTGAAGGTCGCTCCCGGGGCGAAGTTCCAGTGCGCCATCAGGTCCACCACGCCGTAGCCCGCCGGCTGGTAGACGAATGGCGCCGGCGCAGTCGGGTTGGTCTGCGCGGCCGCCGGCGGCAGGTGCTTCTTGCGCTGCACGAAGGTGCCGGCCAGTTCCACGCCCCAGGCATCGGTGTCGTACATCAGGCCGAGCGTGCCGCGCAGGGGATCCACCGAGGCCAGCGGCTCGTCATCGGTCCGGTTGTCGCCCCGCGACCACGCCACCGCGCTGCGCAGCGCCCATCCCTTCAGTGCCGGGCTCAGTTCGCCGAACTCGATGCCGGCCTTCATTTCCGCGCCGTAGATGCGTGCGTCGGCGATGTTCTGCGACTGGAACACCATCAGGCCCTGCGCATTGCGACCGGTGTTGACGTTGGACTCGATGAAGTCCCTGTAGTCGTTGTAGTAGCCGCTGAGGCTGACGTAGGCGACCGGCGCGATGAAGCGCAGGCCCAGTTCATAGCCATCGCTGGTTTCCGGCTTCAGGTCCGGGTTGGCGATGGCGGTATAACCGAACATGACGTTGGTCAGTCCGATGTTGACGTCGTTGTACGGCGGCGGGCGGAAGCCCCGCGCGTAGCCGGCAAACAGCGACCACCGGTCGGTGAAGCGCCAGACCATGCCCAGCTTCGGCGACACGCTGGTCTTCTTCAGCTGTGCGACGGCCACGCCCGGATTGTCTTCGGCGAAGATGCCGTCCACTTCCGGCTTGAGTTCGTAGCGGTCCACACGCACGCCCGGGACCAGCGACAGCCGGCCCTCGGCAAGGCGCATCTCGTCCTGGGCATACAGGCCCAGTTCGGTGGTCCTGCTGATCGGGAAGTCACGCACCGGGAAGGCGTCGGGCACGATGGTGCTGCTGACCACGCCGGCCCTGCTGACCTGGTAGCCATCACGGCGCTCGCGGATCTCGGTGCGGGCGCCCTCGAAGCCGTAGGTCAACGCATGTTCCACCGCGCCGGTGCTGAACGCCTTGTTGAACTGCGCCTGCAGGCCACGCGCGCGCTGGTCGAAGGAGAACACGCGGTGGCGCCGGCTGCCATCAGTGCGGTTCTCGTCGGTCTGCTGGCGCGTCTCACTGTTCTGCGCGTACACCTGCCAATGCAGGCTGTCGGCGAATGGCTGGCCCAGCGCATCGATGTCGTGGGCAAACGACACGCGTTCGCGCTTCTGCGTGTCATGCGCCTTCATCCCGGTGGCCGAATTGAGGCCCACCGATGACAGCACGTTGCTGTCGGTGGTGTCTTCGTTGCCTTCCACGGTCAGGCGGAAGCGCTGATCCTCGCTGGGTGCATACACCAGCTTGCTGAGCAGGCTGCGGCCATCGCGGTCCTGCGGGTTGGCAGCGGTACGCGTGCGGTCGTCGCTGCGCACGGTGCCCTGGGTTTCGGTTTCCTGGCCCTGGTGGTGGTTGACGTTGACCAGGCCGCTCCAGCGCTGGCCACCGAAGGCGGCAGTGGCGCCGCCCAGCAGGCCCTTCCACTCACCGTCGTAGCCGAACTTCAGGCCGAAGTAGCTGTCCTTGCCGTCCTTCAGATAGTCGGCCGGGTCCTTGGTGACGAAGGCGACCACGCCGCCCAGCGCATCGGAGCCGTACAGCGAGCTGGCCGGGCCACGCACGATCTCCACCCGCTTGAGGGTATCGAGATCGGTGAAGTTGCGGTTGGCATTGGAGAATGCGCCGATGTCGAACCGGCTCGGCATGACAATGCCGTCGGTCTGGATGCGCACGCGGTTGCCGTCCAGCCCGCGGATGCGGAAACCATCCAGGCCGAAGCGTGTCGCGTTGCGGGTGACCGACAGGCCCGGTTCGTAGCGCACCAGGTCCTTGATGTCCTGGACCAGGTGCCGGTCCATCTGCTCGCGGTCGATCACATCCACCGTCGCGGCGACGTCACTCACGGCGCGCTCGGTGCGGGTGGCGGTGACCTGCACGCGATCGAATTCACGCGCATCGGGCGCGGCGCTGGCGGCGGTGGCAGCGTGGGCGGACAGCGGCAGCGCCATCCAGACAGCAAGGCAAAGGGCGGTATGGCGGGTCATCGGGTTCGTTCGGTCAGGCAGGTGAACCCCCGGCCACCGGCACGCCGGAGCGTACGCGGTAGACCGAGGGGGAGAGAGCAGGAGCGGTCGGGTCGCCCACCCGGCGGGCAGCGCCCGGCAGGAGGGAGGGAGGCGGGCGACCAGGCCGCGTTACTTGGTCAGGATCAGCTTGTCGTTGCTGGTGTGCCGCAGGCGATAGAAGCGATCGCCATGCTGGATCAGGATTTCACGACGGCCCTTGAGCAGGGCTTCGCTGTCGATGACCTCTTCCGGCGGAACGACGCGGACCGGACGATCGCGGAGGGTCAGTGTTTCGGGGCGCAGCAGTACAGGTTGAGCGTTCATGAGCATCTGGACTCGTGCGAGGGACGAGTTAAATGATAATGATTCTCAGTTGACAATCAACAACCATTCTCAATTTGATTGATGAGATTAATGATCGAAATCCAAAATTCGATAGATTTCGTGAATCGAATAGTGGGCAGCGGCGCCCCTGGGGTCGAGCACGACTCGACCCCAAGGCGGGAAAATGCTGCGGGTCAGACGAAGGCGGCTTCGATCCGGGCCCAGCCAGCGGCGTCGATCTGCTCCAGCACCTCCAGGGCCAGCAGGTTCTGCAGCAGCTGTTCGACCCGGCTGGCGCCCAGGATCACGCTGGACACCTGTGGATTGCGCAGGCACCAGGCGATGGCCACGCTGGCCGGGGCGTGGCCGAGCTCGCGTGCCACCTCGCTGAAATGACGGACCTGGGCCAGGCGCGCCTGTGCATCGGCGCCCAGAACGAGATCCTGCAGCCACTCCATGCCCTCGCGGCCCAGCCGGGCGTCGGCCGGAATGCCACGGTCGTACTTGCCACTGAGCAGGCCGGACGCCAACGGCGAGAAGATGGTGGTGCCCAGGCCGGCCGCCGCATACAGCGGGGCGTATTCGGTTTCCACCCGCTCGCGGTGCAGCAGGTTGTACTGCGGCTGCTCCATCGATGGCCCCTGCAGGTTGTGTCGCGCGGCGATGTCCAGCGCCTGCTGGATCTGTGCCGCCGACCACTCGGACGTGCCCCAGTAGAGCACCTTGCCCTGCCGGATCAGGGTATCCATCGCGTGCACGGTCTCGGCGATCGGCGCGTCGGGATCCGGGCGGTGGCAGTAATAAAGGTCCAGATAGTCCACCCGCAGGCGCTTGAGCGCGGCATGGCAGGCATCGGTGACGTGCTTGCGCGACAGGCCGCGCTGGGTCGGTCGTGGATCCTTGGCACTGCCGAAGAACACCTTGCTGGACACGCAGAACCCATCGCGCGGCAGGCGCAGATCGGCGATCACATCGCCCATCACCTGCTCGGCGCGGCCATTGGCATACCCCTCGGCATTGTCGAAGAAGTTGATGCCATGGTCCCAGGCCGCGGCAACCAGGTTGCGGGCCTCGTCGCGCGGAATCTGGTCACCGAAGGTCACCCAGGCGCCGAAGGACAGGGCGGATATCGGCAGGCCGGTGGAGCCCAGGCGGCGGTAGTGCATGCGAATCTCCTGCTGCGGGCCCGCATCCGGGCCGGAATCGAGCCCCATTCTACCCGTCGCGCCGAGCGCAACCCCTTGCCGTTGCTGGCCCGATCGGTGCCGATGGCCGCGCGCACGCTGCTTTTCCTTGCCCCGGCCCCTGCCCTGCACTAGGCTTCCCGTTTTTCGCGACGCCCCAGGGGAGTCACTCACATGGTCGAAGGTTTGGGCAGGATCGGCTTCGGCCTGTTCGGGTTGGCGGTGCTGATCGGCATCACCTGGTTGTTTTCCAACAACAAGCGCGCGGTGGACTGGAAGCTCGTCGCCACCGGCATCACCCTGCAGATCGCCTTCGCGGCGCTGGTGATCCTGGTCCCCGGCGGCCGCGACGTGTTCGATGCGCTCGGCCACGGCTTCGTGAAGGTCCTGAGCTTCGTCAACGAGGGCTCGAAGTTCATCTTCGGCTCGCTGATGGACGTCCAGAACTACGGCTTCATCTTCGCCTTCCAGGTGCTGCCGACCATCATCTTCTTCTCCGCGCTGATGGGCGTGATGTACCACCTGAACGTCATGCAGGCGATCGTTCGGGTGATGGCCTGGGCGATCACCAAGGTGATGCGCGTGTCCGGTGCCGAAACCACCAGCGTCTGCGCCAGCGTCTTCATCGGCCAGACCGAGGCGCCGCTGACCGTGCGCCCGTACATCGCCAAGATGACCCAGTCCGAGCTGCTGACCATGATGATCGGTGGCATGGCCCATATCGCTGGCGGCGTGCTGGCGGCCTACGTGGGCATGCTCGGCGGTGGCGACCCGACCCAGCAGGCGTTCTACGCCAAGCATCTGCTGGCGGCCAGCATCATGGCCGCACCGGCCACGCTGGTGGTGGCCAAGCTGCTGATCCCGGAAACCGGTACCCCGCTGACCCGCGGCACGGTGAAGATGGAAGTGGAGAAGACCTCCAGCAACATCATCGACGCGGCGGCGGCCGGCGCCGGCGACGGCCTGAAGCTGGCGCTGAACATCGGCGCGATGCTGCTGGCCTTCATCGCCCTGATCGCCCTGCTGAACGCACCGCTGACCTGGCTCGGCGAAGTGACCGGCCTGGCCGCACAGATCGGCAAGCCGACCAACCTGTCGACCATCTTCGGCTACCTGCTGGCGCCGATCGCCTGGGTGATCGGCACCCCGTGGGCCGACGCCACCACCGTGGGGTCGCTGATCGGACAGAAGGTCGTGATCAACGAATTCGTCGCCTATACCGAGCTGTCGCAGATCGTGAACGGCCAGGTCGCCGGCGTCACCCTGTCCAACGAAGGCCGCCTGATCGCCACCTATGCGCTGTGCGGCTTCGCCAACTTCAGCTCGATCGCGATCCAGATCGGCGGCATCGGTGGCCTGGCCCCGGAACGTCGCCACGACCTGGCCAAGTTCGGCCTGCGCGCGGTACTGGGCGGTACCATCGCCACCTTCATGACGGCGACCATCGCCGGCGTGCTGACGCATTTCAGTTGAACCCTAGTTCGAGAAAAGATTCCCTATGAGCAGCAGTGTCGTTGTCGTCGGTTCCTTCAATGTCGATCACGTGTGGCGGTGCGAGTCGCTGCCGGCACCGGGCGCGACCATTGCCGGCCGCTACAGCACCGGCCCCGGTGGCAAGGGCTTCAACCAGGCCGTGGCCGCATGCCGCGCGGGCGCCGACACCCACTTCGTGTGCGCCCTGGGCGATGACGCCGGCGGTGCCACCGCCCGCGAGCTCGCCGGCCAGGACGGCTTTGCGCTGATCGCCGAAGCCAGCAGCGAACCGACCGGCACCGCCGGCATCTATGTCGATGCACGGGGTCGCAACACCATCGTGATCGGCCCGGGCGCCAATGCCGCCCTGAGCACCGATTTCCTGCAGCAGCAACAGACGCTGCTGACCGGTGCCAGGGTGGTGCTGGTGCAGCTGGAGTCGCCGGTGCAGACCATCGAAGCGGCGCTGGCTGCCGCCCGCGAGGCCGGTGTCACCACCGTGCTCAACACCGCACCGGCCGACGCGCCCTCGACCATCGGCCTGCTCAAGCTGGCCGATGTGATCACCCCGAACGAGACCGAGTTCGCCGCCCTGCTGGGCCGCCATGTCGGCGAGCGCGTGGATGCCAACGACGTGGCCGCGCTGGATGGTGCCAGCCTGCATGCGCTGTGCCGCAAGCTGGTCGGCAACGGCACCGTGGTGGTGACCCTGGGCTCGGTGGGCGTGTTCGTCTCGCATGCCGATGAAAACCTGCGCGGCGACACCCAGCCGTATTACCGGGTGGGTGCCGAGCAGGTGCAGGCGATCGATACCACCGGTGCCGGCGACGCCTTCAACGGCGCGCTGGCCGCCTCCCTTGCCCAGCTGCCGGAGGCGCCGTTCGCACGCCATGTGCGCTTCGCCAACCAGTTCGCGGGTCGCTCGACCGAGAAGGAAGGCGCCGCAGCGGCGATGCCACGGCTGACCCCGGCCGACGTGGAAATCAGGTAGTTCCACGCCGCAGCTGGATGAACCGGCCCGGGCGCGCAGGTGCCCGGGCCTTTTTCTGCCTGCCATTCTGCAGGGCGCGCAGCCCTGTTCCAGCCGCCCACCATGACCCGCCACTGGGGGCGGCGGAAGCAACCGTCAAGCATCTGCTGATGCCCGTACGGCATGAGGTCGGTCCGGATGGGCCTGAACCGGCGTCCCGCCGACCCGGCCATGTGACCGCCTGCGGCCTACAATGGGCGCATGCAGATCGGCCCCTACACCATTGCTCCCAACGTCGTGCTGGCGCCCATGGCCGGCGTCACCGACAAGCCGTTCCGCCTGCTGTGCAAACGGCTGGGCGCGGGCCTGGCCGCCTCCGAGATGACCATCAGCGACCCGCGCTTCTGGAACACGCGCAAGTCGATCCACCGCATGGACCATGAGGGTGAGCCGGCGCCGATCAGCGTACAGATCGCCGGCACCGAGCCGCAGCAGCTGGCCGAGGCGGCGCGTTACAACGTCGACCATGGTGCGCAGATCATCGACATCAACATGGGCTGCCCGGCCAAGAAGGTCTGCAATGCCTGGGCCGGTTCGGCGCTGATGCGTGATGAATCGCTGGTGGCGCGCATCCTGGCCGCCGTGGTCAACGCGGTCGACGTGCCGGTCACGCTGAAGATCCGCACCGGCTGGGACTGCGACCACCGCAATGGACCGCTGATCGCGCGCATCGCCGAGGACAGCGGCATCGCCGCCCTGGCCGTGCACGGCCGCACCCGCGACCAGCACTACACCGGCCAAGCCGAGTACGCCACGATCGGCGAGATCAAGGCGGCGCTGCGCATTCCGGTGATCGCCAATGGGGACATCGATTCGCCGCGCAAGGCCGCCTTCGTCCTGCAGCAGACCGGCGTGGACGCAGTGATGATCGGTCGCGCGGCGCAGGGCCGGCCGTGGATCTTCCGCGAGGTGGCGCACTACCTGGCCACCGGCGAGGAACTGGCACCGCCGTCACTGGCCGAAGTGCGCGATATCCTGCTTGGCCACCTGCACGCCCTGCATGCTTTCTACGGCGAGCCGCAGGGCGTGCGCATCGCGCGCAAGCACCTGGGCTGGTACGCCAAGGACCGGCCCGAGAATGCGGCGTTCCGCGCCGTGGTCAATCGCGCCGAAGATCCGCAGAGCCAGATCACGCTGACCACCGAGTACTTCGACCGACTGATCGCCGGGCAACCGGCGCTGCCGTCGGCTGCCTGACCCCGCACGCCCCGCAGTCGACTCCGCACGACGCACCACGAGCCCGCGACCATGACACCGCCGATTTCCTCCCCCACCTACCTGCACGGGTTCTCCGGCACCGAACAGCAGCGCCTGATGACCCAGGCCCGCCTGCTGGAATCGAGCATCTTCGGCCAGATCGACTACGGCGGCGCACGGCGCCTGCTGGAAGTCGGCAGCGGCGTCGGCGCGCAGACCGAGATCCTGCTGCGTCGCTTCCCGGACCTGCACGTGACCGGCGTGGACCTGAGCGAAACGCAGCTGGCGACCGCCCGCGAGAACCTTGCGCGGACGCCGTGGTGCAGCGATCGCTACACCCTGCAGCAGGCCGATGCAGGCGAGCTGCCGTTCGAGGCGCGCAGCTTTGATTCGGCATTCCTGTGCTGGGTGCTGGAGCATGTACCTTCGCCGGCCCGCGTGCTCAGCGAAGTGCGGCGCGTACTCGCACCGGGATCGCCGGTCTACATCACCGAAGTGATGAACGCATCGTTCCTGCTCGATCCGTATTCGCCGCACATCTGGCGTTACTGGATGGCGTTCAACGATTTCCAGTACGACCACGGCGGCGATCCCTTCGTCGGTGCCAAGCTCGGCAATCTGCTGCTGGCCGGGGGTTTCCGCGATGTGCATACCGAGATCAAGACGATCCACCTGGACAACCGCGAGCCGGCCCGACGCAAGACGATGATTGCGTTCTGGGAGCAGCTGCTGCTGTCGGCCGCCGAGCAGCTGCTGCAGGCCGGTACCGTGGACGAGGATACGGTGGAGGGCATGCGTCGCGAGTTCCGGCTGGTGCAGAACGATCCCAACGCCGTGTTCTTCTTCTCGTTCGTGCAGGGCCGCGCGACGGTGTATTGACCGGCGCCTGCACCGCTGCGCTGCGGCAGTGCCACGCGCCGCATGGCTGGCAACCCGCTAGAATCGTCGCGGGCTGGCGTCGAGGACGGGCGCGCGCTGGACCCGGCCCCTTCCGCGTGCGCGGCAACGGGACCACCGAGCTCCGCGCCTGAAGGGATTCCTGATGACAGCACGCGCAACGACTCCGGGTAGCACGCTGCCCCTCGCCGCCCGGGAAGGCGGCCTGCTGGATGGCCTCGACTCCCGCCAGGCCCGTCTGTGCCTGGGCATCGTGGCGATGCTGTGCCTGTTGTACGTCGCATTCGCACTGACGCCGTCGTCGTACGCGATGGCCAGCCAGTACCTGGGGCTGGCGCCGATCGAGCCCCTGCTCGGCAAGGCGCGAGGCATCCGCATGGACGAGTGGATGGTCTACACCCCTTACGTGCAGATCGCGGTGGCCAACGATTTCGGCGCGACCAACGCGTTTTCGCCGTACCACGAGACGCTGCGCTCGTTCCAGGCGCTTCCGCTGCTGGACTGGGGCCTGCTGTTCAAGCCGTACCACTGGGCCTTCTTCATCCTGCCACCGGCCAACGCCTACTCGTTCTTCTTCATGTTCATGGCGATGGCGTTCCTGTGCGGCTGGGCGCTGTTCCTGCGCCAGCTGCGGGTTCCGCCGCTGGCGGCCGTGCTGGTCGCGCTGACGCTGTACTTCTCGCCCTACGTGCAGGTGTGGTGGACGACCAACTGGGGCGCGTTCGCGCTGGCCCCGTGGGTGGCCGTGGCCTGGCTGCGGATCGACAACCGCTGGCTGCGCATCCTCGCCAGCGCCTACGCACTGGTGGTCTGGCTGCTGGCCGTGGCCTACCCGCCCTTCATCATTTCAGCGCTGCTGGCCATGGGCGTGCTGGTGCTGGCCTTCCGCCGCGATGCGTTGACAGTGACACGCCTGCTCGATGCGGCGGTCGCCGGCGGCCTGGCGCTGCTGGCGTTCCTCGGCTATTTCCACGAGGCGATCGAGATCGTCCGCAACACCGTCTATCCCGGCCAGCGCGAGAGCGCAGGCGGCGGGGTCAGCCCGGTCGCACTGCTCACCCACGGGTTTCCCAACCTGATGACGCGCGGGTTCTATCCGCTGCCTGCGTTCGAGCCGTCCAACGCCTGCGAGATCGCAGTGTTCAGCAGCCTGCTGCCGCTGTTCACCGCCGTCCTCGCCGACTGGACGCAGGTGCTGCGCTGGGCACGCGGCCACCGGCTGTCGCTGGCGGCGCTGGCCGCCGGCATCGCACTGGTCGCCTGCTGGATCTTCCTGCCGGTGCCGCTGCGGATCGGCCAGCTGACCGGGCTGTCGATGGTGCCGCCCACCCGCGCGTTGCTGGCATTGGGCCTGCTGCTGAACATCGGCTGCGCGATCGTGCTGGTGCGCGGTGGGGTGCGCCTGGGCCGCGGCCGCCTGCTGCTGCTCGCGGCCCTGCTGCTGGCGGGATGCCTGCTCAAGTTCGCCTTCGGCCAGGGCAGTTTCAGCCGGCTGCACGCCACGGCCGATGCGTGGCCACTGCTGTGCGTGGGCGTGCTCGCCTTCGCCGCGCGCCGCCCGCGGTTTGCCGCGCATCCGGTGGCGCTGGTGCTGGCGGTGGCCGCGCTCGGCAACGTGCTGACCAACGGGCTGTTCAATCCGGTGCAGTCAGCCCGGCCGATCTTCGACATGGACCGCGGCGCCGTGCTGGCGTCGATGCAGGCGCGCGGTGCACGCCAGGCTGCGGACGGAGCCCTGGTGGTGGACGGACGCTACGGTGCGCTGCTGTCCGGGGTCGGCATCCCGGCAGTCAACCACACGCTGTATTTCCCGCAGCTGGCGTACTTCCGCGCGCGCTTCCCGGACATGCCCGAAGACCGCTTCAACACCACGTTCAACCGCTATCACCATGTGATGGTCAGCGACGTCGCCGAACCCCGTTCGATGTACGCCGACCTGGTGGAAGTGCCCGCGGCCGCGATGCTGGCCGCACCCGCGCAGCCGCCGGCACCGCCACAGCCCTGAGGACGATGCAGATGAACGCCTACGCGCGCCCGGCCACGCCACCGAAGATCGCCGTCATCATTCCCTGCTACCGGGTGACCCGCCACGTGCTCGGCGTGCTGGCAGCGATCGATGATGCGGTCACCGCGATCTACTGCGTTGACGATGCCTGCCCGGATGGCAGCGGCCGGATGGTCCAGGACAGCACGCGCGATCCCCGGGTCAGGGTGCTGTTCCATGCGCAGAACCGCGGCGTCGGTGGTGCGATCAAGACCGGCTACCGCGCGGCCATCGCCGAAGGCATGGACATCCTGGTGAAGGTCGATGGCGACGGCCAGATGGATCCCGCACTGCTGATGGACTTCGTCGCTCCCATCGCAGAGGGCAACGCCGACTACACCAAGGGCAACCGCTTCTGGAACCTCAGCCACATCCGTCGCATGCCGCTGCTGCGGCGGATCGGCAACCTCGCGCTGTCGTTCATGAGCAAGGCGTCTTCCGGCTACTGGCAGGTGTTCGACCCGACCAACGGCTACACCGCCATCCACGCCCGCGTTGCCAGCCATCTGCGCCTGGATGCGATCAGCGACCGCTACTTCTTCGAGACCGACATGCTGTTCCGCCTCAACACGGTGCGTGCCGTGGTGCAGGACGTGGCGATGGACGCGCGCTATGCCGACGAGACCAGCAACCTGCGCATCAGCCGGGTACTGGGCGAATTCGCCTTCAAGCACGTGCGCAACACGCTCAAGCGCGTGGGCTACAACTACTTCCTGCGTGACCTGACCATCGCCTCGCTGGAGCTGATCGCCGGGCTGGGACTGCTCGCCTTCGGTGGCGTGTTCGGCGTGTACCACTGGATCGCATCGGCATCGGCGGAGGTTGCGACGCCGGTCGGTACGCTCATGATCGTCATGGTTTCGCTGATTTCGGGCCTGCAGTTCCTGCTGGCATTCGTCGGCTTCGACATCGCCAATGCGCCCCGCCAGGTCCTGCATCGCTCGATCCAGCTCAACCGTACGGCGCCGCCGGCCTGAAGCCGGCACAGCATCCCCGCCCGCCGATCAATCGCCCGCGTGCACCGGGGCACCACCGCCGGTGGCGCCCGTCGCTGCCGGCGCATGCCAGATCCGCTGCCACATCGCGGCCAGCCTGACGCCGACATCAGCGCGCGCCGCCGGGCTGCTGTAATCCGTGCGCCGCTGCTCGGGCACGATCGCCTGCCAGCGCCCATCGACCTGCCGCGCCACGGCGAAGTTGAAGGTGTAATCCGGCTCCAGGCCCATGCGCAGATCACTCAGCACCAGCATTCCATCCACGACCTGCGCACGCATGAAGCCCCGGTTGAACCACTGCAGGCGTTGAACCGCCGGGATCGACTGCGCTTCACGCAGGGCCTGCACATTGGACGGGTGCCCTTCGAACTGCATCGGGCCGCGGTCGGCCACCAGCGAGCGATCGCCGACCACGTAACCGTTCGGGGTCATCGCCACCACCCGCCACAGCAGGGTGTTGAACGGCATCGGCACCGAGAATCGTGGCGCATCGCCCAGCCCCAGGGCCGCAAGGCTCTGCTGGGCGGCGCGGTCGACCTCCGCCTTGGCCAGCAGGCCCCATCCCAGGTAGCCGGTACTGAGCACCAGGGCGAGCCCGAGCACCTTGCCGGCCCATGGCCGCGCGCGCCCGAACCACGCCACCACGCAGCCCAGCAGCAGCCATACCGTGTACGCCGGGTCGATGATGAACACACTTGAGCCCATGGTCGGGTGTGGCCGCAATGGCCACCACAGCTGGGTGCCGTAGACGGTGAACGCATCCAGCAGCGGATGGGTGACCAGCGCCAGCTGGATGGCCCAGAACCAGCGCAGCGGCGACTGCGCCACCCGCCCCCGGCCGTAGCGCTTGAACAGCCACCAGATCAACGCCGCCACCCAGGGCAGCACCAGCAGCGAATGGCTGAAGCTGCGGTGGTCGACCATCACCGCTACGGGATCCTCGGCAGTGAAGCCCAGCCACAAGGCATCCAGATCCGGCAGGGTGCCCAGTGCGGCACCGGCCAGCAGGGCCGCGCGGCGATGTCCGGGCGGGGCGATGGCAGCGGCAACGGCGCCGCCGAGAACGATCTGGGTCAAGGAATCCATGGCCAGATGCTAACGGCTTTGCAGGGCGACGGCGGAGCCAGGACGGTGGCCGGTACCGCTGGGCTCAGGCAGCCGCCGCGCGCCGGGCTGCGCCGGGCAGCTCCACCAGCGTCCGCCCATGGTGATCGAGCAGGCGCAGCGCGCCGTCATGATCTTCGGCCAGCGCGGTCAGGCTCTCCACCCAGTCGCCGTCGTTGGCGTAGACCAGGCCGTCGCGCTCGACCAGCGCCGCACGGTGGATGTGCCCGCAGATGATGCCGTCCAGGCCGCGCCGGCGCACGTCGTCCAGCCCGGCCTGCACGAAGCGCTCGATGTAGCGCTCGGCCGCACCACTGCGCTTCTTGAGGAATTCCGACAGCGACCAGTAGCGCATGCCCAGCCGACGGCGTACGGCGTTGAGCGCCTGGTTGCCGGTCAGGATGCGGTAGTACAGCCAGTCGCCGAACTTTTCCTGCAGGCCACCGAAATGGGTGACACCGTCGTAGTCGTCACCATGGGCGACCAGCAACCGTCGCCCGTCGGCGGTCACGTGGATCGCGCGACGGCGCACCTGCATCGCCGGCAGCATCAACCCGCAGACGTGGCGCAGCGAGGCATCGTGATTGCCGGGGATGTAGATGATCTCGGTACCGTTGCGACGCAGTGCATGCAGCGCCTGGATGACGTCGCTGTGCGACTGCCGCCAGTTGGCGCGGTGATGCGCCATCCACCACAGATCGATGATGTCACCGACCAGGTACAACCGTTCACAGCGCAGCTGGGCGAGAAACACGGCCAGTTCGGCCGCGTGGCAGTGACGCGACCCCAGATGCACGTCGGAGACGAACACGGCGCGACGGTGTGGCGACAACGTCGCCAGCGCGCTCATGCCTGCGCTCCGGCATCGCGCAGGTAGCGCCTGCGCTTGTGCGGTCGGATCGCGCACAGGTCCACCTCGATCAGACCGTCGATCGAGTCGCTGAACGCCGGGTCGACACCGAACGCCAGGAAGCGCGCGCCACCGGGCTCGCACAGGTCGGTGTACTGGCGGTACAGGGTCGGCACGCCGGTCCCGAGTGCGGCCAGATTGGCCTTCAGGACATCGAAAGCTGCGCCCGCATCCAGTTCGCCGAAACTGGGCGGTGCCGCGAAGTACTGGAAGGGCCGGTTCGACTCGGCCAGGCCGGCGATGCCGCCGTAGTAGCGCTGGTAGTAGGCCACCAGTTGTTCGCGCGCATCGCGCGGCAGCGCCGCACTGATCGATACTGCACCGAACAGGTAGCGGATGCCGGGCCGGCACTGCAGGTAGGCGCCGATTCCCTGCCACAGGTAGTCCAGGCTGCGGCTGCCCCAGTAATCGGGCACCACGAAGCTGCGGCCCAGCTCCAGCCCCTCGGCGATATGGGTGATGGCATCGTCGGAATAGCGGAACAGCGACGCGCTGTAGAGCCCTGCCAGCCCGCGCCGGGCCAGCGCGTGCGCGCCCCGCATGATGCGGTACGCGCCCGCGATGCGCTGCGCGGCAGCGTCCCAGATCACGATGTGCTCGTACTGCGGATCGAAGGCGTCCAGGTCGCGGCTGTGGCCGGTACCCTCGCCCACCTGGCGGAACGTCAGCTCGCGCAGGCGGCCCAGTTCCAGCAGCAGCGGCGAGTCGGCGCTGCAGCTGGCCAGCAGGATCTGCTTGCCGTCGGCGGTCTGTCCGAGCCGGACAGCGCCAGCGATGGCGGCCGCCACCTGCGACGGCGGTACCGGTGCGGCCAGTGGTTCGGGTCCGGCGCTGGCAGTCTCGCCGGGGCGCAGGTCGCGGCCCAGCGCATACAGCGCGCGCCGTACCGCCAGCAGCTGCTCGCCCGGGTCGCCCTGTCCCAGCTGCATCGGTTCACCGATGCGCAACCGCAGCGGCCGACCACGCCGCGCGAACATCTCGCGCGCCAGCAGCGCGGTGCCGGCTGGCTTGAACAGGGTCGAGGCGCCGTAGAACAGGGCCGAGTTGCGCGCCTCCACCCGCACCGGCAACACCGGGGCGCCGGCGGCCCGGGCGAACCTGACGAACCCGCGCTGCCAGCGACCATCACGGATGCCGCGCAACGACAGCCGGGATACCTCGCCGGCCGGAAACACGATTACGCACTGCTCGGCGGCCAGCGCCTGCTCCACCGCCTGCAGGCTGCCGCGCTGGACCTTGCCGCCGAGGATGCGGACCGGCAGCAGCAGGTCCTGCAGGGGACCGATGGCGCCCAGCAGATCGTTGGCCACGATCCGCACGTCGCGGCGGATGCGGCCGACCGCATCCAGCAGCGCCAGCGCGTCGAGTGCACCGGAAGGATGATTGGCCACGATCAGCAGACGGCCCGTGGCCGGAATGCGGGCCAGGGCGGCCGGATCCACCTGGTACTGGCCGTCCAGGAACTCCAGCCCAGCGGCCACGAAGCCGAATCCGCGCACGTCAGCGTTGCGCCGCAGGAAGTCCTCCACCCGGTCCAGCCGCGACCAGCGACCGACACTGCGCAGCAGTGGCCGCGCGAGCTGGCCGCGGCGGCCGTGGAACCACTCCGGAAAGCGTTGCTGCAGACGCTGTTCGAGTTCCTGCATGGCGTGCTCACTGATACCCGGCGGCCGGATTGGCCGACAGCCTGCGCCTGGCACGCGGCAGACAGATGGCGGTTTCGGGGCAGAACGATGACGGCCGGTCCCGCCCGGCAACGCCGGAACCGCCCCTTCCCCCCGCAGCACGGCCTTGCGGCATGGTCACGCCAGTGGAACACTGCCTGCGCACCATGCCCTGCAGATGCCCGCCAGGCCTTGTGCCAGAGGGCACGTCACCTTAACCACCGGCAACCCGCACGGGTTCACAATGCACAGGCGGCGCACCCCGTGTATGATGCGCGCCCATCTTTCCATCCGAATCAAGGGATATTAAGCCTGATGTCCAGCTACCTGTTCACCTCCGAATCGGTCTCCGAAGGCCATCCGGACAAGATTGCCGACCAGATCTCCGACGCGGTGCTGGACGCGATCCTGACCCAGGACCAGCGCGCCCGCGTGGCCTGCGAGACCATGGTCAAGACCGGTGTGGCCATTGTTGCCGGTGAGATCACCACCAGCGCCTGGATCGACCTCGAAGCGCTGACCCGCAAGGTCATCCTGGACATCGGCTATGACAGCTCCGACGTCGGCTTCGACGGCGCCACCTGCGGTGTGCTGAACCTGATCGGCAAGCAGTCGCCGCACATCGCCCAGGGCGTGGACCGCAAGAAGCCGGAAGAAATGGGCGCGGGCGACCAGGGCCTGATGTTCGGCTACGCCACCAACGAGACCGACAGCTACATGCCGGCCGCGATCCACCTGTCGCACCGCCTGGTCGAGCAGCAGGCCAAGATCCGCAAGAAGAAGAACTCGCCCCTGTCGTGGCTGCGCCCGGACGCCAAGAGCCAGGTCACCCTGCGCTACGAGAACGGCGAAGTGGCCGCCATCGACGCGGTGGTGCTGTCCACCCAGCACGCCCCGGGCATCAAGCAGAAGGACCTGATCGAGGCCGTCCGCGAAGAGATCATCAAGCCGGTGCTGCCGGCCAAGTGGCTGCACAAGGGCACCAAGTTCCACATCAACCCGACCGGCAAGTTCGAGATCGGCGGCCCGGTGGGCGACTGCGGCCTGACCGGCCGCAAGATCATCGTCGACACCTACGGCGGCTGGGCCCGTCACGGTGGCGGCGCGTTCTCGGGCAAGGATCCGTCCAAGGTTGACCGCTCGGCCGCCTACGCTGCCCGCTACGTCGCCAAGAACGTGGTTGCCGCCGGCCTGGCCGACCGTTGCGAAGTGCAGGTCTCCTACGCCATCGGCGTGGCCGAGCCGACCTCGATCTCGGTCACCACCTTCGGCACCGGCAAGATCAGCGACGACAAGATCGAGAAGCTGATCCGCAAGCACTTCGACCTGCGCCCGTACGGCATCATCAAGATGCTGGACCTGATCCACCCGATGTACCAGCAGACTGCGGCCTACGGCCACTTCGGCCGCAAGCCGAAGGAGTTCAGCTACCTCAACGGTGCCGGCGAGACGGTCAACGCCACGGCCTTCTCCTGGGAGAAGACCGATCGTGCCGCTGCCCTGCGCGCTGATGCGAAGCTGAAGTAAGAAACACGAAGGGCCGCGCAAGCGGCCCTTCTCTCTGCAGTGGAGCCGAGCCTACGCTCGGCTTTCTTTTTGCCTGCGCCCCAGGCCCCTGCAACCGGGCATGGCCTGGCTCTGCAACGGCGCTGCGCGCCCGATACAATCGGCCGATGTCGACCGAACTCAAAACCCACCAGCTGTCCATGACCGTGCTGATGTCGCCGGAGATGGCCAACTTCTCCGGCAAGGTCCACGGCGGCGCCATCCTGCGCCTGCTCGACCAGGTCGCCTATGCCTGCGCCAGCCGCTACGCCGGCAGCTACGTGGTCACCCTGTCGGTGGACCAGGTGATGTTCCGCCAGCCGATCGCGGTGGGCGAACTGGTGACGTTCCTGGCCTCGGTGAACTACACCGGCACCTCGTCGATGGAGATCGGCATCAAGGTGGTGGCCGAGGACATCCTCAAGCGCAGCGTGCGCCACGCCAACAGCTGTTTCTTCACCATGGTGGCGGTGGACGAAGAGGGACGGCCAACGCCTGTCCCCCCGCTGCAGCCCGCCAGTTCGGACGAGAAGCGCCGGCAGGCCGCCGCGCTGATCCGGCGCCAGCTGCGGCAGGAAATGGAGCAACGGCACCTGGAACTGCTGGCGTCCAATCCGCCTTCGCCTGAAGAGTGAGAGCGTGCGGGGCAGGCCCCGCACCCACCGAGGCGGGTAGCGCCCGGCCATGCCCGGCGGATGCACTCACCCGGTGTTCTGCACGCCCTGCGAAACACCATTCACGCAGGCCACCAGCGCGCGCAGCAGTTCTTCGTCCTCCCGCCCGCTTGCGCGCCAGCGCTGCAGCAGGTCCACCTGCAGCACGCTGATCGGATCGACGTAGGGATTGCGCAGGCGGATCGACAGCGCCAGCCGCGCATCGTGCTCCAGCAAGGTCTGCTGGTCCATCAGTGCCAGCAGCCAGCGGCGGGTCAGCGCCAGTTCGTGCTGGATCTGCGGGAAAAAGCGCCCGTGCAGGTCACCGGAGAGACGCGAGAACTGTTCGGCGATGGTGATATCGCCCTTGGACAGCACCATCGCGATGTCGTCCAGGAAGGTGCGGAAGAACGGCCAGTCGCGCGCCATTTCGCGCAGGACAGGTTCGTGGCCGGCATCCACCGCCGCCTGCAGGCCGCTGCCCACGCCATACCAGCCGGGAATCACCGCGCGGGCCTGGCTCCAGGCGAATACCCACGGGATCGCACGCAGGTTGCCCAGTGCGGCGTCCTGGCCGAGACGACGCGACGGCCGTGAACCCAGCGTCATCCGCTCGATCACATCGATCGGCGTCGCCGTACGGAAGTAATCCATGAAACCGGCCTGGCCGACGAAGGCGCGATAGACCTCGCTGCTGGCGGTGGCGACCACGTCCATCACCGGTCGCCAGCCCTCCTCGCGTGGCTCCGCGGCACGCGGACGGAGACTGGCCCGCAGCACGGCGCCGGTGGACTGCTCGAGCGATCGCAGCGCCAGCGCGCGGATGCCGTACTTGCGGTGGATCACCTCGCCCTGCTCGGTCACGCGCAGGCGACCATCGATGCTGCCACGTGGCGACGCGTCCACCGCATGCGTGGTCTTGCCACCGCCCCGGCTGATCGAACCACCACGGCCGTGGAAGAAGGTCAGGCGGATGCCAGCCTCCGCCGCCACGTCCAGCAGTTCCACCTGCGCACGCTGCAGGCCCCAGCGCGAGGCGGCGATGCCGCCGTCCTTGCTGCTGTCGGAGTAACCCAGCATCACCATCTGCACATCACCACGTGCCCGCAGATGAGCGCGATAGACCGGATCGGCCAGCAGGTCGCGCAGCGTCGCGGTACCGCGCTTGAGATCGTCCACCGTCTCGAACAGCGGTGCGATGTCCAGCGGCACCGCGCCAGCCTCGTCGGCCAATCCGCCGCGGCGCGCCAGCGCCAGCACGGCCAGGACATCACTGCGGTCATGTGCCATCGAGATGATGTAGCTGCCCAGCGCCTCGCTGCCATGCCGCGCGCGCGCGTCGGCCAGCGCCGCGAACACCGCATCCAGTCGCTGGTTGCCCTCGTCGTCGCCCACCGGCAACGGCTGCTCGCCGCTGGCGTGTGGCCCGAGCAGGCCTGCGCGGGCCAATGGATCCAATCCTTCCCAGGCCGCTTCGCCGCCCAGCACCGCCGCCAGCGCGCGCGCATGCACGCTCGATTCCTGCCGCACGTCCAGCCGCGCCAGATGGAAGCCGAATGTCTTCACCCGCCACAGCAGTCGCTGCACGGCGAATCCACCGGCGTGCTCGCCACGGTTGGCACGCAGGCTGTCGAGGATCAGCTGCAGATCGTCGATCAGCTCGTCCGGGCCTGCATAGGCCCCCTCTGCATCGTCCAGGGTGGCCTGCAGGCGCGCACGCATGCGGTCGTTGAGCAGCCGGTACGGCATGTCGGCGTGCCGCGGGCGCGACTGCACCTGCGGCAACAGCTGCTGGTAGTGCGACACGCGTGCCTGCAGCGCATCGCTCACGCCCACCCGCTCGGTGGACTGGCTGAGCAGGCTGGCCAGCTGCAGCAGTTCCTTCTGGTAGCGCCCCAGCACTGCCTGTCGCTGGGCATCGAGCGTGCTGCGGATGGTGCGGGCGTCCACGTTCGGGTTGCCGTCCATGTCGCCGCCCACCCACGTGCCGAAACGCAGCAGGCGCGGCAGCGCCAGTTCTTCGCCATAGGTATCACGCAGCGCCTGCTGCAGGGATTCGTACAGCACGGGTATCACCCGGTAAAGCACCTGCACCAGATAGAAGCCGACATGCTCGCGCTCGTCATCGACCGTCGGCCGCACCGGCGAGGAGTCGGTGGTCTGCCAGGAAGCGGTCAGCGCCATGCGGAAGCGTGCAGCATCCGCTGCCGCCTCGCCCGGCGTGCGCTGGCCGTCGAGGTTGTCGACCAGGCTGGCCACCATCAGCTGCTCTTTCTCCAGCAGTGCGCGGCGCACGGCTTCGGTCGGATGCGCAGTGAACACCGGTTCGATATCGATGCGCGGCAACCACTGCGCCAACTCATCCAGCGTCACGCCCTGCGCCTTCAGGTGCTGCAACGCATCCTGCAGGCCATCCGGCTGCGGCGCGGCAGTACCGGCGCGCTGGTAGTCGCGGCGGCGGCGGATACGGTGCACCCGCTCGGCGATGTTGACCACCTGGAAGTAGGTGCTGAACGCCCGCACCATCGTCTCGGCCTGCTGCGGCGTGCGACCGGCCAGGCCTTCGGCCAGCTCCGACAGCGGCGCCTGGTTCTCGCGGCGGGCGATGGCCCGCGTGCGCACATCCTCGACATCATCGAGGAAGGTTGCCGAAACCTGCTCGACCAGCAGGTCGCCGACCAGCGCGCCGAGCCGGCGCACGTCATCGCGGAGCGGAAGATCGGGAGAAGCAAACTCGATGCTGCTGCGGTACTCGTTCATCGGCGACGCACGGGCCTCGGTCAACGGATCCTGGATCCAAGCCTATCCCAGATCGGGGGCCGTGCTGCGATGCAGAAATGGTTTCATCTGCATGCAACGCCAGCGCTGCCGATGTGGAATGCAACCGGGCCGGGGCGGCCCCCTCGCAGGGGCCGCCGGCATGCACGTGTCAGTGCTTCTTCTTCGCCTTGACCGAGGCTGCCGGGCCGATGGTCTGCTCCAGCCAGCGCTCGCTCTCGGCCAGCATGGTCATGATCGATTCGCGTGCACGATAGGCGTGTGATTCGTTCGGCAGCATCACCAGGCGCGCCGTTCCTCCGAGTCCCTTCACCGCAGCGAACATGCGCTCGCTCTGCATCGGGAAGGTGCCGGAATTGTTGTCATCCACGCCGTGAATGAACAGGATCGGATCCTTGATCCGGTCCGCATAGTTGAACGGCGCCATCTTCTGATACACGTCCTGCGCCTGCCAGTAATTGCGCTCTTCAGCCTGGAAGCCGAACGGCGTCAGCGTACGGTTGTAGGCCCCACTGCGGGCGATGCCGGCCTTGAACAGGCGCGTATGCGCAAGCAGGTTCGCGGTCATGAACGCACCATAGGAATGGCCGCCGATGGCGATATGGTCGCGGTCGGTCACGCCACGGCGCACCACTTCGTCCACCGCAGCCTGGGCATTGGCCACCAACTGTTCGATATAGGTGTCGTTGGGTTCCTTGTCACCCTCGCCGATGATCGGCATCGAAGGACTTGCCAGCACCACATAGCCCTTGGCCAGGAAGGCCTGCGGGCCCCAGTAGCTGATCGCGTTGAAACGGTACGGCGAATCGGTGACCTGGCTGGCGGCTGCGGCGCTCTTGAACTCGCCCGGGTAGGCCCACATCAGCAGCGGGCGCGGGCCGTCGCGCGTGGGATCGTAGCCCGGCGGCAGCAGCAGCGTGGCAGTGAGGTCCACGCCGTCGGCACGCTTGTAGCGGATCTGCTCCTTCTGCACGCCCTTGAGCTGCGGCAGGGGATGCGGGAAGTGGGTCAGCGCGCGCGGTGCCGCGCTGGCATCGGTGAGCGACTGCACATGGAAGTTGGTCGGCTCGTCCGGGCTTTCACGGCTCAGCAGCAGCGAGCTGCCCTGGTTGTCCAGCAATGCCACCGGCACCGAATAGTTCGGCGCCTGCGAGTGGAACAGGCGGGTGGCCTTTCCGCTGGCGATGTCGAAGCGGTCCACGAACGGACGGTCACCTTCCGGCGAGGCACCGGCACCGACCAGATACAGGCTGCCACCATCGGGGCTGGTCTGCAGCAGCGAGCGGCCGCGATCGTCGCTGGACAGCTGTGGCCGGCCCGGATCGGAATAGCGGTCCTGCGCATCACGATCCCACAGCAGGCGCGGCTCGGCACCGGCGTTGTCCGGGGCGATCAACCAGGTCTTGGTCCTGCGGGTCTTCCACCACGACTCGGTGAGCAGGGCCAGGTCGCCACGGCCCCAGCTGATGCCGGCCAGACGGCTGCCGAGCTGGGCCAGCGTCACCGGCGGCGTGTCGAACGGGGCGGCCTGCATCAGCACCGCATCGCGCACCTTGGCGTCCCGGTTCGGATCGCCGCCGTCCTGGGCTTCGGCCCAGACCAGCGTGGCATCGGCATCGCCGCGCCAGCCGATGTCGCGCACGCCGGTCACTTCGGCGTCGTTGCCGGTCGGCAGGCCTTCCACGAGCGGGCGCACGGCCACGGTGTGCACCATCTGGCCGCTGGCACGGTCGATCACTTCAATGCGGCGCGGGAAGCTGCTGACCGGCACCACATAGGAGTACGGCCGCTGCACCGGCTGGCGCAGCACGAAGCGGCCGTCCGGCGATACCGAGAAGCCCATGAAGATGCCGGCCGCGCCGATCGCGCGGGTGCGGCCATCCAGGCTGACTTCCATCGGCTGGGTGGTGGCGTAGTAATCGAACTGGCGCGCGTCGGCCTCGTTCTTCAGCAGGTCCTGATAGGTACGGATCGACACCACGCCGCCGCCCTGGCTGGTCTGCTGCACGGCAGGGCCGGTGGGAATGCCGTCGGCGGCCGGGGCGGCGCCGAGGTTGGCCGGGCGGGTGAACACCACCAGACCACGGCTGTCCGGCAGCCACTGGTAGCCGCTGCCGATCACCGTGTTCAGGCCGGCGACCAGGCGACGGGCGCTGCCGGCGGCCACATCCACCAGCCACAGTTCGTTGGCGCCGCTGGCGGCGTCGACCTGGTTGAAGGCCAGCCATTTCTGGTCCGGCGACCATGCCAGGCTGGCAATCGACAGCGTGCCCGGCAGGCCGCTGATCTGCCGCTCCGTGCCGTCGGCCACGTTCATCAGCCACAGCTTCTCGCCGAAGCTGAAACGGCTGTCGGAGAACGTGCGCGGGTTGATGCGCAGGCCCGCCAGCTTCAGTTCCGGCTGGGCCACCACCTGGATCGACGGCAGCGACGGCATCTGCATCAGCGCGGCCACATCGCGGCGCGGCGACAGGTACAGCGAGGGCGCACGCGGGGCGTCGACCACCGCCTGCAGCGCGGCCGAGGGCAGCTCGTAGCCATTTGCGCCCTGGGCCTGGGCCGCCGCGGGCGGCGGCGCCGCCGCCCAGGCCAGCGGGGCCACCGCCAGCAGGGCCATGGACAGGACCAGGCCGGTCAAGCGCCGGTTGCGGCGTGCATGCATGCTCATCGTTCCACCTGAGGGTGCGTTAAAACCCGACCTTAACAGTCCGTGCACAGGCGCCCATCTGCCGATGGTTGGGTCACGCCGATGAAACACCGGGCGCGCGATATAATGGCCGTTCTCCCCTCCCGAGGGGCGCTGCGACCGGACCCCCATGAGGCCGGCCAGGCTCGGTGAGGTGGCTCTGTAACAACGGCGCCCGGCTAGATGCGAGCACCCGCTCGCCCACAACCGGAGCTACTGCATGAACGCTGTTGCCAAGACCTTCTCCACCGAAGGCGATTACAAGATCCGCGACATCACCCTGGCCGACTGGGGCCGCAAGGAACTGGACATCGCCGAGCATGAAATGCCGGGCCTGATGTCGATCCGCCGCAAGTACCAGGCCGAGCTGCCGCTGAAGGGCGTGCGCGTGACCGGCTCGCTGCACATGACCATCCAGACCGCGGTGCTGATCGAAACGCTGAAGGACATCGGCGCCGACGTGCGCTGGGCCTCGTGCAACATCTTCTCGACCCAGGACCATGCGGCTGCGGCCATCGCCGCCACCGGCACCCCGGTGTTCGCCTGGAAGGGCGAGACCCTGGAAGAGTATTGGGACTGCACCCTGGACGCGCTGACCTTCACCCTGGCCGACGGCACCCTGACCGGTCCGGAGCTGGTGGTCGATGACGGTGGCGACGTCACCCTGCTGATCCACAAGGGCTACGAGCTGGAAAACGGCAGTGACTGGGTCAACACCGCCTCCTCCTCGCACGAGGAACAGGTCATCAAGAACCTGCTCAAGCGCGTGGCCAAGGAGCGCCCGGGCTACTGGGGCCGCGTGGTCAAGGACTGGAAGGGCGTCTCCGAAGAGACCACCACCGGCGTGCACCGCCTGTACCAGTTGGCCCAGGCCGGCACCCTGCTGATTCCGGCGATCAACGTCAACGACTCGGTCACCAAGAGCAAGTTCGACAACCTGTACGGCTGCCGCGAGTCGCTGGCCGATGGCCTGAAGCGTGCCATGGACGTGATGCTGGCCGGCAAGCTGGCCGTGGTCTGCGGTTACGGTGACGTCGGCAAGGGCTGCGCCGCCTCGCTGCGTGCCTACGGTGCGCGCGTGGTCGTGACCGAAATCGATCCGATCTGCGCCCTGCAGGCGGCGATGGAAGGCTATGAAGTCAACACCATCGAATCGACCCTGGGCCGTGCCGACCTGTACGTCACCACCACCGGCAACAAGGACATCATCCGCATCGAGCACCTGAGCGCGATGAAGGACCAGGCCATCGTCTGCAACATCGGCCACTTCGACAACGAGATCCAGGTCGATGCGCTGGTGTCCTACCCGGGCATCAAGCACGTGAACATCAAGCCGCAGGTCGACAAGTACATCTTCCCGAACGGCAATGCGATCTTCCTGCTGGCCGAGGGCCGCCTGGTGAACCTGGGCTGCGCCACCGGCCACCCGAGCTTCGTGATGTCCAACAGCTTCGCCAACCAGACCCTGGCACAGATCGACCTGTGGGCGAACAAGGACAACTACGAGAAGAAGGTCTACCTGCTGCCGAAGAAGCTGGACGAGGAAGTGGCACGCCTGCACCTGGAGAAGATCGGCGTGAAGCTGACCACCCTGACCCAGGAACAGGCCGACTACATCGGCGTGCCGGTGGAAGGCCCGTTCAAGCCGGACCACTACCGCTACTGATGCCGCGCCCGGGGTCGGGGCCCTTTCCCGCGGAAAGGGATCCGACCCCAGCAATGGAAGCAGAAAGAACGGGCGCCTTCGGGCGCCCGTTCTGCGTCAGGCACGCCGGTAGCGCCGGGCCATGCCCGGCGGGTACAACGCGCCTGCTCGACACGCAGGCAATACGATCTCCACGCCACCGGGCATGGCCCGGCGCTACCGGATCATGGCAACAGCCTCGGTCAAGGCAACCGCGTCGCCCCACGCTACGATGCGCCCATGACTCCGGCCATCACCCTGCTCAAGCGCGAGAAGATCGCCCACACCGTGCGCAGCTACGTGCACGATGCCCACGCCGAATCGTATGGTGGCGAGGCCGTCGACAAGCTGGGCCTCGATCCGGCACAGGTATTCAAGACCCTGCTGGCCAGCACCGAAACCCACGAGCTGCTGGTGGCGATCGTGCCGGTGGCCGGCCAGTTGGACCTGAAGGCGTTGGCGGAAGCAGCCGGCTGCCGGAAGTGCGAGATGGCCGCTGCCGACGCCGCCCAGCGCGCCACCGGCTACGTGGTCGGTGGCATCAGCCCGCTCGGGCAGAAGAAGCGCCTGCGCACGTTTCTGGATGCCAGTGCGCAGGTATTGCCCAGCCTGCATGTCAGCGCCGGGCGTCGTGGACTGGAAGTGGAACTGGCACCGGCCGACCTGCTGCGCCTTACTGCCGGCCATTACGCCGCCATCGGCAAGGCCCGCTGATGCGCTGGGCGTGGTCCTCAGCGCCGATACCCCGGCTCGACGATGCACAGGCCGACGTGCTGCTGCAGGATCTGCTGTCGCGCGACGCCAGCCGCATCACCGACGCCGCGCGTGCGGTTGCACGGTTGTTCACCCCCTCCTCGCTGGAGGCCCTGGCATCGCACGCCGACCTGATCGAGCGATGCTGCCAGCCCATCGAACTCGGCGGCATGCTGGTCAGCAACCAGGTGCACCTGAAGGCGGCGCTGCGACGATTGCGCTACTGGCAGGCGCGCGAGGGTTGCCTGTGCGCGCTCAACCCCACCTACCCGTTCTTCGATCCCCGGCGCCTGCTCGAACAGGGCCACATGCAGCTGCTCTCGTTGCAGGAGGCCGAGGATGGTTGGGGCGATTGCCACACGGTGGCCTGTGCACACTGCGGCCGGCACTGGCAGGCAATCGACCGCGAATACCATTACCCGTGGTGGGAGTGGCTTTCCGGCTGAGCGCGGCCGAGCGCGGGTGACCGGGCCTACGGCCGCCAGTTGGCGTTGTTCTGCCAGAACGCCACCGAACGCTGGTAGGCCTCACGGTCCAGCGGCACGCCGGAACCGCCCTCCTCCACACCCAGCGCATTGCGCATCATCGTGATCGGCGCCATCGGCACCTCTTCCGGTTCGGCGGTGTAGATGCAACCGACGATGCCCCAGTCCGCATCGATCGGCGAACCCTCTTTGGCCAGCTGCTCGGCGCTGTACAGGATCACCACCAGATAGTTCGCACGCGGTGATTCCACGCCCTCGAACCAGCGCACCAGCACCGGCAGTTCCTCACGGTTGCGCGCTTCGTAGCCGCTGCGCAGCAGGTGGCGGTTGGCGTCGGTCACCGGCACGGTCAGGCACCGCGTGCTGGTCCAGTTCTCGTAGACGAACAGCTTGCAGAACGGCGCGTAGCCGTCGAGCACCTTCAGCGGTGCGTGCGCGTTGAGATGCGCCTCGAACTGCTCGGCAGTGCAGTCCTGGATGGTGTTGCCGCGCGGCACGCGCGGGAACAGGCGGGGACGGGCGAAATCGGTAAGGACGATGGACATGGTGTGGCGCAATCAGAAATTCCGTTGCACAGGGTACCTGCCCGCGGGGCATGGCGGGCGGGATACCGATGGTCACTGGCATCGGCACCCGTGTTGCCGCATCCTGCGGGCGACCCATGCAAGGATCGCCGGCTCATGGATGCAGCACGCGCGTTACCCAGCTCCGCCCGTCGTCGCCGCTGGCCGCGCGTGCTGGCCGTGCTCCTGCTGATGCCTCCCCTGCTGTTCACCGCCGCCCTGCTCTGGCCGCTGTCGGCACCACCGCTGCCCGACCCCGGCAACAGCCACGTGATCGTCAACGCGCGCGTGGTGGACATCGCCCGCGGCCGGGCCAGCGAACCCACCACGGTGACCGTGCGCAACGGCACCATCACCGCCATCGGTGAAGACCCGCCGGAGACCACGTTGCCGGTTCTCGATGCGGGCGGACGCTGGCTGCTGCCCGGCTTCTGGGACATGCATACCCACGCACTGCAGCTGTCACCGCAGTTGCAGTTCCCACTGATGCTGGCCAATGGCATCACCAGCACCCGCGACATGATGGACTGCCCGCAGGCCACCGATCCGTTGATCGCCTGCGTGGCCGACAAGCGTCGCTGGACCGCACAGGCCATCGCCGGGCAACAGGTCGCACCGCGCTTCGTGCAGATCGCCAGCTTCTATTTTGAAGACCCGGCGCTGACGCCGGAGGTAGCGGCGGCACGTGCACACGCGTACCGCGCACGCGGCGTCGATGCGTTCAAGGTCTACAACCGCCTTCGCGCCGGGACCTACCAGCGGCTGGCCAGCGAAGCGCAGCAGCTGCATCGGCCCCTGGTCGGACACCTGCCCAGGGCGGTCCCACTGGAAGCCGCATTGCGCGCCGGCCAGCGCAGCTTCGAGCACGCCCATCTGTTCGTGCGTCATTGCGTGGACAACGCTACTGCCTGGCGCGAGGGCACGCTCGACGGCGAGAACCCGACCGCGCTCGCCGAAGCCATGGTGAGTGGTTACCGGCCGGCGCTCTGCAACGAAGCGTTCGGCCTGATGCAGGCCAGCGGTGCGGCGTTCGTACCGACCCATGTCACCCGCGAAGAGGATGCACGTGCACGCGATCCAGCGTTCATCGACGACCTACGTCTGGCCTATCTCGATCCGCTCTCACGCTGGGCGTGGCGCGACGATCTGAAAGCCACCGTGGCGAGCTATCCGGGCCTGCGCGGCGAACAGGCGCTGAAGGCGTACTTCACCCATGGCCTGGCGCTCACCGGCGCCGCGCATCGGGCCGGTGTGACCGTACTGGTCGGCACCGATACCGGACTGGGTGGACTGCGCTACCACGACGAACTGCAGTGGTTGCGGCAGGCCGGGCTGAGCCAGGCCGACGTGCTGCAAGCAGCCACGCTGCAGGCCGCGCGTCATCTACAACTGCAAGAATCGCATGGCAGCGTCGAGGTCGGCCGGGCCGCCGACCTGGTGCTGCTCGATGGCGATCCGCTGCTGGACACCGGCAACACCCGCCGCATCCACGCCGTGCTGCTGGCCGGCCACCTGTACGACCGCCCGCGCCTGGACGCACTGTGGGCATATGCCCATGCCCAGGCACGCTCGCCGGCGGTGATGGCGCGCCTGCTCTGGGGCTTCATCACCAGCCCGGTCAGCGCCGAGCTGTAGCAGCCTCCCGTGCGAACTCCCGCCAGCGGCAGCACCCTCACACCCTCGTTGCACATCCATCTTGATGAAGCGATATACTGATTCGCACCCGCCGCCATCGTCCGTGCCATGACCGCCATCAGCTTCGAGTTCTATCCCCCCAAGACCGACGAACAGCGCAGCCAGCTCGACCGTGCCGCGGCGAAGCTGAAGGACTACACGCCCGAGTACGTGTCCTGTACGTTCGGCGCCGGAGGTTCGACCCTGAGCTACACCTCCGAGACCGTGCGCCATCTCAACCAGCACCACGGCTTCGAGGCGGCGCCTCACCTCTCCTGTGTCGGCGGCACCCGCCAGGAGATCCGCGAGCTGCTCAAGCTATACCGCGCCATCGGCTGCCGCCGGCTGGTCGCACTGCGGGGTGACCTGCCCTCGGGCATGGGCTTTCCTGGCGACCTGCGCTACGCCGCCGAACTGATCGCCTTCATCCGTGCCGAACATGGCAATGCCTTCCGCATCGAGGTCGGTGCCTACCCCGAAACACACCCGCAGGCCTCCGATGCCCTGGCCGACCTGAAGCACTTCAAGGCCAAGATCGATGCCGGCGCCGACGCGGCGATCACCCAGTACTTCTTCAACCCCGACGCCTACTTCCACTTCGTGGATGAAGTGCGCCGGCTTGGCGTGGACGTGCCGATCACGCCCGGCATCATGCCGATCGCCAATTTCAGCCAGCTGCGCCGCTTCTCCGAGCAATGCGGCGCCGAGATCCCGCGCTGGATCGGCCGCAAGATGCAGGCCTACGGCGATGACGCGGCATCGGTGCGTGCATTCGGCGCCGAAGTGGTGGCCAAGCTGTGCCAGCGCCTGATCGAAGGCGGGGCGCCGGGCCTGCACTTCTACACGCTGAACCTGGCCAAGCCGACGACGGCCGTGTTGAAACTGCTGCAGGGCTGAAAGCACGCTGCACGCGTGCATTCGGCGCTACCCTGCGTCGATGAGATTCATTTCACTCCTGCTGCTGCCGCTGCTGCTGTCCGCTGCGCCCGGCGTTGCCCACGGCCAGGCCTCGCGCCTGAACCGCTGCACCGATGCGCAAGGCCAGAGCGTCTACACCGACCGACCCTGCGACAGCATCGGCGCGCGATCACGGCTGCCACCTCCCGCTCCTGCCGGCAACCACCTGCCGCAGGACTCGCTGGGGGCGCGCTGCCCGCGCCGCCTGAGCGAGCTGGTGCAGGCCCTGCGCACCGGTATCACCCGCAACGACGTGAACCGCTTGTCCTCACTCTATCTCTGGGGCGCGGTGTCCGACGCGGGCGCGCAGCGCATCCTCGGCCAGCTGGAGTCGCTGGCGCGGCGGCCACTGGTGGACGTGGTGCCGGTCTATCCGCAGCAGGCACAGGCCGTTCTTCAGGACGAGGATCCTGCACTGGCCGGATCCGCGACCGAGCCCTCCTTGTCGCGCCATCCCGTAGGCCTGCGGCTCGAGCAGACGCTGCCTGGCAGCGCCACCCGCGCCGCGACGGTGCTGGGACTGCGACGTCAGTACGGCTGTTTCTGGATCACCTTGTGACCGGTGAGGGTCGGATCCCGGCAATGGGGTCAGAGCCCGGCTGCGCGGGGATCTGACCCCGCGAGCATGCTCTACTCCGGCCACAGGCTGCGGATGGCGGCGATGCCCTGCCCACCATGGCGGCGCGCCTCGGCGACCTGGCCGCGTGCCATCCCACCCAACGCGTAGATCGGCAGCGATACCTGTGCACGCAGGGCGGCAAACGCATCCCAGCCCAGCGGTGTTGCCTCGGGATGGCTGGCGGTCGCCTGCACCGGCCCAAGCACGGCGAAGTCGCATCCCAGCCGTTGTGCGGCCTGCAGCTGCTCGAGGTCGTGGCAGGAGGCTCCCACCAGCTGCCCATCCGGCAACGGTCGCCCCTGCAGGGACAGCAGCTGTTCGCTGCCCAGATGCACGCCGACACCCAGCGCACGCGCCAGTTCGATATCGCGGTTCAGCAGCCACTGCACCCCGCCCCGGTGTGCGTGCAGCGCCTGCTCGATCAGGGCCTGACGGCGAGGATGCTGCAGCGGCAGGCGCAGCTGGATGCGCTGCTGGCCGCCACTGACCGCGCGCTGCAGTCGTTCCTGCCACTGCCGTTGACCGTCATCGTCCTCACCCGGTGCAGGGGTGACCAGGTAGCAGTCGGGCTCGCGCAGTGCCGCCACCACCGGCAGGTCGGCCGGCGGCATCGAGTAGCGTCCGAGCTTGTCCTGCGCGACCCAGGTGATGGCCTGGCCTTCGCGACCACGCGGCGTGCCCTTCCAGCTGCGGACGTGCCGCACTTCCAGCGTCAGGTGCTTGTCCGGGTACCGCTGCGGCACGTCCATGATCCAGTCGCCGACCTCGGCCTCGATGCCCAGTTCCTCGCGCAGTTCACGCACCAGGGCCTGCGCGGAGGTTTCGCCCGCTTCGCGCTTGCCGCCGGGGAACTCCCACAGGCCGGCCATGTCGCGGTTCTCGGTACGACGGTTGAGCAGCACGCGGCCACGGGCGTCGGTGATGACGGCGGCCACGACATGGATCGATCGGGTGGGGGAAGGCATGCTGGGAGCATGCCTACAACAGGGGGACCGGCGCAATCGCGGATCGCGCACTTTCCCGCCCCCGAACGGAAGAGCCCCGCTTTCGCGGGGCTCTCTGGCCGATCAGCTCAGCTGGCCGTGGCAGTGCTTGTACTTCTTACCACTGCCGCACGGGCACGGATCGTTGCGGCCGATCTTGGCTTCTTCGCGCTGCACCTGGGCCACGCCCTGCTGCGCGGCCTGCACCTGCGCCGCTTCCTCGTCGGCGCTGTAGCCGCCGGCGTCCTGGTGCTGGAACTGCGACTGGCGCAGGCGTGCCTCGACCTGCTGGCGCTCGGCCGCTTCCAGTGCCTGCACTTCCTCGTCGCTGCGGATGCGCACTCGGGCGAGCAGGGTCACCACTTCGCGCTTGACGTTCTCCAGCATGTCCGAGAACAGCTCGAAGGCTTCCTTCTTGTACTCCTGCTTGGGCTGCTTCTGCGCGTAACCCCGCAGGTAGATGCCCTGGCGCAGGTAGTCCATGCGGGCCAGGTGCTCCTTCCAGCTCTGGTCCAGCACGGTCAGCATCACGTGCTTTTCCAGCGCGCGCATGGTCTCGTCGCCGACGCTGGCTTCCTTCTCGGCGAAGTGCTGGTTGACGCGCTCCTGCACCTTGGCGGCGATGGCTTCGGCGTCCAGTTCCTCGTGCGACTTGACCAGGTCGGTCAGCGACATCTGCAGGCCGAATTCCGACTCCAGGGTCGCTTCCAGGCCACGCAGGTCCCACTGCTCGTCCACCGAGTTCGGCGGCACGAAACGCGCAACGATGTCGAAGACGACGTCGTCGCGGATGCCATCGACGTTCTCCTTCACCGATTCGGCGTCCAGCAGTTCATCGCGCTGGGCGTAGATGACCTTGCGCTGGTCGTTGTTGACGTCGTCGAAGTCCAGCAGGTTCTTGCGGATGTCGAAGTTGTGGGCCTCGACCTTGCGCTGCGCCTTCTCGATCTGGCGGCTGACCAGGCGGTCCTCGATGACGTCGTCTTCCTTCATGCCCATCATGCGCATGGCCTTCTGCACCCAGTCAGAGGCGAAGATGCGCATCAGGTTGTCTTCCAGCGACAGGTAGAAGCGGGACGAACCCGGGTCACCCTGGCGGCCCGAACGGCCACGCAGCTGGTTGTCGATACGACGCGATTCATGGCGCTCGGTGCCGACGATGTGCAGGCCGCCTGCCGCCTTCACTGCTTCGTGGCGCTGCTGCCAGTCGGCCTTGATCGCCGCCTTCTGTTCATCGGTGGCATCCTCGCCCAGCGCATGCAGCTCGGCTTCCAGTGAACCACCGAGCACGATGTCGGTACCACGACCGGCCATGTTGGTGGCGATGGTCACCGCACCGGGGCGACCGGCATTGGCGACGATGGTTGCTTCGCGGTCGTGCTGCTTGGCGTTGAGCACTTCATGCTTCACGCCTGCCTTGCGCAGGTGCTCCGACAGCATTTCCGAGGTTTCGATCGAGGTGGTACCGACCAGCACCGGCTGGCCGCGCTTGGCGCATTCCTCGATGTCGGCCAGCACCGCGTTGAACTTGCCCTTGCGGTTGAGGAACACCTGGTCCGGGCTGTCCTTGCGGATGGTCGGGCGGTTGGTCGGGATCACCACCACTTCCAGGCCGTAGATGCTCTGGAACTCGAATGCTTCGGTATCGGCCGTACCGGTCATGCCGGACAGCTTCTTGTACATGCGGAACAGGTTCTGGAAGGTAATGCTGGCCAGCGTCTGGTTCTCACGCTGCACCGGCACGCCTTCCTTCGCCTCCACCGCCTGGTGCAGGCCGTCGGACCAGCGGCGGCCGGCCAGGGTACGGCCGGTGAACTCGTCGACGATCACCACTTCACCATCGCGCACGATGTAGTCCACGTCACGCTGGTAGATGGCGTGCGCGCGCAGGGCGGCGTTGAGGTGGTGGACCACGGTCAGGTTCTGCGCCGCGTACAGGCCTTCAGTGTCGCCGTTGAGGATGCCGGCCTCGACCAGCAGCTGTTCGGCGTGCTCCATGCCCGCTTCGGACAGGTGCACCTGCTTGCCCTTCTCGTCGACCCAGAAGTCGCCCTCGCCGTCTTCCACTTCCTGCTTGACCAGGTTCGGCACGATGCGGTTGACGCGGATGTACAGCTCCGGGGAATCGTCGGCCGGGCCGGAGATGATCAGCGGGGTGCGTGCTTCGTCGATCAGGATGGAGTCGACTTCGTCGACGATGGCGTAATGCAGGCCGCGCTGGTAGCGATCGGCCTTGGACAGCGCCATGTTGTCGCGCAGGTAGTCGAAACCGAATTCGTTGTTGGTGCCGTAGGTGATGTCGGCCGAATAGGCTTCGCGCTTGTCGCTGTGCGGCATGCCCGGATACACCACGCCCACGCTCAGGCCCAGCCAGTTGTACAGCTTGCCCATCTGCGCGGCGTCGCGGCGGGCCAGATAGTCGTTCACGGTGACCACGTGCACGCCCTTGCCTTCCAGCGCGTTGAGGTACACCGGCAGCGTAGCCACCAGGGTCTTGCCCTCACCGGTACGCATCTCGGCGATCTTGCCCAGGTGCAGGACCATGCCGCCGATCAGCTGCACGTCGTAGTGGCGCATGCCGAGCACGCGGCGACCGGCTTCGCGGCAGACCGCGAATGCTTCCGGCAGGACCTTGTCCAGGGCCTCACCGCCGGCGATGCGCTGCTTGAACTCCGGCGTCTTGGCCTGCAGCTGCTCGTCGGAAAGCTTCTCGATCTCCGGCTCCAGCGCATTGATCTTGGCGACGATGCGGTTGAGCTGGCGCAGCTGTCGTTCGTTACGACTGCCAAATACGCGGGTAAGCAGGCTGTTGATCATTGAAGGAACCGGGTTGGATGGACACGACGCCCGGCCTTCCCCTGGGGAATCCGTCCGCCGCAAACGAAACAGGGCGCTTGGCGCCCTGTCGATGGCAACACCCATTGTAGCTTGGGACGGCCGGGAGGGGTTTCAAGCGTCCCGTGTGGCGCGATCGGCCCGGATCCGGCAGACCGGGGTTGAGCAAAGGGGTCAGAACCCTTTCGCCGTGGCGAAAGGATCTGACCCCAGGCAGGGTGGCGCCGGGCCCTGGCCGGCGCTGGAATCAGCCGCGGCTGATGCGACCCACCGGCGTGTTGCCGCCGTCGCCGAGGAACTTGCGCGGGTTGACCACGTTGCCGTTTTCCCAGACCTCGAAGTGCACGTGGGCACCGGTGGAGCGACCGGTGGAACCTGCCTTGGCCACTTCCTGGCCGGCACGGACCAGATCGCCGACCTTCACCACCAGGCGCGAATTGTGCGCGTAGCGGGTGACGTAGCCGTTGCCATGGTCGACATCGACGACATTGCCGTAGCCGCCCTTGACGCCGGAGAAGCTGACCACGCCATCGGCCACGGCCATGACCGGATCGCCGACCCGGGCGTGGAAGTCCATGCCCTTGTGGGTGGCGGCACCGCGACCGAAGGGATCGGCGCGGGTGCCGAAGCCGGACGTGACGTAGCTGTTGCGGATCGGCATGCGCGAAGGCACGGCGTTCTGCTGCAGCTGGTGATCGAACATCAGCGATTCCATCACCGACAGCTGGCGGCCTGAAGCAGCGAAACGCTGCTCCAGCACCTGTAAGTCGGCGTTGACGTCCTTGACCGGGATGTCCGAGGTCGGGCCGCCGGCATCGCCGTCACCCAGGCCGGGCGTTTCGTTGAAGTCGAACTCGCCATCTTCCAGCTTGCCCATCTGGGTCAGCCGTTCGCCCAGGGCGTTGAGGCGGGTGGCCTGCGCCTGCAGTTCGCCGAGGCGGGCCGCCAGCGCGTTGACCTGGGTCTGCGCATCGCGCTGGACCTTGGCCAGTTCAGCCTCCTGGCGGTCAACCTTGGCCTGCAGCCGCGAATCGTTGAACGCGTTGGCGCCGATTCCGCCTGCAAAGCCGATAATGCAGCCTACCCCGAGCACGCTGCCCAGCAGGGCGCGGGGGCGGTCCTCGAAATAGAACCGCAAACGCGTGAGCGCCGATTTGGCCTGACCTTCACGCGTTTTGATTACGATCTTTTTGAATGCCATCAGTGAGTTTTCATGTCTGAGCCGAAATCCAGCGTTCGCCCCGCTTCCGTGCCGAAACCGGCACTGGATGCGGTGATGGCGGACAAAAGCGGGAACCCGCTGCGGCGTGCCTTGTGGCTCGACGCGCTGGACCGACAGTTGCGCCCCCAGTTGCCGCCACCTCTGCGCAGCCGTTGCCGGCTGGCCAATGTGGACGGGGAACACCTCGTTTTTCTCGTCGAGTCCCCGGTCTGGCATGCCAAGTTCCGGCTTGCCGAGGCCCAGCTTCTCGACGCGGCCCGGTCCATCGGGCTGAAGGCCACCAGGGTGACCATCAAGACTGCGTCCACCACTCCCTCACGCTCCCCAGCGATCGACAACCGGAATGGCCCCCACGCAGTTTCAGCCGCCACGCACAAAGGGCTACGCGACGCCTTGGCAGCCCTGCAGGATGTTCCTTCGAAGCCGAAGAAGCGGTCCTGAGGACAACGGAGCCTCCTGCTCCGCTCCCCGTCGCGCGTGTCACCGCAGCGTGAAACATTTCGGGGGCCGGGTCGCATCCTAGCGGTCCCCGGTGGGCCTGTCGTTAGATTGTTGTTAAAACAACGTTAAATTCAGGCTTCCGCTCCAACAGGTTCACGAAACCGTGACGTCAGACCGACAGTCGCGTCACCTGCTGCGTCCTATCCGTCGCAGCCTGCAGAAATGCGGACGCCGCCCTGGGAGGCGGCGTATTCTTCTTTTAATTCAATGATTTATGAGGATCAGGCGTAGGCCGGCGTGGCGTACTCGACCGGATCCGGTACCGCCGGCGAGTCATAGCTGACCCACTCCCACGCGCTGGCATCGGCCATCAGCGCGCGCACCAGCTTGTTGTTGAGCGCGTGACCGGACTTGAAGCCCTCGTAGGCGCCCAGCACCTGGCCACCGGCGAGGTAGAGGTCGCCGATCGCATCAAGGATCTTGTGGCGCACGAACTCATCGGCGTAGCGCAGCCCGTCTTCGTTGAGCACGCGGAACTCGTCAAGCACGATGGCGTTGTCCATCGACCCGCCCAGGCCCAGATTGCGTTCACGCATGTATTCCAGGTCGCGCATGAAGCCGAAGGTGCGCGCGCGGGAGATTTCCTTGGTGTACGCCAGCGTGGAGAATTCGATTTCCTGGCGTGACTGCTTGGCCGGGATCATCGGATGGTCGAACTGGATGGTGAAGCCCAGCTTGTACCCTTCGTAGGGCGTGAAGCGGGCGACCTTGTCACCCTCGGTTACTTCCACGGTCTTGAGCACGCGGATGAAGCGCTTGGGCGCATCCTGTTCCACGATGCCTGCCGACTGCAGCAGGAACACGAACGGGCCCGCCGAACCGTCCATGATCGGCAGCTCGGCCGAGGACAGCTCAACGATGATGTTGTCCACACCCAGACCGGCCAGAGCCGACATCAGGTGTTCAACGGTCTGGACCTTGGCGTCGTTGCAGGTCAGGCCGGTGCACAGGGTCACTTCGGTGACCAGCTCCGCCTTGGCCGGCACTTCCACCACCGGATCCAGATCCACGCGGCGGAACACGATGCCGTGGTTGACCGGTGCCGGGCGCAGGGTCATGTAGACCTTGTCGCCGCTGTGCAGGCCAACGCCGGTGGCGCGGATCGTGTTCTTGAGGGTGCGTTGCTGGATCATGGGGGCAGACCGGAAGTGACACATTAGATTAACACGCGCACTCCCCTACCCCGGCTGAAACGGCGGCAGGACACACCGGCGCGCGGGTGGGACACGCGTGAAGGGCCGCCGGGCCTATCCTGGCCCGGCGCCCGCACTTCAGGACATGGTGGCGCGACCCGGGGAGGACAAGCCCCGGGCAGCTCCGCTCAGTCCGCCTGGCGGCGCAGGAACGCCGGGATGTCCAGGTAATCGTTCGGCAGTTCCGCCGCCGCCGGGGCCGAAGAGGCCGGGGCCGACGCGGTGGAGGCTGCCGCGGTATCGCTGCTGGCACGACGCAGGCCCAGGCCCATTCCGCCCACGGCCTTGGAGACCGCATCGCCACCCGTGTCGAATTCACCGAACTCCGGCTGGCCGGTGGTGGCATTGCGCACCAGCTTGATCGGCGCACGCTCGCCCGGACGCTGGCTCTTGCTGGCCGACACGCGGTTCAGGCCGGTAGCCACCACCGTCACGCGCACTTCGTCCTGCATGTCCGGATCCAGCACGGTACCGACCACCACGGTGGCATCTTCGGACGCGAAGCCATCGATGGTGCGGCCGATCTCGTCGAACTCGGCCATGGTGAAGTCGGCGCCGGCGGTGATGTTGACCAGGATGCCGTTGGCACCGGCCAGGTTCACGTCGTCCAGCAGCGGGTTCTGGATCGCCGCTTCGGCGGCAGCCTGGGCACGGTCATCGCCACGAGCGGTGCCGGTACCCATCATCGCCAGGCCCATTTCGGACATGACGGTGCGCACGTCGGCGAAGTCGACGTTGATCAGGCCCGGACGCACGATCAGGTCAGCGATGCCCTGCACGGCGCCCTGCAGCACGTCATTGGCGGCACGGAACGCCTGGATCATGGTGGCGTTGCGGCCCAGCACGGTGATCAGCTTCTCGTTCGGGATGGTGATCAGCGAGTCGCAGTGCTGGCTCAGTTCCTCGATGCCCTTCAGCGCGACCTGCATGCGGCGACGGCCTTCGAACGGGAACGGCTTGGTGACCACGGCCACGGTCAGGATGCCCATTTCCTTGGCCAGCTGCGCCACCACCGGCGCCGCGCCGGTGCCGGTGCCGCCGCCCATGCCGGCGGTGATGAACACCATGTCGGCGCCCTGCAGGGCGTCCATGATGCGCTCACGGTCTTCCAGGGCGGCCTGGCGGCCCACTTCCGGGTTCGCGCCTGCGCCCAGGCCCTTGGTCACGTTGGTGCCCAGCTGCAGCTGCAGCTTCGCACCGCAATTCTTGATGGCCTGCGAGTCGGTGTTGGCGGTGATGAACTCCACGCCGTCCACCGCCGAGTTGACCATGTGCGCCACGGCATTGCCGCCGCCGCCGCCCACGCCAACCACCTTGATCACCGCATTGGGTGCCATCTTTTCGATCAGTTCAAAATGCGCCATGTCCGTGTCCTCGTTGTATCCGCTTTCGATGGCATGGGCATTCGGGCGTCCTGCCGTCCTGCTGCATGCCGCCGTTGCGGCTGTGTGGGTTGTGTGTTGCCGGTGTTGCGTTGTATTGCGGGTGTTGCGGGTGTTGCGGGTGTTGCGGGTGTTGCGGGTGTTGCATCCGGGCGATGCCCGGCGTTACGGGTTCCGCGTCAGAACTCGCCGCGGAACCAGGTCTTGAGTTTCTTGAACATGCTGCCGGCGCGCCCGGTCGGCAGCGATGGCCGGCGCGGATGCTCGATCTGGCTGCCCATCAGCAGCAGGCCCACGCCGGTGGCGTGCACCGGGTTGCCGACCACTTCGCCCAGGCCGGTGACGTGCTGCGGAATGCCCACGCGCACCGGCATCTGCAGCATCTCTTCAGCCAGCTCGACCACGCCTTCCATCTTCGATGCACCACCGGTGAGCACCATGCCCGCGCGCACCAGCTCCTCGAAGCCGGAGCGACGCAGTTCGGCCTGCACCATCTCGAAGATTTCCTCGTAGCGGCCCTGCACTGCCTGCGCCAGCGAGTGACGTGGCATGCGCCGCGGCGGGCGATCACCCACCGACGGCACCTGGATGCTCTCCTCGGCGGTGGCCAGCTGGGCCAGGGCGCAGGCGTAGCGCACCTTGATCTGCTCGGCCTCCGGAGTCGGCGTGCGCAGCATGTGCGCGATGTCGTTGGTGACGTGGTCGCCGGCAATCGGCAGCGATGCGGTGTGGCAGATCGCGCCCTGCACGAACACCGCGATGTCGGTGGTGCCTGCGCCCATGTCGACCAGCACCACGCCCAGCTCGCGTTCGTCGGCGGTCAGCACCGCCACGCTGGAGGCCAGCGAGGACAGCACCAGATCATCCACCTGCAGGCCGCAGCGCTGCACGCACTTGCTGATGTTGGCGGCGGCGGACTGCGCGCACACCACCAGGTGCGCATGCACTTCCAGGCGCACACCGGTCATGCCCACCGGGTTGCGGATGCCTTCCTGCGAATCATCCAGCACGTACTCACGCGGGATCGCATGCAGGATCTTCTGGTCGGCCGGAATCGCCACCGCCTTGGCAGCGTCGAGCACGCGGTCCAGGTCGCCCCAGGTCACCTCGCCATCGCGGATCGGCACGATGCCCGGTGAGTTCTTGCACTGCACGTGGTTGCCGGAGATCGAGGCGTAGACCGAACGGATCTCGCAGCCGGCCATCAGCTCGGCCTCTTCGACCGCACGCTGGATCGACTGCACGGTCGATTCGATGTCCACCACCACGCCGCGCTTGAGGCCGCGCGACTCGTGCGATCCGATGCCGATCACTTCGATCGGGTTGCCCGGCGAATACTCGCCCACCAGCGCCACCACCTTGGAGGTGCCGATATCCAGGCCAACGATCAGCGATTTGTCACCCTTGCGATTCATGTCCTTTCCTGCGTCCTTCTTGCCGGGGTCGCCGGCGCGTCAGCCGGCGCGGCCGGGGTGCCCCAGCTCAGCGTGAAACCATTGGTGTAACGGAGATCGGCGCGCTCGATCGGCGCAGCCTGGTTGGCCAGTTGTGGCAGCACGCGCACGAAGCGCTGCAGGCGCGAACGGGCGTCATCGCGTCCGACCACCACTTCGGTGCCGTTGCTCAGCACCAGGGACCAGCTGCCGCGCGCATCCATGGTCAGCCGGCGCACGTCGACGCCGGCAGGCGCGAACAGCGCGCGCGAATCGTTGTACAGCTTGACCACTTCCTCGGTCTGGCTGTCGGGGCCATCCAGCTCGGGCAACTGCAGGTCGGCCAGCTTCTTCGGCGTGGGGAACAGCTTGCCCTGCTCGGACAGCAGGCGGCCCTCGCCCCAGCGGGCGAAAGGCTTGTGCTCGACCAGGGTCACTTCCAGCACGTCGGGCCACTGCTTGCGCACCTGCGCGCTTTCCACCCACGGCAGCTTCTCCAGTGCGTCCTGCGCATCCTGCAGCTTGACCGCGAAGAACCCGGCACGCGCATACGGCAACAGCACCTGCTGCAACTGCTCGGCCGGCACGCGCTTGAATTCACCATGCACGCGCAGCTTCGCCAGCGGCCAGCGCTCGGCGCCGACCCAGCCATTGACCACGGCCACCACCGGCAGTGCCACCACCGACAGCGCCAGAAGCCAGACGAAGATGCGCAGCACCGCGTTCATGCGTGGCCAGCCTCCAGGGTCTGTTCAAGCACGCGCCACACCAGCTCCTCGAAGCCGATGCCGGCCTGGCGGGCCGCCTTGGGCACCAGCGAGTGGCTGGTCATGCCCGGCGCGGTGTTCACTTCCAGCAGGAAGAAGCGGCCACTGGCCCGGTCACGCATCACGTCCACCCGCCCCCAGCCACGGCAGCCGGCGGCGCGGAACGCGGCCAGCGCGATGCGACGGATCTCGTCTTCGGCCTCGCCGTCCAGGCCCGGGCACAGGTACTGGGTATCTTCTGCGATGTACTTGGCGTTGTAGTCGTACCACTGGCCCTTGGGCACGATGCGGATCGACGGCAGTGCGACATCGCCGAGAATGGCGACGGTCAGCTCGTCGCCGACCACCATCTGCTCCATCAGCAGCTGGCCGTCGTAGCGCGCGGCCAACGCCACTGCCTCGTCCAGGCCGGCTTCGTCGGTCACCCGGCTGATGCCCACACTGGAGCCTTCGTTGGCCGGCTTGACCACCACCGGCAGGCCCAGCTCGCGCGCCTGTGCGTGGACGGTCTCGGCCGTGACCTTCCGGTACTGCGGCGTGGGTAGACCGACCGACAGCCACACCTGCTTGGTGCGGATCTTGTCCATGCTCAATGCCGAACCCAGCACGTCCGAGCCGGTATACGGCACGCCGAAGGCGTCCATCAGGCCCTGCACGATGCCATCCTCTCCGCCACCGTTGTGGCCGTGCAGGATGTTGAACACGCGATCGATGCCGCCGCCGGCCAATGCCCGGGCCAGGGCCGGAATGCCGTCCACGGCGAACGCGTCGACGCCGCGCGACTGCAGCGCCTCCAGCACGTTGCGGCCGGAATCCAGCGACACCTCGCGCTCGCTGGAGGTACCGCCGAGCAGCACGGCGACGCGGCCGAACACGGCCGGGTCGGTACTGCGCAGCGGCGGGAAGGTCAGCGTGCTCACGCCTCGCCCTCCGCCTTGAAGCCTTCCACTGCGATGTGGGTGGCGACGGCGCCGATATCGCCGGCCCCCATCATCAGCAGCAGGTCACCATCCTGCAGCACGTCCGGCAGCACGCTCGCCAGCTCGGCGGCCTTGCCCACCACCACCGGCTCGCTGCGGCCGCGGGCGCGGATGGCGCGTGCCAGCGCATGCGAATCGGCACCTGCGATCGGCTCCTCGCCGGCCGGGTAGACCTCGCTCAGCACCAGCGCGTCGACGCTGGACAGCACCGCAGCAAACTTGTCGAACTGGTCGCGGGTGCGGCTGTAGCGGTGGGGCTGGAACGCGACTACCAGGCGCTTGTCGGCCCAGCCGCCGCGGGCAGCGGCGAACACCGCCTCCAGTTCGCTCGGGTGATGACCGTAATCATCGATGATCCGCACCCTGGCACCGCTGGCGGTGGTTACTTCGCCCAGGTCGTTGAAGCGGCGGCCGACGCCGGCGAAGGCCTCCAGCGCACGTGCAATCGCATCCGGTGCCACGCCCAGCTGCCAACCGACCGCAGCGGCGGCCAGCGCGTTGAGCACGTTGTGCCGGCCCGGCAGTGCCAGGACCACTTCCTGGCTGGTGCCCTGCGGCAGGCGCAGGGTGAAGCGCATGCGCGAGCCCTCCTGCACCACGTTCTCGGCGCGCACGTCGGCCTGCGGGCTCATGCCGTAGCTCATGACGTGGCGCGGCGTCCTGGCGGCCAGTGCAGCCACTTCCGGGTCATCGATGCACAGCACCGCCAGCCCGTAGAACGGCAGGCGCTGCAGGAATTCGGCGAATGCGGCCTGCACCCGGGCGAAGTCGTTGCCGTAGTTCTCCAGGTGGTCCGCATCGATGTTGGTGATGATCGACATCAGCGGATTCAGGCGCAGGAAGCTGCCATCGCTCTCATCGGCCTCGGCCACCAGCCACTGCCCACCGCCCAGCTTGGCGTTGGCGCCGGCGGCCAGCAGCTGGCCACCGATCACGAAGGTCGGGTCCAGGCCGCCCTCGCTCAGTACCGCTGCCGTCAGGCTGGTGGTGGTGGTCTTGCCATGGGTGCCGGCCACGGCGATGCCGCGCCGGAAGCGCATCAGCTCGGCCAGCATCGCTGCACGCGGCATGATCGGAATGCGCTGGCTGCGCGCCTCCATCAGCTCCGGGTTGTCTTCGCGGATCGCGCTGGACACCACCACGCAGTCGGTACCCAGCACATTGGCCGCCGAATGGCCACGCATGATGCGCGCGCCCAGGCCGGCCAGGCGGCGGGTGGCCGCATTGTCGGCATTGTCCGAACCGGACACTTCATAACCCAGCGTCAGCATCACTTCGGCGATGCCGCTCATGCCGGTGCCGCCGATGCCGACGAAGTGCACGCGCGGGAAGGCGCGCACCAGGTCATTGGTGTCGTGCAGGCGACGGATCATGCGCGGCCTCGCGCAGGGCAGGCGCGCTGGCATGCCTTCTTCATACAGCTTCCTCGAGAATGATATCGGCGATGCGCTCGGCGGCATCGACCTTGGCCAGGGCACGCGCGGCTTGCGCCATCTGCATGCGGCGGCCGGGATTTTCGGACAGATCGCGCAGCAGTGCGGCAATGCCGTCTGCCAGCGTTCCGTCCTGCTTCAGCAAAACCGCCGCGCCGCGCTCGACCAGATACTCCGCGTTGCGGGTCTGGTGATCGTCGACGGCGGCGGGGAATGGCACCAGCACGCTGCCGACACCGACCGCGCACAGCTCGGCCAGGGTGGATGCCCCGGCACGGCACACGACCAGGTCGGCCCACGCGAATGCCTCGGCCATGTCCGCGATGAACGGCGTGATCTGCGCCTGCACGCCCGCCTTGGCATAGGCCTCGACCGCTTCGGCGTGCAGCTTCTCGCCGCTCTGGTGGCGCACCTGCACCGGCACTTCCGCACCGAGCGCTGCGAGGGCCTGCGGCACGCCGCTGTTGAGTGCGCGCGCACCCTGGCTGCCGCCGACCACCAGCACACGCAACGGACCGTGGCGATCGGCGAAACGCTGTTCCGGCGGCGCGATCGCGGCGATCTCCGCGCGCACTGGATTGCCCACCGCTTCTTCACCCTTGGCGAAGGTGCCGGGGAACCCGGTCAGCAGGCGGCGCGAGTAGCGCGACAGGATGCGGTTGGTCATGCCGGGTGCGCGGTTCTGTTCGTGCACCAGCAGCGGCAGCCCGTGCAGGCGGGTGGCCATGCCACCGGGGCCCGAGGCGAATCCGCCGAAGGCAATCACCGCACGCGGCTGGCGACGGCGGATGATCATGCCGGCCGCACGCAACGCGCGCATCAGCCGCCACGGTGCGCCCAGCAGTGCCAGCTTGCCCTTGCCACGCAGGCCGGTGATGGCCAGCGTGTCGATCGGAATGTCGTGCTGCGGCACCAGCCGGGTTTCCATCGCGCCTTCGGCGCCCATCCAGGTGACAGGCACGCCACGCTCGCGCAGCACGCGGGCCACGGCCAGCCCCGGGAAGATATGCCCGCCGGTACCACCGGCCAGGATCATGACCGGGCGAACGTTGTGGTCGGCAGCGCTCATCCGAGCCTCCCGAAGGTCGGTTCGACGCGGGACTGCAGGCGGCTGGTGCCACGCACGGCAGGGCCCGCGCCGGCAGGCGTGTCCGCACCCATCGGCAGCGACCCCGCGGATGGGGCGGACGGCTCTTCGGCCGGTGCGGTAACGGCGTCGTCACCGCCGCCGATGCGCACGGCCTGGCGGCGCTCGGCACGCTTCAGCTCGTAGGACACGCGCAGCAGCAGGCCCATCGCCACGCAGGTCATCAGGACCGACGAACCGCCCGAGGAGATCAGCGGCAGGGTCAGGCCCTTGGTCGGCAGGATGCCCAGGTTCACGCCGATCGAAACAAAGGTCTGCATGCTGATCCACAGGCCGATGCCGAAGGCGATGTAGCCGGAGAAGTGGCGCTTCATTTCCACGCAGCGCATGCCCAGCCAGAAGGTGCGGCCGACCAGCAGCGCGAACAGGGCAATGATGACGCAGGTGCCCATGAAGCCGAATTCCTCGGCGGTCACCGAGAAGATGAAGTCGGTATGTGCTTCGGGCAGGTAGTACAGCTTCTGTACCGAATTGCCGAGGCCGACGCCGGTCCACTCGCCGCGCCCCACCGCCATCAGCGCGTTGGACAGCTGGTAACCGTCGCCCTGCTGGTCGGCCCACGGGTCCAGGAACGAGGTGATGCGGCGCATGCGGTACGGCTCGATGATCGCCAGCGCACTCATGCCGACCAGGCCGATGATCACCGGCATCGACATGCGCGGCATGTTGACTCCGCCCAGCACCAGCATGCCGGCCGTGATCGCCAGCAGCAGGGTCGACGAACCGAAGTCGGGCTGAAGCAGCAGCAGCACCACCAGCGCACCGGCCACGCCCAGCGGCTTGAGCATCGCCGGCCAGGTCGCGTTGACCTCGTCGCGGAAGCGCACCAGGTAGCTGGACAGCCAGACGATGTACAGCACCTTCACCGCTTCCACGGTCTGGAACTTGGAGACCCCCAGGTTGATCCAGCGGCGCGCACCATTGACGCTGCTGCCCAGACCGGGAATGAACACCACCAGCAGCAGTGCGAAGCAGCCCAGCAGCAGCACCTGGTTGTACTGCTCGATGGACTTCAGCTCGGTGCGCGCGGCAATGGCCGCCAGCACGATGCCGATCGCCAGGAACACCAGGTGGCGGTTGAGGTAGTAGAACGGGCTGCTCATCAACGCGATCGAGCTCGACGCCACCATCACCACGCCCAGCCCGGTGAGCGCGAGCATCGCACCCAGCAGCCACTTGTCGTAGCTGCCTTCGATGGCTTCGAGGCGTGTTGCCTGGCGGGACAGGTCGTTCATCGTCAGCGCACCTTCAACGTGGCCAGGCCGATCAGCACGAGCACGACGGAGATGATCCAGAAACGCACGATCACGCGCGGCTCCGGCCAGCCCTTCAGTTCAAAATGGTGATGGATCGGCGCCATGCGGAACACGCGCTTGCCGGTCAGCTTGAACGAGGCAACCTGGATCATCACCGACAGGGTTTCGATGACGAACACGCCGCCCATGATCACCAGCACCAGTTCCTGGCGGGTGATCACCGCGATCGTGCCCAGCACCGCGCCCAGCGCCAGCGCGCCGATGTCGCCCATGAAGACCATCGCCGGATAGGTGTTGAACCACAGGAAGCCCAGCCCCGCGCCCGCGATGGCGGCGCAGATGATGACCAGCTCACCGGCACCGGGAATCTGCGGGATCTGCAGGTAGTTGGCGAACACCACGTTGCCGGAGGCGTAGGCGAACACGCCCAGCGCGCAGGCGACCAGCACGGTCGGCATGATGGCCAGGCCGTCCAGGCCATCGGTCAGGTTGACCGCGTTGGAGAAGCCGACGATCCAGAAGTAGGCGATGGTCACGAAGCCGATGCCGGCCAGTGGCAGCGCCACCGACTTGAACATCGGAATGTAGAAGGTCAGTGCGGCAGGCACATCGGCGGTATAGAACAGGAACAGGCCGGCGGCCAGTCCGAAGATCGACTGCAGCAGGTACTTCCAGCGCGACTTCAGGCCGTTCGGATCGCGGCGGACGATCTTGATCCAGTCGTCGTACCAGCCGATCGCGCCGAAGCACAGCATCACCGCCAGCACCAGCCAGACGTAGCGGTTGCGCAGGTCGGCCCACATCAGCACCGACAGGGTGACGGTGAGCAGGATCAGTGAACCGCCCATGGTCGGCGTGCCGGCCTTGGAGAAATGGGTCTGCGGGCCGTCCTTGCGGATCGGCTGGCCGCCCTTGAACTGGGCAAGCTTGCGGATCATCGCCGGGCCGAGCCACAGCGACAGGAACAGGGCCGTCAACGCAGCGAGGATGGCGCGGAACGTCTGGTAGTTGAACAGCCCGAACAGGCTCTCCAACTGCTGCAACCATCGAGCCAGTTCATACAACATGCGGGGATTCCTCTCCTTGCGCCAGCAGCGCTTTGACGATCGTGTCCATGGCGCTGCCACGGGAACCCTTGACCAGGCAGCGCACGCCGGCGTGCAGCTCGTCCTTCAACGCCTGCGACAGCGCGTCATGGGTGGCGAATTGGCGGCCGCCTTCGCCGAACGCGGCGGCAGCGGCGGCACTGAGCGGACCGAGCGCGTACAGGCGCTTCAGCCCTGCGGCGCGCGCGCGGACGCCGGCCTGCGCGTGCAGCGACTGCGCGTCCGGGCCAAGCTCGCGCATGTCACCCAGCACCAGCCAGCCCTCCTCCGGGGCGGCCGCCAGCGCATCGATGGCGGCGGCCAGCGAACCGGGATTGGCGTTGTAGCTGTCGTCCACCAGCACCGCGCCATTGCGCAGCTGGTGGGCGATCTGCCGTCCGGGCACCGGCTGTGCTTCGGCCAGGCCGGCGGCAATCCATGCCAGGTCGATGCCGGCGGCCAGCGCCAGGCTGGCGGCAGCAAGCGCGTTGCTGACGTTGTGGCGGCCCGGCAAGCCCAGCACCACGCGCGCTTCGCCCATCGGCGAGACCAGCGTGAACTGGCTGCCCTGCGCACCGGCGCGGATGTCACGCGCGGTGATGTCGGCCGTGTGTTCCAGGCCGTAGCGCAGCACGCGGCAGCGCGGCGGGACGCCGACGAAGTGCTGCTCGAACCAGCGTCCGTAGGCATCATCGACATTGATCACCGCCACGCCGTCGGCCGGCAGTGCAGCGTAGATGGCGCCCTTGGTAGTGGCCACGCCGAGCAGGCTGCCCATCCGCTCGAGATGCGCAGGCGCGATGTTGTTGACCAGCGCATAGCGCGGGCGGGCGATATCGGTCAGGTAGGCGATGTCGCCCGGCTTGCCGGCGCCCATCTCGTAGACGGCGTAGTCGGCATCTTCCGGTGCATCGATCACCGCCAGTGGCAGGCCGATCTCGTTGTTGCGGTTGCCCGGGTTGGCGTAGACCACCTTGTGCGCGTGCTGTGCCACCTGTTGCAGGATGGCCAGCAGCAGGCTCTTCACGCTGGTCTTGCCGTTGCTGCCGGTGATCGCGAAGACCTCGGTGCTGCGGTCGCGCTGCATGCCGGTGGCGATCTTCGCCAGCGCCAGTTCACTGTCGGCGACCAGCACCTGCGGCAGCTCGACCGGCAGCAGCCGCTCGACCAGCAGCGCGCTGGCGCCACGGGCCTGCGCGTCGGCGGCGAAGTCATGGCCATCGAAGCGCTCGCCACGCAGGGCCACGTACAGGCTGCCCGGGCCGAGACTGCGGGTATCGTTGCTGATGGCATCGATGGCGACATCGTCGCCGTGGATCTCGCCGCCGGCCCAGTGCGCGATCAGCGACAGCAGGGTGCGCTTCATCGTGCACCCTCCGCCGCCAGCACACCGGCCTTGGCAGCCAGTGCGGCGGCCGCCACTTCGGTGTCGTCGAAGTCGTGGCGTACGCCCTTGATCTCCTGGTAGGGCTCATGGCCCTTGCCGGCGATCAGGATGATGTCGCCGGCACCGGCGCGCTTCACGGCAAGGCCGATCGCGCGCGCACGGTTGCGCTGCACCGTTACCGCCCCGGCATCGGTGAATCCTGCAAGGATGTCGGCGACGATGCGGTCACCGTCCTCGCCACGCGGATTGTCATCGGTGACGATGACCTGGTTGGCCAGCCGCTCGGCGATGGCCGCCATCTGCGGGCGCTTGCCGGTGTCACGTTCACCGCCACAGCCGAACACACAGAACAGCGTGCCCTGCAGATGCCCGTGCAGGCTGTCCAGTGCCTGTTCCAGTGCATCCGGCGTGTGCGCGTAGTCGATGACCACGGTCGGCAGGCCCTGCTCGCCGCCAAGGCGGTTCATGCGGCCGCGGATCGGCTGCAGCGCCGACAGCACCTCGGCGACACGCGGCAGTGACTGGCCCTGCGCGTGCAGGGTGCCGGCCACGGCCAGCAGGTTGTCGACGTTGAAGCGGCCCAGCAGCGGCGATCGGACAGCTGCGCGCTGGCCTTCGATCACCAGGTCGAAGGCGATGCCACGGCCATCAAGCTGCAGCGCGTCGGCGAGCACGACGGCGCCGTCGGTACCGCGCGAGCTCAGGCCGATCGGCAGCACGCCGGCCGGCAGGTCGGCGAACAGCTGGCGCCCGAACGCGTCGTCGAGGTTGATCACCGCGGCCTTCAGGCCGGGACGATGGAACAGGCGGGCCTTGGCCGCGCCGTAGCTGGCCATGTCGCCGTGGTAATCGAGATGATCGCGGGTGAGGTTGGTGAACACGGCCACGTCGTAATGCACGGCATCGACGCGACCCTGGTCCAGCGCATGTGAGCTGACTTCCATCGCCACCGCGCGCGCGCCCTGGTCGCGCAGCTGCGCCAGCAGTTCATGCATCTGCAGCACCAGCGGCGTGGTGAAGCCGGTCGGCTCGACCGCGCCGTAAAGTCCAGCGCCCAGCGTGCCGATACTGCCACTGGGCGTCCCCAGCAGCTGCCAGGCCTGGGCCAGCAGCTGCACGGTGGACGTCTTGCCGTTGGTACCGGTGACACCCACCATCGCCATTGCCCGCGACGGTGCACCGTGGAACTGGTCAGCCATTGCGCCCATGCGTGCGCGCAGGCCCGGGACCGCGATGGCATCGGCCGGTGCGGGCAGATCGTCCGGTGCCGGCGGTTCGAACAGGATCGCGCCGGCGCCCGCCGCGCGCGCCTGATCGACGAAGCCCAGGCCATGTGCGCCGAAGCCGGCGATGGCCACGAAGGCATTGCCGGGGCGTACGGCACGGCTGTCCAGCACCAGGCCGGTCAGAACGGGATCATGGCCCGCCAGGGCCACGTCCGGAAGCAACTGCGAAAGCAACATCGAAGGGCTCATTGCGTGCCTCCCGTGGCGGGGGGCGTCTGGACCTGCGCGCTGGGCAGCGCGGCATCGAATTCGGCGGCGGCATCGACCGGCAACGCGGTCTCGGCCGGCGGAGCCGGCAGGATCGAGGCCGAGTGCCCCATCTTTCCGGACTGCTGCGCGGCCAGCCACGACTGCAGGTCGTCCAGCGGCACATCCATCAGGCGCAGAGTGCCTTCCATCACGTTGTGATAGACCGGCGCCGATACCAGGCCGCCGTAGAACTTGCCCGCCTGCGGATCATTGATGACGATGACGGTGGCGAAGCGCGGGTTGGTGGCAGGCACCACGCCGGCGAACAGCGCGTTGTAGTGACCGCGTTCGTAGCCGCCGGGGCCGGCCTTGCGCGCAGTACCGGTCTTGCCGGCCACGTGGTAGCCCAGGACCGCCGCCTGCTTGGCGCCGCCCTGGGTGACCACCGTTTCCATCATCGCCACCACCTGCTTGGCGACGTTCTCGTCGATGATCTGCTGGCCTTCGTTGCGCTGGCCCTTGACGAAGGTCGGTGCGATCAGGCGACCGCCGTTGGCCAGCGCCGAGTACGCGGTGGCGATCTGCAACGGCGTGACCGACAGGCCGTAGCCATAGGACATGGTGGTCTTGGTGGTTCCCGACCAACGGCCCGGACGCATCACCACGCCTCCCGACTCACCCGGGAAACCGCTGTGCGGTACCGAGCCATAGCCGAAGCGGCGCACACCGTCATAGAAGGTCTGGTCGGGCATCTTCGCCGCGACCTTGGCCGCACCCACGTTGGAGCTGCGGGTGATCACGCCGGTCACGTTCAGTACCCCGTTGTTGCGCGGCACGTCGCGGATGGTGAAGCGGCCCAGGGTCATGTAACCCGGATTGGTGTCGACGATGGTGTCCTTGGTCACCACGCCTGCCTGCAGCGCGGTGGCGATGGTCAACGGCTTCATCGTCGAGCCCGGCTCGACCAGATCGGTCACCGCGCGATTGCGGCGCGAATCAGGCAATGCACCGGTCAGCGAATTCGGGTTGTAGGTCGGCAGGTTGACCATGGCCAGGATCTCGCCGGTGGTCACGTCCATGATGACCATCGAACCGCCGGCCGCCTTGTTGGCCACCAGCGCATTGCGCAGTTCCTTGAAGGCCAGGTACTGGATGCGGCGATCAATGCTGAGGGTCAGGTCCTTACCCGGTTCGGCGGCGCGCAGCAGGTCGCTCTCCACGGTCTCGCCCTTGCGGTTGCGGATCACCCGCTTCGCGCCCGGCTTGCCGCGCAGCCATTCGTCGAACGCCAGTTCCAGGCCTTCCTGGCCGCGGTCGTCGATGTTGGTGAAACCCAGCACATGCGCCATCGCTTCGCCCTGCGGGTAGAAGCGGCGGAACTCGCGCTGCGCGGCCACGCCCGGAATCTTCAGCGCGACCACCTTTTCTGCCTCGTCCGGATTGATCCGGCGACGCAGGTACATGAATTCCTTGTCCGACTTCTGCGACAGGCGGCTGCTCAGCTCGTCCACCGACATGCCCACGGCCTGCGCCAGTTCCGGAATGCGGTCAGGCGCGCGCAGCAGGTCCTGCGGGTTCACCCAGATCGAGGCAACCGGGGTGGAGACCGCCAGCGGTTCGCCGTTGCGGTCGGTGATCATGCCGCGCGAGGTCTTGATCGGCAGCTCGCGCAGGTAGCGGGCCTCGCCCTGGCGCTGGTAGAAATCGCTGTTGATGATCTGTACGTAGGCCGCGCGGCCGACCAGCGACACCGAACACAGGCCGAGCGCCAGCGCGACCCAACGCAGGCGCTGGCGCAGGTTGAAGGCGTTGCGTGGACGGTTGCGGCCGGTCTTGCTCATGGGCGCACCACGACTACGTCGGCGGCCTCGGGGAACTTCATGCCCAGCTTTTCACGGGCGATGCGGTCGACGCGGTTGGCTTCGGCCAGGGTGGCCTGTTCCAGCTGCAGGCGGCCGAATTCGATGTTCAGGTCATCGCGCGCACGCTCGGCGCGCGACAGTTCGATGAACGTCTGCCGGTGGCGGTGGCGCACGAACACCACGCCGATCGCCGAGGCCACGGTGGAGGCCAGCAGAATGATCAGCAGCAGGCGGCTCATGCGTCAGCCTCCCGCTTCTGGGCCACGCGCAGCACGGCGCTGCGCGCGCGCGGGTTGGCGGCCAGTTCGTCGTCCGTGGCCTTGATGGCCCCGCCGATCAGGTCCAGGGTCGGCACGAACGCGACCGCTTCAGGCAGGCGGCGGTTGGCAGGCGGCGCCTTGGCCAGACGGTTCATGTACTGCTTGACGATGCGGTCTTCCAGCGAATGGAAGCTGATGACCGCCAGCCGGCCGCCGGGCTTGAGCCGTTCCACCGCCGCGTCGAGCCCGGCTTCCAGATCGGCCAGCTCGCGGTTGATGTGGATGCGGATGGCCTGGAAACTGCGGGTGGCCGGGTGGATCTTGTCCTTGCCGCGGGGCATCACCGACGCGATCAGTTCGGCCAGTTCGGCGGTGCGGGAGAACGGCTGCTTCTCGCGGCGGGCAACGATGGCGCGGGCGATGCGCCGGCTCTGCCGTTCTTCGCCGTAGGTCCACAGCACGTCGGCGATCTCGCGCTCTTCGACGCGGTTGATCCACTGCGCAGCACTTTCGCCGCTGTCCGGGTCCATGCGCATGTCCAGCGGGCCATCCTTGCCGAAGCTGAAACCACGTTCGGCCACGTCCAGCTGCGGCGAGGACACACCGAGATCGAACAGCACGCCATCCAGGCCTTCGGCGGTCTCATTCCACTGCAGCAGCTGGGCGAAGCTGCCACGGAAAATCGACACGCGCGGGTCCGGCGCGAAGTCGCGCTCGGCCACAGCGATGGCTTCCGGATCCTTGTCCATGACCAGCAGGCGTCCCTCCGGCCCCAACTGGGTGAGCACGCCACGTGCGTGACCGCCACGACCGAACGTGCCATCCAGATAACGTCCGTTTTCGATCACCCTCAGGCCGTCCAGGACCTGGGTGTACAGGACCGGCAGGTGCACCGCCGGCGACTGCGACACCGGAAGGTGACCGGCCTGCGCTTCTGGGCGCATCCGGGCACCCCGGCTCACAACTTCAGGTCGAGCAACCCATCGCCCAGATCCTCGTCAGACAACGTCTGCTGGATCAGGGCACGATGCGCCTGCTCGCTCCACAATTCGAACTTGTCGCCCATACCGAGCAATACCGCCTTCTTTTCTATGCCCACCGCACCGCGGTGGCTGGCGGGAATGCTGATACGACCGTTGCCGTCCAGCTCCAGGTGGGCGGCCGAGCCGACCAGCTTCTGCTGCAACAGGCGCACGACGCGCTGGGTGTTGGGCTTGGACATGACATCGTCGCGGACCCGCTCCCATTCCGACTCGGCATACAGCCACAGGCAGCCGGCTTCGAACGGGTTGTAGGTCAACACGAGACGGTTGTTGCTGGCGCGCGCGACGAGGTCGCGGTAAGCGGTGGGAACCGCCATGCGCCCCTTGTCGTCAACTGTGATGGCCGTCTCGCCCTGAAACACGACGCCTGCACCTTGTCCTTCGCCCGGTGAAACATTGAACCACGAAAACCCACAAAACACCCGGATTTCCCTCTGATGCCCACCTTAGCAGCGAGCGAAGGGTTGTCAACAACTTTTCCGCGGGGAAATCGCCAGCCACATCAATGGCTTGCAACAACCTTTAGAGAATTGTTCAAGGCTTATCCACAAGTTGCTGATCCGTCTCAATTTTTGAGATTGAACGGAAGTTCAGGCCTGTGCAGGGGGCGTGAAACATCGCCCCCGCATTCATCGGGAACTGGCTGAAAGCGGCGCCAGACTGCGCAAACCGGGCACAATGACGTCATGTGCCTGCTTGCTCTTGGCTGGATGCACCACCCGCGCTGGCGGCTGGTGATGACCGGCAACCGTGATGAGTTCCACGCCCGTCCGACTGCGGCGCTGGCCCGCTGGCAGGATGAGACCTCCGTCATCGGCGGGCGCGACCTGCGCTCCGGAGGAGGCTGGGCCGGCGTCGGTGCCGGCGGCCGGATGGCGGTGGTGACCAATGTGCGCGATCCGCTGGCCGCCCAGACGGGTCCCTCGCGTGGCGCGCTGGTGGCCGACTTCCTGCGCGGCCGCGAGCCCGCCGCAGTGCATATCGACCGCTTGGCGGCCGTGGCCGGCGCCTACGCCCCGTTCAACCTGCTGCTGGCCGATAGCGACAGCCTGGAATATCTGGGCAACCACCCTGCCGAACGGCAGCGCCTGGGGCCGGGCGTGCATGGCATGTCCAACGGCGCACTCGATGCCCCCTGGCCGAAGACGCAGCGGCTGATGGCCGCGCTGACGGCCTGGCTGGAAGAAGACGGGGTCAGATCCCTTTCGCAAAGCGAAAGGGATCTGACCCCGGACCTGACCCCGCTATGGACCGCGCTGGCCGACGAACACCGGCCTGCCGACAGCGACCTGCCGGACACCGGCATCGGGCTGGAACGCGAGCGCTGGTTGAGCCCGGCCTTCATCCGCGGCGACGACTACGGCACCCGTGCCAGCACCGTGCTGCTGATCGATGGCGACGGCCACGGGCAGATCCATGAACGCCGCTTCGGGCCGCAGGGCGTATTCGTTGCCGGAAGCCGCATCGACTTCTGAGCGGCGGGCAGGATGCTGCCGGGCATGGCCCGGCGCTGCAGAACTGAATGGAGGCGGAGCCGGCCGATAAGCCGGGTTCTGTCGTGGACAGTCATTCCTCTAGGCGTTACGTCACCGCAACGCTCAAGCAACCTACCCGGATCCAACGCGGGCCGCGCCAAAGGATCCCTATTTGGTCTTGCTCCAGGTGGGGTTTGCCGTGCCGGTCTGTTACCAGACTCGCGGTGCGCTCTTACCGCACCATTTCACCCTTACCGGCCTTCCGAAGAAGACGTAGGCGGTATCTTTCTGTTGCACTTTCCGTCGGCTTGCGCCGCCCAGGCGTTACCTGGCACCTTGCCCTGTGGAGCCCGGACTTTCCTCGGCACCCCGCAAGGGATGACGCGACTGTCTGGCCGGCTCCGCCAGCGCGCATTCTAGCGTACGCGGGTGGTTCCTGCCTGGCGGCTGCTCGATACGCACTACGCGCTCGCCGGGCACGGCCCGCCGCTACCGGCCGTACAACGCCTTGCGCGGTGCGCCGGTCAGCTCGGCGGCCAGCTTGGCGGCGGTCGACGGCGGCAGGTGCTCGCTCAATTTGGCGTAGACGCGGCGGCCATGCGCGAGCTGCGCTTCCTCATCGTCGCCCGCCCCCTGCACCATCACCACGAACTCGCCCTTGCGCTGGTTCTCGTCAGCTTCCACCTTCACCAGCAGGCCAGCCAGGTCGCCATCGAGCACGGTCTCGAACAGCTTGGTCAGCTCCCGCGCCAGCACCGCAGGCCGCTCCCCCCCGAAGATCGCCGCCATGTCCGCCAGGGACTCGGCGATCCGGTGCGAGGATTCGTAGAACACCATCGTGCGCACTTCGCCGGCGAGCGCCTGCAGCCGGTCGCGGCGCCCGCTGGCCTTGGCCGGCAGGAATCCCTCAAAACTGAAGCGATCGCTGGGCAGGCCGGCCACGCTGAGCGCGGCAATGGCAGCACAGGCACCCGGAACCGGGCTGACCCGGATGCCCGCCGCGCGCGCGGCCCGCACCAAGCGGAATCCGGGATCGCTGACCAGCGGCGTGCCGGCATCGCTGACCAGCGCCAGCGATTCGCCCGCCTGCAGGCGCGAGACCAGTCGCTGCGCCAGGGCGTCTTCATTGTGCTCGTGCAGCGCGACCAGCGGCTGCTGGATGCCGAAATGGGACAACAGCTGGCCGCTGCGCCGCGTGTCTTCGGCACAGATCGCCGCTACCGAACGCAGCACCTCCTGTGCGCGCGGACTCAGATCGGCCAGGTTGCCGATCGGCGTGGCGACGACATACAGGGTGGGGACACTCATTTCAGCGGTACTCACGGGGCAAGGGTAGAATCCTAGCGTGTACCTGGCCAAGGCCGCTGCCCTCATCGCATGGACCCGATCATGAACAAGCCCGCCGCACGCATCTCCGCCCTTTCGTTGTCGCTGATGCTCCTGGCCGGCTGTGCCACCACCAGCTTCACCAGCGCGCCCGAGTCGCCGGCCCAGAGCCAGGCCCTGGCGCTGATCGAACAGGGCAAGCCGCGCGACGCCGCGATGCAGCTGGAGGGCCTGGCGGCCACCCTGCGCGGCAGTGCGCGCAGCAATGCCCTGGCCGATGCCGCCTGGGCGTGGCACCTGGCCGGCGACAGCACCCGCGCGCGCAGCCTGCTGGGGCAGCTCAGCGCCCGCCAGCTGTCCGGTGCCAGCCTGCAGCGCTACCAGCTGACCGGCGCCGAGCTGGCACTGGCTGACAAGCAACCCGCACAGGCGCTGGCCCTGCTCAAGGACACTGGCGACAACGTCGCACCCGGCCTGCGCACGCGCTGGCTGCTTGCCCGCGCCCAGGCCCTGCAGGCCACTGGCGATGCCTTCGGCGCCGCCAGCGACCGCGCACGCGCGCAGGCAGGCCTGACCGGCAGCGCGCGCAACGAGAACCAGGCGGCCATTTCAGGCCTGCTCGGCACCCTCGACGATGCCACCCTGCGCAGCCGTGCCGCCGCGCTTCCAGCCAACGACCCGCTGTACAACTTCGCCGGCCGTGCGCTGATCGCCCGCGGCCTGCCGCTTCCGCGTCCGTTCGACCGCGACGGTGCCGCCCAGTTCGACACCAGCAAGCGCCCGCCGGCAATGAGCGATGGCTACCGCCCGCCGGCAAAACTGGCCGTGCTGCTGCCGCTCAGTGGCCGCCTCGCCACCGCGGCACAGCCGGTGCGCGATGGCCTGCTCGCCGCCTATTACGGCGAATCGCGCCGTCGCCCGGACATCAATTTCTTCGATACCGCCGGCACGCCGGCCGGTGCATTGGCTGCTTACGACAAGGCAGTGGCCTCCGGTGCCGACTTCGTTGTCGGCCCGCTGGGCCGCGATGAAGTGGATGCGGTATACGGCCGCCAACCGCTGCAGGTGCCGGTGCTGGCACTGAACCGTGGCAAGGATTCACCGCCGGCCGGCAGCGCCGGCTTCTCGCTCGCCCCGGAGGACGACGGCATCGTCGCCGCCGAATACCTGCGTGGCCGTGAGCGCAATCGCGCCCTGGTCATCAGCAGCAGCGACGATACCGGCCGCCGCGCCGCCGCAGCCTTCTCCCAGCGTTTCACCCAGCGCGGTGGCCAGGTGGCCGCCACGGTATCGGTCGCTGAAGCGGTGGGCGATGTCGGCGCCCAGGTGCGCAATGCCGGCCAGGTCGACGCTGTGTTTCTCGCCGTGCGCGCTCCGCAGGCGCGGCTGCTTGCGCCGCAGCTGGCACTGGCCGGTGTCGGCGGCGCCACCCGCGTCGGCACGTCCCAGCTGACCATCGGCAGCGGCAAGGCGGAGGAAGACGTGGCACTGGACGGCATCGTCTACCCGAACGAAGCCTGGAACGTGCGCAGTGTCTCGGGCCTGCCTTCGGCCAGCCAGGTCGCCAGCACGCTGCCCAGCGCACGCGGTGCCGCCGGCCGCCTCTTCGCCTTCGGTGCCGACGCGTGGAAGATCAGCAGCTATCTGGACAAGCTGGCCAACGAAGGCGGCCTGGAGGGCGCCACCGGCACCCTGTTCCTCGATGGCAATGGCAACATCCTGCGCCAGCCGGCGTGGTCGACGTTCAGCGGCGGCCGGCCGATGCCGATCATCGGTGGTCGCTGAGCGCACACAGCGGGGCTCGGCGGTGGAAACCGCCGCCGAGCGGCACCTGCAACAGGCCGGGCTGCAGCCACGCGCGCGCAATGTCCGTTATCGAAGCGGTGAACTGGACCTGGTGATGGACGACGCCGGTACCGTGGTTTTCGTGGAGGTGCGGTACCGCGCGCGCAGCGACTTCGGCGGTGCTGCCGCCTCGGTCGACCCCCGCAAATGCCGGCGCCTGGTACAGGCCGCACAGTTGTACCTGCAGGCACATCCAGCACTGGCCGATGCGCCCTGCCGCTTCGACGTGGTCGAAGCCAGCGGCGAGCCGCCACAGCTGCACTGGCTGCGCGACGCGTTCCGGCTGGACGACTGCTGATGCCCTCCATCATCACCCACGCGGCCGTGCCGATGGCCGGCGCAGAGGCCGCCTGTAAGGCCATCCACTCCGTACCGGTCGTCCCACGAGATCCAACATGAGCCCTGCCCTGCCCGCTGCCCTGGTTGCCGAACTGTCCGCCCTGCTGGGCACGGAGGGCTGGCGCATGGATGACAGCGCGCTGGAGGCGAATGCGCAGGACAACTCGTGGCGCCGCCAACGCCCCGCCGCCGTCGCCCTGCCGGCCGACACCGAACAGGTGCAGGCGCTGGTGCGTGCCTGCCGTGTGCATGGCGTGGCCCTGGTCGCGCGTGGCGCGGGCACCGGGACCACCGGCGCGGCGGTGCCCCTGCCGGGCAGCATCGTGCTGTCGTTCACCCGCATGGATCGCATCGTCGAGATCCGTGCCGGTGATCGTTGCGCGGTGGTGCAGCCAGGCGTGCTCAACGGCGCCCTGCAGCAGGCGCTGACACCGCATGGGCTGTTCTGGGCGCCGGACCCGTCCAGCGCGGAGATCTGCAGCGTCGGCGGCAACCTTGCCTGCAATGCCGGTGGCCCGCGCGCGGTGAAGTACGGCACCAGCCGCGACAACGTGCTGGGGCTGGTCGCAGTCACCGGCACCGGCGAAGTGATCCGCTGCGGTGGTGCCTATACCAAGGATGCCACCGGCTACGACCTGACCCACCTGCTGGTGGGCAGCGAGGGTACGCTGGCGCTGATCGTGGAAGCCACCCTGAAGCTGACGCCGCTGCCGGTCGCGCAGGCCGGACTGCGCGTGCTGTACCGCGATGCCGATGCCGCCGCCGCTGCGGTATCGCGGCTGATGTCGCAACCGGTGGTACCGACCCGCCTGGAGTTCATGGACGCGCGCAGCCTGGAACTGCTGCGCCTCAATGGCGCCGACGTGCCCGAGGCCGGCGCGATGCTGCTGGTCGAGGCCGATGGAGACCACGACACCCTGCCCTACCTGCTGCAGGCGGTGGCCAGCGCTGCCGAAGGCGACGGCATGATCGAACTGGACGTCGCGATGGAGGGCCGCGCACGCGACCAGCTGTGGGCGGCGCGCAAGGCACTGTCGCCTGCGCTGCGCAGCGTTGCGCCCGGCAAGATCAACGAAGACGTGGTGGTGCCGGTATCGCGCATTCCCGACCTGGTCGCTGGCGTGCAGGCGCTGGCTCGCGAGTACAGCCTGACCATCGTCACCTTCGGCCATGCCGGCAATGGCAACCTGCACGTCAACATCCTGTACCACCCGGACGATGCCGACGAGAGCGCGCGAGCGCATGCGGCGCTGCCGAAGATCTTCGCGCTGACGCTGGCGCTGGGTGGCACGCTGTCCGGTGAACATGGCATCGGCTTGGCCAAGCGCGATTTCATGGCGCAGGCGTTCACTCCCGCGACGCTGGCGACCATGCGCGCGATCAAGGCCACGCTGGACCCGGATGGCATCCTCAACCCGGGCAAGGTGCTGCCGCCTGCGTAGGCAAGCGGCCGGACTGCTGAACGCAGTCTGGCTCATATCTGCACGCGCGGAGGCTTTGCAAGTTATTGCATGGGATGCAGCGCTGCGGACCGCGACACTGCGCGCCGTAGCTGACACCCAATGGCGTGAGGCACGCCAGCCCCTTTCACGCGTCCGTCATCTCGTCGGGAGACAAATGCCGCTGCGGGAGCGCGGTGACGGGGGCGCGGCAGTCGCTTGAAGTGGTCAGCCAGGTTTTCCCTTCTGACACGAGATCAAGACGATGAAAGCAGTGAGTTCGCGTGTGTCCGGGCGCCCGTCGGTGCGTCCGCTGGCGTGTGCCGTAGTCCTTGCACTGACCTGCCTGCCGTTCACGGCGCTGGAGGCGCGACAGCTGGATGGCGAAGAGGCTGAAGTGGTGCCCGGCGATGCGCCGGAAGCGTGGACGCTCATCAATGGTTCCGCGCTGCGGGTCGATGGAGGAAAAACCCGCCGGATCGAGGCCTGGGACACCTCCACGCTGACGCTCAACAACGCAGAGGTCTCGGCTGAGCCAGCGGATTCAGCGCATGCGGTAGCACTCAGAGGCAATGCCTCCCTCGACGCAAGCAACAGCCGCTTCAATGGAGTGGTCTCCGTTGGCGGGGGCGCAATCGCCCGGCTGAGCAACAGTTCCATTTCGGTCACTGCCGCCGGCATGGCTCCGGATCAGGCGCTTGCAATCGGGCTGGACCTGGCATCCGTCCCGTCAGGCGACGGCGCGCGGAATCCCTACGCGCTGGTCGACTCCAGCTCGATCCATGTGGAGGACGCTCCGGCACCCGAGCGCGACATCTACAACGGCGTCGGCGTTCGCCTGCAGTTCGGTCGCGTGGACATCGTCAATGGCAGCCGTGTCGAGGCATCCAATATCGGGGTCGTGATGTGGGGCGAGTCCAATCCGGGCGAGCGCCTCTCGCTCAACGTCGACGGGTCGACCGTCCAGTCTGGACGCGGCGCCGCGATCCGGGTGGTTCCGCTGTCACCCAACACCTATGACATCACCATCGCCAACGGGTCCCACCTGGTCGGGGGCGATGGCAACCTCCTGCTGGTCGGTCATGATCGCGGGCCATCGGAACAACGTACCGATGTACGTTTCACCGTGGACGACTCCCGCCTCGCCGGCAACATCCTGTTCGATTCCCGCACCGTCAACGGCACGCTCGACGTCATCCTGCGCAACAAGGCGCAGATTGATGGCCGCTTCTTCGATGTCACCTCGGCGAGCATCGATACCGGCGCCACCTGGCTGATGACCGGCGACAGCAACGTCGGTCACCTCACGGTGGGCAGCGGCGGTACCGTCGCCCTGGGCGATGGCAGCACCTTCAATACCCTCACCGTGGACGACTTCACCGGTGCCGGCGGCACCCTGCTGTTCAACACCCAGCTCGGTGACGACAGCTCGGCCACCGACAGGCTGGTCATCTCCGGTGATGCCGATGGCCAGGCCAATGTGCGCGTGCTCAACGCCGGCGGTGCCGGTGCGAAGACCGACAGGGGCATCGAGCTGATCCGGATCGGCGGCGCGTCCAACGCGCAGTTCGATCTGCTGGGACGCGCGGTAGGCGGCCAGTACGAGTACTTCCTGTTCAAGGATGAGAGCGACGGCGGCTGGTACCTGCGCTCGGAACTGGCAGGCAGCCCGGACCCCTGCGTCATCGATCCGAGCCTGCCCGAGTGCAACCCGATCGATCCGGTCGATCCTACCGATCCCAGCGATCCGGGCACGCCCACGCCGGTGTTGCGACCGGAGGCCGGCGCCTACCTGGCCAACCAGTTCGCCGCCCATCAGCTGCTGCGTCACGGCTGGCGCGATCGCCAGGGTGGCCGCGCAACCGATGACGGCGTTCACGGCTGGGCACGCGCGGACGGCACGCAGAGCCGATTGGCGGCCGTGCAGGAGCAACTGGATCTGCATGTGGACCGCTCGCGCCTGCAGCTGGGCGCCGACGCAGGCGTGTTCGACAGCGGCCGCGGCCGTGTCGGCCTGATGGCCACGCTGGCGCAGTCCAGCGCAACTTCCCGCTCGCAGCTGACCGGCTACAGCGCACGCGGCAAGGTCGAAGGTGGCGCGGTGGGTGCCTACGGCAGCTGGAGCCGCGATGCGCTGTACCTGGATGCCAGCGTGCAGCGTGGCCAGTTCCGCAACCGCGTGCAGGGCGAAGGGCTGGCCGAGGAGCGCTACGACTCGGACATCTGGCAGTCCTCGCTGGAAGCCGGCTACCGCTTCGGTACCGGCCAGATCGGCAGCACCAGACTGAGCCTGCAACCGGAGCTGCAGCTGGTCTACACCGATGTCCACACCGACCGCCACGAAGAAACCAACGGTACCGTGGTCCGCAGCCTGGGCGGCAGCGGCCTGTCCGGCCGCGTGGGCCTGCGCCTGCAGGGCGAAGGCCACAGTGGCGCAGGGGCTTCGGTCAGCCCCTACGTGGTGGCCAACTGGTATCGCGACGGCGCCAGCAACGGCATGGCGTTCGACGATGACGTGCTGAAGGCCAGCGTGCCGCGCAACCGCTACGAGCTCAATGCCGGTGCGCGCGTGGACTTCCGTTCGGGCCTGAGTGGATGGGGCGGCTTCGGTGTGATGCGGGGTGACCACGGTTACCGCGAAGCAACGGCCAATGTGGGTGTCGCCTACCGGTGGTGAAGCAACGGCGGCGCCGGGTAATTCCGGCGCCGGGATGATGACGATACGGTAGCGCCGGGCCATGCCCGGCGTTTTCATTCATCACGCGAAGTGCTGATAGCCACCGTCGACCACTTCGCCATCCACATGCACGCCCTGCCCTTCGGCGATGCGGCCGATGCAGGTGAGTGGCAGGTCCAGCGATTCGGCGAGGTAATGCAGCGCGTCGCGCTGGTCGGCGGCTGCGGTGAAGCACAGCTCGTAGTCGTCGCCGCCACGCAACGCGCAGTCGCGCGCACCATCGCGGCCGAGCAGCTCACGCAGCGCGTGCGAGATCGGCAACGCATCGGTATCGACATGCGCTGCCACGTCACTGCGACGGGCGATGTGGCCGAGATCGGCCAGCAGTCCGTCGGACACATCGACTGCCGCATGCGCGAAGGCACGCAGGCGCAGGCCGAGGGTGACGCGCGGCGTCGGCCGCAGCAGCCGCAGGCGCAGGCGTTCGTAATCGGCCAGCAACGTGGCCGTGGCCACGTTCAGCGCGCCCTGTTGCCACAGGCGCAGCGCACCTGCCGCATCCCCCAGCGTGCCACTGACCCAGATGTCATCGCCGGCCTGTGCGCGGTCGCGGCGCAGCGCCTGGCCGCGGCCGACCTGGCCCATCGCGGTGACGGACAATGACAGCGCTCCGCGCGTGGTGTCACCCCCGATCAGCGCGACGTCATGCTGGTCGGCCAGTGCGAAGAAGCCATCGGCGAATGCCTCGATCCAGTCTTCGGAAGTCTCCGGCAATGACAGCGCCAAGGTGCACCAGGCCGGTCGTGCGCCCATCGACGCAAGATCGGACAGATTGACCGCCAGCGTCTTCCAGCCGATATCGAAGGCCGGCGTCTCCACCGGGAAGTGCACGCCACTGTTGAGTGTATCGGCGGTCACCACCAGCTGTTCGTTCGCGCGCGGCTGCAGCAGCGCGGCATCGTCACCGATGCCGAGCAGCACGTCATCGCGCTCGGCGGTGCGGGCGCGGATACGGTCGATGAGGGCGAATTCGGCCAGGGACATGGGGCGTTCTGCTCTTATGTAGAAGCCAAGCCATGCTCGGCTGCAGTTCGATCACGGGCCATGCTGCCGGACGCAACCGTGCCCTGCGCGGTGAGCCAGGCAGTGCACGGCTCTACAGAGATCGGGTCAGTGGCCCGATTCGACCTTGCGCCATTCCACGGCGGCGCGGTCCAGCACACCGTTGACGTAGGTGTGGCCGTGTTCGGAGCCGAAGCGCTTGGCCGATTCGATGGCCTCGTTGATCACCACGCGGTACGGCACGTCCAGGCGGTAGCGCAGCTCGTACGCAGCCAGGCGCAGCACCGCACGTTCGATGGCATCGACTTCCTCGATGCCACGGTCCAGATACGGGGCCAGCGCTTCGTCGATGTCGCTGCGGTTGTCGAGCACGCCGTGCATCAGCGCCTCGAAGTACGCCAGGTCGGCGATCTCGCGGGCCTGCTCATGCGCGAACTGGGCGATCAGCGACTGTGCGTTGCCGCCGGAGATCTGCCACGCGTAGACGGCCTGCACGGCACGACGGCGCGCGCGCGAGCGCAGCACCGGATCAATGCCATCGCGGCGGACGGGTTTACCGGAGGGCTTGCCCTGGGTGTTCTTGTTCATGGCAGCTGCTCCAGAAGATTGACCATTTCCAATGCGGCGAGTGCGACTTCCTCGCCCTTGTTGCCGTGGCTGCCGCCGGCGCGGGCCTCGGCATCTTCCACGCGTTCCACCGCCAGCACGCCGTTCAGTACCGGCACGCCGAAATCCAGCTGCACGCGCATCAGGCCTTCGGCGCAGCGGTCGGCCACGTGTTCGTAATGACGGGTATCGCCGCGGATCACACAGCCGAGGGTGAGGATGGCGGCGTGTTCATGGGCGGCGGCCAGGCGTGCGGCGACCAGCGGCAGTTCCCAGGCGCCCGGCACCCGGATCACGTCGATATTGGCTTCGGTGATGCCGTTGCCGGCCAGGCTCTGGCGCGCGCCAGCCACCAGCGTATCGGTGATGCGGGCGTTCCAGCGGCTGGCCAGGATGGCGAAGCGCGCCGACTCGGGAGTGCGAAGATCGCCTTCGTAGTGGCTCATATGCGGCTTGGGGGACTCGATAAGGGGTAATTCTAGCGTGGATGGGCCCCGGCCGTGGTTGGCGGGGGCCCGGCATCCGCCGGGCATGGCCCGGCGCTACCGGGGTCGGAATCCCGCACCGCGGGCTCCGACCCCACGGGGCGACCGTTACAGGGCCACCGTCTCCACCACTTCCAAGCCATAGCCGGCCAGGCCGATCTGCCGGCGCGGCGTGCCCAGCACGCGCAGCTTGCCCAGCCCCAGATCGGAGAGGATCTGCGCACCGGCGCCATTGCGGCGCCACTGGCCCACATCCTTGTCCTTGCCCGGCACCACCGGTGCGGGCTGCTGGCGCAGGCGGGCGAGCAGCGCCTCGCCATCGCGCGGCGCCGACAGCACCACCATCACGCCGGCACCTTCGGCGGCGATCGCACGCAGCGCGTCGGTGGCAGCCACGCCGAAATCGTCGCGACGCCAGTGCAGCAGGTCCGCCAGCGGATTCTCCACCTGCACGCGCACCAGGGTGGGCGTGCCAGCGTCCGGAGTGCCGCGGACCAGGGCGAAGTGCAGGTCGTGGGCGATGCGGTCGCGGTAGGTCACCAGCCTGAACGGGCCGAACTCGGTATCGATATCGCGTTCATCGACGCGCTCGACCGTCTTCTCGGTGGCCAGGCGGTAGGCGATCAGGTCGGCGATGGAGCCCATCTTCAGGCCGTGCTCGCGGGCGAACACTTCCAGCTCCGGGCGACGCGCCATGCTGCCGTCCGGGTTGAGGATCTCCACCAGCACACCGGCCGGTTCCAGCCCGGCCAGCATGGCCAGGTCCACGCCCGCCTCGGTGTGGCCGGCGCGGGTCAGCACGCCGCCCGGCTGGGCGATCAGCGGGAAGATGTGGCCGGGCTGGTGCAGGTCCGACGGCCGTGCATTGGGCTTCACCGCGGTACGGATGGTATGCGCGCGGTCATGGGCGGAGATGCCGGTGGTCACGCCCTCGGCCGCTTCGATGCTGACGGTGAAATTGGTCTGGAACTGCGCGGTGTTGGCCTGCACCATCGGCGCCAGGCCCAGGTCGGCGGCGCGGGTGCGGGTCAACGGCAGGCACACCAGACCGCGGCCGTGGGTGACCATGAAGTTGATGTCGCTGGCCTTGACCAGCTCGGCCGCCATGATGAGGTCGCCTTCGTTCTCGCGGTCTTCGTCATCGACGATGACGACCATGCGGCCCTGGCGGATGTCTTCCAGGATCTCCGGGATCGGGGCGAAGTTCATGCTGCGTCTCCCTGCAGGTGCCCGCCGACAAGGCGTTCGACATAACGGGCGACCAGGTCGATTTCCAGATTCACCGCACTGCCCACGCCGGAGGCGGAGAAGGCGGTGTTGGCCACGGTATGCGGGATCAGTGCGACCTCGAAGCCTTCCTCGTCCACTTCGTTGACGGTGAGACTGACGCCGTCCACGCAGATCGAGCCCTTCTTGGCGATGTAGCGCAGCAGCGAGGCCGGCGCGGCGAAGCGCCAGCGCTGGGCGCGCGCGTCATCGTGGATGGACAGCACCTGGCCCAGGCCATCAACGTGGCCGCTGACCAGATGCCCACCCAGACGGTCGGTCGGGCGCATGGCACGCTCGAGGTTGATGACCGCACCCTGCTCGAGTCGGCCCAGCGTGGTCAGGCCCAGCGTTTCGGTGGAGGCATCGGCCTGGAAGCTGTTGGCGTCGAATGCGATGACCGTCAGGCAGACACCGTTGATGGCGATGCTCTCGCCCATCTGCACGTTGTCGAACGGCAGGTTGCCGACATTGAAGGTGAAGCGGACATCGCCGCCGATGGACTCGCGTGCGGCCAGACGGCCGACGCCTTCGATGATTCCAGTAAACAAGTAACGTTCTCCGCAGGATGTGAGCGAAAAACGCCGCAAGGCAAACAGGCACGCGCAGGGCATGAGCCCTGTGGCACCGTCTTCTTTCATCCGGACTATGACCGTCGGCTCCGGCCTTGAACCGGATCTGCTGACCCCCGGCCGTGGGCCGGGGCGCTCGCGGGCTCGTGCTTGCGCACCTACCGCCGGTGGGGAGTTGCACCCCGCCCTGAAGACGTTTGTGTACCGGCGAACCGGCATGGCCAGTGTACCAGCCCGGGCTGAACGGGGTGGGACGCGCGGGGTTGGACCCCAAGACTGCCCAGCCTGTGACGACCGTCTCTCGCATTTTGTAAAACTTTCATTAAAATTCGCCGCGGACGACATGAGGTCGCCACGGGCAGCGCCTCCGGTGCGCCCGCCAATGGACTGCAATTCACAGGAATTCCCATGCGCAAGCTCCTGATCATCGCCAGCCTGCTGGCCGTCGCTCCGCTGGCCTCGGCCGCCGAAGGGCTGAGCTACACCTACGTCGAAGGTGGCTGGACCCAGGTCAAGACCGACGACAGCGATTTCAACGACCCGAAGCTGGACGGCGGCTACGTGCGCGGTTCGTTCGCGCTGGCCGAGCAGGTGCACGTGTTCGGCAGCTGGTCGCGTACCAGCAAGAGCTACCACTTCACCGGTGCGTCGGCCAAGTTCGAACTGGACCAGCCTGAGCTGGGCATCGGCTACCACATGCCGTGGACGGACCGTCTGGACTACACCGCCGACATCGCCTGGGTGCGCCAGAACGCCGAGCTGACCCTGAAATCGGATCTGTTCGGCCGCGAACACCTGAAGGACCACACCAACCTGGCCCGCGCCACCATGGGTGTGCGTGGCAAGCCCTCGCCGAAGACCGAAGCGTGGGCCAAGGCCGGCTACATGGATGGCGGCAACGACTTCAAGGGCACCTGGGTCGGCACCGTCGGTGGCCAGATCAATTTCACCCCGACCTGGGGCCTGGTGGGAGAAGTCTCCGGCCAGCGCGATGTCACCCAGTTCTCGGCCGGCGTCCGCGCCAGCTTCTGATTGCCCGATCCTCGTCGTGTGATCGAACGGGCCCCGCAAGGGGCCCGTTTTTTTTTTCGGACAGGTTGCATGGATTGCCGGGCCGGCACGCCCGATGCTCTGGGCCCCTCAAGCGTTCCCGTCCATGCCATGCTGAAAGCCGTCCTTGCCCTGTTACTGTCCGTACCGTTTGCCACGCGCGCCGCGGAACCCGACGCGCTGTCACTGGAAGCAACGTTTGACGCGTACATACGGGTCATTGCCCACAATGATGAGCGCGCCAGGGACCTCCTCAAGAGCAGCCTGGAGACCGCGGACGCTGACTGCCCTCACATCGCATCCAGCACGTACGGGCTGCATGCCTTTGGAGGTCTGGACGAAGTGTTCAACGCGTCGGCAGCCGAGGCAATACATGCACGCACCCAGCGCATCCGTTGCGAGATCACGGGAATCGAGGCCGTGAAGCGCGACACGCCAGAACATCACAAGGTGCGCTATCAATGCCTGCTCCCTGACGTATCGGCGGCCTTTGACCTTTACCGCGATAACCGCAGATATTTCCATCCGGACAAGGATGAAGAGCGATTCGCGGCCTTCCTCGATCAATACGCTGCGATTGTCAGTGATGCCCCCGACCGCATCCACCAGGCGGAAGCCTCGTTCTACCGTCTCGGCAGCACTGGCCCATGGATCGGCGGCACCCTGAACGATCTTGGCTCTGCGCTGTTTGAGCGATTGCTCCCCTTCGAGGAGTGGGACGAACGGATCGATGCTGACTCCGTCGCCATGTTCACCGGCATTCCAGCGTGTGATCTGATGCTGGACGCACAGATGAAATTCGCAGCACGCCACTATCCGGAAGGCCTAGACCAGCAGGGCGCAGCGCTTCATGAAAACATGGCCGAGCATCTGAAGATGCTCGGCCGGGAATACTCAATGAAATACTGCAGGGCCATCCATGATACCTACCGTGATCTGTGGTCAGGCACCCTCGACAACACGCAGCCGCGACGATGACGACGTGGTCACCCGCCTGAAGCGCATTGCCCGATCCTCGTGGTGCGATCGAACGGCCGCCGCAAGGGGCCCGCTTCCTTGCCTGCGGCAACGGCGGAAAATGCGCTAGGCTTGCGCGCCTCTGGACCCGGAATCACTGTCATGAAGACCCCCCTGCGTTCCCTGCTGGCCACTGCACTGTTGTGCGCTCCGCTGTTCGCCAGCGCCGCCTCGACGCAGCCGAGCCCCGAACAGACGTTCGATCTCTATGCCCGCGTGCTGCTGGAAGACGACGCGGCCGCCACGCGCACGCTCAACGACGCGCTGAAGCCGGCGTTCGAGGGCCAGGACGCCGTGACCCCGAACCCGGGGGCGCTGGCCAAGGCCTTGGCCGAGCCCTGGCAGACCGTACTGGCCAGCACCGGCGCCAAGGTCGACGCTGCGGCCACCGAAGCGCTGTACGCCAAGGCGCTGCGTGATTCGAAGTGCCGCGCGACCCAGAGCGTGATTGAGGACAACGAATACGTTGAAGACCAGACGCTGGCGCGGATCATCTACACCTGCCAGATGCCCGACCTGGACAAGGTCCGCCCGCTGTTCGCCGCCAGCCTGGCCGACCATGCCAGCCCGGCCGCGCGCAAGCAGTTCACCGACGCCTACACCCAGGCGCTGCAGAGTGGTGCACGCGTGCCGGTCAGCGGCACCTTCACCCTGTACCCGGCCAAGGACAACGGCTACTGGTACAGCGGCAACTTCGATGATCTGGTGGGCACCGTGGCCGGTGCGCTGGCACCGTTCGAGGACTGGATGCAGGACGCGCAGGCGGCCAGCGCGCCCAACGTGACCGGCATACCCGGCTGCGACCTGCTGCTGCAGCAGCACCGCAGCTGCGTGGCGAAGATTGCACCCGACCAGATCAGCGGTGTGGACGCGATGGCCGAAGAGCTGAAGGCCAAAGCGCAGGTACAGTCGGCCGAGGAGATGACGCAGGAGTGCAAGGCACTGCGCCCGCTGGCCGAGATGATGTGGACCGACGAATGCACCTGAGCCGGTAAGCGGTAGCGCCGGGCCATGCCCGGCGACACTGCGCTGCCGTCATCCTTCGTCATCATCGTGCGGAGGTTGCCGAACGCCTGACGATGCGGGTGGCGCTCGCCGCCATGCAGGGCTTTGCCCGATTCTCCAGGCGCGCACAATGCCCGCACCGTGCTCCAACGGCCGCATCATGTGCGCAGCAGCAGGCGCAGGTCCTCACCCACCTGGCATTGCTCAACCACGCGCAGCCTGCGTTGCTGCTGCATCGCTTCGATGCCCAGTCCGGCCAGCAGCGGGCGGCCGCGGTCACCCAGCAGGGTGGGCGCCTGGTACAGCAACAGCTCGTCCGCCCAGCCGCCGCGCAGCAGCGCACCGGCCAGCGTAGCGCCGGCTTCGGTATGCACTTCATTGATGCCGCGCCCGGCCAGCAGCGTCAGCATCGCGCCAAGATCGAGACGGCCGTCGGCACTGGGCACGCTGGCGAACTCGGCATCGGCTGCATCCGGTGCGCTGACCGCCGCATCGTGCAGGTACAGCGTTGGTGCCCCACCCTCGCGTACGCGGCTGCATTGCAGGGAACGCAGGCGCGAATCGAGCACGACGCGCAGCGGCGGCATCACGTCGACGTCCCGCAGGCGCACGGTCAGCATCGGATCGTCAGCCAGCACGGTATCTGCACCGGTCAGGATCGCGCCGGCGCGTGCACGCCAGTGCTGCACGTCTTCGCGCGCCGCCGCTCCGGTGATCCATTTGGACGTGCCGTCAGCCATCGCCGTACGCCCGTCCAGGCTGGCGGCCAGCTTCACCCGCAGCCACGGGCGATTGCGCTCCACGCGTGACAGGAAGCCCTTGTTGAGCTCGCGTGCCTGCGCCGCCATCAGCCCTTCGGCGACCTCGATGCCGGCGCCGCGCAGCAGGTCGAATCCGCCGCCATCGACCTGCGGGAAGGGATCGCGCAGCGCAGCGACCACACGCGATACACCGGCCTCGATCAGCGCCAGTGCGCACGGTGGTGTGCGCCCGTAATGCGCGCAGGGCTCGAGGGTGACATAGGCAGTGGCACCGCGCGCCTCACCGCCGGCCTCGCGCAACGCGAACACTTCGGCATGCGGGCCTCCGGCACGCTGGTGCCAGCCTTGCCCGACCACACGTTCGCCATGGGCGATCACGCAGCCGACCATCGGATTGGGGCGGGTGGTGTAGGCGGCGCGCTCGGCCAGGCGCAGCGCGCTGGCCATGTGCAGATGGTCGAGGACGGAGAAGGGGGTGGTCATCTGGCCATGGTAACGCTGCCGGTGTTGATCCATGCCATCGGTGCCAACCAAGGTTGGCACACACCAGTGGATGCGCCATCAGTGCCAACCAGGGGTGGCACCCAACCCGGCAGAGGCTGTCAGCCTTTCTTCTTCTTGGCCAGGGCGATCACATCGCCCAGCAGCTGCAGCTGTTCGGTGCTGGCCGGCAGCTCGCGTTCGAGTTTTTCGATTTCCTCGCGGAAATCGGCCACATCCTCGAAGCTGCGGTAGACCGAGGCGAATCGCACGTACCCCACGTGATCGAGCTTGCGCAGCTCGTTCATCACGAACTCGCCCACCTTGATCGAGGGCACTTCACGCTCGCCACTGAGGCGCAACTGGTGGACCACCGCACGCACCGCCGCTTCGATCTTGTCTTCCGGCACGGCACGCTTCTGCAGCGCGCGATCGAAGCCGGCGCGTACCTTGCGCTGGTCGAAGGCCTCGCGGGTGCCATCGCTCTTGACGATGGCCGGCAGCTTCAGTTCGACGGTTTCCAGGGTGCTGAAGCGCTCGTTGCAGGCCTCGCACTCACGCCGACGGCGGATCGTCGCGCCGTCTTCAGAGACGCGCGAGTCGATGACCCGGGTATCGGCATGTTGGCAGAAGGGGCAATACATTGAACGCCTGGCTCAGGGGGCAACCTACGCCACGGTCATGGCGGCGTCGCAAAGGTACCTGAGAAGGGGCTTTCCGGCAAATTTCATGTGCTGTGCGAGCGCTCGTCAAGGGCAACCCTGCAGCCGTCCCAGGTGCACCCGAATACGCAGAAACACCCTGATGCGTGAGGCTGGACAGGCCATCCCTACACCACCATGCGACTTGCCTGAAAAGTCAGGCACCCGGAAGGTGAGCAGGCCGCCAGCGCAGCCAGGCCAGATGCGCCGCCGGCAGCAGCAGCGGCGGGCCGAACAGCAACAGGCTGAAGCCCTCCATGCGTTCGGTCAGGCCGACCACCAGCGCCAACACGACGGCGGGCACTGCAGCCAACGCTCCCAGCGCCAGCAACGCCCACCACACCCCGCCCACCGCCAGCAGGCGAGGCCGGCCCTGCAGCAGGAAACCGGCGCCGATGTACAACCAAGCAGCTATGCCCAGCGCCCCGGCAGCGCCCCAGCACACCAGCAGCAGCCGGCTCGGCAGGCGGGTTTCCTGCATCAGGCCGGAGTACACGCCCACCAAGGCCACGGTGCCTCCCAGCAGCACGCCTGGCAGCCCGAACAGCAGGGCCTGCACGAGGTGCAGGCGCTTGTGCAGACGCTCATCCATACGCTCATCCATGCGCGTTGCTCTCCCTGGGTCGGGGTCGGAGCCCTTCCCTGCGGGAAGGGCTCCGGCCCCATCAGCCGATCAACCGTAGACCGGGTACTTGCGGCACTGCGCGCTGACGGCATCGCGCACGCGGGCGATCACGGCGTCATCGTTCGGCGCATCGAGGACATCGGCGATCCAGTTGGCCAGATCCACGCAGTCCTGCTCGGTGTAGCCACGGGTGGTCACCGCCGGCGTACCCAGGCGCAGGCCGGAGGTCACGAACGGCGAACGCGGGTCGTTCGGCACCGAGTTCTTGTTGACGGTGATGTGCGCCTTGCCCAGTGCGGCTTCGGCGTCCTTGCCGGACACGTCCTTGCCGATCATGTCCACCAGCATCAGGTGGTTCTGGGTGCCGCCGGAGACGATCTTGTAGCCGCGCGCGATGAGCGTGTTGGCCATCGCCTGGGCGTTCTTCACCACCTGCTGCTGATAGGTCTTGAAGGCCGGTTCCAGCGCTTCCTTGAAGGCCACCGCCTTGCCGGCGATGACGTGCATCAGCGGACCGCCCTGGATACCCGGGAACACGATCGACTGCAGCTTCTTGACCAGGTCCTCGTCGGCACCCTTGGCGACGATGATGCCGCCGCGCGGGCCGCGCAGGGTCTTATGGGTGGTGGAGGTGACGACGTGGGCGTGGTCCAGCGGGCTCGGATAGACGCCGGCGGCGACCAGACCGGCGACGTGGGCCATGTCGACGAACAGGTAGGCACCGACCTTGTCGGCGATGGCGCGGAAGCGTGCCCAGTCGATCACCTGCGAGTAGGCCGAGAAGCCGGCCACGACCATCTTCGGCTTGTGCTCCAGGGCCAGGCGCTCGACTTCGTCGTAGTCGATCAGGCCCTGGTCGTTCACGCCGTACTGCACGGCGTTGAACAGCTTGCCCGAGGCGTTCACCTTGGCACCGTGGGTGAGGTGGCCGCCGTGGGCCAGGCTCATGCCGAGGATGGTGTCGCCCGGCTGCAGCAGCGCGAAGTACACGGCCTGATTGGCCTGCGAGCCGCTGTGCGGCTGCACGTTGGCATAGTCGGCGCCGAACAGCTGCTTGAGGCGGTCGATCGCCAGCTGCTCGGCGATGTCCACGTATTCGCAACCACCGTAGTAACGCTTGCCCGGATAGCCTTCGGCGTACTTGTTGGTCAGCTGGCTGCCCTGCGCTTCCATCACTGCCGGGCTGGTGTAGTTCTCGCTGGCGATCAGCTCGACATGGTCTTCCTGGCGCTGGGTCTCAGCGGCGATGGCCTTGGCCAGTTCGGGATCGTAGGATTCGATGCGGACGTCACGCGGGAACATCGGGTACTCCAGCAGGCAGGGAAAGGGGGTGTACGGCTCAGCCCCTGATTGTAGCCCCGCACCGGCCGGCTGGGGCCGAAACGGACGGGGCCGGATCCCTCGAGGGAATCCGGCCCCGTATGGTTTCGATGGGTGTTGCAGGGTCAGAGCCCTTTCCGTGGAAAGGGGTCCGACCCCTGCCGCACTCCTCAGCGGCTGCTGAGCACGTACTGGGCGATCACGCCGGTGGCGATGGCAACCAGCAGCATGTTGCCGCGGTCATCACGGATCCAATGGTGGCCATGGGGCGGGCGGCGCAGGTGGTAGCGCGGGTAGTCGTTCACCACGTAGATCGGGCCGCGATAGTAGTCGCGGTAGCGGTGCCCCACCTTCCAGCCATAGCCGGGGCCGTAGGCAGGGCGGTACACCACGCGCGGCGGCGGTGCCGGGCGGTAGTAGCGGTCATGGTCACGGTGCCACTCGCGGCGATCCTGGCGGTAATCGCGCCGGGCCTCGCGGCGGTCGCGCTCCCAGTCACGCCGGTCCTGCCGCCACTCGCGGCGATCCTCCCGCCACTCGCGGCGGTCGTGGCCGCGGCCGCGATGGTCGTCGTCGGCAAATGCCGGGGCAACCGCGCCGAGCGCCAGCACAGAGGCCACGGCTCCGGCCATTACTCGATTGATGCGCATGTCAGACCTCTGCTTGGTGGGTGGTGACCCCATATTGCGCACCGGATCTGAACCGTTTCCGGCTGGAAACGCTTCCCGTTTCAGGACTGTGACGGCGATTCAGGCGGCGGCCAGCCCGGGCCGCTCCACGTGGCGCGGCGGGTAACCGGTTCCGGCTATAATTGGCGGTATTCCATTCAAGTCTGTGCCCGCTGCCGCACCGGGAACCTCCCGTGACGGTCGGGCGCAGGGTCGCGCCTACGGAGACCTCATGTCCTCGCAATACATCTACACCATGAACCGCGTGTCCAAGGTGGTCCCGCCCAAGCGGCAGATCATCAAGGACATCTCGCTGTCCTTCTTCCCGGGCGCGAAGATCGGCCTGCTGGGCCTGAACGGCGCCGGCAAGTCGACCGTGCTGAAGATCATGGCCGGCGTGGATACTGATTTCGAGGGCGAGGCACGCCCGCAGCCGGGCATCAAGGTCGGCTATCTGGCGCAGGAACCGGAACTGGACCCGAACAAGACCGTGCGCGAGTCGGTCGAGGAAGGCGTGGGCGAAGTGCTGCAGGCCCAGGCTGCGCTGGAGGCGGTGTACGCGGCGTACGCCGAGGAAGGCGCCGACTTCGACGCCCTGGCCAAGGAACAGGAGCGCCTGGAGGCGATCCTGGCCGCCGGCGACGCGCACACCCTGGAAAACCAGCTGGACGTGGCTGCCGATGCGCTGCGCCTGCCGCCGTGGGATGCCAAGATCGCCAACCTGTCCGGCGGTGAAAAGCGCCGCGTCGCGCTGTGCCGCCTGCTGCTGCAGAAGCCGGACATGCTGCTGCTGGACGAACCGACCAACCACCTCGACGCCGAGTCGGTGGAATGGCTGGAACAGTTCCTGGCGCGCTACACCGGCACCGTGGTGGCCGTCACCCACGATCGCTACTTCCTGGACAACGCCGCCGAGTGGATCCTGGAACTGGACCGCGGCCGCGGCATTCCGTGGAAGGGCAACTACACCGAATGGCTGGTGCAGAAGGATGAACGCCTGAAGCAGGAAGAAAACCAGGAAAAGGCCCGCCAGAAGGCGATCCAGAAGGAACTGGAGTGGTCGCGCCAGAACGCCAAGGGCGGCCGTTCCAAGGGCAAGGCCCGTCTGGCCCGCCTGGAAGAGCTGCAGTCGCAGGATTACCAGAAGCGCAACGAGACCAATGAAATCTTCATCCCGCCGGGCGAGCGCCTGGGCAACATGGTGATGGAGTTCAAGAACGTGTCCAAGAAGTTCGGCGACCGCCTGCTGATCGACAACCTGTCGATGCTGATTCCGCCGGGCGCGATCGTCGGCATCATCGGTCCGAACGGCGCCGGCAAGTCGACGCTGTTCAAGATGATCACCGGCCAGGAGAAGCCGGATTCGGGCGAGATCGTGATCGGCCCGACCGTGCAGCTGTCCTACGTGGACCAGAGCCGCGACAAGCTGGAAGGCAACCACAACGTCTTCCAGGAAATCGCCGGTGGCCTGGACATCCTCAACATCAACGGCATCGAGATCCAGTCGCGCGCGTACATCGGCCGCTTCAACTTCAAGGGCCAGGACCAGCAGAAGATGGTCGGCTCGCTGTCCGGTGGTGAGCGTGGCCGCCTGCACATGGCCAAGACCCTGCTGCAGGGTGGCAACGTGCTGCTGCTCGACGAACCGTCGAACGACCTGGACATCGAAACGCTGCGTGCGCTGGAAGACGCGCTGCTGGAGTTCCCGGGCAACACCTTCGTGATCTCGCACGACCGCTGGTTCCTGGACCGCATCGCCACGCACATCATCGCTTTCGAAGGCGACTCGCACGTGGAGTTCTTCCAGGGCAACTACCGCGAGTACGAGGAAGACAAGAAGCGTCGCATGGGCGATGACGCTGCGCCGAAGCGCCTGCGCTTCAAGGCGCTGAAGTAACGCAACAGGAAAGGCCGCGCTCGCGCGGCCTTTCTCCTTCTGTGGGTCGCCCGCTTGCTGGCGACACCTCCGCGAGAAGCCCCATGTCCCTGTTCGAACGCCTGTTCCAGCTGCAGCAGCATGGCACCACCGTGCGCACCGAGCTGCTGGCCGGTGTCACCACCTTCCTGACGATGTCCTACATCGTCTTCGTCAACCCAGAAATCCTCGGCACCACCGGCATGGATGCGGGCGCGGTATTCGTCGCCACCTGCCTGGCGGCCGCGCTGGGCTCCACGGTGATGGCGCTGGCAGCCAATTTCCCGGTCGGCATGGCCCCGGGCATGGGCCTGAACGCGTTCTTTGCCTTCACCGTGGTCGGCGCCGCCGGCCTGCCCTGGCAGCAGGCGCTGGCGGCGGTGTTCATCTCCGGCCTGGTGTTCCTGGTGCTGTCGCTGACCGGCGTGCGTGCCTGGCTGGTATCCGGCATTCCTTCGTCACTGCGCTCGGCCATCGTCGCCGGCATCGGCCTGTTCCTGGCCATCATCGCCCTGCAGAAGTCCGGCGTGATCATCGGCAATGAGGACACGCTGGTGGCGCTGGGCCCGCTCAACACCGCCCCACCGCTGCTGGCACTGGCCGGCTTCCTGCTGATCGCCGTGCTGGAGGCGCGCCGCATCCGCGGTGCGATCCTGATCGGCATCCTGGCGGTCACCGCGGCCGGCTGGGCGCTGGGCGACGTGCAGTACCAGGGCCTGGTGTCCCTGCCGCCGAGCCTGGCGCCGACCTTCCTGCAGCTGGACCTGCCGGGCCTGCTGCACCACGACGGCGGTGCCCCCATCGCGGTACTGCTGCAGGTGGTGCTGGTATTCGTGCTGGTGGAGGTGTTCGATGCCACCGGCACGCTGTACGGCGTGGTCGGCCGCGCCGGCCTGCTGAAGCTGCCGGGTGCGCAGAAGCGTTTCGGCCGTGCACTGCTGGCCGACAGCACGGCGATCGTCGCCGGCTCCATGCTGGGCACCAGCAGCACCACGGCATTCGCCGAAAGCGCCTCGGGCGTGCAGGTGGGCGGCCGTACCGGCCTCACCGCCCTGGTGGTCGCCGCGCTGTTCCTGGCCGCCCTGCTGTTCTCGCCGTTGGCCTCGATGGTGCCAAGCTATGCCACCGCACCGGCCCTGCTGTTCGTTGCCGGGTTGATGCTGCGCGAGCTGGTGGAAGTGGACTGGAGCGACCTCACCGAATCGGTGCCGGCGGCGCTGTGTGCGCTGGCGATGCCGTTCACCTACTCCATTGCCAATGGACTGGCTTTCGGCTTCATCGCCTACGCTGCGCTGAAGGCGGGCACTGGCCGCTGGCGCGAGGTGCATCCGGCGGTGTGGCTGGTGGCCGTGCTGTTCGTGCTGCGCTTCGCGCTGGAGTAATCAGGCGAGGGGCCCGCTGTCCCGGCGGGCCGGTGGTGCACTCATCGCCATGCCGGTCGCAGCTGGCCATCCACGCCGAAACGCCAGCGGCCCTCGGCCCAGCCCCGGCCGAACAGGGCCAGCATCTGCGAATAGTAGGCCGGTGCGTCGGCACGCTGCTGTTCCGGGCTGGGCAGGCTGGCCAGCAGCGACTTCGCCAGCCCCTGCTCGCGCTGTGCCAGCACACAGGGCAGTACAGCCGCGCGGAAACCATAGTTGCCTTCGCCCTGCCCCTGCCCGCTGCGGGTATCGACCTTTTCCCAGAGTGCCGCACCGCTGCGCAGGCGCTGCAGCGGACCGGACAACGCCGCCAGCTGCCGCCGGAACAACGGATCGCGAGGGGCCGTCATGCCTGCCCACGTATAGCAGCGGATCGCATCGTAGCCTCCCACCGCTCCGTTCACCGGATCGGCCACGAAGCGCCCCTGCTGCCACGCCGCCCAGTCCGGTGCATAGCCGTGCGGGCTGGTCTGCTCCAGCAGCGTGGTCGCGTTGTCCGCCAGTTGCGCCCAGGGCCCGCTGCGATCGGCCGCGGCAAAGCGCCGCAGCAGCGGCAGCGGCAGATAGCTGGGATTGACCCGGGTCGCATCGCCTTCGACGAATCCCTGCGGTCCCGGCAGCAGCATCGGGCCGAGACCGGGCAGCTGCACGATTTCCCTTTCCCGCACCTGCCCCAGCATGCCCCCGGCGATGGCCTGCAACGCAGGACGGTGCCAGAGCCGCCCCGCTTCAAGCAAGGCGTAGGCCAGCCACAGATCGGAATCGGACGCCGGATTGTCGTCCAGTACGCGCCAGCCGCCCTTGTCATCGCGTCCCCACAACCAGGCCGGCAACCGCTGCCGCATATCGCCCCCGGCCAGGTTGTCCTGGGTCCAGCCCAGAACGCGATCGAACAGCGCCTGATCGTTGTCGACCAGCGCGAAGAACAACGCATACGACTGCCCTTCCGACGTAGTGCGCTGGTCATCCTGGCTGCGGTCGATCATGCGTCCGTCGTTGCTGAGGCTGCTGTCCAGCAGCACCTGCCAGGCCGGCCAGCGCGGCGCTGCGAGCGCACGCCCTGCGCCCATGGCCAGCAACGGCAAGGCGGCCGTCGCCTGCAGCAATCGGCGGCGTTGCGGGTCAGCGGAACTCGCCATAGGGCACCAGCGGCGACACGGGCAGCGGCAGGTTGCCCTGCCAGGGCTTGAAGGTATAACGCAGATAGAGCTGGAATGTGTTCGGCGAGAAGTCACGGCTGCGCTGCAGGGTTCCCGCCGCGCCCAGGACGATGTGATCGCCCAGCCGCCGCTCCACGGCCGCGTAGAGCCGATAGCCGGTGCCGGTGCTGCGGCTGTCGCCGGTGTACAGGCCGGCCTCGTCCAGCGCGAGAGCACCGTACTGCGGCTCCAGCTGTGCCACCACACGCTCGATCAGCGCCTGGTCCGGGAAGCGGCTGATCGACGCCGTGCGCGCGGTGGAAACACTGACCGACCCATCCACCCGCAGCGACCACAGATCATTGCGCCAGGCAAAGCTGGCCGGCAGGCTCAACGAGGCATAGCGCTGCGGGCTGTAGTAGCCGCCCTGGCCCAGCGAGTAGCCGCCCAGATCCTTCTGGTAACGCCAGTACATGGCCGTGGTGCCGACGTCCAGGCGCATGTCCGTACGCTGGATCAGCTTGTGGTACCAGCCGACCATCGCACGCGCACGCGTGTTGTCCACGACGTTCCGACCGGTCAACCGGTGCCAGCTCCAGTTCGACCAGACACCATTGCGTCCCCCCTCATCGAAGCCCAGGCTGAAGGTGATGCCATTGGCGGTCACCCCACCCCAGGCAATGCCACTGCGAGGATCATGGGCACCGGCCTGTGACAGCAGGGAGTTGGTCATCGGCCGCCGCGACAGCGTCGCCCCCCAGCCGAGCCGGCCCAGATCGCCATTGGCGGTGATGCCCCCCAGCCAGTTGCCGATCACATAGTGGGACGGCGTATGGCCAAGGTCGACATTCCAGCGATCGTCCAGCGTGCGCCAGCCGGCCGCGAAACCTGCACCGGAACTGCGCCGCTGATGCACGAAGCGGGTACATCCCGGGGCCTGCAGCCGCGAGCCATCGGCACGCAGCAGCGACAGGTCGCAGCTGCCGAAATCCTCGTCGTACGTGCCGTCGGCGCCGGTGCGGAAGCGCCCTGCGTCGAAGTGCACCTGTTCGATGCGCGCCCAGCCGAGCCCACCTGCAAACGGCGCATCCAGATGCGCGATGCGGGTGTCGCGCCCGAGGCGGGAAATGCCGGGCGTTCCGTCGCTGCGACGACCGGTATCCTGCATCACCGTCAGCGTGGGATTTTCCTGCTGGTACAGCGTTTCCACGTCGCTGCGCAGGCTGCGCCGCAGCCAGTCGTCTCCGACAGTCTCGCGGCTGGCCAGGGTCAGCGCGCGGTTGTCGCGCGGCTGTGCCTGCGATGCGGCCAGCAGGCCGTTGTCGGCCATCGCCTGCGCGTACATGTCCAGGGCCTGCTGCGGATCCTCGCGGCGCACCAGTCGCGCCGCGTCGCGCCAGGACTGTGGATCCGGACCGTTTCTGCGAGCCAGCAGCGCGCGCAGGATCGCCAATGCCTTGGCGTCCTCGTGCAGGTCGGTCCAGATGCCGGCCAGCTGGCGCTGCTGGCCGAGCGCATCTTCGGCGACCACCGGGGGCGAGAGCCGCATCTGCCGCCGCGCGTTGTCCAGATCGCCGGCACCGATCCAGGCCTGCACCTGGCCAAGCTGTGCATCGACATTGTCCGGCTGCTCCGCAAGCACCCGCTGGTAATACTGGAGGGCCTGCAGGTGGTCGCCGCGCAGGCGCGCCCAGTCGGCCAGCAGCAGGTTGTTCTCCGCACTGGCCGGCTGCTGTTGCAGCAGGGCGATGGCTTCCGGCTCGCGTCCCTGCGCGCGCAGCGCCCAGAGATGATCGATGAGCTGCTGCCGGCGCAGCCGTGCGGACAGTGCGCGGATATCGTCATCCCTTTCCGCCAGCGGCACCGCATCCAACACCGCCAGTGCCTGCGGCAGGCGATCGGTGCCGGACAGATACAACGCCTGCGCGTAGCGTGCTTCAGCGCTGTCATTGCGCGCCACCATGTCCGCCACCACCGCATCGGCCTCGGCAGGCCTGCCCGCGGCCTGCAGCTCAACGGCCAGGGCACGGGCGAGCCATGCATCGGCGGGCAGCTCCACGCGCAGCTCATGCCCGAGCGCAAGGGCGGCCTCCGCATCGCCGGCCGCCAGCGCCTGCTCACGTCGTTCGCGCAGGCGACTGATCCGCAGCTGACGCAGATCCTCGGCGTACAAGCTGCGCTGCGCGGCCGGCAACGCGTTGATGAAGGTCTCCAGACGCTCCGGATCGGTCCTCCCATACAGCTGCACGAACCTGCGGATCACGTTGGCATCGTTCGGCGCCATCCGCCTCGCGGCCTGCAGCTGGCGTTCGGCCGAGGCGTCGTCGCCACGGGCCACGGCAACATCCACCTGTCCCAGCCGTGCATTGACCTCGCGTGGCTGCTGCCGCCGCGCCTGCGCGTACAACGCATCCGCCTGGTCCAGCCGGCCGGCACCGAGTGCGGCATCGGCCTGGTCCAGCAGCAGCCAGTAGCGCGTACTGGCAATGAGGTCGCGCCATTTGTCGCTGCTCTCGCCGACGGGCGTGGCCTGGATCGCGCGTTCGAACAGGCCGATCGCCGACTCGCGACGACCCTGTCGCATCTGCGCCATGCCCAATCCTCCCAGGAAGGCGGCTTCGCGTGGATAGGCCCGCAACGCCTGCTGGAAGGCACGTTCGGCCTCGGCATCGCGCCCGCGCTCAAGCAGTTGCTGGCCACGCAGACCCGCCCGCCAGGCCGGATCACTGACCTGCCTGTGCTGCTCGGCATAGCGCTCTCGCACCAGGGCGATGTCATTGAAGGTGGGATTGCGGGTGATGAACTCCTGCAGGCGACGCACGCTGCGCTCATCGGCGGGCTGGTCCTGCAGGTACGCCCACTCGGCATCGGCAGCCAGCCCGCGGGCGTCGGGGTTGCGGCCCATGCGCCGCAGCGCGTCGAGCGCTTCATCGTCGCGACCGGCCGAGAACAGCAGCTGCGACAGCGCCTGCAGCAGCCCGGTGTTGCCTGGATACGCCCGGTCCAACGCGGTCAGCTCGCGGATCGCCAGCGCGCGGCCATCCGCCTGCGTGCCACGCAGACGCCAGTACTCCAGCCCCAGCTGCAGCCCCGGAGGCGCGTCATTGAACAGGCGGCGGTAGATCGCCAGCGCATCGGCACTGCGGCCACCGGCTGCGAACAGGCGTGCCTGCTGCAGCTCCTGCTGCAGATCGCCCTGGTAGGCCTGCCAGAGGCGATCACCCGCGGCAAGTTCGCGACTGCCCGCACCGACCTGCCGCAGTCGTTGCAGCGTCGCGGTCGCATCCTCCACCTTCTGCTGCGACAACTGCACCTCCAGGATCGCCAGCAGGGTGCCACGATCATCCGGTGCCAGCATGCGCAGCCGGGCCAATGCGTCTTCGATCAAGCTCTGGCGCCCGGTAGCCTCGCCGATGCGCACCTGCTGCAACAACCACTGCCGCTGCTCGGCCGCAGTGCCGCCGGGCATTTCCGGCAGCGCCTGTGCCGCGCACGCGCCGGTCCCGGCCAGACCCAGCAGCACCAGCCGGGACGCCATCAGCAGCGGCGGCGAGGTCCGCCTCATTCCTTGCCCGCATCCAGGCGCCGCGCAGCGACCCAGCGCAGTGCACGCCAGAGCAGGAAGGCGACCATCAGCACCACCAGCGTGGCCAGCACCGCCAGCAATGCCGGATGATCGGCCAGGTGGTACCACAGCAGCAGCCACCACGGCAGCGCGCCCACGTAGTAGTGTTCGCCCACGAACTGGCTGTTGATGCCGGAACTGCGCAGGATCGCCACCGATCCGGCAATGGCTTCGCGCTTGCCGGTGTCGCTGAGTGCATCATCGAGCAGCTGATAGTCGGCCGGATGGCTGGCCGCCAGCGAGACGATGCTGCGTTGAGCATGGCGGGGCGACTGCAGTCCAACGATGGCCGCGAAGGGCGCCTGTGCGGTGACCGCCACGCGGGTGACCGCAGGGTCGCCCGCGCGGCTGCCGCGACGGGCCTGCTGCACCGCCAGCTCTGGCGATGGCCACTGGCCGTTGAGCAGGCGCGTGCGTTGATCGTCGATCAGCAGTGACAGCTGCTGGCTGCCGCGCAGCTCATCCGGCAACGCGCCCAGGACCAGCAGGTCCGCATCCAGCGCACTGGCCTGTTTCCAGTCCGCGGACAGGCGCAACCCGTAGGCCGGGTACCCACTCTGCACGCCCAGGCCTCCGATCAGGTTGAGCAGCAGGCTGACCTGGGCCTCGCTGGCGGACGGCGGCACCAGCACCACGGTTTCAGACAGGTCCGCCATGCGCGTGAACGGGAAGCCGCTGAGCGCGAACGCGGACAGGTCCGGCAGACCCATGTAGTGATGGAAGCCGGAGAAGTCGATGGTCGAATCCTCCTCGATGGCCGCCTGCAGGTTCGGCGGCAGCACGGTCTGGCAGTGGTCGCGCTGGGCACTGCCCATCACGCTGGCAAAGTTGAAGTCGAACCGCAGCTGGTTGCGGTCACCCAGCTTCAGCGCCGGAATCAACAGGCGGCCATCGTCGGCGCCGGCATCGCCAGCGAGCACAGGCAGGCGGATTTCCGCCACGCCCTGCTTGCCGGTGCGGCGCACCAGCGGGAAGCTGGAAATGAACTGGTCGTTGATCGCCACGCCCAGCCGCGACTCATCACTGCCAAACGGCGGCGTGTAGCGGTACCGCAGGTTCAGTGGAATGCCCTGGTTGCGCCAGATGAACAGATCCGGTGGCAGGTTGAGATTGACCGTGATCGGCTGCGGCGACATCCCGTTGGCATGCAGCTGCTGCGGATAGTCCAGCAGCTCGGCCAGACGCACCGCGCGATCGGTACGCACCCAATTGGGCGCGTCGTACGGCCTGCGTGGCGCCAGCGGCTTCATTTCGTCGATCGCGACCTGGCGGCCGCGGAACAGGACATTGCCGGCCGCCATCGCCGAAACGGCCTTCTGCAGGTCATCGTCGTTGCGGCCCAGCACCAGCAGCAGCTTGCGCTGCGGATCCTCGGGCAGGGCCATCAGCTCGATCACCGGCCCCTGCACGGGCGCGTGGTTGGCGATCACCGGCGGGAAGCGACCGTTCACCGCCAGCACCACCGCGTGGCCCTGCCCGGGCAAGCTGCCGAAGCTCACCGGAAAACGGGCCTGCCGCCACCATCCTGCCAGGCTGCCGAAATAGGACGCCATGACCGCAGCGGCCCGCTGCTGCGCCAGAGTGGGCGCGGCTGCAAACACCACCGGCAGTTCCAGCCGCGCGGTGTCGCGCGGATCGAAGAAGGGCAGCGGGAAATTGGCCAGATCATCCTGCATGTCCAGCGGCTGGCCGCCCAGCCTCAGCGTGCTGTTGCTGGAGAGGTTGACCCACAGCGAGCTGTGCGTGGGTTCTTCGCAGATGTCGGTGTAATGGCCGACGAATTCCAGGCGGACCTGGTTGAAATCAGCGATCAGGCGCGCATCCAGCGGCAGCTTGGCCTGCACGGGGCGTCCCAGCTGGTCGTTGCTGATCGGCACCACGCCCATCATCGCGTCGTTCAGATAGACCCGCAGGTGCGACAGCGTCGGCAACAGCGACGGCGAGGGTGTGAAGCTCAGATCCAGTTCCGCTTCGCGCGCGAGGCGATCGCGGCGCACCTGGAATTCGAACGTGGTGCTGTTGCGGACGCCGGACAGCAGCGTGTCCTGACGGCGGCCAAGCTGCGCGAAGGTACTGTGCCGCTGCCAGGGCCATGCGCTGCCGGCCCAGGTATCGGGCAAGGCCGTTTCGCCGCGCGGCGCGGGCACCGATGCCGCTGTGGTCGGGGTCGGTACCGCAACCTGCGCGGCCGGGGCATCCGGCGTTGAACCGGTGGCAGGCGCCGGCACGGGTGCTGGAGCGCCATTGCCGGACACCACTGGCAGTACCAGCAACGGCAGCAGCAGCCAGCGCAGAGAGGTCGGGATGCTCATGGACGAAGCCCTGGGTCAGCGGCTGGGTCAGCCGGGTGGGAGGGAAGCGGACGTTGTGGTGCGAAACTGGCCAGCCAGCGCAGCAGGCGACCGCTCCAGTGCACCGGGCGGTCGAGATCGAACGGCGTGAAGTCGCCCATCCGGCGGTAGCCCTTCCAGCCCAGCACCAGCACGCTCCACAGGCTGCGTGGCAGGCTCTTGGGCTGGTAACCGGCATGCCAGTCCAGCCACGCATCGGCACGGGCGAATGTGCATTGCGCGAACTCCACGCGCTGGCGCTCGTTGTCGAACTGCAGCAGCAGGCCGAGGCGATGGCCGACGCTGCGCTGTACCCGCGCCGGGAAAGCGAACTCGCGCCGGCCACGCCCGAGCAGGAGGTGTACGCGCGTGCCTTCGGCCAGTTGCGGATCCAGTCCCAGCTCCAGGCCGACGCCGTCGTTGGAATAATCCTGCAGCACGCCCCGCAGGCGACGCCCATCGGGTATCTGCAGCGCCATCGGCAGGCGCGTGGTGACCCGGTGGGTGCGCCGCACCTGCTGCACCTCCGCCGCCACCGCCAGCGCGCCGCCGATGATCAGCAGGTTGTACAGCACCCACAACGAACTCACGACCACCGTGCCGCGCTCATCGGCGGGCCCCTCGATGAAACGCCACACGGCGAAGCACAGTCCCAGCACGTTCAGCAGCGCCAGTACCAGGTAGGGGCGCGCCACCCGCCAGTCGAAGCGGTCACCCGCCTGCGTGCCGCCCTTGTCGGTGACATTGAACTTGCCACGGCCGGGACTGAACAGGGCCACGGTGGTCGGCCGCGCGATGTACCAGGCCAGCACGGTTTCATAGACCTCGCCCCAGAACGGGCGGCGGTACCGGCCCTGGATGCGCGCATTGGTCAGGCTGGCGTGGGCCATGTGTGGAACGACAAACAGCAGGATCGCCAGCGCGGGTGCGTAGATGATGTAGACGTGCAGCAGGAGGAAGGCCAGCGGCGCGGTGAGGAACACCAGCCGCGGGATGCCCGCGAGGAAGTGCAGCATCGCATTGGCATAGCAGAAGCGCTGGAACAGGCTCAGGCCTTTGCCAAGCAGTGGATTGTCGATGCGGAAGATCTGCACCATGCCGCGCGCCCAGCGGATGCGCTGGTTGACGTGCGCGCCCAGGCTGTCGGTGGCCAGGCCGGCCGCCTGCGGAATGCGAAGGTAGGCCGAGTTCCAGCCCTTGCGATGCAGGCGCAGGGCGGTATGCGCATCCTCGGTGACGGTCTCGGTGGCAAAGCCGCCGATGGCATCGATGGCCTCACGCCGCAGCACCGCGCAGGAACCACAGAAGAATGCGGCATTCCACAGATCGTTGCCGTCCTGCACCAGCCCGTAGAACAGCTCGCCCTCGTTGGGATCACTGCGGAACACCTGCAGGTTGCGCTCGAAGGGGTCGGCCGAGAAGAAATGGTGCGGCGTCTGCACCAGCGCCAGCTTCGGATCGCGCAGGAACCAACCACAGGTGATCTGCAGGAACGAGCGCACCGGCAGGTGATCGCTGTCGAAGATCGCCACCAGCTCACCGTCGATCAGGGTCAGGGCGTGGTTGAGGTTGCCGGCCTTGGCATGCCGGTTGTCGCTGCGGGTGATGTAGTTGACGCCGGTCTGCTCGGCGAAGGCACGGAACTCCTCGCGCTTGCCGTCATCGAGAAGGTGGATGCGCAATTTGTCGGCCGGCCAGTCCAGGCCCATGGCAGCATGGACGGTATGCCGCACCAGTGACAGGTCTTCGTTGTAGGTGGGAATCAGCACATCCACCGTGGGCCACTGCCGGATGTCGGCCGGCAAGGGTGCCGGACGCCGCTGCAGCGGCCAGGCAACCTGTACGTAACCCAGCATCAGCACCAGCCAGGAATACGTCTCGGCCACCAGCAGCACCAGACCGCAGACCAGGTCGAAGGTGCTGCTCCAGTTCAGGGTGGCGGTATAGCGCCACCAGAGATAGCGGCAGGACACGGTGATCGACAGCACCACCAGTACCAGCGTCGCATAGCGGCCGGGCATGCGCCGTACCAGCAGCGCGATGACCCATAGCAGCAGCACGAAGACGAACTGCGCCAGGTAGCTGAAGGGCTGGGTGATGCACAGCGCGGCCAGACCGAGCGTGGCCAGCCCGGTGACAGCGGTCAGCGCTTGACGCATGCGGGGTGGCAGGTGCTCCAGGCGCTGCGCGAGCCACGCCGCCAGGCGACTGTTACCGACATCGGCAGGTGCATCGCGCATCGCCCGCAGGTAGCGCAGGCGACCGCGTCCTGCCGCCCCGCGCAGCTCGGCGATGCGCTGGCGCCGGGCCTGGGCCAGGCGCTGGCGGCGCAGCGAGGTATGCGGAACCAGGCGCACCAGCGACAGCCATGCGGCCTGGATCAGCAGCCGCAGTGGATCTCCGGGGCGCCAGTGGCGTTCCCCCTGCAGCTGCGGGAACGCACGCCGCAGCCGCGGAGCCAGTGCCTGCCACGCAGGTCCTTCCAGCCTCAACAGCGCCCAGCCCACCGCCTGCAGCGACCACAGCAGCGCGCACAGTGGCCATGCGGCGTACACGCGCTCACGCAGCCGGCTCCAGTGCAGATAGTGGATGCGTGCGCCCTTCATTGCCCGCTCTCCCGATCCTGCCGCCGCGCCGCCTCGGCCAGGCACCACAATGCCAGGCCGGCAACGTCGGCAGCCGCCAGTGCATCGGCCGCATGCTGCCCCAGCGGCTGCTTGCTGGCCAACGCGGCCGGCACCCGTGCATCTTCGTGCAGAGGCTGAGGCACCAGCATCGACGCGTGCGCATGCAGCCACAGCTGCATCAGATCGCGCTGCACCGGAACCGCCGGGTCATACCGGTTGGCCAGCAGACGGCGCGGATCGTCATGCTGCCGCTGCAGGAAGACGTGGCTTGCCGGATCGACGCACGCCAGGCGCAACGGCAACGTACAGCGCGCATATCGGTTGACCGCCGCCGCGTGTGCCGGCAGCCGCTGCGGCAGGTCGAACAGCAGCCAGTCGAACTGCGCCGACAGCACCGGCACGCGATCATTCCAGGTATCGGGTGCCAGACTCAGCGCCTGCTCGATCTGCAGTGCCTCGGCCGCACTGACACGGCCGTACGGCAGCACCGCCAGGCCCGGTGCGCAGGCGAAGGCCGCATCACGCCAATCGCGGCCGTCCAGCATCGCCCGCGCCCAGCCATCGGCCTCCCGTGCGGCCAACCCGACATGCAGGCCCAGCATCTGATCCGGACTGCACTCGATCAGCAGCACGCGCTTGCCCTGCGCATGCAGCGCCTGTCCCAACGCGGCCAGCACCGTGGTGACGCCGGTACCGCCGTGCACGCCCTGCAGGGACAGCAGTACGCTCATGGCTGCCGCTCCAGCTCGGCCAGCAACGGCCAGCGTGCCAGTGCCCGGGCACGTTCGTTCTGCGCCGAGAAATCCACGTAGGGCAACCCGGGCATGCCCAGGCTGCGACGCAGCAGATCGATGTCGTCCTCCTCCACCGAAAGCGTGCTGGCAACGGCCAGGATGTCGGCCATCAGCGTTTGTCCTCCGGGTACGGGTTCCAGGCCTGGCTGCCCTGCAGCTGCAGCCAGGGCTTGCCGCCGTAATCGATGACCTTGGCGCCTTCGTTCTCCGACACCGAGGGCGTGCGTGGCAGCCCCTGCAGCAGGCTGTCCCAGTCGCGCGCTCCCGCTGGAGACTGCGCGTTCAGCGCATACACCCGCGACACCAGTTCGGAGAGAGCCAGGTAGCTGCTGGGCTCGGGAACATGACGTGGCCCCCCGCTGGCCGGCGTGCCCATCCCGACCAGCTTGACGCCGACCGGCACATGGGTGATCGACGGGCTCGGAATCTCGCGCATGCCGGGAATCTGCATGCGGTCGCCATGCAGCGCCGCGCCATGCTCGGGCACCACGACGATCATGGCGCGACGGCCACTGCGCTCCACCGCCTCGACGAAGCCTGCCATGTCACCCAGCACCATCTGCGCGCGGGCCTTGTAGTCAGCCGCGTTGGCACGACCGTCGGCGCCGACGATGCGGTTGCCGTCGTGCAGGGAGATCGTGTTGTAGAACAGCGCAACCTGCTGCGCCTGTTCGGCCTGGCGCTGCTTCCACCAGGCGTTCAGCACGTCGCCATCGCGGCGCAGCGGCGACTTGTCGAACGCGACCAGCGCCCGGGGAAACGCGCTGATGTCCATCGGCCGTGCCTGCAACCCACCGTACTGGCTCAGTTCGCCGATGAAGTTGTCGAAGTGCCCATCGTGGTTCATCGCCAGTTCGCTCTGGAAACCCAGACGCTGCAGGTTGGAGAACAACTGGCATTCGGCTGGCACCGGGTCGAACAGTGCGGTGTGCGAGGTCTGTCCGCAGCTGGCGCGCAGCAGGCGGATCGCCGCCGGGCCGCTGTAGGCGGTGGCCGAGTTGAAATCGTCGAAGATCAGGTCCATGTGGTCCAGCAGCGTGTTCTGGCGCATGCCGACTTCGTCCAGATCACTCCATGCCAGCGAACAGATGTTGAGGATGATGACGTCGAACGGCGCAGCGCTGGCCGGTGCCGGTAACACCGTCTTCAGGCCCGACTGCTGCTGGTAGAAGGCCGCCAGCCAGGCATTGAGTGTCTCGTTGCTGGCTGGCGCAAGTGCACCGGCAGTGCCGGCAGCGGCGTCAGCACCGCCGGTCGCTGCGGTGGCCTGCGACGTTCCCCAGTTCAGGCCCGCCGGCGATGGCAGTGCCACCACCGCCATGCCCAGCATGCCCAGCACGCTCAGCGTGGTGATGCGCAGCCAGGGTTTCAGCAGCAGGTAGGCAACCACCAGCAGTACCAGCACCGCGACCATCTGCCAGTTGATGAAGCGCTGCGCCAGCTCCAGCCAGTAGTCGGCGGAGAAATCGAGCACGCCCGGCTGTGCGAGAAGGCGCTGGAAGGGCGGCCACCAGGTATCCTGGTAATAGAGCACCACGGCCACCGGCACGGCGACGACCGTGCGTGTGATGCGTGCCCATCGCCACGGCAGTGGTACCAGCAGGGCGGCCAGGAACAACAGGTTGGGCAGGACCTTGAGGTCCAGCGCCCCCATCCAGGCCAGCACCACCTTGGACAGGAAGTACAGGTTCCAGCCGCGCAGGTCCGACCATACGAACGGCGATGCGGGCGCCGGTTGCGCGCTCATTGCGGCCTCCGCGCATCGCGCACCCGCACGCCCGCCCGCCGCAGGTGCCGTGGGGGCAGCCATGACGCTGCCCGGCGACGCGCCGCGCGCCACAGCGCGCCCAGCATCACGCCGAACGGAATCATCACCAGCGCACAGGCCGCGATCAGCGTCCACAGCTGCTGGTCGGTGGTCATGCGGAATCTCCCAACCGGAACGGGATGGGGGCGTTGAATGCGACCTCGCTGACCGGGGCCGCGGGCTGCGGCAACGGAACGGCAGGGGCGGGCAGCGTCTCGGATTCGGAATCGCTGCCGCGGGCATTCATCGCTGCGATGTCGTACTCGGCCAGGCGCTGGTAGCCATCGAACAGCTCGCGCCAGGGCAGCCGGTACAGGTTGGAGAGCGCCTGTTCGACCGCATCGCGACGGCAGCCGAACAGGAACAGGCGGACCTGGCCGCGGTACACGCAGGCCACATCCCCCTGCCTGCGGATGTTCAACTGCTGCAGGGTCTGTTCCGCGCGCAGCCCGGCCACCGGCTGCAGCGCCAGCACGGCGCTTTCCACCGCGCTGCCGTCCTGATCGATGCGTTCACCGACGATCTGCCGGAAGCGGTCGGCCGCCACGATTCCGTTCACCTCCGGTGGCCGGTGGGCACGGATCAACGGTTCGGGGTCGGCCGCCAGCTGCCCCTGCCATCGCTGCCGCTGCACCGTTTCCAGCAGCGTCAGCAGCCGCGGCAGCGGGGTCGCCGCCGGGACCACCATGTTGCCGCCACACTGCAGCAGCAGGCGCTCGTCGGCGTAGCGCAGGCAGGGTTGCACCTCGCGCACCACCAGCTTCAGCAGGTCGCCGCGCTCGCGGCGCAGCCGATGCAACAGGCGTGCCAGTCTGTCCACCTGGTCGTTGCTGCGGATCGCCAGCACCACCGTGGCCTCGCGCGCCTGCAGCGCCGAAGGCAGCAGGTCCGCCCAGCCATCATGGAGCCGCCAGGCCGGCGACAGTGGCGGAGCGCCTTCCAGCACGTCGGCCTCGGCCAGGTACAGATCACGATCGCCGCCGCTGGCTTCGGCCGCAGAGAGCACGCTGTCCGCCTCTTCTGCCACGCGGCGCAACCCGCCTTCTGCCGCTTCGATCGCGAAGGCACGGCGGGCCACCACGCCATGGGCGTTGGCCCAGTAATGCAGCAGCAGCTGCAGCGCACCGCGGTGCGGATGCAGCTGGGCGACGCCGGAGCAGGCCCGGTTCAAGGCCAGCAGGCGCGGCGCCAGGGTCGCCACTTCACCGTGGCAGAGCAGCAACAGCACCGTGCCGGCCCGCTCCGCCCAGGCTTGCAGCTGCCGGTTCCATGCCGCCAGCCGGGCATCGCTCCAGCCGTCCAGCGCCGCCAGCGGAAACTGCACCACGCACAGGCGGGTTGCGGCGGTGGCCACGCGGGGAAGATCGACTGCCAGACCGCGCAGGGTCCGCTGCATGGTGGCGGCCGAGGACCGGAACAGACGCAACCGCGCCGGTCCCTCCCCCGGCGGCAGCTCGGCCAGCATCGCATCGGCGCCGCGCCCCAACGTCGCCAGCACGGCGTCCTGCACGTCGCTGGCCGAACCCAGCACACCTGCGCCGACCAGGTCCGCCGGCGCGCTTCCGGCCGCGACGACCCAGTACAGCCCACCGCCCTGCATCTGGACGAACTCGGGCGGCACTCCGGCGATGGCAAGATGGGGCGCTGTCATGCCGGGTCCTTTCAGCGGACCTCAGCCGAGCCGGCTATGCGGCAGCGGAGGTGCTGTGTTGAGTGACTCGAATTTCATGACACGCATCACATTCGTGCTGCGATACGTTCATGGCAGCTCCGATCTTGGTATTTCCGGGATCAAGACGCAGTCAACGTCGCCTGCGGAACAGGCAACGTTGGGGTGGGACGCAGCGGTGGAACGGCCGTTGGCCGTTATTCGTACTGGATGGTGAAAGTCGCCTGTCCGTTCGCAACACCGGCACCGACGGTACCGGCCTGGGTCTGTACATAGCGGGCGCGCAGCGGCAGGGTCATGGTGCTGGTGCCCGGTGTGGTGGTGCCGACATTGATCGCCTGGCCGAAGCGCACTTCGCGCTCGGTGGTTCCATCGCGCTGGACCATCTGGATGCCGATGCGGGTCGCGCTGTTGGCAGCCGCGCTGAGCTTCAGCACACCCGGCATGTTGGAGCTGTCCTGGTCGGCATCCAGGCGGATGCCGATCTTGCTCTGATAGGCAGCAACATTGCTGCCCTGGCAGTTCAGACGGATGTCGAAGTCACGGTTGACCGCGCGCGAACCGACGCCGGTGAACGAGGTGTTGGGGACACTGCCGAAATCCACCGCGATGTTGCGGCTGCCGGCGTCCACCTCACAGGTCGGGCTGACCACGGTCGTGCCCGATCCCTTGAAGGTGGAGGTCAGCACGGGCCGGCTGGCACCGTCGCCATCGTAGTAATAGGTGGTGAAACGTCCGTTCGGCGCGATGACGCCCGACCCTGTCTGAGCTGCTGTCTTGATCAGTTCGACACGGAAGCGGCCTCCGCTCAACGAGAGGTTGGTATTGCTTCGCAGGATCAGCGTGTGAGGATAATAAGTCTGGATATCGCCGGAATCGCGATAGACGCGAATGCCAACACCTGCCACGTCGGTTGCGTATACGTTGCTGAAGCCCGGGACCGGCGTCTGCTGTGCCGCATTGACGAAGCGACCGCTGGCGTTGCCGCCTCGGCTATCGCAGTACGCGACGCTGTTGCGTTGATTGATGTTGACAATGAGTTCCTTGATCACGCCGCCGACCGGGGTGCTGGGAAGAATCACGATCTGGCCCATGTCCATGGTCACGTCCTGGGGTTGGAACCCGGACTGGGTGATGTAGCAACTGGCAAACGCCGGCGCCGCCACGAGGGCGCCCGTGAGCACGGCCAGTGCGGCCAGCGCCTTGCGGCCACGGGAAAGAATCATCGGCATGCTGCCTCCAGCGGGATGAAGCCGGTCTTGGACGCATCGGCGCCCGCCGGAACCTGGTAATCGACGGTGCAGCGCTGGTCGGTGCCGGCGCCCCACTCCACCTGCAGGCGGCCGTGATCCTGTTCGCTGCGCACATACAGGCGGCCACCCTGGCTGACCATGCCCACCGGCTGGCCCTGCTCGTCCTTGACCTGTGCGCCGAACGGCAGGGTGCGGCCATCGGGATTGCGCACCTGGATCAGCAGCGCGTTGCCCTTGCGGGTATCGAAGCGCAGGTAGCTGATGGCACCGGCAAACGGTGCGATCGACTGGCTGCTGCTTTCCAGCTCGACGTCATGCGCCATGCCCTGCGGATCCAGGGTCACGGTGTTCAGGCGGTACGGCGATACATACGGCACCACGGCATAGCCGCGACCATCGATGCGCAGGCCCGGAGCGTTGGTCACCTGCGCATCGCGCGCGCCCGGCGCCTCGACCAGCACCATGGTGTCGCCACGCTGCGGGGTGAAGGTGACGCCGCCCGGATGCATGACCACGCTGCCGTTGGCGCCCACCGAGGCCTGGCGGAAATCGCTGGAATGGCTGTAGGTCGCGTTCAACGCGGTGTAACGGCTGCGGTACTCGGCGTTGCCGACCGCGGTGGTGTTGCCCTCGCGGGAATCGGACAGGGCCACGCCGTAGCTGAAGTTGTTGTCGACGCCGGCCGAACCGGTGATGCCCACGCGGCTGTTGTCGTAGCCACCACGGTCGCGCGCGCCCAGGTCGGCGCTGAACGACACCGGATGGGTCCCGCGGCCCAGCGGCACGCTCATCGAGAACAGGTACTGGGTGTCGGCCCGGCCGAGGATGCCTTCTTCGGTGCGCAGTGCCGAGAAACCGTAGTTCACCGAGCGCCAGGCGTTGTTGTAGCCCACCTGGTACTGCTTGGAGGTACCGGAACGGTCGTAGAAGTCGCGCACCGAGCCGGTGACGTACAGCGCACCGGCACGGCGGCCCAGCGGCTGGTTCAGGGTCAGCTGGAACTGGCTGCGCTGGCGGCCACGGGTGGTCGGGTCGATGCCGCGATCATCCGCGTCGCGTCCGTACAGGGCGTCCTGCAGGCTGTAGTAGCCTTCGGTCGAATAACGATAGGCGGCCAGGGTCAGGTTGGTCCCGGTTTCGCCGATCATGTTGCTGTAGCTCAGGCGCACGCTGGCGCCGGTGTGGTCGCCGTAGTGGTTGAACGACGTGCGGGCGTGGGTGACATCTGCCGCGAACGCACCGATCCGGGTGGACAGGCCAATGCCGTACAGCAGTGAAACGTAGCCTTCGCTCAGCGCGCTGCCGCCGTAGAGGGTCAGCTGGTTGCCGATGCCGCGCTGGTAGGTACCCTGCGCCAGCCACGGTTCATCGCGCAGCAGTTCGTTGCGGACCTGGCCGGCGGTCACCGAGTAGCGGGACACGCCTTCGCGCAGCATCTGCGGCACCGAACCGAACGGCACCTTGAACTCGCGGCGGCGGCCATCGGCCTCGATCACGCTCACTTCCAGGTCACCGCCGTAACCGGTCGGGTACAGATCGTCGATGACGAAGCTGCCCGGCGATACGGTGGAGGAATAGATCAGCTGCTGGTTCTGCCGGACTTCCACCCGGGCATTGGTCTCGGCGATGCCGCGCACCACCGGCGCGTAGCCGCGCAGCGAATCGGGCAGCATGCGGTCGTCACTGGCCAGGCTGGCACCGCGGTATCCGATCGACTCGAACAGTTCGCCGGTGGTGTAGGCCTCGCCCACAGTGAGCATGCCGCGGATCTTCGGGATGCCGCGCTGGGCGTAGGTGGCGATGCTCTGCCAGTGGCGGCCGTCGCCCTCGGTCCAGGTCAGGTTGGAATCGTGGCGGAACTGCCAGCCACCCAGATTCAGGCCGGCATTCAGGCCCAGATAGGCGCTGCGGTTGCGCTGGCCGCCTTCGACGCGGCTGTCGCTGTCGATGGCATTGAAGCTGTAGCCGACGAAGCCGGCGTTGATGCCACGGTCCCACAGCGCGGGGTTGACGTAGCCACGCGCTTCGCGGCGCAGGAACACCTGCGGGATGCTCAGGTCGTAACGCAGGTTGCCGCTGTCATAGACGCCATAGGCGTTGGCCATGCGCTGCTGCACCGGCACGCACGTCGAGGTATCGGTCGGCACCGACGGATCCTGCTGCAGCAGCACCGCCTCGCTGTCCACGCCCATTTCCTCAAGCATCGGCAGCGCCAGGCAGGCATCGACGCGCCCCTGTGCATCCGCCTTGAACTGCACGTCGCGGCGGCCCTGCCAGGCGCCATTGACGTAGACGTCCACGCGATAGGTGCCGGCGACCATCGGATTGCCGTTGCTGAAGGCCGCCAGATCGACCTGCTTGGCCTGGCCGGAGAGGAAGCTGGAGTTGAACTGCGCCGACTCCGGCGCACGCGCGGTCGCCGCGCCACTCTGCGCCATCAGCGCCTGTTCGCCGAGATTGGCCGGGGCAGCCAGCGCCCATCCTGGGCAGGCCACGCCGGCAGCCAACAGGCAAAGCGCCTGATGGATCGACAATGTCAATCTGTTTCCGATCACACTGACATTCCTTCAATTCGCCGCACGGCGGCGGTGGCGGGATGCGCAGGCTCTGGCCAGCGCGGCGCGTTCAGCCCCCGGTGCTGTCGAGGCGGACCTTGTGTTCCACCCGACCGCCGTAATCGTTGATGGTGATGAAGCGCACCTCGGTGGTGCCCGCCGGTGCGGCGAACTCCAGGTTCTGCTTCGGTGCGACCATCGTTCCCTTGTCCTCGACTGCCTTTTCGCTGCTGCCGGACACGGCATGCACTTCGGCCAGCGTGACGTGGAAGGGGCTCGGGTTCTCCACCCGCAGGCGGTCACCGCTGCGGGTCCAGCGCAGGGCTGCCGGCGCGTCGTTGGCGACGCCCTTCAGGCCCTGCGGCCGATAGAAAAGTTTCAGGCGCGAACGGAACGCGACCTGCAGGTAGTTCTGCTCACCGTTCTCGGCGTTGTCCGGCGACGGCGGCACGTCCAGCACGTTCAGCCAGAACACCGACTCGCGATCGGTCGGCAGCTGCGCGCCGGAGAAGATCAGGCGCAGCGCCTGGCTGCGGCCCGGCTCGACGCGGCTGATCGGCGGCGTCAGCACAAACGGGGCATCACTGGTGTCGGCCGTCTGGTTGGCGTCGCCACTGTCGATCCAGGCCTGCACCAGCGCGGGCGAATCGCCCACGTTGTCGACCTGCACGGTGACTTCGCGCGACTGCGCCGGATAGATCACACGCGTGCCATTGACCACCACGCCTGCCGTGGCTTCCTGGCAGAAGAGCAGCGTCGACGCTGCCAGCAGCAGCGCCCGGGGAAAGAGAGCTTTCATCGGAAGTACTACGCTCGAGGTGTGTGGCCAGGGGCCGCGGAGCGCTGGCCGGCGCGTACGCCGGCCAGTGCGGGTACGGCGACGATCAGTTGTAGATGATCGTGTACTTGACGCTGCTGGTGACGTCGCCCGGGGTGGCGGCGGCAGTGGCGTAGTACTCGGCGTAGTAGTTCAGGTTGGCGGTGCCGTCGGTGGCAACAGTCACCCACTGCGAGTTGTCCTGGGCCAGACCGGTACCTGCGGCCTTCACCGGCAGGAACTGGTTGTTCGAGCCCAGCAGCTGCAGCTGCACGTTGCCGGCAGCGTTGGCCGAGGCCTGGTTGATCAGGCGGCCGCTGTTGAAGTCAACGGTCGAACCCGGCTCGAAGTAGGTGGCGACGTTGCCGGCGCTGCACTTGGTCAGGTTGATGGCGAACGGGGTACGGCCCGCGACGGCACCGGCGGTGGCCAGGGTGTTCTTGGACACGGTCGGCAGGGTGACGGCGAAGTCCTTGCCGCCCGGGGTCGAGATGGTGCAGGTCTTGTCGGTCACCTTGCCATTGAAGGTGATGGTGCCGTCGGCAGCGTTGGCGGCCAGCGGAGCAGCGGCCAGCATGAGAGCCGCGATGATGTTGATCTTGTGCATTGCTTTTACCTAACCCTACTGAAGAGATGGAAGTAGAGGAGGAAGCAAGGAGCACTGCCGGGTTTCAAGACCCATCCTTGCGTCTCACCTGTGGCCGGATTCGGACATACCTACCCCTGAATCCGTGACGCAAGTATATGCAGAACTGTGATGAAAGTCCCATTATTTTTCTGAACGATGGTTTATTGACGCCACAAATGTGACGTGATAGGCACTTTTTGCCGTGGAGGCCGGTGGGGAATTGGCGCAGGCCGGCAAAGGCGGGGGGAACGACAGCAGATGACGTCTTCGACCCGGTGGCGGGCGCGTCTGAAAGAGGCTGTTTTCAGGCGGCCAGCGCCTTATTTGATGCGCATCACTCTTTGTTGGTGATGGCCCTAGCAGATTCGGATTTTGCCTATTAAAGGCCGTCCGGAGCTGTCGCTAACTAGGACACACCGAACCAGAGAACGTGTCATGAGGACTTCCCTTCTGCTGTGCGTGGCGCTGATGTCCGTCAGTGCGCTGGCCCAGGCCAGCAGTGGCAGCATCCGGTTCAGCGGCCGCATCGCCGAGCCGGGGTGTACGACGGCCCTGTCCCAGGGCGAGCTGAGCCTGGCGGCCTGCCCGCCGTCGGCCAAGGGCTCGACGGTGGCGGTGACCGCGGTGGGCGACAGCCAGGCCGCGACGCTGCGCGATGGCAAGCGCCATGGCCAGCAGCTGGCCGTGTCGGCCAGCGCCCTGCGCGCCGGCGACATCGCCTTCTCCGAGCGCTACCGCGTGGAAGCGCCGCAGCAGCAACCGCTGCGGGGCGCCTACCTGGTGGTGGTCGACTACCTTTAAGCCGGGTCCGGCAGTTCAAAAACCTGGCGCAGGTAGGCCAGGTAGCCGGGGTCGTCGCACATGCTCTTGCCCGGCGAATCGCTGAGCTTGGCCACCGGCTGGCCGTTGCAGCGGACCATCTTGATGACGATGTTCAACGGCGTCGGGCCCAGATCATTGGTCAGGTGGGTTCCGACGCCGAAGGCCACCTGGCAGCGACCGCGGAAATAGTCGTACAGGCGCATCACCTTGGCGATGTCGAGCCCATCGCTGAACACCAGCACCTTGCTGCGCGGATCGACCCGGCGCTGCTGGAAATGCGCCAGCATGCGGTCGCCCCAGTCGAACGGATCGCCCGAGTCATGGCGCACGCCGTCGAACAGCTTGCAGAAGTACATGTCGAAGTCGCGCAGGAAGGCGTCCAGGCCGACCACGTCGGACAGCGCGATGCCCAGGTCACCGCGGTACTCGCGCGCCCATGACTCCAATGCCGCCACCTGCGAATCACGCAGCCGCGGACCCAGCGCCTGGAATGCCTGCAGGTACTCGTGCGCCATGGTGCCGTGCGGGGTCATGCCGTACAGCCGGGCGAAATGCACGTTGCTGGTGCCGACCAGCTGCGGGCCGAGCGCATCGCGCAGCAGCGGCAACAGGCGCGCATGCCAGTCGCGCGAGTAGCGACGGCGGCTGCCATAGTCGGCGATGCGGCATTGCTCGAAGCCGGGGGTGTCGCGCAGCAGCGCGGCCTTGGCCTGCAGGCGGCGCTCGCCTTCGGCGAAGTCGGGCGTGGTGGTGTTGCGGAACCAGACTTCGTTGATGATGGCCAGCAGCGGTACTTCAAACAGGATCGTATGCAGCCAGGGCCCGGTGATGTCCAGTTCGATCTCGCCGGGCACCCGGGTCGAGGCACGCAGCTGGATGTACTTGCGGTCCAGGTGGAACAGGCCGAGGAAATCGGCGAAATCGGGCTTCACGAAGCGCAGGCCACGCATGTAATCCAGCTCGGCGTCGCTGAAGCGCAGGCTGCACAGGTGGTCGATCTCTTCATCGATCTGGTCGATGAAGCGGGCCAGGTCGATGCCGGGCGTGCGGCATTTGAACCGGTACTGCACCTGTGCGCCGGGGTGCTGGTGCAGCACCGCCTGCATCATGGTGAACTTGTACAGATCGGTGTCGAGCAGGGACTGGATGATAGGCATGAGGCGGATTATGCGCCCGGCGGGGTGAACCGGGGGCCCCGCCAGTGCGCGCCGCCGCCGGACACGCTCGACACTACAGGGATCTGCGCAGCAGTCTCGGCACCAGCAGCAGCGCGTGCGCCCAGATCGCTCCCCAGACCGCCACCTGCACCGGCAACGAACGCTGTGGCGCCTCGAACCTGCGGAAGTAACGCCACAATCCGCGATGCTTGTGCCACTCGACGAAGAAGGGCCGCGAACGGCTGGACACGCCGCGGACATGGGTGACCTGCAGGTCGTTGGCGATCGCCACCACCGCACCCGCCTCGCGCGCGCGCCGGCACAGGTCCAGGTCCTCGGCGTGCAACCGGTAACCGGCGTCCCAGCCACCGAGACGATCAAACAGCGTCCGCGGCATCAGCAGCAGCGCGCCGGACAGCGCCGGCACCGGCTGCAGCGTCTGTGCCGGATCGCGCGGAATCGCCAGTTTCGAGCCGCTGCCCGGCGAGCGCAGCATGGCCAGGAAATCCGGATCACGGCGGCGCACCGCCTCATCGGCATGGCCGTGCTCATCCACCTGTTCGACCCCGAGCAGGCAGTCACCGAGCACGTGCGCGCGATCGCGCAGCCTGGCCAGGGTTTCCGGCTCGACCATCAGGTCCGGGTTGATGAACGCCAGCCACGGGCTGTGCGAATCGGCCGCGCCCTGGTTGTTGGCGGCGGCGAAGCCCGGATTGTCCGGATTGCCGATGAAGCGCACGCGCGGGTCGTGGCTGGCGTGCCGCTGCACGATGTCCAGCGTGCCGTCCACCGAACCGTTGTCGATCACCCGGATTTCCGCCACATCCTGCGACTGGCGCAGCCGCGACAGGCAGGCATCGATGGTGCTGCCGCTCTGGTAGGTAACGACGATGGCGGCAATGGCGGCATTCAAGCGGTTGGCTCCGACGCGGATGGGACGAACAGATCGCCCTGCTCGCGCGGCATTATCGCCTGCTGCATGCGCTGCTGCAGGTCCGCGCGCAGTTCGTGCAGCGGATCGTGCATCAGGAAGTCGGCCAGGCGTGGCAGCCAGCCAGGCCACCGCGCGGCCAACGCCTCCAGATCGCCATCGCGGCTGACCGCTTCGCCGGCGCGGCTGACGAACGCGTTCTCACACAGCACGTTGCGCCAGCCCAGGCCCGCCATGCGCAGGCTCAGATCGACCAGCGCAGCGTTCCAGCCGGCGTAGCTTTCCACGTCCAGTCCGCCGGCACGGCGACGTGCATTGCCGCGCACCAGTACCGCATGGGTGACTGCCGATGGCAGCTCCGGGTGCAGGGTCGGCAGTGCGGCGCAGGTCTGCGCCAGCAGCGCTGTGTCGGTGGGCTCGGCATTGATCTCGCCCAGCCGCGGCCAGGCCGCAGTCTCGCCGGCATTGCACCAGGGCGTGGCGGTGGCGATGGCCGCATCGCGGGCGAAGGCATCCTGCAGCTGCTGCAGCCATCCCGGCGCCGGTACGCTGTCCGGCGCCAGCACGGCCACATCGAGCCCCTCGCAGGCACGCAGCATTTCATCCAGATGGGCCACCTCGCCCAGCGGCCGGGCGCGGCGGGTGTACTCGGCCTGCAGTGGCGTGTTCGCCAGCCAGTGCTCGACGACCGCCTGCGCGCGTGGTCCGGTCTGGGCATCGTCGGCCAACCAGACCGCGGTACCCGGTGCCGTACCAGCATCAAGTGCGGCCAGACACCGGTCCAGCGCCGCATCGTCCACGCACAGCGGCAACAACACGATCGCCCCCATCCCGCCTCCGTGGTTGTCGGTGGCCACAGCGTAGCACCGGGAGGGTGCCGGCCGGGTTGCACCCGGCACGTGCAGAGGCCGGAGCCGAAGCAGAAGCGGGGTTCATGGGAACGGCGGGTGTCGCCCCGCCGTAACCCCCTACTTCTTTGCGCGCGGCTGGTTCAGCGGCTCCATCGCCCGGAAACGCTGGCTGTACTCGTCGGTCAGCGTGCGCGCTTCCTGCCCATTGCGAACGATGCTGGGCGTCAGCAGCACGATCACCTCCGAGCGACGGCTGGTGCGGCTCTTCTGCCCGAACAGCGCGCCGATCACCGGAATCCGGCTCAGGCCCGGAATGCCGCTGCTGCCGTCGGTGGCCGAGTCGGTGATGAGACCGGCCAGCATGATGGTGTCGCCGCTCTGCACGGCGGCCTCGGTAGCCAGCTTCTTGGTGGAGATGCGCGGGTTGCAGTTGCGCTCCTGCGGATTGCAGTTCTCCGGCACGTCCGACGCGCTGCTGACTTCCTGCACGATGTCCAGGAACACCGTGCCGTCGCGGGTCACGCGCGGGCGCACCTTCAGGATCACGCCGGTATCGATGTACTGCACCGAGCTGTAGCTACTGGTGCCGACGCCGGTGTTCACCGTGGTGGTGCTGATCGGCACCTTGTCACCCACGTTGAGCGTGGCCTCGGCGTTGTTGCGCACGAACACCGACGGAGTCTGCAGCAGTCGCACATCCGTGACCTTGTCCAGCGCGCTCACCACCGCCGCACCGTTGTGGCCGGTGAACGCCCAGCCCAGGCCTTCGCCGCCGGTCGCGGCACCGGCGAAGCTGCTCCAGGAACCACCGGCCGCGGCCGGCAGGGTCACACCGCTCAAGGCTCCCGTCAGTGCACGCCCGGCCACCGCGTTGTCGAAGAACCAGTTCACGCCGTACTTCAGGTCGCCATCCAGAGCGACCTCGGCCACCTGGGCCTCGATGTGCACCTGCAGCGGCATCACGTCCAGCTTCTCGATCACTTCGCGGATCGAGCGCCAGGCCTGCGGTGTCGCGCGCACCAGCAGCGTGTTGGTTTCCTCCACCGCCGACACGCCGACCCGGTCGCCTTCCACTTCCAGGCTGACGCTGACGTTGCCGGACTGGCGCTGCGGCAGGTTCAAGCTGCCATTACCGCCACTGGAACTGCTGCCCAGGGTCGAGCCGAAGCTGCTGCTGTTGTTGCTGTCCATGCCACGGTCGCTGTCGCTGTCCAGCTGCGAGGGAATGGCACCCGGGGCCAGCGACGCAGGGCTCGAGCCCCCCCGGTTGCCGCTGCTGGCGAACGCTTCACTGAGCCGCTCGGCAAGATCGCGCGCCTTGATGTAGCGCAGCTCATGGGAGAACAGGCGGGCACTGCCACCGGCCGTATCGATGCGGTCCAGCCATTGCTGGATCTGGTCCAGGTAGCGCACCTGCGGGGTGATCACCAGGACCGCGTTGGCGTTTTCCAGCGGCAGGAAGCGGAACATGCCGGCGCTGGGCGTCTTGCTCTCCTCGCCGAACACCTTCTCCAGGTCGCTGGCGACCTGCTCGGCCTTGCCGGACGTGATCGGGAACACGCCCACCGACATGCCCGACAGCCAGTCCACATCGAAGATCTCCACCGTGCGCAGGTAGTTCTCCAGCTCGGCACGGGTGCCGCCGAGGGTGATCACGTTGCGGCCGCTGTCGACGTTGACGATGGCGTTGGGCCGCGCGTACGGCTCCAGCACCTTCTTCATCTCGGTGGCGGAGATGAACTGCAGCGGCACCACCCGGACCTCGAAGCCGCGCGCGCTGGACGCCGGCGCGGTGCTTGGCGCGACAGTACCGGCCAGCGCCTGGTCGGCGGCAACGATGTTGTAGCGCCCGCCGCTGTACACCATGCGCGCGTTGTTCCAGCCCAGCACCATCTCCAGCAGGTTCAGCGCCTGTGCCGGCGAGACCGGTTTGGGCGTGGCCAACGTGACCGTGCCCTGCACCCCCGGCGCGATCACATAGTTCTGGCCCAGCATGTCACCGAGGATCGCCTTGACCACGGCATGCAGCGATTCGCCCTCGAAGTTGAACGTGGCGCTGCCGGTGCCGGCCGCATGCAATGCCGGCGACGGCGCGCGCGCGGCCTCGCGGTTGATCATCGTGCCGGTACCACGGCGGATCACCGCCTGCGGTGCCCCCTGGCTGTCGGCCGCCGCATCGGCCTGGACGTCTGCTGCGGCCTGGCCGGCGCTGGCCGCAGGTTGCAGGGCGCCCTTGCGCTGCACATGGGGGCTGGAGACGGTACTGCAGCCCACCAGCAGCGCGAGCACGAAGGACCAAGGAAGAAAACGCAGGCTCATGCTCTCACTCTACCGGTTGGCGCCATTGCCCGAAGGCGGCGGCGACTGTTGTTGCTGTTGTTGTTGCAGCTGGCGGCGGCGGGCCTGGATGCGCTCGCGGATGGCCTGCATCTGCGCTTCGCTGGGCCCGTTGCTGTTGGCCGGCGGCGGAGGGGCGGCGGCAGACGCCGGCGCGGGTGTGGCGTCGGCTGCGCGTTGGGGTGCGGCCGCCGCCTGGGCGGGCGCGGCCTGCGCCGGCAGAGGTACCGGCGGTGGCACCGGCACGCCCGGTGCGGGTGCACCGGTACTGCCGCGCAGGACCGTCGGTGGCTCCCCGCCCTGACCGTTGAATACGGCAAGTTCCAGCACCTGGCTGCCGCCCGGGCCGATCACCGTCGCCTGGCGGGGTTGCAGCGCGACCAGCTGCCAACCGTCGACCGCGTCACCATTGAGGCGCAGGCGCAGCGAGCGGTTCTGCTCGGTACTGAACGTGGCCAGGCCGAAGTCGTCCGTGAGCAGCACGCCGGTCAGGCGCAATGCGGCACTGGCGCTGGGCTCGCTGCCGCCCAGCAGGTAAGGGCGCGGCCTGCGGTCCTCGGCGAACAGCGGACGCGCGGAGATGGCGCTGTAGCTGTCCGCACTGGCCATCCGTTCCGGAGCGAACGCCGGCAGCACCGGCAGTGCTGCCGCGGCGTCGGCGTCGCCCCCACCGGCCGGCAGGCGACTGCCCAGTCCGAAACCGGTGGCCAGCCATACCGCGGCGGACCAGCCGGCCAAGGCCAGCAGGAAACCGGTGCGCAGGCTGATGGGCTCACGTTTCATCGGCGACCTCCTCTCCCTCGGCGGCCGCCGGTGGCGGCGGTTCGACCGGGGCCGGGACCGGGGCGGCCACGGCGGGCTCCGCTGCCGGTGGTACTGCCGCAGCGCCACTGGCGGCGCCGGGCAACAGGTAGCCCGCCAGCTCGAAGGAGACGTCCAGGCCCAGCCCGGATTCGTTCGGCGACTGCTGGAAGCGCTGCGCGATGAGATTGAGGTTGTCCACGAACAACCGCGGACTGCCGGTTTCCAAGCTGTGCAGCACGGTCGCCAGTTCCGCCACGCCGCAGCGCAGGCGTACCTGCATGGCGACACGGACGAACTCGGCATCACGGCGATTGTCGGTCAGCGGCGTGCGGTTGCTGATGGTGCAGCTGCGGTTGCCGGGACTTGCAGTGGCCACCGCATCCTGCAGGCGCGCGCCGAGCGCGGCGGCAGCGGCTTCGGCAGTGGCCTCCTGCAGGAAGCCGGGTTGCCGCTGCAAGGCTTCACGGGTGGCGCGCAGCCGCTGTTCGATCTGGGGCTGCTGCTGCAGCTGCGCCTGCACGCGCTGCTGGCGCTCGCGCAGGGCCGCGACATCGGCATCGATCTCACGCAGCGGCTGGGTGAACCAGGGGTGCACCAGCAGCAGGTAAGCCAGGCCCAGCACCGCCAGCAGCAGCGCCAGCGCCAGCCAGCGGTCACGGCGTGCGCTTGGCATCAGCCGCCTCCGGAGTCGATGCTGCCGGCGTTGCCGGTGCCGCCGCGGGCAACGGCTGCAGTTCGGCGGTCATGGTGAAGCGGTCCCGACCGCTGCCGGCGCCGTCCGCCTGCAGCACGCCGGTCAGGTTGACCTTGCGCCATTGCGGAGCATCCTGCAGCAGCTGCACCAGCTGCGAGGCCTCTCGGCTGAGCCCGATCAGCTGCAGGCCGTTGTTCTCGATGGCCAGCTTCTCCAGATAGGTGCCTTCAGGCAGACGGCGGGTCAGCTCGTTCCAGATTTCCACCGTGCCGGCATGCTGGCGGCGCTGCGACTCCAGGAAGGCCGCGCCGTCGATCAGTGCCTGCAGCTGGGCGCGTTCACTGGCCACACCCCGGGCACTGCGCGCGCTGCGTTCGACGTCCGCACGCAGTTCGTCGGCGGCGGCGCGGCGGTTGTCCAGCAGCTGCAGTCCAGCCAGTACCAGCATCACCAGCGCGGCCAGGGCCAGCAGCAGGTTCCAGCGCCGCATCGGATCGGGCCGCGACTGGCGCTGGGCCGGCGGCAACAGGTTGACCTGCAACGTGCCAGCCTGCGCATCGATCGCGTCGACGCCGGCCAGGGCGTCGCCCCACTCGCCCACGCTGGCACGCCAGGCCTCCATCTGGCGCAGCGGCCAGGCCACCAGTTCGACCTGCAGCTGGCCTTCCCCTGCCGCGCCCAGTTCACGCACGTCATAGCTGACCTGGCTGGCCTCGAACGGGGTCTGCCGGTCGATCTCATAACCGACCACCGCGTGCAGCCGGTCGCCGGCCGCGGCCGGCAGCCGCAGGGTGCGCCGCAGGACCCGCTCCACCGGCAGCAGCCAGAATCGCGGCAGGCTGCGCAGGCGCGGCTCCAGCACGCGATCCAGTGCGGCCGGAGACGAGGGCCACGGCAGGGTGACCACCGCCTCGCGGCGCTCGCCCGCTTCGCGCCAGACCTGCAGCTGGTCACCCTCGCGCTGCAGCAGCAACCGTGCCTGGGCCCAGCCCAGTGCCCATTGCCAACGCGCCGGCACCCACGCCAGCAACGAGTGCCGCCACCAGCGCAGGAAACGGCCGGCGCCAGGACCGATCTGGCCCTGCACCTGCCGCAGACTGTCCTGCCAAGCCGTCATCTTGCCGTCATTCCCTGCTCCCAGCGAAGCACTGTGTAGGACCGCCCGGGAATCCCCCCGGAGCCATTGCGAACCACTGCCTGCAACACCGACCTGCGTCCACTGCCGTCGATGACACGGGACTCGATACTATAGGTGCCGCTGCTGCTGGCAAGCGCTGAAGATCCATCCGCCGGATCGCCGTCACGCTCCGGTTGGTTCCGCTGCGCCAGCACGAGGTCGGCATCCAGGCCCAGCGCGGTCAGCACGGGAGCGCTGGCGAATCGCGGGTCCGGTCGCGCCTGGCGGCTGTAGAGGGTCAGGTGCGGCAGCATCTTCCGGTACAGCGGCCCGTTCATGCCCAGCACCCGCTGCAGCTCGCCGAGCGTCTCGAAGCGCTTGTTGCGGGGCCCATACGGCAGCCCGGCCGCAGCGTAATCCTGTGCCTCGGCACCGCCGCCGGGCTGCAGCAGGCTGTCCTCGTCACGCCAGTCGACGATCGCGCCGGCCAGCTGGCGCGCGTTGTCCACCGGTTCGCCAAGTGCCTGCAGATATGCGGTCAGCAGCGCCACGTCGGCCAGGTTCAGGTTGATCTTGCCGTTCTCGTCCAGCACCTGGATCTCGATACGGGCACCGTCGAACTGCCAGCGATAGGTGCGGCCATCGGCCTGCCACGGCGCGCGCAGCGGATCCGGTGACAGCCGCATCAGTGCGTACTCAAGTCCCGCCCGGGCACGCTCCTGGCCACGTGCATCGTCGTCGAGCACGCGCTCCTGCAGATGCTCGACGCGGGCGCTGAGCGCGAACGCGCCCACCAGTGCGGTCATCAGCGCGATCAACCACAGCACCAGCACCAGTGCGGCCCCGCGCGACCGCATCAGCGTCCCCCTCCACCGCCGCCCAGGCGGGGTGCCACCACCAGGGGCGGCCATGCGGCGCCGCGGACCGGCACGATCCGCAGTTCCACCAGCAGAGGCAGGCGACGGGTGTCTTCCCAGCGCGGCAGCCACTCGGTCATCTGCCCGCTGCCGGCGTCGATGCCGCGATAGCGCATCTCCACCGCTTGCAGGCCGTCCACCAGCACCTCGGGCGGGCGTGGTGGCGTTTCGGCGATGCGCTCGCCCTCCTGCAGCAGTACCAGGTCCAGCAGCAGACGCTGCTGGCCGGCCTTGCCATCCACCTGCAGCGCATGCAGATAGGGCCCGCCGCGTCCGAGGTAGCCTGGCAGATCGGCGACGAACAGCATCCGTTGCTCTTCGCCCAGGAAGAACACCGGCTCGCGGGTCGGGTCAGGCACTTCCAGCGGGCTGCGCATCGCCCCGGCCAGCTGTCGCCGCAGCAGGGCCTGCACGGCGCGCATCCGCTCGCTTTCGGCAGCGATCTGTTCACCCCGCTGGCTGACCGCCATCGCCGAGCGCACGCTGGCGAACGCCAGCGCCAGGCCACCGGCAAGCAGCACGGTCGCCAGCATCACTTCAACCAGGGTGAATCCCGCAGCGCCCCGCTTCATCGCGCGCGCTCCAGGTCCGGCGGCAGCAGGCGCAGGCTGCGCCAGCGCAGCTGTTCGCGTTCGCCATCGCCCCACCGCACCTGCAACTGCAGTTCGGCCAGCCACGGTGCACCCGGCGACTGCGTGGCCGCGACGTTGCCGGCGCGTGGCTCGGTCCAGGGCTGCACCTGCAGCTCCCAGCGATAGCGCCCGTTTTCCCAGTCGCCCTGCTGCTGGCCCACCTGCAGCGGCGCATCCACGCCCGCCGCGGCCAGCAGCGATTGCGCATGCAGGACGGCGCGCGTGCGCAGCTCGGCCTCGCGCACCTGCCTGGCACCGCCGGACAGGCTGCCCAACAGCAGGGTCAGCGCCAGCCCGAGCAGAGCGAAGGCCACGATCACCTCCAGCAGCGTGAAACCGCGCGCCCGCCGCATCACTGCGCCTGCCATGGGCCGGAGCGGACTTCACCGGTCAACCAGCCGACGTCGATGCGCCATTCGGCGGCATCACGCTGCAGGCGGATGCGGCCGCCACTGGAACCGCCGTCGGGATGGAACTCGATCACACCCTGCCCTGGCGCAGTGGCCAGCTGCGCAGCGCCTTCGAAACGCACCGTCAGCTGTGCCGGCAGCTCGCCCTGGCGCTGGTTCGCCCCTTGCCAGCGATGCCGTGCCGGCTCGATCACGAACCGCTGCGGTTCGCCGCGCGCGATCGCCTGTGCACGCACCATGCGCAGCTGGTTGGCGATGTCCTTGCCGGCGCTGCGCAACTGCATGCCGGCGAAGCCACGCGACAGTCCCGCCGCGGTGATCAGGCCGATGGCCGCGATCAGCGCGATCACCAGCAGCATCTCCAGCAGCGACAGCCCCGCCGGGCGCCTGCCGTGCAGGCGCGGTCGGGGCAACCGGCGCGGCAGGAAATACGTCATGCGTGCTTACGGCTGGTAGCGGATGTCGGCGTCGACGCTGCTTCCGCCGGCCTTGCCGTCCTTGCCCAGGCTGATCAGCTCATACGGCTGGCCTTCGCCGGGGGCACGGTACTCCAGCGCGTTCCCCCACGGATCGTTGAGGTCGGCCGGCTTGGCGTACGGGCCGAGCCAACCGCCAACGCCGGCCGGTGCGGTCACCAGATCGGTGAGCGCGCCCGGCAGCTTGCCGGTATCGATCTGGTAGTTGTCGATCTTGGATGCCACGGTCTGCACCTGCGCCTTGGCGATGTTGGCCTTGCCGCGGTCGGCACCGCCCAGCACGCGGCTGGCCACCAGGGTCAGCACCGCGCCGATCAACACGATGACGATGATGATCTCCAGCAGGCTCATGCCCGACTGGTGCCGCGCGGCGGTGAAGGACAGGCGGATGGGTCGACGGTTAGCGATCATGATCGGTCCTTTCAGTTGCGTTGGGTCGAAGTACGGAAGAGTCCATCGTCAACCGATGGCATTGGTCAGGTCATACAGCGGGACCAGCACGGCGACGATGACCGCACCGACCACCGAAGCCAGCACCAGGGTGATCGCCGGCACCATCGCCGCCAGCAGGCGATCGATGCGCCGGGCGCTGTCCTGCTCGAAGGTGTCGGCGGCTTTCAGCAGCATGGTGTCCAGCGCGCCGGATTCCTCGCCGACCTGGATCATCTGCAGGGCAAGCCGCGGAAAGCGCTTGCCGCGCGACAGTGCCAGCGACAGGCCCGCACCGTTCTTGACCTCGTCGGCGGCGGCATCGACGTCGGCTGCCAGCGCGCGGTTGCCCAGTACATTGCGGGCGATACCCAGCGCACCCAGCAGCGGCACGCCGTTACGCAGCAGCGTCCCCAGCGTGCGTGCCAGCCGTGCGGTTTCCAGCTCGCCGAGCAGGCGGCCGATGCTGCGCCGTTGCAGCAGCCAGCCGTCGAGGGCCAGGCGGAAGGCCGGCTGCCGCAGCTTGCGCTCGAACAGCAGGGCCAGCACGCCCGGTACCACCAGCAGCAGGATCCACCAGTCGCGCACGAACAGGCCCAGCTGCAGCACGGCGTTGGTGAACCACGGCAGCGCCACGTCCAGGCTCTCGTACATCTGCGCGAACTGCGGCACGACGTAACCCAGCAGGAACAGCAGCGCGCCGCCCACTACCACCAGCAGGATGGCCGGGTAGACCAGCGCATTGATCACCTTGCCCTGCAGCGCACGCGCGCGTTCAAGGTAATCGGCCAGCCGCTGCAGGGTCTCATGCAGGCTGCCGCCGGCCTCGCCGGCACGCACCATGTTCACGTACAGGCGCGAGAACAGGCCATGCTGGCGCTCCAGCGCGGTCGACAGCGGCGCACCACCGCGCACCACGTCGCGGATGTCGGTGATCGCCCGACGCGAGCGCTCGTCCTCGGGCAGGCCCAGCAGGATCGACAGCGCGCGATCCAGCGGTTGGCCGGCACCGAGCAGGGTCGCCAGCTGCTGCGTGAACTGCAGCAGCGCCGGGCCCTGCAGCGGGCGCTGGCGGAACAGGTTGCGCCAGCTGCCCCCGCCGATGGAGCCTGCATCGGCCAGCTGGGTTTCCATCGGCAGGTGCCCCTGGTCCTGCAGGCGCGCGATCAGGTCGGCCTCGCTGGCCGCTTCCATCTGCCCGTCGAAGATCTCGCCATGCGGATTGAGGGCCTTGTAGCGGTAGTTCGGCATGTCAGCCCCGGGCTCCGGCGCGCATCAGCTCTCCTCCGTCACGCGCAGGACTTCCTCGATGGTCGTCTGGCCGGCAAGGGCCTTGGCCAGGCCATCCTCGTACATGGTGCGCATGCCGCCCTCGCGCGCGATGCGCTCGAGCTCGCCCATGCCATCGCGGCGCATCACCGCGCGCCGCAGCGCGTCGTTCATCACCAGGAATTCCATGATGGTGGTGCGGCCCAGGTAGCCGGTTGGTGCCAGTGCCGAGGGGCGCGGCCGGTACAGGTGAATCGGCCCCTCCGGCTGCAGGCGGCGCAGCTCGAAACGATCGATCTCTTCCGGCGACGCCGGGTAGCGCTCGGCGTGGGTCGGCTCCAGGCGGCGCACCAGACGCTGCGCGAGGATGCCGTTGATGGTGGAGGTCAGCAGATAGTCCTCCACACCCATGTCGAGCAGCCGGGTGATGCCACCGGCGGCGTTGTTGGTGTGCAGGGTGGACAGCACCAGATGGCCGGTCAGCGCCGACTGGATCGCGATGCGCGCGGTCTCCAGATCGCGCATTTCGCCGATCATGATGATGTCCGGATCCTGGCGCACGATGCTGCGCAGCGCATTGGCGAAGTCCAGGCCGATCTGCGGCTTGGCCTGGATCTGGTTGATGCCTTCGATCTGGTACTCGACCGGGTCTTCGACCGTGATGATCTTGACGTCGGCGGTATTGAGCTGGCTCAACGCGGTGTACAGCGTCGTGGTCTTGCCCGAACCGGTCGGGCCTGTCACCAGCAGGATGCCGTGCGGCTGCTCCAGGACCTTGCGGAACTGCGGCAGGAATGCATCGGTGAAGCCAAGCCGATGGAAATCGAACACCACGGTTTCGCGGTCAAGCAGGCGCATCACCACGCTCTCGCCGTGTGCGGTCGGTACCGTGCTGACGCGCAGGTCCAGCTCCTTGCCCTGCACGCGCAGCATGATGCGGCCGTCCTGCGGCAGGCGGCGCTCGGCGATGTTGAGCCGGGCCATGATCTTGATGCGGCTGATGACCGCAGCGGTCAGGTTGGCTGGCGGGCTCTCGCCCTCCACCAGCACGCCATCGACGCGGTAACGGACCTTCAGCCGGCTTTCGAAGGGCTCGACATGGATGTCCGAGGCACGCAGTTCCACCGCGCGCTGGATCACCAGGTTGACCAGACGGATCACCGGCGCTTCCGAGGCCAGGTCACGCAGATGCTCGATGTCGTCCACCGCGCCGCCTTCACCATCGGCGGTTTCCACGATTGCCCCCATCGCGCTGCGGCCCTGGCCGAACCAGCGCTCGACCAGATCATCGATCTCCGCACGCATGCCCAGCACCGGCGTGACCGGCACGCCGAGTGCCAGCTGCACGGCCTGCTGCGGGTAGACGTCGTGGGCATCGGCCAACCACAGCCGTACGCCGTGTTCATCCAGCGCCAGCGGACAGACGTGGAACTGCTTGAGGAAGCGCAGCGACAGCGGCAGGCCTTCGGCGAGCGACTGCGGCGGCGTCTCGGGCACCTGCTTGCCTTCCAGCAGTGGCAGGCCCAGCACGTCCGCGCTGGCCTGCGCCTGGTCCCGCTCGGACACCAGTCCCAGGCGCACCAGCAGGCCGAGCAGGCTGCCGCCGGCCTCGGCATGCAGCGGCCGCGCCCGGGCCAGGTCTCCTTCCTTGAGCCGCCCACGCGCCAGCAGCGCATCCAGAATGCGGCTCTCGGCGTCGTCGGCAGTGGTTGCAGCGAGCGCGTTCACGTGACTCTCCTGTCGATCGGCCCGACTTTAGCAGTTAAGCCGTGGTTTCCGCCGCCATCGCGCCGCCTTTCGAAAAATGACAACGCCCGCCACCACAGGGTGACGGGCGTCGCCAGTTCATCTACGACAGCGTGATGGCATTACTGCGTGGCGAGGATGGTCACCCCGCTGTAGGCGGCTTCACCCACCACCTTCACGTAGTACGTGCCGGCCACCGGCTTGTTCACGCGCACCGTTTCGGCGTTGCCCGCTCGCGTGGACTTGGCATCGTTGTCGCTCGCGCTGGGCTCGCGGCCCTGGGCCAGGTACACCGACACGTTGCCACTGCCACCGTAGGTGATCACGCTCAGCGATTTGCCCGCCACCGCTTCGAAGCTGTACAGGGCACTGCCACCGGTCGCACCGGACAGGCCGCCGACAGCGACCTTGTTGGTCAGCGGCGTTGCTACCGGGCCGCAGTCCTCGGTGCACGGTTCCTCCAGCGCCTTGGCCAGTGCGGCCTTGGCGTCGACGATGCCGGTACCGATCGGGGTCGCCGACGGGATGGCCACCGGGAACGGGCGTGCGGTTTCCTTGAGCAGGGTACGCATGGCTGCCGGAGCCAGCGGCTCCTTGCCATCGGCGATCAACGCGCTCTGCACCAGTGCCGCCACCGCCGCGACGTGCGGCGAGGCCATCGAGGTTCCGCCCTTGCCCATGTAGGTGTAGCTGCCCGAGTCCGGCGTAGTGGCCGCGTCGGAACCGGCCTGCCAGACATAGCCACCCGGATTGCCGTCCACACTGCCGCCACCACCAGGGCCGGAAAGATCGACGCGGGTGCCGTAGTTGGAGTAGTAGGTGATGCCACCGGTGATGCGGGTGGCTCCCACCGTCACCACGCCATCGCAGCTGGCAGGACGGTAATTGGACGCGTTGTCCGTCTCGTTGCCGGCGGCGACCACGACCGTGGTGCCGCGCGAGATCGCGCCATTGATCGCATCCTGGTAGGTGCCGCCGCAGCTGCCACTGCCACCCAGGCTCATGTTGATGATCTCGGCCGGGTTGGCATTGGCCGGAATACCGGCCACGGTGCCACCGGAGGCCCAGGTGATGGCATCGGCGATATCGGAAAGGTAGCCACCGCACTTGCCGAGCACGCGGACCGGCAGCACCTTGGCCTTGTGCGCGACACCGGCCATGCCGACGCCGTTGTTGGTCTGCTCGGCCACGGTGCCGGCCACGTGCGTGCCGTGCCAGGAGCTGTCATCGGCCAACGAGCCGGTGTAGCACTCGTTGTCGTTTTCGACCCAGTCGCCATAGTCCAGCGCACCCGGCACCCGCTCATTGGTGGGGCGGCGCGAGGTCTCGGCATCGCTGATGAAGTCGTAACCCTCCAGCAGGTTGCCGACCAGATCCGGGTGCTGCGGCAGGATGCCGGTGTCGAGCACCGCCACCACCACGCCCTCGCCCTGCGACACATCCCAGGCTGCCGGTGCGTTGATGCCGCCGGTCGCGTTGTGCAGATGCCACTGGTACTGCTGGTAGTACTGGTCGTTCGGCACCAGCGCCGGCTGCACGTCGCCCGCACGCAGTTCGCTGCGGCGCAGCTTCACGTCGGCCTCGGCGTACTGCACCGCCGGATCAGCCTTCAGCTCCTTCAGCACGCGCTGCAGTTCAGCCGGGGCCAGGCGGCCCTGCAGGCGGATCACATCGGCGCCGACGCCGAGCTTGCGCACGACCTGCGGGCCCAGGGTACCGGCGCGCGCAGTGCCGCCGGACAGGCTGGCGCGGGTCAGCGCCGACTGCACCGTGGACAGCTTGGCCGAACGGTCCAGCGCAGCGGCCGTGCCGGCGCGGTACTTGACGATGATGCGGTCGGTGCCCGGCTGTGCGGTGCCCGCCTGGCGTGCCGGCTCCTGCGTCGGCAACCCGGCGGCATGGACGGCACCGACTGCGGTCATCGACAGCACGGCGGCGGCAAGCACGTTGATGCGAAGGTTCTGCTTCTTGATCACGTCGAAATTCCTCTTCTGGGTCATGGATCGAACCAACACTGCGGCCATCATTCCTTGACGACTCCCGGCCGGCCCAGCCGGGATTGCCGTGACCTCCCCCCAGGCCCTCGTTGCGGGTGTGGCGCCGGCGTGGGTGGCCGCCGGCGCGATGGAGTGGCTTACCAGCCGAAGCCGGCACCAACGCCGACCGAACTGTCGTCGCTGCTGAAGGCACCGCCGAAGGTGACCGTGGCGCGGTCGCTGATTGCACGCTGGTAACCCAGCGACAACGCCGACTCGCCGCCCTGGAAGCCGACACCGACGCCGACCCGGTTCTGGGTGCGGATGCCGGCGGCGCTGGTGGCCATGTTGAGCATCGCCGCGCTCATCGCGCCCTGGCGATCGATGCGACGGTCCATGTGACGCAGGCGGCCATCGACTTCGCCCTTGAACACATCGAAGCTGTCGGTCACGGCCTTCACCTGGCCATCGGTGTAACTGTTGGCCGTGGCGACACCACGGTCCAGCTGACCCTTGTTGACCGCGTCGGTGGCAGCGCTGCCGGCCGCGACATTGGTGACCTGGCGCTCGTTGCCTTCGCTGCCGACAGAGACGGTGTTGGCACGATCAGCAACCGAGCCCTGGCCCAGCGCCACGGCGTTGGCGGCCGTCGCACTGGCCCCCTGGCCGATGGCCGTGGACGACGCGCCGCTGGCAACGGCGCCCTCTCCCACGGTGACCGCGTTGAAACCCGCTGCCGGTGTGCCGACCGGGATGCCCGAGCCCGCTGCGGCGGCGGTCGGCGCGCCCTGTACCCGGGCGCTGCTGGCAGTGGCCACGTCGGGGACGGCACCGGCGCTGGCCGGTTCCGCGGCCAGGCTGGCGGCGCCCCGCTCCAGCGACGCGCTGGTTGAACGCAGGCTGGCGGTGCGGGAGCGGTCCGCCCCCCCGGTGCGCTGGTCGATCTCGCTGACCTTGCGGTCCAGTGCGCCGAGCGCATCGCCGACATTGCTGTAGCTGGCGCCCTGGATCACGTAGTTCGGCGCGACGAACACACCCTGCATGCCGACACTGGCGCCACCGCCGAGGAAGCTGGCGGCATCGCTGAGTGACTGGAACAGCTGGCCGCCATTGATCGCCTGACGACTGCCGGCGGCGATGCTGCCGGCGCCGACATTGTCGATCGTGGTGCCCTCGATGCCGGCCAGGGTCAGCCGGTCGCGGCTGGCGTCGTCATAACCGACCGCATTGGCAGTGGACGTTTCCACGGTCGCGATACGCGAATCGAAATCGCCGACCCGGGTTTCCACCGCACCGACGCGCTGGTTGGTGACGTTGAGCTGCGAACCGGTGACCGCGTCACTGCTGCCTGCGGCGATGCGACCGTCGGCGACGTTGACGATGCGGCGCGTCGCCGGACCATCGGTACCATTGCCACCGCCGACGGACACCACGTTGGCGTCCAGCGCGCGCGCGCCGCTGCCCAGCGCCACCGAGTTCGCACCGGTAGCGCCGGCGTTGGCGCCCACGGCCAGCGCCGCATTGCCGATGGCGCTGGCACTGCTGCCCAGCGCATTGCTGCGGTTACCGCTGGCACTGGCACCGGAGCCGACGGCGACCGCGTTGCTGCCCGTGGCGCTGGCGGTCCCGGTACCGGTCGCACGGAAGTGGCGGCCGGTGGCATCGGCAGTGGCCGCCACCACATCCAGCTGGCCCTTGTTCACCGCATCAGTCGCCTGGGTACCGGCCGCGACATTGGTGACCTGGCGGTTGATCGCGCTGTGGGTAACGCCCGCCGCATCAACCCAGTCCTGCGCCGCGCCGACCGATACCGCGTTGGCACGATCCGCCAGCGATCCGGCACCCAGCGCGACGCTGTTGTCGGCTGCCTTGGTCGTCCAGGTATTGCTGCCCAGCACCGTGGCATTGGTTGCCTGCGCGTAACTGTTGTAGCCGACCACAGTGGCCCCGTCCTCGGTCGCCCACGCCTCGCTGCCGATGGCGGTGGTGTGCTGACCGCTGCCGACGCTGTTGGCATCCTGTCCGGCCAGTGCGTTGAAGCCCACCGCCACGCCATTGAGGCCGGTGGCCGCGTTGTTGCCGAGCGCGGTACCGTACTCGCCGGCGCGTGCCTGAACGCCGAAACCCGCACCGGCGATCTGCGCGGTGGTGCCCTGGCCGACCGCCGTGGCGACGTCGGCCGCCTGCGCGCCACTGCCCAGGGCCGTGCCGAAGAAGCTGGACGTGGCACCCGCACCGTAGGCTGTGGACTGCCAGCCATTGGCATAGGCGAAGTTGCCGACCGCAGTCGCTTCGCGACCGTCGGCCGTGGCCCCGTAGCCGACGGCGGTGGCGGCCAGGCCGGTGGCCTGGGCGATGCCACCTACCGCAACGGCACCGATGCCCTCCGCTTCCGACTGCGCACCCAGGGCGACGCTGGCCGGCCCGGCGCTGCTGCTCTGCGCACCGAGGGCGATCGCACCGCCAGCGGTACTGCTGGCGCTGTTGCCGATGGCCACGCCATCCTCACCCGTCGCCAACGCGTTGAAGCCCACGGCAGCGGCATTGGCGGCGACCGCCGTCGCACCACTGCCCAGTGCGGTGGCACCGTTGCCGATCGCGTTGGCCGCTTCGCCGGCGGCCAGCGCGTTGTCGCCTTCCACGTAGGCGCCGGCAGCGCTGTCGGCACTGCCACTGGCCTGGAAGTAGCGGCGGGTGTTCTCGGCCACCAATGCCACGGCGTCCAGCTGGTCCTTGTTGACCGCATCGGTGCCTTCGGTACCCGCGGCGACATGGGTGACCTGACGTTCGCTGCCCGTGCTGCCGACCGCCACCGTGTTGTCGCGGTCTGCCTTCGAGGCAGCACCGAGGGCGACGCTGTTGCTGCCGTTGGCGGCGGCATTGGCGCCGAGTGCGGTGGAATCAGCTGCGTCGGCCCAGGAGTTCCAGCCGATGGCGGTCGCGTAGTCGTCGGTGGCCCAGGCGCCGGCGCCGAACGCCGACGCACCGGTACCGCTGGCCCGGGAAGGAATCAGGCCGAAGAAGGTGCTGCCACCGATGGCGACGCTCTCCTCGCCACTGGCTTCGCTGGACTGGCCCACCGCCACGGCTCCGGTACCGGCCGCGGCCGCACCGAAGCCGACGGCCGTGGTGTTGGCGCCGGTCGCGGCGGTGCCATAGCCGAGCGCGGTGCCGAGGCGACCCGTTGCCTCGCTGTAGCCACCGACCGCCGTGGTGCCATCGGCCGACGCCGCGCTGCGGAAGCCGCTGGCCAGCGACTGCGCACCGCTGGCCAGCGCTTCCGAGCCGTTGGCGGTGCTGTACACCGCCGTGGCCTGTGCACCCGCGCCGGTCGCCGTGCTGCCGATCTCGCTGGCAACCGCACCGCTGCCCAGTGCCGCACTGTTTTCACCCGTGGCCTGTGCGTTGCTGCCCACCGCAGCGGCATTGCTGCCGCTGGCCAGGCTGTCCAGGCCCACGGCGGTGGCACTGGCGGCGACCGCCGTCGCACCACTGCCCAGTGCGGTGGCACCGTTGCCGATCGCGTTGGCCGCTTCGCCGGCGGCCAGCGCGTTGTCGCCTTCCACGTAGGCGCCGGCATCGCTGTCGGCACTGCCACTGGCCTGGAAGTAGCGGCGGGTGTTCTCGGCCACCGACGCCACGGCGTCCAGCTGGTCCTTGTTGACCGCATCGGTGCCTTGGCTACCTGCCGCCACGTTGGTCACCTGGCGGGTGTTGCCACCACCACCGACCGATACCGTGTTGTCACGGTCTGCGATCGAATCGGCACCCAGCGCGACGCTGTTGGCGCCGCGCGACTCGGCCGCATTGCCGAGCGCGGTGCTGTTGATGCCCGGCGACCATGCGCCACCACCGACGGCCGTGGAGTAGTTGCCGGACGCCTCGGTGGCGAGAATGCCGAACAACGAGCCGCCGACAGCGACACTGTTGGTACCGGTGGCCAGGCTGCCCTGACCGGTGGCCGTGCTGTAGTCGCCGGAAGCTTCCGAGTCGCCGCCCAGGGCCACGCTGTTGGAGCCGGACGCATTGGCGAAATTGCCGAACGCGGTGGCGTTGAACGCCGAGGCGCTGGCGAAACCGCCGATGGCGGTGCTGTAGCCACCCGTGGCTTCTGCGCCGATGCCGAATGCAGCCGAGGCCGTGCCGCTGGCGACGCTCTCGCTGCCGACCGCAGTGGCTGCTTCACCACTGGCGGTGCTGAAGTAGCCCACCGCCACCGCCTCTTCTGCGGAGGCTTCAGACAGCACGCCGCTGGCGGTGCTGCCGGCGCCACTGGCGATCGATGCCGCACCGAAGGCCGCGCTCTGTTCACCGCTGGCTTCGCTTTCCGCGCCATGCGCGGTGGCGTACTCGCCGATCGCCTGTGCGTTGGCACCGATCGCGCTGGCGTTGGCCGCGGTGGCCACGGCATTGAAGCCCAGCGCCTGCGCGTTGCTGCCCAGTGCATTGGCGCCGCTGCCCAGGGCGATGGCGCCGTTGCCGATGGCGTTGGATGCCTCGCCGGCAGCCAGTGCGTTGTCACCTTCCACGTAAGCACCGGCGTCGCTGTCGGCACTGCCGCTGGCCTGGAAGTACTTGCCGGTGGTGGATGCTTCCGCCGCGACGGCATCCAGCTGTGCCTTGTTCACCGCATCGGTGGCCTGCGTCCCTGCGGCCACATGGGTCACCTGGCGTTCGTTGCCGGCAGCGCCAACCGCCACGCTGCGGTCACGATCAGCCACCGAGCCTGCACCCAACGCGACCGCGTTGCTGCCGCTGGCGTTGCTGCCGGCACCCAGCGCGATCGCGCTTTCACCACCGGCCACCGTATTGGTGCCGATGGCGATGCTGTTGACGGTGTTGCCCAGCGCCTGGTAGCCCAACGCCACGCTGTAGTCGCCGTAGCCGAAGGCACCGCGACCGACGGCGGTGGCGCTGGTGCCGTTGGCCCAGCTGTTGTAGCCGATGGAGGTCGCGCCACTGCCGCTGGCCCACGCCGCATTGCCGAAGGCGGATGCGTTGGTGGCGGTGGCCCACGCGCCCGAACCGAATGCGCTGGCGCCACTGGCGGTGGCCCAGCTGTAGCCGCCGACGGCGGTGCTGTCGTCGCTGCTGGCGAACGCACTGTCGCCCACGGCGACCGCATAGCTGCCGGTCGCACGCGACTTGCCGCCGGCGGCCACGCTGTTGTCGCCCGTCGCTTTGGCCGCGCTGCCGAAGGCATTGCCCGACGCACCCGTTGCCTGCGCACCATTGCCGACGGCGGTGCCATCGGCGCCGGCGGTGGTGCCGACGCGTTCCGGTTGACCGTCATCGCCGATGATCGGCTGGTTGTACTGGTCGTAAGCCTGGCCCAGTCCACCGATGGCCACCCCGCCATTGCCACTGGCACTGCTGTTGCGACCGATGGCGACGCTGTCATCGCCCACGGCGGATGCGCCAGCGCCCTGGGCGACGGCACCGGCGCCGATCGCGTTGCTGGACGAACCGGCGGCTACCGCGCCCTCACCCTCGGCAAACGCACCGGCATCGCTGCCGGCTTCCGGCTGGGCCTGGAAGTAATGGGCCGTGGTATCCGCGGTGCTGGCCACCGCGTCCAGCTGCGCCTTGTTCACTGCATCGGTGGCGTCACTGCCGGCAGCGACGCTGGTGATCTGCCGCTCGTTGCCGGCACTGCCCACGGCGACGCTGTTGTCACGGATGGCTTCGGAGTTCGCACCCAGGGCGACACTGTTGGCGCCGCGCGCCGTGGCGTAGTAGCCGACCGCCGTGCTCTGCGCGCCGCTGGCCCAGGTCTGCGCGCCCAGCGCGCTGGCCCCTTCTCCGGGTGCGTAGGCGAAGTAGCCGAGGGCCGTGGCTTCGGCGCCGGAGGCTTCGGTCAGGCTGCCGTTGGCCACGGTCCGGTCACCGCTGGCGATCGCGCCGGCACCGACAGCGGTAGCGGCTTCGCCGCTGGCCTGGGTCTGCACGAAGAAGCCCAGGCCGGGAATCAGGTCAGCCGGGCCACCCACGGCCACGCTGCTGGTGCCGGTCGCGTTGCTCTGGGTGCCGACTGCGGTGGCGTAGTCACCGATGGCGTTGGCCACCGCGCCGAATGCGGAGGACTGCGCGCCGGCCGCATAGGCACCCACGCCATAGGCGGATGCAGCGAAGCCAGCCGCCTCTGCGCTGGCGCCAACTGCGGTGCCGCCAACACCGGCACTGGTCGCACCGGTCTCCACCGGCACACCGCCGTTGGTGATGAGCGGATTGCCGTTCTCGTCGACGGCGGCGCCGCCAACGGCGACGCTGCCCGGTCCTGCAGCCTGCGCGTTGTTGCCGAACGCGGCGCTGTTCTGTCCGGCGGCCAGCGCGTTGTTGCCGACCGCCGTGGCGTTCTGCGCGACCGCGGTGGCACCGGCGCCCACTGCGGTGGTGCCATCGCCCAGCGCGTTGGCCGCTTCACCGGCCGCCAGCGCGTCATCGCCTGCGGCCAGCGCACCGGCGTCGCTGTTGCTGCTGCCGGTGGCCTGGAAACGCTTGGCCGTGGCATCGGCCACGGCCGCGACGTACCGGAGTTGGCCAACGTTGGCCGCATCGGTGTCTTCGGTACCCGCGGCGACACTGGTGATCTGCCGGGTCAGACCGTAGCCGGCCGCCCCCACCGATACCGTGTCGACCCGGTCGGCCAGCGAGCCGGCGCCCAGCGCCACACTGCCGGTAGCGACCGCCGCCGAGTTCGAACCCAGCGCGGCGCTGTAGTCGCCCACGGCGGTGCTGAATGCACCAACCGCGATCGATGCTTCGTTGGCGGCCGCGGCGCCGCGACCCACGGCGGTGCTGCCCGGGCCCATCGCCACGGCTCCGCCACCGACCGCCGTCGCGCCGTCCGCACTGGCCTCGGACAACGCGCCCAGTGCGGTCGCTGCACCGTTCTCGCTGGCCGCAAAAGCGCCGGCGCCCACGGCGCTGTCTCCCAGGCCGAGTGCAACGGCACTCTGGCCGACGACGACGCTGGCATCACCGATGGCCAACGCGTTCTGGCCGAACGCGCTGGCGCCCAGGCCGGCGGCCACGGCCTGTGTGCCGACGGCCGTGGTGGCGTTGGCCAGCGACTGGCTGCCGCTGCCGACCGCGATCGCGCCCTGCCCTTCGATCTTCGCCGCGTCGCTGTCATCCCCGGCGCCGTCGGCCTTGAAGTAGCGACTGCTCTCAGCTGTCGCTTCGGCCAACGCCGCCTGCGTGGCCCGCGCCTGTGCATCCAGCTGCGCCTTGTTCACCGCATCGGTTGCCTCGGTGCCGGCAGCGACGTGGGTCACCTGCCGTTCCTTGCCCGCATCACCGACGGCAACGGTATTGGCACGCGTTGCTTTCGAGCCGGCGCCCAGCGCCACGCTGTTGGTACCGGTTGCACGGCTGCCGGTGCCCACCGCGACCGCATTGGTGCCGGTGGCCGAGGCGCTGCCATCCACCAGGCACTTGTCGACGATCGAGCTGTTGAGCACCACGCAGTTGGCGTTGCCGCCGATCTCCACCGACTGTGCGGCGGCGACGCCGGTCATGCCCAATCCCAGTGCCAGCGCCAGTGCGGCAGCCAGTACAAAGGGCCTGGCCTGTGTCGCATCGCGGCGTTGGTCGACGACCCCGCCGCAACTGTCGGACGAGGCCAGTTCCGAGGCCACGACCAACTGACCCAGTGCTTTGTTCCAGACCTTGCGATAAATCCGATTCATCGGTACGGCTCCTGATTGGACTGGTTTTGGGCAAAGCAACGCCACCGCCGGACCTTCTGGTCCAACGTCCCCTGGGGGCGTTTATTCGCGTGATTTACTGCGGGGTATTGCCGAACGGCGCGCAGCGACAGAAAACCGAGCGCGTGCGCCAAGCGGTTACTGCGGGATGAATGGTTCTGAAACGGGGTTCAAGTGTTAACGGCAACTTTCCATATCGTCAAGACTTTGACACAGCAAATCACATTGCCGTGAAGCAGTTCACTCTTTAACGCGTTTATCAGTGCATTTTGTTAGTTACACGTGACGATTGCCTGGCGCATGGAAATGCATGTAACTCATGGTCGCGACAGGAGTTTCATCCACGCAAAGAAAAACCCGCCGACAATGCGGCGGGTTTTTCCATACGCCTTGGCATCGATGCCTGCGCGAAGCGGATGCGGTCAGCCGCACCACACCCGTGCATTGCGGAACATCCGCATCCACGGCGAATCACCCTGCCACTCGGCCGGCGCCCAGCTCAGATTGAGTGCGCGCGGGGTACGTTCCGGATGCGGCATCATGATGGTGACGCGGCCGTCCGTGCTGGTCAGGCCAGTGATGCCATCCGGTGAGCCGTTCGGATTGAGCGGATACTGCCGGGCGATGGCACCGTTGCCATCGATGTAGCGCAGCGACACGCGGGCAGCGGCCTGGTCGACCGCGTTGTCGAACACCGCCTGGCCTTCGCCATGCGCCACCGCCACCTGCAGGCGGGAACCGGCCATGCCACGCAGCAGGATCGACGGCGATTCCACTACTTCCAGCAATGCGGTGCGGGCCTCGAACTGCTCGCTGGCATTGCGGCGGAACTGCGGCCAGTGTTCGGCGCCGGGGATGATGTCCTTCAGCTGGCTCATCATCTGGCAACCGTTGCATACGCCGAGGGCAAAGCTGTCCTGACGCTCGAAGAACGCGGCAAAGGCATCGCGCAGCGCGCTGCGTTCCAGGATCGAGGTCGCCCAGCCACGGCCGGCACCCAGCACATCGCCGTAGCTGAAGCCGCCACAGGCGACCAGGCCGGTGAAGTCCTGCAGGGCCACGCGGCCCTCGATCAGGTCGCTCATGTGCACGTCGAACGCGCGGAAGCCTGCACGTTCGAAGGCATTGGCCATCTCGATCTGGCCGTTGACGCCCTGTTCGCGCAGTACCGCCACGCGCGGACGCGCACCGGTGCTGATGAACGGCGCCGCCACATCCTCGTTGAGGTCGAAGCTCAGCTTCGGCTTCAGGCCCGGTGCGTTGAACGCGCGGGCGACATCGCGCTCGGCATCGGCGCTGGCCGGATTGTCGCGACGCTTCTGCATGGCATGGGTGACCGACCACCACGCATCGAACAGCTGCTCCCAGCGCCACTCGGCCAGGTTCTCGCCTGCCAGCGATACGCGCACCACCGGTGCGGTGGTCGGCCTGGCGATGCGCTGCGCGCATTCGGTAAGGGCGTGGCGCTCGACCAGATCGGCAAAAGCGGCGCGATCTTCGCGGGCGATCTGCACCACCGCGCCCAGTTCCTCATTGAACAGGCTGCGGAACGGGTCATCGCCCCACGCGTCGAGGGCGATATCCAGGCCCAGGCGCGAGGTGAACGCCATTTCGCACAGCGCGGCGAACGCGCCGCCGTCGCTGCGGTCGTGGTACGCACGCAGCAGGCCAGACTGGCGCGCATCCCGGATCAGTTCGAAGAAGGCACGCAGGCGCTGCGGGTCGTCCAGGTCCGGCGCGGCACCGGCGAAGGCCGGCAGCTCGCCGTGGTCGGCGTGCACCTGCGCCAGGATCGAGCCGCCCAGGCGCTGTTTGCCGGCACCGAGACCGATCAGCCACAGCTCGCTGTCGACGTCGCGATCAAGCAGAGGCGTCAGCTGCTGGCGCACATCGGCAACCGGCGCGAACGCCGAGATCACCAGCGACACCGGCGACACGCTCTTGTGTGCCTCGCCCTGGTCATGCCACTGCGCCTGCATGGACAGCGAGTCCTTGCCGACCGGGATGCTGATGTCCAGCTGCGGGCACAGTTCCATGCCCACGGCCCTCACTGCGTCGTACAGCAGCGCGTCTTCGCCCGGATGGCCGGCAGCAGCCATCCAGTTCGCCGACAGCTTGATGCCATCCAGCGCATCCACCGGGGCCGCACACAGGTTGGTCAGCGCTTCGCCCACGGCCATGCGCGCCGACGCCGCGGCGTCGAGCAGGGCCAGCGGGGTGCGCTCGCCGATCGACATCGCCTCACCGGCCACGCCCTCGAAATCAGCCAGGGTGATGGCCACGTCGGCCACCGGCAGCTGCCACGGGCCGACCATCTGCTCGCGTGCGGTCAGGCCGCCGACGCTGCGGTCACCGATGGTGACCAGGAAGTTCTTCGAGGCTACGGTCGGGTGCGCCAGCACGCGCAGGCCGGCTTCCTGCAGATCCAGGCCACCGGTCTTCAGCGCCGGCCAGCGCGGTGCCGGCGGGTGCGCCGTGTCGCGGTGCATTTTCGGCGGCTTGCCGAACAGCACGTCCATCGGCAGGTCGATCGGTGCGTCGGCGGGAACATGGCCCGGCACCGCGCCGTATGCCACCACCAGATGCTCCTCGGCGGTCGCCACGCCCACCGCGGCGAACGGGCAGCGCTCGCGCGCGCACAGCGCGGCAAACTCGGCCAGTCGCTCCTGCGCGACGCCAAGCACGTAGCGCTCCTGCGATTCGTTGCACCACAGCTGCATCGGCGACAACGACGGATCGTCGGTGGGCACCTTGCCCAGGTCGATGATGCCGCCCACGTTCGAATCGTGCAGCAGCTCGGGGATCGCGTTGGACAGACCACCGGCACCGACGTCATGGAAGAACTTGATCGGGTTGTCGGCGCCCATGGCCACGCAGCGGTCGATGACCTCCTGGCAGCGGCGCTCCATCTCCGGGTTGTCGCGCTGCACGCTGGCGAAGTCCAGGTCTTCGGCGCTTTCACCGGAGGCCACCGAGCTGGCCGCACCGCCGCCCAGGCCGATCAGCATCGCCGGACCGCCGAGCACGATGACCGCATCACCGGCCTGCAGCGGGATCTTGTCGACTTGGATACGGTCGATCGCACCGAGGCCGCCGGCCAGCATGATCGGCTTGTCGTACGCACGGACCAGGTCAGCGCCTTCAGGCAGCTCGAAGCTGCGGAAGTAACCGAGCAGGTTCGGGCGGCCGAACTCATTGTTGAACGCAGCGCCGCCGAGCGGGCCGTCGGTCATGATCTCCAGCGCCGGCGCCATGCGCGGATTCAGCGCGCGCGGCGCTTCCCACGGCTGCGGCAACTCGGGGATGCGCAGGTGCGAGACCGAGAAGCCGGTCAGGCCCGCCTTCGGCTTGCCGCCGCGTCCGGTTGCGCCTTCGTCGCGGATTTCGCCACCGGCACCGGTGGAAGCCCCCGGGAACGGCGCGATCGCGGTCGGGTGATTGTGGGTTTCGACCTTGATCTGGAAGGCGCTGGGCACCTGCGGCTCGCGGCGGTACTCGCCACTGGCCGGATCCGGGCGATAACGCGACGCCGGATGGCCTTCGATCACAGCAGCGTTGTCGCTGTACGCGCTCAGGGTGTGCTGCGGCGTCTGCTGGTGGGTGTTCTTGATCATGCGGAACAGCGAGCGTTCCTGCGCCTGTCCGTCGATGGTCCAGCTGGCGTTGAAGATCTTGTGCCGGCAGTGTTCGGAATTGGCCTGCGCGAACATCATCAGTTCCACGTCAGACGGGGAGCGCCCCAGTGCGGTGAAGCGCTCGCGCAGGTAGTCGATCTCGTCCTGGGCCATGGCCAGGCCAAGGCGCTGGTTGGCGGCTTCCAGCTGCGCCACCGGAACGCGCTCCAGTTCACCGCGCGCCGGCGCCGAGAACAGGGCCTGGCCCTGCTCGACGCGGTCCAGCACCGACTGCGTCATCGGGTCGTGCAGCACCTTTACCAGCGACTGCTGGGTGGCGGCATCGTCCGGCCAGCCCAGCACGTCGATACGCAGGCCGCGCTCGACCCGGCTGACCGGCTGACCGGCCCCGCGGACCAGTTCGGTGGCCTTGCTCGACCACGGCGACAACGTTCCCAGACGCGGCACCACGATGCGGCTGACGGCCCCTTCGGCGACCTTCTCGGCCTGCGGCTGTGCTTCCAGGATGCGGCACAGGGTGGCCTGATCGGGCACGGCCGAGCCTTCCGGCTGCACGAAGTAGACGTGCCAGGCACCACTGATGCGCAGGGAGGGAGCGATGGACTGCAGGCGGGATTCAAGACGTTCGCGGCGGAACGGCGACAGGGCGGGCGCGCCCTCGAGGACCATCATGTCCGGGGAACCGTAGTTGGGAAACGGGCCCGATATTGTACCGGAAGCGGGGGATGGGCTTGGGCCGGGCTGCGCCCGGCACCCGCCGAAGCCAGGACAACGGCAACGGCAACGGCAACAGCCAAAGCGAAAGCTGGGTGCCGATGGGATGGCGGGGTGGGTCCGGTGGCGGGGGACGCCGTGAACCCGTCCCTGGGGGCTTGGCCGCGGCATCCATGCCGCGGACACCCCCGCCACCGGACCCACCCCGCCTTCGACGGACTTCCGCGATCGTATTGGACACACGCCATGCGCGGATGCTCCGCGGTAGTGCCGGCCGCTGGCCGGCAACCAGGAAATTTCGGGAATCGGGCAGTGAGGAGCGAAGCGACCGGCTTTTGCTTTTGATTTTGTTCTGTCTTTCGTGGCTGGCAGCCGCAGGAACCTGTCAGACGCCGGGTGGGTGGGGTCAGGCGGGGTGTCCGCGGCATGGATGCCGCGGCCAAGCCCCCAAGGATGGGTTCACGGCGTCCCCGCCTGAGCCCACCCACCCGGCCAACCCCCAGAAATCCGCTGTAAGCGCCCCACCCCAGCCACGAGGGGGCTCCGCCGATGGCCGCCGACCGCGCGCCAGCGCGCTGCGCCCCGAATCCCAGAACCATGCGCTTGCTCACGGATTGACTACGCAATTGATGACAACGTTGTCCCTACCTGGCGCCGGACTCTCTCCCCGGCCTCCCAGGTGCCTCCGTCCGGCCCCTCCCGTCGCCTTCCCCGGCGACGCCCGGACCTGCGTCACGCGCGGCGCCATCGGGGCCCGCGCGCCCTTTGATCGGAGACACACCATGTACGACCCGATTGTGCGCAGTGCCGAACGTTCCACCCGAAGCTGTCGTCCCCGCCGCCTGGCCTGGCTGCTTGCCCTGGCCGCCGGTGCCGCCAGCCTGCCGGGCCTGGCCCAGGCCGCCAGCTGTGCCGGCGTGGCCGAATGGGACCAGGCCAAGATCTATCGCGCCGGCGACACCCTTCAGAAGGGCGGCGTGCTGTACCGGGCAAACCAGGACATCTGGAATGCCCCGCCAGACCATCCGGCCGGTGCGCCCTACTACACCAACCTCGGTGCCTGCGATGGCGGCGGCGTCAACCAGCCTCCCGTGGTCAGCCTGACCTCACCGGCCAATGGCGCTACCTTCAGCGCCGGCAGCACCATCAACGTCACCGCCAACGCCAGCGACCCGGACGGCAGCGTCAGCAAGGTGGAATTCTTCCGCGACGGCAGCTCGATCGGCGTGGATACCAGCGCTCCCTACAGCGCCAGCTGGGCCAATGCCAGCGCCGGCAGCCACACCCTGCGCGCGGTGGCCACCGACAACAACAACGCCACCACCAGCACCCCGACCATCACCATCACCGTCAACGCTGCCAGCGGCGATACCACCGCACCCAGCGTGCCCGGCGGACTGGCGGTGGGCACCCGTACCGCCAGCAGCATCGCGCTGAGCTGGAGTCCGTCCACCGACAACACCGGTGGCAGCGGCGTGGCCGGTTACGATGTGTACCGCAACGGCAGCCTGGTCGGTTCTCCGTCCAGCACCAGCTACGTCGATGGCGGCCTGACCGCATCCACCACCTACCGCTACCGCGTGCGGGCCCGCGACAACGCCGGCAATGCGTCCGCCCAGGGCACGGAAATCAGCGCCACCACCCTGGCCGGCGACGGCGGCGGCACCGGCAAGCGCGTCATCGGCTACTTCACCCAGTGGGGCATCTACGGCCGCAATTACCGGGTGAAGAACATCGACAGCAGCGGTTCGGCCGCGCGGCTGACCCACATCAACTACGCCTTCGGCAACGTGCGCAACAACCGCTGCGAAGTGGGCGTGACCCAGCCGTCGGATCCGAACAGCGGCGCCGGTGGCGATGCGTTCGCCGATTACACCAAGGCCTTCAGCGCCGCCGAGAGCGTCAGTGGCAGCGCCGATACCTGGGACCAGCCGCTGCGCGGCAACTGGAACCAGCTCAAGCAGCTCAAGGCCAAGCATCCGGGCCTGAAGGTGCTGATCTCGCTGGGTGGCTGGACCTGGTCGCGCGGATTCTCCAGCGCGGCACGACCGGAGAACCGCCAGGCCTTCGTCGCCTCCTGCATCGACGCCTACATCAAGGGCAACCTGCCGGTGACCGACGGTGCCGGCGGCACGGGCGCAGCACTGGGCGTGTTCGACGGTATCGACATCGACTGGGAATATCCCGTGGCCTGCGGCATCGAGTGCGGCAAGCCCGAGGACAACGCCAACTTCACCGCGCTCATGGCCGAGTTCCGCCGCCAGCTCGATGCGGTGCGCCCCGGCCTGCTGCTTACCGTGGCGGTGGGTGCCGGCATCGACAAGATCCGCGTCACCGACCCGGCGGCGTATCACCCGTACCTGGACTACATCAACGTGATGACCTACGACTTCCACGGTGCGTGGGATGCGAAGACCAATCACCAGTCGGCGCTGTTCGATTCGCCGAATGATCCGTCTACCGGCGACCAGAAGCTGTACAACAGCAACGACGCCATCGAGGCCTTCATCAGCCGGGGCGTGCCGGCCGCCAAGCTCAACCTGGGCATCGGCTACTACGGACGTGGCTGGACGGGCGTGGCCAATGCCAACAATGGCCTGTACCAGACCGCCTCAGGCGCCGCACCGGGCACCTATGAGGCCGGCATCGAAGACTGGAAGGTACTGAAGAACCTGGCCTGGCCGGGCTATACCGACAACACCGCCGGCGCCACCTGGATCTACAACGGCAGCACGCTGTGGAGTTTCGACACTCCGGCCAACATCACCCGCAAGATGGGCTACGTGAAGACCCAGGGCCTGGGCGGCGCGTTCGTCTGGGAATTCAGTGGTGACGATGCGCAGGGCACGCTGACCAAGGCCGTCAGCGATGGTCTGAAGTAAGGAAAAGGCCGGGGGCGCCTTGCGCCCCCGGCCTTGATCGGATGAAGCATCCGCCGGGCATGGCCCGGCGCTACCGTGGTCGGGCGGGTAGCGCCGGGCCATGCCCGGCGATATCCCGGTCAGCGCTGGGCCGACAGCTTCTCCAGCGCCGCACGCAGCTGCGCCGGCGGCAGGTAGCCGCCCAACTGGGTGCCATCGGGCGCGAAGATCGCCGGCGTACCGTTCACCCCCAGCTGCTGGCCGAGCGCGTACTGCATCGCCACCGGATTGGTGCAGTTCTTCGCCGGCACGGTTCCACCGCGCTTGGCATTGGTCAGCGCCTGGCGGCGATCGGCTGCGCACCAGACCGAAATCATGTCGGTGTAATCCTTGCTGCCCAGTCCCATGCGCGGGAAGGCCAGGTACTCGACGCTGATGCCGTTGCGGTTGAGTTCGGCGATGTCCTGGTGCAGCTTGCGGCAATAGCCGCACTCGATGTCGGTGAACACGCTGACCGTGTACTTGGCGTTGGGCGCGGCGAACACGATGCGGTCGCCGTGGTTGGCCTTGGCCAGCAGCGCGCGACGGTAACCGAGCAGGCCCTCGCTGTTGGCCGGCCCCTTGGCGCGGGTGTCATAGGGCTGCGACTGGAACAGGTAGCGGCCGTCGTCGGAGACATACAGCAGCTGGCCGGAGACCACCACCTCGCGGAAACCGGGGAAGGGCGCGGCGCCGATGTAATCCACTTCGAAACCGGGGTTGAGCGCGGTCAGCGCGGCACGCACTGCCTGTTCGGCCGGACCATTGGCAGCCGGGGTGGCCCGGGCGGGGGCGGCGGCAGGCGCCTTGGCCGCAGGGGCCGGCGGAGCCGGCTGGGCGCAGGCCGTCAGGCTGAGCGCGCCGAACACGGCGGCGATGGCGAATCGGAGCATGGAGCATTCCGCAGCAGAAGAAGACCACCGATTCTGACACAGCCGCCCGGGGCGGCGTCGCGGCCTGCTGACGGGCGCCGGACGGGGTTCATCCAGGCCGCTCAGCCACGGGGATGGTGGCGGGCGTGCAGCTTCTGCAGGTGTTCACGCGCCACCAGCGTGTAGATCTGGGTGGTCGACAGCGAGCTGTGGCCGAGCAGCATCTGCAGCGCGCGCAGGTCCGCGCCACGGTTGAGCAGATGGGTGGCGAAGCTGTGCCGCAGGCCATGCGGGCTGATGCGGGCCGGATCGATGCCGGCAACCTGCGCATGGCGCTTGACCAGATGCCAGAACGCCTGCCGGGTGAGCGCGTGCAGCCGGGGCTCGATGAACAGCGGCGTCTGCCCATCGGCAAGTGCCTGCACCCTGCCCTTTCCAACCAGCTGCGGCCGTGAATCCTGCAGGTAACGCTCCAGCCAGTGCTGTGACTCCTCGCCCAGCGGCACCAGCCGCTCCTTGCTGCCCTTGCCGGTCACCCGCAGCACGCCCTGCCGCAGGTTCACCGCCGTCGCCGGCAGCAGTACCAGTTCGCTCACGCGCAAGCCCGCGGCGTACATCAGCTCCAGCATGGCCCGATCGCGCAGCCCCAGCGGACTGCCGACATCCGGCGCGGCCAGCAACGCATCGATCTGGCTTTCGGCCAGCGCCTTGGGCAGCAGGCGCGGCAGCTTCGGCGGATCCAGCAGAGCGCCGGGGTCCTCGCTGCGCTCGCCGCGACGCACGCCATCGGCAAAGAACGCACGCAGCGCCGACAGCAGGCGCGCATTGCTGCGCGGCGACCAGCCATGGCGCGTGCGCCAGGCCAGATAGTCGAACAAGCCGGCACGCTCGACACCCGCCAGGCCCCCTTCGCGGCCGTCCAGCCAGCGCGCCAACCCTTCCAGATCGCGTCGGTAACTGTCCAGGGTGGCCCTGGCCAGGCCGTTCTCCGCCCAGATCGCATCAAGGAAGCGCCGGATGCGCATGCTGTCGTCGGCACGCAGTGCAGGCAGTTGCTGGACCAGCTGACGGCGCTCGGCGGGAGTGGAAATGACGGCCATGCGTGGAGGATACGAGGGTGACTGCGGACGCGGCCAGCTTTGCGTATGCTCGGCGCATGTCCAGCCCTGCCACCGACGTCTCTTCCGCTGCCACGCCCGAGGCGCAGCGCCCTCGTGCGCTGCTGCCGTGGCGCCTGCTGGCGATGGTCTACGACGCGCTGCCCGTGCTCGCGCTGTGGATGCTGGCCGGCACGGCGTTCACGCTGGCGTACACCTTCAGTGGCCACGCACAGCGCGAGAACATCGCACCCTTCAGTGCCTGGCAATGGCTGCTGTGGGCGGTGTGCTGGGTCGTAACCGGGGCCTATGCAACCGCCAGCTGGCGCCGGGGCGGGCAGACCCTCGGCATGCGGCCGTGGCGGCTGAAACTGGTGTCGGCCGATGGCACCGCGCTGCGCCGCGCGCAGCTGTGGCTGCGGTTCGCGGTGGCAACGCTGTCGTTGCTGCTGGGTGGGCTGGGCTTCTGGTGGGCCCTGCTGGATCGCCAACGCCTGGCGTGGCACGACCGTGCCAGTGGCACGCGGCTGGTGCGGGTGCCCAAGCGCTGAAGTGTCCTGCTGGCGCCGGGCATGGCCCGGCGCTGCCAGAATCAGCCCGATTTACGCCGGAACAGCAGGCCTGACACCACCAGCATCACGATCGGCGGCAGCGCGTAGGCGATGCGGTAATCAAACTTCAGTGCGCCGGCCATGCGCCCGAAGAACAGCTGCAGCAGCCAGAAGCCCAATGCAAACAGGATGCCGAGGAACAGGCGCTTGCCCATGCCACCACTGCGCAGCGAACCAAACGCGAACGGCACGGCGGCCAGGCACAGCGCCAGTACGTTCACCGGGTAGAACCAGCGGCTCCAGTACACATCCTCGAAGTCACGCGCATCCAGGCCGTTGCGCTCGCGATAGGCGATGCTCGTGCTCAGTTCGGACACGCTCAGGTTGCGCGGCTTGGCGATACCGGTCGCCAGTGCCGCCGCATCCAGCTTGGAATTCCAGGGCTCGCGCGCCACTTCCTCGCGCGTTGCCGAGCGCTCGCCGAAGGTATCGCGGCGCACACCGGTCAATACCCAGCCGTCCTTGTCATGCTCGGCAGTGGCAGCGTGGGTCAGGGATGCGATCCGCCCGTCTTCGGCGATCTGGTACAGGCGGACGTCACGCAGGATCAACCGCGTTCCCGTGTTGCCGACCAGCTGTTCCTCACCGCTCTGCGCGTTGAGGAAGGTATCGCCTTCGCGTGCCCACATGCCGGAATAACGAGCCACGGCCATGTCCTGGCCCCATTTGGCGCTCATCTTCAGCGAATCGGCACGGTTCTGCCCCCACGGGCCCAGCGTCTCGGCGCTGAACACCATCACTGCGGTCAGCAGCGACAGGGCAATCGCCACCGACACGCTCAGGCGTTTGCGGGACAGGCCCAGCGCACGCAGTGCGGTCAGTTCGGAGGTCGCCGCCAGCTGGCCCAGCCCCATCAGCGCGCCGATCACGGCCGCGGTCGGGAAGAAGGTGTAGGCGCGGCGTGGCACCGTATACAGCACCCACGCGGCGGCGTGTCCCAGGGTGTAGCCGTTCTTGCCGATGTCCTTGAACTCGCCGGAGAAGGCCATCACCACGTCCAGGCCGGTCAGCACCGCCCAGGTCAACAGCACGGTGCCGAACACCGCACGCCCGAGGTAGAAATCGAACCGCATCGGTCGCAGCATCATGCGCGGGCCCCCTTGGGCAGGCTCATGCGTCCATCACGCGCATACATCCAGACCGCGAACGCCAGCAGTGGCAGGGTCAGCCACCACAGGCCCAGCATTGCCGGCAGCTTGCCACTGGCGATCCAGCCGGCGCCGATGAACGTCAGGTTGGTGCCGACCATGTAGGCCAGCAGGGCCAGCATCATGCGCCCGTAGCGCTGCTGGCGCGGCGAGCTGCGCCCCAGCGGCACGGTCAGCAGGGCGAACGCCAGGGCGATCAGCGGCGGGGCCAGCCGGCGATGCAGTTCGGCCTGGGCCTGGGTGCGGCCGTCGCCCAGCAGCTGCAGGGTCGACATCAGTTCCGGATCGTCATCCTTGCGGGTCTGCGCACCGTCAGGCAGGGCCACATCGTTGCGGACGAAGGTGGCCAGCCGGTAATCCAGCGCACCGGCCAGCGGGCCCTCGACCTGGTGGCCCTTGTCCAGTTCCAGGAAGCGCTGGCGCTCGCCCTCGAAGTACATGCGGCCGCTGGCCGCAGAGACCACTTCCAGCCGGTCGTCCTTGGCACGCTGCAGGAACACCTTGCCCAGTTGGGTGCCGTCTGGCGAGATCGAGGACAGGTAGACCACGCCGCCGTTGGGCAGCGGGGTGAAGCGCCCGGGCTCCAGGCCGGCCATCAGCACGCTGCGGTTGGCGTCCTGGATCATCTGCTCGGCGGTGCGCGAGGCCCACGGCCCCAGCCACAGCGAACAGGCGCCCACCACCGCCACCACCGGCACCACCAGCATCAGCAGCGGCCTCAGCAGGCGCCTGGGGCCCACGCCGATGGCGGTGATCACCGCCATTTCCGAGTCGCGGTAGAGGCGGGCGATCGCCAGCAGCAGGCCCAGCATCAACGCCAGCGGCAGGATCAGCGGCATGTAGACGATGAACTGCAGCGCCAGCTGCGAGAACAGCAGCCTGGCCGGCAGGCGCCCGTCGGCGATGTTGCCGAGGATGTCCACCAGCACGCCGCCCACGCTGACCACCAGCAGGACGATCAGGGTGGCCAGGAAACTCTGGACGAAATCGCCCAGCAGGTAGCGGTCGAGCTTCAACATGGGGCGGTGGTTTAAACTCTGGGGTTCGTTCGCGGTGCCGCCCAGTCTAGCGTCTGGGCGTAAACGGTCCGCGATTGTACGGACTTGCCAATGGAATCTGCTCAATGGCTCTCGAATTCACCCTGAACCACCTCGCCCCGGCCGCCGCCCCCGTTGACTGCCTGGTGGTCGGCGCGTACGCCGACCATACCCTGACTCCGGCCGCACAGGCGCTGGATGCCGCCAGCGGCGGCCGCCTCTCGGCCCTCGCCCAGCGCGGCGACCTGTCCGGCAAGACCGGTGCCACCAGCCTGCTGCACGACCTGCCGGGCGTGGCAGCGCCGCGCGTGCTGGTGGTCGGGCTGGGTGAAGCCGCCCGCTTCGGCGTGCCGCAGTACCTGAAGGCCGTAGGCGACGCCGTTCGCGCGCTGAAGGCAGGCGCCACCCGCAGTGCGCTGTTCACCCTGTCTGAAGTAACTGTGAAGGAGCGCGATGCGGCCTGGGCGATCCGCCAGGCAGTGATCGCCGCCGATCACGCGGCGTACCGCTACACCGCCACGCTGGGCAAGAAGAAGGCCGATGATGCCGGGCTGGCCCAGCTGGCCATCGCCGGTGACGACGCACAGGCCCTGGCCCAGGGCCAGGCCATCGCTGCCGGTGTCGAGTTCGCCCGCGAACTGGGCAACCTGCCGCCGAACTACTGCACCCCGGCCTACCTGGCCGAAGTCGGCGTGAAGTTCGCCAGCGAGCATGACGGCGCCGAGGCCGAGATCCTCGACGAGACCCAGATGGAAGCCCTGGGCATGGGCTCGCTGCTGGCCGTGGCCCGTGGTTCTGCCAATCGCCCGCGCCTGGTCGTGCTGAAGTGGACCGGTGCCGGCGACGCCAAGCCCTATGTGCTGGTCGGCAAGGGCATCACCTTCGATACCGGTGGCGTCAACCTGAAGACCCAGGGCGGCATCGAGGAAATGAAGTACGACATGTGCGGCGGCGCCAACGTCATCGGCACCTTCGTCGCTGCGGTCAAGGCCAGGCTGCCGCTGAACCTGGTGGTGGTGGTGCCGGCCGTGGAGAACGCCATCGACGGCAACGCCTACCGCCCGTCCGACGTCATCACCTCGATGTCGGGCAAGACCATCGAAGTCGGCAACACCGACGCCGAAGGCCGCCTGATCCTGTGCGATGCGCTGACCTACGCGCAGCGCTTCGAGCCGGCCGCGCTGGTCGACGTCGCCACCCTGACCGGCGCCTGCATGGTCGCCCTCGGTCACCAGACCGCGGGCCTGATGAGCAAGCACGACGACCTGGCCAACGAACTGCTGGCCGCCGGCGAGCACGTGTTCGACCGCGCCTGGCGCCTGCCGCTGTGGGATGAGTACCAGCCGATGCTGGATTCGACCTTCGCCGACGTCTACAACATCGGCGGCCGCTGGGCCGGCGCCATCACCGCCGGCTGCTTCCTGTCGCGCTTCGCCGAAGGCCAGCGCTGGGCTCACCTGGACATCGCCGGCGTCGCCAGCGACGAGGGCAAGCGTGGCATGGCCACCGGCCGCCCGGTCGGCCTGCTGAGCCAGTGGCTGCTGGACCAGGCCGCCCGCGCCTGATGCTGTACCAGACCCTGGCCGGCCACCGCCGGCCAGGGCCTCGCCCGGCCAGGCCGGGCCCCCGCCTGTTCCGGACCCTGCCATGCCCCGCGCCGACTTCTACCTGATCGCCAAGCCCCGTTTCCTGACCGAGCCGTTGCGCCTGGTCTGCGAGCTGGCCCGCAAGGCCAACGATGCCGGCCTGTTCACCCTGGTGCTGGCGCGCGACCAGGCCCAGGCCGAGGAACTGGACGAACTGCTGTGGGCGTTCGATGACGACGCCTACATCCCGCATCAGATTGCCGGCGAGGACATGGACGAGGAAGAAGCGCTGGTGCTGATCGCCGTGCCCGGCACCGAGGCGCCGGCCCGCCCGCTGGTGATCAACCTGCGCGACGACCCCTGGCTGGGCCAGTGCGAGCGCGTGCTGGAAGTGGTCCCGGCCGACCCTGAAGCGCGCGAGCCGCTGCGCGAACGCTGGCGCCAGTACAAGGCCGCCGGTTACGACCTGAACAAGCACGACATGTGAGCGCCCCGCGGCCCCCTTGATGGGCCGCCGCCGCGCCCTGATCCTTCAACGATTACCTCCTGGTTCCCCCGCATGACCCAACTCGCCTCCAGCTACGACCCGAAGTCCTTCGAGACCGACCTCTACGAGGCCTGGGAGAAGGCCGGCCACTTCAAGCCGTCCGGCCAGGGCGAGCCGTACACCATCCTGCTGCCACCGCCGAACGTGACGGGCACGCTGCACATGGGACACGCCTTCCAGCAGACCCTGATGGATGCGCTGGTGCGCTACCACCGCATGCGCGGCTACGACACGCTGTGGCAGGTCGGTACCGACCACGCCGGCATCGCCACCGAGATGGTGGTCAGCCGCAACCTGGCACTGGAAGGCAAGGGCGAAACCCGTGACTCGCTGGGCCGCGAAGGCTTCATCGGCAAGGTCTGGGAGTGGAAGCAGCAGTCCGGCGACACCATCGAACGACAGATGCGCCGCCTCGGCACGTCGGCCGACTGGTCGCGCAGCACCTTCACCATGGACCCGCAGCCCTCGGCGGCGGTGATCGAGGCCTTCGTGCGCTGGCACGAGCAGGGCCTGATCTACCGCGGCCAGCGTCTGGTCAACTGGGATCCGGTGCTGAAAACCGCCATCTCCGACCTGGAAGTGGAGAGCGCCGAAGAAGACGGTTTCCTGTGGTCGATCGCCTATCAGCTCGATGAAGGCCTGAGCTACGAGCACGTCGAGCGCGACGCCGACGGCAACGAGACCCTGCGCGAGACCCGCGATTATCTGGTGGTTGCCACCACCCGCCCGGAGACCCTGCTGGGCGACACCGCGGTGATGGTGCATCCGGAAGACGAGCGGTACGCGCACCTGATCGGCAAGACCGTGGTGCTGCCGCTGACCGGCCGCCGCGTGCCGGTGATCGCTGATGATTACGTGGACCGCGCCTTCGGTACCGGCGTGGTCAAGGTCACGCCCGCGCATGACTTCAACGATTACCAGGTCGGGGTGCGCCACAGCCTGCCGATGATCAACCTGTTCACTCCGGTGGCGGCGCTGAATGAGAACGCCCCGGAGCGCTTCCAGGGCCTGGACCGCTATGAAGCACGCAAGGCCGTGCTGTCCGAGCTGGAAGACCTGGGCATCCTGGTGGAGACCAAGGCGCACAAGCTGCAGGTGCCGCGCGGCGACCGCACCGGCCAGGTGATCGAGCCGTACCTGACCGACCAGTGGTTCGTGAAGATGGACGAACTGGCCAAGCGCGGCCTGGAGCTGGTCGAAGGTACCGATGGAAAGCCGGGCAGCATCTCCTTCGTGCCGCCGAACTGGATCAACACCTACCGTCACTGGATGGCCAACATCCAGGATTGGTGCATCAGCCGCCAGCTGTGGTGGGGCCACCGCATTCCGGCGTGGTTCGACGCTGCCACCGGCACCTGCTACGTCGGTCGCAGCGAGGATGAGGTGCGGGCAAAGCACAAGCTCGGCAGCGATGTCGTGCTGAACCAGGAAAGCGACGTGCTGGAGACCTGGTTCTCCTCGCAGCTGTGGCCGTTCTCCACCCTGGGCTGGCCGAACGAACAGACCATGGCCGAGCGCGGCTTCAACCGCTACCTGCCGTCGTCGGTGCTGGTCACCGGCTTCGACATCATCTTCTTCTGGGTGGCCCGCATGATCATGGCCACCGACAACCTGACCGGAAAGATTCCGTTCAAGGACGTCTACTTCACCGGCCTGATCCGCGACGGACAAGGCCAGAAGATGTCCAAGAGCAAGGGCAACGTGCTCGACCCGCTGGACATCATCGATGGCATCAGCATCGATGACCTGGTCGCCAAGCGCACCGGCGGCCTGATGCAGCCGAAGATGGTGGAGAAGATCGAGAAGGCCACGCGCAGGGAGTTCCCGGACGGCATCGCCGCCCACGGGGCCGACGCGCTGCGCTTCACCATCGCGGCGCTGGCCACCCATGGCCGCGACATCAAGTTCGACATGAACCGTGCCGAAGGCTACAAGAACTTCTGCAACAAGCTGTGGAATGCCAGCCGCTTCGCGCTGATGAACACCGAAGGTGCGGCGTTCAGCGGCGTGCCGGCACCGCGTACCGATGCCGAGCGCTGGATCCTTGCACGCCTGGCGGCCACCACCGCCGAAGCGCAGGGCCACTTCGCCGCCTACCGCTTCGACCTGCTGGCGCAGTGCCTGTATGAGTTTGCCTGGAATGCGTTCTGCGACTGGTTCCTCGAACTGAGCAAGCCGGCCCTGAGCGGCAGCGACGCAGCGGATGCCGAAAGCACCCGCCACACCCTGCTGTACGTGCTGGAAGCCCTGCTGCGCCTGCTGCACCCGTTGACGCCGTTCATCACCGAACAGCTGTGGCAGCAGCTTGCGCCGCGCCTGGGCCTGGCCGAAACCACGCTGTCGCTGCGCCCCTACCCGACCGCAGCCGAGTTCCAGGGCGATTTCGCCCAGGCCGAAGCCGACGTGGAATGGCTCAAGGCGGTGATCAGCGCGGTGCGCCGCGTGCGCAGCGAACTGAACGTCGCACCGTCCAGGCTGGTGCCCCTGCGCCTGCAGGCCGGCCAGCAGCAGGATCGTGCCCGCGTCGAACGCTTCACTGCGTCGCTGTCGTTCCTGCTGAAGCTGGACAGCGTGCAATGGCTGGGCGAAGGCGAAAGCGCTCCGCCTGCAGCCGCCGCCATCGTCGGTGAGTTGAAGCTGCTGGTGCCGCTGGAAGGCCTGGTCGATCTGGATGCCGAACGTACGCGCCTGGACAAGGAGATCAAGCGCGTGGAAGGCGAGCAGGAGAAGAGCGAGACCAAGCTGGCCCGGTTCACCGACAAGGTGCCGGCTGCGGTGGTCGAGCAGGAGCGCGTGCGCCTGGCCGACTGGAACACCCAGCTGGCCGGCCTGCGCGAACAACGCGCGAAGCTGTAACAGCAGATCGGCGGGTGCGGATCCAGGTCCGCACCCGCCCACGTCTTTTGGCATCATCAGCGGATGCCGCTTTCGATCTTCCTGCTGGTTCTCGCCGCTGCCGCGCTGCATGCCAGCTGGAACGCCATCGTCAAGCGTGGCGCCGACAAGCTCCTCGGCACCGTGCTCGTCACCGGCAGCGCCGCACTGCTGTCTGCCGCGCTGCTGCCCTTCCTTCCTCTGCCGGATGTGACCAGCTGGCCCTGGCTGGCTGCCTCGGTACTGCTGCAGGTGGTCTATTACGCGCTGGTCGCGCGCTGCTATCAGCAGGTGGACATGAGCCTGGCGTATCCGGTCATGCGCGGTTGCGCACCGATCCTGGTGGCGCTGGCCGGCACCCTGCTCGGCGAATCACTGCCCGCAGCGGCATGGCTGGGCGTGGTGCTGGTCAGCAGCGGCATCCTGGCCATGGCACTGGGCGCGCGTGCAGGCCAGCTCGGCCTGCCGCTGCTGACGGCGACGCTGATCGCAACCTACACCCGGGTCGATGCGCACGGCGCGCGCCTGTCGGGCAGCCCGCTGGCCTACACGTTGTGGCTGTTCCTGCTGTCGGGCATCCCGCTGCCGCTGTGGGCGTTGTACACCCGCCGCAGCGCGGTGCTGACCTATGCGCGCCGGCATTGGCCGCTGGGCCTGGCCGGCGGCGTAGGCACCACCGCGTCCTATGCAATGGCACTGTGGGCGATGACCCAGGCACCGGTAGCGATGGTATCGGCCCTGCGCGAGTCATCGATCCTGTTCGCCCTGCTGATCTCGGCATTCCTGCTGCGCGAACGGATACCGCGCGTGCGCTGGCTGGCGGCGTCGCTGATCGTCAGCGGAGTGCTGGCGCTGCGGCTGGCGTGAACCGCGCGTGCCCGGCAAGGTTCGCACCTGCCGCCAGCGCCCGGCCGTACCGGCGGGCAACGCGACATCCCGGTTACAGCGGCGGCATCGTCTGCAGGTCGCCCTCGACCAGCTCGATCGCCATCACCACCGCGTCCTCGCGCCCCTGCGCGGCCGGGTAATAGCGCGGACGCCGGCCGATCTCGTTGAACCCTTCGCTGTGATACAGCGCCAGCGCCGGCGCATTGGACGGGCGCACTTCCAGGAACACACGTTGGGCACCGCGATCACCGGCCAGCTGCACCAGCGCACGCAGCAGCTGCCGCCCCAGCCCGCGAGACTGCACCAGCGGATCGATGCAGATGTTCAGCACATGCGCCTCGTCGGCAGCGATGCTCAGTACGCCGTAGCCGACCAGCTGGCCATCGCGCTCCATCGCCAGACCGGGATAACCCGCACGCAGGCAATCGATGAAAATGCCGCGTGTCCACGGGAAAGGATAGCCACGCACCTCGATCGCCATCACCTCGGCAAGATCGCTCTCGCGCAGCGCCCGCAGGCGTACCGCACCGGGCTGGCTGACCGCACTCACGGCGCCCCCCGCTTGCGCAGGGCGCGCAGCTGCGGCCACAGCGCGCGCTTGGCGGCTGGATCACGGCGCAGCTGCTCCAACGGCCAGCTGTCCATCAGCGCCTGCGTCGCGGCATCGTTCGGGTTGCAGCCGGATGCGCGCAGCAGCGCGATCTGCAGGCGATCAGGCAGACGTACCGCCGGCTGCCGGGTGGTACCCGCCGACGCCGCGCGGGCCACCTGCGGTTCGGTTGCCGGCACCACGGCGGGCGCGGTGCGAGGCGGCGGCGACGGACTCCGCGGCTGGCGCGGTGCCGGCTCCATCGCTGCCGGTTCCGGCTGGCGTGGCGGGGACTGCGCTGCCGGGCTGGCCGCATCGGCGTCGGCCACGCTCAGCTGCAATGCAGCGTCCAGCTCCGCGGCCAGCTGGCCATCGTGATAGACGGTATAGCCCATCGCCTGCAGCCAGGCCTGCTGGGCCGGTGACCACAGCACGGGCAGATCCTGGCTCACGCGGCCTCGGACTTCTTGCGCAGGCGCTGCACCGCCCACATCACCGGGCCGGACAGCGCATAAAGGATGCCCACGGCGAACAGGACGCGCGGCAGGTCGATCACCGCGATCGCGATGGCCATCGGTACCAGTGCCAGGACCAGGAACGGCACCCGGTCGGAACGGGAATCCTTGGCGGCACCGCCCTTGAAGCTCCAGAAGCGGATGCGGCTGACCATCAGCAGCGCAGCGACCAGCGTCACCGCCAGCGCCACATAGCGCAGCTGATTGCCGTCCCAGCCCAGGTTGCCATCGGCGAAGGCCCAGACGAACGACATCATCAGCCCGGCAGCGGCCGGGCTGGCCAGGCCAACGAACCAGCGCTTGTCCACCACCGCGACCTGGGTATTGAAGCGGGCCAGGCGCAGCGCCGCACATGCGGCGTACAGGAAGGCCACGGCCCAGCCGACACGGCCCAGCAGGGGATCATCGAATTTCAGCCAGGACAGCGACCAGTGGTACATCACCAGTGCCGGCGCCATGCCGAAGCTGACCAGGTCGGCCAGCGAGTCGTACTGCACGCCGAACTCGCTGCTGGTGCCGGTCAGGCGCGCGACGCGGCCATCCAGGCCGTCCATCACCGCCGCCACGAACACCGCGATGCTGGCATTGACGAAATCCCCGTTGGCAGCGGCGATGATCGCGTAGAAGCCCGCGAACAGGCCCGCAGTGGTGAACAGGTTGGGCAGCAGGTAAATCGTGCGCGAACGCGGCGGCGGTGTGATCGGGTCCATGGAATCCAGTTTAATCGACTTGCCAGCGGTCGGTGCCAATGCTGCAATCGGCGTTCTACGCCCATTCTGCGGAGTTTGCCATGCGTGCCCTGTCCTGCCTGGGATGCCTGCTGCTGTTGGCCAGTACCAGTGCCATGGCCGGCCCCGTCTACAAGTGGAAGGACGCCAACGGCGTCACCCAGTATTCGGAAACCCCGCCAGCAGGCAGGACCTACGAGACCCGGGCGCAGGCGCGCTCGGCGCCATCGGCCGACAGCGCCGAACGTCCGGCCGCGCCGGTGCCGGAACAGTGCAGCACCGCCCGGGCCAACCTGGCCCTGCTGGAAGGGTCCGGCCAGGTGATGCAGGACACCGACGGCGACGGCAAGGGCGATACCGTGCTGACCGCGGAGCAGCGCACCGCGCAGAAGGGACTGGCTGAAGCCAGCATCAAGGCCTACTGCCCAGCAGCCGGTTGATGGGTCGGCAGGGCTGCGCCCTGCACCCGCCTCAAGCAACGTCAAACGCCAAAACGGCCCTGGTTTTCTGCTGGTCTGGCGGGGCGGTGTGGGCTGGCAGGACACGGCGTCAAACCCATCCAATCAAAATGGGGTCAGATCCGTTTCCGCAGGAAAACGGATCTGACCCCAAGGCATGTCCTGACAGATCGCAGAGATCCGTCGAAGGCGGGGTGGGTCCGGTGGCAGGGGTGTGAGCGGCATGGATGCCGCGACCAAGCCCCCATGGACGGGTTTACGGTGTCCCCTGCCACCGGATCCACCCCGCCATCCCACGCGAGGCCCGCTGTTGCTGTGGCAGTTGACGTTGCTTGAGGCGGGTGCAGGGCGCAGCCCTGCCGATACCCTCCCCCCGCCCGGGCTGGCAGAATAGGGATCTCTGCCGTAGACCGAAGCCGACGATGCGCCTCTCCCAGTTCCACCTGCACACCACCAAGGAAACCCCCAGCGACGCGGAGCTGACCAGCCACCGCCTGATGCTGCGTGCGGGCATGATCCGCAAGCTCGCCTCCGGCCTGTACACCTGGTCGCCGCTGGGACTGCGCGTGCTGCGCAAGGTCGAACGCATCGTGCGGGAGGAAATGGATCGCGCCGGCGCCGTGGAGTTTCAGATTCCGACCATCCAGCCCAAGGAGCTGTGGGAGCAGACCGGCCGCTGGCAGAAATTCGGGCCGCAGCTGCTGAAGATCAAGGATCGCAAGGACCAGGTGTTCTGCTACAGCCCGACCGCCGAGGAAGCCGCCTGCGACTTCGCACGCAGCGAACTGTCCAGCTACAAGCAGCTGCCGGTGAACTTCTACCAGATCCAGACCAAGTTCCGCGATGAGATCCGCCCGCGCTTCGGCGTGATGCGTGCACGCGAATTCCTGATGAAGGACGCCTATTCGTTCCACCTGCACGATGAGTGCCTGGTGCGCGAGTACGAGAACATGAAGGCCGCCTACAGCCGCATCTTCACCCGGCTGGGCCTGGACTTCCGCATGGTGCAGGCCGATTCCGGCGCGATCGGTGGCGACGCGTCGCAGGAATTCCACGTGATCGCCGATTCGGGCGAGGACGCGCTGGTGTTCTCCACCGGCTCGGACTACGCGGCCAACATGGAAGCGGCGATCGCCGCGGAACCGGCGCCGCGCGCGGCAGCCGGCGAGACGATGCGCAAGGTCGAGACCCCCACCCAGAAGACCTGCGAGGACGTTGCCGCCCTGCTCGGCATCGCGCTGCAGCGCACGGTGAAGTCGGTGGCGCTGATGACCGACGAAGGGTTCGTGCTGGTGCTGGTCCGTGGCGACCACGAGGTCAACGAGATCAAGCTGGGCAAGGTTCCCGGCCTGGAAGAGCAGCGTTTTGCCAGTGAAGCGGAGATCGCCGAGTACCTGGGCAGCGTGCCCGGCTTCCTCGGCCCGGTTTCACCGGCCAAGGCGATCCGCGTGGTGGCCGACCGCGAGGTGGCGGCGATGTCCGATTTCGTGGTCGGTGCCAATGAAGCGGGCTTCCACCTGGCCGGAGTCAACTGGGGCCGTGACCTGCCGGAACCGGAAGTGGTCGATATCCGCAACGTGCGTGCCGGTGACCGTGCGCTGGACGGCGGCGAGTTGAAGATCGCCCGTGGCATCGAAGTCGGCCACGTGTTCCAGCTTGGCCGCAAGTATGCCGAAGCGCTGGACGCGACCGTCCTGGACGAGAACGGCAAGGCCGCAGTGATGGCAATGGGCTGCTACGGGATCGGCATCTCGCGCGTGGTCGCTGCCGCGATCGAACAGAATCATGACGATGCCGGCATCATCTGGCCGGACGCGATGGCGCCGTGGCAGGTGGTGGTGTGCGTCATCAACCCCAAGGGCGATACCGCTGTGGCCGAAGCCGCTGCCGGCCTGCTGCAGGAACTGCGCGATGCCGGTCTCGATGCCGCGCTGGATGATCGCGGGCTGCGTCCGGGTGCGATGTTTGCCGACATGGAGTTGATCGGCATCCCGCATCGCGTCGTGGTCAGCGAGCGCGGCCTGGCGGCCGGCACGTACGAGTACCGTTCGCGCCGTGCCAGCGAAGCCGAAAGCCTGGACAAGGCCGCCCTGCTGCAACGCCTGCAGGGTTGAGTGACAGGACCGGGGCATGCCCCGGTCTTTTTCTTTGTACCGGCGGTGGGCCGGTCAATATGCAGCTGGACATAATCCAGTCAAAATGGTCACGATGCAGTCGGTCCATCGCCATACCCTGACCTGCATGATTTGTACTGGATTTAATTCATCATTATCCTGTGCGCCGACGCCACGGACCGGCTCGTCCCTGTCCCTTATTAGTTTCCGGAGTAACCGTAGATGAGCATCGACCTGACCGGCCTGTCGGCACGCGAGCTGGGCGCATTGATCCGCACCGCGAAAAAGCAGCAGACCATCGTCGCCAAGCGTCGCCCGATCGCCAAGGTGCGGGCCCAGCTGAGCAAGCTGGCCAAGACCGAGGGTTACACCATCGAGGAGCTGTTCGGTACCGCTACCACGGCTGCCAAGCCACGCGCCCGCAAAGCGGCAGCTCCGTCCAAGACCGCCGGCCGCAAGCTGGGCAAGGTCGCCCCGAAGTACCGCAACCCGGCCAACCCGAAGGAAACCTGGACCGGCCGTGGCAAGCAGCCGCGCTGGATGGCCGAGCTGACCGCCAAGGGCAGCAAGAAGCCGGAAGATTTCCTGATCAAGAAGGCCTGAGGCCGGATCGGAAAGAATGAAAGACGCCGGCGCAAGCCGGCGTTCTTCATTCCATCACAACGTCTTGCGCGCCGGCATCAACAGGTTGCCGAACAGCAGGCCCGCCACCAGCGCCATCACCACGTTGAGCACGGTCAGGAACACGCTCTGGCCGGCACCGACATCCTGCTGCTGGACGAGCGTCAGCACACCACGCAGGCTGGTGCTGCCAGGGACCATCATGATGATGCCCGGCAGGCGGATGATCGCTCCCGGACGCCCGGCCAGCCGACCGAACAGGTTGCCGCCGGCGGTCAGCACCATCGCCGACAGGAAGATGCCCGCCGGTGCCCCCCAGGCGTGCCCGCCAAACTTGGAAATGGCATAGCCGGCCACGGACGCGGCAATCACCCAGGGATAATCGCGACGACTGGCCTTGAACAGCATCGCGAAGGCGAAGGCCGCGGTCAGCAGCGACCCCCACTCCACCCAGGGTCCCTGCGGTCGCGAGGCACGGATCACCGGGTCCAGGCCCAGCACATCGGCCAGGGTCACCGCGATCATCGCGCCGACACTCAGTTTCATGATCGTGGTCAGCGCACCGGCAAACCGCGCGGTGCCTGAAACCCAGTGCTGGCTGGCCAGTTCGTTGACCGCATTGGTCAGCGACATGCCGGGCAGCAGCACCACCAGCGAGGCGATGATCACCGTGTTGAGGTTGAGCGCGCCGACAAACGAAGCGACCAGGGTAGCGACCAGGCCGGCCAGCAGCGCGGCCAGCGCCTCGGCGGCCTCGCGGGTCGCCGGGCGACGGTCGGTGACCATGCCGAGCAGGCCGATCATCAGGCCGATGACACCGGCGGTGGCGATGTCCAGCCAGGGCAGCTTCCACATGCCGGCGACACCGGCCGCGCCGAGCGTGAACGAGAGGATGGTGCGGAGCTTGCCGCGACGGCCGGGATCCTTGTCCAGCTGACGCAGCGCGGTGTGCCCCTGCGCGATGCTCATCCGCCCGTTGGCCACTTCCTCGGCAATCCGGTCAGCGACACTGAGCTTGTGCAGGTCGTTCTCGCCCGGTGCCAGCCGGATCACACGGGTGATGTCGCTGGAGCCGATCGCCTGGGCCGGGTCGCTGAAGCTGAGGATGATGCCGGTGGGGTTAGACCACGGTTCACAATCGAGATCGAGCTGTTTTGCCAGTGCGACCACGGCCGTTTCCAGACGCTGGGCCGTGGTGCCGTAGCTGTGGAGGCGGCCGGCGATCTCGGAAACGAAGGCCACGCGCTGCGCGTAGGTGGCCTGGGGCGTGGGGATCGTGTGAGCGTCTGCGGACATGCGCCGTAGTATTACCTAGGCCGGGCCCCACCGGAGGAATTCATCCTGGTTCAACGCGAAGCACAATACAGAACGGTTATGCTGCGACCCGAATGGCCCACGTGACCCAGAACCTCGCCCCCCAGCTCGAACAGGACGCCCGCGACCCCGGGCTGATCCGCCTGTCCGGCCACTGGACCTTGAAGACCGCGCTGGCCGCGGCCGAGGTGCTGCGCGCTGTTCCCGACAACCTGACCGGCATTGACGCCACCGGCATCGAGCAGCTCGATTCGGCCGGCGTACTGCAGCTGTTGCGCGTGGCCCATCGCGCCGACCTCGGTGAGGATGCGCTGCAGTTCCGGCCGGATCACCAGGCACTGGTGTGCACCATCGAGGAAGTGGCCGACGACCGGCCCAAGCCCAAGCGCGACTTCGGCGTGCTGGCCGCGCTGGAACGGCTGGGCGTCAGCATGCATGGCACCGGCCACAACATCGTGGCCCTGGCCAGCTTCCTCGGCGAGGCGATGGTCAAGACCGCTCGCCTGGTCAAGCAGCCGCGGCGCTTCCGCCTCACCGCCACCGTGCACCAGATGGAACAGGTGGGCCTGGACGCCGTACCGCTGGTGGCGCTGCTGTCCTACCTGGTCGGTGCGGTGATCGCATTCCTGGGCTCGACCATCCTGCGCGACTTCGGCGCGGAGATCTACGTGGTCGAGCTGGTCAACATCGCCTTCCTGCGCGAGTTCGCCGTGCTGCTGACCGCGATCGTGCTGGCCGGCCGCACGGCGAGCGCGTTCACCGCGCAGATCGGCGCGATGAAGGCCCGGGAGGAGATCGATGCGATGCGCACGCTGGGCCTGGACCCGATCGACCTGCTGGTACTGCCGCGCCTGTTCGCGCTGCTGGTGACCCTGCCGCTGCTGACCTTCATCGCGATGATCGCCGGCCTGGCCGGCGGCATCACTGTCGGCGCGTTCGATCTGGACATTCCGCCGCAGATGTACATCGCGCGGATGCACGACACGATGGAGGTGCGGCACATGCTGGTCGGCCTGTCCAAGGCGCCCGTCTTCGCGGTGGTGATCGGCCTGATCGGCTGCCTGGAGGGCCTGAAGGTCACCGGCACCGCGCAGTCGGTCGGCGAGCGCACCACATCCAGCGTGGTGCAGACCATCTCGCTGGTGATCATCATCGACGCCTTCGCGGCGTTGTGGTTCATGCATATGGACTGGTGACATGAACACGACCTCCGACTCCGGCAATTTCGGGATGCGTGATGACGATGGCCACGACCTGGCCATCCGCGTGCGTGGGCTGGTCAACCGCTTCGGCAGCCAGACCGTCCACGAGGACCTCGACCTGGACGTGCGGCGCGGCGAGATCCTCGGCGTCGTCGGCGGCTCGGGCACCGGCAAGTCCGTGCTGATGCGCTCGATCCTGGGCCTGCGCGTGCCGGATGAAGGACAGATCGAAGTGCTCGGCCGCGATGCGCGTGCCGACGATGCCGAAAGCCGGCTGCACATCGAGCGCAACACCGGCGTGCTGTTCCAGGATGGCGCGCTGTTCTCCTCGCTGACCGTCGGCGAGAACGTGCAGGTTCCGCTGAAGGAGCATCATCGCGACCTTCCCGAACGGTGGCACTACGAGCTGGCCCTGCTGAAGGTGAAGCTGGCCGGCCTGCCCGCGGATGCGATCAACAAGCTGCCCTCGCAGCTGTCCGGCGGCATGCGCAAGCGTGCCGGCCTTGCCCGCGCGCTGGCACTGGACCCGCCGCTGCTGTTCCTGGACGAACCGACCGCCGGCCTGGACCCGATCGGCGCGGCGGCCTTCGACCGCCTGATCAAGACCCTGCAGGAAGCGCTGGGCCTGACCGTGTTCCTGATCACTCATGACCTGGACACGCTGTACGCCATCTGCGACCGCGTTGCCGTGCTGGCCGACCACAAGGTGATCGCCAACGCACCGCTTGCGGAAATCGAGAAACTGGATCATCCGTGGATCCAGGAATACTTCCACGGACCACGTGCGCGTGCCGCGCGTGGCGAACAGATCGAGAGTGCCTGAGCCATGGAAACCAAAGCCAACTACGTGCTGATCGGCGCGTTCACCCTGATCACCGGCCTGGCCCTGCTGGCCTTCGGCCTGTGGGCGGCCAAGTACTCCTCCGACCGCACCTGGCAGGAATACCGTGTGGTGTTCCGCGAGGCGGTGACCGGCCTGTCGGTCGGCAGCCCGGTGCAGTACAACGGTATCGCGGTCGGCTCGATCATCGAGCTGAACCTGGTACCGGACGATCCGCGCCAGGTGGTGGCGCGCATCCGCCTGAACTCCACCACGCCGGTGAAGACCGATACCCGTGCCAAGCTGGCGATCACCAGTCTGACCGGTCCGTCGATCATCCAGCTCAGCGGTGGCACGCCGCAGTCGCCGGCACTGACCACGGTCAACAAGGACCCGGCGCCGATCATCCCGACCACGCCTTCGGCACTGCAGAACATCACCGATGTGGCCAACCGCATCGTCGAGCGCATGGACCAGATCCTCAGCGATCGCAATGTGGCGTCGATCAACGCGACCCTGGCCAACCTTGAAACCATCAGCGGCGGACTGGCCGACCGCGACCAGGGCACACAGGCGCTGCTGCTCAGCGCGCGCGATGCCGCGCGCAGCCTGGACACCACACTGAAGACCACCAACGGCACTATCGAACGCCTCGACAGGAACCTGGTGCAGCAGCTGCCGGGCATCATCAACAAGCTCGACGCCACCCTGGTCAAGCTCGATTCGGCTGCCGGCAATGCCGATTCGATCCTTGGCGAGAATCGCGCCGCGATCAACAGCTTCGCCAATGACGGGCTGGGCCAGCTGGGCCCGACCCTGACCGAACTGCGCGGCCTGATCCGCGACCTGCGCCGGGTCAGCGACCGCCTCGAGAACAACCCCGCGCGCTATCTGCTCGGCCGCGATGCCCCGAAGGAGTTCGAACCCAAATGAGCCCGACCCTCTTCCCGCGCCTGCTGCTGCCAGGCCTGGCCCTGGCGCTGCTGTCGGGCTGCTCGATCCTCGGCAGCGGCGACAAGAATCCCGTCACCCTGTATTCGCCTGCCGTACAGGTGAAGGTCGATCCCAGCTGGCCCCAGGTCGCCTGGCAGCTGGTGCTGGCCAAGCCCAGCGCGGCGCGCATGGTCGACAGCCCGCGCATCAACGTGCGACCCACGCCATCGGAGCTGGAGATCTACAGGGGCGCCAGCTGGGCCCAGCCGGCCACCGACATGATCGAGGACACCCTGCTGCGCGGTTTCGAGGACTCCGGCCGCATCAACGGCGTGGCCCGCACCGCCGCCGGTATCCGCGCCGATTACAAGCTGTCCACGGACATCCGTCGTTTCGAGTCGGACTACCAGGGCCAGACCACGCCCACGGTGGTGATCGAACTCAATGCCAAGCTGATCCACGTGGCCGACCAGCGCGTGGTCGCTGATCGCACCTTCCGCCAGGCGCAGCCCGTTGGCAGTACCGATGTGCCGGCGGTTGCGGCGGCGTTCGAACGTGGCCTGCAGCAGATCGCGCAGGACGTGGTCGGCTGGACGCTGGTCAGCGGGCAGAACGACAGGCCCGCGGCACCGCGCTGATCCCTCGCTCAGCGCGGCGTGATCCAGCGGAATGTCAGGTTGATCCGCTCGCCCTGGGCCCGCGCCATCTTCGGCAACGCGTGCTGATAGAAGCGCTGGGTGCTGCCGGCCATCAACAGCAGATCGCCATGGCCCAGCAGGAACTCCGCCTTGCGTGCCGGCTCGTCGCGCCGTCGCAGCAGAAAACGCCGCGCTGCGCCCAGGCTCAGTGAAGCGATCACCGGCGCCGGTCCCAGTTCTGGTTCGTCGTCGCTGTGCCACCCCATGTAATCGCCACCATCGCGGTATCGATTGAGCAGCACGCTGTTGAACCGGCCGATACCCTCTTCCTGCAATCGCACGCGCAGTGCCTGCAATGCCGGCAGCCAGGGCCGCGGGACGAACTCGGCGCCGGAATACCGGTAGCGCGCCTGCGGATCGCCGATCCAACTGCTCAGCCGCGGCGAATCCACCCAGTGACCGAACATCCGGATGCGGTGCACATCCCAGGCCACCTGTTCGCCCAGCGTCCGCTGCAGCGCATCCGCCAGGTCCGGCAGCAGCCAGCCCGGAACATGACGGACGTCGGCATCGGGCAGCTCGTGTGGAAACAGCATCGGGATCGCCAGGCAGTGGCGGGCGGCACGAGGCCGCCCCGCCGGACTCAGGCACGCCGGAACGGCACGCCGGTCTTTTCCTTCAGTTCGTCCTCGCCAACCCCCGGCGCGGTCTCCACCAGCACCAGACCGGCATCGGTCACGTCGAACACAGCCAGATCGGTGATGATGCGGTCGACCACACCCACGCCGGTCAACGGCAGCGTGCATTCGGCCAGCACCTTGTGCTCACCGTTCTTCGCGGTGTGCTCCATCAGCACCACCACGCGCTGCACGCCGGCCACCAGGTCCATCGCACCGCCCATGCCCTTGACCATCTTGCCGGGCACCATCCAGTTCGCCAGGTCGCCCTTGTCGGTCACCTGCATCGCGCCAAGAATGGCCAGGTTGACGTGGCCGCCACGGATCATGGCGAAACTGTCATGGCTGCCAAAGTAGCTGGCACCAGCGCGTGCGGTCACGGTCTGCTTGCCGGCGTTGATCAGGTCGGGATCGACCTCGGCTTCGGTCGGGAACGGGCCGATGCCAAGCAGGCCGTTCTCGGATTGCAGCCACACGTCCACGCCTTCGGGAATGTGGTTGGCGACCAGGGTCGGCAGGCCGATGCCCAGGTTCACATAGGCACCGTCGGTCAGTTCACGGGCGGCGCGGGCCGCCATCTCATCGCGGGTCCACGCCATGTCAGTTGCCCTCCGCACGGACGGTGCGCTGCTCGATTCGCTTTTCAGGATGCGCGTTGTGCACGATGCGATGCACATAGATGCCCGGCAGATGCACCTGGTCCGGATCGATCGCGCCGACCGGTACCACCTCTTCCACTTCGGCGATGCACACCTTGCCGGCCATCGCGCAGGCAGGATTGAAATTGCGCGCGGTCCTGCGGAACACCAGGTTGCCAGCTTCGTCGGCCTTCCACGCCTTGACCAGGGCAACGTCGGCACGCAGCGCGGTTTCCAGCACATAGTGCCTGCCGTCGAATTCGCGGGTCTCCTTGCCTTCAGCCACCACCGTGCCGTAGCCGGTGGCAGTGAAGAAGGCAGGAATTCCGGCGCCACCGGCGCGCAGGCGCTCGGCCAGCGTGCCCTGTGGATTGAATTCCAGTTCCAGCTCACCGGCCAGGAACTGGCGCTCGAACTCCTTGTTCTCGCCCACGTACGAGGAAATCATCCTGCTGATCTGGCGCGTTTCCAGCAGCTGGCCCAGGCCGAAGCCATCGACACCGGCATTGTTGGAGATCACGGTCAGGCCCTTGACTCCACTGTCGCGCAACGCTGCGATCAGTGCCTCGGGTATGCCACACAGGCCGAAGCCGCCGACGGCCAGCGTCTGGCCATCGGCGACCACGCCCTCCAGCGCCTGGGCCGCGCTGGCATAGCGCTTGCTGCGCTTGCCGCCGGTATTGGACTTGTCCATCGCTCTGCTGTCCCACACGGTAAGGATGCCCGCATTCTAGCGGCACACCTGCATCCGGCTGGGATGCGCCGCAGCAATTGCGGCGTGCCCTCAGCCGCGCGCGATCGCGGCCATGACCTGCTTCAGGCCGTCCTGCCACGGCGGCAGCACGATGCCCAGCGCCTGCTGCAGGGCCCTGTTGTCCAGCACCGACCAGGCCGGCCGCCGCGCCGGGGTCGGATACTCGGCACCCGGAATCGCTTCAACCACCGGCACCCTGTGCAGGACCCCGGTTGCCAGCGCTTCGGCGAAGATCGCTTCGGCGAAGCCGTGCCAGCTGGTCTGGCCACTGGCGGTGAGATGCCAGGTGCCGGAGAGCGCGGCAGGATGCTGCAACGCGAGCGCGGTGACATCGGCGATCAACGCAGCCGGCGTCGGCGTGCCGATCTGGTCGGCCACCACGCGCAGATGGTCGCGCTCCGCGCCCAGGCGCAGCATCGTGCGCAGGAAGTTCGCGCCGTGCTCGGCATACACCCACGCGGTACGGAAGATCAGGTGGCGGCCACCGGCAGCGCGCACGGCGTCCTCGCCATCGCGCTTGCTGGTGCCATACACACCCAGCGGCGCGGTCGGCTCGTCCTCGCGATAGGGCGCGCAACCTTCGCCGTCGAACACGTAGTCGGTGGAGTAATGGACGAACGGCACGCGCTGCGCCTGGCACCAGCGCGCGATCACCCCCGGGGCCTGCGCATTGGCGGCGAAGGCGGCGTCGATGTCCTGCTCGGCGCGATCCACGGCGGTATAGGCCGCCGCATTGACCACCACCGACGGCTGCACGCGATCCAGCAGCGCCGGCAGGCTCCCGGGCTGGCCGAAGTCCGCCGCCTCGCAGGGGCTGCCATCGGGCAGCCGGCCACTGCGGGTGGTAGCGACCACAGGCCCCAACGGCGCCAGCGCGCGCAGCAGCTCCTGGCCGACCTGGCCGTTGCCACCCAGCACGAGAACCGTCATGGCGCGAAGGCCGGCAGACGTTCCTCGGCGATGTCCTTCAAGAACGGCGCATGTTCGTCCTTGGGCGAGAGCGTCGGCGCGCCCACCGGCCAGTCCACTGCGATGTCCGCGTCGTTCCAGCGCACGCCGGCATCGGCTTCCTTCACGTACACATCGGTACACAGGTAGTGGAACAGCGCGGTGTCGGACAGCACGGCAAACCCGTGCGCGAAGCCTTCCGGAATCCAGAACTGGCGCTTGTTCTGCGCGCTCAGCACCACTGCTTCCCATTGGCCGAAGGTAGGCGATCCACGGCGGATATCGACGGCCACGTCGTACACCTCGCCTTCCAGCACGCTCACCAGCTTGCCCTGCGGTCGCGGCCACTGGTAATGCAGGCCGCGCAGCACGCCCTTGCTCGATGAGGAGACATTGCTCTGCACGAAGCGGTCGGGCAGGCCCAGCTGGCCGAATCGCGCCGCATTCCAGCCCTCGAAGAAGAAGCCGCGCTCGTCACCGAACACCGCCGGTTCAATCACCACACATCCCGGCAACCGGGTTTCAATCACTTTCACGGAACCACTCCACGCAATGCCAGTGTGTGCAGGTACTGGCCGTAGCCATTCTTGATCAACGGAGCGGCCAGTGCTTCCAGCTGCTCGGCATTGATCCAGCCCTGCCCGAACGCCACTTCTTCCGGACAGCAGACCTGCAGGCCCTGGCGCGTCTGGATGGTCTCGATGAAGTTGGACGCTTCCAGCAGCGACTGGTGAGTGCCGGTATCCAGCCATGCATAGCCACGCCCCAGCGCCTCCAGATGCAGGCTGCCCGCACCGAGATAGCGCTGGTTGAGATCAGTGATTTCCAGCTCGCCGCGCGGCGAAGGCCTCAGCTCGGCCGCATAATCGCTGGCGTTGCCATCATAGAAATACAGGCCGGTGACCGCGTAATTGGAACGCGGGTTCTCCGGCTTTTCGACCAGGCCGACAACCCGGCCGTCCTTGTCGAATTCGGCCACGCCGTAACGCTCGGGATCGTTGACCCAGTAGCCGAACACGGTCGCGCCATCGGTGCGGGCGTCGGCACGCCGGAGCACGTCGCGCAGGCCGTGGCCATGGAAGATGTTGTCGCCGAGGACCAGGCAGCTGGGCTTGCCGGCGATGAACTCGCGGCCGATCAGATACGCCTGTGCCAGCCCATCCGGACTGGGCTGCACGGCGTACTGGATGTCCATGCCCCACTGCGAGCCATCACCCAGCAGCTGCTGGAACAGGGCCTGCTCATGCGGGGTGTTGATGATCAGTACTTCCCGGATGCCGGCCAGCATCAGCACGCTGAGCGGGTAGTAGATCATCGGCTTGTCGTACACGGGCAACAGCTGCTTGCTGACGCCCTTGGTGATCGGATACAGCCGGGTGCCGGTTCCGCCGGCGAGGATGATGCCCTTGCGCTGGGTCATGACGTCTCCTGGGTTCAGGCCGTAGTGCCGATGCGCTGCAGGCGGTAGCTGCCGTCAAGCACGCCCTCGACCCAGTCCTGGTTCTCCAGGTACCAGTCAACAGTGAAGGCGATGCCCTGCTCGAAGGTGTGCGCCGGCTGCCAGCCCAGTTCGTTCTTCAGCTTGCTGGCATCGATCGCATAGCGACGGTCATGGCCGGGGCGATCGGCCACATGGGTGATCTGGCTGCTGCGCGGCAGCCCGTCAGCACGCGGACGGCGCTGGTCCAGCAGGGCGCAGATCGCATGCACCACCTCGATGTTCTGCCGTTCCGAATTGCCGCCCACATTGTAAGTCTCGCCCACCCGGCCCTTGGCCAGCACGGTGCGGATTGCCTCGCAGTGATCGGACACGAACAGCCAGTCACGCACCTGCCTGCCGTCGCCGTAGACCGGCAGCGGCTCGCCGGCCAGCGCTTTGGCGATCACCAGCGGAATGAGCTTTTCCGGGAAGTGGTAGGGGCCGTAGTTGTTGGAGCAGTTGGTGGTCAGCACCGGCAGCCCGTAGGTGTGGTGGAACGCACGCACCAGGTGATCGGACGCCGCCTTGGACGCCGAGTACGGCGAGTTCGGCGCGTACGGGGTGGTCTCGCTGAACGCGCCGGTTTCGCCCAGCGTGCCGTACACCTCGTCGGTGGACACATGCAGGAAGCGGAAGGCCGCGCCGCGTTCGGCCGGCAACGCCTTCCAGTAGTCGCGCACCGCTTCGAGCAGACCCAGGGTCCCGACCACATTGGTCTGGATGAAGGCACCGGGGCCATCGATGGAGCGATCAACATGGCTCTCGGCCGCGAAGTTCAGCACGGCGTCGGGCTGATGCTCGGCGAGCAGGCGGGCGACCCGCTCGCGGTCACCGATGTCGCCGTGCACGAACACGTGGTCCGGGTTGCCTTCCAGGCTGGACAGCGTCTGCAGGTTGCCGGCATAGGTGAGTGCATCGAGGTTGACGACCTTGACGCCACGGGCCACAGCCTCGAGGACGAAATTGCCGCCAATGAACCCGGCGCCGCCGGTGACAATCCAAGTTGGCACTACCCGTTACTCCTGTTCGATCAAGGCTCCCGCGCCGCCTGGCAGTCGGGTGCAGCGCAGCAGGATACATCGGGCCCACCTTTACCACTGCCTCTGACGGGTGAACAGAGCCCTTCCCAGACGGACCCTTAGTGCGCCGCAGCACAACCATACGCATTCGCATGGTTGCCCCAAGCCAGCTAGAATCGGGATCCCACCCCCGAACCGGTTGCTGTCAGGACCGGACGTTCTCCCTGTTACTGAAGGACCCCGTACCAGATGAAAATCCTCGTCGCATACAAGCGCGTGGTGGACTACAACGTCCGCATTCAGGTCAAGCCGGACGGTTCCGGCGTGGTCACCGACGGCGTCAAGCTGTCTCCCAATCCTTTCGATGAAATCGCCCTGGAAGAAGCCCTGCGCCTGCGCGACAAGGGCATCGCCACGGAGGTGGTGGTGGCCACCATCGCCCCGGCTGACGCCCAGGCGCATCTGCGCAACGGCCTGGCCATGGGCGCCAACCGTGCCGTGCACGTGGTCACCGACCAGGCCATCCAGCCACTGACCGCCGCGCGCACCCTGCTCAAGCTGGTCGAGAAGGAGCAGCCGGACCTGGTGATCCTCGGCAAGCAGGCCATCGACGATGACGCCAACCAGACCGGGCAGATGCTGGCCACGCTCTGGGGCCGCCCGCAGGCGACCTTCGCCAGCAAGCTGGACATCGCCGATGGCAAGGCCACGGTGACCCGTGAGGTCGACGCCGGCCTGGAAACGCTGGAAGTGGATCTGCCGGCGGTCGTCACCACCGACCTGCGCCTGAACGAGCCGCGCTTCATCAAGCTGCCGGACATCATGAAGGCCAAGGCCAAGCCGCTGGAAACCCTGCAGCTGGCCGACCTCGGCGTTGAAGCCGCCGATACCTTCAAGACCACCGGGTACGCCGCGCCGTCCAAGCGCAGCAAGGGTGTGATGGTCAAGGACGCGGCCGAACTGGTGGCCGCACTCAAGCAGAAGGGGTTGCTGTAATGAGCAAGATTCTCGTCATCGCCGAGCACCACGACGGCAAGCTCAACGCCGCCACCGCCAAGACCGTCAGTGCCGCCGCTGCCATCAGCGGTGCCAGCATCGACGTGCTGGTGCTGGCCGCCGATCCGGCGGCCGTCGCCGCCGAGGCCGCCAGGATCGCCGGCGTCGCCAAGGTCCTGACCGTGGCCAACGCCGCCAACGCACAGGCCCTTGCCCAGGTGCTGGCGCCGCAGATCGCGCAGCTGGCCAAGGGCTACAGCCACGTGTTCGGCCCGTCCACCACCTTCGGCAAGGACCTGATGCCGTGCGTGGCCGCCCTGCTGGGCGTCAACCAGGTCTCCGACCTGATGGCCGTGGAAGGCAGCCACACCTTCAAGCGCCCGATCTACGCCGGCAACGCCATCATCACCGTGGAAGCCCCGGCCGACCAGGTCGTGGTCGCCACCGTGCGTGCCGCGTCGTGGCCGGAAGCCGCCCAGGGCGGCAGCGCCGCCATCGAAGCGGCCAGCGTCGATGCGGCACTGCCGACCCACACCCGCTTCGTCGGCCTGGCCGCCGGTGCCAGCGACCGTCCGGACCTGCAGAGCGCCAAGCGCGTGGTCTCGGGTGGCCGTGGTGTCGGCTCGGAAGAGAACTTCAAGGTCGTCTTCCAGCTGGCCGACAAGCTCGGTGCAGCCGTCGGCGCCTCGCGCGCCGCCGTCGATGCCGGCTACGTGCCCAGCGACCTGCAGGTCGGCCAGACCGGCAAGATCATCGCGCCGGAGCTGTACGTGGCCGTCGGCATCAGCGGTGCGATCCAGCACCTGACCGGCATCAAGGATGCCGGCACGATCGTGGCGATCAACAAGGACGGCGATGCGCCGATCTTCGAGATTGCCGATATCGGCCTGGTCGGGGATCTGTTCACGATCCTGCCCGAGCTCGAGGCCGCGCTGGGCTGAGTGCCGTCCGGGGTGCCGCGTAATCAACAGGTTACGCGGCATTCCCTTCTTTCTGGGGCCCGCAGGGACGCTGGCCTGGCTCACCCGTCCTTGCAGTGCCTGTCGCTATAATCCGGGGTCAACCCGTGTAAGGACTGCATTGATGACGCTCCCGTGTTTCAAGGCCTATGACATCCGTGGCCGCGTTCCGGATGAACTGGATGAACGCCTTGCCCGCCGCATCGGCGCCGGCACTGCCGCGTTGCTGGGCCCGGGACCGGTGGTGGTGGGACACGATATCCGCCTGAGCAGCCCTGCCCTCCTGCAGGCTGCCATCGAAGGTCTGACCGCCAGCGGCCGCGATGTCATCGACATCGGCATGTGCGGTACCGAGGAGGTCTATTTCCAGACCTTCCACCGCAAGGCCGCCGGCGGCATCATGGTCACCGCCAGCCACAACCCGATGGACTACAACGGGATGAAGCTGGTGCGCGAGGAGTCCAAGCCGATCAGCGGCGATACCGGCCTGTTCGACATCCGCGACTTCGCCGCCTCCGACGCACCGCTGGGAGCCGGCCAAGGCGAGGTCCGCCAGGACACCGACAAGTCCGCCTACATCCAGCACCTGCTCGGCTACGTCGATGTGGCCGGCCTGAAGCCGCTGAAGATCGTCACCAACCCCGGCAACGGTGGCGCTGGCCTGGTGATCGACGAACTGGCCCCGCACCTGCCGTTCGAGTTCATCCGCATCCAGCACGAGGCCGATGGCCGTTTCCCGAATGGCATCCCCAATCCGCTGCTGCCGGAGAACCGTGCGGCAACGCGCGATGCCGTGCGCGCTCACGGTGCCGATTTCGGCATCGCCTGGGATGGCGATTTCGATCGTTGCTTCTTCTTCGACGCCGATGGCAACTTCATCGAGGGCTACTACCTGGTCGGTCTGCTGGCGACGGCGCTGCTGGCCCGCCAGGCGGGCGGCAAGATCATCCACGACCCGCGCCTGACCTGGAACACCGTGGAAATGGTCGAGCAGGCCGGCGGCGTGCCGATCATGAGCAAGACCGGGCATGCGTTCATCAAGGAGCGCATGCGTGCCGAAGATGCCATCTACGGCGGCGAGATGAGCGCCCACCATTACTTCCGCGAGTTCGCCTACTGCGACTCGGGCATGATCCCGTGGCTGCTGATCGCGCAGCTGGTCTCCACGACCGGCAAGTCACTGGGCGAGCTGGTGGCCGATCGCATGAAGGCCTATCCGTGCAGCGGCGAGATCAACTTCCGTGTCGATGATGCCAAGGCGACCGTGGCGCGCGTACTGGCGCACTTCCAGGAACAGCAGCCGGTACTGGACCACACCGATGGCGTGAGCGCGGATTTCGCCGACTGGCGCTTCAACCTGCGCAGCTCCAACACCGAGCCGCTGCTGCGCTTGAACATCGAAACCCGTGGCGATGACGCCCTGCTGCGTGAACGCATCGCCGAGCTGACTGCCCTGATCGGCGGCACGCCGGCAAACCATTAACCGAAGGACGCACCATGACTCCCATCGTTCCCGTCATTCTCTCCGGCGGCTCTGGCACGCGTCTGTGGCCGCTGTCGCGCGAAGCGTATCCGAAGCAGTTCCTGCCGCTGGTCGGCAACGACACGATGCTGCAGGCGACCTGGAAGCGTGTTGCGTCCATTGCCGGCGCGGCACCGATCGTGGTCGCCAACCAGGAACACCGTTTCATGGCGGCCGAGCAGCTGCGCGAATGCAAGGTGCTGCCGCAGGCGCTGATCCTCGAGCCGGTCGGCCGCAACACCGCGCCGGCGATCGCCATCGCCGCGCTGCAGGCACTGTCGGCCGGCGATGACGCGCTGCTGCTGGTGCTGCCGTCGGACCACGTGGTCCGCAACGAGGCGGCGTTCCATGCCGCGGTCAAGCAGGCCGCCGCCGCGGCCGAATCCGGCAAGCTGGTCACCTTCGGCATCGTGCCGACCGCGCCGGAGACCGGCTATGGCTACATCAAGGCCGCCACCGGTGAAGGCGTGCGTGCCGTCGACCGCTTCGTCGAGAAGCCCGACCTGGCCACCGCCGAACAGTACGTGGCATCCGGCGAGTACTTCTGGAACAGTGGCATGTTCCTGTTCAAGGCCTCGCGCTACCTGAAGGAACTGGAGACGCTGCAGCCGGCGATCCTGGCCGCCTGCCGCAATGCCCTCGACAAGGCCGCACGCGACAACGATTTCATCCGCCTCGATGCCGAGGCCTTCGCTGCCAGCCCGAACGACTCGATCGACTATGCGGTGATGGAAAAGACCGCCGATGCCGCCGTGGTACCGCTGGACGCGGAATGGAACGACGTCGGCTCGTGGTCGGCATTGTGGGAAGTGTCCGACAAGGATGCCGACGGCAACGCCTGCCATGGCGATGTCATCGCCCTGGACTGCAAGGACAGCTATGCCTATGGCAACCGCCTGATCGCGATGGTCGGCCTGCAGGACGTGGTGGTCGTGGAGACCGACGACGCCGTGTTCGTCGGCCACAAGGACCGGGTGCAGGACGTCAAGGAGATCGTCGGCCGGATCAAGCGTGAAGGCCGCAGTGAAGCTGCCGCGCACCGCAAGGTGTACCGTCCGTGGGGCGCCTACGATTCCATCGACAACGGCGACCGCTTCCAGGTCAAGCGCATCACCGTCAAGCCGGGCGCGACCCTGAGCCTGCAGATGCATCACCACCGCGCCGAGCACTGGATCGTGGTCAGCGGCACCGCCGAGGTTACCCGGGGCGACGAGGTCATCCTGCTGTCGGAAAACCAGAGCACGTACATCCCGCTGGGCGTCACCCATCGCCTGAAGAACCCGGGCAAGCTGCCGCTGGAGTTGATCGAAGTGCAGTCAGGCAGCTACCTGGGCGAGGACGATATTGTTCGTTTCGAAGACCAGTACGGCCGCGCCGGAGGCTGATCGGTGAGTGCTTCGGGTGCCGGCCGTTCGAGGCCGTTGTGTGTTGATCTGGACGGCACCCTGCTGCGCAGCGACCTGTTGTACGAGACCTTCCTGAGAATGCTGGCACGGCAGCCCTGGATGCTGTTCGTGCTGCCGTTCTGGCTGCTGCGTGGCAAGGCGCACCTGAAGCACCAGCTGGCAGTGCACGGTGCCGGCGATCCGGCACTGCTGCCGTACGACCCGCGCGTGGTCGAACTGCTGCAAACCAGCAGTGATCGCAGGCGGGTCCTGTGCACGGCATCCGACGCCGCACTGGTAGAGCCGATCGCGCGCCATCTGGGCGTGTTCGACGACGTGTTCTGCAGCGATGGGCACACCAATCTTGCCGGGCATCGCAAGGCCGATCTGCTGGTGAAGGCCTTCGGCGAGCGCGGTTTCGACTACATGGGCAACGCGCGGGTCGATCTGGCCATCTGGAAGCACGCGCATTCGGCCTGGGTGGTCAACGCCGGTGCCGGCGTCGCCCGCGCTGCGGCGCACTGTTCGGAACTGGCCGCACACTGGCCCCGCGAAGGCGGCGGCCCACGCGCCTGGCTCAAGGCGATGCGTGTCCACCAGTGGCTGAAGAACGTGCTGGTATTCGTGCCGCTACTGGCGAGTCATCGTTTCCTGGAGCTGGAGACCACGCTCAACGCGGTGCTGGCATTCATCGCCTTCGGGCTGTGCGCATCCGGCGTGTATCTGTTCAATGATCTGCTGGACCTCGACTCGGACCGGCAGCATCCGCGCAAGCGCAAGCGCCCGTTCGCCTGCGGGCGGCTGGATCTGCGCTCGGGGCTGCTGGCCACGCCGGTACTGACCCTGGCCGGCTTCCTGCTGGCGGCCATTGTCGCCCCTGCATTCCTGCTGGTACTGGCCATCTATTTCTGCCTCACGCTGGCCTATTCGCTGCGGATGAAGCAGGTGGTGATGATCGATGTGGTGATGCTGGCCGCGCTCTACACCATCCGCATCGTCGGCGGTGCCGCGGCAATCGACGTCACGCTTTCGTTCTGGCTGCTGACCTTCTCGATGTTCATCTTCCTCAGCCTGGCCATGCTCAAGCGCTACACCGAACTGCGCATGACGCTGGCCAGCGGCAAGGAGAAGCCCAGCGGGCGTGGCTACCACGTCGAGGACCTGGGACTGGTACAGGCCCTGGGTACCGCGTCGGGCATGGCGTCGGTACTGGTGCTGTGCCTCTACATCAACGCGCCGGAAAGCCAGGAGCTCTATGGGCATCCGCTGTTCCTGTGGCTGCTGTGCCCGGTCCTGCTCTACTGGATCTGCCGGACCTGGCTGCTGGCCCACCGTGGACAGATGCACGACGACCCGGTCGTGTTCGCAGTGAAGGATCCCGGCAGCCTGATCACGGTGCTGGTGGGTGGCCTGTCGGTACTGGCGGCGATCTGAATCAGGCACATCACCGCTGCGCCACTGGCGCGCAGCCTGTCATTCGGGCACGGGGAATGACGGTTCCATCGCTGCCCGCAGGCAGCGATGGCAATCCAGCCAGGTGGGATCAGGCCGGACGCTCGGGCCCGGTACGATCCAGCAACATGGCTTCCTGCAGGTCGTAGAAGCGCCGCAGCGGATAGGCCTGCAGTGCCTGTGCGCGTACCTCGGCACGGCTTGCCGCATCGCGGCTGGCCATCAGGCGCAGCATCGCTGCCGCCAGTGCCGGCGCATCGCCGACCGGCACCACTTCGCCATTGCCGGTGTTCTGCACGATGGTGCGCACGCCCGGCAGGTTCGACGCGATCACCCGTGAACCACTGAGCATCGCCTCCAGCTGCACCATGCCGAACGCTTCATAGCGGTTGACGCTGGGCAGTACCAGCACATCGAGCTGCGCATAGAACGCCTGCAGTTCCTGCTCGCTGACGCGACCGCGCACGTCCACCGCATTACCCAGCGCGGCGATGCTGCCGTGGATGGCATCCATGATGCCGCCGCCGGCGATGTTGTGGGTATCGCCGACCAGCACCAGGCGGACACGGTCGCCATGCAGGGCATGGACCTGGCTGAAGGCCTCCAGCAGGACAGGCAGGCCTTTCTCGGCGACGAAACGGCCCACGAAACCAAAGCGGAACACCCCGTCGGTGCTCGCCGGGCGATCCTGCCAGGGCATCGCCTTCATCGGTGCCAGCACCTCATGCTGCTTGTGCCGGATGCCGGACAACCAGGCCGAGGAGCTCGCGTAATCGTGGGTGAGTACCCCGACATCACGGGCGCGCCGCGTGGCCAGCCAGCAGGACACACGGGTCACGTTCACCGCCAGCCGGTCCAGCAGTCCACCGACCACGGCCATGTCGCACTGGTAGTTCACCACCAGCTTGCGGGCAGGGACCAGCAATGACAGCAGGCCCGACTCCAGCATCGGCATATGCAGGTTGACCACATCATGCTGCTGCGCCAGGCGCCGGAACCAGGTGATGAACTTCCAGCTGAGGACACCCTTGTGCATGCGGGCGAACACCGGCGCGCGCACCACGCGCACGCCGTTGACGGTCTCTTCCACCGGCAGGGATGCATCGTGCTGGGTGGTGAGCACGGTGACCTCGTGGCGCTGGGCCAGATCCTCGGCGAGCATCCGCGCGAATTCGGTCACCCCACTCATGTAGGGCGTGTAGTAGGTCAGGACGATCAGGATCTTCATGCTCAGCTCGCGCTCACCAGTACCACGCCCAGCACGATCAGGCCGATGCCGGCCATGCGCAGTGGGCCGATGTGCTCGCCCAGGAACAGCACGGCAAGCACCGGTGTCACCACGTAGGTCAGGGCGATCATCGGCTGCAGCTTGGTCAGTGGCATGTACTTGAGCAGCACCACCCACGACACCAGCGGGATCATCTGCAGGATGAAGCCGGTCACCAGTGGCAGGTTGAACGCGGACGTCAGCATCGGCAGGATGCCGTCGGAATAGGTGACACGCCCTGCCCCGACCTTCAGCAGGACGGTTCCACAGGCGCCGAGGATGACCAGGCCGAAGACGATCAGGAGTTGCATGGGAGACCTCTTGCGCCGTGGCCGTTGCCCGACGCTGTTCGATGGATGATTGCGGAGACCTTCATTCTGCTGGCCCGGCGGGCACGCCGCAGCTGATGCGGGCGTGGGACACGTTGGCGAACAGGGGCCGAGGATCGGTCGATAGACCCAGCGCCTGCGGCGACGAAACCTGCCAATCCGGCGAGAGGACGACCACCGAGCTGCCACCGGCCAGCTGCAAACTGACCTCGCCCTGGTGCCCGTCGACGGTTGCCGCTTCCACACCGTTGACGGTCACATGGATACGTCCCTCGGTGGGCGGCTGCAGCAGATCCAGACCGACCTGCAGTCGTGCGTCCGCACATCCTTTGGGCACGAAGGTTTCGAGACTGAAGGCGCCGCGGGTCCAGCAGTGATCCTCTTCGCAGGCGTGCCAGCCCGTACCCGCCTGGGCCAGCGGCAACTGACCGGACTGCAGCGAGAACAATGCGAATGTGGGGTCCTCCAGGAGCGGGGCAGTACCCGGCGGCAGCGCTGGGCCCGTGCCGGGCTGCCTGAGTACCAGCAGCCAATCGGGTGATTCGGCACCACGCAGGCTGTCATTGAACAGGGCATCGCTGTAACCCACCGGAGCGTCGCCACGGTCGGCAATGCGCGCCCGCACCCCGCGTCGATGCAGCTCCAGTACGGCAAAGTCCTGCTTGACGTACCGCTCCGGCCCGCTGACCCCGGACGTGTCGATGACAACCTCGTCTCCCTTCTGCGGCAGCCTGATCGCTTCCGAGAGGGTATGGGTGATACCCGAAGTCACATGCGAGACCAGGATCGATCGCGAACGCACGGCGTAGGCCGCCGACAGCGCCCCCAGCATCGCCATCAGCAGCAGTACCACACCTGTGCGGCCGCGACGGCGTGCATGGCGCAGCAGAAGCCAGCTCAACACCGCCACCCACGCCGGCCCGAGCACCTGCACCAGCTTGTGCTCGCCGTACTGATAGCCGTGGCTCTGCACATAGGCAACCAGCACCATGCTGGCTGCCAGCAGGCCGATGAAGAACCTCCAGCGTCCTTCCCGGATGGAAAGCCATGCAGTGGACGCCATCAGCACCAGCCCGAGCATGATTGCTTCCGGATTCACGGCAGGTTCGCCGGTCATCAACAGGCCGGCAAAGGGAGCCGACAGCCACCAACCCCAGAAGGGCTGCCGGATGTACCAGCTGGGCCACGACGACTGCGCGACGATGCCGCTGACCTGGGCATAGGATGCCATCAGCTCGGGCAGCATCCGGTTGAGGACGATCGCGCAGGCCAGCATCGCCAGCAGGCCGCCCAGCAGGAACACCCGCCAGGAACGCAGCCACATGGCCGTCACCAGTACGGCCAGGGCCACGATCATGCAGGCATGCACCGCCGCTTCGCCGTATGCCATGCCGGTGCAGCCCGCGGCTGCGCCCAGCATGATCCACTTCGCGCCCAGCGACTGCATCGGCGTAAGTGCCCACAGCACGATCATCATCAGCAGGGCGCCCGCCATCGCCGTGCCGATGTTCTCGTTGACCACCGCAAGCATCATGCCGGTACCCAGCATGCACAGCACCGCCAGCAGGAAGGCCACGGCAGTTCCCCGCGGCCAGCGACGCGCGCCGCCGAAGCGGCCCGCCATCGAGGGCAGCATGCCGAGTACCGGGAACAGTGCGGCGGTGCCGATCATCGCTCGCACCTGGTTTGGGCCCGCTTCCGGCACGAAGCTGGAGGCCAGTGCCAGCAGGCTGTACGCCCCATTGCGCTGCACGATGCAGCCGTTGCCGATGAACTGCATGCCCTGACCGCATTGCCCCAGCGCCCACTCCCGGGCCACCGTGGCCTGCTCGACCCATAGCGGGTGCTGCATGGCCCATTTGGCACCGCCGTAGAAGAACACCAGATCATGGTTGGTGCCCTCAAGCATCCACAGATGCCGCGAGGCGAACATGAGATTCCACCAAGCGACCACCAGAACGCCCGCAAGCAGACTGATCGTGAACGCCCAGATCGATGCATGGGCGAGCGGATCGGCGAAGCCACGGCGAATCGCCACGAGGGCCCCCACAACCCCGCTGATCAGGAAACAAGGAAACACAACGTAGCCGGGCAGCCACGCATTGGCATTCATCAACAGGGCCAGTACGCACACGCTCGCAAGCAGCAACGCCTGGACCGGCCCGATCCGCCGCACATGCGCGCTCATGCGGATGCCGGCGACGGCCAGCAGAGTCGAGCTGCCGATGACAGCAAGACACATCGCCAATACCGGCGCAATCAGTTGCCAGACATAATGCACTGCGTGTTCTCCCCCTGCACTGAATGCGGGATCCGCCGAAGCGGACCCCGCGCTCTTTCAGGCCTCCGCGCGGGCCTGGTACATCCAACGAAGCGTCTCGCCCAGATCGAAGTCCGGCAATGACCCGACCGCGGCCCGCAGCTTGCCGTTGTCACCACGCAGCGACTTGACCTCGTTGGCGCGGACGAAGGCGGGATTCACTTTCACTTCGATGTCGCGGCCGGAGATGCCACGCATGCGTTCGATGACCTCATGCAGCGAATGCTCCTGGCCGGAACAGACGTTGTAGGTCTGGCCATTGCCCGGCAGTGCCAACAGACCTTCGTAGGCAGCGGCCACGCCCCGCACATCATTGAAATCGCGCGAGACATCGGTGTTGCCCAGCTCGATCACATCGGCACCGCGGCGGAAGTGCGCCACGATCTTCGGGATCAGGAACTTCTCGTCCTGGCCCACGCCGGTGTAGTTGAATGGACGCACCAGGGTCAGCGGAAGCTGATCGATCCACAGCGCCGCCATGGCCTCCATCGCCATCTTGCTGACCGCGTAGTCGTTCTGCGGCGAAAGCGGCGCCTGCTCGTCGAGCACGCCGGACGCGTTGCCGTAGACATTGGCACTGCTGGCCAGCAGTACATTGCTCGGCGCCTCGTCCAGAGAGGCCAGCGCTTCCAGCAAATTGCGCGTCCCAACCACGTTGACCCGGTAGATCTCGTCAGCATCACCATGGGCAACGAACGAGATCGCCGCCAGATGGACCACGCGCTGCGGACGCACTTTGGCGACGTGCTGCTTGAGCGCAGCACGGTCGAGCAGATTGACCGACGTTGCGGTGTCGCCGGAACGCAGATCATGCACATCGCAACCGGCAGCACGCAGGCGCTCGATCACGTAGCGCCCGGTGAATCCGGACGCCCCCGTGACCAGCACGCGCTGGCCTGACAACTCAGAACGAGAAGCCACGCTCGTTCCTCTTGAGGTCAGCCTCGACCATCATCTGGCACAGCTGTTCCAGGCTGGTCTGCGGCTTCCAGCCAAGGATGCGCTCGGCCTTTTCCGGGTTGCCGATCAGCAGATCGACTTCGGCCGGGCGGTGGAACTTCGGATTGATGCGCATCACGGTCTTGCCGGTGGCGGTGTCGACCGCGACTTCGTCCACGTCCTTGCCCTTGAACTCGACATCGATGCCGGCGCCCTTGAACGCCATCGCCACGAAGTCGCGCACGGTCTCGGTGCGGTTGGTGGCCAGCACGAAGGTGTCCGGCTGTTCGGCCTGCAGCATGCGCCACATGCCTTCCACGTATTCCTTGGCGAAGCCCCAGTCACGCTTGGCGTCCAGGTTGCCCAGTTCCAGCACGTCCAGCTGGCCCAGCTTGATCTTGGCCACCGAGTCGGTGATCTTGCGCGTCACGAACTCGCGGCCACGCAGCGGGCTTTCGTGGTTGAACAGGATGCCGCTGGAACCGAAGATGTCGTAGCTCTCACGGTAGTTGACGGTGATCCAGTGCGCGTAGAGCTTGGCCACGCCATACGGGCTGCGCGGGTAGAACGGGGTGTCCTCCACCTGCGGCACGGCCTGCACCTTGCCGAACATTTCCGAGGTCGACGCCTGGTAGAAGCGGATCTTCGGATTGACCAGGCGGATCGCTTCCAGCAGGTTCAGTGCACCCACGCCGGTGATCTGCGCGGTGGTGGTCGGCTGGTCGAAGCTGACGCCGACGAAGCTCTGCGCAGCCAGGTTGTAGATCTCGTCCGGCTGGATCTTCTGCACCATCGCCAGCGACGTGCCCAGGTCGGTCAGATCGTACTCCACCAGGTGCAGGTTCGGGTGGTTGGTCACGCCCAGCTCATCCAGGCGCCAGAAATTGACCGAGCTGGTGCGGCGGTAGGTGCCGTGCACTTCATAGCCCTTCTCCAGCAGCAGCTGGGTGAGATAGGCGCCGTCCTGACCCGTGATGCCTGTGATGATTGCCTTCTTCATTGCTTCTCGTCCTGATGATTGAGTGAATTTGCAGCCAGAGCCTGCCAACGCGTGCGGAGGATCTGTCGAGCCATGGAGTCCAGACGGCGGGCCAGCGCAGGATACCGGTGTTCGGCGCGCCATTGTGCGGCACGCTGCTGCACGTCGGCCAACACCGGATCGCCGTCACGGCTGGCACGCAGCAGTTGCCGCAGACCGGCCGCAAGATCGGCCGGGGAGGTCCCGGGCAGACGGTGAACGACGTCGCCGACATTGTCGAAGATCGCCAGCGGCGTAACGGCCACCGGGCGGCCTGAGGCCAATCCGTAGCGGACTGCCGCGCTGGAGGATTCGCCGGTGCCCTGGTATGGGAACACCACCACATCGGCCTGCACCAGCTCCTGCATGCTCTCCTGGTCACGCAGGAAACGGGTCACCATCCGCACACGTGACTGCAGGCCATGCTGCACGACCCGGGCCACCGCCTGGTCGATCTGCTGCCGCGAGACATCCACCGGATACTCGGCATTGATCATCGCCAGTTCGACGTCCACGCCCTGGGCGACCATCAACGCAACAGCGTCGATCAGTTCCAGCAACCCCTTGTGCGGCAGGAAGAAACCGTAGGACACGACGCGCAGGCGCGCCCCCGTGTTTGCCGCTGCCGGTTCAGCCGGTTCCAGGATGCCGTGCGGGAACATCGCGGTGTTGCGCTCGACTCCGATGTCCTTGAGACGGTTGAGGTCGTGTATGGAGTGCACCAGCACGCGATCGCAGCCGGCCAGGGCCGGCCCCAGATCACGCAGCCGCTTGCGCGGATTCTCCGCGGCATCAACGGTTGCATGCATCATCACGATCAGGCCCTTGCCGGCTGCCTGCTGCCGTTCAAGGAAGGCCGAGAACGCCGGGAAGTCAAAGAAGCCGTACTGGAACTGGATGATCAGCGTGTCCAGTTTGAGACGCTCGATCTGCTGTTCCAGCCGCTCGAGCATGTCGCCTTCGCCCTGCCGCCAGCAGCGGACAACCTCTGGCCCATCGCGGAACGTGCGGTCATCGGCCTCGGCCGCGAGGATCGCCACGGGCGTTCCGCCGCTCTCTACGAGATAGCTGGCGTAACTGGCCACGCCGCAGCGCGTATTCCAGGTCGTGATCCAGCCGACGCGCGCATCGGGCAGCGTCGGCTGCGCCGCGAATGTGCGTACGTCCTGCTCCAGTCTCCGCGCGGCATCGGACCACGTGAAGCGCGACTTCAGGAGTCGCCGCGCGGCCTCGACCTTGTCCCGCACACGCGCCGGATCGGCGCCGTGCACCTCACGCATTGCGGCGGCCAGCGCGTCGACATCGGGTTCGGCCCAGACCGAATTGCGCAGATTGAAATGGGTCTGCGCCGGGACGAAGCGGTAATCCACCATCCAGGCGGTTTCTTCGCTGCAGAAATCCAGCTGCCCGCCCCAGTTGGTGGTGATCACCGGCAGGCCGCCCAGCATCGCTTCGGCCAATGGCAGGCCAAAGCCTTCGGCCCGGCTCGGCGCCAGCAGCGCGTTGCAGCTCGCGTACAGATGCTTGAGCTGTGCGTCGCTCACATCCTCCTCGATGATATGCACGTCCGGATAATCCGGGTTGTCGCGGCGGGCGTCAGCCAGCCAGCGGTGCACTTCATTGTGTGGATTGGCGAAGGTCTTGATGACGAGGCTGACATCGTCGGCGGCACTGAACGCCTTGCCATAGGCCACAAGCATCGCGTCCACGCCCTTGCGCGGGAAGCACGAGGACACGTGGAGGAAGCGGAATCCCCTGCCCGGCACCGGATACGTCGCATCGGCAACAATCTGCTCCCAGTGATCCACGCCGTTCCAGCAGACGCCAAGGGGAACCGACACGCCGTTATCCACCATGATCTTCTCGACATGATGCGAAACGCAGGAGATCCCCTGCAGGCTGTCATTGAACTCCTCGACCCACTCCTGCGGGAAACCGCTCTCCTCCCAGGGATAGGCGTGCAGCAGATTCATCCTTGCACGTGCATCGGCAACCCGCGGCGGATACAACAGTCGACTGGTCACGTCGGCCTGGTCGGCCGGAATCGCGGCGACGGCAGCATGCAGGGCCGCCACGCGCGGATTGCGCGCAAGGAACTGCGGTGACGGATCGAAATCACCCGGGCCTTCGGTCGAATGCAGACCCACACGGTGGCCACGGTCGGCCAACGCTTCCGCGAGGCAGCGGTTCACCAGGGCCAGGCTGTAGCTGCTGTCGAATGGCCCTTCCACGCGCCAGGACAGCGACGCGGGCAGTTCACCGCCGCGTGCGAGCGCCTCATTGGCCGCCATTCCGGAGGAGATCAGCGCTGCTGCCTGCTGCAGTTCGAAGGGTTCCGGCTCGCAGCCGACGTCCAGCCCACCCACCGCCTGGACCAGGGTGCGGTAGCCGGCATCGAGTACAGGCGACGCGGCGATCCAACGGCGATCGCGTGGCGCACGACGCGATGCGACCGCTTCCATGGCCTGCAGGGCGGCCTTGGCCGAGTTGTCCCACGAGAACTTCGCCGCCTGTCGGGGAGCATGGTCACGCAGGGAGTCGGCGAATGCGGTGTCGGTCAGGACCTTCTGCATGGAGCGGGCGATCGAAGCAGGCTCGGTTGGATCGAACAACGCATCTTCACGACCGATCACCTCGGGGACGCTGGTCGTGCCCGAACCAATGGTCGGCGCTCCGCAGGACATGGCCTCCAGCGCGGGCAGGCCAAAGCCTTCATGCAACGAGGGGAACACAAAGGCCGCCGTCGCGCTGTACAGCGCGATCAGCTCTTCGTCGGTGATATAGCCGGTGAACACCACCTGGTTGCTGACGCCGAGCTGCGCTGCCAGCGCATCGAAATTGCGGCGGTCGTGCTCGGACACTTTGCCGGCGATGACCAGCTGCGTCGACGCACGTATGGCAGGATCCATCAGGGAGAATGCCCGCAGCAGACCCTCCGCATTCTTGCGCGGCTCCATTGCCCCGCTGTACATCACGTAGCGGCCACGCAGGCCGAAGCGCTCGCGGAACAGAGTCTGCTCGCGTTCGCCGATGACCATCGGCACGAAGTGCGGCGAGATTGCCGAGGAGATGTTGACCACACGCGCCGGATCGATATCCAACGCCTGCAGCGCCTCCTGCCGGGCATGCTGGGAGATCGACAGCAGCAGGTCCGCGCGCTTGAGCGACTCGACCTTGTCCATGTACCAGGACCGGACCCAGTCCGACGCCAGATAGACGTCGGGATTGAGCAGCGGAATCAGGTCATAAAGAGTCAGCGCGGTCGCGGCCTGTACACCCGGCAACTTGCCGATCGAGCCCACCGCACCGCCCTGGGAGCCTTCGAACAGGCTGGACACGTGAATGAAGTCGGGCTGGAGGCCATCCAGGAACGCTTCCCACATCAGCTCGGATGCACCACGCCGCCACGCATCTGCGGCATTCGGCCAGCCCACCCGGCTGAAGGTATCGAACTGACGGATCCGTTCCTGCGGGACGAGGCCATCCAGGGCCTGGCGGATGTCGCCGATGCCATCGGGGAAGGTGCCGTTGACCGCCACCCAGATCTCATGGTCGCCCGCATTGCGGGCCATCGCTTGCGCCAGCGAGGTCGAATAGCGCCCGATGCCGCGGAATCGGCTCTCGGTCTGTGCACCCTGCAGGTCAATCAGCACTCTCATCGGGCAGCCCTTTCATTCCTTGAACGCTTCAGGTCTTCCAGCACGCGCCGGGCCCGTCGATCCAGATGGACGACAGTGACTTCGTGCTCGTTGCCCTCCATTGCAGCCAATCGCGCCCGCTCGATCTCGAACAGCTGTTCGCTGATGGCGATCTTCTGCAGGCGCTGGTGAAGGAAGGGAATGCGCGTGACCAGGGGCCTGGCCAGGCGTCGCAGCCACGGCGCGGCCATGGCGACCTTCAGCGCGCGCACGACCGCCGGCCGCAGCGCACGTTTCATGCGGCCCAGCACGCTGGACGACAGGCGCCGGCGCACGGCCCGGAACGGCCGCGTGAGCTGCCACGAACGGCTGCGTTCGATCGCATCCAGCTGCGCGCGCAGCTGCTCATGCGCCAACCACCAGCGATGGGCCTCGTGCTTGCCCTTGGTGACCTGCTCAGTCAGCTCATGCAGTTCGGTCAGCGCCTTCCTGTCGAGCAGGGTGCGCTCACGCTCATGCTTGCTCACCAGTTCCCGCTGGGCCACTGCCATCGCACGGACCGCGCCTTCGTGCTCGCTGCGCAGCCTTTCCATTGCCCGGGCGTTGCGCTCGGTTGCCTCGGCAGATTCTCCCTGCGCCCGCTGCAGTGCCGCGTCCAGATCCTGGATCCGCTCGTTCAGTTCGACCTCGCGTCGATCCGCCAGCGTCTGCAGTTCGTGATAGGCCAGGTTGATCTGCGAGCAGAACTGCGAGCTCGAACTCAGACTGAAATCATCGAACACATTGGGCCCGCTCTCGAATGCCGCATCCAGTTCAGGATGCTGCGCACTGGCGTAGAACCGGTTGAGGCCATCGAAATAGACGAACCGGTACCCCTTGTCGAGCAGGATCGGTTCCCAGTTCTGATGGGATTGTTCCGAACTCAGCGGGCGCGTGCTTTCCACGACTACCAGCCAGGGCAAGCGGGTATCGCGCTGCCAGCCGCGCAGCACCAGTTCCTCTGCGCCCTCGACGTCGACCTTCAACCAGTGGATGTCAGTGGCTGGCACCTGCTCCAGCACGGTGTCCAGCGTCAGCGCCGGCACACGCACGTCAGAGACGTTGAAGCCAGCCTCCCGATGCTCGGCAGCGATGGCCGGATCCGTGGTGCTCAGGCCGGTATCGGCGATGTTGAAGAACTGCAGTATCCCGGGTTGATCGCTTACCGCAACCTGCAGCACCACCTCATCCGGCCGGCGATCGCGCAGCAGGTTGGCATACTGCGGCGTTGGCTCCACATGCACACCGCGCCAGCCATGCTCGTAGAACATCCGGCTTACCGAGTCGGTGTCGGGGCTCTGTGCGCCCACATCGACATAGCAGCCATTGACCACATGTGACAGCGCGCGCCAGAGCATGACGTCTTCGAAATTCTGCGCGTAGGAAATCAGCTTTGACATGGTTGTCCGTCAGTCCGCCTGCACACCATCGGCCGATGCGCGGCTGCGTTCGACGCTGAAGGCAGCATCGAGCCAGTTTGATCCGATGAACGTGGTCCTGTCGGCATTCATCACGTCGAACACCAGCAGGTTGTCCACCCACTCGAAGTTGTCGACCATGTGCGTCTCGGTGCTGACCAGCGCCGGCGACACCGAGTAGGAACCCGGGCCCAGCGTACAGGTGAAGTCCAAGTGGTAGACCACCTGTTCTCCGCCCCGTACGTCACGCTGCACCTGGCCGGTATGCCAGGTGTTGCTGCCCCAGATGATGTGGCCCTGCTTGTCGCGCAGCATGAACCCCAGCACTAGGCTGGGCAGGTCGGCACTGACCTGTGCCTTCAGTTCAAGCCGGAGCTTCTGGCCGACGGTTGCCAGCTTGACCTCCTTGCTGCTTTCGCCATCGAGCAGGCGCAGCGATTCCACACGGGCCTGGCCGGTCCCGCTCCGGGTGGTCACCCAGCCGGATTTGCCACGGCGCTGCTCGACCGCAAGCGTCTCGTTTTCCTTCTTCGCGATCAGCGCGTTGTAGAAATCGATGACCTCGTCCGGCTCGCCATCCTTCAGCACCCGTCCCTTGTCCAGCAGGATCGCGCGGTCGCACAGCGCCTTCACGTCGCTGAGGCTGTGCGAGACCAGCATGATCGACGTGCCCTCCTCGCGGAAGCGACGCATGCGGTCGAAGCTCTTGTGCTGGAAGTAGCTGTCGCCGACCGACAGGGCCTCGTCGACGATCAGCAGGTCCGGGGTGAATGCAGTGGCGACGGCAAACGCCACGCGCACCTGCATGCCGCTGGAATATGTACGCACGGGCTGGTCGAAATACTCGCCCACTTCGGCGAAGGCCTCGATCTCCGGCATCGCGGCTTCGATCTGCTCCTGCGAGTAGCCCATCAGGCCTGCGGAGTGGAACGCGTTCTGGCGACCGGTGAGGTCGGGGTTGAAGCCCATGCCCAGCTCGAGGATCGCCGCGACCCGGCCGGTCCGCGTCACCTGGCCCTCGGTGGGCTGGGCGGTGCCGGTGATGAGCTTGAGCAGGGTGCTCTTGCCCGCGCCGTTCTGGCCGATCACGCCCACGGCTTCGCCGGGCGCGATGGTGAAGGACACATTGCGCAGCACCCAGTTCTCTTCCTTGGGCCGCGTCGGCACACCGAACCAGCGGGCCGCGCGCAGCCACTCGCTCTTCCAGACGCGATACGCCTTGCCGACGTTGTCGACCTTCAGTTCACCACTCATAGCGCATCCACCATTTCCGGGCTGGCACGACGGAACATCACCAGCGAAGCCAATGCCAGCACCACCGTGGCGATCATGAGCCACAACAGGTCACCCCAGACCGGCGGCTTGTCGAACAGCAGCACGTTCTGGTAGCTGGTAACCAGCGGCAGCAACGGGTTGAGCCGGAAGATCGCCTGCACGCGCTCGGGCAGGATGGTGATGTGGTAGACGATGGGGGTCAGCCAGAACAATGCCTGCAGGACCACCGGAACCACCTGGCCGATATCGCGCATGAACACGTTGAGCACGCCCAGCAGCAGGCCCAGCGCCATCGAGAAACTCAGCGTCAGCAGCATCAGCGCCGGCAGCCACAGGGCCTCGGCCGTGGGCATGTGGCCCATCACCGCGAACACCGCGAAGATCGCCACCAGCAGCAGCACGTTGTTGACCAGCATCGTGCCGCCGGCGATGAACGGCAGGCAGATGCGGGGGAACGACATCTTCTTCATCAGGTTGCCGCTGTCGACGAACAGGTTCACCGACTTGCCGATGGTCTCGGAGAACATCGTCCAGCACAGGGTGCCGGACATCAGGTACAGCGCGTAGCCGTACTTGTCATCGATGCCCGGCAGCTTGGCGGCCAGTACCTCGGACAGGATCGTGGCGAAGATCAGCACCTGCATCAGCGGGTGGATGATCATCCACAAGGCGCCCAGGCGGCTGCGGATGAAGCGCAGCCGCAGCTCGTTCTTGATCGAGGAAAAAATGAAATAGCGGTAGTTCCACAGGGCTTTCAGCATACCCAGCATGTCCAATCCTCGTGCCCGGTGGTGGTGGTTCTTGGGTTCATCGGTCGTGTCGTTCCAAAGACTGCAATCGAGCGCGCATGGCCGTTGCGGCGGCCTGCAGGCTCATGGTTTCCAGGATGTCGCTGCGTGCCTGCACGCCGATCCGCTGCGCCAGGCCCGGTTCACGGGCCAGCCGGCGCATCCACGCTGCCGCGGCCGGCACGTCGGCCTCGGCCCAGGTGCCGCCATCGGCGAAGGGATACTCCCCCGGGCGGATCGGCACCGTGCGGAACGGCACCAGGCAGCTGTTGCCCTCGTTCATGAAATCGAGATTGCCCGACCACGCGGTGGCGATCACCGGCTTGCCACGGGCCATGCTCTCGGCCAGTCCGAGCCCCAGCCCTTCCGCGCGGTGCAGCGAGACATAGGCATCGGCAGTTTCCTGCAGCGCGTGCAGCTGCGCATCGTCAAGCACCTGGTCGCGCACCAGAATGCGCGGATCGCCGTCAGCCTGCTGCATCAGTTCGCGCAGCCGCTGCGGATGGCGAAAGCCGTTGCTGCACTTCATCACCAGCTGCACGTTGTCCGGTGCGCCATCGAAGGCCGCGCGGAACGCCGCCAGCACCGCCCACGGATTCTTGCGGTGGATCGACGAATTGAAGTCGAAGCTGCACAGGAACACGAACGCGTCGTCGTCCAGGCCGAAGCTGGACCGGGACAGGTCCGCGCCGGGCTGCGGCACGATCGGATGCGGAATGCGCACCACCGGCTTGCCGGTCGCGTGCCGGAAGGCATCCTCGACGAAACGGGTGGAGACCCAGATCTCGTCGACCTGCTCCAGCGTGTGCTGCCATGCGGCCGGCACGGTATCCAGCTCCCAGAACCAGAACGCGATGGTGTAGGTATCGCGTGGCAGGCGGGGCGCCAGTTCACCGAACAGGTCCGGATTCACGAATACCAGGTTGAATGGATAGGGCGCGCCCCGTCCGAGCTGGCCGGACAGGCTGTGGTCATTGCACGCATGCGGGATGCGGATGGCGGCATCGTTCACCGCAACCGGATATCCCTCACCCAGCAGGGCCCGGGCATACATCCGTGCCGTCTGCCCCAGGCCGAACTGGCCGTGGATGTAGCCGTACAGATTGACGCCCGGCCCCAGGGTGGGATCGGTCGGCGGGAAGACCAGCGTTTCACCGCGCGCGTCGCCAGCGACCGGTGCGGGAAGCGCGGGGAAACGCGCCTGCTCCAGTCCGCGGGCAAGCCACCAACGGCGCAGCCCGCCCAGGCGGGCGCGCAGGGCGTGGACGATGCGACGTGGCGCCCGCGTCCCTCCCCGGCTTTCGTCGTTGCTGGCCATGGTGCGGCTCAACCCAGCGCCCGTTCCAGGTCCAGCTGCAGGTCGCCCAGGTCTTCCACCCCCACGCTCAGGCGCACCAGCGCATCGCTGATGCCCAGCTGCTCGCGGCGCGCGACCGGGATCGACGCATGGGTCATCACGGCAGGATGGTTGACCAGGCTCTCCACGCCGCCGAGCGATTCGGCCAGGGTGAACAGCTCGGTCTTCTCGCAGAAGCGCTTGGCCGCCTCGAAACCGCCCTTGAGGACAATCGAGACGATGCCGCCGTAGCCGCCCATCTGGCGGGTCGCCAGGTCATGCTGCGGGTGCGAGGCCAGGCCGGGGTAGATCACCTTGTCCACCGCCGGGTGCTTTTCAAGCCATTGGGCCAGGGCCAGCGCATTGGCGCAGTGTGCCTTCATGCGCAGCGGCAGGGTCTTCAGGCCGCGCAGGGCCAGGAAGCTGTCGAACGGCCCCTGCACGCCCCCCACCGAGTTCTGCAGGAACGCCATCTGCTCGGCCAGTTCGGCGTTGTCGCCGACCACGACCATGCCGCCGACCATGTCCGAATGCCCGTTGAGGTACTTGGTGGCCGAGTGCAGGACCAGGTCCGCACCCAGTTCCAGCGGACGCTGCAGCATCGGTGAGGCGAATGTGTTGTCCACCACCACGATCAGGCCATGGCGCTTGGCGACGGCGGCGACCGCGGCGATGTCCACGATCTTCAGCATCGGGTTGGTCGGGGTTTCGATCCATACCATGCGCGTGGCCGGCGTGATCGCAGCCTCGAACGCGGCCAGATCGGTCAGATCGACGAAGCTGAAGTCCAGCCCGGCGGTACGGCGGCGCACGCGCTCGAACAGGCGGAAGCTGCCGCCATAGATGTCATCCATCGCCACCACGTGGCTGCCGGCGTCCAGCAGTTCGATCACGGTCGAGCTGGCGGCCATGCCGGAAGCAAAGGCGAAACCGCGGGTTCCCCCCTCCAGCGAGGCGACGCAGCGCTCATAGGCAAAGCGGGTCGGATTGTGCGTGCGCGAGTATTCGAAGCCCTGGTGCTCGCCCGGGCTGGACTGCGCATAGGTCGAGGTGGCGTAGATCGGCGGCATCACCGCACCGGTGCTCGGATCGGGCGACTGGCCGCCGTGGATGGCCAGGGTGGCCAGGGCGAGCACGCGATCCTGGGAAGAAGCGTTGGACATGTTGATTCCTGATGGGCACCGGTGGACGGTGCCGTCGAAGGAGCGGAAGTCTATCAGCGCGGCCTTAACAACCTTTGACGCGAATAAACGTGAATTCAGCTGCGATCGTCTGCGATCTTCGCGTTACTGAACGCGACGCCGCAGGTAGTTGAGCAGATCGATCCGGGTGATCAGGCCGAGGAAGGCATTGCCGTCCATGACGATCGCCACCTGGCCACGATCGAACACGGGCAGCAGGGCTTCGATCGGCGACTTCACGTCCAGCCGGTCCAGCTTGCTGACCATGGCCGTGGCCACCGGATCCCGGAAGCGCGCCTCGTCGCCGTAGACATGCAGCAGCACGTCGCTTTCGTCGACGATACCGACCAGCTGGTCGCCATCCATCACCGGCAGCTGCGAGACGTCGTACAGCTTCATCCGCTGGTAGGCGGTGGTCAACAGATCATTCGGGCCGATCACGACAGTGTCGCGCTGGCCGTACGGGCGCAGGATCAGGTCGCGCAGGTCGCCGTGCTGCGGGCGCTCGAGGAAGCCGTTGTCCAGCATCCAGTAGTCGTTGTACATCTTCGACAGGTACTTGTTGCCGGTGTCGCACACCAGCACCAGCACCTTCTTCGGCGTGGTCTGCTCGCGGCAGTACTTCAACGCGGCGGCGAGCAGGGTACCCGTGGAGGAGCCACCGAGGATGCCTTCCTTGCCCAGCAGTTCGCGTGCGGTGTGGAAGCTCTCGGCGTCGCTGATGGCATAGGCCTTGGTGACACGGCTGAAATCGGAGATCGAGGGCAGGAAATCCTCGCCGATGCCTTCCACCAGCCAGCTGCCCGACTTGTCATTGAGCACGCCATCGTTGATGTACTCGGCCAGGATCGAGCCGACCGGGTCGGCCAGCACCAGCTCGGTCTTCGGCGACAGCGTGGCGAAGGCGCGCGACAGGCCGGTCATGGTGCCCGAGCTGCCGCAGCCGAACACGATGGCGTCCAGATCGCCGCCCATCTGCTCCAGGATCTCCGGGCCGGTGCCGAATTCGTGGGCGGCCGGATTGTCGGGGTTGCCGAACTGGTTGATGAAGTAGGCGCCCGGGGTCTGCTCGGCGATGGTCTTTGCCAGGTCCTGGTAGTACTCCGGGTGGCCCTTGGCCACGTCCGAGCGGGTCAGACGCACTTCAGCGCCCATCGCCTTCAGATTGAAGATCTTTTCCCGGCTCATCTTGTCGGGAACGACCAGGATCAACTTGTAGCCCTTCTGCTGGGCGACCAGGGCCAGGCCCAGTCCGGTGTTGCCCGCGGTGCCCTCGACCAGCGTCGCGCCCGGCTTCAGGTCCCCGCGCTTCTCCGCTGCCTCGATCATCGACAGGCCGATGCGATCCTTGATCGATCCACCCGGGTTGGCGTTCTCGAGCTTCAGATAGAGCTCGCAGACACCGGTGTCCAGGCGCTGGGCCTTGACGATCGGGGTCTGGCCAATGAGTTCGAGGACGGAAGAATGGATGGGCATTCGCAGGACTTTCGGTTCGCGCCACACAGGGCCGGACAGATGATTATCCGACGGATGGCGCTGAAAGTCAGGTCAGTCCGGGCAGGGGCGCGACGCTGCCGGAAAAGGGATGCGGACGGCCCCGGATCGACGAGGAGACCGGTACCGTCCGCATCGGTGAGACAGGGACCTGCGGGCCAAGGCACCACCGCCTGTGGTGCCTTGGCGCGGCCGCCGTCATCGGCGGTACCGCGACGCCAGGGCGCGAGCGCCTGGCCGGGCCTTCTGTGGCCGGGTCACGCCGTTCCGGGCGCGACGAAGTGCGTCACAGCGTGGCGGACGTCGTTGGGAGCGGTGTTTCGTACATTCGCAGAAGTCGTTGCTTGGCCAGCAGCTTCTCACGCTTCATGCGACCCAGGGTGACATCATCGATCGGGAGTACACCCAACTCCGCGTCCATGCACTTCTTGTTCAACTTGCGGTGCTGGTCATGGAGTGCCCTGAACTCCGGATCACGCGCGCGACGGGCGTCGATCTCGCTCTGGGGCTGATCTTCAAACATGATGGACCTCCTTCGACAGATACGCGAACGCCCCGGCCGCAAGGCACGGGGCGTTGTTCATGGAGGAGCGCCGTTCGATGGCTGCATGGGTGCGCACAACGACCTGCGGCACTGGCCTGCGCACGTCGGTCTGCTGCGGTTCGCGCCCTGCTTGCATCGGCCCGGCCCTCCCATCGTCCGGTCCGCGGCATTGCGTCCCGGACGATTGACCCTACGCCTGCTCCGGGCGGGGTACAAGACCCCTGCGACAAAAAGACCGAACCCCGCCGGGGCGGGGTTCAGGCTGAATGCTCAACGCAACGAAAAACAAACAATATCAAGCAATTACGGGGCGATGATGACCTCGGCCGAGCGCGCCCGGGTCGACGCCGCCTTCTTGCCGCTGAGCTGGATGCGGTTGCTGGCGACACCGCCTGCCACCAGTGCATCACGCAGGGCCTCGGCGCGTTTCTGCCCGACGCCGTTGGCGCTGTCGTAGGCCTCGATGCGCAGCCGGCCCTTCTTGCCGATGTTCAGGTACTCGGCCAAGGCCTTGGCCTGGTTGCGCGCCCCGGCGGACAGACTGGAGCCGCCAGCGCCGAAAGCGTCACCGGCGAAGGTGAAGACCTCGCCGCGTCCGTCGAACTTCGAGCCCGGCAGCTTCTGCCCGGACACCAGCTCGGCCTCCTCGCGGGCCAGTTTCGCCGCATTCTGCTGGGCCGCGCTCAGTCGCTGCTGCTGCTTGCCGGCCACGCTGGTCAGGGCGTTCTCGGCGTCCTGCCGCGCCAGCGTCTCGGCCTCGGCAGCCTGACGCAGGCGTTCAGCTTCCTCGGCCTGCATCTGCGCCTGCATGCGCAGCTGTTCGGCCTCCTGGCGGGCACGGGCGGCATCGCGGCGGCTCGCCTCGATCAGCAGGTCGCTGCGGGTCCGCTCAAGCCGATCGACCTCACGGGCGGCCAAGGCCGCGCGTACGGCGGTCTCGGCGATCTCGACGCGGCGCTGGGCCAGGTAGGTCGCCAGCTCCTGGTCGCGGCGCTTGGCCTTGTCCAGGGTGGCAATGGCCTGCTGGGCCTGCATGCGCTCGAAGGCGCCCAGTTCGGCGGTGTCCGGATTGGCCTGGATGGCCATCAGGCGCTGGCTCAGCTGGGCCACCACGGGGTTGTCGGCCGCCAGGGCAAGGGTCGGCAGAGCCAGCAGTACGGCCAGGGTTGCGGCGTTCACAGGTTTCACCGGCGATCCTCCCCGGTCGAGAGCTGGCGCTGCAGCTGGTTGACCTCGTTGCGGCGCAGCTGCAGCTGCGCGGTGGCAGTGGCCTCCTCGCTGCGGGCGCGGGCCAGGTCGGCATCTGCCGCCGCGCGCAGGGCCATGGCCGGGGCGTTCTTGCGTTCGCGGCGATCGCCAGCCGCGCGCTGCGCCTGCTCCAGGCCCTGCCGGGCCAGATCGATCAGGTCCGGGGCGTACTGGTCGGCATCGGCCTGGGTGGCCTTGTCCACCGCCTGCCGGGCCTGGGCCAGTTCCAGCGCACCGTCCTGCGCCCAGGCGGGGGCGGACAGTGCGAATGCAAACGCCATCACATACAGGCCGTGGCGCATTCGTGCGAAGCTAGGTCGTTTCATTGGGGAGGCCGTACCGGTTGTCGGTTCACGGCCATTGTCGTCAAGCCAGCGCCGTGCTTGCAACGGGCGCCGGCAGTTTCGTTGGGGAAAATTCGCGATGGATATCGGCTACTTCCTGAAGCTGATGACCGAAAAGAACGCCTCGGACATGTTCCTGACCACCGGAGCACCGGTCTACATCAAGATCGAGGGGAAGCTTTATCCGCTGGGCAACACCGGCCTGCCGCCCGGCATGGTCAAGAAGATCGCCTATTCGCTGATGGACGAAGGCCAGGTGCCGCAGTTCGAGCGCGAGCTGGAACTCAACATGGCCATCGCCCTGGCCGATGCCGGCCGTTTCCGGGTGAACGTGTTCAAGCAGCGGGGCGAGGTCGGCATGGTCATCCGCGCCATCCGCAGCCGGATCCCGAGCATCGAGGAGCTGAACCTGCCGCAGGTGCTGAAGGACGTCATCATGACCCCGCGCGGGCTGGTGCTGGTGGTGGGGTCCACCGGTTCCGGCAAATCGACCTCGCTGGCATCGATGATCGACCACCGCAACAGCACCACGACCGGGCACATCCTCACCATCGAGGATCCGATCGAGTACCTGCACAAGCACAAGATGTCCATCGTCAACCAGCGTGAAGTGGGGCTGGACACCCATGCCTTCCACAATGCGCTGAAGAACGCGATGCGCGAGGCACCGGACGTCATCCTGATCGGCGAGATCCTGGATGCCGAGACGATGGAGGCGGCCATCGCCTTCGCCGAGACCGGCCATCTGTGCCTGGCCACGCTGCATTCCAACAATGCCGACCAGACCATCGAGCGCATCCTCAACTTCTTCCCGGAGAGCGCACACAAGAACGTGCTGATGAACCTGGCGCTGAACCTGCGTGCGGTGATCAGCCAGCGCCTGGTGAAGAACAAGGACGGCCGCCGCCTTCCCGCCACCGAGGTGCTGATCAACACCCCGATGATCCGCGACCTGCTGCGACGCGGCCAGGTGCACGAGATCAAGGCAGCGATGGAGGCCTCGCTGGAAGAAGGCATGGAGAGCTTCGACCAATGCCTGTTCCGGCTCGCCAAATCCGGCGTGATCGAGCAGGAGGAAGCCTTGCGCGCTGCCGATTCGCGCGACGGCCTGGCGCTGAAGTTCCGCCTCTCCGAAGGCAGCAGCGGCGAGCACGACCCGTACGCCGACTATTCGGCAGGCCAGCCGAGCATCACCCACGGCTTCTGATCCATCCCGCCGGGCCGTGCCCGGCGGCGGTGCCGATGCATCGGTAGCGCCGGGCCATGCCCGGCGGCAGATCCTGAAGGGTTCAGAGGCTGTCTCACCCAATGAGACAGCCCCTGCGTAGCGTGCCGCCATGGACACCATCCGCAAGCTGGCCATTCTTGCCGACGCCGCCAAGTACGACGCCTCCTGCGCTTCCAGCGGGGCCGGCAAGCGCGATTCCCGGACCAGCGGCGGCATCGGCAGTACCGAGGGCATGGGCATCTGCCACAGCTACACGCCGGACGGCCGCTGCGTGTCCCTGCTGAAGATCCTGCTCACCAACTTCTGCGTCTACGACTGTGCGTACTGCATCAACCGCGTCTCCAGCAACGTGCCACGCGCGCGGTTCAGTGTGGATGAGGTGGTGGCCCTGACCCTGGACTTCTACAAGCGCAACTACATCGAGGGCCTGTTCCTTTCCAGCGGAATCATCCGCAATGCGGATTACACGATGGAGCGCCTGGTGGAAGTCGCCCGCCAGCTGCGCGAGGAACATCGCTTCGCCGGCTACATCCACCTCAAGACCATTCCCGAAGCATCGCCGGAACTGCTGGCGGCGGCGGGCCGGCACGCCGACCGTCTGTCGATCAATGTCGAACTGCCCACCGAGGCCGGATTGACGAAACTGGCTCCGGAGAAGACCGTCGGCTCGATCCGCGGCGCCATGGGCGAACTGCGCTGGCGCATCGAGGAAGCCAAGGAGGCCGGCAAGGCATCGCGTGCGGTCACCGCGGGCGCGCCACGCCGGACGCGAGCGAAAGCCCCGCGCTTCGCACCGGCGGGGCAGAGCACGCAGATGATCGTTGGTGCCGATGGCGCCAGCGACAGGCAGATCCTCTGCAGTGCCGACAATCTGTACGGAAGTTATCGGATGCGCCGCGTCTACTACTCGGCGTTCAGTCCCATTCCGGACGCCAGTCTGCAGCTTCCGGTGCAGCCGCCGCCACTGCAGCGCGAGCATCGGCTGTACCAGGCGGACTGGCTGCTGCGCTTCTATGGCTATGGCGTGGAGGAGATCACCGACACCGCGCAGGGGGGCATGCTGGATCTGGACATCGATCCGAAGATGGCCTGGGCGATCCGCCATCCCGAGCGCTTCCCCGTCGACCTCAACCGTGCGCCGAAGGAACTGCTGCTGCGGGTTCCCGGGCTCGGCGTACGCAACGTGAAGCGCGTGTTGATGGCGCGCCGCCATGGCCGGCTGCGGGTGGCGGACATTGCGAGGCTGAAGGCACCGATGGGCAAGCTGCTGCCGTTCGTGCTGCTGGCTGACCACCAGCCACGCAAGGCGCTGGAGGATCCTGTGGCATTGCGCGCGCGCCTGGCCCCGCCGCCCCGCCAGGGATCGCTGTTCGATGCATCGCCGGCAGCCTGACGCCCAGCGCTGGTCGCTGCGGGTCGATCCCCCGTGGTCGCTCGATGCCTGGCGGGATGCAGCGCGCGAAGCGCTGCTGCGCGGGCTCTCGCCCGAGCAGCTGGACTGGCTGGAAAGCGGCGCCGGGTCGTTGCTGGACGCTCCAGCAGCGACCCAGGCCCCGCTGCTGGAAACGCCCCCCGTACCGCATGTGCCGAGTGCGTTCCTTGAGCTGGCCTCCACCTGCCTCTGCCATGCCGATGCGCAGCCGATGCCACTGCTGTACCGGCTGCTGTGGCGGATCGTGCACGGCGAGCGCGCGCTGCTCTCCAATCCAACCGACGCCGATGTGCTGCGCGCGATGACGATGGCGCAGGCGGTCCGCCGCGACACGCACAAGATGAAAGCGTTCGTGCGCTTCCGCGAGATCCCCGGCGAGCAGGATGCCTTCATCGCGTGGTTCGAGCCACAGCATCGGATCGTCGACCGGGTCGCGGCGTTCTTCGCACGCCGCTTCGCTGGCATGCGCTGGGCCATCCTCACCCCATACCGGAGCGTGCACTGGGATGGCCAGGCGCTGTCATTCGGCGCTGGCGGGCATCGCGAGCAGGCGCCGGCGGAGGACGCGCGCGAGACGCTCTGGCAGACCTACTACGCAAGCATCTTCAATCCCGCACGCCTCAACACGCGGATGATGCAGCAGGAGATGCCTGTCCGGTACTGGCGGCACCTGCCCGAGGCGCAGCTGCTGCCCGGGCTGATCCGCGACGCTGGCGACCGCGTGCAGGCCATGCATGATCGCCCGGCGCAGCCACCCCAGCGGCGGATTCCGTCGCGACCGGCGACGTCCCCGCCCCCCTCACCCTCCAGTGATCTGTCCACCCTGCAGCGCCAGGCAGCGGGCTGCCGGCAGTGCCCGCTGTGGGAGTCCACCACCCAGATGGTGTTCGGTGAAGGGCCTGGCGATGCACGGGTGATGCTGGTCGGCGAACAACCCGGCGACACCGAGGACCTGTGCGGACGCCCCTTCGCGGGACCTGCCGGCGCCCTGCTGGACCGTGCCCTGTCCGAGCTCGGTATCGCCCGCTCCACGCTGTACCTGACCAACGCAGTGAAGCATTTCCACCACGAGAGGCGCGGCAAGGTGCGCCTGCACAAACGTCCGCAGGGCCGCCATGTGCAGGCCTGTCGTCCGTGGCTGTTGGGCGAGATCGAACGGGTACGGCCGGAGATCATCGTGTGCCTGGGCGCAACGGCCGCGTCGGCGGTGTTCGGCCGCCATTTCAGCCTGACGCGCGATCGCGCCCGCTGGCACACCCTGCCGGATGGCACCCGGGGCTATGCCACGGTGCATCCCGCATGGGTGTTGCGGCAGGCCGACGAGGTCCGTCGAGAGGACGCCTACCGGCTGTTCCGCGATGACCTGCGGCAGTTGCTCATCGGGGATGCGGACTCCGCCGGGCGTCGCCCGGCGCTGCCACCGACCACCGAGGGATAGCGCCGGGCCATGCCCGGCGATCACAGCGGCACTCAGGCCGCGTCGACCTGATTTTCCGGGCGCGCACGCTCGAATGCGTCCAGCGCCTGGCAGGCGGCTTCGATGCGGCGCAGGGTCGGGTACGGCGACAGATCCAGACCAAAGCGATGTGCGTTGTACACCTGCGGCAGCAGGCAGATGTCGGCCAGGCCGGGCCGGTCGCCATGGCAGAAGGTGCCGGTGTCGCTGCTCCCGGCCAGCAGGGCTTCCAGGGCCGCAAAACCTTCGGCGATCCACTGCAGCGTCCACTGGGTGCGGACATCGGTGGACAGGTGCAGGCTGCGCTCCAGGTACTGCATCACCCGCAGGTTGTTCAGCGGATGGATGTCGCAGGCCACCAGCTGCGCCAGCGCACGCACGCGGGCGCGGCCGGCCGCATCGGCCGGCAGCAGCGGCGTCTGCGGAAAACGTTCGTCCAGATACTCCAGGATCGCCAGCGACTGGGTCAGCACCTGCCCCTCGTGCAGCAGGGTCGGCACCCGCTCCTGCGGATTGAGTGCGCGATAGGCTTCGCCGTGCTGTTCACCACCGTCGCGCAGCAGATGAACCGGGCGCGCCTGCCAGCCCAGGCCCTTCAGCTCCAGGCCGATGCGCACGCGGTAGGCGGCGCTGGATCGCCAGTAGGTGTACAGCGCGATGCCGTCGTCGACCGGGACCTCCATCGCCGCCTCCCTCCTCAGGGCCTGGCCGCCTGCTCGATGCGCTGCTCGATCGCACCGAAGATACTGTTGCCGGCGGCGTCGAACATTTCAATCCGCACCACATCGCCGAAAGACATGAACGGCGTGCTCGGCTTGCCGTCGCGCAGGGTTTCCACGGTGCGCTGCTCGGCAAAGCACGACGCGCCCTTGCTGGTGTCCTCGTTGGCGATGGTGCCGGAGCCGACGATGGTGGCCGCGCCCAGCGGACGGGTCTTGGCCGCATGCGCCACCAGCTGGGCGAAGTTGAACTGCATGTCCACGCCTGCCTCCGGCGCACCGAACCACGCACCATTGATGTGGGTGACCAGCGGCAGGTGCACCTTGCTGTCCTGCCAGGCCTCACCCAGTTCATCAGGGGTGACGAACACCGGCGACAGTGCCGAGCGCGGCTTGGACTGCAGGAAGCCGAAGCCCTTGGCCAGCTCACCCGGAATCAGGTTGCGCAGCGAAACGTCGTTGACCAAACCCACCAGCTGGATGTGGCCGGCGGCCTGCTCCGGGGTGACCGCCATCGGCACGTCGTCGGTGATGACCACCAGTTCGGCTTCCAGATCGATGCCGTACTCCTCGCTGACCACCTTCACCGCGTCGCGCGGGCCGTAGAAACCGGCACTGGTGGCCTGGTACATCAGCGGGTCGGTGTAGAAGCTTTCCGGAACCTCGGCCCCGCGGGCGCGGCGGACGCGCTCGACGTGCGGCAGGTAGGCGCTGCCATCGACGAATTCATAGGCGCGCGGCAGGGGCGCCGCCAGCGTCTGCGGGTCCAGGTCGAACACGCCATCGGCGTCACCGGCGTTCAGTGATTCGTAGAGCGCGTTCAGGCGCGGCGCGACACGGCTCCAGTCCTCCAGGGCCTGCTGCAGGGTGGCGGCGATGCCGGTGGCGCGGACGCCGTGGCGCAGATCTCGCGAGACGACGATCAGGGTGCCGTCGCGGCCGCCTTCCTTCAAAGAACCAAGCTTCATGGGTGGGTGTCCGGAGTCATGGGCAAACAAGTTTCAAGTGTAATCAAATATGCGACGACGCCAAGCTGCAGCGCCGCATCGCTCCACCCTACCGTAGCGGGGGGTCAGGCAGGGCTGCGCCCTGCACCTGCTTCAAGCCAGGGCAACAGCCCAAGCAAGAGCAACGGCTGGCATTCCGTGGGATGGCGGGGCACTGTGGGTTTGCGGGGACGCCGTAAACCCATCCATGGGGGCTTGGGCGCGGCATCCATGCCGCTCACACCCCGCAAACCCACAGTGCCCCGCCTCCGACAGTTGGCCGGTGGCCCGCAGGTACACGCCATGCGTGGATGAAATCTTTCGGATATCGAAATCCAAACTGGGGTCAGATCCATTTTCCTGCGGAAAACGGATCTGACCCCCAAGAGGCCCCCAAGAACCGTCCCGCCAGTTCGCAGGAAACTGTCGAAGGCGGGGTGGGTCCGGTGGCGGGAGTGTCCGCGGCATGGATGCCGCGGCCAAGCCCCCAGGGACGGGTTTACGGCGTCTCCCGCCACCGGACCCACCCCGCCATCCCCCGGAAAACCGGCTTTTGACGTTGATGTTGATGTTGATGTTGATGTTGACGTTGCTTCGGCCTCTGCGGGTGCAGGGCGCAGCCCTGCAGAGAGAACCCTTACCTGAACAGGCCTTTTTGCGCGAAGTCTCAAACATCGTTTAGACTTGCGGAGTCTGCAGCGGCCGTCCGTTTCCCTCCGGGATCGCCGGCGACCAGGGTCCGCCCTCTTCGCCCGCCCCCACTCCGACGCCGTTCGTCACGCATTCCAGCCTGCGCTTCGTGCCGGCTGCACCCAATTCTCGCAGCGCGGTTCACGGGAACGCTCCGAGTCAGCCGATCAGTTTGATCTGCCCCCGTCTGTCCATTCGGACAGGCGTTTCTTGTACTTGGAGCACACTCAATGTCTTTTGAATCGCTGGGCCTGGCGCCCTTCCTGCTGCGTGCGCTGGCCGAGCAGGGCTACGAAAACCCGACCCCGATCCAGCAGCAGGCGATCCCGCTGGCGCTGGCCGGTCGCGACCTGCTGGCCGGCGCACAGACCGGTACCGGCAAGACCGCAGCCTTCGGCCTGCCGCTGCTGCAGCATCTGGGCACCGCGCCGCAGGAAGTGCGTGGCGGTGGCCCGCGCAAGCCGCGCGCACTGATCCTGGCGCCGACCCGCGAGCTGGCCACCCAGGTGCATGACAGCCTGCGCGGCTACAGCAAGTATCTGCGCATCCCCAGCGCCTGCATCTACGGCGGCGTCGGCATGGGCAACCAGCTGGACATCCTGCGCCGTGGCGTGGACCTGCTGGTGGCTTGCCCGGGCCGTCTGATCGATCACCTGGAGCGTCGCAGCATCGACCTGTCCGGCATCGAACTGCTGGTGCTGGACGAAGCCGACCGCATGCTGGACATGGGTTTCCTGCCGTCGATCAAGCGCATCCTGGCCAAGCTGCCCAAGCAGAACCGGCAAACCCTGCTGTTCTCGGCCACGTTCGAGGACAACATCCGCCAGCTGGCGCTGGAGTTCATGCGCAACCCGGAACAGATCCAGGTGACGCCGAAGAACACCGTGGCCGAGACCATCACCCATCGCGTGCACCCGGTCGACGCCGGCCGCAAGCGCGACCTGCTGCTGCACCTGCTGGCGCAGGACAGCCGTGAGCAGACCCTGGTGTTCGCCCGGACCAAGCACGGCAGCGACAAGCTGGCTGCGTTCCTGGAGAAGTCGGGCATCAAGACCGCAGCGATCCATGGCAACAAGAGCCAGGGCCAGCGCCTGCGTGCGCTGGGTGACTTCAAGGCCGGTCGCGTGACCGTGCTGGTGGCCACCGACATCGCGGCACGCGGCATCGACATCAACGAGCTGCCGAAGGTGATCAACTTCGACCTGCCGATGGTCGCCGAGGATTACGTGCACCGCATCGGCCGCACCGGCCGCAACGGCTCCACCGGCCAGGCGATCTCGCTGGTGGCGCAGGACGAGGTCAAGCTGCTGCGCGCGATCGTGCGCCTGCTCGGACGCGACATGGACATCCGCGATGTGCCGGGCTTCGAGCTGCAGGTGCCGATCCGCTGGGGCAACAGTGCACCGGGCAAGGCCGAGCACGACACCGGCGAGCGCGCCCCGCGCAAGAGCCATGCGCGCCGTCCGCACGGCGATGCGCCGCGCCATGCCCACGCCGGCCCGAAGAAGGCCGGTGGTGGCCGTCGTGAGGGCGGTGGCAACGGCCAGCAGCGTGCCGGCGCCGGTCAGGGCCAGCGTCGTGGCGGAGGCGGCAACGGCGGTGGTCGTGGCCGTGGCCAGGGCGGCGGCGGTCGCGCCGGCTGATCCTGACCGACAGGAATGAGGCGTCCCGCTGCGCGGGGGGCCTCACATCGGGGACGGCGCTGGCGCGCCGTCCCTTTTTTTGTTGCCCGCGCATCGAACAAGGCGCCAGACGCCTCATCCGCGCGCTTTCGCCGGATTCGCCAGGTTCCCGAAGAAAATCGCATTGATCAGCAGTCGATCCGTGCCATGCCAGTACTTGCGGTGTGCCGGATCATCGGCGAACAGCACCACGTTGCCCTTTCCCTGGGCCGACACCAGCAACCACGCACTGCCTGCCACCCGCGCACGATTGCGCTCGGACAGGTAACCGTTGACCCGTGGCGACGCGTCGATGCGCACCACCGTCGAGAACGGATTCGCACTCGGCTGCAGCGTCACGCTGTTTTCCTTGTTCACCGCCAGCTGCCGGCCCGGCACACCGAACGCCAGGGGATGGCTGGTATCGACATCGGCGCTGAGGATGTTGCCGCTCACCCGCTCGATCGCAGCGATGTCGCGCTGGTCACCGAAGGCGCGACGGGTTTCGTCGCCGGCCTCTTCGTCCTTGCCGGTCTTCTCACCATCGGCGAGCTTCTGTTCGATGGCCCACTTCGACGCGCTGCCATAGGTCACCAGCGAGCCGCCAGCCTGCACCCAGCGCTTCAGTGCGGCCACGGCGGTCGCATCGACACTGCTGTAGGTGCCACCGGACAACACGAGGGTGGTGTAGCGATCCAGCGGAACCTTGCCCAGCTGCTGCGGATCCAGCTTGCTGGCCGGCAGGTGCAGGTGCTGGTCCAGCAGGAACCAGGCCGATCCGATCTCGGTGGCCGCCACGCCTTCGCCCATCACCAGTGCCACGGCCGGCTTGCGCAGTGCCTTGACGCCATCGCTGCCGAGATCGATGCCCTCGCGGCTGCGGCCACTCGACAACGCATGCACCTGTACGCCCGAAGCACGTGCCGCCGCGGCCACCGCGTCGAGCAGGGCCGCGCCCTGCAGTGGCTGGCCGGCAACGGGAATGACGATGCTGCCGGCCGCGAAAGCCACGTCGCCCTGTGCGGTTCCGGCGGTGAACGGCTGGAATGCAGTGCGCGCGGCCAATCCCCTGCCCTGCAGCTCGGCCAACGCACGGCTGGCGTTGTAGTCACGCCAGTCGATGGCATAGGCGAACCCCGCCTGGCCGCCGACAACCGCGCCCTGCAGCGGCGGCAGCTCGCTCACCTGTGCACCGCCGTCGATGCGGCTGCGGCTGCCGGCGAAGGCCACGCCGTAGGCCGGCGCGATGGCGTAGCTGGTGCTGCCATAGAACACGTCGCCCTTGATCGGCGGCGTCTCGGCGAAGATCGAGTGCACCAGGCGGAACTGCGCCTGCTGCACGGGTACCACGTAGGCACTGCCTGCCTGGAAGCGCTTCCCCTCGACGGTGACATCCCGGTCCAGCGCGCGTACCTCGATCCGGTGCAGCAGCAGCAGTTCAAGCAGGCGCCGGGTCAGCGCCGGATCATGCGCGTCGCCGAACACGAAGCTCTTCTGCGGCTGCTGCGCGGCCTGCTTCAATGCGCTCTGGAAGAAGGTCTTCTGCAGGTCGAACAGGCCACTGCGCTCGGCGACCGCACCGCGCACCGTGCCCAGGCCGGTGGCCACCTGGTTGCGGATGGTGAACGGGAAGGTCAGCAGCCCGTTCACCGACTCCTGCACCCGTCCCCGCGAACTGGCCTGCTCGACGGTGACACCGACCGCGCCATGGAAGTCCGGATAGGTCGAGCCATACACCGGCGAGAAGTTGTCGAAGTTCTCACCCGTGTAGTACAGCGACCCCAGTGCGTCCAGCGCCTGTGCGTGGTACGTGGCCAGCGTCCTGTTGAACTCGTAGGAGGCGGCCGGGATCAACGGGCTGTGCATGCTCTTCGGCGAAGGCTCGAAGTAGTACGTGCTGTCCTTGCCCATCTCGTGGAAGTCGATCTGCACGTTCGGGTACCACTGGTGGAAGGCGGCCACCTTCGGCCGCGAATCCTGCTGGGTCAGCGCCAGCCAGTCGCGGTTGAGATCGGTGAAGTAATGGTTGGTACGGCCCTGCGGGAACGGCTCGACATGCTCCTTGTCGGCCGGATCGGCCGAGGCCGGGTCCGATGCCCAGGCGTTGTGCCAGTTGGCCGCACGGTCGCGTCCGTCCGGATTCTGCGCCGGGTCGAACAGCACTACGGCCTGCTGCAGCCATTGCTGGGTTTCACTGCTGCGATTGGCCACCAGGTAATACGCGGTGAGCATCGCCGCTTCGCCGCTGGACGTTTCATTGCCGTGCACGCTGTAGCCCAACCAGACCACCACCGGGCTGTCACCGGCTGCGCTGCGCGGTTGTGCTGGATCGACCAGGGTCGCGTGCTGCTGGCGGATCTGTTCCAACCGCGCCTGGTTGCTGGCCGCGGTGATGGTGGCGATCAGCAGGGGGCGGCCTTCATAGCTGCGTCCAATGTGCTGGACGCGGACCCTGTCCGAATGCCTGGCCAGTTCCTCGAAATAGGCGACCAACTGGTCGTGGCGGGTGTAGCGGCTGCCGATCGGATAGCCGAGGAACTGCTCCGGCGTGGGAATGGCGCTGTCGAACGCGTCGGCCTCGCTGGCCTGCGGGAAGAAATAGGCGCTCTGCGCCTGCGCGGACCACGCGGGGAACACTGCGCTGGCAACGGCGAACAGCAACGGAAGAACGACACGGCGGTGGAAGGACACGGTGACTCCCCGGAAACAGGACGGCAGAAGGCAACGTGGCCGGTCACGGCAGGTGACCGGCCACGGCGATGGATCAGAAGCGGTAGTCGAAGCCCAGCGTGAAGTAGCGACCCCGCAGGTCGTACTGGGTGAAGTCGTACGGCGCACGGATGCCCGGGAACGACGCATCGTGGGGCGGCGTCTTGTCACCCAGGTTCTGCACCTTGGCGTAAAGGGTCAGGCTGTCGATGCCGGTGTACCCCAGGTACAGGTCGTACTGGCTGTAGCTGCCGACGCGCTGCTGCACGGCCTTGGCGGCGGTACTGGCTTCCTGCCGATAGCTGCTGGTGTAGTACCAGGTCACCGCCGCGTTGAAGTCGCCGTACTTCCAGTCCAGCGTGGTGGTGGCCTTGTCCTTGGGCAGGGTGGCGCCGAGATTGCTGCCGGCGTAGTCGACCAGGGGCCCACCGACCACGGTCGGACGGCGGTAGTCACGGACGTGCGTGTAGGCCGAAGACAGGGTGAAATCTCCCAGGCGCGCCGTCGGAATGCGCTGGCGCAGTTCCACGTCGATGCCCGATGTCTTCAGCTCGCTCAGGTTCTGGTAGCGGTTGTAGACGGCCTGCAGCTTGCCGCGCTCATCGCGCTGCACGGCACCGGCAACGTTGTCGTTGATCAGCGTCTGGGTGTTGTTGGTGCCGACCAGGTTGTCGAGCTGGATACGGTAGTAGTCGACACTCAGATTGGTGTTCGCCCACGGTGACAGCACCACGCCGAAGTTCACGCTTTTGGTGCGCTCCGGCTTCAGGTCACTGTTGCCCACGGTGAAGAACGTCGGGCTCTGCCGCGAGCCCGGCACATCCGGGTCGCGCGGATCGACCACGCTGCCGTAGGAGATGCTGGTGCTGTTGGAGTTCTCGGACAGCGAGGGCGCACGGAAGCCCTTCGAGGCCGACGCGCGCACCAGCAGGAAGTCCAGCGGTTGCCAGCGCAGTCCGAGCTTCGGCGAGAACGCATCGCCGAAGTCATCGTAGTGATCGGCGCGCGCAGCGGCGGACAGTTCCAGGGTCGAGGCCAGCGGCACGTTCACTTCCGCGTACGCGGCACTGACCTGGCGCTCGCCGTGCACCTCGGCGATGGCCGGACGCACCTGCAGGCCGGCATCGATCTGCCAGGGATTGTTCGAATCGAGCTTCTCGCGGCGCCACTCGGCGCCGGCGGCAAAGCCGATGTCACCGGCCCAGGTGCGGCCCAGGCTGCCCGAGATCTTCGCATCGACACCCTGCAGCTTCGATTCGGCCGGACGCAGCGTGGCGATGTTGATCGCATCACGCACCGACTGCGGAGTAGCCGCCGGGTCGAGCAGATTGTAGCTGCCGCTGGCCAGCGCATCGGCCAGCGCCCAGCGGTTGGCGAAGCCGCCCGAGACGGTCTCACGCTCGCTGCTGCGCGCGCCGAACGCCGCCACTTCCCAGTCCCAGTTGGCGGTGGTGCCACGCAGGCCGAATACGCCGCGATAGGCGGTGGAGCGGTTGGTCTTGATGGTGCCGCCGAGATCGAAGAACGTGTACTCGATCGGCACGGCACGCCCGTAGGGGTTGTACGGATTGCCCGCCGGCAGCTGCGACGACACAGGCTCGGCCAGACCGGTCTCGGCATTCAGGGCGAAGCGGCCGCTTTCCAGGGTGAAGAACGGGCTGCTGCCGAACCAGGCCGCGCTCTTGATCTGACTGTACAGGACCTCACCGAACGCTTCGACGTTGTCGCCCAGGCGGAAGGTGCCATTGGCATAGGCCTGATAGCGCTTCGTGGACGGAATCAGCGTGGTGTAAGGCGCCTGGTTGAAGCCGCAGGTGTCGCCAGCCAGGCCATCGATTGGAGCGCTCGCAACGCGCGTGGTCCCGGTGGGGCAGTTGCCGCTTGCGTCGAGCATCGGCACCGACACGCCATTGATCAGATAGCGCGCCCCCTTGGCTGACCAGCCGTTCCAGCGCCCACCCGGCAGGTCGGTGTAGATGCCACTCTTGGTCAGGTCGCGCTCGTCCTGGTCCAGGCGGTCGCGGTTGTAGCCCTGCAGACTGAACAGGATGTTGTAGCCATCGCTGTCCAGATCACCGAGGCCGCCGACGAACTTCAGGTTCTGCTCGCGCAGGCCCCCTTGGTCGGCGCCTCCGAAGCTGCCACCGATCTCGGCACCTTCGAAGTTCTGGCGGGTGATGATGTTGACCACGCCGGCCACCGCGTCGGAGCCGTACACGGCCGAAGCACCATCCTTGAGCACTTCGATGCGCTCGACCGCGACCAGCGGCAGGGCATTGAGGTCGACGAAGGTATCGGACAGGCCACCGGCCGGGAAGCCGTAGTTCGCCACGCGACGGCCATTGAGCAGCACCAGTGTGTTCTTCGGTGACAGGCCGCGCAGGCCGATGCTCGCCGAGCCGGAGGCCCAGCCATTGTTGGTGGTCTCGTTGTTGGCATTGCCGGTGTTGGCGGAGATCGAGCGCAGCACATCGGCGACGGTGGCCTTGCCGGTCTGTTCCAGCTGCTGGCGGCCGATCACCTGCACCGGGTTGGACGCCTCGGTGTCGGCGCGCTTGATGTTGGAACCGGTGACGCGGACGGCGGCCAGGGTACTGGCTTCGCCACTGGCGGCAGCGGTGGTTTCGGCGGCGGCGGACAATGGCGCGGCCAGAGCGGCGGCCAGAGCCGCCACGAGCAGGGTGTGCTGGGGCATGACGATGTGTGGGGTGGTGGTAGGGCGACGAAGTTCCGCAGTAATCCATGACTGGCCGGGGTCCGACCAATAACATCTCTTCATACGGATATAAGAGAAGCTAACATCTCTTCATCCGGATGAAAATAGTTAGTCCACTTCGGTGCCGGCGTGATCCCGGTCGGATGCGACAGCAGCGGCGTACAATCCGCTCATGGAAATCTTCAAAGTCTTCATGCTTGAGGCGGCCCACCGCCTCCCGAACGTACCGCCCGGGCACAAGTGCGCGCGCCTGCATGGCCACTCCTTCCGGGTGGAACTGAAGGTCGAGGGCGAGCCCGGCGCGCAGACCGGCTGGATCATGGATTTCGGCGACGTGAAGGCGGCCTTCCAGCCGATCTACGAGCGCCTGGACCACCACTACCTCAATGACATCCCCGGCCTGGAAAACCCGACCAGCGAGAACCTGGCGGTGTGGATCTGGAACGAACTCAAGCCCGCGCTGCCGGCGCTGAGCGAGATCACGGTCCACGAGACCTGCACTTCCGGCTGCCGGTACCGGGGCCCCGACGCCTGAACAACTCGTTGATATATAAGGATTTCTAAAGGCGCCTTGGGCGCCTTTATGATTTTTGTTGCAATGCGGCATCATCGGCGTATGCTGCAATGCATCAAGTCCTTTCCTGACGCCCATGACCGCCGCCTTCAGCGATCGCTTCAGTGATGCCACCCGCCAGCTGGCCGCCGCCGCAACGCGCGCGAACCGGTTGGCGCTGGAGAACGCTGAAAGCATGTTCGGCGTGCAGCTGAAGGCACTGGAACGCAACCTGACCGCGACCGGTGGCTGGCTCGGCGAGCTGGCACGAAGTGAAGATCCGGCCGGATTGCTGTCGCAGGGCGCCCAGCTGTGGCAGGACAACCTGCAGCGGTTTGGGCAGGCCCAGCAGGACGTGGTCGGTCTTGGCCTGCTGGCGGGACGCTCCTGGTCCGAGCTGGTGCAGGGCTACAACGAATCAACAGCGGACGCGACCGGCCACACGCCCTGACGCGACGCTTTCGCTCATTGCATGGGTCCCTCCCCCCATGCAATCCGGACCCGGCAGATCCCTCCCTCTGCCGGGTCTTTTTTTATTCCTCGCCTGCGCGCAGATGCGCGTCTTCGCCCGAGCGGATCGCGAGCGCAAGGGCCTCGCGCTGGCCGGAAACGTGTGGGCAAATGCCCCCGGCGCGTTTGCGCACCTCTGCGCACCGATAACCCCTGCACGCCGGGCGGATGCCGTTGCGTGCGAAGTAAAGGAGGAGGTGACGGCCACCGGCCGGCACCGGGGGACATTCGCACGCAAGAGCATCCGCCCGGCGCCACAGGAAAAACGAACACACGCACAGGCAGCCTCAACCCGAGCGATCCCATGCCAGCGCGGATACCACACCCGGACGTGCCCCACCCGCCTGCCAGGCACGGTGCCGTCGTCCACACACCGCTGCGTGCCGATAACCCCTCAACGCCGGGCGGATGTCCTTGCGTGCGAAGTAAAGGAGGAGGTGACGGCCACCGGCCGGCACCGGGGGACATTCGCACGCAAGGGCATCCGACCGGCGCCGCACGGAAAAACGCACCTGCGCACAGGCAGCCTCAGCCCGAGCGATCCCATGCCAGCGCGGATACCACGCCCGGACGTGCCCCACCTGCCTGCCAGGCACGGTGCCGTCGTCCGCACCCCTCTGCGCACCGATAACCCCTGCACGCCGGGCGGATGCCCCACGGAAAAACGCACATACCTGCGCACAGGGGCAGACACCGCCACCCGGAAACCAGCTGCGCCTAGGCCACCGCCGCCGACTCCGCCCGCGGCAGCTCGAACACGAACGTCGCCCCTGCCTCACTGTCGCGCAGCGCGATGCTGCGGCCATGCAGCTGCACGATACGCTGCACGATCAGCAGCCCGAGGCCACCGTTCTCGCCCCGTCGCGCCCCCAGCGCAGCAGGCGCCTGGAACAGCTGCGCGCGCACCGCAGCAGCAACGCCGGGACCGTCATCAGAGACGATCACCTCCACGCTGTCGGCCACCGCACGCAGCCGCACCTCGATCCGGCCTCCCTCCGGTGCATGGCGCAGGGCGTTGTCGAGCAGGTTGGTCAGCACCCGCTCCACCAGACCCAGGTCCGCACGTACCAGCGGTAATCCCTGCGGGAAATCCGCGTGCAACTGCTGGCCGCGCGCCTGCGCCGCCAGCTCGAACTTCTGCAGCACGTCCTGCAGCAGCTCAGGCAGCGCGAACACCTCCCACTCCAGCCGCACCTCGCCATGTTCCAGGCGTGCCAGCTCGAACAGCGCGCGCGCCAATCGCCCGACCTTCGCACTCTGGGCCAGGGCAATGCCGAGATAGCGCCGGCGCTCCTCCGGCGACAGCGTCGCGTCCTTCAACGCCATCGTCTCAAGGTAGCCATGCAGTGAAGACAGCGGCGTGCGCAGATCGTGCGAAATGTTGGCCACCAGCTCGCGCCGCTGCAGGTCCTGCTGGCGCAGCTGCTGCCACTGCTCACCCAGCCGCTGCGCCATCTGTGCATGCGCATGTTCGAGGATGACCAGTTCATCGCGCTCGCCCGGCCGCAGCGGGCCGGGCGGCGGCAGCGGCGTCGGCGCATCGATGTCGAATGCCTGGATGCGGCGTGTCAGGCGGCGCAGCGGCCGGGTCACCCAGTAGAACGCCACCAGCCCGGCCAGCAGACCCAGGCTGCCTACCAGCATCACCGACCACAAGGTCGTGTTCCACTGGTTGCTGGCGGCGAGATCGTCGGCGAGCATCTGCCGGTGCTCGCCCACCAGCACCACGTAGACGTAGCCGGCCTGCCGCCCCTGCACCACCAGCGGCGCCACGCTGAACACCTTGCGACCCTTGCTGCTGCGCGGATCGTCGCCCAGGATCGGCAGCGGCGCGCCCGCCAGCAGACGGCGCAGCGGTGCCACGTCCACGCGGTTGCGCATCAGGTGCCCGCTGGGTGCGTCGTGGCCGAGAATGCGGCCCTGGTCGTCCAGCAGGTACACCTCGACGCTGGGGTTGACCGCCATCAGTTGCCCGAACAGCGCACGCACCGCAGCATCGCGCATGCCGCTGGTATCCATCAGCTCACTGCGCTGCGCGATGTGCTCGGCCAGGCCCAGCGACAGCCGCTGCACGACTTCCTGCTCGTGCCGTGTGTTCGAGCGCATCTGCAGCGCCAGCAGCGCCATGCAGCACATCAGCATCAGCGCCGCGATCACCGCCGCCAGCTTCTGCCACAGGTTCGGCCGGATCATGCCGCCGCCCCGGCCGGGTCCACCAGCTTGTAGCCCCGGCCCCAGACCGTCAGCAATCGCCGCGGGTTGGCCGGATCCGTTTCGATCTTGCTGCGCAGGCGGTTGATATGGGTATTGACCGTATGCTCATAGCCATCGTGCTGGTAGCCCCAGACCTGGTTGAGCAGTTCCATCCGCGCGAACACCTGGCCGGGATGGCGCGCGAAGAACAGCAGCAGGTCGAACTCGCGCGGCGTCAGTTCCAGCGGCTTGCCATCCACTTCGGCAGTACGCGCGACCGGATCCAGCTGCAGTCCTCCCAGCTCGATGGCGCCGGCATCGATGCGGGCGTTCTGCGCCATGGCCTCGGCGCGACGCAGCAGGGCACGCACGCGCGCCACCAGCTCCGGCATCGAGAATGGCTTGGCCAGATAATCGTCGGCGCCGAGTTCCAGGCCGACGATGCGCTGGGTTTCGCTGCCGCGTGCACTGATGATGATGATCGGGACGTAGCGCGCCATCGCCCGTGCGCGCTGGCAGACCTGCAGGCCATCGACACCGGGCAGCATCACGTCCAGCACCAGCGCGTCCCACGGGCCTTCCTGTTCGAGCAGGCGCAGTCCGCCATCACCGCTGTCGGCGTGGGCGACCTCATACCCCTCATCGCCCAGGTGCATGCGCAGCAGGTCGGCGATGTGGGCATCGTCTTCAACGATCAGGACACGTTTCGGGGACATCGGCAGCTCGGGCCAAGGGAGGCTGAGCGCATTGTGGCGCGGGAACGCCGCCGATACCTCACGAAAAATTGAATCCTGTGTGAGGATTCGTTGACCGGAGCAGGCGCAGCATGGCCCCGTCGCCCCTTCCCGGAGTCCGCCATGCCCCTCACACGCCGCCATCTGCTGGGTCTGGGCGGTATCGCCACCACCGCCGGCCTGCTCGGCCTCGGGGCCTGCAGCCGCGCGGCGCCAGCGGCAGCAGAAACGCGCCCTGCGCGACAGTTCGAGATCATGCGCAGTGATGCTGACTGGCGCCAGCGGCTGACCCCGGCCCAGTACGCAGTGCTGCGCCAGCAGGCGACCGAACGCCCCTGGAGCAGCCCGCTCAACAAAGAACACCGGCAAGGCACGTTCACCTGTGCCGGCTGCGGCCTGCCGCTGTTCTCCTCGTCCACCAAGTTCGAGAGCGGCACCGGCTGGCCCAGCTTCTGGGCACCGTTGCACAACGCCATCGGCGAGGACCGCGATGTCACCTTCGGCATGCTGCGGGTGGAAGTGCATTGCCGCCGCTGCGGCGGCCATCTGGGCCATGTCTTCAACGACGGCCCACGCCCTACCGGCCTGCGCTACTGCATGAACGGCGCCGCGCTGGCCTTCCAGCCCGGACCTGCCGCGCATGACAGTGATGCGGGCTGGCGCGTGCCGGTGGGATCGTCCCCTGCTTCTGGAGCCCGATGATGCTGCTGTTGCTGCTTGCCTATCTCGGCGGTGTGCTGACCCTGCTCAGCCCCTGCATCCTGCCCGTGCTGCCGTTCGTGTTCGCGCGCGCCGACCGCCCGTTCCTGCGCAGCACCCTGCCGCTGCTGCTGGGCATGGCGCTGACCTTCACCCTCGTCGCCAGCCTGGCGGCGGTCGGCAGCCAGTGGGTGGCGCAGGCCAACCAGATCGGTCGCTGGATCGCCCTGCTGTTGATGGCGCTGTTCGCGGTGGCGTTGCTGTGGCCCGCACTGGCAGACCATCTGCTGGCGCCGTTGCAGCGTGTCGGCGCGCGGTTGAGCGCACGCGCGGACGCTGCCGATGCCGCCGGGCGCGGCGGTGCCTGGACGTCGCTGCTGATCGGCATCGCCACCGGCCTGCTGTGGGCACCGTGCGCGGGACCGATCCTTGGCCTGGTACTGACGGGGGCTGCGCTGCATGGCGCCAGCGCAAGCACCAGTGCGCTGCTGCTCGCCTACGCGCTGGGTGCGGTCACCGCGCTGGCATTGGCGGTCTGGATCGGCGGCCGGGTGTTCCGTGCCCTGCAGGCACGGCTGGGACTGGGCAATCTGCTCCGCCGCGTGCTCGGCGTCGCTGCGCTGCTGGCGGTCGTGGCCATTGCCCTGGGCTGGGACACCGGCCTGCTGACCCGGCTGTCCACCGTCAGCACCGCGCGTATCGAGCAGGGGCTGCTCGATGCGGTACCCGGCGCGCAGCCTTCCGCTCCGCCGATGATGATGATGGGCCCAGCCGCTGCGGGCAGCGACGCCCCGCTGCCGGTGGAAGGCACGCTGCCCGCGCTGGACGGCGCCACCGGCTGGCTCAACAGCCCACCGCTGGACGCCGCCCAGCTGCGCGGCAAGGTGGTGCTGATCGACTTCTGGACCTATTCCTGCATCAACTGCCTGCGTGCGATGCCGTTCGTGCACGAGTGGCAGCGGCGCTACCGCGATTACGGCCTGGTGGTGATCGGCGTGCACACCCCCGAGTTCGCCTTCGAACGCGACCCGCGCAACGTCATGAAGGCCGTGCAGCAGTTGAAGGTCGACTATCCCGTCGCGCTGGACAACCAGTACGCGATCTGGCGCGCGTTCAACAACCGCTACTGGCCGGCCCACTACTTCGTGGATGCGCAGGGCAACATCCGCGGCCATCAGTTCGGCGAAGGCAACTATGCGCGTTCGGAGCAGGTGATCCGCCGCCTGCTGGCCGAAGCCGGCCAGACCCGGCTGCCACCGCCGGCCGATCCGGCCGCAGCGGACCTGCAGGGGGTGGCCGCGCAGGCGGACATGGGCAATCTGCGCTCGCCGGAGACCTACCTGGGGCATGCGCGCGCCGAGCAGTTCGCCTCGCCAGGCGGGCAACGTGCGGACACGGCCTTCGACTACACGCTGCCACCGGCGCTGGCGCTGAACCAGTGGGGCCTGTCCGGCCGCTGGATCATCGACGACGAGGCGGCACGGCTGCAGCAGCCCGGTGGACGCATCGCCTTCCAGTTCCATGCCCGCGATCTGCATCTGGTGCTCGCGCCGCGCCAGGACGGCACGCCGGTGCGCTTCCGCGTCTGGCTGGATGGCCGGCCGTTGCCTGCGGCCGACGCCGGCAGCGACGTTGGTAGCGATGGCAGCGGCGTGATCGACGAACACCGTCTGTACCAGCTGGTGCGCCAGCGCGGCGCCATCGCACCACACCGCTTCGAGATCGAATTCCTCGATGCCGGCGCGCAGGCCTACGCCTTCACCTTCGGTTGATCCGGGAGGACACGATGAAGATTTCGTTCGAACAGGGGATCGCCGCCGGCATTGCCGGGCTGGTCGCCACCGCATTGATTGCCGGGGTACTGCTGATTGATCACGGTGCCATCGCCGCGCCGCTCGAGCGCAGCGCACAGGTGCAGGTGTTGCCCGCACCCGCCGGTGAAGCCGCATTCCGCGATGACAGCACGCACGCCAGCGTGGTGTTTGCCGGCGGCTGCTTCTGGGGCGTGCAGGGCGTGTTCCAGCACGTCAAGGGCGTGAGCAACGCGGTCTCGGGGTACGTCGGCGGCAGCGCGGCGGATGCGCGCTATGAGCGGGTCAGCAGCGGGCGCACCGGCCACGCCGAGGCGGTGAAGGTCGACTACGACCCGCGCCAGGTGAGCTACGGCCAGCTGATGCAGGTGTTCTTCTCGGTGGTGCATGACCCGACCCAGCTCGACCGGCAAGGCCCGGACCATGGCAGCCAGTACCGCTCGGCGATCTTCGTCGATGACCCGCGCCAGCAGGCGGCCAGTCGTGCCTACATCACCCAGCTGGGCCAGGCCGGAAGCTATCGCGCGCCCATCGTCACCCAGGTGGGCAGCGGCCAGCGCTTCTATCCGGCCGAGAGCTATCACCAGAACTACATGAGCAACTATCCGCAGGCGGCCTACATCCGCTACTACGACGCTCCGAAGCTGGCGGCACTGGGCAGGCAGTTCCCCGCCCTGTATCGCCGGGATCCGGTGCTGGTGCCGATGCGTTGACTGCAAGGCGCGCCTGCCCATGCGAAAAAAAGGGGCGCGCGGCCATCCAGCCGCGCGCCCTTGAAATATCGGCGGGCACCGATCAGGCCCTGCCGACGAGGACATGCTAGGCTCGGATTCCTCATGGGTACAGCACCAGATGCGGCCGGAACCGATGGATACAGATCAACGCAGCAGCGCGTTCGCTCCCCGTTACCAGCGGCTGTCCGATGAGCTGGCCGAGGCCATCCAGGGCGGGCGCCTGCCGGTCGGCAGCCGCCTGCCATCGCTGCGGCAGATGGCGGCACAGCGTCAGCTCAGCCTCAACACGGTGATCGCCGCCTACCGCCAGCTGGAAGACGCCGGCCTGGTGGTCCCGCGGCCAAAGGCAGGTTTCGAGGTGGCGCCACGACTGTCGGTGCCGCAACGGTCGCTGCGCGATGCGCCGTCGGCTCCCACCGCGCCGTTGCAGCAGGTGCTGATGGCACGCGTGCTGGAGGCGCAACGGCGTTCGGGGGTGATCGACCTCGCCTTCGCCGGGCCACGCGGGCGCCAGTTCTATCCTGGCGCCCAGCTGGCCCGGCACACCGCCCAGGTACTGCGCCACGGCCAGCAGACGGTCGAAACCTACGCACGCCCCAATGGCTCGCCGCGGCTGCTGGCGCAGATCGTGCGGCGCGGCCCGCGCATGGGCCTGCACACGCACAGCGATCGCCTGCTGCTGACCCACGGCGCGATGGAGGCCCTGCAGCTGGCACTGCGTGCGGTAACCCAGCCCGGTGATTCAGTGGGTATCGAAGCACCGTCGTACTTCAACCTGTATCCGCTGCTGGCCAACCTGGGCCTGCAGGCCATCGAACTGCCGACGCATCCGCAACAGGGGCTGGACGTCGACGCGTTGGAGGCGATGCTGGAGCACACACCGCTGGCCGCGCTGGTGCTGATGCCGACCGTGCACAATCCATTGGGCTGCACCATGCCGGTGGCGGCCAAGCAGCGTTTGGCCGAGCTGGTCAACGCGCGGCAGCTGCCGTTGATCGAGGATGCCGTGTACGCGGAACTGCAGTTCTGCGAGCCGCCTGCGCCGCTGCTGAAGGCCTTTGACCGCGACGGCTGGGTGATGGTGGTCGGCGGCTTCTCGAAGACGCTGGCCCCGGACTATCGCATCGGCTGGCTCGACGGCGGGCGCTTCGCCGAACGCATCGCCCTGCTGAAGTTCCAGTCCACGGGCGGCGAGCCGCAGCTGCTGGGCGATGCCGTGGCAGCGTACCTGGAAGGCAGCGGATACGAACATCACCTGCACCGCATGCGGCGCCTGTATCGCGAGCAGGTGGGACGGCTGCGCCAGCTGGTGGCCGAGCATTTCCCGCCCGGCACGCGCGCCACGGAACCACAGGGTGGCTTCCTGCTGTGGCTGGAACTGCCGGGCGTGGACACCCGCGCACTGTTCGAGCGGGCGCTGGAAGAGGGCATCGTGTTCATGCCCGGCCAGGTGTATTCGCGCGGTCCGCGCTACCGGCACTGCCTGCGGCTGTCGTGCTGCCAGACCTTCGACGCACGTTTCATCGCCGCCGTGGAGCGATTGGGCGCACTCGCGCGGGAGCTCGCGGCCGGTTGATCGCAGCGGGTCGCAGGCTCCGCTCTACAGGAACTCAGCCGTCATGCAGGTGCATCGCCAGCGCCTGAGCATCGGCGCCCGGCAGGTGCGGCAGCCGTCCCCAGCATGGCATCGGCAACCGCTGCACCAGCGTCGCCACGTTCTCGTCCTGGCGCTGCATGGCCGGATCGATGTGATTGCCGATCCAGCCCAGGCACTCCACGCCGCTGGCCTGCAATGCGTGCGCGGTCAGCCTCGCGTGGTTGACGCAGCCCAGCCGCAGGCCGACCACCAGCACGACCGGCAGGTGCAGTGCACGCACGATGTCGAGCTGGTCCAGGTGGACGGAGACCGGCGCCAGCCATCCCCCGACGCCTTCCACCACCACCACGTCGGCGGTGGCACGCAGGCGCTCGAACGCGGCGACGATCGGTGCCAGGGCGATGTCCACCCCGTCCTCGGCCGCCGCCAGCTCGGGGGCGATCGGCTGCCGCAGGGCATAGGGATTCACGTCGATGTAGTCCGGCACTGGCCGACTGGCCGCCTGCAGCGCCAGCGCATCCTCGTTGTGCAGGCCCTGCCCCAGATCCTGGCTGCCACTGGCCACCGGTTTCATTCCGACCGCTCGCAGGCCACGCCGGCGCAGGGCGTGCAGCAGCGCGGTGCTGGCCGCCGTCTTGCCGATCTCGGTATCGGTGCCGGTGACGAACAGCGCGGATGGCAGGGCAGCGGGCAACGGCATCGAAGGCTCCAGCGGGGCAACAGAGCGTGCATTATCGCTGGCCCGGCCCGCTTGCTAGACTGCGGTCATGTTCGCCAACGCCTCGCTCACCGGCAGCAAGCCGGAACAATACGCCCAGTTGCTTGAACAGGCCCGTGGCCTGGTCCATGGAGAGTCCGACCGCATCGCCAACGCGGCCAATCTCTCGGCGCTGGTCTTCCACGCCCTGCCCGACCTGAACTGGGTGGGTTTCTATCTCTACGATGGCCAGGAGCTGGTGGTCGGCCCGTTCCAGGGGCTGCCGGCCTGCGTGCGCATTCCGCTGGACAAGGGCGTGTGTGGTGCCGCGGCCCGCCAGCGCGTGACCCAGCGCGTCGACGATGTCGATGCCTTTCCGGGCCACATCGCCTGCGACTCGGCCTCCCGCTCGGAACTGGTCGTTCCGCTGCTGCGCGGTGATGAACTGATCGGAGTCTTCGACATCGACAGCCCGAAGACCGGTCGCTTCGATGCCGATGACCAGGCCGGACTGGAAGCCATCGCGCGCGTCTTCGTCGAGGCGTTGGGATGAGTGCGCCGAAGCTGCGCAACATCGGTCCGAAAAGTGCGGCATGGCTGCGCCAGGTCGGTCTGCGCAGCCGTGAGGATCTGGCCGCCGTCGGCGCGGTGGGTGCCTTCGTCAAGGTCAAGCGCGCCGGCTTCAAGCCCAGCCTGAACCTGCTCTACTCGCTGGAAGGCGCACTGCTGGACTGCCATTGGCAGGAACTGGGCGAGCCGCAGCGCGACGCGCTGGTGCAGGACTACGAAGCGCGCATCGCCGCGCACCCGCTGAAGGTGGCCGGTCCGGCCTCGGGGCCGGTGCACGAGCAGCGTTTCGACGCAGACGATGACGCAGAAGAAGGCGTGGCCGGAAGCGCCGACGAGGACTGATCGGCGCGGGCCGGATCAGGGCTGCTGCAGCTCCAGCAGCTCGCCCACCAAGCCTGCCTCGCCACGCTCCAGCCTTACTCGCAGGCGCGTGCCGTGGTCGATGCGCAGCGACCAGCACAGTGACATCGGCAGGCCGCAGACCTGTGACAGCACCATGCGCAGCGGGCCACCGTGGCTGACCACGACGGTCGGCGGCGGGTCGTCATCGTCGAGCAGGCGGTCGAGCGCACGCGCGATGCGCCGCTCGAAGTGCCCCCAGCTTTCGCCGTTGGGCGGCGGATACGCATGCGGATCGGCATGGAATGCCGCCAGCGCCTGCTCCGGCAGGTCGAACAGCGCCTGCCCGTCCCAGTCGCCGAAGTCGAGTTCTTCCCACTCCTCGTCCGCATCCACGTCCAGCCCACGCGGGGTGGCCAGCGCCATGGCGGTGTGCAGTGACCGAAGGCGCGGCGAGCTGATCACCCGCTCCCAGGGCTGCGCGGCGTAGGCCTCCACCAGTTCCTGTGGCAGGCGGGCCAGCTGCGGTGGATCGCTGCGGCCATCGAGGTACTCGTCGCGACCGTTGCCGGCATGGCGGACCAGGTCGAGGATCATGCATGCGTCCTGTGCAGGCAACGCGGGGACAGCGGAAAACGGGCGGACATCGGCAACAGCACCACGGGATCAAGCGGCAATTCTAGTGGCTGGGGATCATCAGCTCCACAGACACTGCCGCACGTGCGCCGCATCGGGCCTGCCGATGCCGTAGACTGCGCGCACTTCCAGGTGACCTGCGGCCATGGCCGGCAGGTTGAAACGGGAAGCCGGTGACGCGTGAACCCACGCCATGCCGGCGCTGCCCCCGCAACGGTAAGCACGTCAGTTCCAGGCAACACCGCCACTGTGCCACAGCATGGGAAGGCGCCTGGACGGTGGCCTCGCGCCACCCGGCGGCAAGCCCGGAGACCGGCCCGGAAGCCTCAGGTCGCGATGCGGTGGGCATGGCGCTGGATGTCCGCAGCCCTGCCTGCGGCATCGGCGCTTGCCTGCCTTCGCGGCTCCTCCCCTTCGCCACGCGGGCGTGCGTGGCACCTGGAGTCCCCCGATGAAGCTGCAGTCCCGATTGCTTTCCCTGGCCGTATTGGCCGCCCTGCCCGCGTTGGCCCAGGCCGATGATGGCGCCCGCGCGCTCGATCCCATCCTCGTCACGGCCACCCGCACCCCCATCGCCCTGCAGGACAGCATCGCGCCTGCGCAGGTGATCGACCGGACGCAGATCGAGTCCAGCCAGGCCACGTCGCTGCAGGACCTGCTGCGTGGCCGCGCCGGCATCAACCTCACCAACGCCGGCGGCCTGGGCAAGCAGAGCTCGCTGTTCCTGCGCGGCACCAACTCCGGCCACACGGTGGTGCTGGTCGACGGCGTGCGCATCAACAGCGCCGATCTCGGCCTGGCGATGATCCAGGACCTGCCGCTGGCGCAGATCGAACGCGTGGAGATCGTGCGTGGCCCGCAGTCCAGCCTGTATGGCGCCGACGCCATCGGCGGTGTGATCCAGATCTTCACCCGCCGCAACCAGGGCGACTTCGCGCCACATCTGCAGCTGGGCGGTGGCAGCAATGGCCTGCGTGAGGCCAGCGGCGGCATCGGTGGCAGCAGCGAACGCGGCTGGTTCGGCGCCGACATCGCCTACCAGCATTCCGATGGCATCGACGCCTGCCGGGGTTCGGCCACGCTGTTCACCGGCTGTTTCGCCGACGAACCCGACCGCGACGGCTACCGCAACCTCTCCAAGAGCCTGCGCGGCGGCTACACCTTCAACGAGCAGTGGACGGTGGAGGGCAGCGCGCTGCGCGCCGACGGCCAGAACCACTACGACGGCTACTACAACTACTCCGAGACGCGCCAGCAGGTACTGTCCGGCAAGGTCCGCTACACGCCGGCCGAACGGCTGGTGCTGACCGCCAACGTCGGTCGCAGTGACAACGAATCGGACAACGTCGGCGCCGACGGCGTGCAAGGCAGCGCGCAGACGCATCGTGACAGCGCGTCGCTGCAGGGCGACTTCGGCGTGGCCGAAGGTCAGCTGCTGAGTGCCGGTGTGGACTGGAGTGAGGACAACCTGGACGGCAGCAGTGCCGGCTATCGTGTCGACAGCCGTCGAAACACCGGTGCGTTCGTGCAGTACCAGGGGCGCTTCGGCCGGCACCAGCTGCAGGCCAGCGCGCGCAACGACGACAACCAGCAGTTCGGCAACCATGCCACCGGCAGCATCGGCTGGGCGATGGAGCTGGACCACGGCCTGCGCATCAACGCCAGCTACGGCACGGCCTTCAAGGCACCCACCTTCAGCGACCTGTATGACCCGTGGAGCGGCGTGCCGACGCTGGATCCGGAGAAGTCGAAGAGCGCCAACCTCGGCATCTCGCAGCAGGGCCAAGGCTGGCGCTGGGGCCTGGATGTGTACGAGACGCGCATCGATGACCTGATCACCTACGATGCAGCCACCTTCAGGATGCAGCAGGTGGAGAAGGCGCGCATCCGCGGTGCCGAACTGACCGGCGGTGTCGTGCTGGCCGGTTTCGACATCGCTGCACAGCTGAGCTACACCGACCCGCGCAACCGCACGAACGGCAGCAGCCAGTTCGACAACTGGCTGCCGCGCCGTGCACAGCAGACGGCACGGCTGGATATGGATCGCCGCTTCGGCGCATTCCGTGCCGGCCTGACCGTACAGGGTGCGGGCAAGCGCTATGACGATGCCGCCAACACGGTGAAGGTCGGCGGCTATGGCACGTTGGATCTGCGCGCCGAGTACGCGCTCACGCCCTCGTGGTCGCTGCTGGCACGGGCGGCCAATGTGTTCGACCGCAGGTACGAGACCGTGGCATGGTTCAACCAGCCGGGCCGCGAGTATCAGCTGAGCGTGCGTTACCAGCCGAAATGAGCAGGCGCGCCGGGCGCAGGCCCGGCGCTATACCGGGATGCGCGCGGCCAGGCCCGGCAGTTCGCGCAGATCATCGATCACCGCCACCGCAGCTGCGGTGGCCAGGTCCAGGCCACGCGGGTAACCGTAGCGCACCAGCGCGATCGGCATTCCCGCGTCTTCCGCCGCGCGGTAGTCGGTCAACGAATCACCCACCATCAGGCATGCATCCACCGGCAAGCCGAAGTGTGCCGCGATGTGCCGCAGTGGTTCACCGCTGGGCTTGCGCTGCGGCAGCGAATCGCCGCCCAGCACCAGCGCGAACGCATCGCCGATGCCCAGATGCTGCAGCAGCGGTGGCACCAGCGCTGCAGGCTTGTTGGTGCAGATGGCCAGCGGCACAGCGCGTTCCCGCAGCTGCGCCAGTGCTTCGGCCACACCGTCGAACAGGCGTGGGCTGCGCAGCAGGCACTCACGGTAATGCACCATGAACACCGGCATGACCTCGGCCAGATCGACCTCCTGCCCTGCGGCATGCAAGGCCTGCTCGACCAAACGGCGGACACCATCGCCAATCCAGCCCAGCACGGTGGCTTCCGGCACACGGGCAAGGCCGATGTCCTCCAGCGTGCGGTTCAGGGCTTCGGCGATATCGGCGGCGCTGTCGACCAGCGTGCCATCGAGGTCGAACACGACCAGCGGATAGGGATACGACACGCAACGCACCTGTACGACGTGGGGCCGCTCATTGTATGCCGTGTGCGCATGGCACAGGGATGTCATGCAGGTTCCGCACGCGCCGGTCGCCAGTCCAGATCCTGGAAGGCCGGACTGGCGAAACACTCGCCCAGGAAGTCGAGGAACCGCCGCATGATCGCGGACTGCTGGCGACGCGATGCGTACACCGCATGAATGCCCAGCTCGTCCAGGGTATACGCCGGCAGCAGTTCCACCAGCTCGCCACTGCGCAGCAACGGCGCCACCTGGTAGGTCGGCAGCATCGCGATGCCGGCGCTGGCGCGAACCGCTTCGAGCAGCAATGACGCTTCGTTTGCGCTGATGTTGCCCCCCACCGCCACCGACAGCGAACGTCCGTCGCGGTGCAGTTGCCACAGGCTCTTGCCCACGTAGTGATGGGTCAGGCAGTTGTGCGCGGCCAGATGTTCCGGGGCGGTCGGCGTGCCACGCACCTCCAGGTAACCGGGCGTGGCGCACAGCACCGAGCGGCACGTGGCCAGACGTCGCGCGATCAGGCTGGGATCGATCTGCCGGGCGATGCGTACCGCCAGATCCACCCGCTCCTCGACCAGATTCACCGTGCGATCGACCAGCAGCAGTTCGATGCGCGCCGCCGGATGGCGCTTGACGAAGTCGGCCACGGCGCGCGCCAGATGGCTCTGCCCGAACGAGACGCTGGCGGTCACCCGCAGCGTGCCATGCGGTTCGGGATCGTCGCTGGCCAGTTCGCCCTGCAGCGCCTCGCCGATCTCCAGCATCTGCCGGAAGCGCGCCAGCGCCGCCTCGCCCGGGCCGGTCAGGCTGACCCGGCGCGTGGTCCGGTGCAGCAGGCGCGCCCCCAGCCAGGCCTCCACCTCGGCGAGGTAACGGGTGACCATCGCCCGCGACATGTCCAGCACCTCGGCAGCGGCAGTGAGGCTGCCGCGCTCGGCCACTTCGATGAACACGGTCATGGCGGTCAGTCGGTCCATCTGCTCGATCCATGCAACAAACAAGCGCGTTATACGCTGTTTTCCGGACAATTGCAGCGTCCTACAGTGGCCCCGTCGTCTTCCCCTCCCCTTGCTTACGGAGTTCGCCATGAAAATCGCCCTCGTCGGTGCCACCGGCAACATCGGCCGCCAGATCGCGCGCCACGCGCTGGCCGCCGGCCACGAATTGACCCTGATCGTGCGCCGCACGCAGGACCTGCCGGTGGAGCTGGCCGCTGCCCATCCGGTGATCGCCGCGCTGGATGATGCGGACGCGCTGGCCGCCGCCATCGCCGGCCACGACGTGCTGGCCAGCGCCTACGGGCCACGCCCGGGTGATGACATCAGCCGCGTCGGCGAAGTGGCCGGACAGCTGGCAGCTGCGGCACGCAAGGCCGGGGTGCCGCGCCTGGTCGTGGTCGGCGGCGCCGGCAGCCTGGAAGTGGCACCGGGTGTCCAGCTGGTCGATACACCGGATTTCCCGGAGGCGTACAAGCCTTATGCGCTGGCCCACCGCGAAGCACTCAAGCGCCTGCAGGCGGTAGACGACCTCGACTGGACGTTCTTCTCGCCGGCCGCGGAAATCGGACCGGGCGAAGAGCGTGGCCAGTACCGCGTGCAGGCCAAGGCCTTCCTCGCCGACGCCAACGGCCACAGCCGCATCAGCTACGCCGACTATGGCGCTGCCTTCGTGGCGGAGCTGGAGGCGCATGCCTACCCGAAGCAGATCATCACTGCAGCGTACTGATCGACCCACCTGCCGGGCATGTCCCGTGCTGCACAAGGAGTTCCGCATGCGTTCCGTTGCCCTGCTGCTTCCGCTTGCACTGGTCACCAGCTTCACCAGCGCCCCGCTGCTGGCCGCGCCGGCCTCCCCGGCGCCGGCCACGGCGACGAAATCACAGTTGCACCTGCAGTACTTCCATCCTGGCCCGCAGGCGATGTTCTCCGTGTCATCGGTGCTGATCGAAGGCCGCCACGATGCGATCCTGGTCGACGCGCAGTTCGCGGCCAGCGACGCGTGCAGGCTGGTCGAGCTGATCCGTGCCAGTGGCAAGCAGCTGACCACGATCTACATCAGCCATGGCGATCCGGATTACTACTTCGGCCTGGCCACGCTGCAGGACGCGTTCCCGCACGCACGCATCGTCGCCACCGCGCAGACCGTGGCCCACATCCAGCAGACCCATGCCGGCAAGCGCGCCTACTGGGGCCCGAAGATGGGGGCCGACGCACCGGCGCGCATCGTTGTACCGCAGGTGCTGGAGGGCGATGCGCTGCTGCTGGAAGGGCAGCGCCTGCCCTTGATCGGACTCGATGGCCCCACGCCAGACCGCAGCGTGCTGTGGGTGCCTTCATTGCGCGCGATCGTCGGTGGCATCCCGGTGGTCGCCGGCGAGCATGTGTGGATGGCCGACACGCAGACCCCGAAGTCGCATGCCGACTGGCTGCAGACCCTGCAGCGACTGCAGGCACTGAAGCCGCAGGTGGTGGTACCGGGCCATTACGCGCAGGGGGCGGCGCTGGACGCCAGCGCGCTGCGCTTCACCGCCGGGTACATCCGTGCGTTCGATGCGGAAGCGGCCAAGGCGAAGGACAGCCAGGCGCTGGTGAAGGCGATGCAGGCGCGTTACCCGCGGCTGGAGGGCGTGGAATCGCTGCAGCTGAGCGCGAAGGTGGCCAAGGGCGAAATGCAGTGGCCGTGAGGCAGGACCGCGGTCAGGGGCGCTGCGGATCGTTCGGCGCCTGCTCGAACAGCTCCCCCTGCACCACCGGTTCCTTGTCGCGGAAACCGCCCAGGCCGACGCCCACCAGGCGATAGCGCGTGTCGGCCGGCAGGTCCACGCGCGCACGCAGCGCCAGCGCGGCATCGCGCAGCTCCTCCATCGATTCCGGCGGGCGATCCGGGGTGAAGCTGCGGGCGAGGATGCGGAACTGCGCCGTCTTCAGCTTCAGCACCACGGTGTGGCCCACGCGATCCGTCCGGCGCGTGGCATTCCAGGTCTTCTCTGCCAACTGCACGATCGCCTCGCCCAGGTCTTCAAGCAGCAGGTCCTCGGCAAAGGTGTCCTCGGAAGAGATCGACTGCACCGGCTGGTCCGGCTCCACCGGCCGTTCATCGACGCCGCGTGCACGGTTGTAGAGGCTGCGGCCAAAGCTGCCGAACGCGTCCTCCAGGTCCGCCAGCGCCCATTGCCGCAGATCACCGCAGGTGATGATGCCGCGCGCCGCCAGTTTGCCTTCCATCACCTTGCCCACGCCGGGCACGCGGCTGACCGGCAACGGCGCCAGGAACGCGTCCACCCGTTGCGGTGGAATCACGAACTGGCCGTCGGGCTTGCGCCAGTCCGAGGCGATCTTGGCCAGGAACTTGTTCGGCGCAATGCCCGCTGAAGCAGTCAGCTGGGTCTCGTCGCGGATCTGTGCCCGGATCGTGCGTGCGATCTCGGTCGCCAGCTCGATGCCACTTTTCGGCTCGGTCACGTCCAGATACGCCTCATCCAGCGACAGCGGCTCGACCAGGTCGGTATGGCGCAGGAAAATTTCGCGCACCTGGCGCGACACAGCCTTGTAACGCGCGAAGTCCGGGGGCACGAAGATCGCGTCCGGGCACAGGCGCTCGGCACGCATCGCCGGCATCGCCGAACGCACGCCGAACACGCGCGCTTCGTAGGACGCCGCGCACACCACCGAGCGCGCACCGCGCCACGCCACCACCACCGGCTTGCCGCGCAGTGAAGGATCGTCGCGCTGCTCCACCGACGCGTAGAAGGCGTCCATGTCGACGTGGATGATCTTGCGCAGTCGGGTCATGTCAGGTGTACGGGGCGGGTTCGGCGTGGGTGGGCCACACGCCGAGGTATGGTCGTTGCACATCAACAGGATGCGCGTATTCCATTGAAAACACTACGGTTGCGTACGGTTGAAATGTTTGATCGGCAGCGAATCCACGGGCATTCTCGAGCGCTTGTATCCCTGTTCGTCGCTTCCAGGATTGCGTTTCATGACTCGTCTCCACGCGTTCAACCGCGACCAGCTGCTGGCCAGCGCACGCGGTGAACTGTTCGGCGCCGCCGCCGGCCGTCTGCCCAACGACCCGATGCTGATGTTCGACCGCATCACCGACATCCGCGAGGACGGCGGCCCGCATGGCAAGGGCATGGTACGCGCCGAACTGGATATCCGCCCGGACCTGTGGTTCTTCGGCTGTCACTTCATCGGCGACCCGGTGATGCCCGGCTGCCTGGGCCTGGATGCGATGTGGCAGCTGACCGGCTTCTACCTGACCTGGCTGGGTGCTCCCGGCAAGGGCCGCGCCCTGGGCTGCGGCGAGGTCAAGTTCACCGGCCAGGTGCTGCCGGACGCCAAGCGGGTGCGCTACGAGATCGACATCACGCGCGTCATCAACCGCAAGCTGGTGATGGCCCAGTCCGACGCCCGCATGTATGTGGACGATCGCGAGATCTACAACGCCCGCGACCTGCGCGTGGGCCTGTTCACCGAGACCGGGAGCTTCTGATGCGTCGTGTCGTCATCACCGGCATGGGCATCACGTCCTGCCTCGGCAATGATCTGGATACCGTCTCTTCCGCGCTGCGCGAAGGGCGTGCCGGCATCACCGCACTGGCCGACCACGCCGAAGCGGGCCTGCGCAGCCAGGTCGGCGGCCGTGTCGACCTCGACCTGGACGCTCTGATCGACCGCAAGCAGAAGCGCTTCATGAGCGATGCTGCAGCGTTCGCCTACATCGCCATGCGCGATGCCATCGCCGATGCCGGGCTGGACGAGGCGCAGGTCAGCGGCCTGCGTACCGGCCTGATCGCCGGCTCCGGCGGCGGCTCCAGCGAATGGCAGATCGGCGCGGTCGATCTGCTGCGTGCACGTGGTGTACGCAAGGTCGGCCCGTACATGGTGCCGCGCACGATGTGCTCCACCGTGTCGGCGTGCCTGGCTACCGCGTTCCAGATCAAGGGCGTGAGCTACTCGCTGTCGGCCGCCTGCGCGACGTCGGCGCACTGCATCGGCGCCGCCGCGGACATGATCCGGCACGGCGCGCAGGACATCATGTTCGCCGGCGGTGGTGAAGACCTGCACTGGTCGATGAGCGTGATGTTCGATGCGATGGGCGCGCTGTCGACCAGTTTCAACGACACCCCGGCCAGCGCGTCGCGCCCCTACGACAAGGACCGCGACGGCTTCGTCATCGCCGGTGGTGGTGGCATGCTGGTGCTGGAAGACTACGATCACGCGGTTGCGCGCGGCGCACGCATCCATGCCGAGCTGATCGGCTATGGCGTGACCTCGGATGGTGCGGACATGGTGGCACCGTCCGGCGAGGGCGCGGTGCGCTGCATGAAGATGGCACTGCAGAACGTGGACCGCCCGCTGGACTACCTCAACACGCACGGCACCTCGACCCCGCTGGGTGATGTCACCGAACTCAACGCGATCCGCGAGGTGTTCGGTGAGGCCGTGCCGCCGCTGTCCTCGACCAAGGCGCTGTCCGGCCACTCGCTGGGCGCGGCCAGCGTGCACGAAGCCATCTACTGCCTGCTGATGATGCGCGATGGCTTTGTTGCCGGCTCGGCCAACATCAGCGAGCTGGACCCGGCGGTGGAAGGCTTCCCGATCCTGCGCGAAAGCCGCGCACAGGTGCTGGACACGGTGATGTCCAACAGCTTCGGCTTCGGCGGCACCAACGCGGCCCTGGTGTTCGGCCGGGTCTGATCGCCCGCCATCTGCCTGAACGGTCGCCGGGCATGGCCCGGCGCTACCGCCCAGTCGGCAGCACCACCTCTGGTAGCGCCGGGCCATGCCCGGCGCAAAGGCAGCGCGCGCCTACGCCGGGCGCGGCAGCAGCGGCAGCAGCAGGGCGTGCGCGTCGCGCAGCGAGCCGACGATGCGATGGCCGAGCGCGCGCAGTTCCTCATCGGGATGCACCAGGTCCGGCACCTGGATCACGGTCATGCCTGCGGCCAGCGCCGCACGGGTCCCCGCAGGTGAGTCCTCCAGCGCCAGGCAGCGCTCCGGCGCCTGCCCCAGCCGCTGTGCGGCCAGCAGGTAGATGTCCGGCGCCGGCTTCGGCCGCGCCACGTCGCCACTGGTGATCACTGCATCGAAATACGGCAGCAGACCGGCAGCGCCCAGCTTGCGGTTGGCCCGCGGCTGACGCGTGGTGGTCGCCACCGCACGCGGAATCGCATGCGCCTTCAGCAGCTCCAGCAGCTCCAGGATGCCCGGCCGCAGGGGCAGGCCGGTCTGCGTGCGTTGCTCGTACAGATCATGGCAGCGCAGCGCCATCGCCTCGATCACGCTGTCCTCCATGCCCTGCTGGCGCAGCAGCGCTTGGCTGTCGCGGTCGCCAAGGCCGACCATGCGCACGAAGAAGGACGCATCCAGCGGCAGGCCGAATGCTTCGGCAGCCTCGCTCCAGCAGGCGATGGACACCCGCTCGCTGTCGATCATCAGGCCGTCCATGTCGAAGATGACGGCGTCGGGAAGAAACGGCAGCGCAGCGATGACAGTCATGGAGCGAACAGCGTATCCAGGTCGGTGGAGGTCAGCAGCCGCCATTGCCCCTCGGCCAGCCCCTCCAGGTCCAGGCCACCGACGCGGCTGCGGTGCAGTGCCTGCACATGGTTGCCGGTGGCGGCGAACATGCGGCGCACCTGATGGTAGCGGCCCTCATGCAGTACCAGGCGCGCCTTGCGTGGACCCAGCACCTGCAGTTCAGCCGGCAGCAGGGCGGTCTTCTCCGACTCCAGCATCAGCGTGCCGCTGGCGAACAGGGCCACTTCGTCGCCACGAAGGTCTTGCGCCAGCTCCACCTCGTAGATCTTGGGCAGTTTCGACTTCGGCGAGATGATCCGGTGCAGCAGGCCGCCATCGTCGGTCAGCAGCAGCAGGCCGCTGGTCTCGCGGTCCAGCCGGCCGACCGTGGACAGCACCGGGTCGCGGTCGCGGAAGCGCGGCGGCAGCAGATCGTAGATCAGGCGGCCGGTGTCCTTGGTCGAGCAGGTGTAGCCGGCCGGCTTGTGCAGCGCGATCGACAGCCCCGGCGGCGGATCCAGCGGCTCGCCATCGACCCGCACGGCCTCGTGCGGCACCTGGTCGTCGGCATACAGCACCTCGCCGTCGGCGTCGGTGATACGGCCTTCGCGGAACATCCACTGCACCTGCTTGCGGCTGCCATAGCCCAGGTTGGCGATGTGCTTGACCAGCTTCATCGGGCCTTCCCCTTCACCGCTTCGACCAGCTTGAACCCGTCACGCTCGGCGACCACGCGCACCGCGCCAAAGCTGTCGTTGAGCGTGTGTTCGTACGGCAGGTGGCGGTTGGCCACCACATACAGGCGACCACCCGGACGCAGCGCCTGCGCCGCCACGGCGATGAAGCGCTGGCCGATATCCGGCCGGTCCGCGCGCGCCGGGGTATGAAACGGCGGATTGCTGACGATGACGTCGTAGCCCGGCTCGATGCCGGCGGTGACATCCCGCCACAGGAAGCGCAGCGGCAGCGGGCGCGGCGGCGGTGCCAGATTCAGCTCGGCCAGTGCCAGGGCCCGCTGCTCGGCTTCATACAGGTCCAGCGCGGTGATCTTCGGGCAACGCTCCAGCAGCTCGCGCGACAGGTAGCCATAGCCGGCCCCGAGGTCGGCCGCGCGTCCGGCCAGATCAGCCGGCAGGTGCTCGGCCAGCAGCGCCGAAGCGGGGTCGATGCGGTCCCAGGCGAACACGCCCGGGCGGCTCAGGAAGCGGCCACCGACGATCGGCCGCACCGCATCCAGCGCACTCCAGCGCTTGGCCAGGTCCGCATCGTGCTGGCCCTGCAGTGGCGCGGTCCAGTACACCCGGCAGTGGTTCTTGGTCAGGCTGCCGCCGAGGCCGGCCAGTTGCTTGAGGTCACCTTCGCCGGAGCGCGCGCCCTCGTTGTTGGACTGGCAGGCGACGATGCGGCCCCCTTCAGCGGCCAGTGCCAGGGCACGGGCGAACAGCGCGCGGGCCTCTTCACGCTGGCGCGGCGGCAGCACCAGCACCAGCGGGTAGCGGCCCCGGCCCGCGACATCGTCAAGCTGCCCACTGACGGTCCAGCCGGCGGCCTGCTGCAGGGGCTGCGCGAACGGCGCAAAGCTCTGCTCGCAGTGCACCTCGCGCCCGCCGGCCTGCTCACGCAGTGGCCAGCCGTCGCGGGCACGCAGGAACGCAACCGGCCCGTCGGGCCAGCGCAGCGCGCCCTGGGAGAACGGCAGGAACAGGGTCTGCAGGGGGGCGTCGTCGCTGGCGGCCATCGGCGCGGTTACTTGAAGCGTGAGGGCCGTCCATTGTACCGGCTCGCGCGGTCCGGCCCGGCAGGCCACTTTGCGAAACTTCAACGGGGCATTGATGCCCCAGCAACATCGGACCCTTCAGGGTAGAGGTCCCCCCGAGACTTCCAGCAGGAGAATCCGCATGCGTGCCTTGTTCGTCGGTGGCGTGGTCGACAACAGCGAAATGGACCTGGAAGGCAGCCATCCTCCCGTGCACTACCCCGAGGACACCGGCGGTGGACATTCACGCTACCGGCTGCACCAGGTCGGCCACGGCGCCGATGGCAGCGTGGCATACGCGGTATACGGGGCACCGGACCTGGCCGACGACGAGGTGGCGCGGGTGGCGGAGGAACGCGCCTATGCCCGGCGGTTCGAGGCAACGCCGACGGTGTTCGAGCACTGACCTGCCTGTCGCGCCCGAGCCCAGGCCCGGGCGTGCGGACCGCGGCCGGGCGCAAGCCCGGCCCCATGCCGGATCACGTCGTTCTGGGTGGCAACTGGCGGATGCTGGCGATCTCGTCGAGCCAGACATGATGCTGCTGCACCGGCGTGTCGTAATCGTCCAGGCGCAACTGGCCGTTGCTGCCTTCATCGCCGGCGTCGTTGCGGTACTGCTGCACCGTCGGGCGCACGGCGACCGTGCCCAGCAGGCGCCGGCCATCGAGCAGGGTCAGTTCGACCTGCGTCTCGCCGTCGAGCTGCGGCAGCAGGGCTTCCAGGCGCGCGATCTGGGCCGGGTCGGTATGGATTCTTGGAGCAATACGGGACATCGGCGAACCTCCTTCCTGCAGGGTCGCCGATCCACCGTGAATGCTCAGTGCAGCGCGCTGTCGGCGCGCGGCACCTGTACCTTGCGTACCGCAGCCACCAGCTGGGCCACCGAGTACGGCTTGGCCACATGCTCCTGGAAGCCCGAGGCCAGCGCGCGACGACGATCATCCGCACGCGCCAGCGCGGTCACGGCCACCGCCGGCAGGGTCGCCGCATCCACGCCCATGTCTTCGCGCAGGGTGCGCACCAACCCATAACCATCCATACCCGGCATGCCGATGTCGGTCAGCATCACGTGGTACTGCAGGTGGCCGGCATCGGCCAGCAGCGCCAACGCTTCGCCGGCCGAACTGGCAGCCGACACCGTCGCACCCTGCTCTTCCAGCATGCGTCGCAGGTACTCCAGCACTTCCGGCTGGTCTTCCACGGCCAGCACGTGCATGCCCCGCAGCGGATAGGGCTCGACGACCACCGGCTCCAGAATCGGCCCGCTGATCACCTCGCGCAACGGCCGCCGCTCGGCATCGGGCAGATGCTGCGGCAGGCGCACGGTGAACGTGGCACCGTGGCCGTGGCCTTCGCTGGCCGCAGTGACCGAGCCGCCGTGAAGCTCGACCAGCTGCTGCACGATCGCCAGGCCCAGGCCGAGCCCACCATGGCGGCGGGTGGTGGTGCCGTCGGCCTGCCGGAAGCGGCTGAACAGATGATTGAGGAACTCCGGAGCGATGCCATCACCGGTATCGCGCACGGTGATCTCCCAGTGCTTGCCGTCGGCCCGCAGCTGCATCTCGATGCGGCCCTCGGCCGGCGTGAACTTGATGGCGTTCGACAACAGGTTCCAGAACACCTGCTGCAACCGCGTCGCATCTCCGAGCACCAGGCTGGGCTGCTCAGGCAGCCGCAACTGCACGTCCAGCGCCTTGCCCTCGGCCACCAGCTCCTGCGCGCCGATCGCTTCGCCCAGCAGTTCGCGCAGGTCCAGTACTTCCACTTCCAGCTGCACCTTGCCCAGCAGCATGCTGCTGAGGTCGAGCATGTCCGAGATCAGCCGCTTCTGCGCACCGGCGCTGTTGGCGATCACGCCCAGCCCCTTGTACAGCGGGCTGGTGTTGTCGACACGCTGCAGCAACAGCTCGCTCCAGCCAAGGATGGTGGTCAGCGGCGTGCGCAGTTCGTGCGACAAGGTCGCCAGGAATTCGTCCTTCAGCCGCGCCATGTTCTCGGCGGCACTGCGTGCGGCGCGCTCGGACTGCAGCAGCTCTTCGCGGGCCAGTTCGATCTCGCGGCGCTCGGTCACATCCGGGCTGCTGCCGGCCAGGCCGATGAAGCGCCCCATCCGCGAGAACCGCGGACGCGCGTTCATTTCCAGCCATCGCCACTGTCCATCAGCACGCCGTGCGCGGACGAGGGCATGCATGGAGCGTTGCGCCTTCAACGCTTCCTGCAGTTCGTACTCGAACACCGACGCATCATCCGGATGCACCAGGCCGCGCCAGACATCCTCCGGCACACGCGTCTCGTCGCCACCAAAGAACTCGCTGAAGGCGCTGTTGACGAAGCGCGCATGTCCGCGCTCATCCAGCACCCAGACCGGCATCGGCAGGCCATCGGCCAACGCGCTGAACCGGGCCTCGCTCTCGCCCAACTCCAGCTCCATCTGCTTGCGTGCGGTGATGTCGAAGAACAGGATGCCGACCTTGTTCTCGCCGGGGCGGCCCACGCGGACCGCGTCCACCGCGAACGAGCGCCCCAGCGCCCGTGCTTCCATTTCGAACTGCGCCGGCCGTCCGCTGCGCGCGACCTCGCCGTAGATGCGGTACCAGTCACTCTCGTGGTTCGGTTCCAGCGCGCTCATGCACTTGCCACGGGCGTCCTTGAGACCGGTATGGCGCTCGAAGGCGTCATTGACCTCAAGGAAGCGGTAATCCACCGCGCGATCGGCGTCGAACATGACCTGGATCACACAAAAGCCGGCGTTGATGCGTTCAAGCACACCGCGATGCAGGTCGGGTTCGGGCGCCGGAACCATCAAGGGTGGGCGCTCCGCGAGGGGCGGCAGTGTGGACAAGGGCGTCTGGGGCGTACCGGATGGAGGCACAGCATCTTCCAAAGGACGTATTCACAGCGTCAAGCGCCGTCAGTCATGGTTGACGACAATGAATTGGCGACAACCGCTGACGCTATTGACGCAATCGGCCATTGCTGGGCCCCCCCAGCAGGATCACACTCGATGCGAGATCAACATCCGCCCCCATTCCGGGGACGCAGGAGACCGCCATGAACCGCTCTCTGTCCGCCACCCTGCTGCTGGCCGCGGCCCTTGCCGCGGGTACCGCGAACGCCGCGCCGCGTACCGTCACCAGCCCGGATGCGCCGCGCACGCTGCAGGCCGATGGCCCGGTCAACGTGCAGTGGAACGATCCGGCGACATTCACCGAGATCCGCCAGAGCCACAACCGCTTCGAGGCCGAACGCGGCGACTGGGTACAGCAGCTGGCGCGCTACCTGCAGACCAGCGCCGCCAAGCCGCTGCAGGCCGGGCAGACGCTGGACATCACCCTGGTCGACATCAAGCGCGCGGGCGACTACGAACCGTGGCATGGCCCGCGCGCCAATGACATCCGCGTGATGCGCGACATCTATCCGCCGCGCATCACCCTGCAGTACACGTTGAAGGACGCCAGCGGCCGCATCGTCGACGAGGGCGAGGCCAAGCTGACCGATACCGGCTACCTGCACACCCTCGGGCTGCGCAGCGACAGCGATCCGCTGCGCTACGAGAAGCGGCTGATCGATGACTGGGTGAAGCGGCAGTTGACCGCCCAGGCCACCGCCGCGCGTTGACCGGCACCCGCCGGGCATGGCCCGGCGCTACCGCTGCCTTCCTACAACCGCCGGGCATGGCGCGGCGCCGCCTCGAATCCGGCAGCGCCGGGCCATGCCCGGCGGCACATCAATCGCGGTAGACGCGGGCGACCCGCTTGACCGCGCAGGGCAGCTGGTAGGCGCTCACCCCGCAACGTGGCGCCAGTTCCGAAAGCGTCGGGGCCTGCCCCCACAGCTCCACCACGCTGCCCACGCCGGCCTGTGCATGTGCGGTCAGGTCCACCGTCAGCATGTCCATCGAAACCCGGCCGATCAGCACGCCAGGCTGGCCGTCGATCAGTACAGGGGTGCCGTTCGGCGCGAACTGGGGATAGCCGTCGGCATAGCCAAGGGCCACCACGCCCACGCGCGTACGCGCCTTGGCCACGAAGCGCGCGCCATACCCCACCGGCTCACCGGCTTCGATCCAGCGCTCGGCAATCACCTTGGACTGCATGGTCATCACCGGGCGCAGCCGCGCGGTCAGATCCGTGTCGTCCGGCAGCGGGTTGGCGCCGTACAGCATCAGCCCCGGGCGCACCCAGTCGCTGCGCACGTCGGGCCAACCCAGCAGGGCCGGCGAATTGCACACGCTGGTCTCACCCTGCAGGCCCTCGATTGCACGTGCGAAGGTGGCGGCCTGTTCGTGGGTACGTTCGCTGTCCAGTTCATCGGCACGCGCCAGATGGGTCATCAGCACGATGCGCTCCACCTGCGGCATCGCCTGCAGGCGCGCGTGTGCGGCGCGGAAAGACTCCACGTCCAGACCCAGGCGATGCATGCCGCTGTCCAGCTTCAGCCAGACCGTCAACGGATGCGGGCTGTCGAAGGCAGCCAGCGCCTCCAGCTGCCACGGCGAGCCGACCGAGAACCACAGCGAATGCTCGGCCACCAGCGCCATCTCGCTGGCTTCGAAAATTCCTTCCAACAGCAGGATGGGCGCGCGGATACCGGCCTTGCGCAGTTCCAGCGCCTCTTCGATGGTCGCCACCCCGAAGCCGTCGGCCTCGCCTTCCAGGGCCTGCGCGCAGCGCACGGCGCCATGGCCATAGGCATCGGCCTTGATGATCGCCAGCGCCTTGCCGCCACCCAGCTCGCGGGCCAGCCGGTAGTTGCTGCGCAGCGCGTGCAGATCGATCAGCGCGCGGGCAGGACGCATGTGCGGCTCTCGTGTTGCGGGGCATGGCCGAACTGGCCGTAGCGGAAGATGTCCAGGCCTTCGGTACTGATCTGCGGCTGACGTGCACTCATCAGGTCGGCCAGGTAGCGGCCTGAACCGCACGCCATGGTCCAGCCCAGGGTGCCGTGACCGGTGTTGAGATACAGGTTGCGGAAGGGCGTGGCGCCGATCACCGGGGTGCCATCCGGCGTAGCCGGGCGCAGGCCGGTCCAGAACTGCGCGCGCGACAGGTCCCCGCCCTTCGGGTACAGGTCACGAACCACCAGCTCCAGGGTCTCGCGGCGGCGCGGTGACAGCGACAGGTCGAAACCGGCCACCTCGGCCATGCCACCGACACGGATACGGTTGTCGAAGCGGGTCACAGCGACCTTGTAGCTCTCATCGAGGATGGTCGAGGTCGGCGCCATGGCCGGATCGGTGATCGGCAGGGTCAACGAATACCCCTTCAGCGGGTACACCGGCAGGCGCATGCCCAGCGGCGCGACCAGCGCCGGCGAATAGCTGCCCAGCGCGACCACATAGCGGTCGGCGGTCTCCAGCTTGCCGGCGATGCGTACGCCGGTGATGCGCTCACCGTCCGATTCGATGGCGCTGATGTCCTGGTCGAAGCGGAACTCGACACCGGCGTCGGTGCACATCTGCGCCAGGCGGCGGGTGAACAGCTGGCAATCGCCGGTCTGGTCGCGCGGCAGGCGCAGCGCACCGACCAGGCCATCAACGTGCGCCAGCGCCGGCTCCGCGGCGATGATGCCGGCGCGATCCAGCACTTCGTACGGCACGCCATAGCGGGCCAGGATCTCGATGTCCTGTGCCGAGGCATCCAGCTGCTGCTGGGTGCGGAACAGCTGGGTGGTTCCCAAGTCGCGCCCCTCGAACTCGATGCCGATCTGCGCGCGCAGCTCGTTCAGGCAATCGCGGCTGTACTCGGACATGCGCACCATGCGCGCCTTGTTGATCGCATAGCGCTCGTGGGTGCAGTTGCGCAGCATCTGCCACAGCCAGCGGTACTGGGCCAGATCCATGCCGGGACGGATCGCCAGCGGCGCATGCTTCTCGAACAGCCAGCCGATCGCCTTCTTCGGCACGCCGGGCGCGGCCCAGGGCGAGGTGTAGCCGAACGACAGCTGGCCCGCATTGGCGAAACTGGTCTCCAGCGCGGGGCCGGGCTGGCGGTCGATGACCGTGACATCAAACCCGGCCTGTCGCAGGTACCAGGCACTGGTGGTGCCGATCACGCCGCTGCCAAGAACTAGGACTCGCATGGAAATTCTCCAACCCGATCATTCCCTGCGTTTGAGCACGCCGGGGCCATAATCGGGGAAGTATATTCTTCCATTCATAGGCGATTTGCCTGTTTTTGACGCTACGGGCAAGATGTTTCCCCGTGATTCACTTCCCCAGGTTGACGCCCATGGCCGCCCGCCCCCGTGAACTGGACAAGATCGACCGCAGGATCCTGCGCATCCTCCAGGCCGAAGGCCGCATTTCCTTTACCGAGCTGGGAGAGCGCGTGGGCCTGTCGACCACCCCGTGCACCGAGCGCGTGCGCCGGCTGGAGCGAGAAGGCGTGATCACCGGCTATCACGCCCACCTCGATCCCACGGCCCTGAAGGCCAGCCTGCTGGTGTTCGTGGAGATCAGCTTGGCCTACAAGTCCGGCGACATCTTCGAGGAGTTCCGGCGCGCGGCGTTGAAGCTGCCGAACGTGCTCGAGTGCCACCTGGTGTCGGGCGACTTCGACTACCTGCTGAAGGCGCGGATCAGCGAGATGGCCTCCTACCGCAAGCTGCTGGGCAGTACCCTGTTGACCCTGCCGCACGTGCGCGAATCGAAGAGCTACATCGTCATGGAAGAGGTCAAGGAGACGCTCAGCCTGCCGATTCCCGAATGAAGGGCCAGAGCCCGCGCTGCGGGTCCTGACCCTGTTCCGGGGGCATCAGCGCTGCTGCGGGTGCTTCATCGAGCCCTGCTGCTGACGTGTCTCCTGCTGTTTGCCGCCCTTCTGCGGCCGCTGCGGGTCCATCTGCTGCTGTTGCTGCTGCTGTTGCTGTTGCTGCTGCGGTTTATGGCTCTGCGCTTCCTTGCCGGGATGACGGTTCTGCGGGTTCTTCATGATCGCGATCCAAAGGACGAAGGACATGCGACGGCGGGATGCCGACGCAGGGCCACGGTGGTCCTGTGGCAGTTAATCACAGGCGAAAAAGCCGTAAGCAGCAGCGGCGTGTTTTCAGGCGTTCAGCCGGCGCGGTCACGGCCACCGCGGGCACTGGCGGCTGCCCTATGGCTTGACCTGCTGGCCACTGCCGGCCGGCACACTGTCGTAGTAGCGGCCGGTACGGGAGTCGAACACACGGTTCGGGCCGACCGGCTTGACGCCGGGAACGATGCGCCCGTTGCGGTCATACACCTTGTCCGGCAGCTTCGGCGCCGGCGTCGGCACCACCTGCGCCGGACCGGTGGACTTGATCGGCTGCGTCGGCTGCGGTGACGGCAGGACCTGCGGCTGTGGCCTTGCCGGCTGTGGGGGCGGCGTCACCGGCGCTGGCGCCACGGTGGTGGTGCTGCGGGTGGTGGTCGGCGATGTGGTGGGCACCTGGGCTTGTGCCGACAGGGGCAGCAGAGCCGACAGCACCCAGACGGAAAGGGTCTTCATGGCACGCTCCAGCAGGAATCCTCCCCACCATGCGCCCGCGCCCGTGTGCCGCCCATGAACGCAGCTCATGAACGCAGCTCACACTTGCAAGACGGCGGCCACACCCCCACGTCTGCAGGCATCCCCAGGCCATCGACCCCACGGAGAGCCAGCATGAGTGCCTTCGACCTGACGCCCCCTACCGCCTCCCAGACCGACACCCTGGTCGCCGGCCTCAGCAGCGAAGAACGCCGCGTGCTGCTGCAGCACGGCACCGAAGCACCGTTCTGTGGCGTCTTCCTGGACAACAAGCGTGAGGGTGTCTACTGCTGCCGGCTGTGTGGGCTGCCCCTGTTCCGCTCCAGCACCAAGTTCGATTCCGGCACCGGTTGGCCGAGCTTCTTCGCCCCCTACGACGCGGCACACGTGCGTGAGATCCGCGATACCAGCCACGGCATGATCCGCACCGAGATCACCTGCGCCCGCTGTGGCAGCCACCTCGGCCACGTATTCCCGGACGGGCCGCCGCCCACCCATGAGCGCCACTGCCTGAACTCCGTCTCACTTTCGTTTGCCGGCAACGGCGAGGCCTGGCCCAACCCGTTGCAGCGTGGCGGTGCGGAAAGCGGCGTGGCGGGCTGAAACACCCCCACCGACCGGTTTCACAGAATTCCCTCTTCAGAAATCCGCCGAGTGGGCCGACAAGGAGATATCCCCCCTCCCTGCGTTGCCCCATGCTCATCATCGTTGGATTCCTGGTCGTCATCATCAGCGTGATCGGGGGCTACCTCGGTGCCCACGGCCGCCTGGGGGCTCTCTGGCAGCCCTACGAACTGGTCATCATCGGCGGTGCCGCGCTGGGTGCGTTCCTGGTTGGCACCCCGGCCAAGACGGTCAAGCAGACGCTGCAGGCCATCGTCGGCGTGTTCAAGGGCCCGCGCTACAAGCAGCAGGACTACATCGACGTCCTCAGTCTGCTCTACGAACTGCTCAACAAGGCGCGCCGGGAAGGCTTCATGGCGCTGGAGGACCATGTCGAACGCCCGGCCGAGAGCGCCGTGTTCGGCAACTATCCGAAGGTGCAGGCCGACCACCACCTGATCGATTTCATCACCGACTGCCTGCGCCTGATGATCGGCAGCAACATCGAGCCGCATGAACTGGAGCCGCTGCTCGAACTGGAGCTGGAAAAGCACCACGCCGAAGCGATGGCCCCGTCGCAGGTACTGACCAAGGTGGCCGACGGATTGCCCGGTTTCGGCATCGTCGCGGCGGTGCTGGGCATCGTCATCACCATGGGCTCGATCGGTGGCGACATCGTCGAGGTCGGCGGCCATGTCGCCGGTGCGCTGGTCGGCACCTTCCTGGGCATCCTGCTGGGTTACGGGTTCGTCGGCCCGATGGCAGCGGCGATGGAAGCACGTGCCGAGCAGGACAGCCGCATCTACGAATCGGTGAAGACCGCACTGCTGGCCTGCCTGCGCGGTTACAACCCGAAGATCGCGCTGGAATTCGCCCGCAAGACGTTGCCGTCGAACGTGCGCCCGGCCTTCTCCGATTTCGAGCAGCATCTGAAGACGGTCAAGTAAGCCATGGCCGAGAGCAAACCCACCGTCATCGTCCGCAAGGTCAGGAAGGCCGGCCATGCCGCCCACCATGGCGGCTCGTGGAAGGTGGCCTATGCCGACTTCGTGACCGCGATGATGGCCTTCTTCCTGGTGCTGTGGCTGATGGCCAGCACCAGCAAGAACGATCGCGCGGCCATTTCCGAGTATTTCCGCAACCCCAGCCCGCTCAGCGGCCAGAGCGCCACGCCGGCCCCGGGCATGGCCGGGCCCGGCGGTGCCAGCACCTCGATGATCAAGCTCGGCGGCGCCACCGACATCTCCCGTGGCAGCAGCAACGATCCCTTCCAGAACCAGCAGGAAGCCGTGCCGCACCCGGTGGACCAGCAGCAGCGCGACAAGCAGCAGCTGGAACAGCTGATGAAGGAGCTGCAGGAAGCGATCAGCCGCAGCCAGGCGCTGGAGCCGTTCAAGGACCAGCTGCTGCTGGACCTGACCCCGGAAGGCCTGCGCATCCAAATCGTGGACAAGCAGAACCGGCCCATGTTCGACCTCGGCAGTGCCACGCTCAAGCCGTACACGCAGCAGATCCTGCATGAGCTGGCCGAGTACCTGAACCACGTGCCGAACCGGATCAGCCTGACCGGCCACACCGACATCACCGCCTACACCGCCGCCCGCGGCTACGGCAACTGGGAACTGAGCGCCGACCGCGCCAACGCGGCCCGTCGCGCCCTGATCGATGGCGGACTGGAGGACAGCAAGATCACCCGCGTGGTCGGCCTGTCCTCCTCGGTGCTGTTCGACCGGGCCGACCCGCAGAACCCGATCAACCGCCGCATCAGCATCGTGGTGATGACCCGCGCCGCCGAGCAGGCCGCGCTGGCCGGCGCCGGTCCACAGGTGGGTCTGTCGGCGCCGGTCATCGACGCGGACGTACAGGCGGCGCAGGGCCCGCTGCCGGCCACCACCAGCGCTCCGGCCGTGGCACGCTGAGCGCCCGCACGCCGGCCACCGCCGGGCATGGCCCGGCGCTACCGGTACAATGGGGGTCTTTCCGTTTTCAGGTGACACCCCCGATGTCCAAGTCTTCCAAGGCCAAGCGCGACCAGCGCAAGAAGCAGCAGGCCAAGCGTCCGTTCCTCCGTCTGAACGCCCAGCAGCAGGTGCAGAACCACGCCGTGCTGACCAGCGAAGATGGCCAGGTGGTCGCCGCCATCGGCCTGCAGGGCCGCGAGTGGCTGCTGGCCATCGGCGGTCAGACCATGGGCAACGCCGAGAACCCGGTGCCGATGCTGGCCATGCTCAAGCACCTGGCCAATGTCCAGGAGAAGGAAGGCCGCAAGGTCAGCCTGGAGTATTCCGAACTGCTGCAGAAGCTGCTGGATACCCTGGCCGCCGAAGCGGGCCAGACCGCCGACGAGTACCTGGACGCGCTGGTCGCCGAGTTTGAAGGCGTGGAAGCCGAGGGCGAGACCGCTGAAGGCGATGTGGCCGAAGAAGCCAGCGCTGCCGAAGGTACCGCTGACGTCGCGGCTGCTCCGGCCGCCGACGCCGACGGCAAGCCGCAGGCCTGATCCGGCCGCGGCGGTGACGGTCTACGTCGATGACGCAGTGCATGCCTGGCGCGATCAGCGCTGGGCACACCTGATGGCCGACACCCTGGCCGAGCTGCACGCCATGGCGGCGCAGCTCGGCATCCCCCGCCGGGCCTTCCAGAACAAGGCCAGCGGCGCGCACTACGACGTCACCACCGAGCTGCGCGCACAGGCGATCGCACTGGGTGCCGTGGCCATTTCACGGCACACGGACCGCGCACAGGTGAAAGCGGTGATCGCCAACGCGCGGGCGCAGTACCAGCCGTAGGCCGCCGTGCGTCTCCGCCGGGCATGGCCCGGCGCTACCTTGCGTGCCGGATACGTGTGCGACGCTCAGAACGGGTCGCTGCCCAGGCGGATTTCCACGTTCAGCAGCGAGCACAGCGCCAGCATGGCGTCGTCGTCACGGGTCAATGCCATCCAGCCGGTAAAGCCCGCGCTGCCGACATCCACGCTCCACAGCGTGTAGTTGTGCTCGCGCAGGCGGTCGAAGGCGGTGGACATCAGCTGCACGCCATCCAGGTCTTCGGTGAAATCCTCATCGTCCAGGTCACCGCCCCAGTCAAGTTGCAGGTTGAAGCGCGCGGACAGCTCGTTCACCGCCGATATCAGCGTTTCCAGGTCATCCCGCTCCACCTCGAAGCCGGATTGCCAGCCGATCGCGGACAGCAGTGGCGGCAGCCAATCGGCGTCTGCTTCCAGGGGTTCGCCGGCTTCGGCCAGCAGCTCGCGCCAGCGGTTGAACTGCTGCAGCGCCAGTTCCTCGTCGCCCGGATTGATCAGTACCAGCAGGTTCCAGACCCGCGCTTCGAAGCCATCCTCATCGAAATCATGGATGTCCTCCTCGAAGTCGAAGTAATCGCTGTTGTCGGGCATGGCGGGAACTCCTCGGGGCAGGCCGGCATTCTACGGTTTATCCTGTATCGCTGAAGCCGGCCTTGGTGGCCGTCACTGTGAATGAAGCGATGAGCGATACCCCTCCCGACCACCTGGCGATCAATCCAGCCAGCCCCTTCCATGATGCGCAGGCGCTGGAGCGCGGCGTCGGCGTGCGTTTCAACGACGTCGAGCGCGACAACGTCGAGGAGTACTCGGTCAGCGAAGGCTGGATCCGCGTACAGGCCGGCAAGGCCCGTGACCGTCGCGGCAACCCGATGACGATCAAGGTCAAAGGCAAGGTCGAGGCCTACTTCCTCGACCAGAAGCCGGCCTGACCGGTTCCGGGGTCAGGTCCCTCTCCGCGGGAAAGGGATCTGACCCCGATGCACAGGGCCGGTCACTCGCGCTTGCGCGACTCCAGCAGATCCAGGTTGCGGATCAGGCGCCGCGAGATCTCGTCGGAGATCACCCCGCGCCGGGTGAGGCGGAACAGTTCCTCGCGCTCGGCATTGAGGCCGGCGCTGCGCAGCTGGCGATAGCCCTCCTCCATCCGCTTCACCTTTTCCGGATCCACGTCCGGGTTCTCGCGATCCAGGTGCCGCTGGTACAGCAGGCTTACCCGCGAGGCCGCGTCGTTGTACAGCTGCACGTTCTCGGTGTTCTGGTTCAGCACCAACTGCTGCCGCTTGCGCTCCACCCCGGCCAGCGCCGCCTTCGAGGACAACCGGCGAGCCAGATCCTCTTCCTTGCGCTCACCGGAGTCGGCCGGCAACTGCAGGCCCTTCAGCAGCTGCGGCAAGGCCACGCTGGCGCCGACCAGCGAGAACAGGATCACCGCTGCGGCCAGGAAGATCACCAGGTCGCGTGCGGGGAACGGGCTGCCATCGGGCAGGAACAGCGGCAGCGTCAACACGCCGGCCAGGGTGATCGCACCGCGCACGCCCGCCACCGAGGTGGCCACCACGATGCGCCAGTTCGGCGCCTCGCCCCGCTCCAGGCCGCGCCGACGCGCACGCAGCAGGTTCCAGCGCAGCGACAGCCACACCCACAGCAGGCGCAGGGCGATCAGGCTGGCATTGATCACCAGCACGTAGACCAGCAGCCACCACGCGCTGTGGTGACCGCTCTCGTTCATCGTGGTGGTTGCGCGCTCGACGATGCCCGGCAACTGCTCGCCCAGCAGCACGAACATGATGCCGTTGAAGCTGAACTGCAGCATGTTCCACACGCCCGCGCGCTGCACGCGCATGCTGCCGGAGACACGGCCGGTCATTTCCACGTAGCTCATCGAGATGCCGGCCGCGACCGCCGCGAGGATGCCCGAAGCATTGATCTCTTCGGCCAGCAGGTAGGCCGCGAACGGGATCAGCAGGTTGACCAGCATCGCCGCGCCCGGCTCTTCACCGAAACGGCGCCATAACCAGCGCTGGAAGGTCGATACGCCCAGCGTCACCGCGACGCCCACCGCCAGACCCGCCACCGCCACCCACAGGAAGGTCAGCGAAGCGGTGGCCAGCGAGAAGGTGCCGGTCATCACCGCCGCCACCGCGAAGCGGAAGCAGACCAGACCGGAGGCGTCGTTGAGCAGTGATTCGCCCTCGAGGATGTGCATCAGCCGCTTCGGAATGGGGGCCTTGGAGGCGATCGCTCCAACGGCCACCGGATCGGTCGGCGAAACAATTGCTGCCAGCGCGAAGCACACCGCCAGCGGCATCACCGGGATCATCCAGTGGATCAGCAGGCCGGCGCCGATGACGGTGAACACCACCAGGCCGAACGCCAGCTCGAGAATCGCGCCCTTGTCGCGGAACAGGCCCTGCTTGGGGATGCGCCAGCCGTCGAGGAACAGCAGGGGCGGCAGGAACAGCAGGAAGAACACTTCCGGCTCAAGCGCATGGCCGCGGTTGAACACGCCGGCAATGACCGCGCCCAGGCCGATCTGCACCAGTGGCAGCGGCAGTGAGAACGGCAGGACGCGGACGAGGTATCCACTGGCGACGACCGCCACCAGCATCGCCAGCACGACTTCAATGGTATGCATGCTTCTTCCAGGAAGCGGCGCGCGGGGGGCATGAAGCCAGCGCCGGAAACCCGGAAAAAACTACCACAGGCGACCACGGCTGCGACAACCGCGGCGACGGTGCGTCAGCACCGGCTCATGCCCCGTCGAAGCGGTAGATGTCCATCGCCAGGAAGCCGCCATCGACGCCGGCATCGATGCGACGTGCGCCGAAGCGGTCGGCACCGGCCGCACCCATCGCAAAGAACAGCGGCAACAGGTGTTCATCGGTGGGATGGGCGCGTTCGGCGAACGGCGCCTGCCGGCGGTAGTCCAACAGCGCCGGGCGGTCATCGGCTGCCAGCCGCTGCTCCACCCACTCGATGAACGGCCGCACATAGGGCGCTTCCTTGCCGTCCTGGTAATCGCCCCAGTCGTGCAGGTTGTGGGTGATGCTGCCCGAGCCGACCAGCAGCACGCCCTGCTCGCGCAGAGGTGCCAGCGCACGGCCCAGCGCAAACTGGTGCGCAGGCCCCAGCAACGGCTGGATCGATACCGGCACCACAGGAATGTCGGCCTGCGGACGCAGCAGGCGCAGCGGCACCCAGGCGCCGTGGTCGAGACCACGCTGGGTATCGACGGCCACCGGCAGGCCCGCCGCGGCGATGCGCCCGGCAACGTCTTCGGCCAGCGCCGGATCGCCCGGTGCCGGGTACTGCAGTTCAAACAGCGCGCGCGGGAAACCGCCGAAGTCATGGAGGGTCGGCGGTTGTGGATGGGCGCCGACCAACGGCTGCCGCCCCAGCCAGTGGGCCGAGGCGATGACGATGGCGCGCGGCGTGGGCAGGTCGCGGGCCAGTTCGGCCAGGCGCACGCCCACCTCACCCGGCTGCAGCGCAGTCATCGGTGAGCCGTGCGAGATGTACAGCGAAGGCAGGCGGGACATGGAATTCTCCGTTTGCGGTATCAGCCAGCGCTCAATGCGAACGCAGGGTCCAGCGGCGAAGCGGACGCAGCAGAGGGAGTCATGGCGGGGCCTCGAATGGGACGAAGCACAGCTTATTGCGCCGATCCATGCCGATAAATACGATCATCCGACCGTATTTGTTTCGGAAGGCGCAACAATGGACACTCTGGACGCCATGCGTGTGTTCGTGGCCGTGGTCGAGCGCAACGGCTTCAGTGCGGCCGCCCAGGCACTGGATCTATCCACCGCCGGCGTCACCCGGCAGGTGGCGGCGCTGGAGAAGCGCCTGTCGACGCGACTGCTCCACCGCACCACACGCCGGGTCAGCCCCACCAGTGCCGGCGCCGCGTACTACGCGCAGTGCGTGCGCCTGCTGGCGGAGTTCGACGCACTGGAGGCCAGCATCGGCGCACAGGCACTGGAACCGTCCGGCCTGCTGCGCATCAATGCCCCGGTCAGCTGGGGCATCGCCCGTCTCGGCCCGTTGCTGGCCGGCTTCCGCGAGCGGTTCCCGCAGGTGGAACTGGACCTGGCCCTGTCCGACCGTCTGGTGGACATGGTCGAAGAAGGCTACGACGTGGCCATCCGCATCACCCGCGAGCCCGGGCCCACGTTGATCGCGCGTCGCCTGGGCGAATCGCGGATCAGCCTGTGCGCGGCGCCCTCCTACCTGGCTGCGCACGGCACGCCGACCACGCCGCAGGCACTGCAGGATCACGCATGCCTGGGCTACAGCTACTGGGCCGGCGGCGACCAGTGGCCACTGCACGGCCCCGCAGGCGACGTCCAGGTCACGGTGAACAGCCTGCTGCGCGCCAACAACGGCGACGTGCTGCGCGAGGCGGCGATTGCCGGCATGGGCGTGATCCTGCAACCGGATTTCCTGCTCCAGGAGGCGCTGGCCGACGGCCGCCTGGTGCGCATCCTGCCGGACTGGGAGGCGGCGCCGATCGGCATCTTCGCCGTCTACACCAGCCGCAGCCACCTCGCGCCGAAGGTGCGCAGCTTCATCGATTACCTGGCGCAGGCCGGGATCTGACGGCGCCACCGGACAACACCGGTGACACGCTGGCGCAGGGCCGTGCCCGGCGAACCGCAACATGGCCTAGACAGCCACCTCGTCCAGCAGGCCGATGATCCGCTCCAGAGGGGCCGGACGTCCCAGCAGGTAACCCTGCACCTGGTCGCAGCCGTGCGCGGCCAGCCAGTCGAGCTGCCCCGGCGTTTCCACGCCTTCGGCAATGATGGTCAGGCCCATGCTGTGGCCCAGCGACAGCAGCGCCCTGCAGATCGATGCGTTGCGCGGATTGGTCTCCACGTCGGCGACGAAGCTGCGGTCGATCTTGAGGATGTCCAGCGGCAGATGCTGCAGGTAGGACATGCTGGAGTAGCCGGTACCGAAATCATCCAGCGACACGCAGATGCCCTGCTCGTGCAGGCGCTGCATGGTCTGCATCGCCTGCGCCGGCTTGCGCATCAGGCTGCTTTCGGTCAGCTCCACATGCAGCGCGCCGCGGGCCAGGCCGAAGTCCTGCTGGGCACGGGTGAACTCGGCCACCAGGTCGCTGTTGAAGAACTGTACGGCCGACACGTTCACCGCGATCGGCAGGTCGCCCCAACCCGCCTCCACCAGGCGCCGCTGCGCCTGTGCCGCCGCACGGATCACCCAGCGCCCCAGGGCCAGGATCAGGCCGGTGTCCTCGCACAGCTGGATGAACTCGTTGGGAGGAATGAAGCTGCCATCGGCCTGTGGCCAGCGCAGCAGGGCCTCCAGTGCCGCCGGACTGCCGTCGCTGGCGTGCCGGATCGGCTGGAAGTACAGCTGGAACTCGCTGTCGATCGCCGCATGGATGCGCCCGGCCAGGCGCAGGCGATCAGCCAGGCGCGTGGTCACCGCGGCATCGAACCAGGCCACCACGTCTCCTTCGGCACGCGCGGCATGCGCCGCCTGTGCCGCCATGCCGATCACCTGCTCGGCGCTGTGGCCATCATCTGCCGTGTGCACCGCCACGCCGATGCGCGGCTCGAACTGGTGCAGCGAATCCTTGCCACGCATCGGTGCCGACACGATCTGCAGCAGCTCGTCGAGTACGCGGCGGGTGTCATGCGCGGCGCCGATGGCGAACACGAAATCCTCCGCCGGCTGGAAGGCCAGCGCGCCGTAACGGGCCGCCAGCACACCCAGGCGCGAGGCCATCGACTGCAGCACCGCATCGCCGATCTCGCGGCCCAGCGTGTCAGCCACCAGCTGCAGGCCACGCAGCTGCACGAAGGCAATGGTGTAGCCCTCCGCCTGAGCATCCAGCTGCTCGGTCAGCGCCCGCACGTTGAGCAGCCCGGTCGCCGGGTTGTGCCGCGCCTGATACGCCAGGTCGCGCTCATAGGCCATCCGCTCGCTGACATCCTCGGCCAGGACCAGGCAGGCCGGCTGGCCATCGAAATCCAGTCGGGACAGGTGCGCGCGCACTTCGAACACACTGCCATCCTTGCGCCGGTGCAGGCGCACGGCAGCATCGGGAAGGTCGCCCACGCGTGCCCGCGCGATGGCTCCCTTGACCTCGTCCCACCCTTCCCGCGGCCGGATGTCGAGGATGCTCATGGTGAGGAATTCCTCACGGCTGTAGCCGTACTGCCGCACGGCCGCATCGTTGACCTCGATGAAGCGCAGCGTGTCCGGATCGAACACCCAGAACGGCGCAGGATTGCGGTCGAACAGCAGGCGGAAGCGCCGTTCGACCTGGTTCATCTGTTCACGGGCCTGATACCGCTCGCTGAGATCGGTGAGCGCGCCGATCATGCGCCGCTGGCGATCGGCCACCGGGACGCGCTGGCCGCGCGCGCCGACCCAGCGCACCGCACCCCCCGGCAGCACCAGGCGGAATACCTCATCCATCACCGCGTTGCCGGCAAATGCCTGGTCGAACGCCTTCTGCAGCCGTGCGGCATCATCGCGGTGCACGCGGGCGAAGAAATCGGCCACCGGCAGCGCATCGGTCTGTACGCCGAAGATCTCGCGTGCCAGCGGTGACCAGCGCAGCAGTGCAGCGTCCTCATCGACGTACCAGGTGCAGACCCGCCCGACCTGGTGGGCCAGCCGCAGTTCCGCGTTGCCGGCCTGCAGTTCCTCGGCCATCGATTGCTGCCGGCGGATCGTGCGCCGGACGGCGAACAGCAGCACCAGCAGCACGGCCACATAGACCAGCACGATGGCCACCGATGCCTGCAGGTAGGGCCACCACGGCGCCAGCACATCCTTTTCGGCCAGGCCCACCTGCACCGCCAGCGGGTTGCGTTCCAGCGTACTGATGGTGGTGATGCGCGGCACGCCGTCGACCACGCCTGGCATGTTCCCCAGTTCGATCACCGCCTGCCTGCCGAGCAGATCGCGCCCGGGCAGGTCGTAGCGGTGGCCGACCGTGCCATGCGGATCGGGCACGCGCGCAAGCATGTAGCCTTCGGCATCACTGATCGACACCAGGCCGTTCGGGCCCACGTCCAGCCCGCCGATGATGCGCTGCAGCTCGCCGCAGCGCAGGCGCGCCAGCAGCCAGCGGTCGTCGTCCAACGGCAGCGCCAGCGGCACCACGCAGCCATCATCGCTGCCCCGCTGCGGCGGCCCGATGTACAGCGCACTGCCAGGGCCCCGCCGTTGCGGATCGGTCCACAGGGGCAGCTGCAGGTCGCCCTGGCCCGCGGTCAGCGCGCGTCCGTAGCTGTCGAGCACCACGATGCTGTGCAGCTCGGCGTGCCGCTGCAGCACGCCGGCCACGGCCGCATCGAGCAGCCGTGGTGCCTGCTCCGGCACGCTCCGGAACAGCTCGGCGGCGTCGGCGGCGATGCCGCCCATCGCCCGCTCCAGATTGCGCAGCTGCAATGCCAGCAGGCGCTCGCTGCCGACCGCCAGTGCCCGGCTCTGCCGCTGCGCCGCTTCCAACCGCCGATGATGGTCATTGACCAGCATCATCGCCAGACCGGCCACCAGCAGCACGCCCAGCACCACCCCGCCCCAGGTGATGGCGCGCAGTGGCCGGGCCAACGCGCGTTTCAGCGCGGGCATCGGTGGGTGTTCCCTGTCCAGTCGGCTGGCTTCATGCGCGAACGATTCCTCCACATCCCCGACCTCAGCGGCCGGCGACTGCCATTCTTGACCGCCGGGCCCGCCACGCCGGATCACCTCCCTGCGTCCGCGCAGGGGTCCGGCATGCAGCATGCACCACGGCGGTGACGGCGTGAAGATCGCCGCACCGCGTTCAGCCAGATCGTGCACAGCCTTGCGCCACAGCGGTGCGATCCATCGCGTCGGAGCGGATTAGACTTGGCGTTTTCCCGCCGCAAGAGAAGTCCATGTCCAAGCTGCGCCGTCCCACCCTGGCACTGGCCATCGCTGCCAGCCTGTCCCTGGCCGCCTGCGACCGCGCCGCCGATCCGGCGGCCAGCACCGCCGCGCCGGCCGCATCCGCCCCCGCAGCCGCCAAGCCGATGCTGGGCAGCTTCGGCTTCGATGCCAGCGGCATGGATCGCAGCATCGCCGCCGGTGACGATTTCTTCGGCTTCGCCAATGGCACCTGGGTGAAGAACACCGAGATCCCCGCCGACCGCTCGCGCTTCGGCAGCTTCAACGTCATCGCGGAGAAGACCCAGGCCGACACCCGCGCCATCCTCGAAGGCGCTGCCGGCAATGCCCAGGCCAGCGGCGAGGACAAGCTGATCGGCGATTACTACGCCGCCTTCATGGATGAGGCCGGCATCGAGCAGCGCGGTATCGCGCCGGTGCAGCCGCAGTTGAAGGCGATCGACGCGATCACTGACAAGGCCGGCCTGGCCCGCGCGCTGGGCGGCGACATGCGCGCCGATGTCGACCTGCTCAATGCCACCAACTTCTACACCGACCGCCTGTTCGGCCTGTGGGTCTCGGTCGATCTGCTGCAGCCGGACCGCACCGCGCCGTATCTGGTGCAGGGCGGACTTGGCATGCCCGACCGCGACTTCTATCTGGGCGACGGCCGCATGGCCGAACTGCGCAAGCAGTACCAGGCCTATATCGCGCAGCTCCTGCAGCTGGCCGGCAGCGCCGACCCGGCCGGCAAGGCGCAGCGCATCGTTGCGCTGGAAACGAAGATCGCGCAGGCGCACGCCACCCAGGAAGAAACCAACGACGTGACCAAGGGTGCCAACCCCTGGACCCAGGCCGACTTCAACGCCAAGGCGCCGGGCATGGACTGGACCGCCTTCCTCGATGCCGCCGCACTGGGCAAACAGCAGGACTTCATTGTCTGGCAGCCCAGAGCGGTGGCCGGCCTGTCCAGGCTGGTGGCCACCGAGCCGCTGGAGGTCTGGAAGGATTACCTGGCCTTCCATGCGCTGGATCGCGCCGCCGCGTACCTGCCGAAGAAGTTCGCCGATGCCCGCTTCGCCTTCCACGGCACCGCGCTGAGCGGCACGCCGCAGCAGAGCGATCGCTGGAAGCGCGCGGTGGATGATGCCAACCACGCCGTCGGTGAGGCCATCGGCAAGCGCTACGTCGAGAAGCACTTCGACGCCAGGACCAAGGAGCGCGCGGACGAAATGGCGAAGAACATCATCGCCGCGTTCGCCAGGCGCATCGACGCGCTGTCGTGGATGTCGCCGCAGACCAAGGCCAGCGCCAAGGCAAAGGTGGCCGGCCTGACCGTGGGCATGGGGTATCCGGAAAAATGGCGCGATTACAGCGGTCTGGAAATCCGCCGCGACGATCCGCTGGGCAATGCACAGCGCGCCGAGCTGTTCGAGTACCAGCGCAATATCGCCAAGCTGGGCAAGCCGGTCGACCACGGTGAGTGGGCGATGCTGCCGCAGACCATCAACGCGATGAACGTGCCGCTGGAGAACCGCCTGGTGTTCCCGGCCGCGATCCTGCAGCCGCCGTTCTTCGATGGGGCCGCCGATGATGCGGTGAACTACGGTGCGATCGGTGCGGTGATCGGCCATGAGATCAGCCACGGGTTCGACAATGCCGGCGCGCTGTTCGACGAAACCGGCAAGCTGCACAACTGGTGGACCGCCGAGGACCTGAAGCAGTTCAACGCCGCCGGCGACGCGCTCGCGGCCCAGTTCAGCAGCTACGAGCCGTTCCCCGGCGTGCACGTCAACGGCAAGCTGACGCTGGGCGAGAACATCGCCGACGTCGCCGGCCTGGGAACGGCCTACGACGCCTACCAGCTGTCGCTGCAGGGCAAGCCGGGCCAGACCCTGGAAGGCTTCACCCCGGACCAGCGCTTCTTCCTCGGCTTCGCCCAGGCCTGGCGCAGCAAGAGCCGCGAGCAGGCGCTGCGCAACTCGCTGCTGACCGACGTGCACGCGCCGGGCCAGTTCCGCGCGCTCACCGTGCGCAACATCGACGCCTGGTATCCGGCGTTCGAGGTGAAGGAGGGACAGAAGCTGTACCTGGCCCCCGACAAGCGGGTCAAAGTCTGGTGAGATGAGGGAAACGGGCGCCGCGAGGCGCCCGTTTTCATCCGCACCGGCCCGGCGGGCTGCGCGGTCGGTGCCGATTCAGGCCGGAGACGACGCCAATCGCCAGGATTCCTGCTCATCCCCGGTTTCATGTGCGCCCGCAGCACGTTTCACCCTGCGACATCCTGTCGCAGGCTGCGGGCACTGTGCTGCATCGCACAAAACTTCACCCGGCCGGACAAGAGCCTTACGCCGCTTGGCGTTCCGCCCATTGCACCGCTCGCTGGAAGTGCTAGAACTGAACCCGCCACACCGTCCAACGCTGATCGACGCACGTTCCACAAGGAGCCAGCCATGATTGCTTTGTTCAAGGGTTTGGGAATTCTGCTTCGCGACAACGAGCTGTACAGCAGCCCGTTCGACAAACAGGTCGCGCACTGGCGCAATCTCAGCGAGCAGCAGATCCGTGATGAAGTGGCGGTGCTGGCCCAGGCCAAGTGCCAGTGGCTGATCGCATCCATCATCGGCTGGCAGGCGGCCTCGCTGGTGATTCTGGGCCTGATCGCCAACTACCTGTGGCGTGACGACTTCCATATCACCTTCACCCGCGTGGTGATCGTGTTCGGCTCATGGGTCTCGATCCTGTTCGTGATCTGGTTCATGGCCAACATGTTCGACCAGCAGGCCGGCTTCGAGCGCTGGATGAAAGCCTTCAACAGCCGGGCCCGCATCAGTTCCAAGGCCGACAGCGTCGAGCATGTGGCCGAGGCGCTGGACCTGGCCGAGCACTACCCGGAAGTGCTGGACTACAAGCAGGCGGTCACCGCCAAGCGCGAACTGCGCCATGAGGACATCCGCATCATGACCGAGATCGGACGGATGAAGCAGCACTCCGAACTGGTCGGCCGGCTGAACCATGTTGGCGAAACCGAACACCACCACGAACTGACGCTGCAGCCTGCCTACTGACCCTTGCGGAAAACGGGGGGGTCCACAATGCCACCGTGATCACTCACGGTGGCATTGTTCTATCGGGTCCTGGCTGACGCATTGGTGGAAGCCCTCGGGTAGGTCCCGCAGGGTTTCGGTTCGGCCTACGGCCACCGAAAAACGCCGCAGGGGCGGCGTGGCGCAGGTGGCCCCGGTGCTGCAGGCCGGATCCAGCACCAGATAGTGGCACCTGCCACTGCTGCTGGCGATGCATTGGAACCGCGCCTGACCATCGACGACGGTGCCCTTGCTGTACAGCGTGTCCACGCCGTTGGCGCGTGCGCGGGTAATGGAGGAATTACTGGATTTTTCGCAGCCGGCCAGTGCCAGCAGTACAGCACACACAAGCAGCAGACGGGGCATGGTCATTCCTCGGGGCAGATGCAACGTTGCGGCTACATGCCGCGGAACAGGCTCATGAAGGGCTGGCTGACCACCAGGGTTTCCGGCCGCTGGCGCAGGCGCAGCACACCGCGCCCGGTATCGTCGCGGCTGACCGCAGCGACCGATTTCATGTTGACGATGGTCGAGCGGTGGATCTGGCGGAAGTGCTGCGGATCGAGCACTTCCAGCAGTTCGCGCAGCGGGGTGCGCAGCAGGCTCTCTCCGGCGGCGGTGATCACGGTGGTGTACTTGTTGTCCGCGCGGAAATAGACCACGTCCTCCAGCATGATCAGCTGGGTCTCGCGGCCATTGCTGGCGGTGATCCACGCCAGCGGCGGGCGGTCACCGTTCTGTCCCGGTGCCAGACGCTGCAGCAGGCGCTCCAGCACCGCATCATCGTGGCGCGTCGAGGGCAACCGCGCCAGGATGCGCTCGCGCGTGGCCAGCAGGCGCTCATCGCTGACCGGCTTGAGCAGGTAGTCCATCGCACCCTGTTCGAAGGCATCGATGGCGTACTGGTCGTAGGCGGTCACGAACACCACCTGCGTGCGGGGGCTGAGCTCGGACAGTGCGCGCGCGACCTCGATGCCGGTGATGCCCGGCATGCGGATGTCGAGGAAAGCGATGTCCGGCTGCTTCTCGGCCAGCTGCTCCAGTGCGCTGGCGCCGTCTTCGCACTCGGCCACCAGCTTCAGCTCCGGCCACAGCCGGCGCAGCTGGTCCACCAGCGACTGCCGCAGCAGTTCCTCGTCTTCGGCGATCAGGGCTTCAAGCGGCATGGCTGCGCTCCTTGTTGGATTGCGGCAATGTCATGGTCGCGGCAACGCCACTGGGAAAATTGGCGACGATCGCTACACCGGACTGCTCGCCGCAGGTCAGGCGCAGCCGCTCGCGCAGGTTCTTCAGGCCGATGCCGGTGCCACTGGTGGTGCCCTGGCCGAAGCCGAGCCCATCATCGGCCACGGTCACCGTCACGTGGCCGTCGAAGCCACGCGCCAGGATCCAGATCGTTCCCCCCCCGGGCTTGGGCTCCAGGCCGTGCTTGATCGCATTCTCGACCAGCGTCTGCAGCGCCATGGCCGGCAGCTTCACTGCATGCAGGTCCGGCGGCACCTGCACCTCCACCGCCAGCCTTGCGCCCATGCGGATCCGCAGGATCTCCAGGTACGCGCGGGTACGCTCCAGCTCCACGCCGAGGGTCGACATCGATTCGTCCACCTGCGGCAACGAACTGCGCAGGTACTGGATCAGGTGACCCAGCATCTGCTCGGCCCGCGCCGGATCGGTGCGGGTCAGCACCTGTGCATTGGCCAGCGTGTTGTACAGGAAGTGCGGCTCGACCTGCGCGTGCAGCAGGTTCAGGCGCGCCACCGACAGCTCCTTTTCCACCTGGGTCTGCTCCGCGGCGGCCTGCTCGGTGCGGCGCTGGTCGGCGACCCGACGGCTGATCGCACGGGTGACCGCTTCGGCATTCTCGTAGTTGCTGCCTTCGTCCAGCGCCAGCAGATCGGCCCACCAGCCCGCGTCGGGCTCGAACAGCAGGGTGACGGTACTGGTGCCCTGCCCGGGCGTGACCGTGGCCAGCACACCGTTGCGCTTGATCGCCAGCCGCGCGGGCAGGTTCCAGCGCGAGGGCTGGCGGCCGTTCCAGGGGTCGACACGGCGCACGTAGGCACGCACCTGCAGGCTGCCGGCCGCGCTTTCCACGTCCTCCACCCGGGGCAGCTCGGCCACGGCCGCCTCGACCACGGCAAAGGCCTGGCCGGCATCCATCGGCAGCTCCACCTGCCGACGCTGGCGCCCGGACAGCGTGCTCGCGTCCAGGCGCCCGGCCACCAGCCAGACCCGGCGCACATGGCTGATCGCACTGCCCAGCGCGGTAATCATCAGGAACATCGCCAGCAGGCCGAAGATCCAGCCCGGGCCATCGTTCATGCCGCTGAAGATGCCGCTCCAGACCATGCCGGCCACGACCAGCGCCGCGGCCCAGGCCAACAGATGACGGAGAATGAGAGTGAGGCTGGCGAACACGGCAGCGCCTTGGTGAAAGGGGTAAGCCGAGCATAGAGCGGCCTGCCCGGCAGACAAGCGGCCTGCGACGAAGTGCGGGAAAGCCGCGATGGAACCCCTCACGGAAACGCCGGGCGTGGCCCGGCGCTACCGGGGGGCGGGGCAGCGCCCCGCCTTCCCTTACTTCCGCTGCCCCGCGCTTTCGTCACGCACGGCGCGGAACGACTCGTCCTTGCTCCAGTTCGGCCAGCTGCGCGAGTTCGCCAGCTGGTTGCCCAGGGTGTACAGCACCTCCAGGTCGCGGGCGGCGCCGGCGAACACCCAGTCCGGCTGCCACTCGTCGCCCTGCTGGTGGTAGCGCTTGGCGGTGTAGTCCTCCGAGGCCTTCCTGCCAGCGGCCACGCCGCCGTCCACCCAGTCCTGTCCGGCCGACCAGGACAGCGCCGGCACGCCGCGCTTGGCGAACGGGAAATGGTCAGAGCGGAAGAACAGGCCCGCTTCCGGCTTCGGATCGGGCGTATAGCGGATGTCCCAGCCCTTGGCCACCTCTTTCAGCTGGTCCAGCAGCTCGAAGCGCGCGGCACCGTAGATGCCGAAGTCGCGCGAGGGGCCGAACGGCGCCATGCCATCCATGTTGATCACCGCCACGGTCTTCTCCAGCGGATACAACGGGTGGGTCGCGTAGTACTCCGAACCCAGCAGGCCCTTTTCTTCAGCGGTGACCGCCAGGAACAGCAGCGAGCGCTGCGGCTGCTTGCCCTTGGCGAAGCCACGGGCCAGTTCGATCAGCGAAGCGGTGCCACTGGCATTGTCCAGCGCACCGTTGAAGATGCGGTCGCCGCGGGCATCGGGCTCGCCCACGCCGATGTGGTCCCAGTGGGCGCTGTAGATCACGGTCTCGTCCGGGTGGCTGCTGCCTTCCAGCCGCGCCGCCACGTTGTGCGAGGTGATCACCTCGGTCTTCACCGCATACTTCGCGTCCAGGCTGGCGCCGGTCAGCGTGACCGGCGTGAAGTCGCGCTGCTGCGCCTTCTTCTTCAGTGCCTCGAAATCCTGGCCGGCCGCGCGGAACAGGTCCACGGCCAGGTCGCGCTGGATCCAGCCTTCCAGCAGGGGGTGACTGTCGGCCGGGTTGTCGCGCACCACATCGAACATGGTGTTGGTGTTGGAGCCGGCGACCGTGGCCCAGCCGTACGAGGCCGGTGCGGTCTCATGCACGATCAGCACGCCCAGCGCGCCCTGGCGTGCGCCTTCCTCGTACTTGTAGGGCCAGCGGCCGTACCAGGTCATGCCCTTGCCGTCGAAGTCGCCCTTGCCGGTCTCGAAGTCCGGGTCGTTGATCAGCACGACCGCGATCTTGCCCTTCAGGTCCACGCCCTTGAAGTCGTCCCAGTTGCGCTCCGGGGCCTTCACGCCGTAGCCGAGGAAGACCAGCGGCGCCTTGCTGATGTCCACCGTGCTGGCGCCGTTCATGGCCGCGCGCACGGCGATCTGCTTGCCCTGCTCCAGCGCGATGGTCCTGTCACCCTGATGCAGGGCCAGCTGCGGCGTACCCACGATGTCGCCCTTGCGCAGCGGCACGGCCTGGGTCCACAGGCGCTTGCCCTCCTTCAGGTCGCCGCCGGGCTGCAGGCCGGCGTCGGCAAACTGCTTGCTCAGGTAGGCGATGGTCTTCGCTTCGCCCGCCGTGGCCGGCGAACGGCCCTCATACGCGTCCGAGGCCAGCTCCTTCACGTCGGCGGAAATCCGCGCGCCATCGAATTTCGGCGTGGCCGCCATCAGTGCGCCCGACACCGACAGGGCCAGCACGCCCAGTGCTACTCGCTTCATTGCTCTCTCCAGCAGGGAAATCCCAGCCGAGTGTACAAAAGGGGCCCAACGGATTTAAGGCGCTTTTGGCACTGTCGGATGGGCCCGCGCCAGCAGGTGATCGCGTTCGCGCACGTTGTCGGTGAGCGCGGCAGCGGCCTGGAACGCCTGCCGGGCGTCATCGACCCGACCCAGTTGCTGCAGCACTTCGCCACGGACGACCTGCAACGGTGCGTAGTCACGCAGACGGTCATCGGAGAGCAGGGGCTGCAGATGCGCCCAGGCGGCGAACGCGCCCTCACTGCGCAGGATCGCCACCACCCGGTTCAACGCCACCACAGGTGAGGGCTGGATCTGCAGCAGCCGCGAATACAGCCCGGCGATGCGCGCCCAATCGGTCTGGTCGGCCCGGCGCGCCGTTGCGTGGCACTCGGCAATGCAGGCCTGCAGCACGTAGGGATCGTCGGTACCACCGGCCGACAGCGCGCGCGCCAGGACCTGCCGCCCGCGCTCGATCTGCAGCCAGTCCCAGCGTGCGCGGTTCTGCTGGTCCAGCAGCACCGGCCGGCCCTGCGCATCCACCCGCGCCGCGGCGCGCGACGCCTGCAGCTCCATCAGTGCCAGCAGTCCCAGCACGGCGGCGGCCGGCATGCGATGGGCGAGAATGCGCGCCAGGCGAAGCGCTTCCTCGCACAGCGCTGGCCGCATCCAGTCATCGCCGGCACTGGCGGCGTAGCCTTCGTTGAACACCAGGTAGATCGCTTCCAGCACGGAAGCCAGGCGCGCGGGCAACGCTTCGGCACGCGGCACTTCATAGGGCACCTGCTTCTGCGCGAGCGTGCGCTTGGCGCGCACCACGCGCTGGGCAATGGTCGGTTCCGGCTGCAGGAACGCGCGCGCGATCTCGGTCGTGGTCAGCCCACCGAGCAGGCGCAGGGTCAGCGCCACGCGCGCGTCGGCGGGCAGTACCGGATGGCACGCCACGAACATCAGGCGCAGCAGATCGTCGCCAAGGTCGTCTTCCAGCGCGGTGCTGTCGTCGGGTGCCGGCAGCGCCGCCGGATGGAGCGCCTCGCCCCACTGCGCATGCTGCTGCGCCACCCGCTGGTGCTGGCGCAGTACATCGATGGCCCGGTTGCGCGCGGTGGTCATCAGCCAGGCTCCAGGATTGTCCGGGATGCCCTGCTCCGGCCAACGCTCCAGCGCGGCCAGCCAGGTGTCCTGGGCCAGTTCCTCGGCACGGCCGACATCACCGCCGAGCAGCCGCGCCAGGCGCGCGATCAACACTGGCGATTCCATCCGCCAGAGAGTATCCAGGCGCTGGGTCAGGGCGGGCTCGTGCATGCGCCGATCACAGCATGCACGCTCCCGCCGCACAAGCACCGGCAGTCACGCTTCGACGATGGGCCTGAAACCGCCCCAGAACATCCGCCGGGTATCGAACGGCATGTCCTTCGGGCCGATATCGGCCAGGCGCGGATCGGCCATCACCTTCGCGTTGATGCGGTCACGTGCAGCACGCGATCGGAACACCACGAAGGCCACGATCACGGTCTCGCCCGGCTTGGCCTTCACCGCACGCGGGAACGAGGTCGACGTGCCGGGTTCCACGTCGTCGGCCACGCATTCCATGTACTGAAGCGCACCGTGATCCTTCCACACCGCACCGGCCTTGCGGGCAAGACGGCGATAGGCCGCGACCTTGTCCTCGGGGCACGGCAGCACATAGGCATCGACGTAAGCCATGAGCGTTCTCCTGTCGTCCGGCGTAGCCGCTCAGCCCGGCTCGCCGTCCATGTGGGCGATTTCCCAGAGATGTCCGTCCAGGTCCTGGAAGCCACGCTGGTACATGAAACCATAGTCGCGCGCCGGCTGCGGTTCAGTGGCACCGGCGGCAAGTGCCTTGTCCACCATCACGTCCACTGCGTTGCGGCTGTCGGCGGACAGGCAGGTGATCACCTCGGTCTGCGCCCGCGCATCGGCGATCGCCTTGGTGGTGAACTGCTGGAAGAACGGCTTGACCAGCAGCATCACGAAGATGCTGTCGCTGACCACCATGCAGGCCGCGTTCTCGTCGGTGAACGCCGGGTTGAAGCGGTAGCCCAGTGCGGCGAAGAATGCCTTGGACTTCTCCAGATCCTGCACGGGCAGGTTGACGAAGATCATCTGCGGTTGCGGTGTGCTCATTGCTCGGGTTCCCTGGAAATGGAAAGAAGGCGGGCGATCAAGGCTGCTTCATGCAGTTGACCATCCACGGCTTGCCGTAGCGATCGGTCAACATGCCCCAGCGGTGCGCCCAGAACGTCTCGGCGATCGGCATCTGCACCTGGCCCCCATCGGCCAGCGCGGCGAACACGCGCTCGGCTTCCTCGATGCTGTCGACATCGACATTGATGGTGGTCGAGCCGCCTTCGCCGGCACCGGGGCCGTCGGCGGCCATCAGGATGGCACTGCCGATTTCCAGCTGGCTGTGGGCCACGTGGTCAAGGGTGTCGGCCGGCATCTCGTTGCACCCCGGCGAGCCGTCGGAGGGGGGCATGTCGCGGTACTTCATTTCCGAGGTGACCTGGCCACCCAGGGCCTTGGCGTAGAAGGCCATCGCCTCGTGGGCCTGGCCGCTGAAGCCAAGGAAGGGAATCAGTTTCATTGTCGTGCTCCGTTCGGTTGAAGATGTCGAATGTTCGCGGCGCGGCGGTGCTCAGCCTTCGAGCTGCTCGCGCAGACGCTGTTCCTGCTGCTGTAGTTCGGGGGTGAAGGCTTCGCCGAAGTCTTCGGCAGAGATCAGCGGGCGCACCTCGAGCGTGCCACCACTGCTGAAGGGGGCGCGGCTGGCCCATTCCACGGCCTCGTCGAGCGAGCGGACGTTCCACAGCCAGAAGCCGGCGATCTGGTCGGCGACGGGCGCGAACGGGCCGCTCTCGACCTGCGGTCCAGCGCCGCCGAAGTGAATGCGGCAGCCACGCGCGGTGGCATGCAGGCCTTCACCGGCCAGCATGATGCCGGCGGACACCAGCTGTTCGTTGTAGGCGCCCATCGCCGTCAGCTCCTGCTCGCTGGGCAGGCGTCCGGCTTCGGAATCGGCGTTGGCTTTGACGATCACCATGACTTTCATGTGGGTCTCCCGTGGGGCGCAGGTGCGCGCCCTTCACTGTTACAACGAACCAGGGGACGGGGAATCGACAAATTCTGAAAATTTTTTTGGGGGGCATCGGGGATAGGTCTCCCGCGCTGCAACATGCCCTGGCGCAAACCTGCGCGATCATGCAGGTCCGCCCCCGCCAGGATCGCGCCATGCAGCAGTACCTGCTCCTGATCTACATCGAACCTGCCTTGCTGCAGGCCCTGCCGACCGAGGCGTTCAACACCTTGATGCGCGACTGCCTGGCCCACGCCGACAGGCTGCAGGCCGAAGGCACGCTGCTGCTGGCGCAGAAACTTCAGCCGGTGGATACCGCGCAGACCCTGCGCGTCCGCGATGGCCACAGCCGGGTGCTGGATGGCCCGTTCGCCGAAACCCGCGAACTGCTGGCCGGCTTCAATCTCATTGTCGCGCGCGACCGTGACGACGCGATGCGCATCGCGCGCGAGTTCCCGTGGGCACGGTTCGGCAGCATCGAGGTGCGCCCGCTGGAGGACATGGACGCCGAGCGCGAGCGCTGCGGCGCCCCGCCCGCTATGGCAGCAGCCGTACTCTGACCTCGCGCTTGCCGATGCCCTCGTTGCCGCTGTAGTCGCGCACGCTGGCACGCACGATGTAGTCCCCCGGCGGCAGGGCTGCCGGCTGCCAGCGGCCGGTCTCCATCAGGCCATCGCGCACGGTGTTGGTGACCAGGTAGCGGAAACGGGTGACGGCGCTGCCGTGCACCGTGATGCCGCTGTCCGGTGCGTAGGCGACCTTCACGGCCGCGTTCTGCGGCGGCATGCGGTTGAACACGATGTTCCAGCGCGGCTGCTCGTAGCCCTGCAGCGGCCGCCCGGCCGCATCCAGGATCTGGTAGCCCACCTGGTACGCGCCCAGCCTGCGCCGGGCCAGGTTGTTGTCGACCTGGTCCCAGGCCTCGACCACGATCTGCACGCCCCGCCCCTGCCGCGCGACCATCACGCTGCCGTCGCTCCCCGCTGCCATCGGCTGGTCGTTCGCGTCCAGCAGAGCCACATCGGTGATGCGCGGCGCGAAGTGATCGGCGAAGTTGCGGAAGCCCAGTGCGACCGCGTTGGTTTCAAAGCCGCTGGTGCCCACCGCCAGATGCACGTGCGCCTGGCTGTTGATGCTGCCCAGGCGATCGCCCACGTGGATGCGCGTGCCTCGCCGGACGCGGATGCGTTCCAGCGCGCCCTGGTCGTCATACAGCGCCTGCCAGCGCGCATCGAATGGTTCCCCGCGCGGCGTGCGGCCCACCCGCATGTGGATGTATTTCAGCCGGTCCACCGCCAGCCCTTCGCCCTGCCCGCCCAGGCTCCAGCTGGCCACCGGGCTGCTGATCTTGCCCTCGGCGATGGCCAGCACGGTCTGGCCGACATCGCCGCGGACATCGAAGCCGCCGTGCAGATGGTGCCGGCTCTCACCCCTGAAATTGCCCCGCACCTCACCCAGCGTGCCGACCACTTCATGCCAGCCGTCCTGCGGTGCCAGCGGCCAGCGCCCGGCCGTGTCCGGCAGCGCCGCGTCGGCGGCGGGTCCAACCAGCGCAGGGGCCGGAAGCTCGCCCACCGGCAGCGGCCGCAGCCGATGCAGCCGGTATCCGGCCGCGTCGGCCACCAGCAGGCTGCCATCCGCATCCAGCGCCAGGCCGCTGGGGCGTGCCAGCCGCGGCAGTCGATCATTGCCGACCAGTGCGATCTGATGGCCCTGTGCGGTGACCTGCACCACGCGTCCCTCGAGGTCGCCCACGTACAGCACGCCATCATGGGTCGCGGCCAGCGACAGCGGCCCATTGATGACCCCGCCACTGCCGACCCACGTGCTGACCGTGCCATCGGCACCGACACGACGCACCGCGTTGTTGAACAGATCCGCCACCAGCAGGACCCCGTGCGGGTCGAAGGCCAACGCCACCGGTGTATCGAACCGCGCCTCGCCTCCTGCCGCGTCGATGAAGCCGGGCCGGTCGCCCCCGGCCAGGGTGCGCACACTGCCATCGGTGCCGATCACCCGGATCCGGTCGTTCCAGGTATCGGCCACGTAGATCTGCCCCTGCGCATCCACGGCGATACCCATCGGCGCATCGAAACGTGCCTGCGCGCCGGGACCGTCGGCGTACCCCTGCTCGCCGCCGGCCACCGTGGTCACCTGTCCATCGACACCGATGCGGCGGATCGCATGGTTGCCGGTGTCCGCCACGTACAGATTGCCCTGTGCATCGGCGGCGATGCCGGACGGCGTGTGGAAGCGTGCCTGCAGTGCCGGTCCATCGACGCGACCTTCGCCCTGCCCGGCCACGGTCTCGACGCGGCCATCGGGCAGGCGGCGGCGGATGCGGTTGTTATCCCCGCCATCGGTGAAGTAGACGCTGCCATCGGCCAGCCGCAGCAGTGCGTAGGGATCGGCGAAGCGCGCCTGCGCGGAGGCACCATCCCGATCGCCCGGATGGCCATCACCGGCCAGCAGTTCGATCTGCGCGGTCCATGCCAGCGGCGTCGGCGCCGGTCCTGCAGGTGTCTGGGGGTGGGGCTCGTCCGGCAGCCAGAAGGTAGCCGCCCATGCACCGGCGGTCGCCACCGCAACCGCCGCCATCCAGTATCGCCGCGCCATCACGTTCCATCATTCAACGGGGAGCGACGACCTTAGCCAGTAGTGCCACCCATGCCAACCCGCATCGGCCTCAGCCCGCACGCTCGGGTGCTGTTTCAGCGCGCACTTTGATTTCGTCGGGCCAGGCATCGCTGTGCTTCAGCGGCCGCACCCTGCGCTCGCACAGCGCAGCCTGGTTGGCCGGCTCCAGCGCGGTGTCGAGCAGCAGCGCGTCCGCGAACAGCTTCCAGTCGCCATCCTGCATGTAGGACACCACCGCATGGGGATGCGAAGTCAGCGCAGGCTGCGGAAACGCGACGGCCCACACCTGCTTTCGCCCGTGCGATTCGCTGCTGCGCAGGTCGCGCCGTACCGCTGCGCAGGAATAGCGGATGTGGGTGGCCATGCAGGTGTTGCCCGCCATCCTGCACGATCCCAGCCGGCGGCCCTTGCCGGTGGCGAAGTCGTGCCGGCTCAGGCCCAGGATCAACCGGTCAGGGATCGTGCCGAAGGTCTGCTCCAGGCGCGGATGATGGTAGTTGGCCATCGCCGTCGGCGGCTGCGCCGGCACCAGCATGGCCATGCGCAGGTTGCGCAGCGGCGGGAATCCATAGCCATCCAGACCGGCAGCGCGACGGTAGTAAGCATCCTGCATGCCGCGCAGCGGCGAAGAGCCGTTGCCCAGTGCGTTGTTCATCACGTACGCACCCGAGCTGTGGGTGAACACCCGCAACGGCATGTCCCTGTTGTCCACACCCGCCAGCACCCTGCGCAGCTCCAGCCCCACGTAGGGCCCGTTGAGCTGGGCGGCGCCCCAGATCCGGAACGCATTGCCATGCAGGCCATCCCAGTACACGCGCACGAATGACAACGTCTGCCCGCTGGCCGCTCCGCGCTCGCGGAAATCACGCTCCACCCGTTCGTACCAGGCGGCCGCCTCGCGGTAGTCGTTGTTGTAGCCGTGCACGAGCAGCACCACCACACGGCCGTCCTCCGCAGCACGATCCAGCTGATGCGAGGCGCGCGCACGCAGCACCTGCTGGATCTGCTGCCAGGTGTCGGTGAAGGCGGCGTCGGGCGTCACCCCGGTATCGGCAAGCAGGCTGCGCCACGCCGCTGCCGAGGCGGCACCTGGCACCGCCGACTGCTGGTAGAGATGCCGGAGCGTTGCGAACTCCGCCGACGACGGGCGTGCCCCTTCCAGCATCTGCTGTACCGGAACCGCCACGCTGGCTGCGGGGTAGAGACTGCCTTCACGGTCCAGGAACAGCGCGGTTGCGTCCTGTCGTCGTTCGGCATCGCGATACAACACGTTCTTGCTGGCACAGCCATTGCCTGCGATCGCGAACAGCAGCGCCGCGACCACGCTCCCGATAGGCTTCATGCACATCCCCCTGTGGATTCGATGCTGCAGGCCGGATCGTCCCTCGACGCCCGGGCCGGCGCTCCCCCGCCCACCCGTGCAGTGCCATCCTGCCGCGGCCGGGGGGCATCCACAATCACCGTCCGACGAGTGGCTACTTGGCCGGCACTTCGACGCGGATGCCCATCGCCTCGCGATAGCGCGTGTACAACGCCATCACCTTGTCCACGTAGGCCAGCGTTTCCGCGTAGGGCGGTACCCCCTTGTAGCGGGTGACCGCGCCGATGCCGGCGTTGTACGCAGCCGCCGCAAGCGTGCGGTCGCCGTTGTAGCGGCGCAGCAGCGCTCGCATGTAGCGCGCGCCACCGTCGATCGACTGCTGTGGCGAGAACGGGTCGCTCACCCCGTACTCCAGTGCGGTCTCGGGCATCAGCTGCATCACGCCCTGGGCGCCCTTGCTGGACACCGCCAGCGCGTCGAAGTTGCTTTCGGCGTGGGCGATGGCACGCAGCCAGGCATCATCAACACCGGTCGCCTTCGCTGCCGCCCTGAACTGCCGCGCGTGCGGTGCCAGCTGCGGCTTGCCCACCCGGCCCAGGCCCTCATGCGCAGGCTCGCCCGGCGGCGTAGCCACGGTGAATTTCAGGAACACCCGCGAGCCCGGCAGATTGCGGGTGGAATAGACCAGCCGGCCGTCCTGCTCGCGTTCGTACAGCACGCCGCTGAACACCCCCATGTTGCCCCACAGGTTCGGGGTCTGGATGGCGTTGTCGTCGATATCACGCGCGGTGCAGCGCGAACCGGGTTCCGGCGCGGTGGCCAGGCTGACGGTGTTGCCCTGCACGCAGCGGTATACCGTGCGCGCAGCCGCCGTCCCGGCCCACAGGAGGGACAGCAGCATCAGCGCAGCGAGGACGGAGCGGCGGATCATGGCGGCCGGATCATCCGGCCGCCCCCGCTAACGATGGGTGAATGCGGTGGCGGCCGCGCTGTGGCGGGACACCCGGCTGCGCAGCGCATAGCCCACGCCCAGCAGGACGAACCGCGCGGGCTGACGATCAGGGCCTGGCGGGTAACAGCTGCACGAACGGGCTCTTGTCCGGCACCACCCGCCGCCACGGCGTCACGGCCATGATCGCCACCAGCGCAAGCACGTAGAAGATGATGATGCGTACCGGAATCGAGTTGATCGCCCTGAGCAGGTTGCGCTCCGGCTCGGCGCTTTCAGCGGCGGTGGTTCCCACCAGCTCGATGCCGACGAAGGCGAACACCGTGATCTGGAAGCCGGCAAAGAAGCCGACCACTCCCATCGGCAACATGCCACCGTCGTGCCACAGCTTGGCCGCCCGCTGGGCGCGGAATCGGCGGGTGAAGCGTCCGACGGTAGTCCTCCCGGGCCGGTTGCGCCAGCGGGGATGGGCCGAATCCGGCAAAGTTGGCCGCTTTCACCACAATGTGACCGAATACCTGATTCGTCCCATTCCGCCCGGCCCGGCGGCATGCTCAGATAGCCGCATCTGCCCAAGGATCGGCCCGACCATGCGCCCTGCCCTGCCTGCCTCGCTGGAGCCCCGGACGTGAGCCGACTGCGGATCATCATCGGCGGCACCGCGCTGGCACTGCTGGCGGCGGCCATTCCCATCGCCGTCATGGCCTACGCCACGTGGGACCGCGCCGTGAGCGTCGAGCAGCAGCGCCTGCGCGACATCGCCGAGCGCACCCTGCGGCGCGCGGACCTGTCCTACCAGGAAGCGCTGGCCGCACTGAAATCAGCCGAGGCCACCGCGCTCCCCGCCTGCAGCCCGGAGCACATCCGGCGCATGCAGACGCTGGTGATGACCACCCCTTCGGCCGATCAGCTGGGCTATTTCGAAGGCGGCAAACTGCGGTGCACCTCATGGGGGCCGTTCCTGTCCGACGTGAACCAGCCCAGGCCGGACCACGTCACCAGCGACGGCGCCGGCATCGCGGTCGATGTGCGCCCCGAGGCCAGCGGCCGCCGCAAGGTGCTGTCGATCCTGTATGGCGCCTACGACGTACTGGTCGATCCCCGCCGCTTCGTCGATGTCATCGTTGATCCGAACGTGCGGCTGGCCCTGGCCAGCCCCGACGGCCGCCTGCTGGCCCGGCAGAACGGCATGGATCCGGCGCTGCTGCAGACCCTGCTGCGCGATCCCGGCAACGGTCTGGACCAGAACACGCTGTACGCCACCGCGCGCAACGAGGAATGGCTTGCCATCGCCACCACACCGCGGACCGCGCTCACCGCCAGCTTCCGCCAGCAGGCCTGGCTGTTCGTGCCGCTGGGCGTGCTGCTGGCCGCCGCCGGTGCCGGCCTGGTGATCTGGTTGTCGCGCCGCCGGCTGTCGCTGCGGGGCGAACTGGCCACCGCCATCCGCCGTCGCGAGCTGTACCTGCATTACCAGCCGATCATCGAGCTGGACACCGGCATCTGCGTGGGCGCCGAAGCGCTGGTGCGCTGGCAGCGTCCGGACGGCACCCAGGTGCGTCCGGACCTGTTCATTCCGCTGGCCGAAGAGGCCGGCATGATCGGCGATGTCACCGATCTGGTGATCGAGAACGTGGTGCGCGACCTGCGCGAGCTGCTGGTCGGCGATCGCAGCGCGCACGTGGCGATCAACCTGGCGGCCGAAGACATCAGCAGCGGCCGCGCGTTGAAGATGATCGCCAAGCACATGACCGGCAGCGGCATCCTGCCGCAGCAGATCTGGATGGAGGCCACCGAGCGCGGCTTCCTCGACCTGGACCGCGCCCGCACGATGCTGGCCGCGGCGCGCCGCGCCGGCCACAGCGTCGCCATCGACGACTTCGGCGTGGGCTATTCCAGCCTGCAGTATCTGGCACAGCTGCCACTGGATGCGCTGAAGATCGACAAGTCCTTCGTCGATGCGATCGGCACCGACAGTGCCACCAGCCCGGTCACCCCGCACATCATCGGCATGGCGCGCGAGCTGGGCCTGTGGGTCGTGGCCGAAGGCGTGGAGACCGAAGCGCAGCTGGCCTATCTGCACAGCCAGAAGGTGCAGTTCGGACAGGGCTGGCTGTTCTCCCGGCCACTGCCACGCGACGAATTCGTGGCGTTCCACCACAAGCGGCAGCAACGCTACGGCGCAGCGCGCGAACAGATGCAGAACCCGCGCAGCGTACCGATCGAACAGGAGCCACTGCCGTAAGCGTTACGCCCAGGCCTTCGGGCGTGCGATCAGCCACACCGCGCTTGCCGCCAGCAACAGCAGCGGCAGCCAGCCCAGATGGCGCGCGTCACCGGACTGCAGCACCAGGCCACCGGCCACGCCGCCGGCAGCAATGGCCAGGTTCCAGCCGGTCACCAGCATCGACTGCGCAAGATCGGCCGCCGCGCCGGCGCGCCGTGCCAGTGCCGTCTGGAACAGGGTCGGCACCGCACCGAACGCCACACCCCACACGATCGTCGCCAGCAGCAGCGCGGTCGCGCTCGCCGGCCACAACAGCAGCACCATGACGGCGGCGATGAAGCCCAGTACCGTGCTCCAGACCAGCGCATGCAGGTGGCGGTCCACGCCCCAGCCAGCGATCGCGATACCGGCGAGCGCCGCCACGCCGAATGCCAGCAGCAGGCGGTCCAGCCAGGCCCCCGCACCGGCCTGCAGCGCCAGAGGTTCGATGTAGGTGTACAACACGTTGTGCGCGAGTACGTACAGCGCCATCACCAGCAAGGTGCTGCGCACGCCCGGCGTGCGCCACACCGCAGCCAGCGACATACGCCGTCCGGAACCGGCTGCGGGCAGGGCCGGCAGGGCCCAGCGCGCGTAGACCAGCAGCATCACCGCCAGCACGCTCATCAGGGCGAACGCCCAGCGCCACCCGATCTGCTGGCCCAGCAGGGTGCCGGCCGGGACGCCCAGTGACAGGGCCAACGGCGATCCGATCATCGCCACCGCGATGGCCCGTCCCTGCAGTTCAGGCACCACCATGCGCGCGGCATAACCTGCCACCAGCGACCACAGCAGGCCGCCACTGACGCCGGCCAGGAAGCGCGCCGCCAGGATCAGCGCATAGCTGCTGCTCAACGCGGTCAGCGTATTGACCAGTACGAAGCCGGCGATCGCGGCCAGCAGCAGGGGACGCCGCGGCAAGCGCTGGGTCAGCGCAGTCATCGGCAGCGCCGCCAGCACCGAGCCCAGCGCATACACGCTGACCAGCTGACCCACCGCCGCATCGCTCACGCCCAGGCTGGCGCCCATCGGCCGCAGCACCCCCGCCGGCAGTGTTTCCGTCAGCAGGGTGATGAACGCACCGCCGGCCAGCGCCAGCAGGCCGGCCCAGGGCAGGCGCGAGGCCCCGCCCGCGGGGGCTGCCGCATCGATCGCGTGGCCACTCATCGTGCAGCCTCCAGATCGGCGTAGATCGCATCGCGCAGTTCATCGACGAATGCACCGTCCATGCCCTCGTACAGGGTATTGGTCAGCGCCACCACGCTCAGGCCCCGTGCCGGGTCGACGAACCAGCTGTGGCCGTAGGCACCGCCCCAGCGCCAGCTGCCCGGCGCCTGCGGCGTTGCCCCGGCAACCGCATCGCGCAGCACGGCAAATCCCAGGCCGAAGCCCCAGCCTGCCGGTTCCGGTGGCCCCGCCTCGCCCACCTGCGGCGTGCCCATCTGCGCCAGCAGCGCGGCCGGCAGCAGCGCAGGCGACTGCCCGTCGCGCAGCGCCTCGAGCACGGTCATCAGGTCGTCGGCCGTGCCGATCAGGCCCGCGCCGGCCGACGGGTAGCGGCTGGCATCGGTGGCGCGGGCCAGGCTGTACTCGATACCGACCGTTTCCGGGAACACCGGCACCACCTCACCCTCGCGCAGGCGGTGCGGCAGCGGGTCGTCACTGACATAGGGTGTGGCCAGGCGGCTCGCGTCGCCGATTGCGAAAGCGGTGTCGCGCAAGCCGAGCGGCGTCGCCAGCAGGCGCTCGAACAACGCCTGCAGGGTCTCGCCGGTTGCGGCTTCGGCCACCGCCCCGGCCACGTCCACGCCCAGCGAATACATCCACTGGCTGCCCGGCGGGAACAGCAAGGGCACCTGTGCGATGCGCCGCACGTTGTCGGCCAGCGACAGCGGATTGGCATCCATGCCATCACTGACGCCGGCCCGCGCGTAGGGGCCGTGCGCATCGGCTTCCAGGAAGCGGTAGCCCAGGCCACTGCTGTGACTGAGCAGCTGGCGCAGGCTGATGGCCGGCGTGCTGCCGTCGGCAAGCGCCGGCCGGAAGTCGGGCAGCCAGCGCTGCACGGGCGCGTCCAGATCAAGCACGCCCTCGGCGACCAGACGCAGGATCACCACCGTCAGCAGCGGCTTGCTCACCGATGCCAGGCGGAACAGATGGTCACGGCGCATCGGTTCGCCGCGTTCACGGTCGGCCAGGCCGGTGGCGCTGGCGTGGCGCAGCACCCCGTGCACGCGTACCTGCACCACCGCACCGACCAGCCGATGAGGGTGCACCTGCTGCAGCAGGCGCTGCACCGACGGCAGGGCGGGTTCGGTCACTGGGGAAAGAGCGGCATTCATGACGGCAGTCCGTGGGAGGAGAGGACGCCACCTTAGGCAGCCTGGACGCCGGCAAAAAGCCGGTTGCCGCTCCGCGCATCATGGACCGGGGAGTCCGCAATGGGCATGATGCCCGGAACCGGAAGGCCATCATCGCGCGTCAACGCGCTGCATCACGGTGTTGCATTCCCCTCCGCCGCTGCCCTGCCTGCCACGCCCATGTCCGTTCTCGACAATCTCGCCAACCTGCAGACCTTCGTGCATGCCGCCGACACCCGCAGCTTCGTCGAAACCGGGCGCCTGCAGGGCATCTCCGCCTCCGCGGCGGGCAAGTGCGTGGCGCGGCTGGAACAGGCCCTGGGCGTACGCCTGTTCCACCGCAGTACGCGCAGCATCACCCTCACCGCGGAGGGCCAGCTGTTCCTGGCCCGTTGCCGGCGCATCCTCGACGAGCGCGATGCCGCGCGTACCGAACTGGCGCAACCGCATGCCACGCCCAGTGGCACCCTGCGCATCAGCCTGCCGCTGGTCGGCGACCTCACCCTGCCGCTGATGGCCGAATTCATGGCGGCGTATCCGGACATCCGCCTCGACCTGGACTTCAGTGACCGCCTGGTGGACGTGATCGAAGAAGGCTTCGACGCAGTGCTGCGCGTGGGTGAGCCCAGCGATTCGCGCATGAACGCGCGTCGGATGGGGGTGTTTCCCCGGCGTGTCGTTGCCTCGCCTGCCTATCTGCGGCGGCGTGGTACGCCCCGCACTCCGGCCGACCTGCTGCAGCACACGCTGCTGCACTACCGCTTCCCCAGCAGCGGCAAGCTGGAGCCCTGGCCGATCCACTGGCCCGAAGGCGAACCCGTGCAGGAACTGCCCGTGCACATGGTCGCCAACACCATCGAAGCCCGCGTGGCCCTGGCCCTGCGCGACGTCGGCCTGGCCTTCGTGCCCGTGCATTCCGTGCGCGATACGCTGGCCGACGGGCGCCTGGTGACGGTGCTGGACGACTACGTGCACTCCTGCGGCACCTTCCACCTGTTGTGGCCTTCGGGGCGCCACGTGCTGCCGAAGCTGCGCGTGTTCATCGACTTCGTCGGCGCGCGCCTGGACACCGTGCCGTAGCCACGCCGCGGCGCGACCGTTCAGCCGCCGGCGCTATACTGGCCGCTCATTCCTCCTTGAGGCTCGCGACCGATGCGCCATTGATGCCGCCGTCTTCGTACTAGACGGCCCGACGCTTCCCGCCCCTGTGCGCAGGGGAGAACACGGCATCCATGGAGGTCGCATGACCGCACATTTCCTCACGCTTGATCGCGTGTCGTATCGACTGGCCGATGGCCGGTCGCTGTTTTCAGACCTGTCGTTTTCCTTTGAACCGGTCGCCACCGGCCTGGTCGGCGCCAACGGTGCCGGCAAGAGCGTGCTGTCGCGCCTGCTGGCGGGGCAGATCACGCCGGACAGCGGCGACGTGCACCGCAGCGGCAACGTGTTCCTGCTGCCCACGCCCGGCCACCCACCCCGTGGCAGCGTCGGCGAACTGGCCGGCGTCGGCCCGCAGCTGGCCGCGCTGGCGCGGATTGAAGCCGGCAGCATCGACGAGGCCGACTTCGCCTGCGTCGGCGAGCGTTGGGATCTGCGCGAGCGGCTGGCACAGCACTGGCAGGCGCAACAGCTGCCGGACGATCTCGATCCTGCGCAGCCGGCGGCCCGCCTCAGCGGTGGCCAGGCGATGCAGGTGGCGCTGTCCGGCGCCTGGGCCAGTGGTGCCGACTGGCTGATTCTGGACGAGCCCAGCAATCACCTCGACGCCCGCCATCGGCAGCAGCTCTACACGCAGCTGCAGCAGTGGACCGGTGGTCTGCTGGTGATCAGCCACGACCGCGAGCTGCTGTCGCACATGCAGCAGATCGTCGAGCTGGATGCGTACGGCCTGCGTCGCTATGGCGGACCCTGGCAGCACTATGCCGAGGCACGCGCCGCCGAGCGGGACGCCGCGGACGCACAGCTTGACCACGCACGTGCGCAGCACCGGCGGCAGCAACGCAGCGCGCGCGAGCAGCACGAACGCCAACAGCAGCGGCAGGCACGCGGCACGCGCGAGGCGAAGCAGGCCAACCAGGCACCGATCCTGCTCGGCCGGCAGAAGCAGCGCGCAGAAGCCAGCCACGGGCGTGCGCAACAGCTCCAGAACGAGCGCCTGCAGGCCAGTGCCGCGCAGGTGCGCGCCGCGTCATCGGCAGTGCAGGCGACGCCCGAGCTGGCCCTGTTTGCAGGCGAGGGCGAACGTGGCAGTACGCGGCTGCTGCAGGCGACTGATCTCGTACTGCCGTACGGTTGCAGCCTGCCGTTGCAGCTGGAGATCCGTCGCCGGCAACGCATCGCCGTGACCGGCGACAACGGCAGTGGCAAATCGACCCTGCTGCGTGTGCTGGCCGATCACCTGCCCGCGCGCAGCGGCACCGTGCAGCGCCTGGCGCCGCTGGCCCTGCTGGACCAGCAGCTGCTGGGGTTGTGCGGCACGCGCAGCATTCTGGACAGCGTGGAGGCCGCCAACCCCGCCGCCGATCCTGGCGAGCTGCGCACGCGCCTGGCGTTGCTGGGGCTGGATGCGCAGCGCATCCAGCGTCCCGCCAGCAGCCTCAGCGACGGCGAACGGGTGAAGGGCGCACTGGCCAGCGTGCTGTATGCCGACCCGGCACCCCAGCTGCTGCTGCTCGACGAGCCCGGCAATGCCCTCGACCTGGGGGCACTGCAGGCGCTGGAACAACTGCTGGATGCATGGCCGGGCGCGTTGATGATGGTCAGCCACGACCGTCACCTGCTGCAGGCATTGCGGCCCACGCAGGTGCTGCAGGTGACGGCAGACGGTTGGCAATGGCACGACCCACGCCCTTGAACCCCTCCCGTCAGCGCTTCCATGCCGGGAACGACTGAGGCAATTGCTGCCACAGCAGCGGGCCGGCGCGGAGCTCCTGGTCATCCAGCAGGCACGCATCCAGTTCCGCGCGCACCGCGCGTTCGTCCATGTGCACGCCGATCACCACCAGCTCCTGCCGACGATCCCCCCATAGCGGATGCCACAGCCGCGCCATCGCGGCATGCGCGTCGCGATCCGGGAAGTCCTCCACGCCCGGCAGCGGAGCGCTCCAGCAGTTGGCCTGCTGGCGCGCCCAGCCCACATCGCTGTACGGCAGGGGCGTCGGCGGCAGCAGCGGCGTGGTGTCTTCCATGCCCGCGCGCACGCGATCACGCGCGGCATACCAGAAGCCTGCGGCCTGCGTGCGCGTCGCCGCGCCGACCGCGTTCAACTCGCCCACCCAGTCCATGCGGTTGGCCAGCCAGAACCAGCCCTTGCTGCGGATCACGCCGGGCATGCCACTCTGCAACGCGCGCGCGAAACGGGCCGGATGGAACGGCCGCCGTGAACGGTAGACGAAGCTGGCAATGCCGTACGCTTCGCTTTCCGGCGTGTGCTCGCCACGCAGCTCCTTCACCCAGCCCGGTGCGCGCTGCGCCCGCTCGAAGTCGAAGCGGCCGGTATCGAGCAGTTCCGTCAGCGGCACATCCCCGAAGCTGGACAGCAGCAGCTTCGCATCGCGGTTGAGGCCGCGCAGCACGGCCAGCGTGTCCTGCAGCACCTCCTCATCCACCTGGTCGATCTTGCTGACCACGATCACATCAGCGAACTCGACCTGCTCGCAGAGCAGGTCGACCACCCCACGGTCGTCGTCCGGTCCCGCCTGCTGGCCACGCTCGGCCAGGCGCTGGGTCGATCCGAAGTCGGCCAGGAAGGCACTGCCATCGACCACGGTGACCATCGTGTCCAGCCGGGCGATGTCGCTCAGGCTGAAGCCCTGCTCATCGCGCACCGCGAAGGTCGCGGCCACCGGCATCGGTTCGCCGATACCGGTGGATTCGATCAGCAGGTAGTCGTAGCGGCCGCTGTCAGCCAGCCGCCGCACTTCCTGCAGCAGGTCCTCGCGCAGCGTGCAGCAGATGCAGCCGTTGCTGAACTCCACCAGCGTCTCTTCGGTGCGGCGCAGTTCGGCGCCGCCATCGCGCACCAGCTGTGCATCGATGTTGACCTCGCTCATGTCGTTGACGATGACCGCCACGCGCAGGCCCTCGCGGTTGCGCAGGATCTGGTTGAGCAGGGTGGTCTTGCCGGCCCCCAGAAAGCCGGACAGCACGGTGACCGGCAAGCGGCGGTCGGCGCGGGAAACAGTGTTCATGTCGGAGCGGTCTGGCTGCGGAGAAGAAATGTTACTGTATAACACTTGCTACGCAAGGAACCTCCCCCATGAAGTCCCCTTCCGCCGCCCTGCTCGATGCCGGTGCCCTCGCCCTGTCGAGCCTGTGCCTGCTGCACTGCCTGGCGCTGCCCCTGCTTGCCGCCGCGCTGCCACTGTTCGGCGCCTGGGCCCAGGCCGAATGGGTGCATCTGCTGTTCGTGGCGATCGCCCTGCCACTGACCGGCTACGCCCTGTGGCGGGCTGATCGCCGCCATCGCCTGCCCGTCATGGCCTGGACCGCGGCCGGTCTCGGCCTGGGCCTGCTGCTGGCCGGCGCGCTCGAGCTGCCTTCGCATGCCTGGGAAACGCCGCTGACCGTCACCGGCAGCCTGCTGCTGGCCGCCACCCATCTCTGGAACGCGCGGCGCCGGCACCGCCATTGCTGAGCATCGCCGGCGGCCTGCCCGGCGTTACTTCCCGTAACGCCGCAGCAGTTCGACCAGCACCTCGGCCTCCGCCGCCCGCTGCTGCGGGTCTTCAGCCCCGACCACATGCTCCTGCAGGTGCTCGTGCAGCAACTCCATCAACAGGCTGTGGGCCGCACCGCGCACCGCCGCGACCTGCACCAGCACGTCCGCACAGTCGCCCGCCTCACCCTCGGGCCTGTCCAGCGCCTGCTCCAATGCCGCCACTTGGCCGCCGATACGGCGTACCCGGGTCAGCAGCTGTTTTCGATTCCTGTGTACATGTGCCATGGATGGATCGTATACCCTATGGGGGTATCAATTCCACCCACCGGTCACCCCATGCACCTGGACACGCTCGCCGCCGCCCGTCGCCACGACCATCGCTTCGACGATGGCAATCCCCTTGCCGAACGCAATACCCGCCGCGCCCTTTGGCTGACCGTCGGCATGATGCTGGTGGAGATCATCGGCGGCTGGTGGTTCAACTCCATGGCCGTGCTGGCCGACGGCTGGCACATGAGCTCGCACGCACTGGCGCTGGGCCTTTCGGTGTTCGCCTACCGCTGTGCACGGCGCTACGCACACGACCCGCGGTTCGCCTTCGGCACCTGGAAGATCGAGATCCTGGCGGGCTATACCAGCGCCATCGCCCTGCTGGGTGTCGCCGCGCTGATGGCCGCGCAGTCCGTGCAGCGCCTGTGGGTACCTGCGCCGATCCATTACGACGAAGCCATCGCCATCGCCGTGGTCGGCCTGGGCGTGAATCTGCTCTGTGCGTGGTGGCTGCACGACAGCCCCGGCCACGCGCATCACGCGCATGGGCACGACCACGCGCATCATCACGGGCATCACCACGATCACGTTCATGCCCCTCCGCATGGCCACGACCTCAATCTGCGCTCGGCCTACCTGCACGTGCTGGCCGACGCGGCCACCTCGGTGCTGGCCATCGTCGCACTGCTCGGCGGCAAGCTGCTGGGCCTGACCTGGCTGGACCCCGTGATGGGTCTGGTCGGCGCCGTATTGGTCACGGTGTGGGCGGTCGGCCTGCTGCGTGACAGTGGCCGCATCCTGCTCGACGCGCAGATGGACGCGCCGGTGGTGTCCGAGGTCCGCGAGGTGATCGAGCAGGGCCCATGGCCGGCACGCCTGGCCGACCTGCACGTCTGGCAGGTAGGCCGGGGCAAGTACGCGGTCAGCGCCAGCGTGGTCACCAGCGACGCCCGCCTTGATGCCGATACCGTGCGCCAGGCGCTGGCGATCCACGAGGAGCTGGCGCACGTGACGGTCGAGATCCATCACAGCCCGTCCTGACGGCGCCGAGCCCTCGCCCCGGCTTCAGAACTTCAGCATCATCCGCAGCAGGTACATCAGCAACGGCAGCGCACTCAGCACCGCGCCCACGATACCGATCCAGGGCCAACGCTCGCCCCGCACCCGCGATGCCACCGCCAGCCCGCATCCCACCAGTGCCGAGCCCAGCACGCCCACCCCCAGGCCCGCGGCGATGCCATTGCCTCCCGCGGCCACCGCCGCCTGTGCCGCAAGCGTGCCTGCAGCCCACCCCACGACCAGGCCCAATCCACTGGCCACACCGCACCACGGTGCCTTGCCCTGCGCCATTGCACGCGTCCTCTTGCCGAATTTCTGTACGGGCCACGCCCGGCTGCTGCCTACACTAGCCGCACCTGCCTCGTCGGGACATCCCATGCGCGCGCTTCGCCTGCTGCTGCCCGGTGCCCTGCTGCTGTTCACCGCCTGTAGTGGCGATGCACGGCTGCCGTTCTCCTCCGATGCCCTGCAAGGCTGCTTCGCCACCAGCCCGCGCAAGACCGCCGATTTCCGCATCGAGCGCGAAGGCAGCCAGTACTTCGTTTCCTTCAACCGCGATGGCCAATGGCAGCGCGACCCGAACGGGCTGCACAAGGCCACCTCCAGCGAGATCAGCCGCTACTTCCGCGACGATGCGGCACAGATCGACAGCGCCTTGATCCGCATGGCCGGCGGCTTCGGCCTCTTCCACTTCAACCGGGGTGCCACGCTGAAGGGCAAGGCCAGTGACAGCGACTACATGGCGCTGATGCTGATCGGTGCCGGGCCGGTGTATGCGGTGAAGTGCCCCTGACGCGTGTCGTCCCTGCGGGCCATGATCAACGCCCGCGCTTGTGTGCGGCTCGAGCCGAGCAGGGCTCGGCGCTACGGCAGCTGCGGTACCATGCCCTCCCCCGAACCGCCCGATGCCTGCCGTGCCCCATTACACCGGCCCCCTGCTGACCCGCGACAGCGCCGACACCCTGCGTCGCGCCCACGACAAGGGTGCACCCGAGTGGCAGGGCTCGCTTGACCTGGGCCGCAGCCAGGACACGGTGACGCTGGATGCTGACGGCTTCAGCTTCCGCGGCCAGCACTATCCCTGGCCGGGCAAGCTGAAGGACCGCACCCTGTACTACTGGGAGGGCGAGGACTTCGCCTCCATCTCACGCTACAGCGGTTCACTGATCAAACTGGTGCCTACCGAGTGGGGCGCGCCGACCTTCGAGATCGACGGCATCAAGATGCTGCCCACCTCGAAGCTGTCGCCGTTCGAGGACGCGCGCCGCAAGGTCGAGCTGGTTGCACCGGCGGGCAAGGCGCTGCTCGATACCTGTGGTGGGCTCGGCTACTTCGCCGCCTGCGCACTGGAGGCCGGCGTCGGCCAGATCCGCTCGTTCGAGAAGAACGCCGACGTGATGTGGCTGCGCACGCTCAACCCATGGTCGCCCGATCCCGACTCGGCCGCTGCCGGGGGTCGCCTGCACTTCAGCCAGGGCGACGTCTCGCAGCAGATCGAGCAGATCGCCAGCAACAGCGTCGATGCGATCCTGCATGACCCGCCGCGCTTCGGCATCGCAGGCGAACTGTATTCGCAGGTGTTCTACGACCATCTCGCCCGCGTCCTGCGCAAGGGCGGCCGCCTGTTCCACTACACCGGCGCGCCCAACAAGCTCACCAGCGGCCGTGATGTACCGCGCGAAGTGGCCAAGCGCCTGGAAAAGGCCGGATTCAAGGCCGAGCTCGCGCTGGACGGCGTGCTGGCCGTCAAGCGCTGAGCGCTACTCCGAATCCACCTTCGCCAGCGTCATCACCCACGCCGGCACCACCGGTTCGCCGGCATAGAAATCCTTCGGCTTGTTCTCGGCCATCGCCCAGCGATGCAGCCAGCTGGGGCCGTAGCGGCCGTTGTAGCCCTCCGCGCCGCGCGCATAGGCGGGGTCACGCATGGCTTCTTCCAGCGTGATGAAGCGGTAGCCGCGCCGCCGGGTGGCCGCCACCAGCTCGGCGAAGGTGGCCGCGTTGAGTTCATTGGCATGCATCAGCCAGACCTGCGGCAAGGCATAGCCCAGCAGCGTCTGTGACTGCCGCTCGTAGTAGTCCAGCTTGTTGAGCATGTACGGCACATAGCCCCTGCGCAGTTGCGCCAGCGTGGCCTCGCGGGCCGCGGACGGCGGCTGTTCATTCATCACGTTGGCGTAGGCGAAGGCCCAGACCCATTCGCCGTTGTCCACCGTCACCGGCGCCACACGATACCCGTGGTCGCGGAAGAATCCGTCCATTGCCGCGCGCTCCTCGGCTGTCCGGCCCGCACGCAGATACGGATGTCGCATCCACTGTGGCCGCTGGCCACGCTCGGCCAGCAGCGGCCGCAGTACCTGTTCGCCGCGCAGGAAATCCTGCTGGAAGGCCGCCACGCCTCGCGCATTGAGGTCCATGTGCGAATAGGTGTGGTTGCCCAGCCCATAACCCGCGTCGAGCCAATCGCGCAGCATCTGCACCCGCGCCGGCTGCACCTGGCCATCGACTTCCAGCTTGTTCTCGTTGACGAAGCCCACCACCGGCACATCGGCCTGGCGCAGCTGCGCCATCAACGCCGCGTGGCGTGCCTGCAGATCCGCCGGCAGGATCGTGTCCACGCGCGCCCACGGCAGATCATCAATGGTCACCGCGATGCGCCGGTCCACCTCCGTGGCATGCACCGCCAGCGACAACAGCAGCAACGGCAGGGCACGCAGCCACGTACGCATGGACCATCCTTGTGTCGGCAGGAACGCCGACTGTAGCCCAGCGCGCGAGCGCCGTCAGCGCCCCTCTTCCGCCGCCGCGGCCCGCCACAGCGCAACACCGGCCACCATCGCGGCCGTCAGCAGCGCCACCAGCACCAGTGCCAGGTCATCCGGATTGCGCTGCAGCGGCGCGTGCGCGCGGGTGAAGATATGGAAGACCACCTCCTGGGCCTGCTCCAGCGGCATGCGTCCCTGCTGGGTCAGATCGACCAGACACGCCGTCGGCGACAGCCTGACCACGCTGTTCCACGCGTCTTCGTACAGATGCAGGGTCCACGCGGCCAGGGCCATGGCGCTGGCATGCAGGGCCATCAGTCCCAGCGCGGTGGTGCGCAGGGGCCGCCGCACCCGGTGCCACCAATGCACGCAGATGGCCATCGCACCCAGCAGCGCGAGCGCCATGCCCGCTACCGGCAACCAACGCAGTGGCTGCCAATCATCCAGTGCGCCGGCACGCGCCATCAACACTTCGGCCATCCGCAGTCGCGCCGCCGGGTCCGGGCCGCCGCAGGCCGCCGTCACCGGCTCCAGCAACAGATCCACGCGGTGATGGAAATAGCCTGCGGCCAAGCCAAGGCCCAGCACGGCGACCACCTGCAGCAGAAGCAACATCAGTCCCGGAGCGCGCGTGCGGCCCTGAGGGAACGGAGTGGATGTCATCGTTACAACCTTGTCGGCGGTCTCTCATCGTAACCAAGCCGATCGCGGCTGTCGGCTGGCGGATGCGACAACACGTGTGCTCGCCGGTACGATGTCCACCGAGGAAGAACCACCCGCATGGAGTGTGCTGGATGCTGACGCTGTACCTGCTGGTGCATTACGGCACCGGCCTGTTGATGATCGCAGGCGCGGCCTACGCCGTGTCGCGTGTCATCCAGACCCAGCGCGCGAAGCTGCCACCGGTCACGCCATCCCTCCTGTCCACGGCCACACCACCGCGCCGCCGCGAGCGCAAGGCACTACGGCGCCTGCAACGTCGTCATCCGCAGTGGCGCTACTCCGTTGCCGCACCGGTTCCGCGCGGCTGGTACTTCATCGGCTGCGTACCGATCTTCGCTGCGGCAGCCGTCTGGGCTGTCGCCATGCCGGAAGGCGCACGCTTCCAGGTGATGGTTGAAAGCACCGTCGGCTACGCAGCGAACGTCGCCCAGGTGCGCCTGCCCGCATCCCGGCACGCCGCGCTGTTGCAGGCGTGGCAACCTGTCATTGCACAGGGCGCACGCACGGTCGAGATGAACTACACCCTCGGCCGTCCACCGCTGGCAATGCAGTCGCGCGATGTCTTGCCGGTACAGGTGCGGCAGCAGGGGGACCTGCTGCAGGTCGCGTTCGCACAGCCGATGCAGCCAGACCGACTGCAGGCCGCACTGACCGCGCGGGGCGGTCTGGCCGCCGGCGCGGTGCAGGTCCACCCACGCACGGTCGCGCCGTGGCGCGAACGCGGTTGGACGGCATTGGACACCCCTGCACCAGAGGATCGCGTGCCGCCGCCCTAACCGCGCGGCAGCTTCGCCGCCCACATGTTGTCGACCAGGTTCGGATAGGGGCGCCCGTTCTCTTCCGCACGCTGCCGCGCTGCCTCCTTCTGTGCAGGCGACAGCGGCTGCGACTTCTGGCCCTTCGGGTTGGGCTTCTTCCACGGCGGCGTGCGGGTCTGGCGCATGCGGAGAGTGTAGAGGCCGGTTACTGCTTGAGGAAGTTCAGCAGCGCCAGATTGAAGTCGTCGGTATGGCTGGTGTTGCAGCCATGCGGCGCGTTCTGCAGCACCACCAGCTCGCTGCCGCGTATGGCGCGATGGGTGCGCTTGCCGGAGCCCTCCAGTGGCACGGTGGCATCACTGTCGCCGTGCAGCACCAGGGTGGGGACGCTCACCTTCTGCAGATCGCGACGGAAGTCGGTGGTGGCAAACGCCTTCATGCAACCCAGCGCCGCCGCCTGGTCGGACTGGTGGCACAGCGCGATCGCCGCCTGGCGCTCGGCCTCGGTGACCATCAGCTTGCCGTTGGCGCTGAAGAAATCGCGGGTGAAGCCATCGAAGAAGGCTTCGCGGTCCTGTTCCAGGCCGGCGCGCATCTCGTCCGCCTTGTCCTGGGTCAGCGGCCCCTCCGGGTTATCGTCGGCGCGCAGCAGGTACGGCGGCACCGCAGCCGCAAACACCACACTGTGCAGGCGCGACTCGCCGTGGTTACCGATGTAGCGCGCCACCTCGCCGCCGCCCATCGAGAAACCGACCAGCGTGACCTCCTTCAGATCGCGTTGCTCGATGATGCCGGCCAGATCGGCGGCCAGCGTGTCGTAGTCATAGCCGTCGGCCGGCTTCTCGGAACGACCGAAGCCACGGCGGTCATAGCTGATCACGCGATAGCCCGCGTCCCGCAGGATCGGCACCTGATCCTTCCACGCTTCGGCCGAGAGCGGCCAGCCATGGATGAGGATGACCGGGCGGCCCTCGCCGCCGGTGTCTTCGATGTGCAGCCGGATGGGGGAAGCAGGCATGGGAACTCCTGATGAAAGGATGGCACCAGCCTAGGCAGCGGCGCCTGTGGCGACCGTGAGGGAATCCGCCCGCGCCATGACATGCCCTACACGCCTACCGCCCGGCATCGGCACCCGGAATCCGGGCGTTCGTACCCGGCAGACGCGGCTTCGTCGCACCCGTGCGCCGACCGCCCCCGCAGCGTGCCACTGTGCGTCCGACATCCACGGAGACGCGCCATGCTGTTCGCCCTGCCCCTGCTCGCCGCCGGCCTTGCCGCCAGCCCTGCCCCGTCCGATACGCTGCGCGAGCAGATCCGCCAGGCCGATACCCAGCTGTTCGCGGTGGCGTTCGAGGCCTGCGACGCCGATCGGGCCGCTGCGATGACCACCGAGGACATGGAGTTCTTCCATGACAAGGACGGCAAGTCGGCCAGCAGCCGCGAGGACTTCCGGCGCAGCGTGGCCCGCATGTGCGACAGCGCGCGCCAGGGCGGCTGGCGCCTGCGCCGCGAGCTGGTGGAGCGTTCGCTGCAGGTGTTCCCGCTGCACGACGAGCGTGCATTGGAGATGGGCGACCATCGCTTCTACGAACGCGGAAAGGACGGTGTGGAACGATGGGTGGGGCAGGCGCGCTTCGTGCAGGTGTGGCGACGCGTGGACGGCACGTGGCAGGCGGAGCGGGTGATCAGCTATGACCACCGCGGGGTGGATTGAGGTTGGGGGCATACGGTGGAGGGCCGCGCCGCCGCTCTGGCGCCCACCTGGCGAAATTTCATGCATTAGGTAGGTGGCCGCGCTCTCCCAGCACGGCCACCTCCAGCCGTTACAACTGGATGCGCGCCACGCTCTCGTTCGCGTCCTTGGCATCCTTCTCGCCGTTCTTGATGCTCACGTACAGCACGTTGTTCTTCGCATCCAGTGCCAGGCTGTTCGGGTGGGTCGGCACCGGGTAGGTGGCCACCTTCTGGTAGCTGTCACTGTTGTACGCGGTCACCGTGCCGCCGTCGCGGTTGGTCACGTACAGGCGTTTGCGCGGTGCGTCCAGCAGGATGCCCAGCGGGCCGGCGTCGGTCGGGATGCTGGCCAGTTCCTTGCCGGTGGTGCGGTCGAGCACCAGCACGCGCTGACCCGGGTGCTTGCTGGTGAAGCCCGCGCTGCTCTTGGTCATGTAGCTGCGGATCATCTCCGAGCCTTGGTCGGTCACGAACAGGCGCTTGCCGTCCGGGTGAAGCGCGATGTTCATCGGCTGCTCGGCGCTGATCTTGTGCTGGGCCACCACCTTGTTGGCGTCGGTGCCAACCACCACCAGGTCGGCCAGCAGGTTGCTGGTGTACACGCGCTTGTTGGCGGCATCCAGCGCCAGGCCCGGCGCCTTGGCGTTGCCCAGGCCCGGAATGGTGTTGATCACCTTCAGCGTGGTGGTATCGACCACGAACAGCACACTGCCTTCGCTGGAATGACCGGTCACGTACAGACGGTTGGCCGGGCTGTCGACCACCAGCTCGCGCAGGTCGTGGGTGTAGGCGGCCTTGCCGTCCTTGCCGACCTTCTTCTCCATCAGCTGCACGATGCCGATGGCCTTGTTCTGGGCGGTATCGACCACGGTTACCGAAGTATCGACGGTGTTGCCGACGTAGAGGCGGTTGTGGGCGTCATCCAGCACTACGCCGAACGCCTTGCGCTCCAGCGGGATGCGGGTTTCCACGGCCAGCGTGGCCGGGTTCAGGCGCAGCACCTGCGACGGGCCGGCGTCATCGCCGAAGCCACCGGACGAAGCGACGAACACGGCGTTCTGGGCGGGGCTGTACGCCAGTTCGTACAAGCCCTTGGCGATGGCCTGGCGCTGCACGGCAGTGGTGGTGCTGGCGGCGGGCGCATTATCGGCGAAGGCCGCCGGGGCGCCGACGCTGAGCGAGATGGCAAGGGCCAGGGCGGCCGAGCGGAAAGCGGAATGACGGAACATGCGAGCATCCTTGAAAGGGCACGGAAGGGTGTCCTGGCTCGCTGGGCCGTACGGCGACGGCCCGCCCCGGGTATGTCTGCGCGGGGTGGGCTGGCTGGGTTGCGGGGGAATGGTAGCAGGCTGGGGAGAGACGTGGCGCCGAGGACGACGGCCGGAGTGTCGCTTTTGGCTCGCCTTTTCGGCTGCGGGGCGATGACGTTGGCCCGATTTCGGTGTGGACGGATGCTTACGGGAGGCCCTGCGTGATCGGCAGGCGGTAGCGTTCTGTGCCGACGTATAGGCTGATTGCGACCCTTCCTCTCGTAATGAACCTCCTTGAAGTTCGATTGCGGAGATTGTCGTCGCATACGGCACGATAGCCATCTGCGACAATAGTCCTGCTCTGTGGAACTGCGTGTTTCCTCCGCAAATTCCAATTGGATTTCAGGGCGCAGGCGTGAGCAGATTGGCGCGCCACCGACAACGGGTGGCCGGGCGTCGAAAACCCGAGATGATGTACGCGTCAGTTGTTTACGCTTGCCAGTCGGCACCTCGTTTGGGGTGCCGGCTGGCAATCCGTCGGCCTTCATGGCGGGCGGTGCGTGGGAGTCTCAGGACTCGCCGGTTCAATGACGCTACATCATCCCGGTTTTCGAGCCACGCACCGTCCCGCCACCTCCATGGGTGGCGTTGCTGTCTGTCCTGTACGGAGCATTGCCATGAACGAATCGGATTTCCGTTCCCTGCACGCGCAGTACGATCCGGCCAATACCGAGCCCGAGCGCGACGCATCTCCCGATCCCAACGGATTTGTCTCTACCCTGCGTCGCATCGGAAAGGGTGCAGCTGCGGACGGTCAGCCGTGGCCGGAGCGGCATCAACTGCCTGGGCGCTGTCTTCAGCTGGCGGATGCGGATTGCGCGCTGGCCGGTTTACGCGTGGTGGCGGAGCTGATGCTGGCTGCGGAGCGCACGCGGCAGAATGGTGCGCCCGAGGAGTACGTGGGGGATCGGGTGATGGAGGGGTTGAAGATGGCTTGTGTGGCGTTGACTGCGATGGCTAGTGAGCGAGTGCAGGGGCAGAAGTAGTCCAGCTTCTGCCGCGCGATTGCAGGCTCTCCGCGCGTTATCGGGCGACCGTTCTCTTTCTAGTCCACCTCCAATCTGCAGAGCGTCCAATGAGGCCTGTGATCTATGGCGCCGTCCCGTTGGCGGCGCTGTGTGCCGCGATCGCCAGCGGTCATGTGCCTAAGGTTGGCTTCGAACTGCGGACTTTTCGGAAGGTCTCCGACGCTGTCAGCTGCGACGGCAAGCCCTTGATGCTGGTGGACAACTCTTTGGAGCAGCTTTTGATTGTGCTGTATGCGGGCAGGGAAATTGACGTTCCCTGCATTGAGCCGGTGCTGACGCATTGGAGTAGGTGGATTGTGCGTGACGGCTCGCTGCTAAAGAGCTAGAAGCTTGTGCGGTCCACTGGGGATCGGACCACGACGTGCAGTCATTCCATGGAGGATGCGCAGGGAAGGATTGCCTTCAAGGCCGAGAACTCGCGCGTAATGTTCCGGGCCAGGAAGGCTAGAGAGCAGCTAAAGCATTGATGCAGCGCTATAACGTGCTGAATTGAGGCGTCAGATCCCATCTGCCTCAGCAATCAATGGAACTTCTTGCATTCTCCACGTGGCACGTGGAGGCGAGCTTGGATGAAGGCTCCCCTTGCATGAGCGGATCTACGGGCTGACCAGTACACGCTAGGATTTGTAGCGTCTTAAGCCTGAGGAAAGGATGGAAATGCACCGCGATCAACTCTTACGGATAGAGCAGGATAGGTCTTCAAAAGCATTGAAGCTTATGCGGGAACTACTTCAGCTGACCAAGCCGATTGCGGTGCATCCGACATGGTCTCACGACGAGCGCTCCCTTCTTGCAATGCTACTAACGTCCTCTGCCCGCTCCACTGAAAGCGTCTTCCTGCTCTGCTCTTACGGGCAATTGTGGGATGCCGAGATGGTCCTTCGTGCAGTGGCGGAAGCCACACTGAAGACTGCATACATATTGCAGAGTAAGGATGAATTCAAAGCGAGGGTCGCTGAATACTCCACCGACCATTTCAATATTTCTTTACTCAAGGACGACTCAAGGGTGAGAAGTACCCTTGCAGCTCTGCCTGAACCGGATGCGCGTGAGTGGTTGCCTCTTAGGGAGAGGCTTCTCAGCGAAAAAGAACTGGAAGAACTTGGCCAACTTTACGACAAGACTACACGTCGCTCAATCGAAACGCGCTGGGGAGTTGGCGGGCTTTTGAACTCCCTTCGCAAAGACGCCCAGCACCGAGTCCCTAGATATGATTCGCTGCTTCATAACTACTCTCTGTCAAGCCATATCCAGCATGCCGATTACATTGGAGTCTCTCTCCCTTACGACAGAGAATCCCGAAACGAGCAGAGGCGAGATGCTCTAGAACTAGCGCACCTCTCACGCCTAATTTTGGACTGTTTCTCCTTTATGTGCTTGCGGCTCGTGTCTGGCTACCGATTCCTAGATCTGGATCTCAAACCCATCTTGGATGGACAGAAGCGAATCGACGAACTGGCAAGTAGCTTTGGAAATGCATTCGGAGAATGGATGAAAGTTGAGTACGGCCCAGATGAAAGTTCAGAATAGAGCCTTGGGGACACCCTGATCCAATCATCGCTGAGTTCTGAATCTTCAGCGCCGGAGTCATCAGGGGCCATCACACGCAAAGAACTGCCATGTTCTTCCGCCCCGAAGTGCCCTTGCATGCATCTCGGGACGGAGTTGCCCCCCCTACCGGTATCAACTGCCAGCGCACCATCCACATGTTTGAGAGCGCGAACAGCGTGAGCACCTACGCACTGTTCTTGGCTAGCCCCCGGTAGCGGACCTGATGTAGCTGAACTGTTGCTCATCACCCGGAACGGATGCTCGACCTTGGCGAGCAGGCTGGCTTCTGCACCTCCTTTAGCGCTGCACCTGCTTGCATTCGCGCGCCTTGCTGATGACCTTCAACCTGGTTCGCTTTTCCGCTATGAAGTTCGACGCCTTGCAGTCGGCCAATCCACACGCTTGTCTGCGCCGGTATAGCCGTTATCGCCGAACACGCGCCTTCCTTCTGTTCCATTCCACCAAGAAGATCTCGCGACGGGCCCAGCTACGCTTGCCCAAGCCCTCGGCGTCGCAAAATGTCAGCCGCATGGATGGTTCCTCAACGTGTGCCGCCATTGTCGCTCAGGGTGCCGGCCAGCGGCCGGCACTACCCGGGGACATGTTCAGGGATACCATGATCGTCAAATCCGCTCTCGCCCGCCTAGGCGAAGCCTTCAGAAACAGCGCGCTTAAATGCCTCTTGGAGCTTCTCAAGTCGAAATCCGCGAGGTGCAAAATCTGACGCTATTGCCGCCCACTCCACGACGCTGGCCTGACCTTCTGTAAGTGCACCTTCGACCTCATTCCAAGCGTGGAGACGCCTCCAAGTCCCATCCTGCCATAGCTCTCTTGCGTGGTCCCTCCAAGGACGTCGCGCACGTCGGTCATTCCCTGCGGGCACAGCCCACGCAAGGAACTCCGGCGAGAGCTCAACATTGCTTTCCTTGACACGCACCCAGCAAGCCTCCCTCTTCACCCACTCAGTCACAAGCCGGTTGCGGACCTGTTCCTCGGGAATCTCCATGAGCAAGGGCAGCACCTTGCGCGCAACGCTCATTGCTTCTTCAACGAACTTTTTCGGAGCTCGCTGCCCTCTCCAAATCTCGTCATAGTTTGGCTGCAAGCCCGCATCAAACAGCCTGGAGCTCATCAATGCGACTGTGTACGAGGTGAGAGGCCTAACAATGGAACCTGGATACCAGTCTTGGGCGGGGATCGCGGAATCGATTGCTCGAATGACAATCGCACGACCAACTAGCCGCTGAAAATATTTTTCATCAAACAATGCAGGATCTTTACTCCAAGCCTGCATGACAACCCTCCCAAAGTTGCCAATATTCTTCTGGGCACCCTGACTTACGTAATGCGGACTTCCTTCGAAAGTTGAATCGAAGCGAGCAACATCCGTCTTTGTCAGAACTTGTTTCTTGGGATTGAGAATTTGCCAGAACTTCGCCTCAAGGGGCTTCTTTCTCTTCAGCTCAACCTTATAGCTGCCTGCAGTGCGCTCGAAGTACCAGTAGGTATTACCCTCACCCGGCGCACCTGGCGGCGCGAGAGTCTGACGAGATATAATCTCAATTCGCTTAAAGTACGCGTGGCCTGCAAAAAGATCAGAGGCCGAAACGGCATTCTGCGCGTTCGCGAAACGAGCAATGTTATGAACAGAGTCCTCAAAGCCATCCTCAGGAAGTTGGGAAAGCTTCATTTGGACCCTTACTTTCGAGAGGTCGACGCCGGCTTTTCTTGCCCAGTACAGGGAGGCGGTCGTCTGCCCTCCGTTCACGATCTGCAGGCCCCGGACAGCGGCAATCTCCAATGCGCCTCCAGCCAGACGACTGGACAGCGCCGATGCGGTAACAGTTAACCCATTATTGTAGGCAAAGAACATTCCAGGCTCAATCTTCAGGGTTTCCCGAATTCCCTTATTTACCTTCCGGCCATCCCCCAGAAATGCTCGAACGTTCTGCTCCAGAATCCGACCACCGAATCGATCATAGAGACTAGCTAGAATGAAGCCAGGCATGACGCACATGTATGATTCGTATCTGGCCTCGTCATCCACGCCTGCCTTCAGGGCTGGAATTCCCTGCCCATACTCAGATGGAAAGTCGATCAGAATTTCTTCTCGCCCACTCGTTGAGGCGTCCATACGCGCAAGTCTCGCGATATCCCAAATGTGCAACTCGACCTTCTGCGGGCCAAGTGACAACTCGGGCATCTTCCCGATGGACGAACCCAATGGACGATCAGATATCAAGTAGATGCAAGCTTTGGTCATCTCCCCATTTGTAGCAAAAGAAAATATCTCATTGCATACGGAATGAGCTGCGTGGCTTTCATCCCAAGAGCTTGCGAGTGCTTCGTGTGCGCTACCCTCCAGGAACTTGAATGCAGCTGCAACCGCACGTCGTGCTTCATCAGTGAGAATTGGTTCGGGTATATCCTCACCAGAGAAAATGGCCACAACAAGATTGAGAACGCCATCAATCGGAGAGAAACTGTAAGCGTCCAACTGCACCGGGGAACCACGCGACATCTTTCCCGACACGCGGCAGACATTGTATTCCGTGAACTCCTCGCCAACTTCCAAGATCGCGCAGGCCCGATCTACAAACCTTGTCATGGTGTAACCCATTCCAGCGGCTTGCTCAGCGCCAATCTCGCTCAGTAGAGCGGAGCGAAATGCGGTTACATCTTCGTCCATGACCACACCCCATCCTCCTCTAATGCAAGATTGTCTCAACAGGAACGCGGAATTGATCTAGCGACGATAGATCGAGAACATAGCTGGCCTTCAGCACCCGCGAGTCGACTTCCGACCTCAAGATGCGTGGGAAGCCCTCTCCTACTGAGTAACCGCAGATTCCAGACACTCGGTATCTGCAAACGTCGTACTGATCATCCCTGACATATCCACGTCTAAGCAGCATGCTCTCCAAGCGATCTTCCAGGGCTAAACTGTGCACTTTTGCTGTTTCAAGCACGGCAGCGCACATCTCGTTCAGATTCCTCGCCCGCTCACCCTGTGCCTCGACAAGTTCGATAGCCACTAGGAACAAAGCTAAGTGACCAGGCGCCAGCTGCTCGAGTGAAGATATCTGTGCGTGCAAACGGGAACCAGACGATCTTGTCTTAACCTCGAGGACCATATTCTCTAGGGCAAAGTCCTGAGGATGATCGTCAGGCGATACCCACGAGGCAATTGCCGCCTCCGCACCAATTGAGAGCATCAGCCGCTCGAGTATCACTAGCTCCCCAATCAATCCCCTGATCTCATGCGGATCCATCGCCTGAGTTCGTGCCCGACTCATGAGAAGGTGCCAGTGCCCTATTCGGCGGAAGAAACGACGCACCGACTCCTCCTTCGACTGGCCGAAAGATGAGTAGGCAATGACGTCCCTGCAGAGTGTCAGAAAGACATCTCGATCACCCAGTTGCCTGAGGAACATTCGAACTTCCGGCACCTTACCGTCCGATGCAGTGGAAACATCCACACCACGTAGCCGAGGCAAGTCTTTAGGAATCCAAGTATGCTCTACACCTCGTAGGACCAAGCCGAGCGCGCCACCATGAGCGCGAACCCAGTAGTAATCCAGGGCGTGATCTTCGGCGATACGCCTCCCTGTGATTCTCTCCGAGATCCCTCCGAGAGAAGACCAAGGATCTTCATTCATCGAGCAAGACCTCCTCATCTTCACACTCATCGCCCGGCGAGCCGAACAGCTCTCTGTATGCAATCAGATTGGCGGTATAGAACACCAGCTTCTCCTTTTCACCGACGGTCAGACCAGGGAAGCTCAGCCCATACGCGGCATGAATCCGATCATCATTCTCCATAGCTTGGAAGAGATGGAGGATGAGAAGTGGTCGTGTACGTTGGGCTCTATAGGCACGGTCCGGGATATTGCTCGATCGCCCCTGATGAGCGTCGAGCGCAGCCGCTATTTGTGCCTCACTCAATCCCGCACGCTCAATACCGCGCGATGCAATCCGCCTCTTCTTGCCTGACACAAGCAGCGCTCTTTCAAACCGCTGAGTCCCCCCCAAGGTAACAGCGCGCTCCTGAAGTCCCAGTACTAAACCATGAACCTCATGCGGGATGGCCCCTTGTTTTGAGCTGGAAACCAGAACAACGTCCCATTTAGACAGACCCCGCTCGCGTATGTACTCGATCAATGGTGCACGCTGCATCTCCAGCTGACCAGGATGAACGCCAAAGCTGGATATGAAGTCCAAGACGTGCTCAACCGTCACACTGCCGAAAAGATGGCTAGGGAGCGCGCCACCCCCATAAGGCACTGGAACGAAACCATCCATCAAAAGTTTCCCAACTACATTTTCAATAGCCGCAATGTTCGCATTTCGTGCCGGCTCCGTCGCAATAACAACTGAGGTCTCGACCATCTTTCCGGATAGTGACACCTCGCGAACAATCTGCTCTGTATTTTGCATCTTGTTACGGGCCGTTACCATAAGAGTTCCAGGGTGACTGCGAACGGCAAAGCCGAAATCCATTGGGGTCAACCCATTGAGCTCCATCCTTCGAATCTCGTCCCTAAGCTCTTCGGTCGCGTCCGCGATGAAACCATACCAATCGGCGGCTTCAGGCGTGAGAAACAGACGACAGAGATCCTTGTACCCATCACGATACCCGAACCATCGCCCCATCTGGAGGAGTGTGTCGTACATTTGGGTATTTCGAAGGAAATAGCTGATCGTAAGGCCCTCCAAGGTGAATCCACGAGAGAGCGAGTTACCACCCACAGCTATTACGTTGAGCCCATTCTCACTGTGCGCTCGGTAGTCGAGCTTTCCGGATGATTTGGAGGCGTTTACCTCAATCACAACCATACCGGCAGCGGCCCTGTGGAGTTGCGCCTGAATATCAGTCCAACGTTCATTACAGCCAGCGTAGAACTTCTTCCAAGTAGAGTGAAGAGAGCGGATGAAGGGATCTCTAAGTGCAGAATCCTCCGGCAAAGCGAAGCGGTTTTGGATTGAGGATTGCAATTCGATCAAATGGCTAGAAATGTTCCTCGCCACCTCGCTCTGAACTCTTGTGAAGCGCGAAACATTCACGAGCATCGAGTGGTGCTTACTCCCTTGACCTCTCAGAACACGAATGGCCTTTGACAGGACGAAGCAATCGATAGCTTCGATAAGACTGGGATGCAGCCCTTCTAATAGCCAATCAATCTTGTGGGATGGAGGTAGCCATTCTTCAGTTTCCTCCAAGCCCACGGTGAGCTCCGCGGGATCCTCTCCAAAGAATGAGTGCGGTCCAACATAGTTGGTGGGCACCTCCAACCCCACAACAAAATCTCGGGGGAACAGGTCTTTTCCTTGAGAAACGATCTCAGCGTCAGGATCGATGAAGATGTTGGCAAACGGGGTTGCCGTATAGCCAACGTATGCATTCCTAGTCGACAAGCCCAATAGGTCGCGGATAAGACGATTGATGGTCTTAGGCGCGCTTGGGTCCTTCGATGTGTCTACAGATGCATTGTCAGCTTCGTCATCAATCACAAGCATCGGAAGTGTGAGGCCGCCCTGAGAAGCACTTGTACCGCGGATCCAATCGATCAGATTGTTCAGGATGGCGGGATGCTTCTTAATGACAAGAATGACAGGCTCGCTGCTGTTCTGAAGTGGATTCCCCCAGCCGTCCGCCCTCGTCCGACTGAAATCGTGCGCACGACTTGTGAAGGCGCTTGCGGTAAAGCCAGGATTGAAGTTACCAACCCCAACGCGGTCAGCATTGGCTTGGCGACTGAGAATCTGATCACTGTCGCGCCCGACAAATCCTGAGTCGACGCGTTCCTGCGTCTGGGATCGAAGATTGTTATGGACTCCGGCGATTAGTACGATGACCCTATATCCGGCATCTGCCGCCTTATTGATTACACCAAGGTAATTGGCCGTCTTTCCGCTCTGCACATGACCGACTACCAAGCCTCGACGAGACCAAGTGCCATCAATCTTGGGGTCGCCGGCCAAGTCAACAATCGTATCGGTTACGCCAGCAATTGCATTAACGACAGCTTCCGACATACCACCGGCAATCAGGTACTCCCGATAGCGCTTCCAATATCGGAAATCAATCTGATGTGCCCGACCAAGCAGCCACGGCTTATGACCAGGAGCTTGGATCGTATGTGATGGTCCAAGCACTACCTCAAACTCTCGCTCGATCTGCTTGGATATCTGGACCACCTCCGCCTCAGATAGACTTGGTGATATGAACGGGAGCGCCGCGATCCCGCTAACAACGTCAAGAATTTCAGTTGGACTGTGCGCGACACGCTGCGCCATCGCTGCCCGAGAAAGTATCAAAACCTGGTCGTAACTCATAGTCCTGTCCTTAGTCTTCGATTGTTCTCAACAGCCCTAGCGCGCGCCTCGCATCTCGCTGACCTGCGAAAACCGGCGTCGCCAAAATGGCTTCCGCGATTGAGCGCGGAAGGGTGCTCTTCCCGGGAACAATCGCCTCTACATAGGTCGCCAACAGCTGTGCAAGTTCAGCATCACCTAGGGCTTGCTGAGTTACAGCCTGGGGAGAGGATGCAATGTCAGAGAAGATAGATTCCAATGGAAGCGTCGCTTCGATTGCAAGCAATGCGGTATCGACATCCCGCCGCGAGCCCGCTGCCTTGCGAAGGGCCTCGATGATGGGGTGATCGCGACGAACTTCGTATCGCACAGCACCTCCTTCTTCCACTCTTTCCCACAAAGGCAGACCCAAACCGGCTGCCTGCCGGCGCCCTCTATAGGTGTAAGGCCTTCGTGCGGTCTCAGTCATCCGCTCAATCAACGGCCTTAGACGCCGCCGAACGACCGATGGGAGCCGCATCCGCGACTTCCGAACATCTATGCTCCACTCTGAGTCTAGAGATGTCGGCACATCCACTTGAACCCGCAGTAGCTTGGTAAGTTCAGATTTACGCGCTAGACCCAACCACGTCCCGCCCGCTATTAGGCGCCCAGCGCGATATACATAGAGGCCCTGCATTTCAGTCAGACTCGACCCCAGCTCAATCGCAGTCATCTGCTCAAGACTGAGGCGCTGATGATGAGGCAGTGTGAACGCTTGAACGGTCACGTTGGAGCCAGCCATCCTGATTATCTCAGTTTCATGCGGGTCAGAAGAAGGAGATATGTGCCGGGCAAAGGGATCGGCAGCCACGACAGGCGAACCATTGAGACGCAGCGACACCCCCGCACGCACTGACTGCCCCTTCTCATCGGCAAGAAATCGGTGGAACGTAAGTGCCAAGTGCGATCTCGCATTTGCGAACAGCTCGTTCAAGGCAACGAGAGCATCATCAGAACTGCCCCCGAATGGATCGAGGCGATCCAGCCCCTGCCAGACCACCAAGGTTCCTGTCGAAGGGAGCAAGTTGATCATTGGAATCGCTTCAATCTCCGCTGGCTCCAGCACCTTTAGAAGCCACTGATCCTTCTCAATCACCAAGTCGAGGTCCCAACACCGAGCAGCGAGTTCGCCGTCCACTCTTGAAGCTACGGTGAGGCGCCTGCACTGGCTGAAGGATGCGGTCTTCAGCCCAAGACCAAAGCGTCCCAAGTCTGTTGCCGTCCTGACATCGCGGGTACTTCTACTGCCATGCTGCATGGCAGCTGTCAGTTCAGATGACCGCATTCCACAGCCATCGTCCAGTATCGCCAGGAACGGCGATCCGTCAGAATGAATGTCGTTGAATATCTCAACAACCCTCGCGCCAGCGGATATGCTGTTATCTATAATATCCGCAAGGGCACTCTCGAACGAGTACCCAATATCTCGCATTGATTCCAATAGCCTAGCCGCACTGGGCTCCACCCATATGTGCCCCGGAAGCAAATCTCTCATTACCCATCCTTAGCAATTCTGCGTGCGCGCGCTAACGCCTGACCGAGCAACCACAATCATCCAACAGCAGTCAGACTATAGCCGATGCCATGACGCTTCCTGCAGCATTCATGGCCAAATTTCATAATTCCTACGGCGCCCGCCGCGTCGGATTATTGACGCTTGCCGGGAACAGCCAGATGGGAACTCATCCTCATAGCCCCAACCAACTGAATTCATCAGTTCCAACGTAGCAAGAGCTCCCCGTCGCAAGCTCCTGACTTGCTTCGATTCCGCCACTTCAGAACTTGAAAAACTAATGATTGCATGCGATCCTGGCACCGCAGAAGCGGGGCAAGATGCCCCGCCAATTAGATTGTGAACCAGCATGCGGATCCCAGTTGTAGATGTGTTTGCGGGCCCTGGCGGCTTGGGCGAGGGCTTCTCCGCCTACATGGCCAAGGGCAGACCGAGACACCAGCCCTTCAAGATTGCGATCTCTGCTGAGATGGAAGCGAACGCAGCGAAAACTCTTCGTCTGCGAGCGTTCTATCGCCAGTTCCCTGTGGGCAAGGCCCCCGTCAGCTATTACGACTACGTGGCCGGCCGGGTAGCCCAACCATGGACCGAAAAGACTAGACATGAGTGGCTTGCTGCTGGCGAGGAGGCCAGGCAACTTCAGCTCGGAGTTGCTGCACATGACCGCGTGCTGCATGACCATATTCGCAAGGTGGCAACCGGACCCGATCCTTGGATTCTAATTGGAGGCCCCCCTTGCCAAGCATATTCTTTGGTGGGCCGCGCACGCAATCGTGGTATTGCTGGCTATAGGGCCGAGGATGACCACCGACACTTCCTCTACAAGCATTATCTCAAGATCATCAAGGATCATCGCCCCGCAGCGTTTGTTATGGAGAACGTAAAGGGCATCCTTTCGTCAAGGGTCGGGGGCGAGCTGATGTTCCCGAAGATACTCGATGATCTCCGCGCTCCCGGTGGGAAGAACGGCCCCCGATATAACGTCATTCCACTGGTAAAGAGTGGCGACACTGATCTTTTCGACGATGAGGATGGGCGCAAGTACATTCTTAGGGCGGAAGAGCTGGGGGTACCTCAGGCTCGCCACAGGGTTGTACTGCTTGGCGTGGCCGACGACATCAAGCTTGCTCGCGCAAGATGGATGATTGCATCTAACGACGAGGTGCACCTTGATTCGGTCATTAAGGGCTTACCAAGATTGAGAAGCGGCGTGACTGATGTCGACGTAGACGACTGGTCATCTGAGGCTAAGGAGATCCTCCTACATGCCGCCTCCCTTACAGATGACATCCGTGTCTCAGAAGAACTTCGTCAACAAGCCCTGCGCGTACCTAGGACTGATTTCGGGTCCGGCGGAAGATCAATGCCGAGAACCGCGGGGTGCAACAAAGTGCCTTCTCACTTGGAGAACTGGCTCATTGATCCGAGACTCGGCCACCTGCTGAACCACGAGGTTCGGCAGCATATGTGGATGGATCTCGTTCGGTATGGTTATGCATCAGCGTTCACACTGGCGCACGAGCGGTCACCGCGAGGCTCATCGGAGTTCCCAGAGTCCATCCATCCGGATCACGCGAACTGGATGACAGGAAAATTTGTAGATCGCTTCAAGGTTCAGAGGTGGGATGCTCCGAGCTCGACGGTGACTAGCCACCTGCAGAAGGATGGACATTACTTCATCCATCCGGATCCGACACAACTCAGAAGCATCTCTGTCCGAGAGGCGGCGAGGCTACAGACCTTTCCGGACAATTACTTCTTTGAGGGTGCACGGGGAGCACAGTTCCGCCAAGTCGGCAACGCTGTTCCACCATGGATGGCGAACCAGATTGCGGATGTGGTTTACTCGATTTTGGGACACTGATCTGCCGAGAATTCTGCGCGTCTCGCACAAGACTTCAGAAATGTCGAAAGCCCGGCTAGAGTCGGCTCAGGCTGCAGTCTGAGGCTGCATTCCCACACCACCGAAATTCGCCAGCCATCCCTCATGAGCACTTGGGCTTGGCGCTCGTCTCTTGCACGATTTCCTTCAAGCTTATGTAGCCAGAACTCAGGTCGCGTAGTTGGTAAAGTGGCAAAGCGGCAACCCTGATGCATATGCCAAAAGCAGCCATGAACGAAGATGACCGCCCGGTATTTGGGCAGTGTCAGGTCGGGTCTTCCGGGCAGATCGCGCCTGTGGAGCACGTACCGAAAGCCACTCCGATGTAAGTATCTTCGAACCACCCATTCGGGCTTTGTGTTCTTTCCCTTGATCCCTGACATCATCTTAGAACGAATGGCGGCATCTACTATGTCTACCATTGCTCGGGCCCTCCACAGCGCAACCGACAACATAGAGGGTCATCATAAAAAAAGGGGCGGTCAAGCCGCCCCTCTTCTACAACGCTATTTAATCAAACCCCAACAGGATTAGCCTTCTCCGGATCAATCTTGTACTGCTTGATCGCCCGGGCCACATCCTTCGCGGTCATCTTCCCTTCCTTCGCCAGCGCCGCAATCGCGGCGTGCGCGATGTAGTACCGGTCAACCTCGAAGAAGCGACGCAGGTTCGCACGGGTATCCGAACGGCCGAAACCATCCGTACCCAGCACCGTGTACGACATCGGCACGAACGCGCGGATCTGGTCCGCATACGCACGCACGTAGTCGGTAGCGGCAATCGCCGGGCCCTGGCGGCCTTCCAGCAGCTCGGTCACGTAGGCCTTGCGCTGCTCGCCTTCCGGATGCAGGCGGTTGTGGCGCTCCACATCGAAGCCGTCGCGGCGCAGTTCGTTGAAGCTGGGGCAGCTCCAGATATCGGCGGTCACGCCGAAGTCCTTGTCCAGCAGCTCGGCGGCGGCGATGGCTTCGCGCAGGATGGTGCCCGAACCCAGCAGCTGCACGCGCAGTTCGCCCTTCTTCGGCTTGCCGGCGTCCGTCAGCAGGTACATGCCCTTGACGATGCCCTCGGCTGCGCCCTCCGGCATGTCCGGGTGGGCGTAGTTCTCGTTCATCAGGGTCAGGTAGTAGTACTCGTCTACCTGGTCTTCCATCATCGCCTTGGTGCCGTGCTGCAGGATCACCGTCACTTCGTAGCCGAAGGTCGGGTCGTAGCTGCGCACGTTGGGGATGCCACCGGCCACCAGATGGCTGAAACCATCTTCGTGCTGCAGGCCTTCACCGTTCAGCGTGGTGCGGCCGGCGGTGCCACCCAGCAGGAAGCCGCGGGTACGCATGTCGGCGGCCTGCCAGGCAATGTCGCCCACGCGCTGGAAGCCGAACATCGAGTAGTAGATGTAGAACGGCAGCATCGGCACGTTGCTGACCGAGTAGCTGGTACCGGCGGCCATCCACGAGCTGATCGCGCCCGGCTCGCTGATGCCCTGCTGCAGCACCTGGCCGCTCTGGTCTTCGCGGTAGAACATCAGCTGGTCGGCGTCCACCGGCTTGTACTTCTGGCCGAACGGCGCGTAGATGCCGATCTGGCGGAACAGGCCTTCCATGCCGAAGGTGCGGGCTTCGTCGGCCACGATCGGCACGATGTGCGGGCCCAACTCCTTGTCGCGCAGGGTGATGTTCAGGCTCTGCACGAACGCCATGGTGGTGGAGTAGGTGCGTTCGCCGCTGCTCTTCAGCAGGCGCTCGTAGGTTTCCAGCTTCGGTGCGTTGAAGCTCTTGTCGGCCTTGCGGCGGCGCTGCGGCAGGTAACCGCCCAGGGCGGCACGGCGCTCCTGCAGGTACTGCACTTCCGGCGAGTCGGGGCCCGGGTTGTAGAACGGCACCTGGCCGTCCTTGAGCTGCTCGTCGGTCACCGGAATGTTGAAGCGGTCGCGGAAGTGCTTGACGGCTTCGTCGTCCAGCTTCTTGGTCTGGTGGGTCGGGTTCAGCGCTTCACCGGCGCTGCCCATGCCATACCCCTTCACGGTCTTGGCCAGGATGACGGTCGGCATGCCCTTGGTGTTCACGGCCTGGTGGTAGGCGGCGTACACCTTGTGCGGGTCGTGGCCACCGCGGTTGAGGCGCCAGATGTCGTCGTCGGACAGGCCGGCGACCATCGCGGCGGTCTCCGGGTACTTGCCGAAGAAATGCTCGCGGGTATACGCGCCGCCAAAGGCCTTGCAGTTCTGGTATTCGCCGTCGACGGTTTCCATCATCAGCTTCTTCAGGACGCCGTTGGTGTCCTTGGCCAGCAGGGCATCCCAGTAACCGCCCCACAGCAGCTTGATGACGTTCCAGCCGCCGCCGCGGAACACGCCTTCCAGTTCCTGGATGATCTTGCCGTTGCCGCGCACCGGGCCGTCCAGGCGCTGCAGGTTGCAGTTCACCACGAAGATCAGGTTGTCCAGGCCTTCACGGCCGGCCAGGGCGATGGCACCCAGGGTTTCCGGCTCGTCCGACTCGCCGTCGCCGATGAAGCACCACACCTTGCGGTCGGACTTCTCGATCAGGCCACGGTTTTCCAGGTAGCGCATGAACTGCGCCTGGTAGATGGCGGCCAGCGGGCCCAGGCCCATCGACACGGTGGGGGTCTGCCAGAAGTCCGGCATCAGCCACGGGTGCGGGTACGAGGACAGGCCACCGCCGTCCACTTCCATGCGGAACTTGTCCAGCTGCTCTTCGCTGATGCGGCCTTCCAGGAAGGCGCGGGCGTAGATGCCCGGGGCGCTGTGGCCCTGGATGAACAGCAGGTCGCCCGGGTGGTTGTCGCTCGGGGCGCGCCAGAAGTGGTTGAAGCCCACGTCGTACAGGGTGGCGCCGGAGGCGAACGAGGCGATGTGGCCGCCCAGGTCGCCCGGCTTGCGGTTGGCGCGGACCACGGTGGCCATCGCGTTCCAGCGGATGATCGAACGGATGCGCCATTCCAGCTCGGCATTGCCCGGGCTCTTGGCCTCGAACTGCGGCTCGATGGTATTGACGTATTCGGTGGTGGGAGAGAACGGCAGGTAGGCGCCCGAACGACGGGTCAGCTCCACCATGCCTTCCAGCAGCTGATGCGCGCGCTCGGAGCCCTCGACATCAATAACGGCCTTCAACGACTCGATCCACTCCTGGGTTTCCACAGGATTCGGGTCGTTGTTCAGCACCTCGTTCAACCAGTTCATTAGCGCTCCCATAACCGCACGCACGCGCGCGACTGTTGTATAGATATCTAGACCGCAAAGTGTAGCGCACCAAGGGCTTTCGTCACTTGGCTACGCTGGCGTATGGACGCATGCAGCCAGTGTCCGCAAGGCATGTCCCGCCTGTCTTCGACGGGCCAGCAGGCGCGCTGCAGGCCGCTGCGGCGGGCCTTGGACCGCTTCGGGCACGTCGCGATTGCCCGCCTGGCGCATGTGCAGAACGAAGTGTTACCCAGGGCGATGACCGTTGTAGGGCACGGCCGACCGCGTGTGGGCCTACGCTGGGGGCACCGCCGCTGAATGACTGATGCGGTGTCGCGCCCGGCTCTGGACCGGGCTGCGCCTGCCGCGCAAGGTGGCGGCGAGTGTTGGCACTGCCGCAACGGCCCGCCGTCTGGCTGCCTCGCTCCCTTCCACAGTGGTCCCCGGGGCGCACCGCAAGGGCGCCCTTTCTGTGTACGTGGCCCAAACGCGGCACGGTTGTGGCCGGATCGATGCTTGCCGGCGCCTGCCCTATCGATATATCGTTTCGATACTCGTTACCGATATATCGAAATGAGCCGTTCCCCTTCCCCCAGAACCCGTTCCAGCGAATCGGCCGTGCCCCGCCGCCATGGCCAGCCACGCGTGCTGAGCCGGGGCGACCTGCGCCTGCTGGTGCTGGCTTTGATCGGCGAGCAGCCGCGCCATGGCTACGAGCTGATGCAACTGATCAGCAACCAGTTCCTGCAGGCCTACACGCCCAGCGCCGGCACCATGTACCCGCTGCTGGCGAGCTTCGAGCAGGCCGGCTGGGTGGCATCGGAGGAAGTGGAGGGCCGCCGGGTGTTCCGCATTACCGCCGCCGGCGAGTTCGAGCTGAAGGTGCAGCGCACCCAGGTGCGCCTGGCCCAGCGACGGGCCTTCGACCGCGCCCGCGAGATCACCAAGGCATCGCTGCCGCCGCCGCTGGCCAGTGCCCTGCGTGACTTCAAGCGGGCGCTGGTGCATCACCACGGCCGCTGGGCCGAAGGCGAGGCCGAGCAGGTGGCGGCGCTGCTGTCGCAGGCATCGGCACTGATCAACGGCACCACCGGTAGCGAGCCCGCCTCCCCTTCAACGACCCAGCCAGACTGACTCCAGCCAGGTCTTCCCCACGCCGCGCCCCCTGCGCGACACCTTTACAGGTATTCCCATGACTGAACATCACAACGCGCGCCTGCGCCTGGATGTGAGATTCCGCGAACTGACGGTGCTGCGCACCGAGGTGGTCACCCCGCACATGCGCCGCGTCGTGCTGGGCGGCGATGATCTGGCCGGCTTCGATTCGCCCGGCGCCGACGACCACATCAAGCTGTTCTTCCCCAACGCCAGCGGCGAAATGGTGCTGCCGGTGCTGACTGCCGAAGGCCGCAGCTACCCCGACGGCAAGCAGCCGTCGCCGGCACGCGACTACACCCCGCGCTGGTGGGACCACGACGCCGGCGAGCTGGCCATCGACTTCGTGCTGCACGACCAGGGCATTGCCGGGCCATGGGCCGAACGGGCGCAGCCGGGCGACCAGCTGGTGATCGGCGGCCCGCGCGGCTCGTTCGTGGTGGCCGACAGCTACGACGCCTACGTGCTGATCGGCGATGAGACCGCGCTGCCGGCCATTGCCCGCTGGCTGGATGTGCTGCCGGAGAGCGCCGAGGTGCAGGCCTTCATCGAAGTGAGCGATGAAGCCGAACGCCAGGACCTGCCGCAGTACGAGAACGTGCAGATTCACTGGCTGGAACGCAATGGCTTCCCGGCGGCCAGCAGCACACTGCTGGAAGACATGCTGACCGACTTCGAGGCACCGGAGGGCGACACGTTCTACTGGATCGCCACCGAATCGCGTCGCGCACGGATGATGCGCAAGTTCATCGAAGGCCATCTGGGCGTGCCGCGTGACTGGATCCGCTCGACCGGCTACTGGAAGGCGCACCCGGACGATACCGACGGCGACTGAGCGCGCCGCGCTTGCCTCAGTCTGCGTGAGCCGGGCATGGCCCGGCTCTACAGGCGTCTGGGCAGATGCGACAATCGCGCTCCTTTCCAGTTGCAACGAGGCCCCTGTGGGCAAACTGACCTTGGCCGGCGTCGATGCGCTGCGCTCCCGCTTCAACGACGACGCCGCCTGTGATGGCGCGCTGGCGCCCTTCGCTGATCCGGCCGCCCTGCGTGCACCGCTGCGTGATCTGTTGGACGCCCAGCACCGGTTCCTGCAGGCCGAACACGAAGTGGCGCAGGTGGCCGATGTGCTGCGCCGCGACCAGAAGTACGCGCCGGTGGGCCGGCCGTCGGTGCATATCGTGCAGCTGCGCAAGCAGCAGGCGGCGACCAGGCAGGCCGCGTTGATCGCACGTCAGGTGGTGGCGCAGGCCGCGCAGACCTTCGTGCGGGTGAGTGGCATGACGGTGAAGGCCAAGCAGAGCCCGAGCGAGGCGTGTGCAGCGTGGCTGGGCGCGCTGCGCTGAGCGCACGTAGCCGGTAGTGGCCAAAGCGCGCTCCCCGCGCCCAAAAAAAGAAGGCCCGCTTCGCAGCGGGCCTTCTGCCTTCTCACGACGAGTGAGCGGGGTGCATCAAGCGGCCGGCTTCTCGCCGGTGGCTTCGGTGGTGATGCGGATCTTCACTTCATCGCTGACGTTCGGGGCGTAGGCGCCCACGCCGAAATCGCTGCGCTTGAGGGTGGTGGTGGCATCGAAGCCGGCGGCCGGAACCTTGGCCATCGGGTGCTCGCCGCCGCCGTTGATGGTGACGTCCAGGGTCACCGGCTTGGTGATGTCCTTGATGGTCAGATCGCCGGTGACGGTCAGCTTGTTGGTGCCGGCCGATTCCACCTTGGTGCTCTTGAAGGTGGCCGCCGGGAACTTGGCAGCGTCGAAGAAGTCGGCGCTCTTCAGGTGCTCGTCGAACTTGGCGGTGAAGCTGTTGAGGCCGCTCAGCGGCAGCTTCACTTCCACGGTGGACTTGGTCACGTCGGCGGCGTCGTACACCAGGGTGCCTTCGGCGTTGCCGAAGTGCGCGCTCGGGTTGGAGAAGCCGAAGTGGCTCCACTGTGCCAGCACGTCGGTGTGGCTCGGGTCGAGCTTGTAGGTGCCCGAGGCGATCTGGATCGCTTCGGCGGCCGGCGCGGCAGCGGCAGCATCGGCAGCCGGGGTGGCGGCCGGCTGTTCGGTGGCGGCCGGAGCGGCGGCATCAGCGGCCGGGGCAGCGGTATCGGCCGGCTTGGAGCAGGCGGCAATGGCCAGGGTCAGGGCCAGCGGCAGCAGCAGTTTACGGGTGGCGCTCATCTGAGGAACTCTCCGGATCGTAGGGTGGGTACAGGGTGCAGCAATGGCCCGCCGCAACCGGCGGGCCCGAAACCGATACAGCGACTTACGCGATGCGCGCCGCTTCGTCGAACGACAGACGCGGCAGGCGCGGGAACAGGCCCGCCGGGTCACCGTACCCCAGGTTGACCAGGAAATTCGACTTGATGCTGGTGCCGGCGAAGAAGGCTTCATCGACCTTGGCCGGGTCGAAGCCGGACATCGGGCCGGCATCCAGGCCCAGCGCGCGCGCGGCCAGGATCAGGTAGGCGCCCTGCAGGCTGCCGTTGCGGATGGCGGCCTCGTGGCGGCCTTCCTGCGGGCCGTCGAACCAGGACTTGGCATCGGCGTGCGGGAACAGGTACGGCAGCTTCTCATGGAAATCCAGGTCGAAACCGATGATGACGGTGACCGGTGCGGCCATGGTCTTGTCGTGGTTGCCTTCGGACAGCGCCGGGGCCAGCTTGGCCTTGGCTTCGGCCGACTTCACGAACACGAAGCGCGCCGGGCTCGCGTTGGCCGCGGTCGGGCCCCACTTCACCAGCTCGTACAGTTCCTGCAGCAGGCTGTCGTCCACCGGGGTGTCGAGGAAAGCATTCTGGGTGCGGGCGGTGCGGAACAGCTGATCCAGTGCGGCGGCGTCAAGCGCGTGGGACATCGGTGCATCTCCAGGGCGGCGAAGGGGAGTCAGTGCCCGCGGGCAACGCGGGGCGAAACGACCAGCCGCAGTGTAGAGTGTCGCGACTGTTGCAACACCCAGCAGGGCTGAAACGAATTAATGCCAATGGTGAAACGATCGAGCGCACCGTGGACGGTCACCGATGGCCGTGCAGGCAATGTCCGCCAGGCGGTCGCGCTGGCCTCGGCGCTGCGCCGGGGCACCTATCGGCCCGTGGTGCTGCAACCTCGAGCGCCGTGGCGCTGGGTCACCCCGCGGCGCCTGCCCGGGGATGCCAACGGCTACGGCGATGCGTTCGCGGCACTGGCTGCCGAGCCCCCTGCGCTGGCGATCGGCTGTGGCCGCCAGGCCGCCGGTGCGCTGCGCGTGCTGCGCGCCCGCGGCACGCAGGTGGTGCAGATCCTCGACCCGCGCATCGGCGCCCGGCATTGGGACGTGGTGGTGGTACCCGAGCATGACCGCCTACGCGGCAGCAATGTGCTGACCTTGATCGGCAGCCTCAACCCGGTCGATGACGACTGGCTGGCCTGGGGACGGGCCGCGTTCGCCGGCTTCAGCACCCTGCCCGGTCCGCGTACTGCACTGCTGGTGGGCGGCCCGACGCCGCTGGCGCCGTGGGACGAGGCAGCGATGGTCGCGGTGTTTCGGGCGCTGGCCGCGCAGATCCGCAGTGAAGGCGGCAGCCTGCTGGCCACGACCTCACGGCGCACCCCGCCTGCACTGGCCGAGATCCTGCGCGCGACCTTCGCCGACCTGCCGCACGTGATCTGGGGCGACGGCGGCGACGGCGTGAATCCCTACGGTGGCCTGCTCGGCTGGGCCAACCGGGTGGTGGTCTCGCCGGATTCGGTGAACCTGCTGTCCGAGGCCTGCGCCACGCGCATGCCGGTAAGCGTGGCGCTGGCGGAGACTGCGCAGGGACGCCTCGCCCGCTTCCAGCAGCAGCTGCACGAGCGCGGACGGCTGCAGACACGCTGGCTGGACTGGCAGTACGACCGCATCGAGCCGCTGCGCGAAACCGCGCGCATCGCCGCCGAGGTGAGGTCGCGGCTGGCATTGGAGTAACCCCCACCGTTGACGGCTGGCGTGTTCCTGAACGGGTGATTTTGGATTTGCCTTTGGTCGCGCGGATAATGGGCGATTCCCTGATTTCCTTTGGCTCGCCATGTCCGTGCGTCCTGCCCCCGTTTTTGCCCCGCTGACCCCGCGCGCCCTGGTGCTGGCGGTGCTGGCGATGGGCGCGGTGGTGCTGCTGTCGAACGTGCTGGTGCAGTACCCGATCAACGACTGGCTGACCTGGGGTGCGTTCAGCTATCCCGTCGCGTTCCTGGTGAGCAATCTGATCAACCGCCGCTTCGGCCCGGGACCCGCCCGGCGCGTGGCCTGGATCGGTTTCGCGGTGGCGGTACTGTTGTCGGTCTGGGTGGCGACGCCGCGCATCGCCATCGCATCGTGCTCGGCCTTCATCGTGGCCCAGCTGCTGGACATCACCGTGTTCGACCGCCTGCGCCGGGGCAGCTGGTGGCGTGCGCCGATGGTGGCCACCACCTGCAGCGCGGCGGTGGACACCACGATCTTCTGGTCGATTGCCTTTGCCGGTTCCAGCCTGCCGTGGGTGAGCTGGGCGGCGGGCGATCTGGCGGTGAAGCTGGCCATCGGCGTGTGCCTGCTGGCGCCGTTCCGCGCGCTGCTGTGGAAGATGGCGCCGCTGCGCGCGGAAAGCGCACGTTGATTCCGCCGGGCATGGCCCGGCGCCACCGTTGCTCCTGTTCGGGTAGCGCCGGGCACGGTCCAGCGCGCTTGTTTGGATGACGCCGGCATGGCGCAGCGCGCCTGTTCGGGTAGCGCCGGGCCATGCCCGGCGGCCTCGCTGCCCATCAGCCGAACGGCAGGCCGGCCGCTCGACAGGCTGCGCTGATCGCTGCGCAGGCCTCTTCAATGGCCGGTGTGGTCGGTGCCAGCCGCGGGCGACGGTCCAGCGTGCAGGCCAGGCCCACGTCCAGCAGCGTGGCATGCGCAGCGTGCAGCGCCTGCGCGGTGGCAACCGGCAGGAATTCCGCGGCGGCCAGTGCATCGATCAATGACGGCGTATCGCGGGGTGACAGCAGCGCCGGTACCTGCGCACTGCGCTCGAGCACACCGGTCTGCAGCAGGAACTCCAGGTCCACCACGCCGCCAGCGCCCTGCTTCAGGTCGATGCGCGCGGCATCGCTGCGGTCCAGTTCGGTGCGCATGCGCCCTCGCATCTTCAGCACATCGGCATACAGGGTGGCGGGGTCGCGTGCACGGCCCAGGGTCTGCGCACGCACCTGCTCGAAGTCGGCCAGCAGGCTGGCATCACCGGCCACGCCGCGCGCACGCACCAGCGCCTGATGCTCCCAGGTCCACGCGCGTTCGCGCTGGTACTCGGTGTAACTGGCCAGGGACGAGACCAGCGAGCCTTTGCCGCCGTCCGGCCGCAGGCGCACATCGATGTCGTACAGGCGACCGGCGGCGGTGACCGCGCCGAGCAGGGCCATCACCTTCTGTGCCAGCCGCGCGTACCAGCGTCCCGGCTCCAGCGCGCGCGCGCCATCGCTGGTCTCCACGCCCGCCGGATGGTCGTGCAGGAACACCAGGTCCAGGTCGGAACCGAAGCCGAGTTCGAGGCCCCCCAGGCTGCCATAGCCGATGATCGCAAAGCGCCCACCGGGAATGCCGCCGTGCGCGGCCTGCATGTCGGCCTCGGCCATGGCCAGCACCGTGACCACCACCGCCTGCGCCAGCTCGGCCAGCTGGCGGGTGCTGTCGACCGCGCCCTGCCGTCCGTCCAGCGTGGCCATCGCCATGCGGAAACTCAGCGCCAGCCGGGTTTCGTTGAGCCAGCGCAACGCAGCTTCCGGATCTTCGACCGTCAGCGCCTGCTGGCATTCGGCCAGCATGCCGGCCGCATCCGGCATCGGGCCGGACACGCGCACGTCCAGCAGTTCGTCCAGCAGCAACGGATAGGCCGCCAGGCGCTCGGCCAGCAGCGCGCTGCGCGCCAGCACATCCACCAGCCGCGCCAGCGCACTGGGCTGTTCGTCCAGCAGGGCCAGATAGCTGGTCCGGCGCAGCACCGCCTGCAGCAGGCCGAGTACGCGCTTGAGCGCGGCATCCGGTTGCGGCGAGCGCGTGGCGGCATGCAGCAACGCCGGCAGCACGCGGTCCAGCCGCGCGCGTGCGGCGTCAGACAGCGACTTCACGCCGGCGCTCTGCGCGAAATCGCGCAGCGACTGGTCGGCGCCGTTCGCGTCGAGAAAACCGGCTTCGGCCAGCAACGGCGCATCACTGCCACCGGGCAGGCTGCGCCAGTAGTTGGCCAGCGCGTCCGGCGCCGCCTGGCCCTTGCGCGGTGCCAGCAACGCAGCGAACTCGGTGCTGACCCGCTGCTGCTGCACGGTCAGTGCAGCGCGCAGCGTCTCCCAGTCCGGGTAACCCAGGCCCAGGGCGATGCGCTCGCGGTCGATCGCATCGCTGGGCAGCACATGCGTCTGCGCATCGCGCAGCATCTGCAGCCGGTTCTCCAGGCGGCGCAGGAACAGGTAGGCCTGCTCCAGCGATGCGCCGTCTTCGGGCGCGATCTGGCCCGCCGCCACCAGCGCCTGCAGCGCCACCAGCAGGCGACGTTCACGCAGGGCCGGTTCACGGCCGCCACGGATCAGCTGCAGTGCCTGGCACAGGAATTCGATTTCGCGGATGCCACCGGCACCGCGTTTGATGTCTTCATGCAGTTCGCGGCGCGCGACTTCAGCGGTGATCGCAGCCTTCATCTCGCGCAGTCCGTCCAGCGCGGTGAAGTCCAGATAGCGTCGATAGACGAACGGGCGCAGGGTCTGCAGCCACGCCTCACCGTCAGCGATATCACCGGCCACGGCACGTGCCTTCAACCAGGCGTAGCGCTCCCAGTCGCGGCCCTCTCGCTGGAAGTACTGGTCCATCGCAGCGAACGACAGCGCAACGCGGCCGGCACTACCGAACGGGCGCAGGCGCAGGTCGACGCGGTGGCTGAAGCCATCGACGGTGGTTTCATCCAGCAGCTTGGCCAGGCGCTGGCCGAGCCGTGCGAAGTACTCTTCGGCGGCCAGCGGACGCGGTCCGTCCGATTCACCGCCCTGCGGGTAGGCGTAGACCAGGTCGATGTCGGAGCTGAAGTTGAGTTCGCCGCCGCCGAGCTTGCCCAGGCCAAATACGACAAGTTGCTCGACGCGGCCCTCGTCATCACGGATCACGCCGTGGCGCTGTGCGAATTCCTGCTGCAGGGCATCCAGCGCCAGCCGCAGGCAGTCTTCGGCCAGGGCGGTGGCGCCGGCCAGGGTCTGCGCCACATCGTCCAATCCGGCCAGATCGCGCCAGACCAGGCGGGTCGACATCGCCGCACGCCAACGCCGCAGCTGCGCCGGCCATTCGCCGGGCTGCACCGGGTCGAGCACCGGTGCCGGCAACGGTGGGCACCCCGGCAGAGCCAATTGCGACAAAAGGCCGGGCTGCCGCACCAGCGTGTCCAGAGCGAAGTCACTGGCGATGGCCAGGTGGGTCAGCAGGGGCCGCAGGTCGGCCGGGATCGGTTCCGGAACCACCTGGGCCAGGCGCGACAGGGCGCGATCAACCAGGGGCTGCAGCGCGGCGGGCAGTTCGGCGGGGGCGAGGGTCATGCGTTGATTCTCGCGGCGCCGGGCGCCTTTGCCAACGGCGGGAAGTCGCTGCGCCGCAGTCCATCGCGCGCATTCATCCTGGGCGGCAAGCAATAAAAAAGCCCGCTTGCAGCGAACTGCCAGCGGGCTCTGCTCCCTCCCCCACGTCGGGATGCAGGGCCATCCTGCGGGCTGCGAAAGGACTTTGCACGCTGCACTGCAAAACAGAACCGGCGGGTATGGATAGCCCCGCCCGCGAAAAGCCATTCCACGAAGGTAGCCCCCCCGTACGCCGGGGGATGGCCGATAATCGAGGCTCCCCCCAGAAACACTGTCGTCATGTCTGTTGATCGCATCGCCAACGCGCGTCTCCGCGACCGCGTGGTCTCCGCCGAGGCCGCAGCCGCGCTGATCCAGCCGGGTGAAACCGTGGCCATGAGCGGGTTTACCGGCTCGGGCTATCCCAAGGCCGTCCCTGTGGAACTGGCGCGCCGCATCGAAGCGGTGCATGCCCAGGGCCAGCCCTTCCAGATCAAGCTGATGACCGGCGCCTCCACCGCGCCGGAGCTGGACGGTGCGCTGGCCAAGGCCGATGGCATCGCCATGCGCATGCCCTTCCAGAGCGACCCGGATGCGCGCAACCGCATCAATGAAGGCAAGCTGGATTACATCGACATCCACCTCAGCCACGTCGCCCAGCACGTCTGGTTCGGCTTCTACGGCGAGATCGACACCGCCGTGGTGGAAGTCTCGGCCATCCGCGAGGACGGCTCGCTGGTGCCGTCCACCTCGGTCGGCAACAACAAGACCTGGCTGGACCTGGCGAAGAAGGTGATCGTCGAGGTCAACGAGTGGCAGCCGGCCGGCGTCGATGGCATGCATGACATCTACTACGGTACCGCGCTGCCGCCGCATCGCAAGCCGATTCCGCTGGTCAACGCCAACGACCGCATCGGCGATACCGCGCTGCGCTGCGACCCGGACAAGATCGTGGCGGTGGTCCGCACCAACGGCCCGGACCGCAACAGCCCGTTCAGCCCCATCGATGCGACCAGCGAGCAGATCGCCGCGCACCTGATCGACTTCCTCAAGCACGAAGTGAAGCACGGCCGGCTGCCGCCGAACCTGCTGCCGCTGCAGTCCGGCGTGGGCAACATTCCCAATGCGGTGCTGGCAGGCCTGGCCAGGAGTGGTTTCCGTGATCTGGCCGCCTTCACCGAGGTGATCCAGGACGGCATGCTCGATCTGCTGCGCGACGGCGTGCTGAGCTATGCCTCGTGCACAGGCTTCGCACTGAGCCCGCAGGCCAACGAGACGTTCAAGGAGAACATCGATTTCTACCGCGAGCGCATCATCATGCGCACGCAGGAAATCTCCAACCATCCCGAGCTGGTGCGGCGGCTGGGCTGCATCGGCATGAACGGCATGATCGAGGTGGACCTGTACGGCAACGTCAATTCGACGCACGTGATGGGCACGCGGATCATGAACGGCATCGGCGGCTCTGGTGACTTCGCCCGCAACGGGTTCCTGTCGGCGTTCCTCAGCCCGTCCACGGCGAAGAACGGCACCATCTCGGCGATCGTGCCGATGGCCAGCCACGTCGACCACACCGAACACGATGTCTCGGTGATCGTCACCGAGCAGGGCCTGGCCGATCTGCGTGGCCTGACCCCGCGCAAGCGTGCGCAGGTGCTGATCGACAACTGCGCGCATCCGGATTTCCGCCCGCAGCTGCAGGATTACTTCGACCGCGCCAGCCGTGAGAGCTACGGCAAGCACACCCCGCACCTGCTGCCGGAAGCGTTGTCCTGGCACCAGCGGTGGCTGGATACGGGCACGATGAAGGGGTGAGCCATACGGTTCGCCGGGCATGGCCCGGCGCTACCCCGGCATCGTTCCTGGTAGCGCCGGGCCATGCCCGGCGGCCACCTCAACGCGTCAACCGCGCAGGCTCGCCAGTGATTCGGCCTGCAGGCGCTCGTAGATGTCGAACTCGTCGTTCACCGGCACACCCAATGCCTGCTCGAACGCTTCACGGTTGGCATGTGCGGCATAGGCACGCTGCTCTTCGCCACCGAGGTTCGACTGGAAGATGCCTGCGGCGCTGACCGGAAGGAAATCCTCGTAGACGATCGGGTCGGCCACCACCAGCCCCGCCGCGATCAGGGCCTCCGCCGGCAGGTCACCGACCCCGCCAGGCGCGGCGCGGCCGGCCTCGGTCAGCTGGTAGCGGAAGTAGCCCAGACCCTCGCGGCGCAGGGTGTCATGGTCGTCCGGGAACGCTGCGAACGCTGCCTGCAGGCGCTGGCCATAGTCGCCACCGGTGCTGCCGGCACCTTCGCTGTTGCGCGCCTGCGCCAGCAGCTGGTCGTACAGCGCGCGCCCCTTCGGCGTCAGGGCCAGGCCACGCTGCTCGATCTCGCCGAAGCGCGCGGTGTGGGTGCCGGCATCACCGCCCTGGTCATCGGGGAAATGCACGGCTTCTTCCAGCGCCTTGAAACTGGTCTGCCGCAGCAGGATCGGACACGCGCGGCGCGGCGGACCTTCGATGACCGCCTTGGCAGCCATGCCCTGCTCGATCATCGCCGCCTGCGCGGCATCGATGTCCAGCGTGCGCGGGGTCAGGTGATTGATGTGCGGGCCACGGAAGCTGACCACATCGGCCACCAGCCGGTGTGCCTGATGCAGCGCATGGTAGGTCGGCAGGTCGACGGTGGCATCACCGTGCCAGCGGAAGGTCTCCAGCGCCTCGGCCACGAAGCGCTCGGCGTCGTCCTGCGACAGCCCGCCATCGCGCTCGGCCTGGTCGATCAGGGCCAGGGCGGCATCGGTGAAGATGCGGCGGCGGGCGAGGATCTGTGCCGACTGCGCACGCAGGGCCTCGTCCTCGATCAGTTCCAGGCGCAGCAGCGAGGTGAACACGCGGAACGGATTCTGCGCCAGCGCCGCACCGGTAAGCGGGCGGAACGCGGTGGAATGCACCGGCACCCCGGCCACCGACAGGTCGTAATAGCCGACCGGAAACATGCCCATCACCGCGAACAGGCGGCGCAGGGTGGCCAGCTCCTGCGCGGTGCCGACGCGGATCGCGCCGTGCCGTTCCTCGTCCAGCCGGCCGCGCTCATCGTTGCGCTGCAGCTGCGCAGCCAATGCCGGATCCTGCGCCAGCACCTGCGCGTTAATCCGCTCCACCAGCTCCACCAGCGTGCCGTACAACGGCACTTCGGTGCGGTACATGCGGGACATGGCCTGGGCGAACAGGCGGCGGATCACATCAGGCGAAACGAAAGAGGCGCTCATCAGTCACTCGATTACGGGAACGGGGAACAGCTCGGGCCCGTATTGTCGCCGGAGCGCGGGCCGGCGGCGATATGCAGAGCAGCATGGAGCAGACCGGTGCTATCGGTTGAGCTGGCGCTTCAGGGTGGCATCCAGGGTGATCGGCCGGTCCCAATGCTCGTAGCTGGCCACGATGGCGTGGCGCACGGCGCGGTAGTGCAGGTTGTCCGGTGCCTTGGGCATCCGCTTCACCACGGCCTGCCAGCCGCCGGTCGGGTCACGGCTGAAGGCACGCACGCTGTCGCGGCAGGTCTGGCCGCTGGCCTTGGCCCAGAAGCAGGCGAAGTACAGGTCACCCGCCTGCCAGCCGTGGGTGCTGAACAGCGCGCTGACATAGCCACGCGGCACATCGGCATAGCGCGAGACCTCGTCGAGGAAGGCATCGGGGTAGCGCTCGGCGTAGTGGTTGATGTCGCGCAGCTGGGCGTCGATCCAGCGGTCGCCGGTGTCCACCTCATAGGCCGCCGAGCGTTCGGCCGTCTGCTGCGCCAGCACGGTGGCCGGCGCCAGCAGCAGGAGCATCAGCAGCGTGAGCAGGCGAGCGTTCATGCCCCGATTCTGCCGCAGCCGTCGCGCCCTGTCAGGCCGCGACGCTAGCCTTGGCTTCGATCGCGGCCAGTGCGGCCGGCCAGTCCCAGGCGGTATCGGCGCTGACCATGCGCGGCTCGTCGTCGGCCACGCCGTGCTGGGTCTCGTGCGCCCAGGTGACCGCATAGGGCGTATGGATGCCCCAGCCCCCCAGCGTGACCACCGGCTCGATGTCCGAGCGCAGCGAATTGCCGACCATCACGAAGCGCTCGATCGGCAGGTCGAATTCGGCCAGCACGCGGGCATAGGTTGCCGGGTCCTTCTCCGAGACGATCTCGATGCGCGGGAACAGTTCATGCAGCCGGGCCACGTTGATCTTCGCTTCCTGGTGGAACAGGTCGCCCTTGGTGATCAGCACCACCGGATAGTGCTCGGCGATGGCCGCCACAGATTCACGCACACCGTCGATCAGTTCGACCGGATGGCGCAGGGTGTCGTGGCCGATGTCGAGGATGCGCTGGATGTCCCTGGCCTCGATGCGCTGGCCGGTGATGTCGATGGCCGCCTCGATCATCGACAGCGCCATGCCTTTCACGCCGTAACCGAACACGCCGAGGTTGCGCTGCTGCACTTCCAGCAGGTGACGGGCGGTCTGGGTGTCGTGCACGTCGATGTAGCGCGACAGCAGGTCAAGGTAGTCCTGCTCGGCCTTGCGGTAGTAGTCCTCGCTCTTCCACAGCGTGTCGTCACCGTCAAAACCGACCAGGCCGATGGCGCGCGCGGGCGCAGGCGTGGAGGTGTTCATCGGACAAGGATACAGGCGCGGCGAGGGCGAAAAAAACCCGGGCGGCTGGCGCCGCCCGGGTACCCATGCACCGGTTGTCCCGAATCAACGGTGGATCAGCGGCCCTGCGCGGCGCCGCCGGCACCGGCCTGCTGGGCGGCCACGTAGGCCTTGTACTCATCGGCGCTCAGCTCGCCGTCCTTGTTGGCGTCGGCCTGGTCGAACACCTGGGCAAGGCCGGCGTTGACCTGTGCCTCGGACTTGCTGATGGTGCCGTTGCCGTCGGTATCGATGCTGGCCCAGGTCTGGCCGCCGCCGCTGGCCTGCGCCGATGCTGCCGCCGCTGCGTCGGTGGCCTGGTTCGCGGCCTGGCCGGCCTGCGCGGCGGCCTGCTGTGCCTGCGCTGCATCATTCTGCGCCTGCGCGGCCTGCTGCTGCGCGGTCTGTGCCATGGCCGGAATGGCCAGCACGCTGCCGGCGGCGACAATCAGGGCGATCAGGGGCTTGCGGTTGCGAATGGTCATCAGGGATGTCTCCTTGGGGTGGTGTTGCGCGGCCTGTTGTTTCCGCACGGCACCTACCCTGCCACCCCGTTTCTGAATCGATTTTGCGCCGCGACCGGCGTCCACACGCGCGGTTAACCACAGCCCCCCGCGCATGCATTAGCGCGGTGGTTAGGGGGAAGTGATCGGCCCATAAGGCGAACATTCAGCGCCTGCGGATTTAACCCGCAGGCAACGAAAAACCTGCGTCAATCGACGTTCTGGGACGATGACCGCGAACTGAACAACACCCATCCCAGCGCCACACCGGCGAGCGCCCCGGCGATCTCCAGCACCACGCGGCTGCCGAGTTCGTTGGGATCGTGGATGGTGGCCAGGAACAACCGCGCGTACAGCGGCGACTCCAGCCGCACGATTCCCATGTAGAAGAGCTTCCATGCATCGATGCCGGCAGAGATCACCACGGCGATGACGCACGACCAGCCGATGGCATGACCTACCGTCCAGTGCAGCAGGCGGCACAGCCGATGCCAGAGCAGGTACACCAGCAGGCCAACCAGCAATGCGATGGCGCCCGCTTCCAGGGTACCGAGCAGGCCGAAATGCAGGGGAAGATTCATCGGGTGCGCAGGATGGGAAAGGCGGCCAGTGTACGACGGAGGGTATCGGCGGCGCGGAACCCGCCGGTGCTGCTACCGAACGGGCACGTCGTAGGCGGTCATCGGGTCCGGCTCGGGCTGCAGCGTGTAGTGCCACCACTCCTGCGCATAGTTGCTGAAGCCGTGGCGGGCCATCGCCTGCAGCAGGCGGGCACGGTGGGCCCGCTGTGCGTCAGTCAGGCCCTCGGCCGCAGTGTGCGCCCGCGGACCGAAGAAATCGAAATCGGTGCCCATGTCCAGCGGCGTGCACGTGTCGCGGCGGCACTCCAGCAGGCCGATGTCCACGGTGGCGCCGCGACTGTGGCCCGAGCGCTCGGCGATGTAGCCTTCGCTCAACAGCTGCGGCTTGTCCAGATCCGGATACTGCAGTGACTTGCGTGACTGCTCTGCGGGGTCATGTGCCCAGGCCACGAACGCCTGCACCGCGCGCACCGGGCGATAGCAGTCGTAGATGCGCAGGGCGAAGCCCTGCGCGCGCAGATCCGCTTCGACCCGTGCCAGTGCGGTCGCGACCGGCGCCAGCAGATAACAGGCCGGCACCTCATAGCCAGGCACGCGTGCGCCAGTGAAGTTGCCGGTGCCGGCATAGCGGATGTCCAGCTCGATTCCCGGCGACACCGTGCGGATCTCCACCAGCCCGGCCTGCGACGCATCGGTGGCCGACGATATGCGCGGCGCCTCACTGGCGTGCGCGGGGTTCGCCAGTGCAGTCGCCAGTGCGAGTGAAATGCAGATCCTGGAAGTCATAGCTGAAGTCGATCTCCGGGTCGATCGCGCGCAGTTGCAGGGACGGCACCGGGCCATCGCCGGGCTGCAGCCACGCCTGCGCGTCCTCACCCAGCGTATCCCAACGCAGCAGCCAACGCTGCTGCAGCTGCATTACCCGGGCCTGCAGGCGAGGCGATTTCTCCACGCGGAACCGCAGGCCGTCAGGACCTGGGCACAGCCAGGCGGTTCCCAGCCACGGGTCCGAATAGCGGCCCTGCCACTGCGGCAAGGTCGTGCCGGATACGGCGCGCGCACCTGCCGTCGAAGGCACCGCATGCCCCTGCGCACGCCTGGATGCCTGCGCGCGCTCCAGTTCATCGAGGTAGTCGGCGGCACGCCTGCGGTCCTGCGGCGCGGTGTACGCCTTCAGCATCGACTGCATCAGCGCGGTACGTGCCTGCTCGCCCTCGCCATTGATCAGCATCACCACGCCGACGCCACGGTCGGGCAGCAGGGCCAGCGACGAATACATGCCGGACAGGGTGCCGGTATGCGCCACCTTCCAGTGGCCATCGATGTCTGACAGGCGCCAGCCGTAGCCATAGCCATGGGAGTGTGCGTTGTCCCAGCGCCGCTGCATGTCACCCAGCGGCATCGGCATGTGCAGCGTCCACAGCGCCCGCCGCTGTGGTGTGTCCAGCCAGTCCGGCACCAGGTCGGGATCCAGCAGCACCTGCATCCAGCGCGTCATGTCGCGCAGCGAGCAGCGGATGCCACCGGCCGCCATCGATGGCAGATCGGCGCTGATCTCACCATCGGCGTTGACCACCGTCGTGTGGCCGTCGCGCCGCGCATGCGGCTGGGCGACGTTGCCGACGTCGCGCACCGACCAGCGGCCGACCTGGCAACGGGTCATGCCCAGCGGTTCAAACACCTGTTCGCGCATCAGCTGGTCATAGGGTTTGCCCCCTGCGGCGGCAGCCACTTCACCGGCGACCACGTACATCAGGTTGTCGTAGGCGTAGCCGCTGCGGAAGCTGGTGACAGGTTTCAGATGCGCAAGCCCGGCGATGATGTCGGCGCGGGTGAAGGCATTGGGCTCGGGCCACAGCATCAGGTCTCCGGCGCCCAGCCCCAGGCCACTGTTGTGGATCAGCAGATCACGCACCTGCATCTGTTGCCCCACCCAGGCGTCGTGCATGCGGAAGCCGGGCAGATGGCGCTGCACGGGGTCATCCCAGCGCAGCCGGCCCTGCTGTACCAGCCGTGCCAGCAGCGCAGCGGTCATCGCCTTGCTGTTGGAGGCGATCTTGAACAGCGTGTCCTCATCAATGCGACCGCCATCGCCACGCGTGCCCTCGGCATGGCGGTACACCACCTGACCCTGGTCCACCACCGCCACCGCCATCCCAGGCAGGTGCTCGCGTGCGACAACGGTGGCGATATCGGCATCGAAGCGCGCGGGCTCCGCCGGCGCAGCAGGCGAGGCGGCAAGTGCAGCAAGGACGATCAGCTGAAGCACAGGCCCGCTCCCTTGTGTCATTGCCCGCGCCGCCCCTGCGAGCGGCGCGGGCACAGCGTCAGTAGCTCCAGGTCACCGTCAGCTGCGCATAGCGCGGCGACTGGAAGCCGGTGCCATAACGATACAGCGGGTTCGGCGTACCGATGCTGTCCTGCGGCTCGTAGTCCTGGTCCACCGTCACCACACGCTGCTGGTTGAGTACGTTGTACACCGCCAGCTTCAGGCGCAGGTCGGTGGGGATCGGCACCTTGTACGACACGCTGACGTCGAGGTCGTAGGTCCACGGCGTGCGGCCATCGCCACCGCGCGGGGAATGCACGAACACGCGCTCGGACGGCACGCTCGCCTGGCAGTTGGAGACGCACACGTAGTAGCTGTGGAAGTCGGTGTCGTCGAACGGATTGCCGGCGCCGAAGCGGGTGATCGGGCTGCCCGACTGCACGCCCAGCGTCGCCGCCACGCTCAGGTTCTCGGTCAACGCATAGCTGCCACGGAACTTGAACTGATGCCGCCGGTCATTGGCCAGGTAGCCGTAGCCGCGGTAGTTCACCCAGGGGTTGTCGAAGTTCTCGGTGCGTCCGGCATCGGCGAAGTCGGTATCGGAGTTGACCGGACCTTCCGCGTTGCCACGGCCGTAGGCCAGCGTATAGGACGCATTGAAGCCCCACTTGCCATCCCAGGCGCGATCGACCTGCAGCTCCAGCGCCTTGTAGTCGCGCTTGGGCTTCACCCAGCCGCGCTGGCCGACGTAGTTGCCGTCATCGTCATACAGCGCCCAGCCTTCCTTCGACGTATCGATGCTGATCCAGCCATCGTTGCTGCCGTCGCAGTTGGTATCGCCCCAGACGGTGTTGCTGCGACCGGGATTGCCCATGATCCAGACGCTGTCGATGGCACCGCACTGGCCGGTGGCGGTGATGTTCATGTCATCGATAGCGTTGTGCAGGCGCCGATAGGTCACGCTGGCACCGACCGACCAGGCTTCGTTGATCATCTGCTGGAAGCCGAGGATCGCCTCGTCCTGGTAGACCGGGTCCATGTCCCGGTTCACTTCGGCACGCAGGTCCGGCACGCTGCCATCACCCTGTGAATTGTCGACCGGCCCGATCTGCGCCCCCAGGTTCGGCACGTTGTTGGCGGCACCGGTATAGCCGAGGAACTCGTACCAGGTGCGTTCGTCCAGGAAGCCACCGGCCTGCTTGATGTTGATGACGTTGGCCACCGGCAGGAAGTAGCGGCCAAGGTTGCCGAACACCTTGGTGGTGCCATCACCCCGCACGTCCCACGCAAAGCCCAGGCGCGGGGCCAGCATGTCGTCGATCTTGATGTAGCTGCTGCCGTCGCCGCCCTTGTTGTCGAAGGCTTCCAGGCGCAGGCCCATGTTCAGCAGCAGGTTCGGGGTGACCTGCCAGTTGTCTTCCAGGTAATACGCCGAGTTGATGGTTTCAAACGAGCCATCCACTTCATAGCGGCGGGTGCGCGCGACCAGGCCACTGGCCGGCACGATGCCCCCGTTGAGCGAGCTGCCCGGCGTGCGGTAGTAGATGTCGTAGCGGAAACCACCCGGACCGGGATAGGCGCGGCTGTAGTCGGAGGTGTTCTCTTCGCGGTCCAGGCCGAAGCGCAGCAGGTGGTTGCCCAGGGTCCACTCGAAGTCGGCGCGTGCGGCCTTGCGCGTATCCAGTGCCGATTCCAGCAACGAGCTGCTGGTGCAGCTGCGGTCGCCCTGCAGCTGCGAGGGCACGCCCTGACTGGCGGTACGGTTGTCGAACACGCGGTTGCAGTTCTCGTCCATCAGCGAGCTCTGCGCGCGGTTGCGCTTGTTCTCGCCATACATCAGCTTCATGGTCAGATCGTTGTTGACCTGCCAGCTGTAGGTGCCCGACCAGTTCCTGCCGCCCACGGTGTTGTAGATCTGGTTGCTGCGCTCGCCTACCGTCTGGCCACTGGCGTAGTCGTAGTTGTAGACATCGGTGAGCGTCTTGCTCTTGTCCGAGAAACCGAACAGCGACAGCATCTGGTTGTCGGTGATCTGCCAGTCGATCTTGCCGCCCCAGAACGGGTCATCGGCCTTGCCCTGGCTCAAGCGCGTACCGGCATCGTTGGTCGAGGTCGGCCGGTAGTCACGGGCCTCGTACATGCCGAAGAAGAACAGCCGGTCCTGGATCAGGGCACCGGATGCGAACACGTTGAGCGCACTGCGGCTGTAGTCGTCGCGGCTGGCGGTGATGTAACGGCTGCCCTGGCCGTCATAGCGGTCGCGGGCCTGCGATTGCCATGCGCGGGGTTCGAACACCAGCTCGGCACCGGCCTTGAAGTCGTTGCTGCCCGAGCGGGTGACGGCGTTGATGACGCCACCGGTGCTGCGCCCGAACTCCACCGAATAGCCTCCGGTCTTGACCTGGAACTCCTGGTAGAAGGAGAACGGCACTGACGAGAAGCCCACCCGGTTGTAGAAGTCGGTGACGTTCAGTCCATTGATGTACACGGTGTTCTCGGCCACTGACGAGCCGCCGAACGATATGCCCTGCCCGCCCAGCGAGCCCTTGCCCTTCACTGCGCCCGGCGCCAGCAGCGCAACGGCGGTGATGTCACGGTCCACCGGCAGGCGCGACAGCTCCTCGCGGGTGATGTTGGTGGCCGACTCGGTGGACTTCACATCCACCATCGATACCACCTGCGGCGCGCGCACCTCCACCGTTCCCAGGGTACTGACCGCACCCAGCGGCACATTGACGGTGGTTGCGCTGCCCAGGCCGACGGTGACCTGGCCGACGCGGCTGGCACCGCCGCCGGGCAGGCTCACCTCCATCTCATAGGTGCCCACCGGCAGCAGCGGAATGCGATAGCTGCCGCTGGCATCGGCCTGTACCGAGCGGACGAAGCCGGTGGCCGGATTGCGCACCGTGACCGTGGCGCCGGCAGGAACCTGGCCGGCATCGCTGACCAGCCGGCCGGCGACGGAGCCATCCTGCGCGAAGGCGCCGGGCGCGATCACGCCCAGACAGGTACCCAGGGCGACGCACAGCGCCGCCCGCTTGATGTTGTATGCCTTCATCCCCTGCTCTCTCCTGCAAGAATTGAATGGTGCCGATGGTGGTGTGTCGCGCTAGCGTTGCCCGGCGGGCAGTACCTGCCACTGGAAGTCGTAGCTCCATTGGTCGAAGTACAGGTTGCCGCCTGCCCACTCGGCCTCGCCGCGCTGCGAGTCGACCGTTTCCGAGCGGAAATGCTGTTTGGCCGGCACGAACGGCTGGCCGAAATCGTCGTTGAAGGCGATGCGGTAGCCGTCGAGGCCACCCAGGTAGAAATCGCGCAGCGCAGGCACATCGCTGGCCAGTGCACCGGTGGTCACATCCATCGGCAGCCAGCCATATGGCGCCAGATAGACCTGTCCCCAGTCATGCAGGTTGTTGTAGCCGCTGCCATCGTCGGAGAACACCATGCCCGACTGCCAGCGCGCGGGAATGCCGTTCATGCGCAGCAGCGCGATCAGCAGCAGCGTCTGCTGGCCGCAGTCGGCATGGCCGGCACGCAGCGCGTAGTCGCTGATGTTGCTGAGGGTGGAATACTCGCGTGCGCCGGCCCATGGGATGCGATCGACCGCCGCGAACAGCCTGCGCACGATCTCGTAGGGGCGTGTTTCGCCCTGCAGCACCTGGTCGGAGAACAGTTTCAATGCCGGCGTGAAACGCACATGCGGCAACTGTTCGCTCAGGTAAGGCTGCAGCGCGGCGTCGGCCGGTGTCGGCTGCACCCGGGCCGGATCGATTGCCGTGTGGCGGGCGAACAGGGTGACGGCATAACGGATCTCGAAGCGCGTGGGCTGGCCGGCGACGGCCTTCGCTTCCAGGTAGGCGGTGCGCTGCAGGGTACTGGCGGGCGCCACGCGTGCGTCGCCCGGCGTACTGCCAAGCCATTGCACGTGCTCCTGCTGGCCCGGAATCTCGCGCGGATAGGGAATCCAGGCGCGGACGGTTTCGCCCGCCGGGACCGCATCGGCCTTGACCGTGAGCGACTGCGTGAACGCGATGCGCTGCGGCAGCACCGACGCCTGGCCGCTTTGACCGGCAGCGGCAACGATACGTGCGTGGTGCGCGTTGAGCACTTCATTCGGGCCCGGAGGTGGCATCGGTGCATCGGCGCGGCGGCGTGCGCGCGCTTCATCGCTGAGCAGGAACAGGTTCGAGGGCGCGCGCTTGAAGTACGCGCGCCTGCCATCGATATCGAGGTGCTCGATCAGGCCCAGCTGGTCCCAGCGCGCGAATTCCTCGTCGGTCAGATCCGGAATCCAGCGACGCACAGCCGCTTTGGCCGCCGTTTCGTCGAGGGAAAAATCCAGGCGGATGCGGCGCATGCGCTCGCGCTGGAACGCGTCTTCGGCAGCATCGCGCCCGGTCGCCAGCAGCGCCTGGGCATCGCTGAAGCGCCCGCTGTCGATCAGGTCGATCACCTGCAGTCCATGCCCGCGCTGCCGGCTGTCGCGCGCGTCTGCCGCATGCGTGGCCGACGCCCACAGCAGCAGCGCGGCACACAGGCCGGCGGCGGCAGGCAGACGCGGTTTGCGAACGGCAGGATCCACAGCGACACTTCCCAAGCGCGGGTGGTAACGGCTGTGTAACACGGGCCGGAGGACCGGTCAATAATTTATTCTTGCTTTCGCACGCGAAAGGAATAAATATTCCTTAAGGCATTCGAGGAGGGTGTGCTGCGCATGATCCTGGCTTCCCGCGAACCGCGCCGGCAATGGCCGCGCCGGTTGACCCTGGCCCTGTGCCTGCTCGCCGCACCGGCCTTCGTGCAGGCTGCCGCGCCCGATCCGGGCGCGCCGCTGCCGTATGTGATCGGCCTGCACGAGGTTTACCTGACCCCGGACTACTGGGCCGCCCGGCTGGACGATGCCGATGCGCCCATCCTCGACCGCGCGCAGATCCAGGCGCAGAACGCGCGGATGCGCGCAGAGGATGCCCATATCCAGGATATCGCCGCCCTGCCTGCCCAGCTGGGTGCGGCACAGGTGCGCAGCAGCATCACGGCGCTGTCGAGCTGGCCCACGCGTACGCTCTACAACGCCAAGGGGCAGGCGATCGCACCGGCAGTGCGCAAGGCCATCGAAGCCAACCTCGGCCTGGATGCGATTCCCGCACAGGTGGCGCCCGACTATGGGCTGGTGGTGAAGCGTGCCGCACTGCGCACCTTCCCGACCCACGAGCGGGTCTTCAGCACGGTCGGCGATACCGATATCGATCGTTTCCAGGAATCGGCGCTGTTCCCCGGTGACAAGGTCGCCGTGGTCCATCGCAGCAGCGATGGCCGCTGGTTGTTCGTGCACAGCGAGCGCTACAGCGCATGGATCGAAGCGGACGCCGTGGCCACCGGCGACAAGGCCAGCGTGCTCGGCTATGGCAGCGCCGGCCCGTACCGCATCGTCACCGGCGCCACCGCGCACACCGTCTACACGCCGGAAGAGCCGCGTGTCTCGCGCCTGCAGCTGGACATGGGCGTGCGCCTGCCGGTGCTGGCCGACTGGCCGGCGGCCACGCCGGTCAACGGCCAGCAGGCCCACGCCTCATGGGTGGTGCAGCTGCCGGTGCGCGAGGCCGATGGACGACTGAAACTGGTCCCGGCACTGCTGCCACGCTCGCAGGACACGGCCGCCGATTACCTGCCGCTGACCCCTCGCCGGCTGTTGCAGCAGGCGTTCAAGTTCCTGGGTGAGCGCTATGGCTGGGGCCATGACTACGATACCCGCGACTGCAGCGGCTTCGTTTCGGAAATCTACCGGAGCTTCGGCGTGCTGATGCCGCGCAATACCAGCGCGCAGGCGATCAGCCCGGCGCTGGATCGCCTGCCGTTCACCAGCAAGGATGGCAAGGCCGTGCGCGAACGTGCCGTCACCGGCCTGCAGGTCGGTGATCTGGTCTACATCCCCGGTCATGTGATGATGGCCATCGGCCACGTCGACGGCCGCACCTGGGTCATCCACGATACGGCCGGCGGCAGCTGGTTCGGCGCCGACGGTACGCGTGTGCAGGCCCATCTCAATGGTGTTTCGGTCACGCCGCTGGAGCCGATGATGGCCAGCGACACGGTCCGCTACATCGACCGCATCACCAACATCCAGCGCCTGCGGGCCAAGACCCCTGAATGAAGATCACCGCCATTGAACTGGGCATGCTGCGCGTGCCGCTGAAGACCCCCTTCAAGACCGCCCTGCGCACCGTGGAAACCGTGGAGGACGTGGTGGTGCTGATCCGCACCGACAGCGGCCACACCGGGTACGGTGAGGCGCCGGCCACCGCCGTGATCACCGGTGATACGCATGGCTCGATCATCGAAGCGATCCACCACTTCATCGCTCCACGCCTGATCGGGCAGGACGTTGCCAACCTCAACCGCCTGTGCGGTCTGGTGCAGACGTCGATGGAGCGCAATACCAGCGCCAAGGCCGCAGTGGAGATCGCCCTGTACGACCTGTGGGCGCAGCTGCATGGCGCGCCGCTGTACCAGATGCTCGGCGGCGGCGATCCGGTCATCACCACCGACATCACCATCAGCGTGGACTACATCGACAAGATGGTGGCCGATTCGCTGTCGGCGATCGAGCGTGGCTTCGAGTCGCTGAAGATCAAGGTAGGCAAGGACATCGGCCTGGACATCGAGCGGGTCAAGGCGATCCACGCGGCGGTTGAAGGCCGCGCCCTGCTGCGCCTGGACGCCAACCAAGGCTGGACCGCCAAGCAGGCGGTGCACGCGATGCGCACGCTGGAGGATGCCGGCGTGGTGCTGGAGCTGCTGGAGCAGCCGGTGAAGGCCGCCGACATCAGTGGCCTGAAGTACGTGACCGACCGGGTCAACACGCCGGTCATGGCCGATGAGAGCGTGTTCAGTCCCAGCCAGGTGATGGACCTCATCCAGCAGCGCGCGGCGGACATCATCAACATCAAGCTGATGAAGACCGGTGGCCTGTCCAATGCCATCCGCATCGCCGACATCGCCGGCATCTACGGCGTGCCATGCATGATCGGCTGCATGATCGAATCGAGCATCAGCGTGGCCGCGGCCGTGCACCTGGCCGTGGCCAGGAGTGATGTGATCACCAAGGTCGACCTGGACGGCCCTTCGCTGGGCCAGTTCGATCCGGTCAGCGGCGGGGTCAACTTCAACGAGTCGGAGATCACCATCAGCGATGCGCCGGGGCTGGGAATCACCGAGGTGCGCGGGCTGGAGATGATCACGCCGCCGCGCTGGTAGGCCGCTGCACGGGCGCTACCGCCGACCGCTGATCCCGCTTACCCTTCCTGCAACCGGACCCACGCTGAGCCCCATGCCACCCCTGGTGAAAATCCGCTCCGAGCGCGGGCAGATGTCGGCCATCGAACGCCGCATCGCCGACTTCATCCTCGACAATGCCCACCTGCTGCGCGACTACTCTTCGCAGCAGCTGGCCAGTGCGCTGGGCATCAGCCAGTCCAGCGTGGTGAAGTTCAGCCAGAAGCTGGGCTTCAAGGGTTACCCGGACCTGAAGTACTCGATCGGCCAGGACGTGGCGCGCGCCGGTCACGATCCACAGGCACGGCCGCCGTCGCCGAGCGCCGACGATGACTACGCCGACATCGCCAAGCGCCTGCGCCTGAGCCGGGCAGCCGCCGAGGAAGAGACCAGCCTGGCCAATGCACAGGCCGATGTCGAGGCCATCGTGCGACTGCTCGACAGGGCGCCCAAAGTGTTCGTATACGGCCTTGGTGATGACGGCCTGTACGCACGCGAGTTCGCCATGCGACTGTCACTGCTGGGCATGCTGACCGTGCACCATGCCGATCCGATCCTGATGATGGCCAACCTGTCAGCGGCGCGGGCCGGTGATGCCATGCTGGTGTTCTCCGAGTTCGGCAAGCTGCCGCAGCTGTTCCAGCTGTCGCGGCAGTTCCAGGACGTGGGCGGGCAGGTGGTGTCGATCACCCGCCATACCGCCAACCCGCTGCGCGCACATGCCGACCAGTCACTGGTGGTCTGCGCCCATGACCCTGCACCGCACGTGGCGCAGCTGCTGTACCGTGCTTCACTGCAGTCCCTGCTCGACTTCGTCTTCGTGCTTTTGTGCCATGCCAACCCGGACCGCCACCGCCAGCTCGGGGTGAACCTGGAACGGATCGAACACCTGATCGACGCCTGATCGACCCCTGGTTCACTGGAGTCCACGATGCTGCCACTGCTGCGTACCGCCCTCGCTGTCACCGCTCTGGCCACCGCGCTGCCGGCTGGCGCGCTCACCCCGCTGCCGCCGATGGCGCGCAGTCTGCAGGCCATCGTGGTGGTCACCGACAGTTGGGATGCCACCCAGGGCCGGCTGCAGGCCTATGAGCGCAGGAGCAGCGACGACACGTGGCGTCCGCACGGCCCGGCCTTCACCGTGGCCGTGGGGCGTGAGGGCAGCGCGTGGGGCGTGGGCCGTGCGTCGCTGCACAACCAGGGACCGCAGAAGACGGAAGGCGACGGGCGCAGTCCGGCAGGCATCTTCGATATCGGCCCGGCGTTCGGCTACGCGCCGACGATCGCCAGCGCGATGCCGTATCTGCCGATGACGGCCAGCCACTACTGCATGGATGTCCCCGCCTCGCGCTACTACAACCGCATCGTCGATGCGGCGGACGTGGGCACCGCCGCAGTAGAAGGCTCCACCGAACCGATGCGGCTGGACCTCCACAACAAGGGCGATGTGCGCTACCGCGAGGGCTTCGTGATCGAGCACAACAGCAGCCGCAGGCCGGGCAAGGGCAGTTGCATCTTCGCCCACCTCTGGCGCAAGCCGGGCGAGGCCACGGCCGGCTGTACGGCAATGGAGCCGCGCCACATGACGGCCCTGCTGGCCTGGCTGAAGCCGGACACGCGCGCTGTCTTCGTCCTGCTGCCGAAGACGGAGTACCACAACCTGCAGGGGCCGTGGCAGCTACCGGCCCTGACCGGAGCGTTGCGTTGAGCGCCCCGGACGAACCGCAGCTGCAGCGCGCGGTCAGCCGCTGGCAGATCGTCGGCCTGTCGATCAACGATGTGATCGGCAGCGGCATCTATCTGCTGCCGGCGGCCACCGTCGCCCTGCTGGGCCCCTTCAGCCTGTGGGGCGTGGTCGCCGCCGGCATCGTGGTGGCCCTGCTGGTGCTGTGCTACGCGCAGGCCGCCAGTTACTTCGATGAACCCGGCGGCAGCTATCTGTATGCCCGCGAAGCCTTTGGCCGCTTCGCCGGCTTCGAGATCGGCTGGATGATCTGGCTGACCCGTATCAGCTCGGCGGCCGCACTCAGCAATGCGCTGGCCGATGCGGTCGCGCGCTTCTGGCCCTGGGCCGGGGCCGGAACGGGTCGCCTTGCCGTGATCGTGCTGTCGCTGGGTTTCCTGACCGGCGTGAACATCATCGGCGTGCGCTCGGCGGCCCGCACCGGCATCGTGCTGGTGATCGGCAAGATGCTGCCGCTGCTGCTGTTCGTGGCCATCGGCGCGTTCTACATCGATCCGCAGCTGGCGTTCTCCGGCCAGCGCCCGGACCCGCACGACCTGCAGCGCATGGGCGAGGCGGCGTTGTTGCTGCTGTATGCCTACGCCGGTTTCGAGAACATCCCGGCAGCAGCCGGCGAGTACCGCAATCCCCGTCGCGACATTCCGTTCGCGTTGATCACCATGATCATCACCGTCACCGTCATCTACGGTGCGGTGCAGGTGGTGGCGCAGGGCACCCTGGCCGGGCTTGCGTCGTCGCCGACACCGCTGGCCGATGCCGCAGCCGGTTTCGGCGGTGAGGCACTGGCGTTGATACTGACCATCGGCGCGACCATCTCCATTCTCGGCACCAACAGCAATACGATGATGATGGGCCCGCGCTTCCTGTTCGCGCTTGCCCGCGATGGCTACGGGCCGAAGATCCTCGCGCAGGTCCATCCGCGCTTCCGCACACCGGCTGCCGCCATCTTCTGCCAGGGGCTGATCGCCCTCGGCCTGGCGCTGTCCGGTTCGTTCGTGCAGCTGGCGCTGCTGTCGATGACCACGCGACTGTTCGCCTATATCGGAACCGCGGCGGCCGTGCTGGTGCTGGCCAAGCGTTACGCCGACCGGCCAGGCGCACTGAAGCTGCCGGGTGGGCCGCTGATTCCGGTCCTGGCCCTGCTGCTCTGCCTGGCCCTGTTCGCCAGTGCCAGCTGGCAGAACATCGCCGCCGCACTGGTCGCCTTCGCCATCGGCGCAGTGATCTACAAACTGCCGCGCAAGGACGTGGGCGCCTGATGATCCGCAGCGAGGGGCGCAGGTGGAGGACACCTTCCCTTCACGCGAGCGGACCGGACCGTTAACCGCCATGGCGGCATGATCGAAGCTCATCCACCACGGAGCCCGATCGATGAGCCCCGAGTACCAGATCCCCGGCCGCGTGCCGGATGACAGCGCACCGCGCCAGGCCGTTTCCGACTTCTGGCGCGAGCGTTACACCGCTGAACCCTATTACGACAACCAGCTGTTCTTCGAGGACTACGAGCCGGCCTATCGCATCGGCCACGCTGCCCGTGCGCAGGACATGATCCGTGCGTACGAAGAGGTGGAAGCCGAACTCGAGTCACGCTGGGCGAGCGAGCGCGGCAAGAGCCGGCTGGAGTGGGCGCAGGCCCGCAATGCCGTCCGCCGGGGCTGGGAAGAAGCGGTCAACCTCGACCAGCGCCTGGACCGGGGCGTCCCGCGCGGCACCTGATGGCACGCCCCGCTGCGGCCGGCTCATGCCCGGCTGTCCTTCGGCACTGCGGCAAAGCCGGGCATGGTCCCGGCTCTGCGCAATTCAGGCGTCAGTCCTGTTCCGGCAGCGGCGGCACGGCCTGACCCCGTACATTGCCGCCATTGGCGGCGATCAGGTCGCGGGTGTTCTTCTGCACCGCGACAGCGCCGAACAGGGCAAGTGCGTAGGCCATTGCGTAGAAGCCCTTCTCGCTCAACAGCAACGTGGCATTCCACAGGCCCACCAGCAACAGCAGCAGCGCCGACAGCAGGGCGAACCAGCACAGCGCGTAGTACAGGCCGCTGACCGGGATGCCTTCCACGCGGTCGCGCACGCTCTTCTGCAGCGATACCGCCGCAAACAGGCCATACAGCAGCAACGCCAGGTAGTAGCCCTTCTCGTTCAGGGCCATTTCGGCGTTGAACAGGCCGATCAGATAAGCCACCGCGCCAAGCAGCAGCGCCACCCAGGAAGCGGCGACGAAGGCGGGAGATGGCTTGTGGGTCGGAACAGTGTGCATTGCAGATCCTTGGCAGACAGACGGGCATGCATTGCCCGGGCGTGCCCACCCTAGACGATCCGCCTCACGTCGCACAGGGGGTAGCAGGACCTTCGGGCCACGACGGTCACACCCGCAGTGGTATACAAGGGAACGCTTGGCCATCCGCGTCCCCGCCCTGGAGATTCCCATGACCCGAACGCCCCTGCTGCTTGCCCTCGGCCTGGCGCCGATTCTCGCCACCACTGCCTGCAACGCCGCCGATCCTGCATCCAGCACTGCCGGTACTGCCGCCACCGCTGCTGCGCCGGCTACGGCTGCGGCCGCAACCGACCGCCGGCCGTTCACCGCCACGGAAGTCAGCCGTTTCGATCAACCGTGGGCAATGACCTTCCTGCCCGATGGCAGTCTGCTGGTCACCGAAAAGCGCGGCAAGCTGCAGCACCTGGACGTGGCCAGCGGCCAGAAGCATGAGATCACCGGCGTGCCGAAGGTCGCCTATGGTGGCCAGGGGGGCTTTGGCGACGTCATCCTGCATCCGGACTTTGCCCGCAACCAGGTGATCTACCTCAGCTATGCCGAGGAAGGCACGCTGGATACCCGCGGCGCCGCCGTGGCCCGCGCCACGCTCGCCCTGGACGCCGATGGCGGTGGCCAGCTCAAGGATGTAAAGGTGATCTGGCGACAGACACCGAAAGTCAGCGGGCAGGGCCACTACGGTCACCGCCTGGTGTTCGGTCCGGACGGCAAGCTCTGGATCAGCTCCAGCGAACGGCAGAAGTTCGACCCCGCGCAGGACATGGGCGGCAACCTCGGCAAGATCATCCGCCTCAACGACGATGGCAGCCTGCCGGCGGACAATCCGTTCGCGTCACAGGGCGGCGTGGCTGCGCAGGTGTGGTCGCTCGGCCATCGCAACATTCTGGGCATGGCCTTCGATGCCAACGGCAAGCTGTGGGCGCATGAGATGGGGCCGGCGGGCGGAGACGAACTGAACCTGATCGTGCGGGGCGCCAACTACGGCTACCCGGTGGTCTCCAACGGCGACCACTACGACGGCCGGCCGATTCCCGACCATGACACGCGCCCGGAGTTCGCCGCGCCGAAGGTGACCTGGACGCCGGTCATCTCGCCTGCGGGCTTTGTCATCTACAGCGGCACCCTGTTCCCGCAGTGGAAGGGCAGCGGCTTCATCGGCGGCCTGTCCTCCACATCGCTGGTGCGCGTGGCCTTCGAGGGCGACAACGCGCGCGAGGCGGAACGCTTCAACATGGGTGAGCGCATCCGTGAAGTGGAACAGGGGCCCGATGGCGCGCTGTGGCTGCTTGAAGATGGCAGCAAGGCGCGCCTGCTCAAGCTCACGCCGAAGACCTGATCAGGCAACGCAGGGTGGCGGGCCAGAGCCCGTCACCCTGCACGCTCACTGGATGGTGATGACCTTCACTTCGGTCCGGGTGCAGGCCGCATCAAGGCACTGGCCGCTCAACCACACCTGGCCATCGCCGATCATCACGCCCTGCTGGTTGACGAACACCTTGCCGAAATCCTGTGCGGACACCGCCTTGACCACGGCCGGCGTGATGATCTTCTCGTAGCTGCGCTGGAATTCGCCCGGTCCGGCGATCGTCTTTCCGCCGCTGATGTTCAACGGAAAACGTACTTCCTCGACGACCGCCGCGCGATCACCGCCGACCACCGCCGTTCTGAAGGCATTGAAGACCTTCTCGTACTGCGCCGCATCACCGAGCAGTGTCTCGATGCGCGCGCGCGCATCGTCCGTCTGTTCGCTCGCGGGTGCCGCCGGTGCTGCCGGTGCTGCCGGTGCTGCCCGCACGGGTTCGGCCGCCGGCGCGGCAGCGGGCGTTGCCTCCGGCGCCGTCGGCGGCGCCGGCTGGGCACAGGCTGCCAGCAGCAGCGCGGGGGCAAGGAAAGCACTCTTGCGCATGGACAGGCTCCGTCGGATCACGGACTCCGATGGTAGCGCCGGGCCATGCCCGGCGTGTTTGCCATGGGTGACGACGCGCACACCCACAGCGATGGTAGCGCCGGGCCATGCCCGGCGTGTGGGTGACGACGCCGGGCATGGCCCGGCGCTACCGTTCCCGTTCAGCCCTTCAGCAGTTCGAACTGCACCGGCTCACCGGCCGCTGACGATGCGCACACCCACAACTCGAACAGGCCCGGCTCGGCACGCAGCACGCCATCGCGACCGGTGAATGCCAACTGCTCGCGATGCAGGGTGAACACCACGTCGGTCGATTCGCCCGGCTGCAGCGCGACCTTGCGGAAGTCCTTCAGCTCGCGCACCGGTCGCACGCGGCTCGCCACGCGGTCATGGATGTACAGCTGCACCACTTCCTCGCCGGCCACGGCACCGGTGTTGGTCAGTGTGGTGGTGATGGTCAGGGTATCGTCCCAGCCCAGCTGTGCCGTGCTGAGCTGCGGCACGCCATAGGCGAAGGTGGTGTAGCCGATGCCATGGCCGAACGGATACAGCGGCTCGTTGGGAATCTCGCGCCAGCGTGCCTTGAACTCCGACATCGTCGGCAGTTCGGGGCGGCCGGTACGCGGATGGTTGTAGAAATACGGCTGCTGGCCGGACACCTGCGGGAAGCTGACCGGCAGGCGGCCGGACGGGCTGTAGTCGCCGAACAGCACATCGGCCACCGCATGGCCGGTCTGCGTGCCCAGGTACCAGGTGACCGCCACGGCCTGCGCATTGCGCACCGCACCCTGCAGGGCCAGCGCGCGGCCATTGCGCAGCAGCACCACCAGCGGCTTGCCGGTCATCGCCACCGCCTCGGCCAGTGCCTGCTGCGCCGGCGGCAGGGTGATCTCCACGCGCGACTGCGCCTCGCCGCTGTAGCGCTGCGGTTCGCCCAGCGCCAACACCACCACGTCGGCACGCAGCGCAGCCGCCACGGCTGCTTCGGTGCCCCCCGGGATCGCGGTTTCCAGATCGCAGCCGGGCACGATCTCCAGCAGCGATGCGTCACCGATGGCGGCACGCACGCCGGTTTCCAGGTCCACATAACGCTGCTTGTCGCCGAACAGGGTCCAGCAGCCTTCGATGTTTTCGCGGTCCTGCACGAACGGGCCGATCAGCGCGATCTTCTGCCCGGTCTTCTGCAGCGGCAGCACGTTGTCACGGTTGTTCAGCAGCACGATCGAACGGCGCGCGGCATCGCGCGAGAGCTCATCATGTGCGGCGATGTGCGAGCCGTCTGCTTCGCGCGCCGGGTCCAGCGACCGGTACGGGTCGTCGAACAGGCCGATGGTTTCCTTCAGCCACAGGATGCGGCGCACGCCCTCATCCAGCACCGCCATCGGCACCTCGCCGCTTTCCACCAGGCCCGGCAGGTGCTCGGCATAGAAGCCGCTCTGCATGCTCAGGTCCAGGCCGGCGGTGAAGGCCTTGGCGGTGGCGTCGCGATCATCGGAGGCGTAGCCGTGCGCCACCAGTTCCATGTCGGCGGTGTAATCGGAAATCACCACACCCGGGAACTTCCACTCGCCGCGCAGGATGTCGGTGAGCAGTTCGGCATTGGCGCTGGCCGGCACGCCGTTGATGTCGTTGAACGAGGACATCACCGTGATCGCACCGGCATCGAAGGCCGCCTTGAACGGCGGCAGGTGCACGTCGCGCAGGGTCTGCGGCGAGATGTCCACCATGTTGTATTCCATGCCGGCCATCACTGCGCCATAGGCGGCGAAATGCTTGGGCGTGGCCAGCAGCGAATCGGCGGCACGCAGGTCGCTGCCCTGGAAGCCGCGCACACGGGCGGCGGCGAAGGCACAGCCCAGCACCACGTCCTCGCCTGCGCCTTCGGCGCCACGGCCCCAGCGCTGATCGCGGGCGATGTCCACGGCCGGCGCATAGGTCCAGTGCAGGCCGGCGGCGGTGGCCTCGACCGCGGTGGCGCGGGCGGTGCGCTCGGCCAGGTCCGGCTCGAAGCTGGCGGCCTCGCCCAGCGGGATCGGGAACACGGTGCGCATGCCGTGGATGACGTCGGCAGCGAGGATGACCGGGATGCCCAGCCGGCTCTCCTCGGTCGCGACCTGCTGGATGCGGCGGCCCAGCTCGGCGCCGACCCCGTTGAACAGCGAGCCGACCTTGCCCTCGCGCACCTGCTGCAGCACCTGGTCGGCATTGCGCACGTTGGCTTCCGGGTTCACGTCCGGGGCGAACGGGCGGACCATGTCCGCGAAAACACCCAGCTGGCCGACCTTTTCCTCGACGGTCATCTGGGCAATGAGGGATTCGATGCGTTCGGAGGCCACCGGCAGTCCTTGATGAAAACGTTTACAAGCCCGGCATTCTAGCGATCCCGGGCCATTTGGCGAGAGGTTTCGGCATTCAGTTTCATCCACCAGCGGGGTCCGTACGGTCCCGCGGGCGGCACGGCAGCTTACTCCGAGCGGGCCGACTGGCGCTGCCCGGCCATCAACATGGCGTCGCTGGACGCCTGGAACACCCTCAGACCGAAGGCCGGCAGGATCGCCAGCAGATGGTCGAAAATGTCCGACTGCACGGCCTCGTACTCCGCCCAGGCGGTAGTGCGGGTGAAGCAGTACAGCTCCAGCGGCAGGCCCTCGGTGGTCGGTTGCAGCTGGCGCACCAGCAGGGTCATGTCGGTGTGGATGCCCGGGTGACTGCGCAGGTAGCGCTCCACATAGGCCCGGAACGTGCCCAGATTGGTCACCCGGCGGCTGTTCACGTCCGCCACGCCCTGCTCGCGCAGGCGCCCGTTCCACTGCCCCAGCTCCTGCTCCTTGTCGCGCAGGTAGTCGCGCAGCAGGGCGAACTCACCGAGGAAGGCCAGGTCGCCCTCGTCCAGGAAGCCGACGCTGTGCTGGTCCAGGTACAGCGCGCGTTTGATGCGGCGGCCACCGGCCTCCTGCATGCCACGCCAGTTCTTGAACGACTCGGTCACCAGCTTCTTGGTCGGGATGGTGGTGATGGTCTTGTCGAAGTTCTGCACAGTGATGGTGTGCAGGGCGATGTCGATGACGTCACCATCGGCGTTCTGGCTCGGCATCTCGATCCAGTCGCCGATGCGCACGCGGCCATCGCCACTGATCTGCACGCTGGCCACCAGCGAGAGGATGGTGTCCTGGAAGATCAGCATCAGCACGGCCGTGGCCGCACCCAGGCCGGTCACCAGCGGGCCCAGTGCCACGCCCAGCAGGGTGGAGATGATCGCCAGGCCGGCCGCCACGAAGATCACGATCTTGACCACCTGCAGGTAGCCCTTGATCGGCTTGTTGCGCGCATCCGGCTTGCGCTCGTACAGGCTGTTGGCCGCATCCAGCGCATGCGAGAAGGCCAGCGAGACGGTCAGCACCGCCCACACGATGCACAGCTTGACGATGACGCTGACCAGCCCCGGAGGCAGATCGGGAATGAGGGTGATGCCAGAGGCGATCACCTGGCTGGGCACCACGTTGGACAACCGCGAGATGACCCGCATCAGATGGCTGCCACGCCCGGATTCGGAACCAGGCAGGCGCTGCAGCAGACGGCGCAGGCCGCGCACCAGGATGCGCTTGGTCACCCAGTTGGCCAGGCCCGCCGCGAGCAGCAGGGCCGAAATCATCAACGCCAGGTAGGCGCCGGGATAGGGTTCCAGTGTGTTCTGCAGCCGTTCCATCCACTGTACCGCCACCACCGCATCCACCATCAGTCGTCTCCTGTTTCAGTCATATCGCATGAAGTTGCCGGCCACCGGCCGACATTGCTGTTTCAGCCGCGTTCGCGCTCGATGATCACGCCGACCGCGCGCGCGCCGCGCACCGCTCCCGGCTTGCTCAGCTTCAGCCGCAGCCAGCGCACATCGAACTCGTCGAGCACGATCTGCGCGCAACGCTCGGCCAGGGTCTCGACCAGGCCGAACTCCGATTCGCGCACGAACTGCTCCAGCCGCTTGCTGACCGCCTTGTAGTTGAGGGTATGGGCGATATCGTCGGTCGCTGCCGGGCGCCGGTTGTCGAAGCCCATCTCCAGGTCGAACACCAGGTCCTGCCGGATACGCCGTTCCCAATCGTAGATGCCGATCAGGGCGTCGATCGTCAGCCCCTCGATGAAAACCTTGTCCATTGCGGTTACCAGCCGGAAAACAGGCGGTCATGGTAACGGGACCGAACCACCGCTGCCTGAAACGACCGGATCCCGGCACGTCCGCCGCTACGGTCGCAGCCTGTGTGGATGGGTGCGTCGCGGGTCACACCGCAGGCAGCGTCGCCATGTCCCAGCGCGGGGTCACGTCAACGTTCGGCGGGTTGTGCTGCCCGGCCTGCAGGCGCAGGGCGCCGGCGAAAGCGATCATCGCGCCGTTGTCGGTGCACAGCGCCGGCCGCGGGAAGCAGGCACGCCCCCCGAGGCGTTCGGCCATCTGCTGCAGGCGTGCACGCAGCCGCGTATTCGCCCCGACACCGCCGGCCACCACGATCACATTGGTGCCGGCCGCTTCCAGCGCGCGTTCGCACTTGATCGACAGGGTCTCGACCACCGCATCCTCGAAACCGCGCGCGATGTCGGCGCGGGTCTGGTCGCTCTGGTCGCTGTCACGCCAGGCCATCAGGACCTGGGTCTTCAGGCCGGAGAAGCTGAAATCCAGCCCCGGGCGATCGGTCATCGGCCGCGCGAACCGGTAGGCCCCCGGAGTGCCCTGTTCGGCCAGCTTGGCCAGCTGCGGGCCGCCGGGATAGGGCAGCCCCATCAGTTTGGCGGTCTTGTCGAAGGCTTCGCCGGCCGCATCGTCCAGGGTCTCGCCCAGCAGGCGGTAGCGGCCGATGGCATCGACCGCTACCAGCTGGGTGTGGCCACCGGACACCAGCAGGGCCACGAACGGGGCCTGCGGCGGATCGTCCTCCATCAAGGGCGCCAGCAGGTGCCCTTCCATGTGGTGCACGCCCACGGCCGGCACCTCCAGGGCCCAGGCCAGGGCACGGGCCACCCCGGCACCGACCAGCAGCGCACCGACCAGCCCGGGGCCAGCGGTGTAGGCCACGCCATCGATGTCGTCCACGCCCAGGCCGGCCTCGGCCAGGGTCTGCCGGACCAGCGGCAGCAGCTTGCGCACGTGGTCACGGCTGGCCAGCTCGGGCACCACACCACCGTACTCGGCGTGCAGGGCGATCTGGCTGTAGACCGCATGGGCGCGCAGGGCCGCGCTGCCGGTCAGGTCGGTGTCGTACACCGCCACGCCGGTCTCATCACAGGAAGATTCGATGCCAAGGACTCGCATGCCTGTTATTATGACGCCCCTGCCGCCCCCTCGGGGTGACGTGCAGATCCCACTGCATCCGTATCGCTGGCCCGCATTCAGGCTTGCGCGCTTGCAGTTTGTTGATTCGCCGCTATAATGTGCGGCTCGCCGGGCGTGACCCGGTTCTACTGTGTCCCGGAGATTCCATGCCCAGCGTCAAAGTCCGCGAGAACGAGCCCTTCGAGTTTGCTCTTCGCCGCTTCAAGCGCACTTGCGAAAAGGCCGGTGTGCTGGCCGAAACCCGCAAGCGCGAGTTCTACGAAAAGCCGACCCAGGAGCGCAAGCGCAAGGCCGCCGCTGCTGTGAAGCGTCAGCTGCGCCGCTCGTCGCGCGACGTCACCAAGCGTCAGCGCCTGTACTGATCGGACGCATCTTCATTGCGGCGGGTTCGTCCTTCCGCGGTGAAGCCGAAGCCGGCACGCGCGAGCGTCGCCGGCTTTTTGCGTTTCCGGGCCCGGGCAACCGCCCTGCCCCACTACCACCACGAGGTCTCCCATGAGCATGAAGCAGCAGCTCACCGATGACATGAAGGCCGCCATGAAGGCGGGCGAGAAGGACAAGCTGGGCGTGATCCGCCTGATCAACGCCGCGATCAAGCAGAAGGAAGTGGACGAGCGCATCGAGCTCGACGACACCGCCGTGATCGCCGTGCTGGACAAGATGGTCAAGCAGCGCAAGGACTCGGTCAGCCAGTACGAAGCGGCCAACCGTGAAGACCTGGCCGCGATCGAGCGTGCCGAGATCGTGGTCATCGAGGCCTACCTGCCCGCCAAGATGGGTGAGGCCGAGATCGCCGCTGCCATCCAGGCCGCCATCGCCGAGACCGGTGCCACCGGCCCGGCCGACATGGGCAAGCTGATGGGGGCCTTGAAGCCCAGGCTCGCCGGTCAGGCCGACATGGGCGTGGTGTCCAAGCTGGTCAAGCAGGCCCTGGCTGGCTGATCCGCCGCCGCTCCTGCCGGACACGACAAGGCCCGCTTCACGCGGGCCTTGTCATTGCTGCAGCTGCCAGGCCAGCGCTTACACCTGGCGGCAGTTGCGCAGGGTCATGGAACTGCCTTCCACCGCGCTGACCTCGCCTTCCAGCTTCGCCCAGTCGCGTTCGCGCAGCATGGCGAAGTTGGCCGCCTGGTCCGGAGCGAATTCGCAACGGATGGTGTAGTTGTTGTTGTTGAAGGTGTCGTTCTGGCGGATCCGCAACAGGCCACGGGTCGGCGTCACCAGGTAGTTGATCGATCCGACCTCACCCGGACGGCTGGAGTAGCTGCTCGAATTGACCGTGTAGATCTGGCCGTCGATCCGGTAGCGGCGACCGATGTACTTCGCATACACCGGCAGGAAGGTGGCCGAGCGGTCGCCCAGGTCTTCCTTGTTGGTGGTGGTGCCCAGCAGCAGGTCCTTGAAGCTGCCCGCGGCGTTGTAGGCCGCCATCGTATCGCGCACCTCCTTGCCCATCTTCTTGGACAGGTCCGGCGCGGTCACGTCCTCCACCGCGGAAGTCGGGTACTGCGCGCGCGCAGCGGCGGCCAGCGCGTCCCCCTGGCTGCCACCCTTGAGCTTGTCCAGCATGTCGCACATCGACTTGCGGGCATCCTCCTGGGCGATGGTCTGGCCGCGGGCCAGCTTGGTGGCCAGGGTGACCCGGCCGCTGCGGTCAGCGGTGCCGATCAGCACCAGCGGCGTGCGCAGGCCCTTGGTCTGGATCAGGTACTGGTTGCCGGTATCGCCCTCCACCAGCTGGCCGCCCACTTCGAACTGGTCATCGGCACCGATCTTGCGCAGCTGGTCCAGTGCACTCTGCACCTTCAGACCGGGCACCGTCAGGTCGGCCATGTACATCGCGCCATTGCGCGGATCCCCTACCGTCTTGAAGGCCTTTTCGCAGGCCGTGGACGCCGCAGCGGCCGAACCGCTCGCCGCCAGCAGCAACACCATCGTGGTGCAGACCATCCCTTTCATAACGCGTCCTTTTGCAGAGAAGTTGGATTGTCGTGGCCCCGCACACCGGCAGTGGGCCCGGATACCGCGGCGGCAACCCCAGCGCGCCCTCGGTCCGGGCAGAAGGATAACGCGGACTTCGCTGCAATCCGCGACCGCGCTGCCACTTCACCTGCCCCAACGCCGGCATCTGCTAGAAAAGGAAGCCTGTACCGCTCCAGCCGACGCCGTAGATGCCGCATCCCCGCACCTTCCTGCCCCTCGTCCGATCGCGCCTGGAGAAGCTGCAGGACAGCTTCCCGATGGCCGTGGCCAAGCGCTTCGTCGAAATCGACGTCCTGACCCAGGCCGCATCGGTTTCGTTCTATTCCCTGCTGTCGATGGCGCCGTTGCTGGTGCTGCTGCTGTGGCTGACCGCCTCGCTGTACCCGCCCGCGCAGCAGGCACTGATCAGCCAGATCGGCTCGGTGGCCGGCAGCAGCGTGGCCAGCGTGGCCGATACCGTGCTGCACAACGCCAACAGCCAGCCGAGCATGGGCTCGCTGGCCGGGTTGTGGAGCACCCTGCTGCTGTTCGTCGGCGCCACCGCCGTGTTCGCACAGCTGCAGAACGCGCTCAACCGCATCTTCCATACCAGCGGCCAACGCCTGGAAGGCATCCAGGCCTGGCTGCGCAAGCGCGTGTTCTCCTTCGGCGTGGTGCTGGCGCTGGGCTTCCTGCTGATCCTGTCGATGACCGCCACCACTGCCCTGCAGGTGGTATTCGCGCAGCTGCCATCGGTGTTGCCGGCCATCGGTTACGTGACCACGCTGCTGCTGTACACGCTGGCCTTCGCCTTCCTCTACCACTATCTGCCCGACCGTCGCGTGGCCTGGCGCCAGGCCTTCATCGGCGGGGCCATCACCTCGCTCCTGTTCGCCCTGGGGCGCTACGGCATCGGCGTCTACATCGCCACCGTGGCACCCGGCAGTGCCTATGGTTCGATGGGCGCCCTGGTGATCGCGCTGGTCTGGATCTACTACGCTACCGCGGTGTTCTTCGTCGGCGCCCTGATGACCGCGGTGATCGACGAGCGCCTGAATGCCCGGGCGCAGCGGGCGGCCGCCAGCGCCGGCGGCAGCAGCGAACAACAGGCCGGCCCGACCATCGCCAGCGAGTAAACTAGGGGGACCTGCCGCCCCTGCTGCGCGCCCCGGCGGCCGCGCCCTGCCCTGTTGCCCATGGCCCGTATCCCCGACGCTTTCATCGACGACCTGCTGGCCCGCACCGACATCGTCGAGGTGGTGGGCAGCCGTGTGCCGTTGAAGCGACAGGGCAAGGAGTACGCGGCACGCTGCCCGTTCCATGACGAGCGCTCGGCCTCGTTCACCGTCTCGCCGACCAAGCAGTTCTACCACTGCTTCGGCTGCGGCGCGCACGGCACCGCGATCAGCTTCCTGATGAACTACGACCGCCTCGAGTTCCTCGACGCGGTGGATGAGCTGGCCAAGCGCGCCGGCATGGACGTGCCGCGCAGCGAGAACCCGCGCAGCGCCCAGCAGCAGGACGACAGCCGCGAGCTCTATTCGGCACTGGATGCGGCGGCGCGCTTCTTCCAGAAGAACCTGGAGGGCAGCGACAAGGCCCGCGCCTACCTTGACGGCCGTGGCGTGGACGAACAGAACCGCGCCCGCTTCCAGATCGGCTATGCGCCCGACGGCTACAGCGGCCTGCGCGATGCGCTGGGCAAGGACGAGCGGCGGATGAAGCTGCTCGACCGTGCCGGCCTGTTCTCCAAGAACGACCGGGGGCACGTCTACGACAAGTTCCGCGACCGGGTGATGTTCCCGATCTTCGACCGCCGTGGGCGGGTGATCGCCTTCGGTGGCCGGGTGTTCGAGAAGGACGACGGTCCCAAGTACCTCAATTCGCCCGAGACCGCGCTGTTCCACAAGGGCCGCGAACTGTACGGCCTGTGGCAGGTGCGCCAGGCGAACCAGAAGATCGAGCGGCTGATCGTGGTCGAGGGCTACATGGACGTGGTCTCGCTGTTCCAGTTCGGCGTCACCCAGGCGGTGGCGACGCTGGGCACCGCGACCACGCCCGACCATGCCGAGCTGCTGTTCCGCAACGCACCGGACGTGTTCTTCTGCTTCGATGGCGATGCCGCCGGCCGCCGTGCCGGCTGGAAGGCGCTGGAGTCGGTGCTGCCGCGCATGAAGGACGGCCGCCAGGCCTTCTTCCTGTTCCTGCCCGACGGCGAGGACCCGGACACCATCGTGCGCAAGGAGGGCGCTGAGGCCTTCAACGAGCGCCTGAAGCAGGCCACGCCGCTGTCGCAGTTCTTCTTCGACGAGCTGACCCGCGAGATCAACATGGGCACGCTGGACGGCCGGGCACGCCTGGCCGAGCGTGCCAGACCGATGCTGGCGCAGATTCCCGATGGCGCGTTCGGTGACCTGATGAAGCAGCAGCTGGCGCAGCTGACCGGGCTCGGTGCGGCCACGCAGAATACCCGCACGGCGATGCCGCAGCGCCCTCCGGCACGGTCGATCCAGCCGGTGGCCAAGCGCAGCCTGGTGCGGGGTGCGATCGCCGTGCTGCTGCAGCAGCCGTCGCTGGCGCTGACCCTGGGCGGCAAGCATCACTTCCAGGGCCTGCGCCTGCCGGGTGTGGAGCTGCTGCTGGAGCTGCTGGCGCTGGTCGAACAGCGTCCCGATATCAGCACCGGCGCACTGCTGGAGCATTTCGACGGGCGTGAGGAACAGGCCTCGCTGCACACGCTGGCCGCCCAGACCCTGCCCGGCAACGAAGCGATCTGGACCCAGGAACTGCACGACGCCGTGGCCCAGCTGGAAAAACAGCTGTTGCAGCAACGTCTGGAAGAGCTGTTGGCAAAGCAGCGGCAGCAGGGACTGGACGATACTGACAAGTACGAGCTGCGCGAGCTGCTGAAGGCCCGCGCCAGCCTGGGCCGGTAGCGGCGAAACGTTTTCACGGAGAGGACCATGCTGCTGCGCCTGACCTGCCTGCTGTTGTTGTCGCTCTGCCTGCCGCTGGCGGCCTTGGCCGCAGATGCCCCGCTCAATGAAGTCCGCCCCGGCCTGTACGCCGGCGGCCAGCCCAGTGCCGCACACCTGCGCGAACTGGCCGCGCGAGGCGTGCGCACCGTGATCGACCTGCGCCAGCCCGACGAGGACCGTGGTTTCGATGAAACCCGCGCGGTCGAATCGCTGGGCCTGCGCTATGTGCGCATCCCGGTGGCCGGCGCCGAGGGCCTGGATGCGGCCAACGTGCGCGCCGTGCACCAGGCCCTGCAGCAGAGCCAGGGGCCGGTGCTGCTGCACTGCGCGTCCGGAAACCGCGCCGGTGCCGTGCTCGGCCTGGTCAATGCACGCTACGAACATGCCAACCCGGAACAGGCCCTTCAGCTGGGCCAGCGCGCCGGCCTGAAGTCGCTGGAAGCCGCCACCCGCCAGCGTCTGGCCACACCGGTCACCTCGCCCTGAACCCTCCGCACCAAGGAGTCTGCCCCCCATGACCCGCTGGTGGTCGCGCCTGCGACCGGACAACTTCACCTTGGCCCTGCTGTGCACGGTCGGCCTGGCGTCGCTGCTGCCGATGAAGGGCGCCGCCGCCATCGTCCTGGACGATGTCACCACCGTCGCCATCGCCGCACTGTTCTTCCTGCACGGGGCGCGCCTGCCGCGCGAATCGATCATCGGCGGCATGCTGCACTGGCGCCTGCATCTGACCATCCTCGCCTGCACCTTCCTGCTGTTCCCGATGCTGGGCCTGATGTTCAAGCCGCTGTCGGGCTGGCTGTTGACCCCGGAGTTGTACCTGGGCGTGCTGTTCCTGTGCACCCTGCCCTCCACCGTGCAGTCGTCCATCGCCTTCACCTCGATGGCGCGCGGCAATGTGCCGGCGGCCGTCTGCAGCGCATCGCTGTCGAGCATCCTAGGCGTGTTCCTCACGCCGCTGCTGTTGACCGCGCTGGCCGGCACCTCCGGCGGTGTGCATGATCCGCTGCATGCGATCGGCGGCATCATGCTGCAGCTGCTGGTGCCGTTCGTGGCCGGCCACCTGCTGCGCCCGTGGATCGCCGGCTGGGTCGAGAAGCAGCGCGCGCTGCTGCGCTACACCGACCAGGCCACCATCCTGCTGGTCGTGTATTCGGCGTTCGGCGAAGCTGTCACCGAAGGGCTCTGGAGCAAGACCCCCATGCTGTCGCTGCTGGCGGTGGCCGTGGTAGCCGCCGTCCTGCTCGGTATCGCCATGCCGCTGATCACCTTCATCGCCCGTCGCCTGCACTTCAACCGCGAGGACGAGATCGCCATCGTGTTCTGCGGCTCGAAGAAGAGCCTGGCCACGGGTGTACCGATCGCAAAGGTGCTGTTCGCCGGCGGCAGCCTCGGTGCCATCGTGCTGCCGGTGATGATCTATCACCAGATCCAGCTGATCGTCTGTGGTGTGATCGCGCAGCGGTATGCCAGGCGCGCACCCTGACAGGGCGCGCGGGGTAAACCGTCCACGCATGGCGTGAACCCGCAGTAGATCCACGCCATGCGTGGATGATCTGCCTGACGCTACGGATCAACCAGCGTGCCAACACTCAGCTGCGGCATCCACACCCACAGGTCGTATTCGCGGCTGGCATGGGTGTTGACCTCCGGCTCACGGGCTGGCCGTTCGAGCAGGGCCAACGCCTTGCAGCGGTCCGTGCATCCCCAGAAGTGGCCGCGCAACGCTTCCAGCCGCACGCTGTAGACATCCAGGTCGCGCAGTGCCGATGCCATCGGCTGGGTCTGCATTTCCGGGGGAGCGTCGACCGGGCGCTGCAGCATGGCGTGGACATTGCCGGTCAGCACGACCATGCGTGTACCACCGGGCAGGCGCCGGTACAGGCGCCGCAGTTCGGCGGCCATGCAGTCATCGCGGGCCTGGCTGCTGCCGTCACTGTGGTTGACGTCGTAGCCGACCACCTCGATCGCGCGGCCCTGCGCCTTCAGCACACGCAGGCCTTCGATCATCGCCAGCATGTCGCGGCTGCGGCGACCATCATGCTGGTCGTCGCGCACGGTCCAGAACGCGCGGCCGTGCAGGTGCTGGCGCACCGCGGCCCCGCCATCGGAAGCCAGGTAATCGCGTAGCGTGGGGTTCTCGGCGCGCGGCAGTTCCAGCGCCAGCAGGACCGGGCCGTTGCGGCTGTAGTCGTCCACCAGTTGGTGCACCAGCACCGGCGTCTCACGCGTGCCATGGAATTCGCCCAGTACCAGCAGGCGGTGATCACCGGCGTGCTGGCGGATCTGCGCGACGGTGTCGTCGGCATGCGCACTGAAGGCCATGCCCAGCGCCAGTAGCAGCGCGGTGGTCCAGCGGAAAATCGAATGCATCCCTGCTCGCTCCTTTCCTTGGGGTCAGGAACAGCAATGGCGACGCCGCTGGAAGAGATCAAGTGTAGAGCCGAGCCCACGCTCGGCTGCTCTTCCAACCACCCCTCAGCCGAGCATGGGCTCGGCTCTACAGGTGGCGCCTTACAACCAAGGCAGGATCCAGTGGTCGATCAGCAGGAAGGCGAACAGCGCCATCAGATAGACGATGGAGTACTGGAACATCTTCATCGAGAACAGCTCATCCGGCGGATCCAGCATGCGCCACGCATACCAGAGGAACACCGCGTTGAGCACGATCGCACCGCCCAGGTAGAACGGTCCGCTCATGCCCACCAGATAGGGCAGCAGACAGACCAGGGCCAGCACCACCGAATACACCATGATCTGCCTGCGGGTATGCACCACGCCGTGGGTCACCGGCAGCATCGGGATCTTCGCCTTGGCGTAGTCCTCGCGGCGGAAGATCGCCAGCGCCCAGAAATGCGGCGGCGTCCAGATGAAGATGATCAGCACCAGCAGCGACGAGTACGCCCAGTCCGAAGAGCCCTGCATTCCGGTGACGGCGGCCCAGCCCAGCATCGGTGGCATCGCGCCGGCCAGGCCACCGATGACGATGTTCTGCGAGGTCGCACGCTTGAGGTAGACCGTATAGATCACCGCATAACCGATCAGCGAAGCGAAGGTCAGCACGGCGGTGATCACATTCACCCACAGCACCAGGATCGTCATCGACAGCACGATCAGCGCACCGGCGAACACCAGCACCTGCCACGGCTTGACCTTGCCGACCACCAGCGGCCGCCACGAGGTGCGCGCCATCTGCGCATCGATGTGCGCATCCAGCAGCTGGTTGATCGCAGCCGCAGCCGAGGCCGCCAGCCAGATGCCGAGGAAGCCGAGCAGGCCCGCGCGCACCTGTTCCCAGCTGGGCACGCCTGGAATGGCCAGCACCATGCCCACCAGGGCGGTGAACACGATCAGGGCGACGACCTTGGGCTTGGTCAGGTCCCAGTACTGGCGGTAATTGGAGAACATCGGATCAGTCCGGGGCACGCAGGCGGGCCAGCAGGCTGACCAGCACGAACAACAGGGCAACGGCCACGCCGTTGTGCGCCACCGCCACTTCCAACGGCAGCGCCAGCTTCACGTTGAGGATGCCGAGGGTGACCTGCAGCACCAGCAGCACGATCAGCGCAGTCGCCCAGCCCCGCATGCTCGGCAGGCGGAACAGGCGCACGCCCAGCCACAGCAGGTAGGCAGCCACCACGATGGCGAACAGGCGATGCGCCAGCTGGATGGCGATCCGCGAGGCACCATCGAGCACGCCCCCTTCGTAGTCCACGCCGATGCCACGCCACAGGGTGAAGCCTTCGACGAAGTTGTGCTGCGGCCACCACTGGTTGGCGCAGCGTGGGAAGTTGTCCAGCGAGGCGCTGCCGCCGCCGCAGGCCAGCGCCGCGTAGTTGGCGCTGACCCAGCCACCCAGTGCGATCTGGGTGACCAGCACGACCACGGCGGCACGCAGCAGCCACTTCAGCCTGGGCGCCTCGGCCAGCGTGATCGGCAGATGCGTGGCCCGCCACGCCAGCCACACCAGCAGGCCGAACATCAGCATGCCGCCCAGCAGGTGGCCCATCACCACGATCGGCTTCAGCAGCAGCGTCACCGTCCACATGCCCAGCAGGGCCTGGAAGATCACCACCGCCAGGGTCAATACCGCCGCGCGCGCCAGATCGATGTTGTTCCAGCGCAGGGCGGCAATCAGCAGTATCGCCTCACCGCTCAGGGCCAGGGCACTGGCCGTTGCATGCCAGCCCAACATGTATAACGGTATGCCGGCAGCCACCAGCACGCAGGCGGTGACGACCGCCGTGGTTCCGAACCGGCGCCTGCGCGTGGCCAGCAGGGCCAGGGTCAGGATCTCGATGCCCAGCGCGCCGGCCAGGAAGCGGTGCACCTGCTCACGCCAGGCTTTGTGCGTCTCCAGCGGACGGATGTCCGCGGCCGGGTGGCCAACCGTCTCCTCGATGTGCTGCGGCCAGGTCGCGCGGCCATAGCAGGTCGGCCAGTCCGGGCAGCTCAGCCCCGCATCAGACAGACGGACGAAGGCACCGAACATGATCGTGCTCGCGGTCATGATCATGGCGAACCACGCCAGGCGGTGGAAATTGCGGTGCAGCGCCGGACGCGCGGAAAGGCTCATCAAACAGGACTCACTTCAGTTTCAGCAACGTGGCCATGTCCTTGCGCAGGCCCCCAAGGTCGCTGCCCGGGGCGTGGCGCATGATCACGAAGCCGTTCGGATCGATCACGTAGACCGGCAGGCCAGCCGGATCATCGACGCCGGGCAGGGCCGCGCGCAGCGCTGGCGACGGTGCCAGCGGCCGCAGCGCGGGCAGCGAGGCGATCGACGCCGGTGGCGGACCCAGCCACAGGATCTCGACATTATCCGCGTTATGGCCGAACAGCTGCCACACCTTGCCCAGTCCCTGCGACAAAGTGACGCACTGCGCGTCGCAGGCACCAGCCGGTGCCACCAGCAGGCGCCAGGTGCGCGCCTCCGGATTCCAGGGATAGGCGCTGCCGTCGGCCAGGGTCGGGGGCTGCTGGCGCAGGTCCACCGGGGGTTTGAGCAGCTGTCCACTGTTGCGGTGGCCGGTGGGCTGCCATCCGGAGAAGCGCAGCACGGCCGCCAGCGCCATTGCCCCGAAGAACACGGCGAACAACAGCACCAGGGTCCGGCGACCGGAACCGCGCGCCTGCGGGGATGTAGCAGTGTTCATGCGGGCATTTTCTCATGGTTGGGCAGGGGATGCCGGGCGTCCGATGTCGGGCCGGCGCTAGCGTGGAACGCGCCTGCTGCGCCATTCCAGCACCAACGCGACCACCAGCACGGTCAGCGCCAGGCCGAACCATTGCACGGCGTAACCCAGGTGGCGCTGCGGGGGCAGCGTGTTCGGCAGCAGATCGAGGTCGCGTTCATCACCGAAGGGCAGCGCCGGATCCAGCCGCAGCACGCGCTCCGGCAGTGCGGGCAGCCCCAGCGCCGTCGCCAGGCCCTCGGCAGGCAGCCGGCTGGCCAGCCAGCGCTGCGCCTCACCGGTTGCAGAGAACGCCGGGCCCAGCGCCAGCCCTGCCGACGGCGGCGGCGCCAGCAGGCCGCGCACGGCCACCGGCGAAGGCGGCGGCGGCAGGTCGGGGAGCGTGCGGTCGGCGGGCAGCGCGCGCCAGCCGAGGTCGACCAGCAGCACGCTGCCGCCGTCGCTGCGGAAGGGGCGATAGATCTTGACCCCGGCCCGGCCGTGCCGGGTCTGGTTGTCCAGCAGCACCACACCCGGCAGGAAGCGGCCATGGTCGGCCACGCCGTGCAGCGCACCCGGCGCCGCCAGTGCCTGCGCCAGCGGAAGTGCCTGCACCGCAGCGGGGCCCTGCGCATCCAGCATGGCCTGTTTTGCATGCATGCGCTGCAACTGCCACAGTCCCAGCGCGGTGAATCCCGTGATCGCCGCCAGTGCCAGCAGCCAGCCGATCACCCGCGTGTGCTGGCGCATCATGACAAGTCCGCGCAAACGCGGTCAGATAGGCACATCCACCCTGCCCTCGAGCCGCGCATGAGTGATTCGCTGAAGACCCTGCTGGTGATCGCGTTTCTGATCGTCATCGTCTGGAACCTGGGCGCCGGGCTGTACTACCTGCTGGTCGACCGGGGCCAGACCAAGCGCACGGTCAACGCACTGACGCGCCGCATCGCGGTGTCGGTGGCGTTGATCGTACTGGTGATCGTGAGCATCTACATGGGCTGGATCAAACCGCACGGCATCGGTGGCTGAGTACGCCACCGGCACCGGCACTTACAGCACGTAGACGAACAGGAACAGCATCAGCCACACCACGTCGACGAAGTGCCAGTACCACGCAGCGGCTTCGAACGCGAAATGGTTGTCGCGGGTGAAATGCCCCTTCGCCGAGCGCAGCCACATCACGATCAGCATGATCGTGCCCAGCAGCACGTGCGCACCGTGGAAACCGGTCAGCATGAAGAACGTCGACCCGTAGATGCCCGAACCGAGCGTCAGGTTCAGCTCCTTGTAGGCGTGGATGTACTCCTCCGCCTGCAGGGCGAGGAAGCCCAGGCCCAGCGCCACGGTCAGGCCGAGCCAGACCAGCAGCTGGCGACGGTGGCCGGCCTTCAGCGCATGGTGGGCGATGGTGAGCGTCACGCCGGAAGTCAGCAGGATCAGCGTATTGATCAGCGGCAGGCCCCAGGCCGGAATGGTCTGGAAGGCCCCGCCGATCGCCGCCGGGCCGTTGGTTGGCCACCCCGCGGAGTAGCCCTGCCACAGCAGCTCGTTGGTCATCACCCCGCGGCCCTCGCCGCTGAGCCAGGACAGGCCCAGGTGGCGGGTGTAGAACAGTGCGCCGAAGAATGCGCCGAAGAACATCACCTCGGAGAAGATGAACCAGACCATCCCCATCCGGAACGAACCATCGACCTGGCGGTTGTAGTTGCCGGCCTGCGATTCGCGCACCACGTCGCTGAACCACCAGAACAGGGTCAGCACCAGCATCGCGATGCCGATGTAGAACGTCCAGCGCCCCCAGCTGGCATCGTTGAGCCAGCTGGCCACGCCAACCATGGTCACCATCATCGCGATGGAGCCCACGAATGGCCATTTGCTCTGGGCCGGGACGAAGTACACGTTGGCGTCGGTCGGTGTCTGGGCCATGTCGTTATCCGGGTCAGGGAGCGGCGTGCGCGCCTTCCGAGGTGGCGGCCGGAGCCAGCCGATCGGACAGCGCGTCGTTGCGGTAGAAGGTGTAGGACAGGGTGATCGTCTTGATTTCCGGCGGCAGATCCGGATCGACGATGAAGCGCACCGGCATGTCGCGCTTCTCGCCGGCCTGCAGCGTCTGCGCGGTGAAGCAGAAGCACTCGGTCTTGCTGAAGAATCCGGAGGCACGTGCTGGCGCGACCGAGGGCACCGCACTGCCGACGATCGCCTGTGGGCCGTCATTGCGGGCGTAGTACAGCGCCTCGTTCAACTCACCGGGCACCACATCCATGGTCAGCTGCTCGGGATGGAATGCCCAAGGCAGCCGCGAATTGACCCCGCCATCGAACTCCACCCGCACGGTGCGCTTCGCGGTGGCTGCCCCCACGCTGGCCTCGCTGCCCGGGCCGCGTTCCAGGCGCACGCCGAACACCTTCTCGCACGCGATGCGATACAGCGGCACCAGCGAGAAGGTCAGCAGGAACACGGCCACGGCAACGCCGATCAGGCGCGGCAGGCCGGCGCTGGGTGACGGTGTGCTGGCCGGCGTCGGGCTCATCGTCCGATCACCCCGCTGAGAATGAAGGCGGCATAGACCAGTACGGCAATGGCACCCACCACGACCGCCGTGCGCCGGGCACGCCGGCGCTGCTGTTCGACGCCGTGAGTCCCGCTGCCGTACAGCCGGGCCATGCCCGGCTGCTTTTCGTCAGCCGCGCAGGGCTCGGCTCTACAGCTCTGGAGCGGGCTTTCGTTATGCATGCCCCACCTCAATGCGTGATGTCGTCATGCGCCAGATCGCCCGGGCGCAGGGTCGGCGGGGTGGTGAAGGTATGGGCCGGTGCCGGCGACGGCAGCGTCCACTCCAGGCCACGCGCACCTTCCCAGGAGCGATCGGCCGCCTTCTCGCCATTGCGCAGCGACGACAGCAGGATCGCCGCCATCATGAAGGGCGTGACGAACATGCCGAATGCGCCGATCGAGCTGATCAGGTTCCAGTCGGCGAACGCCACGCTGTAATCGGGAATACGGCGCGGCATCCCGGCCAGGCCGAGGAAGTGCTGCGGGAAGAACAGCAGGTTGACGAACACGATCGACCACCAGAAGTGCACCTTGGCCCACTTCTCGCTGTACATGCGGCCGGTCCACTTCGGCCACCAGTAGTACACCGCGGCAATCAGCGCGAACACCGCACCGGTCACCAGCACGTAGTGGAAGTGGGCGACGACGAAGTAGGTGTCGTGGTACTGGAAGTCGGCGGCGACGATGGCCAGCATCAGACCGGAGAAGCCGCCAATGGTGAACAGGATGACGAAGGCCACCGACCACAGCATCGGCGCCTCGAACGTCAGCGAGCCACGCCACATCGTGCTGACCCAGTTGAAGACCTTCACGCCGGTCGGGATCGAGATCAGCATGGTGGCGAACATGAAGTAGATCTCGCCGCCCAGCGGCATGCCCACGGTGAACATGTGGTGGGCCCAGACGATGAACGACAGGAAGGCGATCGCAGCCGTGGCGTACACCATCGCCTGGTAGCCGAACAGGGGCTTGCGGCTGAAGGTGGGAATGATCTCGCTGACCACGCCGAAGGCGGGCAGGATCATGATGTACACCTCGGGGTGGCCGAAGAACCAGAAGATGTGCTGGAACATCACCGGGTCACCGCCACCGGCGGCGTTGAAGAAGCTAGTGCCGAAGAACTTGTCGGTCAGCAGCATGGTCACCGCACCGGCCAGCACCGGCATCACCGCGATCAGCAGGAAGGCGGTGATCAGCCAGGCCCAGCAGAAGATCGGCATCTTCAGCAGGTCGATGCCCGGCGCGCGCATGTTGAGCACGGTGGCGATGATGTTGATCGCGCCCATGATCGAACTGATGCCGGCCACGTGGATGGCGAACACAGTGAAGGCCACGTTGTAGCCGCCCTGCAGCGACAGCGGCGGATACAGCGTCCAGCCACCGGCCGGCGCACCGCCGGGCAGCAGGAAGGTGAGCAGCAGCAGGCTGAAGGCCACCGGCAGCAGCCAGAACGACCAGTTGTTCATGCGCGGCAGGGCCATGTCCGGCGCGCCGATCTGCAGCGGCACCATCCAGTTGGCCAGGCCGACGAAGGCCGGCATCACTCCGCCGAAGATCATCACCAGTGCGTGCACGGTGGTGAGCTGGTTGAAGGTTTCCGGCCTGACGAACTGCAGGCCCGGCTGCATCAGCTCGGCGCGGATGATCACGCTCATCGCCGCGCCGATGATGAACATGATGAAGCTGAAAAGCAGATACAGGGTGCCGATGTCCTTGTGGTTGGTCGAGAAGAACCAACGCTCGAAGAACCCCGGGTGATGGTGGTGATCGTCGTGCCCAACTGCCGAGTGCGCCATTGCAAAACACCTCTCAGAATCGGTTGTCGCCACGGCCGCAGGCGGCCGCGGGATTTACATCACGCGCCGCTGGCCGCGGTGGCAGGGGCGGCACCCGCTTCAGCGGCGGCAGGTTCGGTCGGTGCGGCAGGCGTCTGCGCCGCAGGCGCAGCCGGTTCGGCCGGGGCTGCGGCCGGCGGTGCCGGCTTGCGCTGCGCCAGCCACTGCCTGAACTCCTCCTTGGACACGGCTTCGACCACGATCGGCATGAATCCGTGGTCCTTGCCGCACAGTTCGGCGCACTGCCCGCGATAGACGCCCGGCTGCTCGATGCTGGTCCAGGCCTCGTTGATGAAGCCCGGAATGGCATCCTGCTTCCAGCCCAGCGCCGGCACCCACCAGGCGTGGATCACGTCGTCGGAGGTGATGACGAAACGGACCTTGGTATCGACCGGCAGCACCAGCCGGTTGTCGACATCCAGCAGGTAGTGGGGATGGCTCTCGCGCGTCGGCACCTTGCCACTCTGCCGCATGCGGTCCGACTCGCGGTCCAGGCGGCTGGTGAAGGTGACGTTCTCGCCCAGGTACTCGTACTTCCACATCCACTGGTAGCCGGTGACCTTCACCGTCATCTCGGCATCGCGGGTGTCGTACATCTTGATCAGGTTGGCCGTGGCCGGCCATGCCATCACCACCAGGATGATCACCGGGATCACCGTCCAGATGATCTCGGCCTTGGTGTTGTGGCTGAAGGTGGCGGCCACCGCCCCCTTGGATTTGCGGAACTTGAAGATGGCGTAGGCCATCGCCCCGAACACGATCACGCCGATCACCGTGCAGACGATCAGCGAGAGATTGTTCGACTCCCAGGCCAGGCGCGAGGTCTGGGTTACCCCCTTGCCCATGTTCAGCTGCCACGGCTTGGGATCGGCCGCCTGGGCCCATGCCATCGCCGGAACCCATCCCCCGGCCACCACTGCGGCGGCCATTGCAACGCACTTCGTGCCCCACCTGCTGCTTTGCTTCATTGCCTAGACCCTTAGCGTCGTCGGTTGCCGCCATCGCTGGCGGCGAGCAAGCCTTCAAGTGTCTCTGCAAGCGTCTGACGTTCGGCCGGCGCGAGGAAACTCCCCACCTCCACCTGCCGGCCGCTGGACGCAAGCCGGACCCTCTCATCGTCGGCGAGCAGGCGCACCCAATGCGGGTGAGCCCGGAACACCGGCAATCCACCGGGTACGGGGATGACCTCCACATACGCCGGCACTACCCGGATTTCCTCCTGCCGTTCGCCGCTGCGCCACAGGACGCGTAACGCGGCTGCCAGCAACAGGCTGTACAGCAGCGCGAACAGGGGGGCGAATGCATTGCCGGCCAACCACCCCAGGGCGGAGACCAGCCACATCGCTCCCGACAACACGGCGAACAACAGGACGAACTGCCGGGCATCGAGCGCCCGTGGGGGACGCAGCCGCAGCTGCGTACCTGACCCATCTGGAGCTGGAAGCACCTCGATCATGTCGCAACCGCGTTCCTGCCGCGGGAAACGTCTCGATGGTAGCCCCGCCATCTCACCGGTAGCAAGGGTGCATTCACACTTTTTGCCATGCTGCAATACAGCATCCGCTCGGCGCCGCAAATGACGAATTCGGCACAAATTGAAGCGCACTTGCTGAACACGCTGAATCCACCACCGCTAGGGGCTATCAGCATTCACGAAGGTGGCTTCAGGGCACTTCCGAAGGGCGCAAAAATGATTAAAATCGCCAAGTTTTCCATTGGCCGGACCGGCATGAACGCACCCTCCTCCTCCCTTGCCGCCCACGACGCCCTGCGTCCCGGCGCGCTGCTGTCGCCGGAACTGCCGGCGTCCCCCAACCCGTTCCGCCAGGCCATTACCGACGCCTGGCTGAAGGACGAGGCCAGCCACGTCCGTGAGCTGCTGGCGCAGGCCCGCCTGCCCGCCGAGGAACAGGCCCGGGTGCAGGCGCTGGCGGCCGATCTGGTCGGCCGCGTGCGCGTGCGCGCCAAGGACCAGGGCGCGATCGAAGCCTTCATGCGGCAGTACGATCTGGGCAGCGAGGAAGGCGTGCTGCTGATGTGCGTGGCCGAAGCGCTGCTGCGCATTCCGGACCAGGACACCGCCGACAAGCTGATCCGCGACAAGCTGGCCGACGCCGACTGGGAAAAGCACCTGGGCGGCAGTGACTCGGTACTGGTCAATGCCTCCACCTGGGGCCTGATGCTGACCGGCAAGCTGGTGCAGATGAACGATGCCACCCGTGCCGACGCACCCAGCGCGTTCAAGCGCCTGGTCGGCCGCGTGGGTGAGCCGGTGATCCGCCTGGCCGTGCGCCAGGCGATGAAGATCATGGGCCATCAGTTCGTCATGGGCCGCACCATCAGCGAGGCGCTGGCGCGTTCGCACAAGGGCGACAACGCCAGCTATCGCTACTCCTTCGACATGCTGGGCGAAGGTGCCCTGACCATGAAGGATGCGCTGCGCTATCTGGAAGACTACCGTCGTGCGATCCACGCCATCGGCAGTGACCACAAGGCCCGCGGCGGCCGTCCCGACGGCGACGTCAACAACGCACCGGGCATCTCCATCAAGCTGTCGGCGCTGTACCCGCGCTACGAACATGCCAAGCGCGAGCGCGTGCTGAAGGACCTGGTGCCGGGCGTGCTGGAACTGGCGCAGCTGGCCAAGAGCTACGGCATCGGCTGCACCGTCGACGCCGAGGAGTCCGACCGCCTCGAGCTGTCGCTGGACATCATCGAGCAGGTGTTCTGCGACGCCTCGCTGGCCGGCTGGGACGGCTTCGGCGTCGTGGTGCAGGCCTACCAGAAGCGCACCCCGTACACGATCGACCACCTGGCCGACATGGCCCGCCGTGCAGGTCGCCGCCTGCAGGTGCGCCTGGTCAAGGGCGCCTACTGGGATGCCGAGATCAAGCGCGCGCAGATCGAAGGCTACCCGGGCTACCCGGTGTTCACCCGCAAGCAGAACACCGACGTGTCCTATCTGGCCTGTGCCAAGCGTCTGTTCACGCATGCCGATGCGATCTACCCGATGTTCGCCACCCACAACGCGCACACCATCGCGGCCGTGCGCAGCATTGCCAACGGCGGCGTGTACGAGCACCAGAAGCTGCACGGCATGGGCGACGATCTCTACGCCGAAGTAGTGCCGGCCGATCGTCTCGGCCTTCCCTGCCGCGTCTATGCACCGGTCGGATCGCATGAGGATCTGCTGCCGTACCTGGTGCGGCGCCTGCTGGAAAACGGCGCCAACTCCAGCTTCGTCAACCGCATCACCGACGAACGCGTGCCGATCTCCGATCTGATCCGCGATCCGGTCGAGATGGTGTCCTCGTTCGAATCGATTCCGCATCCCAAGATCCCGCTGCCGGTTGACCTGCTGCGCAGCCAGAACCACGACAGGAAGAACTCCATGGGCGCCAATCTCGCCAACGACAACGAACTGCGCGCCCTGGCCGGGCAGCTCAACGCGGCAGTGAAGCCGTGGCAGGCCGCGCCGCTGGTACCGGGTGCGACCCCCGCAGGCGCGCCGCAACCGGTGACCAACCCCGCCGATACCCGCGAAGTGGTCGGCCAGTGGCTGCCCGCCGATACCGCCACCGTGCAGAAGGCGCTGGCCAACGCCGTGGCCGCGCAGCCGGCCTGGAACCGCACCCCGGCAGCCAGCCGCGCCGCCATCCTCGAGCACGCCGCCGACCAGCTGGAAGCACGCATGCCCGAGTTCATGGCGCTGTGCGTGAAGGAAGCCGGCAAGAGCCTGCCCGACAGCATCGCCGAAGTGCGCGAAGCGGTCGATTTCCTGCGCTACTACGCCAAGCAGGCACGCGAGCAGTTCGGACATGCCGAGAAGCTGCCGAGCCCCACCGGCGAATCCAACGAGCTGCAGCTGCACGGCCGTGGCGTGTTTGTCTGCATCAGCCCGTGGAACTTCCCGCTGGCGATCTTCCTGGGCCAGGTCGCCGCCGCACTGGCTGCTGGCAACAGCGTCATCGCCAAGCCGGCAGAGCAGACCAACCTGGTCGGCTACTACGCCGTGAAGCTGCTGCATGACGCCGGCGTGCCGACCGAGGTGGTGCAGTTCCTGCCGGGCGATGGCGCCACCGTCGGCGCAGCCCTGACCGCCGATCCGCGCGTGGCGGGCGTGGCCTTCACCGGGTCCACCGACACCGCACGTGCGATCAACCGCGCAATGGCCGCGCGTGACGCCGCCATCGGCGTACTGATCGCCGAGACCGGTGGCCAGAACGCCTTCATCGCCGACTCCTCGGCGCTGCCGGAACAGCTGGTCAAGGATGCGATCGGTTCGGCCTTCACTTCCGCCGGCCAGCGCTGCTCGGCCGCACGCGTGCTGTTCGTGCAGGACGACATCGCCGACAAGGTGATGACCATGCTGGCCGGCGCCATGAAGGAACTGAAGGTCGGCGACCCCGGCCTGCTGTCCACCGACGTCGGCCCGGTGATCGACGCCGATGCGCTGAAGATCCTGCAGGACCATGCCGAACGCATGGGCCGCGAAGCGCGCCTGATCGCTGCGGCTGAACTGTCCGCCGAGGCTGCCCACGGCACCTTCTTCGCACCGCGCGCGTACGAACTGAAGAACCTGGGCCAGCTGCAGAAGGAGATCTTCGGGCCGGTCCTGCACGTCATCCGCTGGAAGGGCGACCAGCTGGACGCGGTGATCGAGCAGATCAATGCCACCGGCTATGGCCTGACCCTGGGTGTGCACTCGCGCATTGACGAGACCGTCGATCGCATCACCAACGGCATCCAGGTCGGCAATGTGTATGTCAACCGCAACCAGATCGGTGCGGTGGTCGGTGTGCAGCCGTTCGGCGGCCAGGGCCTGTCCGGCACCGGCCCGAAGGCCGGTGGCCCGCATTATCTGCTGCGCTTTGCCACCGAGAAGACCGTCACGGTGAACACCACCGCCGCTGGCGGCAACGCCTCGCTGCTGACCCTGGGCGACTGATCACCCGGGTGATGTGGTCAACGAAGAACCCCGCGAAAGCGGGGTTTTTTCATGCTTCGCTTGCTGTAGAGCCGAGCGCGCGCTCGGCTTTTCCGGCGCAGCCGAGCGTGGGCTCGGCTCTACGGGGAGCCAGGTGCCGTCGTGGCCTGGGCCCGCATCAGATTGCGCCAGTGGCGCAACGCCACCAGTGCATTGATCCAGAAACCGACGTACAGGATCGACGTCAGGTGCAGGCCACGGCTGTAGTACAGGGGCACGGCGATCGTGTTGACCAGCAGCCACACCCACCACGATTCCAGCTTGCGGCGCATCATCAGGATCTGCGCGATCACGCTCAGCACCAGTACCGCCGAATCGACGTAGGGCGCATAGGCGTGGGTCAGGCGGGTCAGCATCCAGCCGTAGCCGAACGTGGCCAGTGCCGCCGTCGGCAGCAGCCACATTCCCGTGCGCGGCCGCAGCGAGGTGATCGGCAGCGGCGCGCCGTGGTTGCCACGCAGCCATTGCCACCATCCCAGCACGCTGATGGCGATGAAGAAGAACTGCAGCACCATGTCGGCGAACAAGTGTGAGCGCTCGAAGACAAGGGCGAACAACGCGCAGCCGACAATGCCCAGCCACCAGGTATGGACGTTGTTGCGTCCCGCCAGCAGGATCGAGCCTGCGACCGCTACGTTGGCGGCCAGCTCCAGCTGGAAGTTCGGATCGGACAGGTTCATGCGGCCATTGTCGTAGATTCGCAGCCCGCGTGGATGCGCGCTGCACAAACAAAAGGCCCCGCTTGCGCGGGGCCCTTCGTGTACTGAATGAGGCCGAGGCCTGGATCAGAACTTGTACTGCAGCGATGCGGCCAGCACGTCGCCACTGACCTTGTACTTGCCGATGACGGTGTTGGCCGTCGCCGAGGTCGAGTAGATGTCCGGATCCTTGGTGAACAGGTGGGTGTAGCCCACGCTGTACTCCAGCTTGTCCGACGCTGCGTAGGTCATACCCAGCGACAGCCACTTGCGGGTGGTGTCCGGCACGCGGACGTCACGGTGCTCGTAGGTGGTCGGGGTCTGATCGTAGGCCAGGCCGCCGCGCAGGGTCAGCTTGTCGTTGACCTTGTAATCGGTACCGATCGCCGCGAAGGTGGTATCGCGGTAGTGGAACGGCAGCACGCTGTCCGGCTGGTTGGAGTCATAGTCGACGGTGACCTGGTCGAACTTGCTCCACGCAGTACGGGTGACTTCAGCCATGACCTGCCACTGGTCGTTCACCCGATGGGTGATGCCGACGGTCGCACTGGCCGGCAGGGTGATGGTGGCGCGGCCGTTGCTGTCGATGAAGGTGCCGGTGTTGGCCAGGAAGGCCGCGGCATTCTGCGGGATGGTGAAGTCGGCGGTGCCGTCGTTGATCTTGTGTTCGACCTCCGAGCGGTAGCTGAAGGCGATGTTGGTGCCTTCCACCGGGCTGACGGTCACGCCCAGGGTATAGCCGACCGACACTTCGTCACCCTTGATGCGCAGGTAGCCATCAGCGGTGCCCGGAGCGAAGCCCAGCTGGGCAGCCTGACGGGCGGCGGCCTGCGAAGCGGCAGCGGCCTGGGCCGGGGTACCACCGGCCTGCAGCACGCGGGCGGCAGCCTGGCGCTGGGCCGTGGCATTGATCGCGGTGCCGGTATCGACCGCGCTGGTCAGGTCAACGTTCAGGCGCTCGGCGAACACCGAGGCACCAAACGACAGGTACGGGTTGACGTCGTACGAGAACGCGACGCCCAGGTCGATCGCCTGCAGTTCGGTCTTGACGCCGTTGTAGCGGCCGACCCAGTCACGGTCGTATTCGGTCTTGAAGCCGAACGGAACGGTCAGCGAGGCACCGAAGTGCATGTTCTCGTTCTCGCCGAACGGCAGGTGGAAGTAGGCCGCCGGAACCGGGGCGATCATGCCGGCGTCGCCGCCGTTGCCACCCGAGATCGGCGCGCCGTTGCCGTATTCGCCACGGCCGCGGAACTTGGCACCGAAGCTGATGGCGCTGACGTCGCCCTGCAGCAGGGTGCCGTCGAGCAGGCGCATGGAGGCCGGGTTGGTGGCGATGACCGAGGCGTCGCCTTCGGTCGAGGTGGAGCCGGCGAAGGCGCGGCCCAGGCCCTTGGCGCTGTTTTCCTTCAGCTGGAAGGCAGCAGCGTTGGCATCGGCGGCGGCCAGCGCACCGGCAACGCCGACGGCCAGCAGGGTCAGACGGGCAATGGTGGAAGCGGTTTGCATCGTAGTTCTCTCTCCGGTAAGCGGTGATGTTGCTCTGAGTGCGCCTGCGCCCGGCAGGCCCTGGGGCCCATCGGAGCGCGCCGGATTCCCCTCCCGACATACGACGCCGTATGCGAGTATTACCCAGAGCCGTTAATGAAACAATAACGGCGGCGGCGCTTTTTTCGTCGCAAAACCTGAACAGGAGCGCCCCCGCCACGGAGTCCGGCGCGCTAGGCTTGTCGCCATGTTCGTTTCCCTTCCGTCCCGCAAGAAGGCCGCCCTGCGCTGGGCCACCCCCGTGCTGTTTGCGGCACTGTGGTTGGCCTTCCTGTGGTCGATCTCACGGCCGGATGATGCCAGGGGCAGCCTGTGGCTCGACTGGGGCGCGCTCTCCACCGGGCTGACCCATCCGCTGGACTGGTGGGCCACCCTCCAGGACGGCAGCGTGCTGCGCTTGTTCACAGCCCTGTTCCTGCATGCGGACTGGTCGCACCTGCTGGGCAACCTGGTCTTCCTGCTGATCTTCGGCCTGCCGGCAGAGCGGGTACTGGGGCCGTGGCGCCTGCTGCTGCTGTTCCTGGTCGGCGGCGCGATTTCCAACCTGGTGGCGATCTACACCATGGGCAGCCCGGACCAGATCATCATCGGTGCCAGCGGCGCGGTGTCGGCACTGATCGGCGCCTACCTGGCCCTGTTCCCGGGCGCGCGACTGGGCGTGGTGATTCCGCTCGGCCTGTTCCTGGAGTTCGTACGCGCCCCGGCCTACCTGCTGATCGGCGTGTGGGCAGCGCTGCAGGTGGTGTTCGCCTATATCGGCCCGACCTTCGGCATGGTGGCCTGGTGGGCGCACATCGGCGGCTTCGTGTTCGGCGTGGTGTACGGCGTGTACGTGCGCGCAGCGATCGCGCGCCGCCTGCGCAAGCGGCACGGGTTCTAGGCAACCGGCCTGCGTCGCCGGGCGTCGCCCGGCGCTACCTCAGGGCTTGGTCGGGGCCGGGGTCGGGCTGGGCTTTGCTTCCGGCTTTGCTTCCGGCTTGGCGGTCGCCGCAGCGGCGGCCTTTTCCGCTTCCGCCTTCGCGGCTTCGGCCTTCAGTCGCGCGGCCACCGAACCGGGATGCTTCAGTTCGGCGAGCGCATCGTTGATGGGGCCATCGCCCGGCAACACCGCCCCTGCCCGATAACCTTCGGTTCCTTCGTCGTCGCCGCGCAGATGACCCGGCAGGGTGGCTTCGCTGTAGTCGCTCAGGCTGGCCGGCAGCGCGTCATCCTCAGGGCGCGGCGCAGGCTTGAGCTCCACATCCGGCACGATGCCGGTGGCCTGGATCGACTTGCCGCTGGGCGTGTAGTAGCGCGCCGTGGTCAGCTTCACCGAATCGCCGTTGTCCAGCGGCAGCACGGTCTGCACCGAGCCCTTGCCGAACGTGCGGCTCCCAACCACACGTGCGCGGCCATTGTCGCGCAATGCACCGGCCAGCACTTCCGAGGCGCTGGCCGAGCCCGCATCGGCCAGCACCACCACCGGTGCGCCCTTCAACAGGTCGCCCGGCGTCGCGTCGAAACGCGCATCGCTGATGCTGATGCGGCCCCGCGTACTGACGATGTTGCCCTTGTCCAGCAGATCGTCGGCCACCTGCACGGCGGCGGTCAGCAGGCCACCCGGATTGCTGCGCAGGTCCAGCACCAGCCCCTTCAGCGTTCCACCGGACTGCTTCTGCAGCTGCTGCACATGCTTCTGGAAATCCGCACCGGTGTCGGCCTGGAAGGTACTCAGGCGGATGTAGCCATAGCCCGGTTCCAGCAGGCGGCTGCGCACGCTGGTGACGCGGATGGTCTGCCGGGTCAGGCTGACATCGAACGGTTTCGGCCGGCCGTCGCGCACGATGGTCAGCACCACCTTGCTGCCGGCCGGGCCCCGCAGCGGCTCACTGGCATCGATCGCACTGATCGGCTTGCCATCGATGGCGATGATCAGATCGCCCGCGAGGATGCCTGCCTTGGCCGCCGGCGTGTCATCGATCGGCGCGATCACCTTCATGCTGGCGTTGTCCGGCTGCTGCTGCAGCTCCACGCCGATGCCCTCATAGGCACCGGAGGCCTGCTCGTCGAAGGCCTGCGCATCTTCCTTGTTGAAATACGTGCTGTGCGGGTCGAGGTCGAGCAGCAGGCCACGCACCGCCGACTGCATCAGCTTGTTGTCATCGACCGGGTCGACATAGGCCGCGCGCACCGCGTTGTACACCGCCACGAAACGGCGGATGTCTTCCAGCGGCACCTTCGAGGTCACCGCCTCCTCGCTGCTCGCCGCCTGCCCGCTGTTCGCAGCGGTCGGGGCCGGCGCGGTCTGCTGCGCCCAGGACAGCGCTGGCAACAGGGCCAGCAAGAGGGTGGCGGTACGGGCTGCGCGCATGGAGCACTCCTGTCGACGGTGGCATCGTGCCCAAGGCACAGGCACCGATTATGCGCGAAGCACAGCTAAATTCCCGTTGAACCCACGCGGTCCGTGCAGGCCCCGGGTTCAGCGGCGCTGCAGCCAGCTGTCCGGATTGACCGGCTGCCCGCCACGACGCAGCTCGAAATACAGTGCGGTCACGCCCTGGCCGCCGGAGTTGCCAACCTTGGCGACCGCATCGCCACGGCTGACCCGCGCACCTGCATCCTTCAGCAGCGTGTCGTTGTGCGCGTAGAGGCTCATGTAGCCATTGCCGTGATCGACGATCAGGATCATGCCGTAACCGGTCATCCAGTCGGAGAAGACGACCGTGCCATCGGCTACCGCGGTCACCGTGCTGCCGGCCGGCGCACCGATCAGCACGCCGCTGCTGGTGCGGCCATCCGGCAGCTTGCCGCCATAGCGTGCCAGCAGGTTGCCCGACAGCGGCCACCCCAGTCCCCCCACCTTCGGTGCCGGCGCCGATGCCACGGCCGGCGGCACCTTGGTCGCCGGCGGCGGTCGGCCTTCGGCGGCGGCCTGGCGTGCAGCGCGTTCGGCGGCGGCCTTCTCCGCGGCAGCCCGGCGTGCGGCCGCGCGACGCTCGGCTTCGGCCCGCGCTGCGGCCGCGCGCAGATTGGCCAGCAGGGTTTCCAGTGCCTTGGCATCCTGCCCCAATGCCTGTTCCTTCTCGCGCCGGTCCTTGAAGCGTTCGTCCAGCGAGGCCACGGTCTGCGCACGTTCGCGACGATCGGCCGCCAGCGCAGCCGCCTGCTGCTTCTGCTCGCGCTGGGTCCCCTGCAGCTGCTGCTGGCGCTCGGCAATCTGTGCCTGCAGCGCCTCCAGCTCCTTGAGATCGGCAGTCAATGCGGAGATGCGCTGCGCGCGCTCGCGCTGCAGGTACCGGTGGTAAGCCAGTGCACGGTTGGCATCGGCCACCGTGTCCTGTGACAGCAGCAGCTTGAGCGGGGCGTGGTTGCCCAGTTGATAGGCCGCGCGCAGCAGCCCGGCCAGTTCGCGATGCTGCTGCGCCAGGTTGGACTGCAGGGTCGCGCGACGTCGCTCGGCCTCGGCCAGGGCCTGGTTCTGCTCGCGCAGCGCCGCCTCGGTCTGGGCCAGGACACGGCCGCTGCGGGCCACCTTCTCATCGGCCGCGCGCAGCTGCTGCGATGCCTGGCCACGCTGGCCCTCAAGCTGGCGGCGCTCCTGCGCGACGCCCTTCAGCTCGCTGCGCAGCTTCTGCAGCTTGCGCTCCGTTTCGCGCGTGTTCTGTGCACCTGATGGAAGAGGCAGCGCAAGCGCCAAGGCCAGCCCCAGCAGCAGGCAGCGCCCGCCGCGGGCAGCGGCGATGTGATGTCGGCGTGAGGGGAAGGCGTTGTTGCGCAAGGGCTTTCCAGTGACTTCAGGCAGTTGCAGGGGCGATTGGGGAATGGTGACATCAACGCACGCGGCCTGCCAGCCGCACATCCACCGAGGGACCCATGAACATTCGATCCATTCCGCTGCTGTTGGGCGTGCTGCTGGCCAGCAGTCCCGCCTGGGCACAGGACAACATCAGCAAGGTCAACGGCAGCATCACCGCCGAAGCCGGGCAGCGCTACGGCAAGCTGGATACCGTCAACGGCGGCATCCGCGTCGGTGAAGGCAGCGAAACCGGCAGCATCGATACCGTCAACGGTGGGGTGAAGGTCGCCGACCGCGCCCGTACCGGCAGCATCGAAACGGTCAACGGCGGGATTCGCCTCGGCCGTGAGGTGATCGCCCGCGGCAATGTCAGCACGGTCAATGGCAGCATCTTCAGTGATCGCGGCAGCCAGATCGAAGGCGGCGTGGAGACCGTCAACGGCGGCATCGGCCTGGTCGAGAGCCGCGTCAGCAAGGACGTGGAAACCGTCAATGGCGATATCACCGTGGGCATCGGCTCCCAGGTCGAGGGCGGCGTGCGCGTGCGCAAGCCCAGCTTCAGCGTCTCGCTGACGGCCGTCCGCAAGCCGCGGGTCATCATCGGTCCGAACGCCGTGGTCAGTGGCGCCCTGCACTTCGAGCGGGACGTGGTGCTGTACGTGCACCGCACCGCGCGCATCGGCCCGGTCAGCGGCGCCGATCCCATTCCGTTCGACAGCGAAACCGCGCCGGCGGACTGAGCCCACCGATTCGGGGATACTCCCCGTTCCCGGCCGCACCACCGTGCGGCCATCCCTTGTTTCCCAGGAACCGATGATGCCCCGCAAACTCCTCCTGTGCCTGGCCGCCGCGGCCGCGCTCAGTGCCTGCAAAGGCAATGACTCCCCGGCGCCAAGCGCCGGCACCGACAATACCGCCCCCTCCACCGCGACTGCGGGCCATGCGTTCTCGCCGGAGATCAATGCCGCCGACTTCGCCGAGATGGTCAAGACCCTGGCCTCGGACGAGTTCGAAGGGCGAGCACCGGGCAGCAAGGGCGAAGAGCTGACGGTCAATTACATCCGCGACCAGATGCAGCGCATCGGCCTGCAGCCGGGCAACGGCGACAGCTGGTTCCAGGACGTGCCGATGACCGAAACCACGGCCGACGAGTCCACCGTGCTGAAGATCAACCAGGGCGGCAAGACCACCGAACTGAAGTTCGGCACTGACATGGTGGTCGGCACGCGCACCGGCCAGGCCGAGATCAGCATCGATGCCAGCGACCTGGTGTTCGTCGGCTACGGTGTCGATGCACCGGAACAGAAATGGAACGACTATGCCGGCCAGGACTGGAAGGGCAAGACGGTCGTCATGTTCGTCAACGACCCGGGGTTCCACGTCGATGACGAAACCCTGTTCGACGGCAAGCGCATGACCTATTACGGCCGCTGGACCTACAAGTTCGAGGAGGCCGCACGCAAGGGCGCCGCCGCGGCCCTGATCGTGCACGACACGGCCGGCGCCTCCTACGGCTGGGATGTGGTGAAGAACTCCTGGGCCGGGCCGCAGTACGACCTGCCGGCCAAGGACGATCCGGAAGCACGCATCCCGGTGCAGGGCTGGCTGAGCGCCGATGCCGCGCGCTCGCTGTTCGCTGCCGCGGGCCTGGACCTGGACCAGGCCTACAAGGACGCCAGCAAGCGCGGCTTCAAGCCGGTGCCGCTGAAGGCCACTGCATCCGTCGACCTCAAGAGCCGTATCGCACAGAAGCAGTCGCGCAACGTCGTGGGCGTCCTGCCGGGCACCACGCGCGCCGACGAGGCGGTGCTGTACATGGCCCATTGGGATCACCTGGGCAAGCATGAGGGCGAGGAAGGCGACAACATCTACAACGGTGCGATCGACAACGCGACCGGCGTGGCAGGCATCCTGGAAGTCGCCGAAGCGATGGCCCACCAGGATCCGAAGCCGGAGCGTTCGGTGGTGTTCCTTGCCGTGACCCTGGAAGAATCCGGCCTGCTCGGCTCGAAGTACTACGTTGCGCATCCGACGTTCCCGCTGGACAGGATCGCCGGCGTCATCAACATCGACGCCATGTCCGTGGCCGGCCGCGCCAAGGACGTGACGGTGACCGGTTTCGGCAGCTCCGAGCTGGAAGACATCCTCAAGCCGCTGGCGGCGGCCCAGGGACGCACCCTGCACGGCGAGAGCTCGGTACAGAGTGGCTTCTACTTCCGTTCCGACCACTTCAATTTCGCCAAGGCTGGCGTCCCGTCGCTGTACGCCGACGGCGGCGAAGATCTGCGCGAAGGTGGGGTGGAGGCCGGCCGCAAGGCAGCAGCCGACTACGGCGCCAACCGCTACCATGGCCCGAAGGATGAGTTCGACGCGGCCAGCTGGAAGCTGGACGGCACTGTCGAAGACCTGCAGCTGATGTACGGCGTCGGCAAGGAGCTTGCCGGTGGCGACCGTTGGCCGAACTGGTATGAAGGCAATCCCTTCAAAGCCGCCCGCGACACGATGATGAAGGCCAAGACCCCGGCCCGCTGACGTCGAGCCCTGCTCGACTGAACGCTATCGAGGTCAGAGCGGCGCCCTACGGGGCGCCGCTTTTTTTGTGCGATCGCAGCTCAGTGGCCGCTTTCCGCGCATAAAGAAAAACCCCGCTGCGCGAGCAGCGGGGTTTTGGGTGTAAACCCTGGCGATGACCTACTCTCGCATGGCTTGAGCCACACTACCATCGGCGCAGCTGCGTTTCACTTCCGAGTTCGGGATGGGATCGGGTGGTTCCACAGCGCTAATTTCACCAGGGAGACGGTTGCAGCAGCGCCTGCGGCGCCAGCTTCGCGATCTTGCCCTTGGGGCGGAAGGCACCCGGAAAATGCAGTGCCTTCATTAAAAGGAAAAACCCCGCTGCGTGAGCGGCGGGGTTTTTGGGTATAAACCCTGGCGATGACCTACTCTCGCATGGCTTGAGCCACACTACCATCGGCGCAGCTGCGTTTCACTTCCGAGTTCGGGATGGGATCGGGTGG
>FOZF01000002.1:0-357215 GCA_900113425.1 Stenotrophomonas maltophilia
TCAACCCGGTCGCGATGGACGAAGGCCTGCGCTTCGCCATCCGCGAAGGTGGCCGCACCGTCGGCGCCGGCGTGGTCTCGAAGATCATCAAGTAATCTGTTAGACTCTGCGCCCCGATGTTGCCTGGGTAGGGCATCGGGGCGTATCAAAATGGGAAAGCAGGCACAGGATGTGCCTTGTGTTCCCCGGACCAGGAAGGGTCAAGGCCATTCAGGCGGCGTCAACAGGAGACTGTTGACAGCTGCCTGGCGTGCCATTATGCTTCTACGTCTGGGCAGGCCGGGAAACTGGTCTGCCTACGTTTTTGAGGTCTACGGATTGACCTTGTCGGCCTGCAGGAGTGCGGGCCGTCCGTATGCAGGAATTTCATGGGGCAAAGCAACCCAGAGGCTTTGTCTGTCGCTCTTTTAACGAAGGAACCTACCGCCATGGCGGACCAAAAGATCCGGATCCGGCTGAAAGCGTTCGATCATCGTCTGATCGACCGTTCGGCCAGCGAGATCGTTGAAACGGCAAAGCGGACCGGCGCGCAAGTGCGTGGCCCGATCCCGCTGCCGACCAAGATCGAGCGTTACACCGTTCTCGTTTCCCCGCACGTCGACAAGGACGCGCGTGACCAGTACGAGACCCGCACGCACAAGCGCGTGCTCGATATCGTTGACCCGAATGACAAGACCGTGGACGCGCTGATGAAGCTCGAACTGGCTGCCGGCGTCGACGTTCAGATCAAGCTGACCTGAGGACTACGACCATGACGAAGAAGTATTCGTTGGGCTTCGTGGGCCGCAAGGCCGGCATGAGCCGCGTGTTCACCGAAGATGGTCGTTCCATCCCGGTGACCCTGATCGAAGCCACCCCGAACCGCATCGCGCAGATCAAGACCGTCGAAACCGACGGCTACAGCGCCGTGCAGGTGACCGTCGGCGCGCGTCGCGCTGCCCTGGTCAACAAGCCGGAAGCCGGCCACTTCGCCAAGGCGAAGGTGGAAGCGGGTCGTGGCCTGTGGGAATTCCGCGTTGAAGACGCGCAGCTCGGCGATTTCGCCGTTGGCGGCGAAGTCAAGGCGGACATCTTCGAAGTCGGCCAGATCGTCGACGTCCAGGGTGTCACCAAGGGTAAGGGTTTCCAGGGCACCATCAAGCGCCACAACTTCCGTATGGGCGATGCAACCCACGGTAACTCGCTGTCGCATCGCGCGCCGGGTTCGCTGGGTCAGCGCCAGACCCCGGGTCGCGTTTTCCCGGGCAAGAAGATGTCGGGCCACATGGGCGCGGTGCAGCAGAGCACCCAGAACCTGGAAGTGGTCAAGGTCGACGTCGAGCGCGGTCTGATTGCGGTTCGCGGCGCCGTTCCTGGCGCGGCGGGTGGCGATGTGATCGTCCGTCCGGCGAGCAAGGCATAAGGAGAGATGACGATGGAACTCGTTATCACGGGTAGCAACAACAAGGTCTCGGTCTCCGACGCCGTGTTCGGTCGCGATTTCAGCGAAGATCTGGTCCACCAGGTCGTCGTTGCTTACCGCAACGCCGGTCGCGCCGGCACCAAGGCGCAGAAGACTCGCTCCGAAGTGGCTGGTACCACCAAGAAGTCGAAGAAGCAGAAGGGCGGCGGCGCGCGTCATGGCGCACTGACGGCTCCGATCTTCGTCGGCGGCGGTGTCACCTTCGCGGCCAAGCCGCGCAGCTTCGAGCAGAAGGTCAATCGTAAGCAGTACCGTGCCGCCATGTGCGCGATCCTGTCCGAGCTGAACCGTCAGGGCCGTCTGACCATCGTGGAGGCCTTCGATGTCGAAGCGACCAGCACGAAGGGTCTGATCGCCAAGCTGGCCGGCCTGGAAGTGGGCAAGCGCCCGCTGATCGTCACCGAGGAAGCCTCCGAGCACCTGTACCTGTCCGCCCGCAATCTGCCGTACGTGCAGGTGCGTGACGTGCAGGGCCTGGACCCGGTGTCGCTGGTCGGTGCCGACACGGTCGTCATCACCGCTGACGCGGTCAAGAAGGTCGAGGAGTGGCTGGCATGAACAGCAACGAAAAAATCTTCAGCGTGCTGCGTGCCCCGCGTGTCTCCGAAAAGACCGCGCGCCTGCAGGAACTCTCCAACCAGTATGTCTTCGAAGTTTCGAACGAAGCCACCAAGGCCGATGTAAAGGCCGCGGTTGAGCAGCTGTTCGACGTCAAGGTCGAAGCCGTCAACGTGGTCAACGTCAAGGGCAAGAACAAGTCCTTCCGTAACCGTGCTGGCCGCCGCGGCGATTGGCGCAAGGCGTACGTTCGCCTGGCCGACGGCCAGTCGATCGATGTAACGGCCAAGGCCTGAGGTACATCCCATGCCATTGATGAAATTCAAGCCCACTTCCCCCGGCCGCCGTTCGGCCGTGCGCGTGGTTACGCCCGACCTGCACAAGGGTGCTCCGCACGCCGCGCTGGTCGAGTCGCAGAGCCGCTCGGGTGGTCGTAACCACCACGGCCGCATCACCACGCGTCACGTTGGTGGTGGCCACAAGCAGCACTACCGCATCATCGACTTCAAGCGCAACAAGCTGGGCATCCCGGCGCGCGTGGAACGCATCGAATACGATCCGAACCGCACCGCCCACATCGCCCTGCTGTGCTACGTCGACGGTGAGCGTCGCTACATCATCGCCCCGAAGGGCCTGAAGGCCGGTGATCAGGTGATCGCTGGTTCGGATGCCCCGATCAAGGCGGGCAACACCCTGCCGCTGCGCAACATCCCGGTCGGTACCACCATCCACTGCATCGAGCTGAAGCCGGGCAAGGGCGCTCAGATCGCCCGCGCTGCAGGTGCTGCCGTGCAGCTGGTCGCCCGCGAAGGCATCTACGCCACCCTGCGCCTGCGCTCGGGTGAAATGCGTAAGGTTCCGGTCGAGTGCTGCGCCACCATCGGCGAAGTCGGTAACGACGAGCACAGCCTGGAAAAGCTGGGCAAGGCCGGTGCCAAGCGCTGGCGCGGCGTCCGCCCGACCGTTCGTGGTGCTGCCATGAACCCGGTTGACCACCCGCACGGTGGTGGTGAGGCCAAGGCAGGCCAGGGTAACCCGCATCCGGTCACCCCGTGGGGTGTCCCGACCAAGGGTTACAAGACGCGCCATAACAAGCGCACTCAGCAGTTCATCGTCCGCGATCGTAGGGGCTAATCGACCATGGCACGTTCACTCAAGAAGGGCCCGTTCGTCGATCACCACCTCGTCAAGAAGGTGGAGGCCGCTGCGGGCAGCAAGAAGCCGATCAAGACCTGGTCGCGCCGTTCGATGATCCTGCCTGACATGGTAGGCATCACCATTGCCGTGCATAACGGCAAGAACCACATCCCGGTTCTCGTCAACGAGAACATGGTCGGCCACAAGCTCGGCGAATTTGCCATCACCCGGACCTTCAAGGGTCACGGTGGTGACAAGAAGTCGGGCAAGTAAGGAGAGATGACAATGGAAGCGAAAGCCATCCTGCGCACTGCGCGCATCTCCCCGCAGAAGGCTCGCCTGGTCGCTGACCAGGTGCGCGGTCTGCCGGCCGAACGTGCGGTCAATCTGCTGAAGTTCTCGGACAAGAAGGCTGCCCACCTGATCAAGAAGGTGGTGGAGTCGGCTATTGCCAACGCCGAGAACAACCAGGGCGCCGACGTCGACGAGCTGAAGGTTCAGACCATCATGGTTGATGAAGGTCCGACCCTGAAGCGTTTCATGGCGCGGGCGAAAGGCCGCGGTACCCGCATCCTCAAGCGCACCAGCCACATCACTGTGGTTGTGGGCGCCGGCAAGTAAGCGGATAAGGAAAAGACCATGGGTCATAAAGTTCATCCGATTGGTATCCGTCTCGGTATTTCCAAGGACTGGAACTCCAAGTGGTACGCCAACAAGGCCGAGTTCGCTGGTTACCTGGCAGCCGACCTGAAAGTTCGCGAAATGCTGCGCAAGAAGCTGGCTCAGGCCGGCATCAGCAAGATCCTGATCGAGCGTCCGGCCAAGACCGCGCGCGTGACGATCCACACCGCCCGTCCGGGCGTGGTGATCGGCAAGCGTGGTGAGGACATCGAGAAGCTGCGCAAGGAAGTGAGCGAGATGATGGGCGTTCCGGCGCACATCAACGTCACCGAAGTGCGCAAGCCGGAACTGGACGCGCAGCTCGTTGCCGAGTCGATCGCCCAGCAGCTGGAGCGTCGCATCATGTTCCGCCGCGCAATGAAGCGCTCGGTGGGCAACGCGATGCGCCTGGGTGCCCTGGGCATCAAGGTCAACGTCGGTGGCCGCCTCAACGGTGCTGAAATCGCCCGTTCGGAGTGGTACCGCGAAGGCCGCGTGCCGCTGCACACCCTGCGTGCCGACATCGACTATGGCTTCGCTGAAGCCAAGACGACCTACGGCATCATCGGCATCAAGGTCTGGATCTACAAGGGCGAGGTCTTCGATTTCTCCCAGGTTGGCCAGGAAAAGCAGGACGACACTCCGTCGCGCAACGATCGTCACGATCGCGGCGACCGTGGTGACCGTCAGCGCCCGGCCCGTGAAGCGAGGTAACGACAATGTTGCAACCCAAGCGAACCAAGTACCGCAAGGTACACAAGGGCCGTAACGAAGGCCTGAGCTGGAGCGCCAACGCTGTCAGCTTCGGCGAATACGGCCTGAAGGCAACCGCACACGGTCAGCTGACCGCGCGTCAGATCGAAGCGGCTCGCCGCTCGATCAGCCGCTACGTCAAGCGCGGCGGCAAGATGTGGATCCGCGTGTTCCCCGACAAGCCCATCACCAAGAAGCCCATCGAAGTTCGAATGGGTTCGGGTAAGGGTAACGTGGAATACTGGGTGGCCCAGATCCAGCCCGGCCGCATGATCTATGAAATCGAGGGTGTTTCCGAGGAAGTGGCTCGCGAGGCGTTCCGCCTGGCCGCCGCCAAGCTCTCGGTCACCACCACTTTCGTGACCCGTACGGTGCGCTGATGGATATCAAAACTCTCCGTGAAAAGTCGGCTGACGAACTCAAGGCCCACCTGATCGACCTGCGTAAGGAACAGTTCTCTGTCCGTATGCAGCAGGTCACCGGCCAGCTGCCGAAGACCCACGACATCCGCCGGGTCCGTCGCGAGATTGCTCGCGTCAAGACCCTGCTCGGCAGCACGAAGTAAGGATGGCCGCTATGAGCGACAATACTGAAAACAAGACGCTGCGCACGGTCGAAGGCCGTGTCGTCAGCAACAAGATGGACAAGACGGTTACCGTCCTGGTTGAGCGTCAGGTCAAGCACGCACTGTACGGCAAGTACATCAAGCGCTCGACGAAGCTGCACGCCCACGATGCCGACAACGCCTGCAAGGAAGGCGATGTCGTCCGCGTGACCGAGATTGCTCCGATGTCCAAGACCAAGAACTGGCGCGTGGTGGAAGTCATCACGCGTGCGGCTGAATAAGGAGTCTGAATCATGATCCAGATGCAGAGCTACCTTGACGTCGCGGACAATTCGGGTGCCAAGCAGGTGATGTGCTTCAAGGTGCTGGGTGGTTCCAAGCGCCGTTACGCCGGCATCGGCGACATCATCAAGGTCACCGTGAAGGATGCGATTCCGCGCGGCAAGGTCAAGAAGGGTGAAGTGTATGACGCCGTCGTGGTGCGTACCCGCAAGGGTGTGCGTCGCGCCGACGGCTCGCTGATCCGCTTCGACGGCAATGCTGCCGTCCTGCTGAACAACAAGCAGGAGCCGATCGGTACCCGTATCTTCGGGCCGGTGACCCGTGAACTTCGTTCGGAGAAGTTCATGAAGATCGTCTCGCTCGCTCCCGAAGTGCTGTGAGCGACAGGAGATAATCATGGCTAACCGTATCAAGAAGGGCGACCAGGTCGTCGTCAACACCGGCAAGGACAAGGGCAAGCAGGGCGAAGTCGTCCGCGTCGACGGCGACCGTGTGGTCGTCGCCAACGTGAACATCGTCAAGCGCCACACCAAGCCGAACCCGCAGGCAGGCGTTGCCGGCGGCGTGGTCGAGCGTGAAGCTTCGATCCATATCTCCAACGTGAATGTGCTGAACCCGGCTTCGGGCAAGGGCGAACGCGTTGGCTTCAAGGTGCTGGAGGATGGACGCAAACTGCGTGTGTTCCGCTCCAGCGGTGAGGCGCTCGACGCCTGAGGAATGAGAAGATGACTTCCCGTCTCGAAAAGTTCTACAAGGACGAAGTGGTGCCGGCGCTGATGAAGCAGTTCGGCTACACCAATCCGATGGAAGTGCCGAAGCTCGTCAAGGTCACCCTGAACATGGGTGTCGGCGAAGCGGCCACCAACAAGAAGATCCTGGAAAACGCCGTCGGCGACATGACCAAGATTTCCGGCCAGAAGCCGGTTGTCACCAAGTCGCGTATTTCGGTTGCGTCGTTCAAGATCCGCGATGGTTGGCCGATCGGCTGCAAGACCACGCTGCGTCGCCACAAGATGTACGAGTTCCTGGACCGCCTGATCAACATCTCGCTGCCGCGCGTGCGCGACTTCCGTGGTGTCTCCGGTCGTTCCTTCGACGGTCGCGGCAACTTCAACATGGGTGTGAAGGAACAGATCATCTTCCCGGAAATCGACTTCGACGCTGTCGACGCGATCCGCGGCATGGATATCGCCATCACCACCACTGCGAAGACCGACGCGGAAGCGAAGGCGCTGCTGGCAGCGTTCAAGTTCCCGTTCCGTAACTGATCTGTCGAGGAAACCGAAATGGCAAAGACCTCCATGGTCAACCGCGACATCAAGCGGGAAAAGCTGGCCAAGAAGTACGCTGAGAAGCGTGCTGCTCTGAAGAAGATCGTGTCCTCGGTGGACGCGAGCTACGACGAGAAGATCGAAGCTGCTGCCAAGCTGGCCAAGCTGCCGCGCGATTCGTCGCCGAGCCGCCAGCGCAACCGCTGCGAACTGTCCGGCCGTCCGCGTGGCGTCTACAGCAAGTTCGGCCTGGGCCGCAACAAGCTGCGTGAAGCCACCATGCGTGGCGACGTCCCGGGTCTGCGCAAGGCCAGCTGGTAATCCCAGCCGGTCCTGCGATCAGGCGCCCCTCCGGGGGTTCCTGAACCGGGGAGGGGAGGCATTCAGCCTTCCTTTCGCAAAAAACCCGAAGAGCCCGACGCAAGTCGGGCTCTTTTGGCGTATACTCCCGCGTCTTGCCCTGTGCAGACGGGGTTGTAGGGCGGGCCACCGGTCCGCTGCATCAAGGGACCTGGCCCGTTTCCAGGAGACAACAGATTTTCGCGAAAGCGGATATCGGTGCACTCAAAGGTACTCATATGAGCATGACTGATCCCATCGCCGACCTGCTGGTCCGCATCAAGAATGCGGCCGCGGTTGGCAAGCAGACGGTGAAAGCCCCGTCGTCCAAGATCAAGGTTGCGATCGCCCAGGTCCTGAAGGACGAGGGTTACATCACCGACCTGCGCGTTACCCAGCTGGAGAACAACAAGGCCGAGCTGGAAATCGTGCTGAAGTATTTCGAAGGCAAGCCGGTCATCGCGACCCTGAAGCGCTTCTCGCGTTCGGGCCTGCGCCAGTACCGCGGCAAGAGCGAGCTGCCGAAGGTCATGAACGGCCTGGGCATCTCCATCATTTCCACCTCCAAGGGCATCATGACTGATGCGCAGGCGCGCCAGCTGGGCGTCGGCGGCGAAGTCCTGTGCTTCGTGGCCTAAGGCGAAAGGAGTAGAACTATGTCCCGCGTAGCCAAGAAGCCGATCGACCTGGGTAAGGTTGAACTGAACGTCCAGTCGGACAGCGTCACCGCCAAGGGCCCGAAGGGCACCCTGTCGCTGGCCAAGCCGGCCGGTATTGCCATCAACGTCGACAACGGCGTTGCCACCCTGAGCACCGAGAACGTCGAGCTGGTCGCACTGACCGGTACCGTGCGTGCGATCCTGGCCAACATGGTCAAGGGCGTGTCCGAAGGCTTCGAGCGCAAGCTGGAGCTGGTCGGCGTGGGTTACCGCGCTGCCATGCAGGGCAAGGACCTGAGCCTGTCGCTGGGCTTCTCGCACCCGGTCGTGTTCGTGGCGCCGGAAGGCATCACGCTGTCCACCCCGACCCAGACCGAGATCCTGGTCCAGGGCGCGGACAAGCAGGCCGTCGGTGAAGTTGCCGCCAAGATCCGTGCGTTCCGCAAGCCGGAACCGTACAAGGGCAAGGGCGTGAAGTACTCCGACGAAGTCATCATCCGTAAGGAAGCCAAGAAGGCCTAATCAGGCGCTTCCGCTTTCATAGGAAAAACATCATGAACAAGAACATCGCCCGCCTGCGTCGCGCCAAGTCGACCCGCGCCCACATCCGTGAGCTCGGCGTCGCCCGCCTGTCGGTGCTGCGCACCGGCCAGCACCTGTATGCCCAGGTCTTCACCGCCGACGGTTCCAAGGTGCTGGCTGCCGCCAACACCACCCAGACCGACGTCAAGGAAGGCCTGAAGAGCGGCAAGAATGTCGATGCCGCCGCCAAGGTTGGCCGCATCGTCGCTGAGCGTGCCAAGGCCGCCGGCGTCGAGAAGGTTGCCTTCGATCGTTCGGGTTACCGTTACCACGGCCGCATCAAGGCCCTGGCAGAGGCTGCCCGCGAAGCCGGCCTGCAGTTCTAAGGGATCAGGGCAGGGGGCCGATGGCCCCCTGTCCGCCTGCTCGCCAGCCTGAGCGAGGCTGGACGGCGCCACTCTTCTGCAGTGGCCTACCGGAACGACGCGTCATTCCACAACCATAAGCGGCCCTGAGCCGTACATACCCAACAACCAAGGAATCAACATGGCAGAAGAGCGTCAGCAGCGGGGTCGCGATCGCGACCGTAACCGCGAAGAGAAGATCGACGACGGCATGATCGAAAAGCTGGTCGCGGTCAACCGCGTCAGCAAGACCGTCAAGGGTGGTCGCCAGTTCACCTTCACCGCCCTGACCGTGGTCGGCGACGGCGAAGGCAAGGTCGGTTTCGGTTATGGCAAGGCCCGCGAAGTGCCGGTCGCCATCCAGAAGTCGATGGAGCAGGCCCGCAAGAACCTGGTCAGCGTTGACCTGAACAACGGCACCCTGTGGCACACCATCAAGGACGGTCACGGCGCAGCCCGCGTGTTCATGCAGCCGGCTTCGGAAGGTACCGGCGTCATCGCCGGCGGTGCGATGCGCGCCGTCCTGGAAGCGGTTGGCGTGAAGAACGTGCTGGCCAAGGCCACCGGTTCGCGCAACCCGATCAACCTGGTGCGTGCCACCGTGAAGGGCCTGTCTGCAGCGCAGTCGCCGGCCCGCATCGCGGCCAAGCGCGGCAAGAAGGTGGAGGAACTCAACCATGGCTAATGAGTCCAACAAGACTGTGAAGGTGCGCCTGGTGCGCGGCCTGCGTGGTGCTCAGTCGCGTCACCGCCTGTCGGTGCGTGCCCTGGGTCTGAACAAGCTCAACGATGTGCGTGAACTGAAGGACAGCCCGCAGGTTCGCGGCCTGATCAACACCGTTCACTACCTCGTCAAGGTTGAGGAGTAATCGATCATGACTCTGCGTCTCAATGAACTGAGCCCGGCACCGGGCGCCCGTACCGAGCGCACCCGCGTCGGTCGCGGTATCGGCTCGGGCCTGGGCAAGACTGCCGGCCGCGGCCACAAGGGTTCGTTCGCCCGCAAGGGTGGCGGCAAGATCAAGGCCGGCTTCGAAGGCGGCCAGACCCCCATGCAGCGTCGTCTGCCGAAGATCGGCTTCCGTTCGCCGATCGCCAAGGACACCGCTGAAGTGCTGCTGTACCAGCTGGACAAGCTGCCGGCCGGCGAGATCGACTTCGCCGCCCTGCGTGCCGCCAAGCTGGTCCCGAGCACTGCCAAGAAGGCCAAGGTCGTCGTCAAGGGCGAAGTGACCAAGGCGTTCACCCTGAAGGGTGTTGCTGCCACGGCCGGTGCCAAGGCTGCGATCGAAGCTGCCGGCGGCAGCGTAACGGAGTAAGAAAATCATGGCGCAAGCTGGCATCGGTAACCTCGCGGGCGGAATGGGCAAGTTCACTGAACTTCGCCAACGTTTGCTGTTCGTCGTCGGGGCTTTGATCGTCTATCGCATCGGCTGCTACGTGCCGGTGCCGGGCGTCAATCCCGATGCCATGCTTGCCATGATGCAACAGCAGGGCGGCGGCATCGTGGACATGTTCAACATGTTCTCGGGCGGCGCCCTGCACCGTTTCAGCATCTTCGCGCTGAACGTGATGCCGTACATCTCGGCATCGATCGTGATGCAGCTGGCCGTGCACATCTTCCCCGCCCTGAAGGCGATGCAGAAGGAAGGTGAGTCCGGTCGCCGCAAGATCACCCAGTATTCGCGCATCGGCGCCGTGCTGCTGGCAGTGGTGCAGGGCGGTTCGATCGCTCTGGCCCTGCAGGGCCAGGTCTCGCCGTCGGGCGCTCCGGTCGTGTACGCGCCGGGCATGGGCTTCGTGCTCACCGCCGTGGTCGCGCTGACCGCCGGCACCATGTTCCTGATGTGGGTCGGTGAGCAGGTCACCGAGCGCGGCATCGGCAACGGCGTGTCGCTGATCATCTTCGCCGGCATCGTGGCGGGCCTGCCGGGTGCGGTCATCCATACCTTCGACGCCTACAACGACGGCAACATCCAGTTCATCCAGCTGCTGCTGATCGCCATCGTTGTACTCGCCTTCACCTTCTTCGTGGTGTTCGTCGAGCGCGGCCAGCGCCGAATCACGGTCAATTACGCGCGCCGCCAGGGCGGTCGCAATGCGTACATGAACCAGACCTCGTTCCTGCCGCTGAAGCTCAACATGGCCGGCGTCATCCCGGCGATCTTCGCCTCGAGCCTGCTGGCCTTCCCGGCCACCCTGGCCATGTGGTCCGGCCAGGCGGCCAACCAGAGCAGCTTCGGCCAGGTCCTGCAGAAGGTCGCCAACGCGCTGGGTCCGGGCGAGCCGCTGCACATGATCGTATTCGCTGCGCTGATTACCGGTTTCGCGTTCTTCTATACCGCGCTGGTGTTCAACTCGCAGGAAACCGCCGACAACCTGAAGAAGTCGGGCGCGCTGATTCCGGGTATCCGTCCGGGCAAGGCGACCGCCGACTACATCGACGGCGTGCTGACCCGCCTGACCGCAGCCGGCTCGGCCTATCTGGTGATCGTCTGCCTGCTGCCGGAACTGATGCGCACGCAGCTGAACGCCTCGTTCTACTTCGGCGGTACCTCGCTGCTGATCGTGGTGGTGGTGGTGATGGACTTCATCGCCCAGGTGCAGGCGCACCTGATGTCCCACCAGTACGAGAGCCTGCTGAAGAAGGCCAACCTGAAGGGTGGCAACCGCGGCGGTTTTGCCCGCGGCTGATTCGCCTGTTATACTTTCGTCTTCCTGACGTGATGGTCCCTCCGCTTCGCGGACTCCGGCCACACAAACGAAGGGCGGCCCCCGCAGCGGTTCCGGGTGGGGGTGTGATGAGGTGGTCCCGCGCAGGAGTAGCGCGGGCGGCCCCGGGAGAACTCCCGGGATCAACCCCATCCGGCGCCGGAGCCTGGGCACACTCCCCAGGCCGGGTTCATGAAACCTCTGGTTTCACGGGCTTCCATGTAAACCGGAACCTTGTTAGTATCGCTAGTTCACTTTTTTGATCCATCCTGCCGGATTGGCGTGCCCGAGGCGCGCTGTCGGCCATCACTCAGCTGGAGAACCGCGTCATGGCGCGTATTGCAGGCGTCAACCTGCCAGCCCAGAAGCATGTCTGGGTCGGGTTGCAAAGCATTTACGGCATCGGCCGTACCCGTTCGAAGAAGGTCTGCGAAGTCGCAGGCGTTGCTTCGACCACCAAGATCCGCGATCTGTCGGAGCCGGAAATCGAGCGCCTGCGCGCCGAAGTCGGCAAGTACATCGTGGAAGGCGATCTGCGCCGTGAGATCGGCATCGCGATCAAGCGCCTGATGGACCTGGGCTGCTACCGCGGCCTGCGTCACCGTCGTGGACTCCCGCTGCGTGGCCAGCGCACCCGTACCAACGCCCGCACCCGCAAGGGTCCGCGCAAGGCGATCAAGAAGTAAGGGACTGAGAAATGGCTAAGCCCGCTGCTAAGACCAAGAAGAAGATCAAGCGCGTCGTCACTGACGGCGTTGCCCACGTCCACGCTTCGTTCAACAACACCATCGTCACCATCACCGACCGCCAGGGCAATGCTCTGTCGTGGGCGACCTCCGGTGGCGCTGGCTTCCGCGGTTCGCGCAAGTCGACCCCGTTCGCTGCCCAGGTGGCTGCCGAGAAGGCCGGTCGTGCTGCGCTGGACTACGGCGTGAAGTCGCTGGAAGTCCGCATCAAGGGCCCGGGTCCGGGCCGTGAGTCGGCCGTGCGTTCGTTGAACAACGTCGGCTACAAGATCACCAACATCATCGACGTGACGCCCATCCCGCACAACGGGTGCCGTCCGCCGAAGAAGCGTCGCGTCTAAAGGGAGCGATAAGAAATGGCTCGTTATATCGGTCCTACCTGTAAGCTCGCCCGCCGCGAAGGCGCCGACCTGTCCCTGAAGAGCCCGGCGCGTGCGCTGGACTCCAAGTGCAAGCTGGAGCAGAAGCCCGGCCAGCACGGCGCCACTGCCCGCAAGGGCAAGCTGTCCGACTACGCCACCCAGCTGCGTGAAAAGCAGAAGGTCAAGCGTATCTACGGCCTGCTGGAGCGTCAGTTCCGCAACTACTACAAGAAGGCCTCGACCAAGAAGGGCAACACCGGCGAGAACCTGCTGCAGCTGCTGGAAACCCGCCTGGACAACGTCGTCTACCGCATGGGCTTCGCCGTGACCCGTCCGGCTGCCCGCCAGCTGGTGTCGCACCGCGGCGTCACCGTGAATGGCAAGTCGGTCAACCTGGCTTCGTACCAGGTCAAGGCTGGCGACGCCATCGCGCTGTCCGAGAAGGCTGCCAAGCAGCTGCGTGTCCAGGAAGCCCTGACCGTCGCCGCACAGCATGACCTGAGCCCGTCGTGGGTTGAAGTGGATTCCGGCAAGTTCACCGGCATCTTCAAGGCTGTTCCGGATCGTTCGGATCTGCCTGCGGACATCAACGAAGCGCTGATCGTCGAGCTGTATTCGAAGTAATTCACATTGGAGAGCCCCCGGCGACGGCCGGGGGTTCACTAGGAGAACCCGCAACATGACGGTTACCGCCAACCAGGTTCTGCGTCCTCGCGGTCCGCAGATCGAACGCCTTACCGACACCCGTGCAAAGGTCGTTATCGAACCTTTGGAGCGGGGTTACGGGCATACGCTGGGCAACGCCCTGCGTCGCGTGCTGCTGTCGTCCATCCCGGGCTTCGCCATCACGGAAGTCGAAATCGACGGCGTGTTGCATGAGTACACCACGGTCGAAGGTCTGCAGGAGGACGTGCTCGAAGTCCTGCTGAACCTGAAGGACGTGGCCATCCGTATGCACTCCGGCGACAGCGCCACCCTGTCCCTGTCCAAGCAGGGCCCGGGCGTTGTCACCGCTGCCGATATCAAGGTCGACCACAATGTGGAGATCCTGAACGGCGACCATGTGATCTGCCACCTGACCAAGGATACGGCCGTGAACATGCGTCTGAAGATCGAGCGTGGTTTCGGCTATCAGCCGGCTGCTGCGCGTCGTCGTCCGGACGAAGAAACCCGTGCCATCGGCCGCCTGGTCCTGGATGCCTCGTTCTCGCCGGTCCGCCGCGTCGCCTATGCCGTGGAAGCGGCCCGCGTCGAACAGCGTACCGACCTGGACAAGCTGGTCATCGATATCGAGACCAACGGCACCATCGATGCCGAGGAAGCCGTGCGCACCGCCGCCGACATCCTCAGCGACCAGCTGTCGGTGTTCGGTGACTTCACCCACCGCGACCGCGGTGCGGCCAAGCCGGCCAACAACGGCGTGGATCCGGTGCTGCTGCGCCCGATCGACGATCTGGAGCTGACCGTGCGTTCGGCCAACTGCCTGAAGGCTGAAAGCATCTACTACATCGGCGATCTGATCCAGAAGACCGAAGTGGAGCTGCTGAAGACCCCGAACCTGGGCAAGAAGTCGCTCACCGAGATCAAGGAAGTGCTGGCCCAGCGTGGCCTGTCGCTTGGCATGAAGCTGGAGAACTGGCCGCCGGCCGGCGTCGCCAGCCACGGCATGCTGGGCTGATAAAGCCTCCTGCTTTACCCGAAGGCTCCACCGTCAGCGGTGGAGCCTTCACCGCAAGATGCCATGACGAACCGCAGGTTCGCGGGCAGGTCGTCCAGGACGGGCGGCCAGGACCATCCGCAGTCCGCGCAGCAACGCCAGGATGGCGACAACGATCCACACAGCCACATCATTAACCAAGGAATTCACCATGCGTCACCAGAAGTCTGGCCGTAAGTTCAGCCGTACCAGCGCCCATCGCGAAGCGATGTTCAAGAACATGGCCGCCTCGCTGTTCAAGCACGAGCTGATCAAGACCACCCTGCCGAAGGCCAAGGAACTGCGCCGCGTCGCCGAGCCGCTGATCACCCTGGCCAAGGTCGACTCCGTTGCCAACCGCCGTCTGGCCTTTGCCCGTCTGCGTGACAACGAAGCCGTGGGCAACCTGTTCACCATCCTGGGCCCGCGCTACGCGAACCGTCCGGGCGGCTACCTGCGTCTGCTGAAGTGCGGTTTCCGCGCCGGCGACAATGCTCCGATGGCCTACGTCGAGCTGGTCGACCGTCCGGCCGTGGCCGAGGAAGTGGCCGAGTAATCGGACCGCTCCAACGCGACACAGCGAAGGCCCGGCATCTGCCGGGCTTTTGCGTTCTGTAGCGCCGGGCGAAGCCCGGCGTTTACGTTTCCGCTGCGCTCGCCGGGCGCGGCCCGGCGCTACCTGCGAAGGGAACTGGCCCGCACCGTTCCGACGAGCGTCACCGTCAGCGGTTCGAATGGCAGGCGCGGTCGGTTACGCTTGGCGCCTGATCCATTCGAGCATTCACGATGAATCCTCTGCGCTGGCCCTTCCGCGCCCAGTTCCTGCTGGGCTTCCTGATCTGCGTGGGCCTGCTTGGCTATGCGATTTTCCTGCAGCTGAAGATGGGCCTGGAGCCGTGCCCGCTGTGCATCTTCCAGCGGCTGGCCTTCGCCGCGCTCGGCCTGCTGTTCCTGCTGGGCGCACTGCACGGCCCGTCGAACCGGCCGGGACGGGTGACATACGGCATTCTTGCCTTCATTGCGGCCGCCGTCGGCGTCGGTATCGCCGCGCGCCATGTCTACGTGCAGATGCTGCCGCCGGAAATGGGTGCCACCTGTGGCCCGCCGCTGAGCTTCCTGCGTGAGACCATGGGCCCGTTCGAGGTGTTCCGCACCGTGCTGACCGGTACCGGCAACTGCGGCAACATCGACTGGACCTTCCTCGGACTGACCATGCCGATGTGGTCGGGCGTGTGGTTCGTGCTGCTGGGGCTGTGGGCACTGCTGGTGCCGCTGCGCAGGGTCAGGCGCTGAGTAACTGACGCGCCCCGGCAGAGCCGGGCCTGGGCCGGCTCTGCCAGAGGCAGCGACATCGCTCAGAAATCCTGTTGCAGGCTGAGATAGGCGCCGCGTCGCGGGCCCCACTGCGGGGCGAACACGCCTACGCCGCCGCCATCGCGCAGCTGATAGCTGCGATCCAGCGCGTTGACCAACGCCAGCTGTGCATGCAGCGGATGGCCGCTGTCGGCGTTGAAATCGTGACCAGCACTGAGGTTCACCTGCAGGTAGGACGGCAGTTCGCCCCCATTGGGTACGCTTTCGGTGTCCGAGCGCAGGCCGCTGCCGAACACGTAGTTGGCACCGATCCGGTTGTGTCCGGCGAAGGCATAGCTGACGCCACCCGACGAGGTCAGCTTCTGGTCGTGGTCCAGGTGGATCCAATGGTCGGATACGTAGGCCAGGGCGTCCGGGTCGAGGTTGTACTGGCCGGTGATCACCTGGGTGCCGATCGCCTTGTTGTATGCAGCGTTGAAGTAGGCGCTGAACGGTCCGTCGCTGTAGTCGGCGCTGAACTCCAGGCCGCGGATGTGGCCGCGACGATAGTTGAACGTCGAATAGAGGTAGGCGGCGCCGAACTGGCCTTCATCCTGCAGGCGGGCGACACGCCGGTCATACGCATCCACGCCGAGTGTCAGGCGCTCGCCGATCTGCTGCGAGATGCCGATGTCGTAGTAGTCGCTGCGCTCGGCCAGCGGCGTGGCGTTGCCATCGCTGGGCTGCTGGTTGCTGGTGCCGTCGTACAGCGCAATGTCGTCGCGGGCGATCAGCTCGCTGGCCGGTGGTGTGAAGTAGCGCGAGTAGCCTGCGTGCAGGGTAGTGCTGTCGCTGGCATTCCAGACCACGCCCACGCGCGGGCTGAGTTGCCCCTCGGTCCGCCCGAAGGCCGTATAGCGGTCGCCGCGCACACCATAGTTGACGGTCCAGTCGTCTCCGATCTTCCACTCGTCCTGCACGTAGAGCGCCAGCGTGCTGGCGTGGAAAGCACTGCGGTCGGGAATCAGCAGGGGCGTGGTGCTGGCCTGCTGGCCGGCGTCGTCGACCGGGAACACCCAGCTGCTGCTGTGGGCTTGCGCGGTCTCATGATTGCCGTACAGGCCATAGCGCAGCGTGTGATCGCTGCCCAGCGGGGTGGAAACGTCGGCCTGCACGGTGTTGGCGCGATTGCTTCGCTGGACCTGTGAAGCAACACCGCTGAACACCAGATCGCCCGCGACATCGGGATTGAACCCGACATCGCTGTAGCGTTGGCCGGCCGAGAGCTGGTATGCGCTGGCGCCCAGCGTCCCCTGCAGCACCAGCATGCCGAAGCGCGTGGTCTCGCGCTGGGTCTCATCCAGCTGGCTGGAGTCGAACGTCGTGGTATCGAGGTAGCCGAACTGCGGTGTCTGGCCCGGGTTTACCGGAATCTGGAAGCGGTTGTTGGCAACGCCGGCGAACACGCTCACGCGCGTGTTCTCGTCCAACAGATAGGTGAGGTCGGCGAACGCCTTGCCCTGGTGGGTGTCGTCGTGCAGCGGCCGGCGCGAGTTCGTGGGGTTCTCCAGGCCGACCTCGTTCTGGTCGTAGTTGCCGGTCAGGAACCAGCTCCAGCGTCCCTGGTTGCCCCACCAGGAGGCGTTGGGATTGACCTTGCCGAACGACCCGGCAGTCAGTCCGGCGCTGCCGCCGTTGCCCAGTTCGGCGCCACTGCGGGTGGTGATGTCCACCACTGCGGCGGTGCGTTCGCCGAACTGCGCCGGCAGTGCGCCATCCATCAGCCGGATGCTCCTGATGGTGCGGGCATCCAGGGTCTGGCCGAAGCCGGAGATCGATTCGGGCAGCAGCACGCCGTTGATGCGGTACTGCAGGTTGGCGTGATCACCACGCACATGGACACCGCCGTAGGAATCCTGGACCACGCCCGGGGCCTGCAGCAGCACCTGGCTGAGTGTGGCGGAGGCGCCGAGCGGCTGCTTCTGGATGTCCTCGGCGGTGATCTGGTACTGGCTGCTGCCGATGTCGGGCGACAGCGCGTTGCGGGCCTGGTCGAGGTGGGCGCTGACGGTGACCGTATCCAGGTTCTTCACCGCGGGTCCGGCGTCATCCGCGGCCGCGGCAAGGGTGGGCATGCTGGCCAGGGCCAGGGCGAAGGTGATGCCGGTAGCGAGGGGCGAGGGCTTCATGGGAGAGAGCAGGGCCTGGGGCGTAGAGGGGGCCGGTCCATGACGGTGAGTGTTACTCCGTAACAGATCATGCGCCTGTGGCGGTGCCTCCGGCCATGCGGTCTGGGGCTGCTCGGCGCGTGCTTTCCCTGGCGTTCAGGCATCGGGCCCGGAGGGCTGGCCCTTTGCGGCGGCGGCCGGCTCTGCGACCATGACCGTCCCCCACCCCGGAAGTCTGCAATGAGCCTGTCCGCCGTTTCACCGGTTCCCGATCCTGCCGCAACCGCCGCGGGTGCTGCCTGGTCGCCGGAGAGCTGGCGCGGCAAGACCGCACTGCAGATGCCGACCTATCCCGACCCGGTGGCGCTGGATGCTGCCCTGCATGAGCTGAAGCGGCTGCCCCCCCTGGTGACCTCGTGGGAGATCCTGGCGCTGAAGCAGCAGCTGGCGGAGGCGCAGGAGGGCAAGCGCTTCCTGCTGCAGGGCGGCGACTGCGCCGAGAACTTCAGCGACTGTGAGTCCGGCACCATCTCCAATCGGCTGAAGGTGCTGCTGCAGATGAGCCTGGTACTGGTGCATGGCCTGCGCCAGCCGGTGATCCGCGTCGGCCGCTTCGCCGGCCAGTACGCCAAGCCACGCTCGGCTGATACCGAGACCCGTGATGGGGTGACGCTGCCCAGCTATCGGGGCGATGTGATCAATGCGCCGGCCTTCACCGAAGCCGCGCGCCTGCCCGACCCGAAGCGGATGCTGCAGGCCCACGCGCATTCGGCGATGACGATGAACTTCGTGCGGGCGCTGATCGATGGCGGCTTCGCCGACCTGCACCACCCCGAGTACTGGAACCTGGACTGGGTGCGGCATTCGCCGCTCGCCGCCGAGTACCAGAAGATGGTGGCATCGATCGGCGATGCCGTGCACTTCATGGAAACCCTGGCCGGTGCCCGGGTCCACAACCTCAACCGCATCGACTTCTACACCTCGCACGAGGCCCTGCTGCTGCCCTACGAGCAGGCGCTGACCCGGCAGGTGCCGCGCCAGCAGGGCTGGTTGAACCTGAGCACGCACTATCCCTGGATCGGCATGCGCACGGCGGCGCTCGACGGCGCGCACGTGGAGTACCTGCGGGGCGTGCGCAATCCGATCGCGATCAAGGTTGGCCCGTCGGTTGCACCGGACCAACTGCTGCGCCTGATCGATGTACTCAATCCGGACGACGAGCCGGGGCGCCTGACCTTCATTCACCGCATGGGCGCGACGCAGATAGCCGAAAAGCTGCCGCCGCTGCTGGAAGCGGTCAAGCGCGATGGCCGCCGCGTGCTGTGGGTGTGCGATGCCATGCACGGCAACACCGAGAGCACCGCCAATGGGTTCAAGACACGCCGCTTCGACAACGTGCGGCGTGAGGTGGAGTTGTCGTTCGATCTGCACGCCGCGGCGGGTACGCGCCTGGGCGGCGTGCACCTGGAGCTGACCGGTGAGGATGTCACCGAATGCACCGGTGGCGCGCGCGAGCTCACTGAGCGCGATCTTGAGCGCGCGTACCGTTCCACGGTCGATCCGCGGCTGAACTACGAGCAGTCGCTGGAGATCGCGATGGCGATCGTGCGCAAGCAGGAACAGGTGCGGTAAGGGTTTTTCGGCAGGGCTTGCAGCCCTGCACCTGCGGAGTCAACGTCAACGTCAAATGCGGGCATTCCTTGGGATGGCGGGGCAGTGTCGGAGTGCGGGGACGCCGTGAATCCGTCCATGGAGGCTTGGCAGCCGCATCCATGCGGCTGACACCCCGCACTCCGACACCGCCCCGCCTCTGGCAGACGTCCGCGGCTGTTGGATCCACGCCATGCGTGGATGAATTTCTGTCCGATATCGAAATCAATCTGGGGTCAGATCCGTTTTCCGCAGGAAAACGGATCTGACCCCAAGAGCCATTCCGACAGATCCCGAAAATATGTCGAAGGCGGGGTGGGTCCGGTTGCGGGAGTGTCCGCGGCATGGATGCCGCGGCCAAGCCCCCATGGATGGGTTTACGGCGTCTCCCGCAACCGGACCCACCCCGCCATCCCACAGGAAATCCGCTTCTGCTTCGGCTGTTGCAGTTGCTGTTGCAGTTGCTCCAGCCCGCAGCAGGTGCAGGGATGCAAGCCCTGCAGACCAACACCCTCCTTACGAACGACTGACGTGACGCTCATGCGCCATGCGCGAGGCTGTCCGCTGCTGTTCGAGTGGAGGTGGCAACCGTGCACTGGCAAAGCGCACAGGCATATGCATGGCCGCTGGGTCTGGCGGCGCTGGTGGGCGGCATCGGCGCCTGGCTGATCCTGTGGATCTATCACCGGCTGAAAGGGCGTGATCGCCGACGTGCGCGCATCGGTCGCGTGCTCGGTCTGCCGCTGGCGACCGCATGGCCATTGCTGCTGCTGATCCCGGCGCTGCAGGCCACACCACTACAGGAGCCTCTGCTGGGGCATCTGCAGCACGGGCTGCACATCGCGCTGACGGCCTGTTTCATCTGGCTGCTGGTGCGTGCCGTGGCCGCCGGCGAGCGTGCGATCCTGCGCAGTCATCCCATCGACGTCTCGGACAATCTGGAGGCCCGGCGCATCCAGACCCAGACGCGGGTGCTGAGCCGCGTGCTGATGGGCGGCATCATCGTGCTCGGTGCATCGCTGGTGCTGCTTACATTCCCGATGGTGCAGAAGATCGGTACCGCCCTGCTGGCCTCGGCCGGCCTGATCGGGCTGGTCGCCGGCATCGCCGCCAAGCCGGTGTTCGGCAACCTCATCGCCGGCCTGCAGATCGCAGTGACCCAGCCGATCCGGCTGGATGATGTGGTGATCGTTGAAGGCGAGTGGGGGCGCGTGGAGGAGATCGGCAGCAGCTACGTGGTGGTACGCATCTGGGACGAGCGGCGGATGGTGGTGCCGCTGACCTGGTTCATCGAGAACCCCTTCCAGAACTGGACCCGGCGCAGCGCCGATCTGCTCGGGACGGCGTTCCTGTGGCTGGACTACCGCGCGCCGATCGCGGCGATCCGCAGTGAACTGGAGCGGATCTGCCGCGGCGAGGCGCTGTGGGATGGACGGGTCTGCGTGACCCAGGTGACCGAAACCAGCGAGCGGGCGATCCAGGTGCGCTTGCTGGTCAGTGCACGCAGCTCCGGCGATGCCTTCGATCTTCGCTGCCTGGTGCGCGAGCGCATGCTGGATTTCCTGGCGCGCGAGCATCCGCAATCACTGCCGCAGCTGCGCGCGCGGTTGCAGCGCGAGGATGAGCTGGACATGCCGCGCGCACCGCGAGCGCGCACGGCAGATGTGCGTTCACCCGGGGCGGAAGACGGCGAGGCCGCGATCGCGCCGGTGGAACCGGACCCCGACCGCTAGCGCCGGGACGTGCCCGGCGAGCGCAGTGGCACCCTTCGGTCCGTCGGGCAGCCCAGGGCCGATCAAGGCTCGCCGGCGTCGATCAGGGTGTCGGTTTCGAAGTGGGGCGGACGGCGCGCACGGGTGCGTTGTTCGTAGGCGTAGGCCATTTCGATCAGCTTCGGCTCGCTCCAGGCCGTGCCCATGAACAGCAGGCCGACCGGCAGGCCGTTGATCTGTCCCATCGGCACGCTCAGGCTGGGGTAACCCGCGACCGCTGCCACGCTGTAGCTCTCACCCGGGAAATCGTCGCCTTCGCGGCGGATGGGCCAGGCCGTGCCGGTGGTCGGTGCAACCAGCGCATCCAGCTGATAGGCAGCCAGGACGGCGTCGATGCCTTCGGGCCCGGCCAAGCGCCGCGCATCGCTGCGCGCACGGATGTAGGCAGGGTCGGCCAGTCCGGCAGTGGCGTTGGCCTCCAGCAGCAGTTCCTGGCCGAACAGGCCCAGTTCCTGCGGCGCCTGGGCCTGGTTGAAGGCGATGAGCTCGCCAAGACTGCGCAGGGGCGCGCGGTAGGTCTTGAAGTAGCGCTCCAGCCCGGCCTTGAACTCATGCAGCAGCACGACCCGCTCGGCTTCGGCCCAGGCGCCCGGGTCGGGCAGTTCCACCGGCACCACCACCGCGCCCGCACGGCGCAGTTCGGCGGCCGCCTGATCGATCAGCGGTGCCATGCCACGGTACGTCAGCAGTGGGGTCTGCAGCAGGCCGATGCGCTTGCCGCGCAGGCCTTCGGGGTCCAGGCGCGCGGTGTAGTCGTAGACCGCGCGGCCGGGCATGGTGGCAGTGGCGGGGTCGGCATCGTCCCGGCCCGCGATCGCCGTCAGCACGGCCGCGGCGTCGGCGACGCTGCGCGTCATCGGCCCGGCGGTGTCCTGGCTGAAGGAGATCGGGATGATGCCTTCGCGGCTGACCAGGCCGACCGTCGGTTTCAGGCCGACGATGCCGTTGATCGCAGCCGGGCAGACGATGCTGCCGTCGGTCTCGGTGCCGATCGCCACACTGGCCAGATTGGCGGCCACCGCCACCGCGCTGCCGCTGCTGGAGCCACAGGGCGAATGGCTGAGGCGGTACGGATTGCGGGTCTGGCCACCGCGCGCGCTCCAGCCCGAAACCGAATCGTTGCCGCGGAAGTTGGCCCACTCGCTGAGATTGGTCTTGCCCAGCACGACCGCGCCGGCCTCGCGCAGGCGTCTTACCAGATAGGCATCGGCGGGGCGGAAACCCTGCAGCGCGAGCGATCCGGCGCTGGTGGTCATGGGCGCGGCGTTGATGTTGTCCTTCAGCAGGACGGGAATGCCATGCAGCGGCCCGCGCAGATGGCCGTCCCGGCGCTCGCGATCGCGTTCACCGGCTTCCCGCAGGGCATCCGGATTGAGTTCGATGACGGCACGCAGGCGCGGCCCGGCGCGATCCAGCGCAGCGATGCGCTGCAGGTAAGCGTGGGTCAGCGTGGTGCTGTCCAGTTCGCCGGCCACCATGCGCGCCTGCAGGTCGGCCAGATCGGTCTCGGCGTAGGGGAAGGGCACGTTGCGGCTCGCGGGTTCGGCGGCGTGGGCGCTGGTCGTGGCCGGGCTGCAGCCAACAGTGAACAACGCGGGCAGCGCGATGAGCAGGCAGGTCAGCAGAGGCGGCAAGGACGGGCGCATGGGGCGGCTTGGTCGGCTCCAATGCCCAGTGTAGCTGCTGCTCAGTGGTGGCGCTTGCGCAGGTCGCGGGCCAGGACGTAGACCACGAGCAGGTTGATCGCCAGGATCGTCCAGGAGGGCCAGCCGGGGTGGCGGACGATGGCGAAGACATCGAAGGGCAGATACAGCGCGGCGGTCAGGCAGCCCAGCCAGGAGGCCCAGGCCTTGGCCCGCCAGAGGCCCCAGGCTTCCACCAGGTGCAGCAGGCCGTAGCCGATCATCGCCGCCGCCGCCAGGTGCACGGCGTCGGGATTGATCATGTTCAGCAGCGAGGGCAGGGTGCCGTGATCCGGGTCCAGGCTGAAGCGCCGGATCAGGGCATTGACCCCATCGCGGAGCGGCTGCGGACCGAGCACTTCAAGCCCGGTCGCAGCCAGCAACGCCAGCACCGCCTTGCTCGCTTCGAGCAGGGCGATGACGTGGAGGCCCGGATGCCGGTGTGGATCCGGGTTGTAGCCGCTCTGGCTCACGGTCCGGCTCAGCCGCCGCGCGAAGCCTTCTTGCGGTCGCTTTCGGTCAGGAACTTCTTGCGCAGGCGGATTTCCTTCGGGGTGATCTCGACCAGCTCGTCGTCCTCGATGAAGTCCAGCGCCTGTTCCAGCGAGTACTTGATCGCCGGGGTCAGCTGGATCGCATCGTCCTTGCCCGAAGCGCGCATGTTGGTCAGCGGCTTGGTCTTGATGGCGTTGACGGTCAGGTCGTTGTCCTTGGAGTGGATGCCGACCAGCTGGCCTTCATACACGTTGTCGCCTTCAGCAGCGAACAGCTTGCCGCGTTCCTGCAGCGGGCCCAGGGAGTAGGCCGGAGTCACGCCCGGGGCGTTGGCGATCATGACGCCGTTGATGCGCTTGGCGATTGCGCCCTGTTCCTTCGGACCGTAATGGTCGAACACGTGGAACAGCAGGCCCGAACCCTGGGTCAGGGTCTTGAATTCGTTCTGGAAGCCGATCAGGCCACGGGCCGGGATCGAGTATTCCAGGCGCACGCGGCCCTTGCCGTCCGGTTCCATGTTCTTCAGCTGGCCCTTGCGGGTGCCCAGCTTTTCCATCACGCCGCCCTGGTGCACTTCTTCCACGTCCACCACCAGCTGTTCGATCGGCTCCATCTGCTGGCCGTCGATTTCCTTGATGATCACTTCCGGGCGCGACACGGCCAGCTCGTAGCCTTCACGACGCATGTTCTCGATCAGCACCGACAGGTGCAGTTCGCCACGGCCGGAGACCAGGAACTTGTCGGCGTCCTCCAGCTGTTCGACCTTCAGCGCCACGTTGTGGACCTTTTCACGGTCCAGGCGGTCCTTGATCTGGCGGCTGGTCAGGAACTTGCCACCGGACAGGTCCTTGTTGCCCGCGAACGGCGAGTTGTTGACCTGGAAGGTCATCGAGATGGTCGGCTCGTCCACGGTCAGCGCCGGCAGCGCTTCCGGGGTGTCCGGGTGGCAGAGGGTGTCGGAGATGGTCAGCTCCGGAATGCCCGAGATCGCCACGATGTCGCCGGCCTCAGCGGTGTCCTGCTCGATGCGCTCCAGGCCCAGGAAGCCCAGTACCTGCGCGACCTTGCCGTTGCGCTTCTTGCCTTCGCGATCGATCACCGTGACCTGCATGTTCTTCTTCAGGGTGCCGCGCTGGATGCGGCCGATGCCGATCACGCCCACGAAGTTGTTGTAGTCCAGCTGGCTGATGCGCATCTGGAAGGCACCTTCCGGATCCACTTCGGGCTTCGGCGCGTGCTTCATGATCGCTTCGTACAGCGGGGTCATGTCGCCATCGCGGACGGTGTCTTCCAGGCCGGCATAGCCGTTCAGGGCCGACGCATAGACGATCGGGAAGTCCAGCTGCTCGTTGGTGGCGCCGAGCTTGTCGAACAGATCGAACACCTGGTCGATCACCCAGTCCGGACGCGCGCCCGGACGGTCGATCTTGTTGACCACCACGATCGGCTTGAAGCCCATCGCGAAGGCCTTCTGGGTGACGAAGCGGGTCTGCGGCATCGGGCCGTCCATCGCGTCGACCAGGATCAGCACGGTGTCGACCATCGACAGCACGCGCTCGACCTCACCGCCGAAGTCGGCGTGGCCGGGGGTGTCGACGATGTTGATCCGGTTCTTGATGCCGGTCTTCTTGTCTTCCCAGGTGATGGCCGTGTTCTTGGCCAGGATGGTGATGCCGCGTTCCTTTTCCTGGTCGTTGCTGTCCATCACGCGCTCGGCGAGGACGGTACGCTCGGACAGGGTGCCGGACTGCTTCAGCAGCTGGTCGACCAGGGTGGTCTTGCCATGGTCGACGTGGGCGACGATGGCGATGTTGCGAAGATTTTCGATGGACATACGAAAGGGGGCCAGTCGGCGCCGGATTTGGAAAAAGAAGTCCAACATTATACGTCGAACTTGACGATTCGCGAAAAGCTGGACTCCGACCCGGCCGGGAGCCCCATTCAGCTGGCCGTCGGGGCCGCGACGGCAGCACCCCGCCAGAGCCTGAAGCGTCGCCCTGCGCCGATGGTCGAAGCCGCCGCCGCCACGAGCCGGGTGTAAACTAGGTGGCTAGACGCCTTTCCCTTTGCAACAAGGATCTTCATGTCCCTCATCGCCACTTTCGACACCACCCAGGGCCCGATCAAGGTCGAGCTGTTTGCTGACAAGGCGCCGCTGACCGTTGCCAACTTCGTGAACCTGGTCAAGCACGGCTTCTATGACGGCCTGATCTTCCACCGCGTGATCGCCGACTTCATGATCCAGGGCGGTTGCCCGCAGGGCCGTGGTACCGGTGGCCCGGGCTACAAGTTCGAAGACGAGAAGAACGGCGTGAAGCATGAGGTCGGCTCGCTGTCGATGGCCAACGCCGGCCCGAACACCAATGGCAGCCAGTTCTTCATCACTCACATCAAGACCGATTGGCTGGACGGTCGCCACACCGTGTTCGGCAAGGTTCTGGAAGGCCAGGCCATCGTCGATTCGGTCAAGCAGGGCGACGTGATCCATTCGATCACCCTGGAAGGCGACGTCGACGCCGCGCTGGCCGCACAGGCCGACCGCGTGGCCGAGTGGAACAAGATCCTCGCCGCCTGACCCCCTTCCGAGACGGCCACCCACGGGTGGCCGTTTCCCTGTTCTCCGCCGCCTGCCAGGCCCGCCGGGCCACGCCCGCGGCGTCCCATCAAACGCTTGCAAGCAAGAGGAAACCCCCATGAAAGCACCCGTTCGTGTTGCCGTGACCGGCGCCGCCGGCCAGATCGGTTATGCCCTGCTGTTCCGCATCGCTTCCGGCGAAATGCTGGGCAAGGACCAGCCGGTCATCCTGCAGCTGCTGGAGCTGCCGGTGGACAAGGCCCAGGCCGCCCTGAAGGGCGTGATGATGGAACTGGAAGACTGCGCCTTCCCGCTGCTGGCCGGCATGGTCGGCACCGACGACGCTGAAGTGGCGTTCAAGGATGCCGACATCGCCCTGCTGGTCGGCGCGCGTCCGCGCGGCCCCGGCATGGAGCGCAAGGACCTGCTGCTGGAAAACGCCAAGATCTTCACCGCGCAGGGCGCGGCGCTGAACAAGGTCGCCAGCCGTGACGTGAAGGTGCTGGTGGTCGGCAACCCGGCCAACACCAACGCCTACATCGCCATGAAGTCGGCACCGGACCTGAAGCCGGAAAACTTCACCGCCATGCTGCGCCTCGACCACAACCGTGCCCTGAGCCAGCTGTCGGCCAAGCTCGGCAAGCCGGTCGGTGGCATGGAAAAGCTGGTGGTGTGGGGCAACCACAGCCCGACCATGTACCCGGACTACCGTTTCGCCACCGCCGATGGTGCCTCGATCGCCGATGCGATCAACGACCAGGAGTGGAATGCCAACACCTTCATTCCGACCGTCGGCAAGCGCGGCGCGGCGATCATCGAAGCCCGTGGCTCGTCCTCGGCGGCTTCGGCGGCCAATGCAGCGATCGACCACGTGCGTGACTGGGTGCTGGGCAGCAACGGCAAGTGGGTCACCATGGGCGTGCCGTCCGATGGCTCCTACGGCATCCCGGAAGGCGTGATCTTCGGCTTCGCCGTGACCACCGAGAACGGCAAGTACACCCTGGTCAAGGATCTGCCGATCGACGACTTCAGCCAGAAGTACATCGACAAGACCCTGGCCGAGCTGGAAGAAGAACGCGCCGGCGTTGCCCACCTGCTGGGCTGATGGCGCCGGGTGCCGGTCTGGCCGGCACGCAGCTGACGGGAACGGGGAAGCTTCGGCTTCCCCGTTTTCATATGGAGTTCCGCAGAACCGCATGATCCACCTGCATTACATCGATGACGCGCTGCTGGTGGTGGAAAAGCCCGCCGGCCTGCTGTCCGTGCCTGGCCGTACCGCGGAGAACCAGGATTGCGTGGTGACCCGCCTGCAGGTGCTGTACCCGGATGCGCTGACCGTGCATCGGCTGGACCAGGTCACCTCCGGTCTGCTGCTGCATGCACGCGGCAAGACGACGCAGGCCGCGTTGTCGATGCAGTTCGAGCAGCGCAGGGTGGGCAAATGCTACGAAGCGGTCGTGCAGGGTGTGATCGAAGGTGATGCCGGTGAGGTGGACCTGCCGCTGATCGTGGACTGGCCGAGCCGGCCGAAACAGAAGATCGACCATGAACACGGCAAGCCGGCGCTGACGCGGTGGCGCGTGCTGGCCCGTGATGTTGGAGCGCAGCGCACGCGTGTGGCGCTGGAGCCGGTGACCGGGCGCAGCCATCAGTTGCGCCTGCACATGGCCAGCCTGGGGCATCCGATCGTCGGCGATGTGCTGTATGGCGCCGCACCGGCGCAGCGCGTGCATCTGCATGCGTGCAGCCTGCAGTTCACCCACCCGGTGACGGGCCAAGCGTTGGCGTTCGAGTCCGCCACTCCGTTCTAGCAGGGCAGGGGTCGGCAGGGCTGCGCCCTGCACCTGCGCGGTGTCGGAGTGCGGGGGCGCCGCAAGTACGTCCCTGTAGGCTTGGCCGCGGCATCCATGCCGCGGACACCCCGCACTCCGACACCGCCCCACCTTCGGCAGAATGCCGCGATCTGATGGATCCACGCCGAGCGTGGATGAAATCTGTCAGATATCGGAATAGATGGTGGGTCGGATCGTTCCGACAGATCACAGAAAACTGTCGAAGGCGGGGTGGGTCCGGTGGCGGGAGTGTCCGCGGCATGGATGCCGCGGCCAAGCCCCCATGGACGGGTTTACGGCGTCTCCCGCCACCGGGCCCACCCCGCCATCCCTCAGTAGTCCAGCTCTTGACGTTGACGTTGCCTCTGCAGGCGCAGGGCGGCAGCCCTGCATGGAAAACCCACCCCCTACCAAGGTAGGGCGGAACACGCGGCAGCGCGGCACTATGCTCGAACCCATGACTTCGTCTGGGAGGGCTGCGTCATGAACTACGAGGAAACCTACCGCCGCTCGATCGACGAGCCGGAGGCGTTCTGGGGCGAGGAAGCCAAGCGCATCCATTGGCACAAGCCGCCGCAACAGGTGCTCGACTACAGCAACCCGCCGTTCCGGCGCTGGTACGTGGGCGGCGAAACCAACCTCTGTTACAACGCGGTCGATCGCCATCTGGACGCCCGGCCCGACCAGCTCGCGCTGGTGGCCATTTCCACCGAAACCAACAGCACCCGCGAGATCACCTACCGGCAGCTGTACCGTGAAGTGAACGACTTCGCTGCCGTGCTCCAGCGCCTGGGCGTCGGCCATGGCGACCGCGTGGTCATCTACATGCCGAACATGGCCGAAGCCGTGTTCGCGATGCTGGCCTGCGCGCGTATCGGCGCCGTGCACTCGGTGGTGTTTGGTGGTTTCGCCGCGCACAACCTTGCGCTGCGCATCGACGATGCCAGACCCAAGCTGCTGATCGCGGCCGATGCCGGCATGCGCGGAGGCAAGCTCATTCCCTACAAGCCGATGGTGGACGCGGCCTGTGCGGAAGCCGGGCATCCACCGCCGCACGTGCTGATCGTTTCGCGTGGGCTGGATCCGGCCGAGCCGCGCATCGAGGGCCGCGACGTCGAGTACGCAGCGCTGCGCGCGGAAGTCGGTACCGTCGATGTTCCGGTGCAGTGGCTGGAAGCGAGCGAGCCGAGCTATCTGCTGTATACCTCCGGCACCACCGGCAAGCCCAAGGGCGTGCAGCGTGATGTGGGCGGATACGCGGTGGCGATGGCACAGTCGATGGAGACCGTCTTCGACTGCAAGCCGGGGCAGGTGATGTTCTCCACCTCCGATGTCGGCTGGGCCGTGGGACATTCCTACAACGTGTATGGACCGCTGATCGGCGGTTGCACATCGCTGCTGTACGAAGGCCTGCCGACCCATCCGGATCCGGGCATCTGGTGGGCCCTGTGCGAGCAGTACAACGTGCGCACGATGTTCTCCTCTCCCACCGCGATCCGCGTGCTGAAGAAGCACGACGCGGATTTCATCCATCGTCACGACCTGCGCGCGTTGAAGTACCTGTTCCTGGCCGGCGAACCGCTGGATGAGCCGACCGCGCACTGGATCAATGACGCGCTGGGCAAACCGATCATCGACAACTACTGGCAGACCGAAACCGGCTGGCCGGCCTTGACCCTGTTGCCGGGCCTGGAGATGAAGCCGGTGCGCTTTGGTTCGCCGGGCTTTCCCAACCTCGGTTACCGCATGAAGGTGATCGACGAGAACACCGGCGAAGAAGTCGCGCCCGGGCAGAAGGGAGTCCTGGTGGTTACCCCGCCATTGCCGCCGGGCTGCATGAGCACGGTGTGGAACGACGACAGCCGCTTCCTGCAGAGCTACTTCAGCCATTTCAAGGAGCTGCTGTACAGCTCGCTGGACTGGGCGATCCGCGACGATGACGGCTACACCTTCATCCTCGGCCGTACCGACGATGTCATCAACGTCGCCGGGCATCGCCTGGGGACACGTGAGATCGAGGAAGCCATCTCCAGTCACCCGCGTGTGGCGGAGGCCGCGGTGATCGGCGTCAAGGATGAACTGAAGGGACAGGTGCCGCTGGTATTCGTCACCCTCAAGCAGGGGCTGGGGGGCGAAGACCCTGCACCGGTGGTGGCGGAGATGATGGCAACGGTGACTACGTCGCTGGGGGCGGTTGCACGACCGGCGCATGTGCACGTGGTCAACGCGTTGCCGAAGACGCGCTCGGGCAAACTGCTGCGGCGCTCGCTGCAGGCGCTGGCCGAGCAGCGCGATCCCGGCGACCTGTCGACCCTGGATGACCCGGCCGCCCTGGAGGAGATCCGTCGCGCGCTGGGACGCTAGACCGGTCCCGCATTGCCGGAGCCGCGTGCATCGGGTCGAGGCAAGGAATGCAGCGGTGCTGCACCGCAGCGTTCACCGTACCAGCAGTGCGTTAAGCTCGATGCCGGGGAGCGCGTCCGTCAGGGCGCGCAGGCATGCGCATCATGGAACGGGGGAGCTATGGCACTGCTGCACGCCAAGACGGCCGCTGGCCGCCAGGAAATCGAGGATCGTGCGCGGCGCCTGCCGGCCGCGCTGCGCTCGATCCTGCTGATGGTCGATGGTCGCCGCGATGACACCGAACTGCGCAGCCTGCTCGAAGGACTGCGGGCGCCACCCGATGCGCTGGAACAGCTGGCCGCGATGCAGCTGATCGAAGTGGTGGGGGGCAGCGCCGATGCAGTGCCGGTCGCCGGCCTCAGCAATGGCCGCGAACAGGACCCGGCGCTGTATCAGCAGCTGTACGAGGCGATGAGCGAAGCCGTGCGGCGCCACCTCGGGCTGAAGGGCTACTTCATGCAGTTGAAGATCGAGCGCTGCACCGATGCCTCCGCCCTGGAGCGCCTGTGCCCGGAACTGCTGGCGGCGGTAGGGAAGGCACGCAGCCCGGCACTGGCACAACGCTGGTGGCAGGAAACGCAGACATTGCTGGCAGCCGGCGATCGCGGGGTCGTGCAGGCCTGACGCAGCGCGTAGAGTGGATGGTTTTCTTCCCATCAGGAGCCTCTCGTGCAGGACGACCACGACGACACCGACACCCCGGGCTGGGACGCGATCAATGCGGCGTTGGCGCCGCTGTACGCGGGCCAGGAGCCCCTGCATTTCGGAACGGCATTGCCCTACACGCTGGGCGGCCAGGATCCCCTCGATGGCATCAGTGTCTACCGGGCGGAAGCGCCGGTGCCGCACTGGCACTACATCACCTATGGCCTGTCCGAGCTGTATGCCAAGGAGAGCAGTGACGCCGAAGCAAGTGGCTACGGATTCGAGCTGACCTTCCGTCTGGCAGCAGGCGAGGGCGTGCACGCCGAACAGGCGCCGCCGGCCTGGCCGATGAACCTGCTGCAGAACCTGGCGCGCTACGTGTTCGGCAGCGGCAACGTGTTCGAGGATGGCCACCACCTTGATGCGAACGGCCCGATTGCCCTCGAGTCCGACACCCGCCTGCGCCATCTGGCCTTCATTGCCGACCCGCAGTTGCCGGCGCGCGAGACCGCCAACGGCCGCCTGCAGTTCCTGCAGCTGGTCGGGCTGACGGATGGGGAAATGGCCGCAGTGAAACGCTGGTCGACCCGCGGGGTGCTGGACGTGCTGGAGCCGGCGATGCCCCTGTGGATCACCGATCTGCATCGGGGCGACCTGCTGGATGATCCGGCACTGGCGGCGCAGGTGCAGGCGGGCAGTGCGCGGGAGGGTTCCAGCACTGGCATGTTGTTCATTGAAACGCTGGACTGGCGACAGGTCGCGGGCGTGACCACGCTGGTGCTTGGCGCCGGCCAGGTGCCGAGCGTGCGCGAGCTGCTGCCGCTGCGCCTGCACCATGGTGCATCGCTGGTGCTGGTCAGCCGTGAGCGCCAATGGGAGTTCACCCCGGCTGCGGGCGGCGGCGCCAACGACGTCGATGCCGACAGCGCGCGCTGGGCATTGGATGCACAGGGGGTCCAGGCGTGGCAGGACGTGCGCGCCGAGCGCGGGATCTACCCGCTGGGCGGCCAGCTGCAGGTCGAGGTGGTGCCGACGCTGCTGCGTGACGCCAAGGGTGCCGTGATCCGCGAGATCGGTTGAACGGCGGACGCGGGCGCTGGCGATGCCCGGCGCGGGGCCGGGACGCCGGATTGGAGCCGCCTGCTCTGCCGGCGGCTCCGTGTGCGGTCAGGCCAGGCCTTCGGCCTTCAGTGCGGCCTGCACGCCGGCATCGGCGTCCATGCGCGCCTTGTAGGCGGCCAGATGGTCCAGGCCCGACAGGTCGACCTTGGCGCCGGCTGCCCAGCGCAGGGTGATGTAGAAGTACGGATCGGCGAAGCTGCGGAAACCAGCCAGCCACGGCTTGTCCGCCAGCTGCCGGTCGGCCGTCTCGAACAGGCCACGCAGGCGCTTGCGCGCGGCCGCGCGGATCGCATCGTACTGGCTCTCATCGCCGATGAACTTGCCCGGTGCGAACAGCGGCGAGAACGCCGGGTGCACATCGGAGTTGACGAAGGCCAGCCAGCGGGTGGCCTCGGCACGCTGGCGCGGGCTGCCGTCGCCCGCCAGGCCGGCCTGCGGGAAGCTGTCGGCGATGTAGCCCATGATGGCCGCGTTCTGCAGCAGGATGAAGTCGCCATCGACCAGCGCCGGAACCGAGCCGGCCGGATTGATCTTGAGGAATTCCGGCCCCTTCAGGGTGTCCTTGTCGAGCAGTTCGACCTCGAACGGCTGGCCGGTCCACTGCAGGGCGATGTGGTCGGCGGTGGAGCAGGCACCGGGCTTGCTGTACAGCTTCATGGGAACTCCAGGCGGGGTGTGCGGGAATCGCCCACTATCCCAGAGCCTGCCGGCGCGCGGCAACGCTGCCGCCGGCAACAGTTCGTTACGACTGCCGGGGCTTGAGGTTCTGCACCTTATAGAAGGTGTGATCGCCGATGGTGGCCACCTGGTAGGCGTTGCGCCAGTTCGGGCTGGCGATGGCCAGGGCGGCGAAATGGCTGGCACCGGGGACGATCTCGCGGCGCTCGCCGGCCGGCAGCGCCCAGTTGCGCTCCGCATCGAAGGCCACGCTCATGGCCTCGCTCCAGGCCGCGTCATTGCCCAGCTGGGTGCCGGGGGAGACGATGGTCGGGGCGAACTGCTTGCGTGCGGTCACCACCTGGCACATCGAGTCGCCCCACAGGCCGCTGTCGAGGCGGCGCAGTGCCACTTCGGCCACGGCCTGCTGACCGCGCAGGGTCTGGTCGCGGGCTTCCAGGTACACGGTGGTGCTCAAACACAATGAATCAGCCGCCGGCTGGGGCAGCAACTGCGACAGCCAGAGAATCCAGGCCAGTTTCATATAACTCCTTGCTCCGTATGGGCCGCACCACGGGGTTCCGGCCGAAGGGAGGGCAGGAGGCGGGGTACGACTTGGCGTCATGGGGAGGCGGCCATCGGGGCCGCCCCGTGGGCGGCCCGGGAAAAGAGGATCGATGAACGATCCGGGAGGGCCGCACCGGCTCACCGGAAACTGGCTGGTGAGCGGAAAGTTGGCGCAAGGTAGGGGGGGCTGGCCGAACGCATCATGAATCGCCCGGCTTGACATTCAGCTTCGAGGCGGGTGACGGAAATCACATTCCCGCCCCCCATTCAGGTGTGGATCAAAGGGCGGCCGCCACCCTGCTGCCCTGATCGATGGCGCGTTTGGCGTCCAGTTCGGCGGCCACATCGGCGCCGCCGATCAGCTGTGCGCTGATGCCCGCCGCCTGCAGTTCGGCCTGCAGGGCGCGGTTCGGTTCCTGCCCCGCGCAGATCACCACATGATCAACCGGCAGCAGCTGTTCGCTGCCCTCCACGCGGATGCGCAGCCCCTGGTCGTCCACGCCGAGATACTCGACGCCGCCCAGCATCCGCACGCCCTTGGCCTTCAGCGTGGCGCGGTGGATCCAACCAGTGGTCTTGCCCAGGCGCGCGCCCGGCTTGCCGGGGCTGCGCTGCAGCAGCCACAGCCGGCGTGGCGAAGCGTCCACCTGCGGGCGGGCCAGCGAGCCGCGGGCCTCGAAGGTGGCGTCCACCCCCCATTCGGCCATCCAGCGTTGCGGGTCCAGTGACGGCGACGGGCCCTCGTGGCTGAGGAATTCCCCGACGTCGAAGCCGATGCCGCCGGCACCGATGATGGCCGCGCTGGCGCCCACCTCGACCCGGCCCTGCAGCACGTCCAAGTAGCTGACGACCTTGGCGTGGTCCGCGCCGGGGAAGTCGACCCGTCGCGGCGTGATGCCGGTCGCCAGCACGACCTCGTCGAAGCCGGCCAGGCCGGTCGCGTCTGCCCGGGTACCCAGGCGCAACTGCACGCCGGTGTCCTGCAGCTTGTGGCGGAAATAGCGCAGCGTCTCGTGGAACTCTTCCTTGCCCGGAATGCGCTTGGCCACATTGAACTGGCCGCCGATCTCGTCGCTGGCGTCGAACAGGGTGACCTGGTGGCCGCGCTCGGCGGCCACCGTGGCGCAGGCCAGGCCGGCCGGGCCCGCGCCCACCACCGCCACCCGCTTCGGCGTGGACGTCGGGCGGTAGACCAGTTCGGTTTCGTGCGCGGCCCGCGGATTGACCAGGCAACTGGCCAGCTTGTTCTCGAAGACATGATCCAGGCATGCCTGGTTGCAGGCGATGCACGTGTTGATCGTGTCGGCCCGGCCGGCGCGCGCCTTGTTCGGCCACTGCGGGTCGGCCAGCAGCGGGCGCGCAAGCGACACCATGTCCGCACCGCCGTCGGCGAGAATGCGCTCGGCAACCTCGGGCATGTTGATGCGGTTGGTCGCCACCAGCGGCACCGTCACATGCGGCTTCAGCTTGGCGGTGACCCCGGCGAAGGCGGCGCGGGGCACCGAGGTGGCGATGGTGGGAATGCGTGCCTCGTGCCAGCCGATGCCGGAATTGATGATCGTCGCGCCTGCGGCCTCGATGGCCTGCGCCTGCTGCACGATTTCCTCCCAGTTGCTGCCGTCCTCAACCAGATCCACCAGGGACAGCCGGTAGATGATGATGAAATCCGGGCCGCAGGCTTCGCGGATGCGGCGCACGATCTCCACTGCGAAGCGCATCCGCTGGGAGGCATCGCCGCCCCAGCGGTCCGTGCGCGTGTTGGTGCGCGGGGCGATGAACTCGTTGACGAGGTATCCCTCCGAGCCCATCACTTCGACGCCGTCGTAGCCGGCTTCGCGTGCCAGCCTGGCGCTGCGTGCGTAATCGGCGATGTGCCGTTCGACGCCGCTGGCCGACAGTGCGCGCGGGGTGAACGGATTGATCGGCGCCTTGAGCTTGGAGGGCGCCACCGACAGGGGGTGGTAGGCATAGCGGCCGGCGTGCAGCAGCTGCAGACAGATCTTCGCGCCATGCTGGTGGGCGGCGGCCGTCAGCTGCCGGTGCGGACGCACTTCCCACGGCCAGGACAGCTTGCCGCCGAAGGGTTTGAGCCAGCCGACCACGTTGGGGGCGAAGCCGCCGGTGACGATCAGGCCGACGCCGCCTTCGGCGCGCTCGGCGAAATAGGCGGCCAGTCGCGGGAAATCGCGTGCGCGATCTTCCAGCCCGGTGTGCATCGAACCCATCAGCACCCGGTTGCGCAGCTGGGTGAAGCCCAGATCGAGCGGGGCGAACAGGTGGGGATAGGCGCTTTCGTTGGCTGGCGACATGGTCGATACGCTTGCGTACGGAAGCGCGAAGCGTGCCGCGAAACGGCGGTCGGGGCAAGGGGCTGGCGAATCGGTGGCGCCGGGCCATGCCCGGCGACGCGGCTACCCGTGGCTGCGCTGCGCGCTCGCTGGGCGTGGCCCGGCGCTACCGGCCGGCAGGGGCCGGCCGATGCCGAACCAGCCCAGCGTCACCCCGCACAGCGGGCCGATCAGCAGCGCAAAGGCCAGGGTGCCGACGCCCACGTTGCCTCCCAGCCACCAGCCCAGCAGCAGGACGCTGCCTTCGATCAGGCTGCGCACCTTCCAGATCGGCCAGCCGGTGCGGGCATGCAGGCCGGTCATCAGCCCGTCGCGCGGGCCGGGGCCGAGCCGCGCGCCGATGTACAGGCCGGTGGCCAGTGCCACCAGCAGCATGCCGGCACAGAACATCGCCACCTGCCAGACCAGGCCGACGGCCGGCGGCAACAGCCACAGACCGAACTGCGCGGACGGACCGATCAGCAGCACGTTGAGCACGGTGCCGACGCCCGGCTTCTGCCGCAGAGGCCACCACAGCAGCAGGACCAGCGCGCCGATCACGTTCGTGGCCAGGCCGAAGGACAGCGGGGTCTGCGCCGCGACGCCCTGTGACAGCACGTCCCAGGGCGCGACACCGATCGCAGCACGGATCATCAGCGAGGCGCCGAAGCCGTACAGGAACAGGCCGACGATCAGTTGCAGCAGGCGCAGGGGCAGGGCAGTGGGCATGGGAGCGCTCGGGGGAGGAATCTGTCTCCACCGTAATCCCGAATCGCCCGTTTCCATAGATACAGATCCGGGTGAATCCAGCGCCACAGCGCGCGCGTCAGTCGTCCCAGCCCGCCAGTGCCAGCTTGCCCAGCGTGCGGCCGCTGGCCAACCGCTCATGTGCGGCCTGCAGGTTGGCCGCATTGATCGTGCCGAGTGTCTCGCTGAGCGTGCCACGCAGCTGGCCTGCATCGATCATGCTCGCGGCGCGGCTCAGGATGCGGTGCTGCTCGATGCGGTCGGCGGTATCGAAGCGCGATCGCGCGAACATGAATTCCCAGTGGATGCCGATGCATTTGGCCTTGTATGGGTCGCCGATGCGCAGCGCGCCACGGGGTTCGACGATTAGCCCGACATGCCCCTGCGGCGCCAGCAGCTGGCCCAGTTCATCCCAGTAGTGATCGGTGTCGGCCAGGTTGAGCGCGATCTGCACGGCGCCGATGCCCAGCGCCTGCAGCTGCGGTTGCAGCGGCTGGCGATGGTCGATCACGTGATGGGCGCCCATCTGCCGGCACCAGTCGGCCGACCGCTCGCGAGAGGCGGTGGCAATGACAGTGAAGCCGGCATGGTGGGCCAGCTGGATGGCCATCGAACCGACGCCGCCGGCGCCGCCGATCACCAGCAGGTGCTGGCCGGCGTGGCGGCGGTCATCCAGATGCAGCGGCATGCGCTCGAACAGCAGCTCCCACGCGGTCAGCGTGGTCAGCGGCAGCGCCGCTGCCTCGGCGAAATCCAGCGTGGTGGGCTTGCGTGCGACCAGCCGCTCATCCACCAGTTGATACTGGGCATTGCAGCCGGAGCGGGTGACATCGCCGGCGTAGTAGACCTCGTCGCCGGAGGCGAACAGGCGGGCGTCCTCGCCGATGGCCTCGACCACGCCCGCAGCATCCCAGCCGAGTACCCGCGGCGCGTCCAGCGTGGCCGGATCGGTGGCGGCACGCTGCTTGCCGTCGACCGGATTGACCGAAACCGCCTGCACGCGGACCAGCAGATCGCGGCCGGCTGGCGGCAGCGGCGGCGGCAGCCGAAGATCCTGCAGGGCGGGGGCGGATTCACGACTCAGGGCGACGGCTTTCATCTCGGCTCCGGCTCGGTTTCCCGTTTCATCATAAGGTTCCTCACGTTTCCGGGGGCGCGCTGAATCTCCTTCGCCGCGCGTTCCGCAGAATGTCGCCTGCGTTGCCTAAACACCGTCAAACCCTTATGGGGTGAGGGTCTTGCGGATTTTCATCATCCTGTATAGGGTTTCAACGTCGGACCGGTGGCCGGTCGGGCGCAACACTTCACATGTTACGGGACTGTTAACATGGCCTTCACCCGCCTGAGCATAATGTTCGCGGCGGTGGCGTGCTGAATCGGCTGTCTGAACATCGACGCAGTAGTGCTGGCCCATGCCTCTACCGGTTTCATACCCCCGAAATAGGAGCTGTACTCAATGAACAAGAAGATCCTTACTGCCGCGCTGCTGGGTGGTCTGGCTTTCGCCCAGGCTGCTTCTGCGCAGGAGTTCGATGACCGCTGGTACCTGACCGGTTCGGCCGGCTTCAACTTCCAGGACAGCGACCGTCTGACCAACGACGCTCCGTTCGTGACCCTGGGCCTGGGTAAGTTCATCAGCCCGAACTGGTCGCTGGACGGTGAGCTGAACTACCAGAACCCGAACTTCGACAGCAATCAGGACCTGAACTGGTCGCAGTACGGCATCTCGCTGGACCTGCGTCGCCACTTCATCAAGGAAGGCCGCGGCTGGAACCCGTACATCGTCGGTGGCCTGGGCTACCAGAAGTCGGAAGAAGAGTACCCGGCGATCAGCGTCAATGGTCCGCGTGAGCGCAAGGACGGCAACGTTGCCGCCAAGCTCGGCGTCGGCCTGCAGACCACCTTCGACAAGCGCGTTGCTGTCCGCGCCGAAGTGGCCTACCGCGCTGATTTCGACGACAAGAGCTACCACGCTGCCAGCGAAGACTGGTTCGGCGACGTGCTGGCTTCGGTCGGCGTCGTGATCCCGCTGGGCCCGGCTCCGGTCGCGGCTGCTCCGGCTCCGGCTCCGGTTGCCCCGAGCTGCGCCGACCTGGATGACGACGGTGACGGCGTCAACAACTGCGACGACAAGTGCCCGAACTCGCAGCCGGGTCAGACCATCGGTCCGGACGGTTGCCCGGTGCCGGTCTCGATCGACCTGAAGGGCGTGAACTTCGACTTCGACAAGTCGAACCTGCGTCCGGACGCCGTGGCCATCCTGAGCGAAGCCACCGAGATCCTGAAGCGTTACCCGGATCTGCGCGTTGAAGTCGCCGGTCACACCGACTCGAAGGGTACCGACGCTTACAACCAGAAGCTGTCGGAGCGCCGCGCCACCGCGGTGTACAACTACCTGACCAAGAACGGCGTGGACGCTTCGCGTCTGGTCGGCCCGATCGGCTACGGCGAGAGCCGTCCGATTGCTCCGAACACCAACCCGGATGGTTCGGACAATCCGGAAGGTCGTGCCAAGAACCGTCGTACCGAGCTGAACGTCCAGAACTAAGTTCTGACGTTTCGCCCGCAAGACACAGCAGGACCCGGCTTCGGCCGGGTCTTGTTGTTTCTGCGGCGGGAAAAGCCGGAGCGGCCTCGATGGAGCGACCGTTTGTCGGCTTTTTGTCCAAAAAACCAATGAGTTGGCGCATTCATTGAAAGTGGCGCTTGAAAGCTGTCGCCGCATTGCTACACTCGCCGCGTCACCTTCCTTCCGTGGATGCCTCTCATGCTGCGCTCTGCATCGGCCGCCGTCCTGGCGCTGGCCCTGGTTCCTGCCGCTCACGCTGCGGTCGATTGCTCGGTCAACACCAGCGCTTCGCCGCTGCCGCTGCCGGCCACGACCATCGCGCCGGTGGCCGACGAGCTGTACATCCGTGGCAACCAGCTGGGCATGCCGGCCGGTGTGCTGAGCAGCAGCTACGATCCTTCGCAGTCGCTGGACCAGGTGCTGCAGCGCCTGCGCATCGACGGCTGCCAGAACATCGCCAAGGCGATTCCGAGCGCGCCGGCGGTGAAGCCGAACGATCCGGCGGCATACAAGCCGCAGACCGAGTTCGACAATACGCCGTGGCGTTTCGACATGAGCCAGAACGGCAAGCGCATGACCGCCGAGGAATTCGATGCCTGGATGAAGGCGCGTGGCGTCCGCGTGGTCAAGGCGCGCCCGGCACCGGTGGCCACCCCGGCCGCGGCCGAAGTACCGGCTGAGACCAAGCCGGTCGATAAGAAGTAACCGTCGCGGGGAGCAGAGGCTTGCGCATGCGCCGCCCACCTGCCGCCCCCGCCGCCCGCTCCCACGTCCTGCGTGGGCGCGCGGATCCGGATGCATCCAAGGGTGTGCGCCATGGCCTGGCGCGTGTGCTCTCCAAGGCCGGCGTGTGCTCGCGCAGCGAGGCCGCGCGCTGGATCGCCGAGGGCCGCGTGCGCGTCTCCGGCCGTATCGTGCGCGACCCGGAGTTTCCGATCGGCAGCCCGGCACCCCCCATCGAGCTCGATGGCCGGCCGCTGGCGCCGCCGCAGCGGCTTTACCTGATGCTCAACAAGCCGCGCGGGGTGGTGACCACCGCGCAGGACGAGCGCGGCCGTGACACCGTATACCGCTGCTTCGACGGCGCTGGCCTGCCCTGGATCGCGCCGGTCGGCCGGCTGGACAAGGCCAGTGAGGGCCTGTTGCTGTTCAGCAACGATCCGCAGTGGGCGGCGCGCCTGACCGATCCGCAGACCGGGCCGGACAAGACCTACCACGTGCAGATCGATCGCCTGCCCGATGCGGCCACGCTGGCGGCGCTGCAGGCCGGGGTGGACGACGAGGGTGAATTCCTGGCCGCCCGGGCCGTGCGCGTGCTGCGCAGCGGGGACAAGACCGCGTGGCTGGAGGTGGTCCTCGACGAGGGCCGCAACCGCCACATCCGCCGCCTGCTGGCGGCCTTCGACCTGCAGGTGCTGCGCCTGGTCCGGGTCGCGATCGGCGACCTGGCGCTCGACGATCTCGGCAAGGGCCAGTGGCGGATGCTGGAGGTCAATGACCAGCAGCGGCTGGGGGCCGCTGCACCGGGCTGAGCGTCATGCCCGCGGCCGGCCAATGCCGGTCACCGTTCCAGGCGTAGGGGGCGCCTGGTCGTCGAAATCCCGAACGGAGCCTGCCCATGTACCACTCGTCCCTCAACCGAACCCTGCGCTGTGCCGGCCTGCTGCTGCCGATCATGCTGCTGGCCGCCTGCGGTGGCCACAAGAAAATGGCCAAGACCGAAACGCCTGCCGAAACCCCGGTGGTGGAAGTGAAAACCCCGGAACTGGATGGTCGCGGCAGCTACCGCTTCCTGATGAGCGACGGCGACAGGAAGATGACCGCCGACGAGTTCGATGCATGGATGAAGGCCAACGGCATCCGCGTCGCCCGCGGCAATGCCCAGGACGCTGCCGCCACGCCGGTCGTGGTGGCCAGCAAGGATGAGCCGAAGGACAAGAAGAAAAAGAAATGACGCGCATTGCGCGTCATTCCGGTAGCGCCGGGCCGTGCCCGGCGAGCGCATGGCGCGGCTGTCGGGAAACCGCCGGGCATGGCCCGGCGCTGCCCTCCGGGGCGATCAACCCTTGATCACGCCCAGCTCGACGCCGATGCGGGAGAAGGCGTCGATCGCGCGGTCCAGCTGCTCGCGGCTGTGCGCGGCGCTGATCTGGGTGCGGATACGTGCCTGCCCCTTGGGCACCACCGGGAAGAAGAAGCCGATCGCATAGATGCCTTCCTCGAGCAGGCGCTCGGCGAACTTCTGCGCCAGCGGCGCGTCGTACAGCATCACCGGGCTGATCGGATGCACGCCCGGCTTCACGTCGAAGCCGGCGGCGGTCATCTTCCCGCGGAAGTACGCGGTGTTCTCGGCCAGCCGGTCACGCAGGTCGTCGGCGGCAGCCAGCATCTCGAAGGCCTTGATGCCGGCGGCGACCACGTGCGGCGGCAGCGAGTTGGAGAACAGGTACGGGCGCGAGCGCTGGCGCAGCAGTTCGATCACTTCGGCGCTGGCGCAGGTGAAGCCGCCCAGTGCGCCCCCCATGGCCTTGCCCAGAGTGCCGGTGATGATGTCGATCTTTTCCAGCACACCCTTCACCTCGGCCGAGCCACGGCCGGTGGCGCCAAGGAAGCCCGTGGCATGGCATTCATCGATGTGCACCAGCGCGTTGTACTTCTTCGCGAGCGCGGTGATCTCGTCCAGCGGGGCAATGAAGCCGTCCATCGAGAACACGCCGTCGGTGGTGATCAGCTTGGTCCTGCAGCCGGCGGCCTCGGCGGCCTGCAGCTGCGCTTCCAGGTCGGCCATGTCGCAGTTGGCGTAGCGGAAGCGCTTGGCCTTGCACAGGCGCACACCGTCGATGATCGACGCGTGGTTCAGTGCGTCCGAGATGATCGCATCGTTCTCGCCGAGCAGCGGCTCGAACAGGCCGCCGTTGGCATCGAAGCAGGCCGCATACAGGATGGTGTCCTGCTTGCCGAAGAAATCGGCGATCTGCTTCTCGAGCTGCTTGTGCAGGTCCTGGGTGCCGCAGATGAAGCGCACCGAGGCCATGCCGAAGCCGTGGGTATCCAGAGCGTCCTTGGCGGCCTGGATCAGGTCGGGATGATCGGCCAGGCCCAGGTAGTTGTTGGCGCAGAAGTTCAGCACCTTGCGGCCATCGGCCAGCGTGATCTCGGCCGATTGCGGACTGGTGATGATCCGCTCGGACTTGAACAGGCCCTGGGCGCGGATGGCGTCCAGTTCCTCGGCATAGTGGCGGGTCAGGACGGAGGAGGCGTCGGTCATGGCGTGGGCACGGCTCAGCACGGGAAACCGACGATTCTACCGGGCATCGATGGCTGTCGACCGGCGGGAGGCAGGCACCGCCATGGCCGGCACATGTTGCAATGCAATAGCAAACGGGTTAAAAAATCGTGAACCGGCCCGTTCTGGCTCCGGTTCCCGCAACTGCCCTGCACGCCACCGCCCCCCACCGGAGACGACCATGAAGCACGCTCGTGCCTGCCTCGCCCTTGCCGCCGCCCTGACCCTGGCCCCGTTTGCCGCCAGCGCCCAGGACAGCGAATCGCCGTACAGCTGGAACGTTACCGCCGTGTCGGATTACCTGTTCCGTGGTGTGTCGCAGACCGATGAGGACCCCACCCTGCAGGCCGGTTTCACCTATACCAGCCCGGTTGGCCTGTATGCCGGTGTCTGGGGATCGGGCGTGGACTTCGGCCCGGGCGACCCGAGCGTCGAAGTGGATTACCAGATTGGCTACGGCGTTGACGCCACCGAGCGCGTGAACTTCGATGTGCTGCTGAACCGCTACACCTACCCCGGCGCCAGCGAGCTGAACTACAACGAGCTGATCACCACCACCACGCTGGATGACACCTACAAGCTGACGGTGGCCTACAGCAACGACGTGTGGAACAGCAGCACCGATGGCTGGTATTACGCGCTGGGCGGCGAGTGGGGCCTGCCGCAGGACTTCACGCTGAGCGCCAGCGTCGGCCGCAGCACCTTCGAAAAGGGTATTGCCAAGGATTACACCGACTGGAACGTCGGCGTGGCCCGTACCTGGGGTCTGTTCACCCTCGGACTGGGCTACTACGGCACCGACGGCAACGGCCGCGACAACAGCGGCAAGCTGGCCGACAACCGGGTGGTGTTCACGGTGGCGGTAGGCCAGTAACCGGCACCTGACATCCAACGAAAAAGGCACCCCTGGAGGTGCCTTTTTCGTGTCTGGCGTCGGGCGCTCTGTCAGCCGGCCAACGGCGCGGGGACAAGGTGAAATGCGGAGGAACTGGCAGTCGCGCCGGAGGCGCGAGTGATCAATTCCAGCTCAGTACCACCTTGCCGGCCTTGCCTTCTTCCATCAGATCGAAGCCCTTCTGGAAGTCGTCGATCGGCAGCTGGTGGGTCATCACCTTGCCGAGCGGGAAGCCGGACAGCACCAGCTGCGTCATCTTGTACCAGGTCTCGTACATCTTGCGGCCGTAGATGCCCTGCACGGTCAGGCCCTTGAAGATGATCTTGTCCCAGTCGCAGCCGGCGCCCTTGGGCATGATGCCGAGCATGGCGATCTTGCCGCCGTGGTACATGCAGTCGAGCATGTCGTTGAAGGCGCGCGGATTGCCGCTCATTTCCAGGCCCACGTCGAAGCCCTCCATGTGCAGTTCCTTCATCACGTCCTTCAGCGAGGTGTTGGTGACATTGACCACGCGCGTCGCGCCCATGTCCGCGGCCAGCTTCAGGCGGAAGTCGTTGACATCGGTCACCACCACGTTGCGCGCACCGATGTGCTTGCAGATGCCCGCGGCGATGATGCCGATCGGGCCGGCGCCGGTGATCAGCACGTCCTCGCCGATCACGTCGAACTCCAGCGCGCAGTGCGCGGCGTTGCCGTACGGGTCGAAGAAGGCCGCCAGCTCGGAGGGAATCTGGTCCGGAATCGGCCACAGGTTGCTGGCCGGCATCACCATGTACTCGGCGAAGGCGCCATTGACGTTCACGCCGATGCCGACGGTGTTCGGGCACAGGTGCGGACGGCCGCCACGGCAGTTGCGGCAGTGGCCGCAGACGATGTGGCCTTCGGCCGAGACGCGCTGGCCGACTTCATAGCCGGTCACCGCCGAGCCAAGCGCGGCGATGCGACCGACGAATTCGTGGCCGATGGTCAGGCCCGGCTTGATGGTGCGCTGGCTCCACTCGTCCCACAGGTAGATGTGCAGGTCGGTACCGCAGATGGCGGTCTTTTCCAGCTTGATCAGGACTTCGTTCGGGCCCGGGGTCGGCACCGGGACCTCTTCGAGCCAGATGCCCTTGGCCGCTTCGCGCTTGACCAGGGCCTTCATCGTTTGCTGCGCCATCGGGGTGGAACTCATCAGGGGGAAAGCGCGGATTATAGAGGTCTGCGCGGAATTCCAATGTTGCGCTGCGGGCGCGCTGGCGGAACGAAAGGCGTGCGCCGGCGGGCGTTTCGAACGTGACCGGCGTGCTCGCCGGGCATGGCCCGGCGCTACCGGGAAATCGGGGCCGGGGCCCATGACTTCCGGGGTTCGGGACAGGGCAGGGCGGCGGGCTACAATCGAAGGTTCCACTACCAGGGGCCGCTCCATGCGCTCGAACCTGCTTGCATTCTCCGTCGTCGCCAGCCTTGGGCTGGTCCAGGTCGCCCATGCCGCCGAAGGCATGTGGGTACCGCAGCAGCTGCCGGAGATCGCCGGCCCGCTGCAGAAGGCCGGCCTGAAACTGTCGCCGGAACAGCTGTCCGACCTGACCGGCGACCCGATGGGCGCGGTGGTGGCGCTGGGCGGCTGCACCGCCAGCTTCGTCTCCCCGCAGGGCCTGGTGGTCACCAACCACCACTGTGCCTACGGCGCGATCCAGCTCAACTCCACCGCCGAGAAGAACCTGATCAAGGACGGCTTCAACGCGCCGACCCTGAAGGACGAACTCAGCGCCGGTCCCAACGCCCGCGTGTTCGTGCTGGACCGGATCACCGACGTCACCGACCAGGCCAAGGCCGCCATCGCCGCCGCCGGCAAGGACCCGCTGGCCCGCACCCGCGCGCTGGAAGCGTTCGACAAGGCCCAGACCGCCGCCTGTGAAGCCGACGCCGGCTTCCGCTGCCGTCTGTACAGCTTCTCCGGCGGCAATACCTACCGCCTGTTCCGCAACATGGAAATCAAGGACGTGCGCCTGGTCTATGCGCCCCCGGGCAGCGTCGGCAAGTTCGGCGGCGACGTCGACAACTGGATGTGGCCGCGCCACACCGGCGACTTCTCGTTCTATCGCGCCTACGTGGGCAAGGATGGCAAGCCGGCCGCGTTCTCGGCCGACAATGTGCCGTACCAGCCGAAGCACTTCCTGAAGTTCGCCGACCAGCCGCTGGGCGCGGACGACTTCGTGATGGTGGCCGGCTACCCGGGCCGCACCAACCGCTATGCGCTGGCCGGCGAATTCAATGAAACCGCCGAGTTCACCTACCCGACCATCGCCCGCCATTACAACGAAGTGCTGGCGCTGATCGACAAGGCCGGCAAGGCCGACGCCGACGTGAAGGTCAAGTACGCCAACACGGCGGCCAGCATGAACAACGTGGCCAAGAACTACGTCGGCCAGCTGGAAGGCTTCAAGCGCATCGACGCGGCCGGGCAGAAGCGGGCCGAAGAGGCCGCCGTGCTGGCCTGGCTGAAGCAGCAGGGCGCAGCCGGCAAGCCGGCCCTGGCCGCACACGCCCAGCTGCTCAAGCACCTGGACACCAGCAAGAGCACCCGCGAGCGCGATCTGTTCGTCGGCCAGTTCAACAACACCTCGGCCGTGGGCGCCGCGCTGTCGCTGTACCGCCTGTCGATCGAACGCGCCAAGCCGGACGCCGAGCGTGAAGCCGGTTACCAGGAGCGCGACCTGCCGACCCTGGAAGGCAACCTGCGCCAGATGGACCGCCGCTACGTCGCCAGCATGGACCAGCAGCTGCAGCAGTACTGGCTGGACCAGTACGTCGCGCTGCCGGCGGCACAGCGCAACAACGAGGTTCTCAACCAGTGGCTGGGCGGCAGCGATGCCGGGGCCGTCAACGGCCTGGTGAAGAAGCTGGCCGGCACCGGACTGGGCAGCCTCGACGCACGCCTGAAGTGGTTCAAGGCCGACCGTGCCGCCTTCGAGGCCAGCACCGACCCGGCCATCCAGTACGCCGTGGCCGTGATGCCGGCCCTGCTGAAGCAGGAAGAACAGAGGAAGATCCGCGAAGGCGAATCGCTGACGGCCCGTCCGCTGTACCTGCAGGCGGTGGCGGACTACAAGAAGAGCAAGGGCGAGTTCGTCTATCCCGATGCCAACCTGTCGCTGCGCATCACCTTCGGCAATGTCATGGGCTATGCCAAGGACGGTGTCCAGTACACCCCGTTCACCACGCTGGAAGGCGTGGCGGCGAAGGAAACCGGCGTCGATCCGTTCGACTCGCCGAAGGCCCTGCTGGATGCGGTCAAGGCCAAGCGGTATGGCGGCCTGGAAGACAAGCGGATCGGTTCGGTGCCGGTGAACTTCCTGTCCAACCTGGACATCACCGGTGGCAACTCCGGTTCGCCGGTGCTCGATGCGCACGGCAAGCTGGTCGGCCTGGCCTTCGACGGCAACTGGGAGTCGGTCAGCTCCAACTGGGTCTTCGACCCGGTGATGACCCGCATGATCGCGGTGGACAGCCGCTACATGCAGTGGATCATGCAGGAAGTGGCCCCCGCGCCGCAGCTGCTGAAGGAATTGAACCTGGCGCAGTAAGGTTCATGGCGCCGCCGGGCCATGCCCGGCGGAATCCGTCTGCAATACCGAAACCCCGCGATCCGTCGCGGGGTTTTTTCATGTCCCGACCGGCGCGATGCGCCGAACAGGTATCATCCCTGTTCCGCGTACTTCACAGGATGTGAACGAAACGCGGCCCTCTCCTCCCCCCAGGACTCCTTGCACGCATGCGCATCCTGCTTGCCCGCCACGGCGAAACGCCGTGGAACGCCGAAGGCCGCTACCAGGGCCAGATCGACATCCCGCTTTCGCCCATCGGCGAAGCCCAGGCCCAGGCGCTGGGCGCCCGCCTGGCATCCGTGGACATCACCCGCGCAGTGGCCTCGCCGCTGTCGCGCGCCCAGCGCACCGCCCAGCTGGCGCTCGGCGCCGACCGTGCCGGCTCGCTGCAGACCGAACCGGATCTGCAGGAAATCGCCCATGGCGAGTGGGAAGGCCTGCTGGCCAGCGAGATCAACGAGAAGGACCCGTCGCGACTGAAGGCGTGGCGTGAGGAACCCGATACCGTGCTGATGCCGGGCGGCGAGTCGCTGCGTCTGGTGCTCGAGCGCAGCTGGCGCGGCCTGGCACGCGCCAGCGAGGGCCTCGGCGAGCACGACACGCTGCTGGTGGTCGCCCACGATGCCGTCAACCGGGTGATCCTGTGCAGGGTGCTGGGCCTGCCGCTGTCGCGGCTGTGGACCTTCCGCCAGGCACCGACCACGTTGAACCTGCTTGAAGGCCCGGACCTGGAGAGCCTGGAGGTCGTGCGCCTCAACGACTGCGCCCACCACACCCCGTTCTTCGGCGAAGCCAAGCACCGCGCCCTCTGATCCCTCTCCACATCGAACCACCCTGCTTCTGCTGGAACCGCTGCCGTGACGAACCTCCCGACCACCCTGGCCGAATGGCTGGATTACATTGAACGCCAGCACCCGGCGACGATCGATATGGGCCTGGAGCGCGTCCGCGCCGTGGCCACGAGGATGGGACTGGGGGCGCCGGCCAAGCGCACCATCGTGGTCGGTGGGACCAACGGCAAGGGCTCCACGGTCGCCTTCATCGAGGCCATCGGCCGCGCTGCAGGCTGGAAGGTGGGGGCCTACACGTCGCCGCACCTGCTGCGCTACAACGAACGCGTGCGCATTGATGGGCAGGATGCGGAAGATGCCGCTCTGGTGGCGGCATTCAACGCCGTTGAAGCGGCGCGTGGCGACATCACCCTGACCTACTTCGAGTACGGCACGCTGGCTGCCCTGCAGCTGTTCGCGGGGGCAGCGCTGGATCTGGCGGTACTGGAAGTCGGGCTGGGCGGGCGCCTGGATGCGGTCAACATCGTCGACGCCGACGTGGCCGTGATCACCACGGTGGACATCGACCATGCCGAGTGGCTGGGCGAGGACCGTGAAGCGATCGGTGCGGAAAAGGCCGGCATCATCCGCGGCTGGAAACCGGTGATCCTGGGCGAGACCGACCCGCCGTCGAGCGTGCTGGCACGGGCCTATCTGCTGGGCGCTAACGCCATCCGCGGCGGCAGCGACTACTTCTACGAGCCGATCGATGCCCAGCGTTGGCGCTGGCGCGATGTCGGCCTGCGCATGGAACTGCCCACCCCCGCGCTGGCCGGTCCGATCCAGCTGGCCAATGCCGGTGCGGCCATTGCCGCGCTGCGCGCGCTGGACCGGCCGCTGCCACGCGCGGCGTGGGCGGCAGGCATCGCCGCGGCCCGCATCAACGGTCGCCTGCAGGCATTCGATCGAGATGGCGTGCAGGTGCGGGTCGATGTGGGCCACAACCCGCAGGCGGCCGGCCAGCTGGCACGCGCGTTGAAGGCCGAAGCTGTCCCGGGCCGGACCCTGGCGGTCTATGCCGCGCTGCAGGACAAGGATGCGGAAGGCGTGGTGCAGGGGCTGCAGGATGTGGTGGATGAGTGGACGCTGGCCGGCCTGGAAGGTCCGCGCGGACAGAGCGCGCAGCAGCTGCAGGCACGCCTGCACGGCACCGTTGCGGTCACCGCACGGTTGGCCGGCACTGTCGAGCAGGCATTGACGCAGGTGCTGGCGCAGGCGCAGCCAGGCGACCGCGTGCTGGTGTTCGGCTCGTTCCACACGGCCGCTGCGGCCCTGCAGTGGCTGCAGCCCGCGCCCTGATCCACGTTCAGCCAACGCCGACGCCGTCCGGTCCGGCACCCGTATAATCGACCGCAACCCCCGGACAGTTGCCTGCCTCACGTGGATACGCCTCTGAAACAGCGATTGATTGGTGCCATCGTGCTGGTGGCACTCGCCGTGATCTTCCTGCCGATGCTGGTCAAGGGACCGGCGCCGGACAGTGGCGTCGCCAGTGTGCCGATCGCAGCGCCCAATGCGCCGGCCGATGGCCAGTTCGAGACCCGTGAGCTGCCGTTGGTCGCACCGGCCGGGGGTGCCACCGGCCTGCAGAGTGGCCAGGCCGCACCGCTGCAGGACGCAGCCGTGCCCGCCACGCCGCCGACCGTGGACACCTCGCCGGCAGTGGCCGCCGGCAACTACGCGGTGACATTCGGCGCCTATGGCAGCAAGGCCGACGCCGATGCGGTGATCGCCTATCTGAAGCGTTCGCAGCTGCCCGGCTTCACCGAGGCGACGACCATCAATGGCCGGCAGGCGTGGCGCGTGCGCGTCGGACCGTATGCCGATCGCGCCCAGGCCGAGGCTGCTCGCCTGCAGGCGGTGAAGATCCGCTCCGACGTCCATGCCGAAGTGATCACGCTGGATGCGCCCGCAGCTGCGGCTGCACCGGCCGCCGCTGCTCCGGCGCCGGCGGCACCGTCCGCCAGCACCCCGGCGGCGGCGTCCACGCCGTCGGCCACGGGCAACCCGGTACGCAGCGAGAGCCTGCCGCCCAGCACGCCGGCCGCCAGGCCTGAAGCACCGAAGGCAACGGCGACGCCGGAGGCGACGAAGCCGGTCGCCAAGCCCGAGCCGAAGCCGCAACCGCAAACCCCAGCCGCGCCGGCGGCGGGCGGTGTCGGTTTCGCGGTCCAGCTGGGGGCGTTCGGCCAGGCCAACGACGCCAACGCGCTGCGCGACAAGGTGCGCGCTGCCGGATTCAGTGCCTTCGTCGAGCAGGTCCGCACCGAAAAGGGCACCCTGCATCGCGTGCGCGTCGGGCCGGTGGCCAACCGCGCCGACGCCGAGCAGCTGAAGGCCCAGGTGGCGGCCAAGGTCGGCGTGGCCGGCATGGTCCGACCGCACCCGTGATCACGCGCGCTGTCCGCCGCTGTCGTCGGCAGGAGCGGGCAGCGTGATCGACATCGTGCTGGGCGTGCTGATCGGTGCGTCGGTGCTGTTCGGCTTCATCCGCGGTTTCGTCGGCACGGTGGTCGCGCTGGTGTCCTGGCTGCTGGCCGGCTGGATGGCGTTCACCTTCGGCAATGAGGCATCGCACTGGTGGGCGGCGCCGCAGCCACCCGGCACGGGTCACTATCTGGCCGGCTATCTGGGGGTGTTCGTGCTCACCGTGGTGGCGGTCGGGCTGGTCGGGCTGTTGCTGAAGGCAGCAATCAAACTGACCCTGCTGGGCGGCGTGGATCGCCTGCTGGGCGGTGCCCTGGGCCTGGTCCGCGGCCTGTTCTTCGCCAGCCTGCTGTTGCTGCTGGCCGGTTTCACCGCGTTGCCGGCCGAGCCGGCATGGCAGCAGTCGCAGGTGCGGCCGTTGCTGCAGCCGGCGGTGGCCTGGATGCAGGCCCAGCTGCCGCAGCTGGACGGCATGCTGCCACAGGCGCTGCCGCTGGACGGCCTGCTGCCGGGGCCACTGCCCTTGCCCCTGCTCGAGAACGCCCCCACCTCCTCGCAGGTGTTGGGCAAGCCGGCGCCGACAGGCGATAATGGCGTTCTCAACGAGGTAGTGGCGGGCGGCGGATGGCCGCGGCCCGTGGACGTGGAGCGGGAGCCCCGGCCGGCCCCCACACTGCCCAGCAACATCGAGCCGGCGCCCGCGCGTCCGGCCCGGCCCGCGCCTGCCGCGGGCGGGACCCCAGGCCAGGCACGGCCACCTTCCTTGTAACTGGGCACAGCCCAGCGGAGACCTCGCACCATGTGTGGCATCGTCGGAATCGTCGGCAACCAGAACGTCGCCGGGCAGTTGTATGACGGCTTGACCGTCCTCCAGCATCGCGGCCAGGACGCGGCAGGCATCGCCACCGCCAACGGCAGCCGCCTGCGGGTGCAGAAGGCCACCGGCCTGGTCCGCGACGTGTTCGACGCACGCACCATGTCCACCCTGGAGGGCAGCGTCGGTATCGCCCACGTGCGTTATCCGACGGCCGGTTCGGAAGGCATGGACGAGGCGCAGCCGTTCTACGTCAACTCGCCGTATGGCATCGCCCTGGCGCACAACGGCAACCTCATCAACACCGAGGCCCTGCGCCAGCAGGTGTTCGAGCAGGACCGCCGCAACGTCAACACCGATTCGGACAGCGAAGTGCTGTTGAACGTGTTCGCCTACGAACTGGAACAGCAGCGCCAGCTCAGTCCGGAAGCCGCCATCCGCGCGGTGGCCGGCGTGCATCGTCGCTGCAAGGGCGGCTACGCGGTGGTCAGCGTGGTGCTGGGCCTGGGGCTGGTTGCCTTCCGCGATCCGCACGGCATCCGTCCGCTGGTGCTGGGCAAGCGCAGCCATGCCGAGGGTGACGAGTACATCGTCGCTTCCGAATCGGCCGCTCTGGACGTGCTCGGCTTCCAGCGCGTGCGCGACGTGCAGCCGGGCGAAGCGCTGGTCATCACCGCACGTGGCGAGCTGTTCTCGGAAATCTGCGCCGAACCGGCCGAGCACACGCCGTGCATCTTCGAGTACGTGTACTTCGCCCGCCCGGATTCGATGATCGACAATGTCTCGGTGCACAAGGCGCGCATGCGCATGGGCATCAAGCTGGGCGAGAAGATCCTGCGCCTGCGCCCGGACCACGACATCGACACCGTCATCCCGATTCCGGATACCTCGCGCGATGCCGCGCTGGAAATCTCCAATGTGCTTGGGGTGAAGTACCGCGAAGGCTTCATCAAGAACCGCTACATCGGCCGTACCTTCATCATGCCGGGGCAGGGTGAGCGCGTGAAGTCGGTGCGGCGCAAGCTCAACCCGATCCACCTGGAGTTCCGCAACCGGGTGGTGCTGCTGGTGGACGACTCGATCGTGCGTGGCACCACCAGCCAGCAGATCGTGCAGATGGCCCGTGATGCGGGCGCACGCAAGGTCTACCTGGCCAGTGCCGCGCCGCCGGTGCGTTTCCCGAACATCTATGGCATCGACATGCCGGCCGCCGAAGAACTGGTCGCGCACAACCGCAGCGTGGAAGAAATCGAGGCCCACCTGGGCTGCGACTGGCTGATCTACCAGGATCTGGAAGACATGGAAGCGGCCGTGAGCGAGGGCAACCCGGCACTGCGCAACTTCGACTCGTCCTGCTTCAACGGCCACTATCCCACCGGCATCGAACCGGGCTACTTCGAGCGCATCCAGCAACTGCGTTCGGACGACGCCAAGCACAAGCGCCGCGCCTGAGGCCAAGGGCGTGGTCGAGGTGGCCGACGTCGGTGGCGATCTGCTGCGTGCCGCGCAGCAGTGCCTTGCAGAAGCCGATCCGTTGCGCAAGGTGGCTTTGACCCAGGCCCATGCCGTGGCATTCCGTGCGGGGCGGCTGAAGGTGGCGGTCGATGCGCCGCCACCGGAGCCGATCCGGATGCCGGGCAGGCCGGACCGCCTGGTGCTGGTCCACCCGCGCGAGGTGCCGCGGCGTGGCCTCGGTGGCGTGGAAGGGCGGGCCGCCTTCATCCATGCCATCGCCCACATCGAACTCAATGCGATCGATCTGGCCTGGGATGCCGTGTATCGCTTCCGCGGCCTGCCCGCAGCCTTCCATGCCGACTGGGTCAGTTGTGCCGATGACGAGTCGCGGCACTTCATGCTGCTGCGTGAGCGCCTGCTGGCACATGGCCACGACTACGCCGACTTCCCTGCGCACAACGGCCTGTGGGAGATGTGCGAGAAGACCGCACATGACGGCCTGGCACGCATGGCGCTGGTACCCCGCGTGCTGGAAGCACGCGGCCTGGACGTGACGCCGGGCATGATCGACAAGCTGCGCAACGTCGGCGATGGCGACACCGCGGATGTGCTGGAGATCATCCTGCGCGAGGAAGTGGCGCACGTCGCCGCGGGTTCGCGCTGGTACCGCTGGTACTGCGAACGTGCCGGCGTCGAACCGCGCGCACGCTTCAAGTCACTGCTGGTCGAGTTCGCAGGCGGTTACCTGCACGGTCCGTTCAACCTGGAAGCCCGCCTGCTGGCGGGTTTCGATGCCGACGAACTGGCCAACCTGGTCGAGCAGGCCGGGTGACCGGCAACGCGGGAGCCCATTTCCGCCCTGCGCGGGTGCGTCTCATGTGTTCGGCAGCACCACCCGCTTGCCATCCACGGTGGGGCGGTTGATGTAGAACAGGCCGGGACCGGGCCGATACGGCAGCTCGCTCACGCCGGCATCGGCCGCATAGGTCAGCGCGGTATCGCCCAGTGCGTCGAAATTCCAGTGTGCCGACTGCATCAGGTAGCGCCTGCGCAGCAGTGCTTCCTGGGCCGGGGTGAGGGCCTGGTCGGCCATCAGCCGGCGCGCGATCGGCAGCAGTGCGTCGGGCAGTTCCCAACCGGCGACTTCGTTTGCATCCGCGCGCCAGCGTACGCCGGCGGCGATGGCCTGCTGCTGCATCACCTGCAGGGCCACCAGCTGGTATCGCCAGTCGATGCGCCGACGCAGCACCACTGCCGCAGTGACGTACAACACCGGAGACAGCAGCACGCTGCGGCTGCCGGCGCGGCGTTGCTGCTGCCACTGGTGCCAGACATCGACCCACACCTCCTTTTCGCCCAGCCCGAGCTGCTGCCGCCAGCGTTCGGCATCCGCCTGCGCCTCGGCGTACACGGTCGTGGCCTGAAGCTGTGCCAGCGGGGGTACCTGGTAGTCGGCCACGCCTGGCCGGCGCAGCTGCTGCCGGCGTGGGCGACTGAGCAGCTTCGGTCCTTCCTCTGTCTGGTTGTAGCCACCGCCGATGTTGGCGTGCACACCGGGCAGTGCGATCTCCACGTGCGCTGCGGCCACCCGCGTGAGCGGGTAGTGCTGGCGATGTTCGTCGCGCGCGACCAGCTGCACGACACGTCCGGCGATGTCGGCGGCGAGGGCGACGCGTGGCCGCTCATCGGCTCTTCCCCCGCTCACCGCAACGACCGTGTCGAACAGGCCGATGAAGCGCAGCAGCGGCTGTGCGGGCGCGAAGCCGGCGGCGCAGACCAGCCCCGCGTCCTGCAGCAGTTGCTGCCAGCGGGCCGTATCCCAGGCCTGCAAGCGGTTGGCGGCATCGCGCGCCGCCGCCGCCCCGCGCGAGTATCCGAACAGATCCAGCTGCACGCCATGCACGGGCTTCTGCCAGCGCGTGGATACGCTGGCCAATGCTGCCGGCAACAGCTCGTTGAGCGCGCGCTCGACCTTGGCACGCACACCGCTGGCGCCGAGGCCGAAGGCCAGTCCCAGCAGATCGTCTTCAGCATCATCGCGGGTGCCCACCCCTTCCACGTAGAGGGCCAGCGAGGGGGACGGCAGCGTCTCCTGGCGGCTGTCCGGATACAACCGGTGCAGCCGCGCGATGTTGGTCAGGCCATTGTCGTAGCTGCTGGTCAACCGGCTCTGATAGGTCGAATCATCGTCGGCGCGCAGCACGGCAGGGCGGGGCTGCGGCACCTGGACGTGTCCGCGCGCCAGGTTGTGCGCGTTGTTGCGGGTGCCATCGAAGAACAGGCCGATCCGCAGTACGCCGGCATCGTCATGGGTGTCCTGCGCTGGTGCCATGTGCATTCCCCGTCGTGGCTACGTCACGGTAGCGCGAAAGCGGTGTGTTGGCGAAGTGTAGCGACGCTGTTGACCTGACTGAACGCAGATGCGGTCGATCACAAATCCAGATTCTCATTCCCACCGCCTATTGAATTCACACGACCTGCGCAGGCCAGATGGCCGGACCCGGCACAACGGGTCGTGCTGCATCACTGCTGTTCACTTCATTCAAGGAGCGACGAAATGATGTCCAGATCGATTGGCAAGGCGGCGGGTGGCCTGTTGCTGGGAATGTCGGTGGTTGCGGCCGCCGGTGCTGCACCGTTGTTCCAGCCGGTGACGGTACTCAGTCGTGCATCGGCAAGCAGCGAACCTGCGCTGGGCCGGTTGCTGGCGACGCCGTCCACGGCCGCCGTGCAGGAAGTGCGGGTCGATGCCGCTGCCACCGCGCAGCCGCAGCTGGAGTTCGAACTGCTTGGCCAGCGTGTGCAGGCGGTACGCAGCAAGGTCGAAACGCTGCCCGACGGCGGCTCTGTCTGGTACGGCCAGCTCCGCTCCGCGTCGGGCAGGCTGCAGGCGGCCACCTCCAATGGGCAGGATGACCCCGGCAATTCGGTGATCCTGGTCCGCTCCGGCGACACGCTGACCGGCTCGATCCGCAAGGACGGCAAACTCTACCGGTTGCGTCCGCTCGGCAACCGCCACGTCCTGGTGGAAGTGGACGAATCACGGATGCCGGCCGATCACCCGGCCGACTACAACCAGTTGCCGAAGATTCCGCTGCCGGTCGATGATCGCATCGGCATCGCCCAGGCGTCTTCGGGAACGCCGGCGACCATCCGCGTACTGGTGGTGGCCACCAATGCCGCCGTCACCGCCTATGGCGGCAACATGCAGTCACTGGTGCAGCTGGCGGTCGCCGAGTCGAACCAGGGCTACACCAACAGCAATGTCGGGCTGACCCTGCAGCTGGCCCGCTACGAGACCACCAGTTACAGCGAATCCGGCGATTTCAATACCGATCTGGCGCGTTTCCGCGGCACCAGCGACGGCTACATGGACAGCATCCACAGCAGCCGCAACACCTACACGGCCGACGTCGGCGTGCTGCTGATCAACAACGCGTCGTACTGCGGCCTGGCCTCGGGCATCGGTTCAAGCGCATCCACCGCGTTCGCGGCGGTGTACTGGGACTGCGCGACAGGCTACTACTCGTTCGCCCACGAGATCGGCCACCTGCAGAGCGCGCGGCACGATCTCGCCAACGATCCGAGCACGTCGCCGTACGCGTATGGCCATGGCTATCGCTATGAGCCGTCCAGCGGTACCGGCTGGCGCACCATCATGGCGTACAACTGCAACCGCAGCTGCCCGCGCCTGAATTACTGGTCGAATCCGAACATCAGCTACAACGGCATCCCGATGGGTAATGCCAGCACCGCCGACAACCAGCGCGTCCTGGTCAATACCAAGCACACCATCGCCGGCTTCCGGTAACCGGCACTCGGGGGCGCACGACCCGGGGTCGTGCGCTGCCGTGGATGGGCGGGCCTCAGGTCAGCGAATCCAGCGTCCAGCCCTGTGGCGTCACCCGCAGTACCGAGCCCTGCTCGTACCAGTCACCCAGAACGATGCGGGTGCAGCTGCGTCCGCCGGCCTGCAGTGCATGGATCGCCGGGCGGTGGGTGTGGCCGTGGATCATGGTGTCCACGCCGTGACGGATGAAAGTGGCCTCCACTTCGGCCGGGGCCACGTCAGTCACTGTCTCGAACTGCGCGCGATCGCCCTGCTTCATTTCCGACTGCCGTGCCTGGCTCGCTTCACGGGCCTTCTGTGCGAAGGCAATGCGTGCGGCCAGCGGCTGCGAGAGGAACTGCGCCTGGAATGCCGGATCGCGCGTCTGCGCGCGGAACTGCTGGTAGGGAATGTCATCCGTGCACAGCAGATCGCCGTGCTGCAGCAGCACCGCACGGCCGTACAGCTCGATCACGCAGGGGTCGGGCAGGATGCGCAGGCCGGCACGGCGTGCGTAGTCTTCGCCAAGCAGGAAATCGCGGTTGCCGCGGATGAAGTACACCGGCACGCCGCTGTCGGCGAGCGTCCTCAACGCGTCGGCCACCGCATCGGCGGCGGGCGAGGGCGTGTCGTCGCCGATCCACGCCTCGAACAGATCACCGAGGATGTACAGCGCGTCCGCGCCGGGGGCCTGTTCGCGCAGGAAACGCAGGAACAGGTCGGTGATTTCCGGACGGCTCGGGTCCAGGTGCAGGTCGGAAATGAACAGCGTGGTCATGCCTGCATTCTAGGTCATCCCGGATGCCGGTAGCGCCGGGCCATGGCCGGCGAGCGCATCACACCGGCAGCGGCAGCCAGGCCAGGCTGGCCGACGCCAGCAGTGCGGCGATGCCGGTGGCGGCCAGCACGTCGCTGGGGTAATGCAGGCCCAGCACCACCCGCGACAACCCCACGCCGAGGGTGAACGGCACCAGCAGCGGCGCCAGCCAGGGGTAATAGGCCAACGCCACGATGGTGAACGACACCGCGTGCAGGGTATGCCCGGACGGGAAACTGAACTCGTCCAGCGGGGCGACCCAGGCCCGGATGCGCAGATCCGCGGCATACGGGCGGGGGCGCCGGGTCCAGCGCTTGAGGCCCTTGTACAGCAGCAGCGCGGCCAGGCCGGTGGCGGCCATGTGCACCGATGCGCGTAGCCCGTCGAAGCCATCGATCGCCACCAGTACACCCATCAGCACGTACCAGAACACGCCGTCGCCGAGCCGGCTGATGATCGAGAACAGGCGGCGCACGCGGCGGCGCCGGCAATAGTGGTTCGCCCGCCGGCACAGGCGTGTTTCGCTGCCGCGCAGCAGTTCAAGCGGCGTGGTGCGCATGGCCAGTCCTCCGGGTGTTCGCCAGCTCGGCCAGCAGCGCATCGAACTCGGCCACCACCTGCTGCGGGTGCAGCCGCTTCATCGCCCGTGCGGCCTGGCTGCCCAGTTCGCGGCGCAGCGTGTCATCGCTGGCCAGCTGCACGGCCGCTTCGACGAACTGCTCGTCGTTGTCCACGGCGGCACCGTTCTCGCCGTTGCGCAGGTACTCACGCGCCGCGCCGTAATCGAAGGCCACCGTGGCCAGGCCGCTGGCCATGCTTTCCAGGGTCACGTTGCCGAAGGTCTCGCTGCGGCTGGGGAACAGGAACAGATCGCCGCTGGCGAAATGACGGGCCAGCGCTTCGCCGCGCTGGATGCCGCAGAAGATGAAGTCGGGGTTCTCATGCGCCAGCTTCTCCCGCGCGGGTCCGTCGCCGACCCAGACGAAGCGTGCCTTCGGCCGTATCTGCTGCAGGCGGCGGAACGCCTTCACGGCCAGTCCGAGGTTCTTCTCGGCGGCAATGCGGCCGACGTAGATCGCTGCCAGGCCGTTGCCGTCGATGCCCCATTCCTCACGCAGGGTGGGGTCACGCCGGCCCGGGTCGAACTGCTGGCTGTCGACCGCGCGGGCCAGCAGCCGGACGCGCTCGAAGCCCTGTTCGGCAAGGAACTGTTGGAGCTCGCGGGTGGGTACGAGGGTCGCGTCGGCCTGGTTGTGGAAGCGGCGCATCCAGCGCATCGCGGCGGCCTGCAGCCAAGCGACGCCGTAGTCGGGCAGATACTCGTCGAAGCGGGTGTGGAAGCCACTGGCGACCGGGATGCCGAGGCGCCGCGCGGTACGCAGCGCCGACCAGCCCAGCGGGCCTTCGGTAGCGACATAGATCGCGTCCGGACGCTGCTGCTGCCAGTGGCGACCGAGCCGGATCGGGGCCGGCAGGCCGAACCGCAACCCGGGATAGCGGGGCAGGGCGGCGCCCGGTACCAGCAGGGTGCCGGGGGCGGAATCCAGCGCTTCACTGGCCTGGCGTGGCCGGATCAGGTCGATTTCGTGCCCGGCCGCCCGCAGGCCCTGTTCCAGTCCCTGCACGGTCAGTGCGACGCCGTTGACTTCCGGCGGGTACGTCTCGGTGACGATGGCATAGCGCATGGCGGGCCTCCGGTTTCCCGGCATGCTCGGGCCTGGCGATGTAGCCGACATGACGGCTTGGCGACACCGGCATGACAGACGCGCAGGAGCGCCGGCGGCGGGGCCGTGCCAGAAAAAAACCACGGCCCCGAAGGGCCGTGGTCATGGAGCGTCGCAGTGCGATCGATCAGAAGCGCTGCTGGTACTTCATGTAGATGAAACGACCGATGTCGTAGCCGCCGTAGTACGAGAACGCGGAGTTCGGCTTGCTGTACATGATCGGGCCGGACTTCTCGAACACGTTGTTGGCGCCGACGGCGATGGTTGCATCCCACGGCAGGTTGTAGCGGAACTGCACGTCGTGGAAGGTCACCGAACCACGCTCGTTGTAGTTGCGCGAGCCCTTGTACCACGGTGCATACACGCCCGGATCCGAGCACTCGTCCGGATACAGACCGATGTTGGAGCAGGTCTCCTTCACGCCCGAGTAGTAGCGCGCGGTCCAGGTCACGCCGAAGTCACCCAGGTCGTAGCCCAGCGCCAGGTTGGAACGGACGCGGAAGGCGCTGCCGATGCCGTTGGTGACGATCGGAACGATCGAGCTGTCGTTCGAGGTGCGATAGGTCGCACTGGACACGTAGGTGGTGGCCGAGTTCACGTTGAACTTGCCGAACCGGGTATCCAGACGGTAGCTCACATCCAGGTCGTAACCTTCGGTTTCCATGAAGCCCGCATTGCGGTTGCCGAACTTCAGGTTGGTCACGATGCCGGTCACCGGGTCACGCTGGAAGCGCGTGCAGCGCGAATCGATGCCTGCTTCGTAGCAGTCCTGCAGGATCTGGGTCGGCGTATCGGCAATGATCGTGTTGTCGATGCGGATCTTCCACCAGTCCAGCGAGGCATTGAAGCCCTGGATGAAGCTCGGGCTCCAGACCAGGCCCAGCGTCTTGCTGGTCGAGGTTTCCGGAGTCAGCAGCGGATTCGAGCCGGAGGTGAACGGTACCGGAGTGGCATCGGTCGAGGTGTTCACCGGCGTGCCGCCCTGGCGCAGCTGGCGGAAGGTATCGGCATTGGCGATGTCACGGGCGCAACGCGCACGCACTTCGGAGCTGGAGGCCGAGGAACCGAAGCGGGTGTCGCACGGATCGCTGAACTGCGCGAAGGTCTCGGAGCCGCCACCGAACAGGTCGTTGATGGTCGGGGCGCGGAAGCCCTCCGCCCAGGTGCCACGCACCATCAGCGAGTCGATCGGCTTCCACTTGAAGCCGAACTTGCTGTTGAGCGTGTTGCCGAAGGTGTTGTAGTCCGAGAAACGGGTAGCGCCGTTGAAGCTCAGCTCCTTCGCGCCCGGCAGATCGGCCAGCACCGGAACGTTCACTTCCAGGTAGGCTTCATTGACGGTGTAGTCGCCACCGGTCGGGCCAGCCGCGAGGTTGGTGGTGGCACCGGTCTGGGCCAGGGCATCCGGGGTGTACTTGCCTTCTTCCTTGCGGCTTTCCACGCCGAAGGCGAAGCCGAGATCGCCGGCCGGCAGGGTCACGATGCTGCCCGCGATGCTGGCGAAGAAGTTCTTGGAGGTGGTGCGGCCCTTGGTGAGCTCATCCGGGAACAGCCACGCCTGCAGTTCTTCGTTGCCGTAGATGCCATCGGCAGCGGTGGTGCCGTACGGAACCAGCGGGTTCCACGGCTTGCAGACGTCGTAGGAGATCGGAGCAGCGGCAGTGCCGCACTGCACCTTGCCGGTGGCGGCGTTGAAGAAGGACGGACCCACGCCGGCCGCGACGCGACCCTTGTGCAGGTTGCCGGTCGCCACCGATTCCAGCTCGTTGCGGTTGTACTGGTAGCCCACTTCCCAGTCGAAGTAACGCTCGCCGATGTCGAACGAGCCGTCGAACGACGCCACTGCGCGGTAGGTCTTCAGCTCGCTGGTGGTCACGCGCGGCACTTCCCAGGTGCGGCGGTTCCAGGCCACCGCGGTCGGGGTGGCGAAGCCGTGCTGGTTGCCGAACGGGTTGAAGTAGCTGTCGATCGACATCGAGCCGACACCGGCGGTGCTCGACTGCAGCGGATAGCCCGCGATCTGGCGGGTGGACTCGCGCTGGTTGTAGCCCAGCTCGGTGCGGAAGTTGACGTTGTCGGTGATCTTGAACCGGCCGTCGAAGTAGATCGAGTCGCGCTTGACCGGGTACATCACGTGCATCTGGTCGTTGGCGTTGCTCACGTCACCGGTGAAGGGCGTGGTGTTGGTCAGGTGGTAATTGGCCGGATTGGTCGGGTCCGTTCCACGGTTGAGCGAGTAGCCGCAGCCTGCCGGAGGCGTCGCATTGCAGCCAGGACCGCGCACGCCGGTGAACTGGCCGTACTGGCTGATGGTGGTCCAGTTGCTGCTGTCGTTCGGGTGACGATCGGTCATGCCGTACTGGCTGAAGCCGCGGTCACGCGCCCACACGCCCTTCTCTTCGGCATGCTCGGCCGACAGGGTCAGCGAGATGCGGTCGTTGTTCCAGCCGGCGACCACGTCGAAGCGGTCACGCGCGCCGTCGCCCTGGCTGTACTGGCCGTGGTAGACGTTGGCGGTCACGCCGGTGACGTTGGAGCGGGTGATGATGTTGACCACGCCGGCCATGGCATCCGAACCATAGATCGCAGAAGCGCCGTCCTTCAGCACCTCGATGCGCTCCACTGCCGACACCGGCAGGGAGGAAACGTCCTGGTAGCCGGACGTGCTGATGCCCAGGCGCTTGCCGTTGACCAGCACCAGCGTGCGCTGCGTGCCCAGGTTGCGCATGTCGATATAGGTGCCGCCCGCATTCTCGCCTGCGGTCAGCGCATTGGCGCGGCTGATCGCCGGGCTGCCCATCGCGGTGACGTTCTGCAGGATGTCGGCAACCGAGCTGAAGCCCTGGCGCTCGATATCATTGCGGCTGATCGCGAACACCGGCTGGGCGGTTTCCACGTCGACCTGGCGGATACGCGAACCGGTGATCTCGATACGGTCCAGGTTGGTCGGCGAAGCAGTGCTTTCGCTCTGGGCGAACGCGGGCAGTGCCGCCAGCGTTGCGGTGGTAGCCAGGGCATAGCGGATCGCCTGCCCCAGGGCGGTGGTGCGTGAAGTCATACGAGCTCTCTCTCTCAGGTCGTGCAACGGACGCCAAAAAGGGCGTCGAAGAAGCCGGAGGGTCGTGCGACCGGACCGGCAACCCGATAGTAGTCTCGTTGGTTAATGCTGTGTAAAGAGCGCGTGTCGAACAAATTAACGCTTCGTCAAAAATTTTCACAAAACGTGAACAAAAGCAGTCGCTTACGGTGCCGCCGCGAATGGTCACCCCACGCCGGGCTGACGCGATGCAGCAGGAAAAGCCGCCAGATTGCGCAAAGTGTGACCGAATGTAACGCCGAGGGGCACGTATTCAGGCAACGAAGGGACGGAACTGGATGCCGAGGCCGGCGATGCCGTCGGTCTCGCCGATCAGGTCGGCGCGCAGCAGCGGCCGGGCGTCGATGAACGCCTGCGGCACGATCAGCGACAACCGGTTGTCATCGGCGGTCAGTTCCAGCGGCGGCAGCGGGGCGTCCTCATGGGCGCGGTTGAGCAGCACCGCCAGGCGCAGCAGCGCGGCCAGCCGCCGCGCAGTCAGCAGCAGGCGCTCGGGCAGGGCGTCGAACGCGGTCTTGCCCACGCTGCGGCGATGGCTGCGGACCAGAGCCGCCAGCATCTGCTGCTCCTGCCGCGAGAAGCCGGCGATGTCCGAGTGTTCCAGCACGTAGCTGCCATGCACGTGATAGCCGCTGTGGGCGATCATCAGCCCCAGCTCATGCAGGCGTGCGGCCCAGCCGAGCATGCGGGCATCGTCAGCGTCCAGCTTCCAGCGTTCCTGTACCTGCTCCAGCAGCGACAGCGCGGTGTCCTGCACGCGGTCGGCCTGGACGGTGTCGATGCCGTAACGGTGGATGAGCGCAGCGACCGATTCGTCGCGCAGGTCGTTCTCGCCGGCACGGCCGACGATGTCGTATAGGATGCCTTCGCGCATCGCGGCCTTGCTGACCAGCAGCTTCTGCAGGCCCAGCGCCTGGAAGGCCGCCTCCAGCACCAGGATGCCGCCAGCGATGATCGGGCGGCGGTCACTGGACAGGCCGGGCAGCACGATGTCGTCGATCTTCTTGGCCTTGAGCAGCTCGTCGCGCAGCTGTGGCAGGGCTTCGGCGGTGATCGCCCCCTTGCTCAGCTTCATCGTCGCGCAGATCTCGCTGATCGCCTTGTGGGTGCCCGAAGAACCCAGTGCCTCCTGCCAGCCCAGCGCACGGTACTTGCTGGCGAAGGGCTGGAACTCGCGACCGATCTCGGCCAGTGCATCCTTCCAGCGCTTCTTGCTGAGCTTGCCGCCCGGGAAGAAGCGGCGGGTGCTGGCAATGCAGCCCGCCTGCAGGCTTTCGCGCTCCAGGGTCTGCATGCCCATGCCGATGATGAACTCGGTCGAGCCACCGCCGATGTCGATCACCAGCCGGCGCTCGCCCGGTTTGGGCGGCTGGGCATGGGCGACGCCCAGGTAGATCAGGCGTGCCTCCTCGCGGCCGCTCACCACTTCGATGGCATGTCCCAGCGCGGTTTCGGCGGGAACCAGGAACGACTGCGGTGAACGCAGCTGGCGCACGGTATTGGTGGCCAGTGCACGCACGCGGTGCGACGGGACATTGCGGATGCGCTGGCCGAAGCGGGCCAGGCATTCCAGTGCGCGTTGCCGTGCCGCGGCCGACAGGCCCCCTTTGCCATCCAGACCGTCGGCCATGCGCACGGTTTCGCGCAGGCGGTCGATCACCCGCAGCTGGCCGAGCGTGTAGCGCGCGATGACCATGTGGAAACTGTTGGAGCCAAGGTCGATGGCGGCCAGCAGGTCGCCATCCTGCAGTGCGGGCGGAGTCGTGGTGGTATGCGGCATGGGCGAATGTTAGCCGAAGGGGCGGTGTGCTCGTCACCGCGCGGCCTTCACATTTTGTCGGGGGGCGTTCGGTAGTGCCGGCCGCTGGCCGGCAAGGTCAACGTCAACGTCAAAAGCGGGTTTTCTGAGGGATGGCGGGGTGGGTCCGGTTGAGGGGGACGCCGTAAACCCATCCATGGGGGCTTGGTCGCGGCATCCATGCCGCTCACACCCCCTCAACCGGACCCACCCCGCCTTCGACAGTTGGCCGCGGTCTGCCGGAACGACACGGGCTCTGACCCCGGTGTTCTACATTGGACGCATTGTGCCGACCAAGGCCGGCACCTACCGGGTCAGAGACCCTGCATCAACGCCATCTGCGCCGAATGCGGGGCCTCGTCGTGGGCCGGGGCACGTTTGTGGTAGATGCCATCGGCATCCAGTTCCCAGGCATTGAGGTTGTCGTCCAGGTAGTTCTGCAGGACTTCGCGGTAGACCCGCTTGGCCAGCATCGGATCCAGGATCGGGAAGCAGGTCTCGACCCGCCGCAGCAGGTTGCGCTCCAGCCAGTCGGCGCTCGCGCAGTACAGTTCGGGCGCACCATCGTTGCCGAACCAGTAGACCCGGCTGTGTTCCAGGAAGCGGCCGACGATGGAGCGGACACGGATGTTGTCGGAGACGCCCGGGACGCCGGGACGCAGAGTGCAGGCACCACGGATGATCAGGTCGATCTGCACTCCGGCCTGCGAGGCGGCGTACAGCGCGCGGATCACCTGGGCCTCGTTGAGGGCGTTCATCTTGGCGATGATCCGTGCCGGACGGCCCGCGGCCGCGATGCGCGTCTCGCGCTCGATCCGCGCCAGGATGCCGGTATGCAGGGTGAAGGGCGACTGCAGCAGGCGCTTGAGCTTCATCTTCGAGGCCAGCCCGGACAGCTGCTGGAACAGCAGGTGCACGTCATTGCCGATGTCCGCGTCGGCGGTGATCAGGCTGATGTCGGTGTACGCGCGCGCCGTACCGCTGTGGTAGTTGCCGGTGCCCAGGTGCACGTAACGGCGCAGCTTGCGGCCTTCGCGACGCACGATCAGCAGCATCTTGGCGTGGGTCTTGTAGCCGACCACGCCGTACACCACCTGTACGCCGGCTTCCTGCAGGCGATCGGCCAGCCCGAGGTTGGCCTCTTCGTCGAAGCGCGCGCGCAGCTCGACCACCACGGTCACATCCTTGCCGGCACGCGCAGCCTGGATCAGCGCATCGACGATCAGCGAATCCTTGCCCGTGCGGTACAGGGTCTGCTTGATCGCCAGCACGTTCGGGTCCAGTGCCGCCTGGCGGATCAGGTCGAGCACCGCAGCGAACGCATCGAAGGGATGGTGCAGCAGCAGGTCCTGGCGCGCCACGGTCTCGAAGATGCCGTCGGTGTCGCGCAGCGTGCGCGGCGTCATCGGCGGATACTTCAGGTCCGGCTGCGCGATGAGGTCGTACAGCTGGATGATGCGGTTGAGGTTGACCGGGCCGTCGATGCGATACACCGCGTTCTCGGTCAGGCCGAAGTTCTGCAGCAGGGTACGCACGATCTCGCGCGGCATGTCATGGGCGATTTCCAGCCGCACCGCCGGCCGGTAGCCGCGGTCGACCAGTTCATCGCGCAGTGCCAGCGCCAGGTTCTCCACTTCCTCCTCATCCACCACCAGCTCGGAATTGCGGGTCACGCGGAACTGGTAGGCGCCCTGGACCTCCATGCCCGGGAACAGTTCATCCACGAAGGTGGACAGCACCGAGGACAGGAACACGAAGTTCTGCGAGCCACCGAGTTTCTCCGGCAGCTGGATGATGCGCGGCAGCGAGCGTGGTGCGCGCACGATGGCCAGGTGGCCGGCGCGGCCGAAGGCATCGGTGCCCTTCAGCACGACGACGATGTTCAGCGACTTGTTGAGGATCTTCGGGAACGGATGCACCGGATCCAGGCCCAGCGGCGACAGCACCGGCATGATCTCGTTGCGGAAGTAGGCCCGCAGCCAGCGCTTCTGCCGGTGGTTCCACGAATGGCGGCCGAGCACGCCGATGCCGGCCTCCATCAGGGCCGGGCGCAGCGTCTCGTTCCAGCAGCGGTACTGCTGGTCCACCAGCTCGGCGGCGCGTTCATGGATGGCGTTGAGGATGGCCTGCGGACTCATCCCGTCCGGAGCCGGCGGCAGGCCGTATTCCTGCGCGTGGCGGACGGCCGCGGCCCGGATCTCGAAGAACTCGTCGAGGTTGGTGCAGGAGATGCACATGAAGCGCAGGCGCTCCAGCAGGGGCACCTGCGGGTCCATGGCCTGGGCCAGCACGCGGAAGTTGAAATCCAGCTGCGACAGTTCGCGGTTGATGTACAGCGCCGGATCGCGCAGCGGATCGTTGTCCGGGCTCACGGGGAGAGGGAGGGATCCGAGGCTGCTCATGGCTTCATTCTTCGACGGAGGTCAGGGGGGCGGACTCGCGCGGGCGCACGTGGTCGGCATCGAAATGACAGGAGAACACCGATCCTTTGCCGACCTCGCTTTCGATCTCCAGCCGCGCATGGTGCAGGCCGAGGATGTGCTTGACGATGGACAGGCCGAGGCCGGTGCCGCCGCTCTCGCGCGAGCGGCTGCTGGAAACGCGGTAGAAGCGCTCGGTCAGCCGCGGCAGGTGGGTCGCCGGGATGCCATAGCCGGTATCGCGCACCGCCAGCACCGCGCCGTCGCCTTCGCGACGGAACTCGACGGTGATGCGGCCGTCGGCGGGCGTGTAGCGCACCGCATTGGTGACCAGATTGGAGAAGGCGCTGTGCAGCTCCTTGGTCGAGCCCTGCAGGTCGACGCCGGCAAGGTCCTCGATGCTGATCTGGTGGCGACCCTGGCTGTGGGCCTCGGCTTCGCGACGCAGCGTGGCCAGCATCGGCTGCATGGCCACGACTTCCTCTTCGGTATGCTCCTGCGACTCCAGCCGCGACAGGGTCAGCAGGTCTTCCACCAGCTGGGCCATGCGCTGGCTCTGCTTGCGCATCTCTTCAAGCATCGGGCCGGTGCCGGGGAAATCCTCCGGATCCATCATGTCCAGGTAGCCGTGAACCACGGTGAGAGGGGTGCGCAGCTCATGTGAGACATTGGCGACGAAATCGCGGCGGACCTGCTCCAGGCGCAGCAGCTTGCTGACATCACGGGCGATCAGCAGCCAGTAGTCCGACGAATACGGAATCAGACGAAGGTTGAGGCGGATCGCTGGATCGACCGGCGAGGGCACGTCCAGGATCGGCTCGGCGTTGCGACCGCCGGCCAGCCAGTGGGCCAGCGGCATCGGCTGCAACCGCTCGACAAGGGCCTCGCCCAGGTCGCCCGGGTGGTGCAGGCCAAGCAGGGCGGTGGCCGCTTCGTTGAACCACTGCACGCGCTGGCTGTTGCGGTCGAGCACCACCACTGCGTCAGGCAGCGCGGCGGCCGCGGCGCGGTAGCTGCGCAGCATGTCCAGCAAACGCCGCTTGCGTACGCGCATTTCGACCTGGTTGCGGTACAGCAGGCGATCCAGTTCATTCCACACGCCGGTGCCTTCGGCGGTGTCCCAGCGCTGGCGTGCGGTCAGCCGGCGCAGCACGCTGCGCAATCGCCAGTAATGCCAGGCCAGCGTCGCCAGCGCGCCCAGTGCCACGCACAACCACAGATGGCCCGTGAACCATCCCACCAGTCCGGCGAACAGCAGTACCGCGGCGACGGTAGCCAGCGTCTTCAACCAGGCAGAGCGGATGTGGCGGGGCATTGCGGTCTCGTCGATGAGGTGCGGTGGTTCACTGGGATGAACCAAGGGTTATAGCAGAGTTGCCGGCATCGGCACCCGCGGGTGCGCGATGCCGGCACGACGGGACTCAGGTGGCGGTCGAGAAGCGGTAACCCGCGCCGCGCACGGTCTGCACCATGTTCTCGGCATTGAACGGTTCCAGCGTCTTGCGCAGGCGGCGGATGTGCACGTCGATGGTGCGCTCCTCCACGTACACACTGCCGCCCCACACGTGGTCCAGCAGCTGGGCGCGGGTGTACACGCGCTCGGGGTGGGTCATGAAGAAGTGCAGCAGGCGGTACTCGGTCGGGCCGATCGGCACCGGCTGTTCGTTGGCGAACACGCGATGCGCGGCACCATCGATGCGGATCGGACCGACCGCCACGCTGCCGTCCTCGTCGTCCTCGCGGGCGCGGCGCATGACCGCACGGATGCGGGCCAGCAGTTCCCGGGCCGAGAACGGCTTGACCACGTAATCGTCGACGCCGGCTTCCAGGCCGCCGACACGGTCGTTCTCCTCGCCACGCGCGGTCAGCATGATGATCGGCACCTCGCGGGTCAGCGTCTCCTTGCGCCAGCGGCGCGCCAGGTCCAGGCCGCTGGTGCCGGGCAGCATCCAGTCCAGCAGGATCAGGTCGGGAACACGGTCGGCGATCGCGGTCTGGGCTTCGCGGGCATCACCGGCGTGAACCGGCTCGTAGTCACCCTTGCGCAGGGCGAAGGCGACCATTTCGCGGATCGCGGGCTCGTCATCGACGATCAGGATACGTTTCTGCACGAGGGCACCGTAGGGCTCGGTTACTGGACTGGTGCCAGTAGACTACGGTTTGATGACATGTTTGTGACTATCGGGCCGGAACCGCTCCCGATTGCCACGGACCGGTCATGCAGCGCTCAGCGGCGGTCCAGGTCGGGGTCCTGCACGCCCTGCCGGCGCAGTTCCAGCACGGTCGGGGTGATCGATTCGATGCGTGCATCGACCCGGGCGCGGCCTACATAGTCCAGCGCGGGATTGCGCTTGAGTGCCTGCAGCTGCATCAGCGCCTGCTCCGGCCGGCCGCTGAGGAAGGCGGCCTCGGCGTAGGCCTCGCTGGCACGGACGCTGTCCCCGGCCAGTTCGCTGGCCCGGGCGTAGCGCTGCTGGAACACCGGATCGTTACCACTTTGCGACAGCAGCGGCCGCAGCATGGCCTGCGCGCGCTGCCCTGCCTCGCGGTTGCCCTGTTCGTTGAGGATCTCGGCGTAGGTCAGCGCGACGGGCCGGCTGTTGGGATGCTCGCGCAGCAGCTGCTCGAAACGGGCATTGGCCTGCGTGGCCTGGCCCGAGCGCGATTCGGCCTCGGCCAGGGCCAGGGCCACCCACAGGCTGTCCGGGTGGGCCTGCAGCAGGCCGTTCAGGGTCTGCCGCGCCTCGCCAGCACCGCTGCGGCCCCCCCGCATGACCGCCAGGGCCTGGCCGTAGCGCTGGGCATCGTTCAATCCACTCTTCTGGCGCTTGCCCAGGTCGGCGTACTCGCGCTCCACCTCGCCGGTGGAGTCGGCGCTGAGCACCCGCAACCGTTCGCGCGCCCAGCCGAAGTCGCCGCTGGGGCCCCGGCTGAGCTGGCCAACCGGCACCCGCAGCACGCTGCTTGGCAGCAGCGGGTTGCTGCCGCGCAGCAGCGGTTCGGACAGGGTCGGGTCGGCCGGGTCCACCCGTTCCCTGCGCTCGCCGCTGGGCGTGGTGGTGGTCAGCAGCACCGTGTCCTTCTTCATCTGCTCGGCGCGCGCCTTCGCTTCGCTGATACGGGTGATGTTGACCGGGTGCGTGCGCAGGAACTCCGGCACGCTGTAGCCGCCCTCGTTGCCGCGCATGGCCGTCGACATCCGCTCGAAGAAGCCGGCCATTGCATCCACGTCGTAACCGCTGCGTGACAGGGTGCGTATGCCCAGCCGATCGGCTTCCGATTCGTTGGAGCGGGTGTAGTTGATCTGCCGCTGCTGCATCAGGCCCATGCCCGAGCTGATCGCGGCCATGGTCGCATTGCCCGAGGAGGTGCTGTTGCTGGCCTGTGCCGCCACCACCGCCGCCAGCATGCCCAGCAGGATCGGGATCTGGTCGCGCTGGGCGCGCTCGACCCCGCGCAGCACGTGCTGCTGGGTGACGTGGGCGATTTCGTGCGACAGCACCGCGGCAACCTCGTCTTCGCGTTCGGCCGTCAGCACCAGCCCGGCGTTGACCCCGATGTAGCCGCCCAGGGTCGCGAAGGCGTTGATCTGGCGGTCCTTCATCACGAAGAAGGTGTAGGGCTGGCGCGGCTGGTCGCTGTTGGACCCCAGGCGGGTGCCCATGGTCTGCAGCCAGTCGTTGACCAGCGGATCGTCCAGCAGGTAGCCATAGTTGCGCAGCTCGCGCAGCATCATCGCGCCGTACTCGGCCTGGCGGGCCGGGGTGAGCAGCTCGCCGGCCGAGGAGCCGATGTCGGGCAGCTTCTCCTGGGCCTGGGCCAGCGGCATGGCCAGGGCGAAGGTGACGGCGGTCGAAAGCAGCAGGGCTCGCAAGCGGGAGGTCCTCGGGCGGGGCGCGCCAAGCGTGGCAGGGCAGGGGGCAACCATTCGTTAATCCACAGTGTTGCGGTGGTGGCGTGGAAATTCCAGCGCACCGGTACCATATGTAGACCGTCGATCCATCGTGGAGTTTCCCGTGACAGCCCAGACCGCCGGCGGTGCCCCCGCCATCACCATCTATTCCACTGCCGTCTGCCCGTACTGCGTGGCGGCCAAGAACTTCCTCAAGAGCAAGGGCCAGCAGTGGACCGAGGTCCGCATCGACCTGGACCCGGCCGAACGCGAGAAGATGATGGCGCTGACCCGCCGCACCAGCGTGCCGCAGATCTTCGTTGGCGACGTCCATGTCGGTGGCTATGACGACATGATGGCGCTGCACCGTGAAGGCAAGCTTGAACCGCTGCTGGCCGGGCAGGGCCAGGCATGAGCGCGGCCGACGACGGCAGCAAGGACCGCATCGCCGAGTTCACCGCGTTCCGCAAGCGCATGAACGAGCGCATCCTGGGTGAGCCGAACCAGGTGGTGCGTCGGTTCTTCGCGCTGGATACGCAGACCTACCAGGCCGGCGCGCTGGATGTGAAGACCAAGGAGCTGCTGGGGCTGGTGGCCTCGATGGTGCTGCGCTGCGACGACTGCATCAGCTACCACGTGGCCCAGTGCAAGGAGGCCGGGGTGACCCGCGAGGAGTTCTTCGAGACCTTCTCGGTCGGCCTGGTGGTCGGCGGCTCGATCGTGATCCCGCACCTGCGCCGCGCGGTCGACTTCCTCGACCAGCTCGAAGGCGGTGCCGCCGCCCCGGAAGCCCACGAGCACTGAGGGTAACGCCGGGCATGGCCCGGCGCTACCGGACTCGTGTCCGCCTGCGCTGGCGCCTTTCCCGCGATCTGGCAGTAGCGCCGGGCCATGCCCGGCGAATGACCGGACGCCCACCCGCCGGGCATGGCCCGGCGCTACCGGAAATGCGCGGGCAATTCCGCCTGAGCCGGGACTGGGACCATGGTCTATTTGGGACCTCGGCCCCGGCTCAGGCATAATTGCCGGTGAAACTTCCTTTGCGCCGGCGTTTCCGGGCACGTCCGGACGGCGTTTTTTCCCCCTGTTCGGAACATCGATCAATGACGCAGAAAATTACGGTCATCCGCGGCGACGGCATCGGCCCGGAGATCATGGACGCCACCCTGTACGTGCTCGACCAGCTCAATGCCGGCCTGGAGTATGAAGAGGCCGACGCCGGCCTGGCGGCGCTGGAGAAGCACGGCGACCTGATGCCGGCGGTCACCCTCGACTCGATCGCGCGCAACAAGGTTGCCCTGAAGAGCCCGCTGACCACGCCGGTCGGTGGTGGATTCACCTCGATCAATGTCAGCCTGCGCCGCCATTTCGACCTGTACGCCAACGTGCGTCCGGCCCACACCTTCCCGAACACCAAGTCGCGTTTCGACAACGTCGACCTGATCACCGTGCGTGAGAACACCGAAGGCGCCTACCTGGCCGAAGGCCAGGAAGTGTCGGCCGACGGCGAGACTGCCTTCTCCGGCACCCGCATCACCCGCAAGGGCTCGGAGCGCATCGTGCGCTACGCCTTCGAACTGGCCCGCAGCGTCGGCCGCAAGAAGGTCACCGCCGTGCACAAGGCCAACATCATCAAGTCGACCTCGGGCCTGTTCCTGAACGTTGCCCGCGAAGTGGCCGCGCAGTATCCGGACATCGAATTCCAGGAAATGATCGTCGACAACACCTGCATGCAACTGGTGATGCGCCCGGAACAGTTCGATGTGATCGTCACCACCAACCTGTTCGGCGACATCATTTCCGATCTCTGCGCCGGCCTGGTCGGCGGCCTGGGTCTGGCCCCGGGTGCCAACATCGGCAAGGATGCGGCGATCTTCGAAGCCGTGCACGGCACCGCGCCGGACATCGCGGGCCAGGGCAAGGCCAATCCCTGCGCACTGCTGCTGGCGGCGGCGCAGATGCTGGATCATATCGGCCAGCCGCAGAATGCCGAGCGCCTGCGCAAGGCCATCGTGGCGACCATGGAAGCCAAGGACTCGCTGACCGGCGACTTGGGCGGCACCGGCACCACCATGAGCTTTGCCAAGGCCATCGCCACGCGCCTGTAAGCGGTGGCTGGACCTTGTCTGGATTCCCAGCGGGGCGCCTTCGGGCGCCCCGTTGCGTTCGGGTGCCGCTGCGCGTGTCCGCGCCGAAAGTGCGCGCGCTGGTCGAGCACCTTGCCACGCACTACGCTGCCCAGGCCGGCGTGGCAGCGTAGCCACGTGGTCGCAGCGAGGTGATGATGGATTCGGTGTATCTGCTGGTCGCACTTGGAGCGATCGTGGCGGGATTCGTGCAGGGACTGTCCGGCTTCGCGTTCGGAATGGTCGCCATGTCGTTCTGGGCGTGGGGGCTGGAGCCGCGCCTGGCGGCTACGCTGTCGGTGTTCGGCGCGCTGGTGGGGCAGCTGGTGGCCGTGTTCACCGTGCGGCGCGGATTCAATCTGCGCCTGCTGCTGCCCTTCGTGTTCGGTGGCCTGGCGGGCATTCCGCTGGGCGTGATGGTATTGCCGCAGCTGGACATGGACTGGTTCAAGGCCCTGCTGGGCGGCTTCCTGGCACTGTGGTGCCCGGTGATGCTGATGGCCCGTTCGCTGCCGCCGATCACCACGGGCGGGCGCATCGGCGACACCGTGGCGGGCATGGCCGGTGGCGTGCTCAGCGGCATCGGCGGATTCGCGGGTCCGGTGCCCACGCTGTGGAGCACGCTGCGTGGTTTCGGCAAGGAGGAGCAACGCGCGGTCATCCAGAACTTCAACCTGGCGATGCTGTCGGTCACCATGGCCACCTACGTCGGCAGTGGCCTGGTTACCCGGCAGATGCTGCCGTACTTCGCTGTCGTCGCCCCGGCCATGCTGCTTCCGGCGCTGCTGGGCGCGCGGGTCTACATCGGCATCAGCGAGGCGCGGTTCCGCCAGATCGTATTGAGCCTGCTGACGCTGTCGGGCATCGCACTGCTCACGTCCTCGCTGCCGGCCTTGTTGGCGCGCCCGGTTGCCGGCTGAGATTCAGGCCGGCCGGAACATGCGGAAACGCTGCTCGGCACTGACGCGGAAATAGTCGGCCGGTCCACCGCCGCGCAGGATCGGGTCGGCGGCTGCAGTGTCGTAGATGCCATCGAGCAGCAGTCGTGCCTCGATATGGACGGCGACCACCTCGCCGAGCACCAGCCAGCCGTTGGTGTCCTGTCCGGCGGCATCGCGCAGGCGGACGATCTGGGTGCAGCGGCATTCCATGCTGACCGGGCTTTCTGCAACACGCGGCGGCTTGACCTGCCCGGAAGCCAACGGCGTCAAGCCGGCCAGCGTGAACTCGTCGACGTCCGGCGCGACCGCCCGGCAGCTCTCGTTCATGGCTTCGGCCAGGTCGAAAGTGGCCAGGTTCCAGACGAACTCGCCCGTCGCTTCGATGTTCCGCAGCGAGTCCTTGCGGCCCTGGCTGGAGAAACCAATGATCGGCGGCGTGTAGTTGAAGGCGTTGAAGAAGCTGTAGGGCGCCAGGTTCAATGCGCCGTCGGCAGCGCAGCTGGAAATCCAGCCGATCGGGCGGGGGCCGATGATGGCGTTGAACGGGTCATGCGGCAGGCGATGGCCGTCAGCGGGGCGATAGCTGTGGAAGAGGGCGGACATGGCGGGGTCGAAAGGGGGAGGGGAACAGAAAGGGCGCCACGGAGGCGCCCTTTGTCGTTTTCAGCCTGACCGGAATCAGCGCTGCTGGATCTTTGACAGCAGGCGCAGGAACTCGACGTACAGCCAGACCAGGGTCACCATCAGGCCGAATGCGCCATACCACTCCATGTACTTGGGCGCGCGCTGGGCCACGCCGCTTTCAATGAAATCGAAATCCAGCACCAGGTTCAGCGCGGCGACCACGACCACGAACAGGCTGAAGGCGATGCCCCAGCCGCTGGAGGAGTGGATCAGCGGGACTTCGATGTTGAAGAACGACAGCACGAACGACGCCAGGTAGAGCAGGGCGATGCCACCGGTGGCGGCGACCACGCCAAGCTTGAAATTCTCGGTGGCCTTGATGACGCCGGTGCGGTAGGCAACCAACAGGGCAGCCAGCGTGCCGAAGGTCAGCAGTACGGCCTGGAACACGATGCCCGGGAACCGCAGCTCGAACACGGCGGAAATGGCGCCGAGGAACAGGCCTTCCACCAGCGCGTACAGCGGTGCGGTGACCGGCGACCATTGCTTCTTGAACACGGTGACCAGCGCCAGCACCAGGCCGCCGATCGCGCCGCCCATGGCATACAGCTTGGCGGCCGGCAGCACCTGGTCGAAGGCCACGGTCTGGTTCCAGGCGAAGGCTGCGGTCAGCACGGTCAGCAGCAACAGGATGCCGGTCTTGTTGACGGTGCCGTTGAGGGTCATCGCCTGGTCGGGGCGGGTCACCACCGAACCGCTGGCGAGGTCGAGGAAGGTCGACTCGGAAAGAGCCGGGTTGCCGCTGCGCATGCGCGTTCTCCGTGCGAATGAGGGATCAGGAAGGCCATCCGGCCGACGATGTCGAGCATAGCCGATGGCCACTGGCACTGCTGTGACCGCGCGCCCGGGGCAGATCACTGCGTTGACAGTTCGCCGCGTGCTTGGCGACAATGACCAACTCCCCGGGCCCGGCTCGAGGGGATTGCAAGACCGGGGTATAGCGCAGTCTGGTAGCGCGCCTGCTTTGGGAGCAGGATGTCGGGGGTTCGAATCCCTCTACCCCGACCAATCCCACGCCACGTCGGATTGGACGCCGTTCCGGTTCGGGCGCCCGTAGCTCAACTGGATAGAGCACCGGCCTTCTAAGCCGGCGGTTACAGGTTCGATTCCTGTCGGGCGCGCCATTGGCGAGGCACCGGGACCGCATCGGCGGATGTGAAGAAAGGCTTGCAAAAGCGTGAGGACTCCACCAGAATATCGGACTCGCTTCGGCGGCCCGAACTCCGGTGACGGTCTCCAGGCAAGGCTTCAAAGCTCCAGCGCCGGCAGCATCGGCACTGAAGCGAATGTTTCAGTGGTGGCTGTAGCTCAGTTGGTTAGAGTACCGGATTGTGATTCCGGTGGTCGGGGGTTCGAATCCCCTCAGCCACCCCACTGATTCAACCGCATCGGCGCAGCCGACACGGTGTTGCAATAAACAGAATGCACGCTATAATGTGCGTCTGAGTTTCACGGGCCGTTAGCTCAGTTGGTAGAGCAGTTGACTCTTAATCAATAGGTCCAAGGTTCGAATCCTTGACGGCCCACCAAGACAGAAGCCACCTGGTACGCCAGGTGGCTTTTTTCTTGCCTGCAGGCCGCGCGAAGGGCAGGCGAAGCACCTTGGGTCGTTGCACGCAGGCATCGATCAACGATGTTGAAAAAAAGCTTGCACCCCGCGTGCGCATCAGGTCATAATTCGCGCCCCGATTTCGGGCTGTTAGCTCAGTTGGTAGAGCAGTTGACTCTTAATCAATAGGTCCAAGGTTCGAATCCTTGACAGCCCACCAGACGAAAGCCACTTGGTCCTCCAGGTGGCTTTTTTCTTGGGTGTTCAGCGGCTGCCGGACGGCTCTGCGAGTGTGCCGATGGACACCAGGCGCCTTCCTGTTTCATGCACCAGCAACGGCAGGGCCCAGCTCAGCACCAGCAGGCTCGGCACCATCACCAGAGGCGATGCCAGCTGCATGAGCGCAGGCACCAGCAGCGACAGGCGGAACACCGCGGGTGACAGCGTCACCAGATAGCTGCGCAGCATCCATCGCCGGTGCTGCTCGACGTCGCCACGCCGGATGCTGCGATAGCCGCAGAATGATGTGACCAACCACGCCAGGCCGGTCGCAGCGAACGCCATTTTCAGTGCCAGCCAGCCCTGGGTGGTGGCGATCAGGCCGGCGACAGCGGCACTCCCCAGCAGGATGCCGGCCAGGTAGATCCGTCCCAGCCAGCGATGCAGCCGGGGCCGGTGTCGCCGCAGGGGGCCGATGAACTGCGTGGCGCCGGCCAGCATGGCCAGGCTGCCGCCGGCGACATGCAGCCACAGCCAGTTGCGACGCTCCCAGAACATGCCATACGCCTCGGCGCTGACCTGCCCGTAGCGCTGTGCGGTGACCCACAGGAAGTGCAGCGCGACTGCAAGGCCGAGCAGCCAGACGAGTGTGGACCAGCCGGGCATCCGGGCCTGCAGGGGCGCGCGCAGTGGGGTGCGTTCCATCGGGACAGACCGGGTGGCGGCAACGGCACGAGTCTACGCGCAGGTGCTGGCGCCTGCGCGTGGCCGCCTGGGCTGCGTATTCAGGTTTGTCATGCCTTCCGCTTTGTGCACCCGCCTGCGACAATGACTGCCTGTGCCGGCCACGCGAAAGTGGCGGAATTGGTAGACGCCCTGGATTTAGGTTCCAGTGCCGCAAGGCGTGGGGGTTCGAGTCCCCCCTTTCGCACCAGTGCCGGCCTGCCTCCGCCCCCCGCCGGGCGTTCCCGAGGCGCTTGCCCGGCCTGCGCTGGCAGTGCACGCCGAATTGGGCGAAACTAAAGGGCTGCGGCAAGCAGGCGCGTCCCGGACGCCGTCACCTTACAACCGTTTCATCCATCATCGAGCCGGAGGCCAGAGCGCCACCGGTGGCAGGAGTCAACATGCAAGCTTCGATCGAATCCATCGGCAACCTGGAACGCCGCCTGAGCTTCTCGCTGCCGGAAGACCGTCTGCAGAGCCACATCAACGGCCGCCTGGGCGAAATCGCCCGTACCACCCGCATCAAGGGTTTCCGTCCGGGCAAGGTGCCGGCCAAGGTGATCGAGCAGCGCTTCGGTGCGCAGGTCCGTGGCGAGGCGCTGGACGGCCTGCTGCGCGAAACCTTCGACGCGGCCGTGCGTGAGCACGACCTGCGCATCGTCGGCAGCCCGCGCATCGACAAGGGCGACGAGGGTGAGTTCTCCTTCGTGGCCACCGTGGAAGTGGTGCCGGACTTCGGCGACATCGACGTCAGCAAGCTGACCGTGGTGCGCCACACCGCCGAGATCACCGACGCCGACATCGACCAGATGATCGAGAACCTGCAGAACCAGCGCCGCACCTGGGCACCGGTTGCGCGTGGCGCGCAGGATGGCGACCTGGTCGCGGTCGAAACCTGGTCGCAGGCCGGCGAAGAGCGCCTGCCGGCCGAAGGCACCGAGAAGGGTTCGATCGTGCTCGGCCAGGGCATGATGTTCGAGACCATCGAAAAGGGCCTGGTCGGCTTGGCCAAGGGCGAGGAAAAGACGCTGGACGTCGATTTCCCGGCCGACTGGCGCGTGCCGGTGCTGGCCGGCAAGACCGTGCAGGTCACCGTCAAGGTGGCCGAAGTGTCCGAGCCGGTGGTGCCGGCGGTCGATGAGGCCTTCATCAAGAGCTTCGGCGTGAAGGGCGGTGATGTCGAGCAGTTCCGCAGCGACATCCGCGCCAACCTGGAGCGCGAGCTCAAGGGCGCGCTGATGAACCGCCTGCGCCGTGAAGTGGGCGAGCAGCTGATCGCCGCCTATTCCTCGGTGGAAATGCCGCCGCGCCTGGTCGAGAACGAAGCCCGCGCGATGCTGGCCCAGCAGGTCGAGCAGATCCGCCGCAGCGGCCGCAACCCGGGCGAGATCCCGGCCGATGCCCACGAAGGCTTCAAGGACGCTGCCGCCAAGCGCGTGCTGGTCGGCCTGCTGGTCGGCGAAGTGGCGCGCACCAACGATCTGCGCCTGGAGCCCAAGCGCCTGAACGAAACGCTGCGTCTGATCGCCTCGACCTACGAAGAGCCGGAGCAGGTCATTGAGATGTACCGCAACGACCCCCAGCTGATGTCTGGTCTGCAGAACCGTGTGATGGAAGAGCAGGTGATCGACTGGATCGCTGAGCGCGCCCAGCACACCGAAGAGAAGCTGTCGTTCCAGGACGCGATCCGCCAGTAAGTCCGGGCGGATCACCGTATGCCCCGCGCCCCTGCCGGCGCGGGGTTGTTTCCCCCCAAGATAGGTACCTCACGTAATGGACAACCGAACCAAAGCCCTGAACCTGGTTCCGATGGTGGTCGAGCAGACCAGCCGCGGCGAGCGTGCCTACGACATCTATTCGCGCCTGTTGAAGGAGCGCCTGATCTTCCTCGTGGGCCCGATCGACGATCACATGGCCAACGTGGTGGTGGCGCAGTTGCTGTTCCTGGAATCGGAGAACCCGGAGAAGGACATCAACATCTACATCAACTCGCCGGGTGGCGTGGTCACCGCCGGTATGGCGATCTACGACACCATGCAGTACATCAAGCCGAATGTGAGCACCACCTGCATCGGCCAGGCGGCCTCGATGGGTGCCCTCCTGCTGGCCGCGGGTGAAGCCGGCAAGCGCTATGCGCTGCCCAATTCGCGCGTGATGATCCACCAGCCGCTGGGCGGTTACCAGGGTCAGGCGACCGACATCGACATCCACGCGCGCGAGATCCTGACGCTGCGTTCGCGCCTGAATGAGATCCTGGCCCGTCACACCGGCCAGTCGCTGGAAACGATCGCTCGCGATACCGAGCGCGACAACTTCAAGAGCGCGGTCGAAGCGCAGGCCTACGGCCTGGTCGACCAGGTCCTGGAGCGTCGCCCGGATGAGTCGGTCCAGGCGGGTTGAGCCGCCTTCACGGGGCCGGGCAGGCCTCGTTCCTGCAGGGTCGGGCGGGACTGGTGTCCCTCCGGCCCTGTGCTATTCTCGAATCGAACCCCCGTTCAGCGGGTGGGGTAACTGGGTAAGCGAAGCATGAGCGAAGACCGCCAAGGTCGTTCCACGGACACCGGCAAGATCCTCTACTGCTCTTTCTGCGGCAAGAGCCAGCATGAAGTGCGCAAGCTGATTGCGGGTCCGAGCGTGTTCATCTGCGATGAATGCGTGGAGCTGTGCAACGACATCATCCGCGAAGAACTTGAGGAAAAGGCGCAGTCGGCGCGCAGCTCGCTGCCGAAGCCGCGCGAGATCCTCGAGGTCCTCGACCAGTACGTGATCGGCCAGAACCGCGCCAAGCGCACCCTGGCCGTGGCCGTGTACAACCATTACAAGCGCATCGAGAGCCGGCAGAAGAACGACGACGTCGAGCTGGCGAAGTCGAACATCCTGCTGGTCGGTCCGACCGGTTCGGGCAAGACCCTGCTGGCCGAAACCCTGGCCCGCCTGCTCAACGTGCCGTTCACCATGGCCGACGCCACCACGCTGACCGAAGCCGGTTACGTGGGCGAGGACGTGGAGAACATCATCCAGAAGCTACTGCAGAAGTGCGACTACGACGTCGAGAAGGCGCAGCAGGGCATCGTCTACATCGATGAGATCGACAAGATCTCGCGCAAGAGCGAGAACCCGTCGATCACCCGCGACGTGTCCGGCGAAGGCGTACAGCAGGCCCTGCTGAAGCTGATCGAAGGTACCGTGGCCAGCGTGCCGCCGCAGGGCGGTCGCAAGCATCCGCAGCAGGAGTTCCTGCAGGTGGACACCAAGAACATCCTGTTCATCTGCGGCGGCGCGTTCGCCGGCCTGGACAAGGTGATCCAGGCCCGTTCCACCGACGTGGGCAGCATCGGCTTCGGCGCCAAGGTGAAGAGTGCCGAGCGCAAGCAGGAAGTGGGCAAGCTGCTGGCGGAAGTCGAGCCGGAAGATCTGATCAAGTTCGGCCTGATCCCCGAATTCGTCGGCCGCCTGCCGGTGGTGGCGACCCTGGAGGAACTGGACGAGCCGGCCCTGATCAAGATCCTGACCGAGCCGAAGAACGCCATCACCAAGCAGTTCAAGAAGCTGTTCGAGATGGAGAACGTCGAACTGGAGTTCCGCCCGGACGCCCTGTCGGCCATTGCCCGCAAGGCGCTCAAGCGCAAGACCGGCGCCCGTGGCCTGCGCACCATCGTCGAATCAGTGCTGCTGGACACGATGTACGACCTGCCTTCGCAGGAAAACGTCAGCAAGGTGGTGGTGGACGAATCGGTGATCGAGCACAAGTCCGAGCCGTACCTGATCTACCAGACCCCGGCGGCCCCTGAACAGAAGGCCGCAGGCGCCGAGTGATTCTTCCAAGTTGTTGATTGGAAAGAATTTTAAAGGAATGCCTTGCATCTGAAAGCCGATGGCCCCATAACGGGGCCATCGGCTTTTTTTGTCTCCGGAAGATGACCTCCCGGAGGCGGTTTTCCCCTTCCCTGGAGCCCCCATGGCCCGTTCCCCAAGTGAAACCCTCGACCTGCCGGTCCTGCCGCTGCGCGACGTAGTGGTGTTCCCGCACATGGTCATCCCGCTGTTCGTCGGCCGTGACAAGTCCATGCACGCGCTCGAACAGGCAATGGAGGCAGACAAGCGCATCCTGCTGCTCGCCCAGAAGTCCGCCGAGACCGACGACCCGCATGCGGCCGATCTCTACCAGGTCGGTACGCTGGCGCAGGTGCTGCAGCTGCTGAAGCTGCCCGATGGCACGATCAAGGTGCTGGTCGAAGGCCTCTCGCGCGTGCAGGTCACCCATGTCGACGAACGCAACGGTTCGCTGCACGGCCAGGCCGTGGAGATCGACGCTGCGGACGAGCGCGAGCCGCGCGAGATCGAGGCGATCGCCCGCTCGCTGATGTCGCTGTTCGAGCAGTACGTGAAAACCAACCGCAAGCTGCCGCCGGAGCTGCTGCAGACCCTGGCCGGGATCGACGAGCCTGCGCGCCTGGCCGACACCATCGCCGCCCACATCAGCGTGCGCCTGGCCGACAAGCAGCGCCTGCTGGAAACGCTGGCCGTCGGTGAGCGCCTGGAGATGCTGGTCGGCCTGGTCGACGGCGAGATCGACGTGCAGCAGATGGAAAAGCGCATCCGCGGCCGCGTGAAGTCGCAGATGGAGAAGAGCCAGCGCGAGTACTACCTCAACGAACAGATGAAGGCCATCCAGAAGGAACTGGGTGACCTCGACGACGCGCCGGGCGAGCTGGAAGAGCTGGCCCGCAAGATCGCCGAAGCGGGCATGCCGAAGGCCGTGGAAGCCAAGGCGCGCAACGAACTGAACAAGCTCAAGCAGATGTCGCCGATGTCCGCTGAAGCGGCGGTCGTGCGCAATTACCTGGAGTGGCTGCTGGGCGTGCCGTGGAAGAAGCGCACCAAGGTGCGCAAGGACCTGAAGGCTGCGCAGGACACGCTCGATGCCGACCATTACGGCCTGGAGAAGGTCAAGGAGCGCATCCTTGAATACCTGGCGGTGCAGTCGCGGGTGAAGCAGATGAAGGGCCCGATCCTGTGCCTGGTCGGGCCGCCGGGCGTGGGCAAGACCTCGCTCGGCCAGTCCATCGCCAAGGCCACCAACCGCAAGTTCGTGCGCATGTCGCTGGGCGGCGTGCGTGATGAGGCCGAGATCCGTGGCCACCGTCGCACCTATGTCGGCTCCATGCCGGGCCGCATCGTGCAGAACCTCAACAAGGTCGGCAGCAAGAACCCGCTGTTCGTGCTCGACGAGATCGACAAGATGTCGATGGACTTCCGTGGTGATCCCTCCTCGGCACTGCTGGAAGTGCTCGATCCGGAGCAGAACAACGCATTCAACGATCACTACCTGGAAGTGGACCTGGATCTGTCGGAAGTGATGTTCGTGGCCACCTCGAACTCGCTCAACATTCCGGGCCCGCTGCTGGACCGCATGGAAGTGATCCGCATCCCCGGTTACACCGAGGACGAGAAGCTCAACATCGCGACCCGCTACCTGGTGCCCAAGCAGATCAAGGCCAATGGCCTGAAGCCGGAGGAGCTGGAGATCGGCAGCGATGCGATCCAGGACATCGTGCGCTACTACACCCGCGAGTCGGGCGTGCGCAATCTGGAACGCGAGATCGCCAAGATCTGCCGCAAGGTCGTGAAGGAGATCGCGCTGGCGGGCCCGCAGCCGGTGAAGGCCAGGAAGGGCGCGAAGAAGGCCAAGGCGCTGGTCACGGTGACCGGCAAGAACCTGGACAAGTACCTGGGCGTGCGCCGCTTCGACTTTGGCCGCGCCGAGGAAGAAAACGAGATCGGCCTGGTCACCGGCCTGGCCTGGACCGAAGTCGGTGGCGACCTGCTGCAGATCGAATCGACGCTGGTGCCGGGCAAGGGCCAGTTGATCCTGACCGGCCAGCTCGGCAACGTGATGAAGGAATCGGCTTCGGCGGCGCTGTCGGTCGTGCGTTCGCGCGCCGATCGTTTCGGCATCGACAGTGACTTCCTGCAGAAGCACGACGTGCACCTGCACGTTCCCGACGGTGCCACGCCGAAGGACGGCCCGAGCGCCGGCGCGGCGATGGTGACGTCGCTGGTCTCGATGCTGACCAGGGTGCCGGTGCGTGCCGATGTGGCGATGACCGGCGAGATCACGCTGCGTGGGCGGGTCACCGCCATCGGCGGCCTGAAGGAGAAGCTGCTGGCCGCACTGCGTGGCGGTATCCGCACGGTCATCATTCCCGAAGAGAACCGCAAGGATCTGGCTGACATCCCGGCCAACGTCACCCGTGATCTGAAGATCGTGCCGGTGAAGTACATCGAAGAAGTACTCGATCTGGCGTTGGAGCGTCCGCTGGCACCGAAGAAGGCGCGCAAGAGTGCGCAGCGCGTCACGGTACGTAGCAAGGCGAAACCGAGTGGAAACGCGCGCGTCAAGCACTGACGCGCGTTGCCGAATGGCCTGAAACCCGCGTCGTTGCTGGCTTTCCAGCTTGCGTGGGGGTAGGGCCACTGGTATAAAAGCAGCACTCGCAAATGAGTGATCGCTGTTGGCGATCTCTGAATCGGCGAACCGTTTCCACATGGCGATCGCGCGCAGATGGCGTGCGGTTGCTTCCCTGTCGAATCCGCGGAACCCACCGCCAAAGGAGTTGTAGAGAATGAACAAGACCGAATTGATCGACGCCGTTGCTGAAGCTGCCGACCTGACCAAGGCCGAGTCCAGCCGCGCTGTCGATGCCGTCGTTGCTGCCATCACCAAGGCGCTGAAGGACGGCGATGCGGTCACCCTGGTTGGCTTCGGTACCTTCCAGGTCCGCGACCGTGCAGCCCGCACCGGCCGCAACCCGAAGACCGGCGACACCATCAAGATCGCTGCTTCGAAGAATCCGTCCTTCAAGGCTGGCAAGGCCCTCAAGGATGCTGTAAACTAAGCGGCTCGCTGGGGTGCTTAGCTCAGCGGTAGAGCGTCTCCTTTACACGGAGAGGGTCGGGGGTTCGAAACCCTCAGCACCCACCACAGCACCGCGGTAAAAGTTTGAGTGTGGAGCGGTAGTTCAGCTGGTTAGAATGCTGGCCTGTCACGCCGGAGGTCGCGGGTTCGAGTCCCGTCCGCTCCGCCACTTCAACGAGGCCTCCGGCCAAAAGCTGGAGGCTTTGTTTTCTCCCTGATCCTGATCGGGAAGAGAACACAAGCAGTACAACGCGGAGCGGTAGTTCAGCTGGTTAGAATGCTGGCCTGTCACGCCGGAGGTCGCGGGTTCGAGTCCCGTCCGCTCCGCCACTTCAACGAGGCCTCCGGCCAAAAGCTGGAGGCTTTGTTTTCTCCCTGATCCTGATCGGGAAGAGAACACAAGCAGTACAACGCGGAGCGGTAGTTCAGCTGGTTAGAATGCTGGCCTGTCACGCCGGAGGTCGCGGGTTCGAGTCCCGTCCGCTCCGCCATTACATCGAGGCCCCCGGCCCAAAGCTGGGGGCCTTGTCTTCTCCCTGGCCTGTCCGGGACGAAGGCAGAAGAGGTTGTCGCAAGCACGGAGCGGTAGTTCAGCTGGTTAGAATGCTGGCCTGTCACGCCGGAGGTCGCGGGTTCGAGTCCCGTCCGCTCCGCCATTGCACAATTCTTAAGTCCCCGTGAAAAAACTTTGAAAAAAGTGTTCATCGGGCTGGGTTTCCACGGTGTCTTCGGATATACTGGGCGCCTGCAAAGTTCAAAGCGCGGAGCGGTAGTTCAGCTGGTTAGAATGCTGGCCTGTCACGCCGGAGGTCGCGGGTTCGAGTCCCGTCCGCTCCGCCAACTTTCAAAAGCCCTCGGCGAATGCCGGGGGCTTTTTCTTTGCGTGCATGTCGCCCTGGTCGTTTTTGGTCCCTGCGACGAAGCGGGTTACACTGCCGGGCTCGCCAATCAGGCCTTGTGATTCCTCACCATGCTGCAGAAACTCCGCGACAAGACCTCAGGCTGGATCGTCACCGTGATCCTGGGGCTGCTGATGATTCCGTTCCTGTTCGTGATCGACAACAGCTACCTGGGTGGCGTTGGCGCACAGAACGTGGCCAAGGTTTCCGCACCGCCGACCTGGTGGCGTTCCGCGCCGTCGTGGTGGCCGGTACGCATGCTGTGGCAGCATCATGAGATCAGCGCGCAGGATTTCCGCACCCGTTTCGAGCAGGAGCGCATGCGTGAGCGCCAGCAGCAGGGCGGCGACTTCGACCCGCGCGCGTTCGAAAGCACCGAGAACAAGCTGGCGGTCCTGGATCAGCTGATCGACGAGCAGGTCGTGCGCCTGGTCGGCGAGCAGGCCGGCGTGGTGATTGGCGATGGCGCCGTGCGCGAGTACATCACGTCCATGCCGCAGTTCCAGGGGCCGGATGGCAAGTTCAACGAGAACAGCTACCGACTGGCACTGGCCGGCGGCAATCCTCCGCGTACCCCGACCCAGTTCCAGGAACTGGTGCGTGAGAGCCTGCAGCAGTCGGTGATTCCGGCCGGACTGCAGAACTCCGGTTTCGTCACCCAGGCCGAGACCGAACGCCTGTTGAAGCTGCTGGGTGAAACCCGTGATGTCGAACTGGCTGCGCTGCCGCCGGTGCCGGCTGACACTGCCCCGGTGACCGATGCGCAGATCAAGCAGTGGTACGACAGCCATGGCAAGGATTTCCGCCAGGACGAAACCGTTTCGCTGGAGTATGTCGAAATCAACGGTGCCAACCTGCCGGCGCCGGTCCCGGCCGACGAAGCCACCCTGCGCAAGCGCTACGAGGAAGAGAAGGCCAAGTTCACCTCTCCCGAGCAGCGCCAGGCCGCCCACATCCTGATTACCGGCGACGGTGCTGAGGCCAAGGCGACCCAGCTGCTGGCCCAGGCAAAGGCGGCGGGTGCCGACTTCGCAGCCCTGGCCAAGGCCAACTCCGAGGATCCGGGCTCCAAGAACCAGGGCGGTGACCTGGGCTGGGTGGAGCGTGGCGCGATGGTCAAGCCGTTTGAAGACGCCCTGTTTGCGGCCAAGGCTGGCGACGTGATCGGTCCGGTCAAGACCGACTTCGGATACCACATCATCAAGGTGGCCGCGGTACGCGGCGGCGAAGGCAAGTCGTTCGAGGACGTGCGCGATACGCTGGCTGCCGAACAGCTCAAGGCCGATGGCGAGCGCGGTTTCAACGAGCTGGCCGGCCGTCTGGTCGATGCCATCAACAAGAGCCCGAGCGACCTGGCTGCCGCAGCCAAGGAAGTGGGGCTGCCGCTGCAGACCCTGGGACCGATCACCCGTGCTACCGCCAGCGGCATCGCCAGCGACCCGGCCGTGCTGCGCGCCGCGTTCTCGGACGTGCTGGTACAGGACGGGACCGCCAGCGATCCGATCGCCCTGGGCGGCGCCACCAACCACAGCGTCGTGATCCGCGTCGCGGCCCACACGCCGGAGCAGGCGCTGCCGCTGGAGAAGGCCCGCGAGCAGGTGATCGCCGCGATCCGTGCCGACCGCCAGCGCCAGGCCAGCGACAAGGCGGCCGAAGCGCTGCTGGCCAAGTTGAAGGGCGGTGCCACCCTGCAGTCGCTGGCTGCCAGCGAAAAGCTGCAGCTGAGCCCGATGCCGGGCCTGCCGCGTAGCCAGCCGGTGCCGACCCCGGAAATCAACAGCGCGATCTTCAGCGCGCCGGTGCCCGCCGCAGGCAAGCCGACCTACGGCAAGGTCGACATCAACGGCCGTGCGCTGGTATTCGCGGTGAACAAGGTCAATCCGGGCGACATCAAGGACGTGACCGCCGAGCAGCAGAAGCAGCTGAAGGAACAGTTGAGCCAGATCGACGGCATGGCCGCAGCCAAGGCCTACATCGACGCGATGCGCAAGAAGTTCGTGGTGCAGACCACCGAAGCGAATCTGTAAGCCCACGGCGGGCAGAACGGAAAGGCCCGGCATTGCCGGGCCTTTTTCGTGGGCGGGTGCCCGGTAGCAGGAGGATCGCGCGGTGCTGCTGCGCGCCGGTCAGTCTTCCAGGCGAAGTACCGCGCCCGGCTTGAGCACGCTGCTGCCACTCAGGCCATTCAGCGACAGCAGTGCCTTGACCGGCATGCCGTAGCGACGGGCAATGGTCCAGGCCGACTCGCCGTTGCGCACCGTGTGCCGACGGCTGCGCGGACGGTCGGCGGCGGCGGCGACGGTGCGGGCAACCTGCGGCGCTGGCGAGGCAGCGGGGGCGGCGACGGGCGAAACCGAGGCCGCCAGCGCCGTCGTGCTGTCCACCCCGTCGGCGGTCCCCGCTGCGACAGGGGCCAGCACCCGGGTGGTGCCGGTGGGGCGGCCACCGGCGGCCAGGGCGGGATTCAGGCGGGCGATGCGTGCCGGGTCCAGTGAGCGCTGGGCGGCCCACTGCTGGACGCTGGTGCCGGCCGGCAGGGCATGATCCTTCAGCACCGGCACGGTGCGGTCCAGCGAGGCCATGACGCCCGGCTGTTCTTCCGCGTCTTCCAGCACGCAGGCCAGGGCGTGAAGCTTCTCGACGTAGGCATAGGTGACCGGCGACAGGCCGGGCAGGGCCGACGGCGTGGCGTTCTGCGCATTCATGCCCGCCTTGCGCAGCGCCTGCAGCACGCGATATTCGCCGGCGTTGTAGGCCATGGTGGCCAGTCGCCAGTCGCCGCCGAACATGCCGTGCAGGGTTTTCAGGTAGCGCACCGCGGCCTGGGTCGAATCCACCGCGGACAGGCGGCCGTCGTAGCCGTTGGCCATCGGCACGCGATGGTTGCGGGCGGTGGTGGCGATGAACTGCCACAGCCCGGTCGGTCCGCTGCCATTGCGGGCGTTGGGCCGGTAGCCGCTTTCCACGAAGGGAATCAGCGCGAATTCGGTCGGCAGGTTGGCCTTGCGCAGTTCTTCCACGACATAGCCGAACAGGACCAGCGCATCGTCATCCTGGTTGGCCAGGCGCGACGGGGCGTGCGCGAACTGCTTCTGCCAGCGCGGGCTGGTGGCCTCGGCGTCGCAGGTGGGTTCAGCCAGGCCATCGCGGAAGCTGGAGAAGATCTCCTGGCCATTGCGCACCGATGCGGGTGGCAGCGAAGAGGCGTCCAAGGGCAACGCAGCAGCGGCGGTGAGATTCTGGCCGATGCCAGCGCCCAGCGACTGCGCGCCTGCGGTTCCAGCCAGCCCCAGCGCGATGCCCAGGGCCAGCGGCAGACTTCGGCGCATCATGCGCGGAAGCCGTCTTTCCAATGCCGGAGACCGGCCATGACATCGACATCGTCAACGACGTCGCGTCCCAGGTGCGCCGACACCGCCGCGCGGATCGGCGCGGTGTGCACACGCAGGAACGGATTGCAGTCCAGTTCGTTGGCCAGGGTTACCGGCAGGGTGGAACGGTCATCGCGGCGCATGGCCAAAGCCTCCTCTTGGCGCTGCCGCAGGGCAGCGTTGGCGGGGTCGACATGCCGCGCGAAGACGGCATTTGACACGGTGTACTCATGGGCACAACAAAGCAGCAGTCGTGCAGGCAAGGTACCCAGCGTGCGCATCGATGCCAGCAGCTGGGACGGCGTACCTTCGAACAGGCGTCCACAGCCCAGGCTGAACAACGAATCTCCGCTGAAAAGATGTTCAGCAGTGTGAAACGCGATGTGGCTGCGGGTATGCCCGGGCACGGATAGTACGTGGAACGTCCGGCCCAGTGCCTGAACGCGTTCACCTTCGCCGACGCGTTCGGTGGCGGTGGCGATGCGTTCCTCCACCGGTGCGACCACCCGCGCGCCGGGAAAACGGGCGCGCAGGGCGGGCACGCCACCGATGTGGTCATCGTGATGGTGGGTCAGCAGGATGGTATCCACGCGCATGCCCTGTTCGGCCAGCGCGAGCACCGGCGCGGCATCACCGGGATCGACGACGATGGCGGCGCCTTCATCATCGATCAGCACCCAGATGTAGTTGTCCGCAAATGCGGGCAGGGCAGTCAGTCGCATAGAATTGGACCATGCCCGCGCTGCAGAGCACCCGTCAAGCGAGCCTGGCCCCGTGGTTCGACAGCGAGCCGGCGGTGGCCCTGCGCGTGCTGGAGCGCCAACTGCTGTTGCCACAGCTGTCGGTGCTGCCCGCACAGCCCTGGATGTGGATTGCGCCCACGGCTGCCTGGCTGGAAGACGCGCAGCCGGGCGGGCGCGGCCTGCGCCTGTACCGCAACGGCGGCAGCTATGCCGGCGATGCGTGCTGCGGCCTGCCGCTGCCTCTGGCCACCGAAAGCGTCAATGCCATCGTGCTGCAGCACGTGACGGCCGCCGATGCCGACCAGCTGCTTGACGAGTGCGAGCGGGTGCTGATGCCCGGCGGCCATCTGTGGTTGAGCAGCCTGAACCCGTTCAGCCCGTTCCGCACCCATTGGCGCCAGCACGGCCTGACGGTGCGTACGCCGCAGCGCATCCGCCAACTGCTGGGTCGTCACGGGCTGGACTGCGACGACATGCGCTACCTGGGCCCGCTCTGGCAGGGCGCCGGCAGTCGGGGCCGTGGGGGTTGGGCCCCGCTGCGCGCGGCCTGCCTGTTCCATGCCGAAAAACGTACGTTGGCCCTGCCCGGGCCGACACCGCTGCCGGTGCGCTGGCATGGCACCGTCGCCACCTGATTCTGGAGCTGTATTGAAAACCATCGAAATCCATACCGACGGATCCTGCCTCGGCAATCCCGGTCCCGGCGGCTGGGCCGCGTTGCTGCGCTACAAGGACCACGAGCGTGAACTGAGCGGCGGCGAAGCGCATACCACCAACAACCGGATGGAACTGATGGCGGCTATTTCCGGCCTGGAGGCGCTGACCGAGCCCTGCAACATCGTGCTGTTCACCGACTCCCAGTATGTGCGGCAGGGCTTGACCCAATGGATGCCGGGCTGGATCCGCAAGAACTGGAAGACCGCCGGCGGTGATCCGGTGAAGAACCGCGAGCTGTGGGAGCGGCTGCATGCGGCGACGCTGCGGCACCAGATCGACTGGCGCTGGGTGAAGGGGCATTCCGGCGATCCGGACAATGAACGCGTCGATACGCTGGCGCGCAATGCTGCCATCCAGATCCGCGATGCCAGCCCGGTAAACTGAGCCCATGCGTCAGATCATTCTCGATACCGAAACCACCGGCCTGGAGTGGAAGAAGGGCAACCGCATCGTCGAAATCGGCTGCGTGGAGCTGTTCAAGCGTCGCCCCACCGGCAACAACTATCACCAGTACATCAAGCCCGACTGTGAGTTCGAACAGGGCGCGCAGGAAGTCACCGGGCTGACCCTGGACTTCCTGGCCGACAAGCCCGACTTCGCGCAGATCGCCGATGAGTTCCTGGCGTTCATCGACGGCGCCGAGCTGATCATCCACAACGCGGCATTCGACCTGGGCTTCCTCGACAACGAACTGTCCCTGCTGGGGCCGCAGTACGGGAAGATCGCCGATCGCTGCACCGTGATCGACACCCTGGCGATGGCGCGCGAGCGTTTCCCGGGCCAGCGCAACTCGCTGGACGCGCTGTGCAAGCGGCTGGGCGTGGACAATTCGCACCGTGCACTGCACGGCGGCCTGCTCGATGCGCAGATCCTGGGCGATGTCTACATCGCGCTGACGTCAGGGCAGGAAGAGATCGGCTTCGGCCTGGGCGAGGACGAGGCCGGCGCGGGTGGCGCGGTGCTGCAGGCGTTCGATGCTGCCAAGCTGCTGCCGCGTCCGCGCGTGGTCGCCACCGCATCGGAGCTTGAAGCGCACGCCGCGCGACTGGAACGGCTGCGCAAGAAGGCCGGTCACGCGCTGTGGGACGGCCCGAAGGTGGAAGAGCCCGCCAGCGCGTAGACCCTCGGCGCAGGGCGCGCGTGCGGTCCGCTGACTCAGTGGCAGCGGACCAGGATCACGCTGATGTTGTCGCGGCCGCCGCCATCAAGCGCGGCGGCGACGAGCGTATCCACGCATTCCTGTGCGCTGGCGTCGTCGAAGGCCAGCGTGCGGGCGATGCCACGATCATCGACCTCCTCGGTCAGGCCATCGCTGCACAGCAGCAGCTGCATGCCGGGACGAAGCTCGCCACGGGTGGTGGCCACGTTCAGGTGCGCCGGATCGGTCACGCCCAGCGCCTGGGTGACTACGTTGCGGTGCGGATGCGCGCGCGCCTGCTCCGCAGTCAGGTTGCCCTGCGTGACCAGTTCCTGCACCACGCTGTGATCCTGGCTGAGCTGGGCCAGCTGGCCGTCGCGCCACAGGTAGGCCCGGCTGTCACCGACCCAGGCCACTTCGTAGCGATTGCCCTGCACGCGCGCGGCGACCACGGTGGTGCCCATCGGCAGCGTATCGTTGCGTCGCCGCGAAGCGCGGATGATCTCTTCGTCGGCCGTGCGGATGGCCTGCTCCAGCGACGCACCGCGGCGGATCTCGCGGACGATGGCTTCGCGCGCCAGTGCGCTGGCGACCTCGCCGCAGGCGTGCCCGCCCATGCCATCGGCCACCAGCCACACGCCCAGCTCGCTGTCACCGTAATAGGTGTCCTCGTTGAGCTCGCGGCGCAGGCCGGGATGGGTGAGATGTCCGAATTCGATCATGGTGTGCGGGGCGGGGTAGCGCGGGGGAGAGGGCATCATCACGGCGTGACCGGCATCCGGCAAGGCATGGCGGCAGGAAAATTGCGCCGCATGGCCCCGGAGACTTGTCGGCAGCCTCACTTCCTCGTATGATGCGCGTCCCCGGTTCGCCGGGGACCACCCGGAGAGGTGGCAGAGTGGTTGAATGTACCTGACTCGAAATCAGGCAGGCGTTTATAGCGCCTCGGGGGTTCGAATCCCCCCCTCTCCGCCAGATGAAGAAGAAAGCCGCCCCCCGGGCGGCTTTTTTCGTTGTCCGGCTGGCCGCGCGCGTTGCGGGGCAGCAGTGGATCTCCCCCTGGGGTGCTGCGGGTTAACATGTGCGCATCACCTGCTGGAGCTCCCCCCATGACTGCTGAAATCCTCGTTCCCGTGTCCTTTGGCGAACTGCTCGACAAGATTTCGATCCTGCAGATCAAGTCCGAGCGGATCAGCGACGAGGGCAAGCTGGCCAACGTGCGCAAGGAGCTGTCGGCGCTGGAGCAGACCTGGATGGCCCACCCGGCCGCGGTCAAGGACATCGCCAAGCTGCGCGGTGAACTCAAGGCCGTCAACGAGCAGCTGTGGGACATCGAGGACGACATCCGCCTGAAAGAGAAGGCGCAGGCGTTCGATCAGGGCTTCATCGACCTTGCACGCAGTGTGTATCTGCGCAACGACGAGCGCGCGCGCATCAAGAAGGCGATCAACCTGGCACTGGGCTCTGCCTACGTGGAAGAGAAGTCGTACCAGGATTACGCACAGCGTGGGTGAGATGGATCCGCCGGGCGTGGCCCGGCGCTACCGATGATCCGTCGACTCAGGTGAGGTGGTCGGTCACGTAACGCTCGAAGGCGGCGATGCCGTCCTCGACCGTGATCAGTTCCATCACATCATCGAACTCGATCTTGGTGCCCCACTTGAGGTCGGCGGCCTGCTTGCCGAGATACTTGCGTGCGGCGTCGTCATAGCGGTCCACGCAGTAGCGGCGATCCGAATACGGGCCGCTGCGGTGCGGGTTGCTGGCCGCGTGCAGGCCCAGCACCTTCGCTCCCATGGCATTGGCGATATGCATCGGTCCCGAATCGGGTGTCATCACCAGATTGGCGCGTGCCAGCAGTGCAGGCAGCTGCTTGAGCGTGTCCTTGCCGACCAGGTCCAGTGCCGGCGTGTGCAGTTGGGCCTGGATCGCATCGGCCATGCTGCGTTCCAGTTCACTGCGGCCACCGCACAGCACCACCTGCCAGCCGCGCTGCATGGCATGGTTGGCGACGGCCGCGTAACGGTCGGCGTACCAGTTGCGGCGGACGTGGCTGGAGCAGGGCGAAATCATCAGTACCGGGCGGCCATCATCCTGCCACTGCGCCGCGGCCCACTCAAAGGCGGACTGCGGCACGGCCAGGTCCCAGCTCACCTCGGTCTGGCGCAGGCCCAGCGGCTCGCAGAAGCTGCCGATCGCGTCCAGCACGTGGATGCCGGGGCGGTCCGGAATGCGTTCGTTGATGAACAACCCATGGAGGTCCTTCGAGCGGCTGCGGTCGTATCCGATGCGGCGTTCGGCCGGGATGAACGCCGACAGCAGGTTCGCGCGGAAGGCCACCTGCATCTGCAGCAGCGCCTCGAAGCGCCCCGGTGGCAGCTGCTTGCGCAGCTCCTTGACGCCGGCCATGCCGCTCTTCTTGTCGTAGGCGTGGAAGGTCACGCCCGGCAGACCATCGAGCAGCTTCTGCCCGGCCTTGTCGATGATCCAGTGGATCGGCGTGTCCGGGCGTGCGGCCTGCAGCGTACGCACCAGGGGCACCACATGGGTGACATCGCCAAGTGCGGACAGGCGCAGAAGGCACAAGGATGAGGACGCTGATGCCATGTGTTGTTAGACTCAAAGAAATGGTCGCATTCGACGCCAATGAAGCGCTGACGCCATGCCGCGAGGGTCGCGGCATCGGGGCCATTCTGTTCGACCGCGAGCGCCTGCGGCAAGCCGACATCGGCCTGTTCTCTCCCCAGCACTGGGGCAGCCGGGCCCGGCCGGTGGGCGAGGGGGGCCGTGGCAGCGCCTGGTTCGTCGACGCGCCGTTCGGCCCCAGCGTGCTGCGCCACTACCTGCGCGGTGGCCTGGTGGCCAGGATCAGCCACGACCAGTACCTCTGGCGGGGCGCCGACCGGACCCGCAGTTTTGCCGAATTCCGGCTGATGCGGGCCCTGCGCGCGCTGAAGCTGCCGGTCCCCCGGCCGGTGGCGGCCTTCTACATGCGGCAGGGCATGCGCTACCGGGCGGCGATCCTGATGGAGCGGATCGAAGGGGTGCGTTCGCTGGCCGACCGCGCGCTGGTTGCCGGACGTGGCGCGCCGTGGGAGGAGACCGGTCGGCTGATCGCCCGCTTCCACCGTGCCGGCCTGGACCATGCCGACCTCAACGCGCACAACATCCTGTTCGACAGCAACGGCCATGGCTGGCTGATCGACTTCGATCGTGGCGTCATCCGCATTCCGGCCACCGCGTGGCGGGAGCGCAACCTCAAGCGCCTGCTGCGCTCGTTGATCAAGCTGCGCGGCGAGCGCAGCGTAGAGGACGTGCAGAAGGATTACGCGCGGCTGCGCCGCGCCTATGACATGGCCTGGAACCGGGGCACCTGATGAACTGGTCGCTGCGTTTCCTCGGCGTCGGCAATGCGTCGGCGGTCGAGTTGGGATCACCGATGTCGGTGATCGAGCGCGAAGGTCGCCCGTGGTTGACGATCGACTGTGGCGGGGAAGGCCTGACCGCCTTCAAGGCGCACTACGGGCACATGCCGCAGGCGCTGTTCGTCACGCACGTCCACCTGGACCATGTGGCCGGTTTCGAGCGGCTGTTCGTGGATACCTACTTCAACGCGCAGCGGCGTGGGAAGGTGCGTCTGTATGTGCCGGCCACCGTGGTGCCGTTGCTGCACAGGCGCATCGGTGATTACCCCAATGTGCTGGCCGAGGGCGGCGCCAATTTCTGGGATGCGTTCCAGCTGGTCGTGGTCGGCGACGCGTTCTGGCATGAGGGCGTGCGCCTGGAGGTGTTCCCGGCACGCCACCACTGGCCGGAGACCGCCTATGGGCTGCGCCTGCAGGGCGCGCTGACCTGGAGCGGTGATACCCGGCCGATCCCGGAGATGCTGGCACGGTACGCCAGTGACAACGAGCTGATCGCCCACGACTGCGGCCTGCACGGCAATCCATCGCATACCGGGGTCGACGATCTGGAGCGCGAGTACAGCGCTGAGCTGCAGGCGCGGATGATGCTGTACCACTACGCCAGCGTGGCCGATGGTGCTGCGCTGGCCGCGCGCGGCCACCGCGTGGCACAGCCGGGCCAGTGCGTGCCGCTGGCGACCCCGACCGCGCCGCATGTGCTGGCGCAGGATCCGCCGTGAATACCTCTGGCCAGCCTGCCGACGCGGCGCTGGCGGCCGAGCTGGAACATCTGGAACGCGCGCTGCACACCCCGCAGGTGCGCGGTGATCGCGCGCGGCTGTCGGAACTGCTGGATGAGGATTTCAGCGAAATCGGCAGCTCCGGCCAGTGCTACAGCCGTGCGGCTGCGCTGGCGGAGATTCCGCTGGAGCGGGCGCGGGTGCAGATCGAATCAGAGCAGTACGCGGTCTCGTTGCTGACACTGGACCTGGCCCAGGTGCGTTATCGCAGCCGCTACCACCTGGATGGCCAGCCGCAACGCTGGGTGCTGCGCAGTTCGTTGTGGCGCAGGCACGCGCAGGGATGGCGGGTGGTATTCCATCAAGGGACGCCCGAAGCACGGTAGCGCCGGGCCACGCCCGGCGAGGGGGCCAGCCAGGGTTGGCCTCCACCAGAGCGCAGCACTGCCAGAAAGGCGATGGCCCCGCCGGCTGACCTCGGCGCCCGCGTCGATCGATACCGTTGCTGCCTTCCGGCCCTGGCGGGGTTTTCGACCTAGCGTCGCGAGGGGCCGACGGGGCCACCATAGAGACGTTGGCCGCCTGGAGGCGGCCCGTTCACGGATCAGGGGAAGCAGCGCGGGGTGCGCCGGAGACCACAGCCGGACTGCGCATCGGCTGGCCGATGGCAGGCGCGCATTCTAGCGCAGGCATGCGGATCGGCGCCAGCGCCATGCGCTGAATCCGCTGTAACCCGCGACGCGTGGTCGCGGCCGGGCGGCGCGGGCGTTGCTAGAATCCCGGGCCAGGAGGAACGACCTCCCCCGCATCGGGAATCAATGACCAGGACGGCCTGGCCCTGCCAAGAGGAGGGCCGTCATGGCCTGGATCTATCTGTTGTTCGCTGGCCTGCTGGAAATCGTCTGGGCCGTGTCGATGAAGCAATCGGAGGGCTTCACCAAGCTCACTCCCACCCTGGTCACCCTCGCTGGCATGATCGCCAGTTTCTGGCTGCTGGCGGTGGCCATGCGCAGCCTGCCGCTGGGAACGGCTTACACGATCTGGACCGGCATCGGTGCGGTCGGCGCCTTCGTGGTCGGCATCGTGTTCCTGGGTGAACAGGTCAGCCCGATGCGGATCGGCGCGGCGATGCTGATCGTGTCGGGGCTGGTGCTGATGAAGCTGTCCAGCAGTTGAGGTTGGGGGGCGATCCCGGTGCGAGTACCGGCAGATGCATTGAACTTAGTTCCAGATCACGATAGTTCCATCTGGACTATTCAGCTGCATCGCCTCTGGGCCAGAGTAGCCGTCGTCACTCAAGTCGACTGTGAGTGTGACCCCTCTAGAAAACTGCGCAACCATTGTCTCGTGATCGAACCGGCAATCCTCCAGCACCAAGCTCAGCGTTGAGGGCGGAGCGTTCTCCGCAATGCCATCGCCAAGGAGGCTGAAAGAGTTGTAGATATGCAGCTGCCAGCCATCGTGAGCACCTATCGTGGCCATGCCATCCTTGATCGCCAGTGTCACATTTTTCCCGATCAAAGGCCGGAGGGCTTCCGCGTGGTGCTCGATCATGTTCAGGCCTATCTGACTGGGAAGTGAGACTTCGAATTAGGTAGTGTTTTCCCGGAGAGCGGATCTACGCCTTGCTTTCCAGCATTCTCGTACTTGATATAGCCAGCTGGATATCCAGGACTGTTTCCCCTGGGAGGGGTTGGGTCCATCATCCGCATGGTGGCTACCTGCCCATTACTGCCTCCGGCACCCCCAGTAAATGCGACGCCGGTCTGTTTCCCTGCGGGGTTGATGACCGGAGTTGGTCCGCTCGCCCCTGTGGGTACCGGAAATGCTGTTCCGTTCGACGAGACGACATAGCTCAGGCCAGAAGGTGTCGCCGGGACAGCGGCAGGAGTTGGCGCAGAGGCGCTGCAGGTGCCGGTGCTGGCAGCGCGAGTGGTTGCGCCGAATTAATGGAGCCAGACATCGCCGATGCAGCAGCAGGCCCAACAACTGGCGTTGCGCGCACAATCGCTGTTGTAATCGCAAGTGCTGCGGGGCCGAACGTATCATATGCAGAGGGTGAGCTCGCCACAGAGTCGGCATGTCTCTCCGCCGCCCGTTCCTGGCGACCGTCAGGATCGACGAATCTATAGGGATTGCCCGCAGCGTATCGATAGCGGTTGAAGGCGGAGCCCGGTTTGCCGTTTGGTGAGACGGGATCTACAGAGAGAAAGAGTCCCAGCTGGGGATCGTAGTAGCGCTGCTGCATGTAGCTCAGCCCCGTGGCAGCATCGCTCACGTGCCCCGTGTAGCCAGGCCCATCCTTAACCGGTCCGTCCACGACTCCCCCGTAGGGCTCGTAGTCGTACCGTTTGATCACCTTGCCAGCTTCATCGGTTTCGGCAACGACCGAGCCAAGGGCATCGGTGTGGATGTAGGTGACCGTCTGAGCAGTTGCGATGAGCGGCAGTGCCAGGCCCACCAACAGCAGCCAGCAGAGCCAAGCGCCGAAGACGCTCAGCTTGCCGAAATACGTTCTCATCCCCTTTCGGCGGGCCGACGCGCGGCACGCCATTCCCCCGAGCCGTTCCATCCTTCCAATCCCTGAAAGAGCCTTTCGGCAGGACCCCGTCTTCATATCACAGTCCCTGACGGCTTGACGATCAGAGTCGGCGCAAGAGGCAGGCGGGCAAGAAAAAAGCCCCTGAAATCAGGGGCTTAGTTCGCAACTTGGCGGAGAGAGGGGGATCGGATCAACCCGACCCTAACCCCTTGACCCTAAAGCAGATCGCAAACCGGACATGTGTCCTGTGTTGTGTCCCACGATTGTAGATCAGGTAGTCCAGTTGATGCTTTGATTTGAGTAGTTCTTTGCGGTCTTTAACGCTTAGATCACCAACCAGCACTGCTCTTCCAGTTCAGTGGAAATCCAAGCTCAGCAAGCGCAACGCTGGGATACTGGGCAAACAGGTGCTCGATGTCGGGTTTCCAAGTATTCGGCAGGCCTGTTTGATTCAGCAGGTAGCTGACCACCGTAGCGATCGCAAAGAAGGACTTCTGGTCACTGAACTTGATGTTCATTGCCTTGTAGTTTGCTGGTGCTACTTGGATTTTTGTCCTGAGCAACTGGCCGTGATGTGCTGCGATATTTCGGGCGACGGTCAGGGCATGAATCCAGGATTCAAAAACCTCTGACTTATCGACGCCAAACTTTTTCGCAATCCCCTTCTTATCCACTGGGTCACGTAGGATTGCGTAAGTCCTTGACCAAAGTCCAAATGTCACACATTCGCTCACGGACCAGCTTGGGGGCAAATATGGTTCATCGTGCTTGTCGAAGTAGTGCTTAACAAAGCGCTTCTCGTGTGAGCGATGGACCTCATCTTCGATCTTCTTAATCAGTTGCCCCATGCCCCAAGATCGATTGGGCTTGAAGACTCCTGGAGTAAGAAACCAATGTGGTGAATGCTTAAGGCTCAAATAGTTCGCCATCACGGTTCGGATGGCCACCTCAAGCCGATCGATAGCTGAGATGGTTAGCGTCCTTAAGCTACGATCAAACTCATATCGGACCGCAATGTCTTCAAAGCGTAGGCCCGGAGGAAATTTTTTAGTGGTCGGGTCCACAAAGTGGAACCAGTAGCCCTTGAGTCGATATCCCCCAACGCAGGTGAGATATGCGAGGGCGGTTTGTTCGTAAGCCGTGGTGCAATCAAGACCTGCGAGCCTCAGCTTCGCCAATAGTTGTTCTGGAGTGGCTGCGGTCTTACTGAAGGTTGTCTTGTTCACCGGCAAATTCCGGGCAAAATAAAACCCGCCTTTTGCACGTCTGCTTTCGCAGAACCTTGGCCGAGACCAAGACGTGTGGCGGGTGCGTTGAGATAAGGCTAGCAAAGCGCGGTGGACTAGTCAACAGGTGCGTTGTCTTTCGGCTCGATAGAATCTTAAGTTGTTGATATTTAATTGAAATGTCGAGCTTGGCTGCTGCTCAGGTCACCGACCTCGGCCGATGACGCCTAGAGGACGCAGGATACATCAGGGGCTGAGTTGCGCGTAGAGCACGAACAGCAGCATCGGCAGCCCGCTCAGGACAGCGAAGGCTCCAGCAGCGCTCATCAAGGTCAGGACGGTCATGGCCCACCACTGCCACCAGGCGAACCCCTTATCCCTGGCCTGAGCCACTCGAGCTTCGGCCGGGTAGAGGTGTCCTACCTTCCGTGTTCCTCGCCGGGCCATAAGCGGCCCGACGACGAACCCGAAAGGTCCCAGGAAGAGCAAGGTTCCCGAATACCACCAGAAAAATCTGTCGCGGGGTGTCAGCAACTTCCGCCGGGTGGGTTTGCCCTGGTCAAGCAGGGGAGGGGGCGCGCTCATTTGGCGTAGGCCCTCCAGCTCCCTGACTCCTTCGCATACCTAAGGTTCTTGCTGACCGGAATGGGCACCTGACGGCCGCCGATATCGATGGAGACTTTCCCCTTGGTGTCGCAGCGGTAGCCCTCCACGTCTTGGGCCTCGACGCATCCGGTCAGTTCGAAGTCGCGGATGTCGCCGACCCGTCCAGCCCCGCTTTCCTCCAGAAGGGTGGCGAGTGCCCTTTCGGCCTCGTTAGTAGACGGCGGGCCGCCGCAAGCAGAGAGGGTCAGTGCAACGGCCAAGCCGGCCAGGGGAAACCTTGCGTTCATGGGTCAATCCTTGAGGATGATGATGGGGCGGCGGTAGGCCGCCCCGGACGGGTAGAGAAAGAGAGGGCTTACCGGTCTCGATTGCCTTCCGGCTTGAACCCCGCAATCCACATCCGACTGTCCTTGAACGGGGTCAGCATCCCCGACGCGCCCGGGTGCAGGTCAGCGGTCTGGATGAACCCAGAAACCCACGCCACCCTCAGGGCCACGTCGACCGCCTTGTCCGAAACGCCAGGGCGGCTGACGTTGACGACAAACGGTTGGGCGGGCGGGTTAGGACCGGTAGACCGGCTGGCCCCGGTATTGGCCTTGTTGGACGGCACCCGAACGCCGGTGAGGCTGTCGCGGCCTTTCCAGAGCGCCGCCGTGTTGAGCTCAGCCATGTCGCCCAGGTCGTCGGTCTCCGTCAGGGCTGCATTGGCGCAGGTCTGGAAGACCTCCGTCGTAGACGAGGTGGCGCTGGTCCAGATTTTTGCCTCGACGGTCCAGCAAGGCAGGGACGCCCCCCATTCCTGGAACGTCAACGCCACGCGGGGCCAGTCCAGCCGGCCTTGTTGTGCGAGCTGGTGGTTATCGGATTTGAACAGCCCCCGGATCTTTCCGGCCCCGCTGACCGGGGTGTAGATCGCTTCATTGCCGGCAGACTGAGTTCCGCTGGCCCCGGTGGGCTTCACTCCAATCATCTGGCCGCCAGCATCTTTCAGGCTCTTGCCCAGCTGTCGAAAGAAGCCCGGCTTCTCTGACTCCGGGTTGGACTGGCTGGCTTCTTGGGCGGAAGCGACGTGGGCACTCAACAGCAGCGTGGCCGCCAAGGCGGTGGCCATCCTTGTCTGGTTCTTCTTCATGAAAACCCCTGTGGTTAGTCGGGAGGGTGCTACATTTCATGAAGAGTCTGCCATGCAACGAGGGACCGCGTCATGCTGTCTACCCAAGTTTTCAACATCCGTTCACTTGCCCAGCACCTCCGCCCGCTCTTTGTTCGCCGCCCGCCTCAAGCAGGCCAGGGAGCTGCGCGGCATCGCCAGCCAGCGAGCGCTGGGGGTTCTGATGGGGCTTGATAAGAAGCTGGCCAGTAGCCGGGTTAACAGATACGAGACCGAGGTCAGTGGTATTGACCTGGATGGACTGGGGAAGCTGGCCGACGTGCTGGGCTTGCCGATGGCTTATTTGGTTGCCGAAGATGAGGTCATTGCGGACGCCATTTTGGCTCTGTCCCGGATGAGCCGTAAGGAGCGAGTGCGCGCCCTGCGAGCACTGATTGAAGCGCCCGCTCCGTCAACCCAAGACTGACCTAGAGGCGCAAGAAGCTGTCTAGCCACGACCAACATGGTTCACGGGAGCGGCCAAGACGCGCCTTCTCATGAACCATGTTGAATGCGCTATCGTGAGGCCATGAATCCTTTAATATCAATAACTTGTAGTGAATTTTTGGCTTTGAAATGGTGTAGCTCTATCTAGATACTGTTGTTGAGGATGAGAAAAACTTCCAGCATCGATCTCCGAGCGGCAAGTTATGACACTTATCCAGTCCATCCTCGATTTCTTTGAACGCATGGCCTCCCAGACGGACCCGGTCTTTGCTGCCGCGTTGCTCCTCGTCGTAATGGCTCTTTCTCTGGTGGGGATGTCCCTTTACGTAGTCTTGGCCGCAATCAGGAAGCGGAAAGAATGAGCACCAAGTGGGGAAGCTTCCCGAAGGCGGCAGTGGACTCTGGAAAGTTGGCCTCCCTCACCGGGGCCAATGGGGAGGTGGGCACGCACATCGCCGCCCATAAGGTCTATTTGGCGCTCGCGCTAGAGGTGAACTTCCATACTCGCCAGGTCGAGATGGGGATGTCATTCCTGCAGGATCGCACCGCCCTTGCTAGGCCGATGTTGGGCAGAGCCTTGTCGGCCTTGGAGCAGGCTGGCGTGTTGCAAGTAGAGCGTGACGGCTATCGGAACCGCTACACGCAGCTTCTACATGCGCCGAACGCCTTTAGGCAGGTCCCGAGGTTTGTGACTAGCCAAGCGCTGAAGTTCAAGTTCAATAGAGGAGTGACTGTCTTGGCAGCTTGGAAGCTTCTGCCCGTCCTGCTCTTCTTGCGAGATGGCAAAACAGGTGACGCGCTGGCCATGCATGAGACGCTCCAGCGCTACTCACGCGTGCGACCCGAACATGTTAGTGCTGGGATCTCGCACTTGGTCGAGTGGGGGCTGGTTAGGCATCGTCCCACAGAGAGCAACCGAAACGGTCATCCAAGCTTCGTCTATCGACTGACGGGTGAGTTCGGAGGCGGGGCACCTGAGAGCGGTAGCTCGAACACTCCCGTGCTGAAGCCGAACACTGTCCCCTTCTGAAAATCGGATAGTAGTCGGAAGGAGGGCCGTGTCTGCGAGATGGCGTGCTCGTAGCGGCGCATAGAAGATTGCCATGAGTGAAGAGAGTGAAGACCATGGCCGCTGCTTTCGAACTGGGAGGGGGGATGTTCATCTACGTAGATGAGTCCGGCAGCTTCGTTCCTGCGACGAGGAACGACAGTTGGTGCGTCGTTGCGGGTTATGTCGTGCCGGAGGTGGCCAGGAAGCGGGTAGAGCAGTCGCTGGCACTGCTCAAACGGCGTTTGGGGCGCGGTATCCAAAATGAGGTCAAACTGAAAGACCTATCAGAAGCAAACCTGAGGCGCTTCCTGGGCGAGCTCGGTAAGCTCGAAGCAACGCTCTTCATCTCTGCGATTGACCTGGGCCATCAAGACCCCGAAGTGGTGGTGGCCCATCAAGCAAAGCAGGTCGAGAGCGTGAGAGCCAATCGTCCAAACATGCTCTACGAAGAGGGGCGTGCTTCCATCGATGATCTATCGGGCAGGTTGGAGCGCCTGTCTCCGCAGCTATACACCCAGATGGTGGCGCAAATCGACCTGCTGGATCAGGTCTTTCGGATGACTACGCTCTACTATGCCCAGCGCATTCCGGCCACGCTGAGCAGCTTCAAGTGGCGCATGGATGAAAAGAACTCGGCCCGCCCTCTGTTTGAGCAAACGCTAACCCACATGGCACCTGCCCTTATCCAGGCGAAATCTTTGAAGGAGCCTGGAATCCATGTGGAAGGGTTCGACTACTCCCACTTTCAGAAGCGTTTTAGAAATGCCCCCGAAGACATTCCAGCCTACCTGCAAGAGGCGGCTGGCCACACCATCAAGTCAGCGGTGAACTTGGGAGCTGTCATGCGGGATTCGAAGTTCGTCCGCTCGCATGATGTTCCTGGCGTGCAGGTGGCCGACCTATTGGCGTCTGCATGGCGTAGGGTCCTGAGAGGGGAGTTCGAAGACAACGACGGCATCGCGTGTCTTCTTGGGCGTCTGACAGTTCAACGGCAGACGCCGAACCCGTCCATCCATCTCATGTCATTGGGAGAAGAGCGGTTTGCGGAAGGGACGGCCTATCTCGCGGCCTTGAGTGCAAGACGGAGCGCCAGACCGATGGTCTACAAGAGTGCGGCCGCTGGTCATACTCGCCACAAAGCGAAGCCTTGACATAGTTACGTGATGGAAGCCGTTGGGAACCTAGAGTTGAGTCGTCCCATCAAATCCTCCCATTCACGGTCAAACATGGAGGCTGCCGCGCCATCTTTACTGAGCTCGGCATCCTTTAAGAACTGAGGAAAGAGGTAGCCCTTGAATCGGTGGCTGGACTTTTCGGTAAAGATGCGCAGGCCATGCTCACTGATGGAGTCAACCACTTCTGGCAGCGCAGCGTAGCAGACAATGGAGAAGGGATACCGCTCCTGGAGGTCACTATCCATCCCTCGTGCCTCCAGCTCCTTCTTCACGAGGCCGGTGAGCGCATCCACAGACTTATGGCTAAAGAGAATCCAGTCCTCCAGAGTCACTATCAGGGAGTAGATAGCTCCATCCGGCAGCCTGATGCCGGCACGCCCTGATGTTGCATCCAATATGTTGCGATAGTTCTGAACGACCGCCTTTGCCAGGCGCGCCAGTCCGGACTCCAGATCGCCGGGATCCGCCGCAAGCCTTGCTGGGACGGGAATGCGCATGGTCTTGCACTCCACAAAAAGACTTGTGGATGTGTCCCTAAGCAGCCAGTCGCTTCCGTGGTGCTGCATCTTGCCAACAAAATACGGTGCAGGACGCTCAGCTGTCGCCTTACCGGTTAGGTGGCTAAAGCAATCGCCTACTAGTTCCTCAAAGGCTTCGCCATACGCCTGGGCGAAGCCGTCGGCATCTGCTAAGTCATAGAAGAGCCCAGCCAGAAGGCGCTTACCTAATAAGGAAGGCCGTGGACATGTCAGGCGATCGGGAGCGTCAGAGCGAAGCTGGATCAGGGGCTTCACGACGATAGGATTCGGAGTGTAGTCCCAAGATGAGTCGTAACGAGCATCCAGAGCACAGCGGTTCCGCAGTAGCTTAGGCGTGCCGCTGATGGCGGCCACCCTTGCCGCCACCGCGGACGAGTCCAGCCCAAGCATAGCCAATTGCGGCATCAGCGCCACTTCGTAGTTCCGCATAAACAGCGCCTGGGTAGCCCCAGCCAGGAGGAAGTAATCCTCAGCGGTCAGCCCTAGGGCATTAAATACAATGTTTGAAAGGCGGCCGCGCTTATAGAGCGACCAGTAACGGCCGAAGTAGGCAGCGCTAGAGCGATCGAAATGAGGCAACTGCTGATGCCCGATTCGATGCATCGTTGTCCAGATGTCGAGGTCGCACTTTGCCTTGAACTCGCTGTAGCCTCGAATGGCATTGTGCAAGGTGCCGAGGTCAGTCCAGTTACGTAACGACCGGCGCGCCCCTTTTGAAGGCCCCGCATGTTGTAGGATTTCTCTTACGTAGAGATCCAAGTAGAACTCAAAGACATACGGTCTGATCTGATCCGGCAGCCCTGGGCGAGAGTGGGAATATTCGATGGGCAGGCCATACCCATGGCCGATGTGCAGGCTGTAGGCCCAGATATGAACCATGGAGTCTCGCAGACCAAAGCTGGCAGCGATCTTTGCGAGTTGATCGTAGGTCACGTTGAGGCCTCTTCCGATGAGGAGGCCCATTATCAACCCTAAAGCAGGCCTGGCGGACGCCGGTGCCGACATGTCGCCCGGGCCCGCTTCTGCGCGAGGCTATCAAGGGTAGAACTTCCGGGGGTCGGACAACGCCCCCTTGAACTGCCCCGCTTGGTAGACCGGAAGCACCACGTCAGGGCGATACTTCTCCAGGACTGCGATCTGCTTCGTTCGTGCCTGCGCTGGCTTCTTGTGGAAATAGGCCTCGTGCAGCACTGGGACCCGCTTGCTGATGGAGTGGCCGGTGACCAAGGCAATGTCCTCATCTGCCACCCCCATGTGGTGTAGCTCTGTGGCAAGGGTGTGCCTGAAGGCATGGAACCCGACGCCTTTAGGGAAGCCCAGGTCTTTCATGTATCGGCTGAATTGATTGAGCACGCCTTGGCTGTAACGGGCGTTGGTATCGCCACTATCTCGTCGCACGCCTGCAGACAGGTGGGGGAAGAGGCGAGGATGGCCACAGGCTCGGATGTCCTCCACGAACGCCAGGAACCCCGCATCGAGCAGCGGTTGGGGAATGGGGAGCGTTCGGACGGCTGCTTTGCCTTTTAGGCTTTGGCGGCTCCGGTTCCTGTCTCTGTGGCTCAGGTCCGCGTCTACCGTCTTCTGGATCTTGATGCACCACACGCCAGCCTCCTGGACGATGTCGTTCAACTTCAGCTGAGCGACTTCATTGATGCGCGCTCCCGTATGGAGTCCGATCATAGGCACCCACCACCGGTGGGGCGCTTTCATGGCCCAGGGGATGAATGTGTCGGGGGCAAAAATGCGACGCAAATCCTCTTCGTCAAACAGACGCTCTGCCTTGTCGGGGTCAATGACCAGATCCTTCTTCGCCTCAGGGAAAAAGTGCATGGGAGAGCCCACAATGGCTTTCGCCTTGTCCAGCCGGCCAAAGAAGGTGACCAGGAACCGTCGGTGCTTTTCTACGGTGGCCGGTGCGGGCGGTTGGACGCGGAGCGCCTTCCCCTGGGCCACCGCCTGCTCATACGTGTAGTTCCGATACTGAGGGTCTGACTGGAGAAGTGGTGGAGCCCAGCGCATCAGCTCCCAGAGTCGGTAGATATGCACGTGGTCGACCCGGGACACCGGAATATCCCCGCAGGCCATAAGGAGCATCTTCAGTGACCGCGCTGTGGCTTCGATGGTGTTGCGTGTCAGGCCCATGCGCTCGCGGTCAGCCAGGTAGTCCCGGATCTCGATAGACAGCAATCGAGCGGGAGCGGCCACGGGGAGAGGCTCAGGGTGGCGCGTGCCATTCTTTCCAAGGAGCGCTCGACGGGTCCGCTCGCAGGCGTCGTTGATGATCTCTTGAGCATGAATGGCTGCTTCTCGGCCAGTAACGATCATTTCGCCGATGCGGACGCGGCCAATGCGCACGTCTGTCAGTTTGAGGGTGCCAGTTGGGTCTGCGAGGTAGGAGTTGATCTGTTTCGAGGTGGGGGAGGTCACTGCGTTGCTTCCATCTGAAGGATGGAAGTACAGATACTGCGGGTCTAAAAATCGTCAACGAAAAATCGGCTTTTTATTCGCGGCCTTAGGCATCGCCTGAGAGGTGACATTTTGCACGTCGGGCTAGCCAATCGTACCGCCCTAAGTCGCGCTGGCGTTTACTTTAAAATCAATGGCTTGTGCGGGTCAGGTCGGTCCATTTTCGGAGTCATTACCGTACTGTTTAACTGGCATAAGCTAACAAAGGGCACGATTCAACATGAATGCAAGATAAACGATTGTTGATTTTGTTAGTTTGTTAAGTGCAGTTAATCAGTCGGTGACACCTATCGAGGACTGGCAGTGGTTCGTCGCCGTGTTTAGGTATCGGACGCTTTACATTCTGTGATGGTGATCTCAGAATCGAAGCGTCAGGAGGGACCTGACGAGTTTTCCCACATTCGACAGAAGGAGTTTGCGATGGCTGGTGGTAAGTATTGGTCTGGGCAGGAGTGCCCGAAGACTGCGACCTATGGGCAATACAACGATGCAACGGGAACGTATGCGGGCAGCTCGAGCGATCGCCGCGTCGAAAAGGGCGAACGTTTCCCGCCCAGTCAGAACAACCATCACTTCGAAGAGAAGTGAAGGATGGGGGGAGGGCTTACGCCCTCCCTCCTTCTTGCGTGGTTAGGAAAGCGAGGGAGCGCCTCCAAGGAGGGGAGTGGCTTTTTGAGTTCAGGAGAGACCGTGGCTGGGGAGCAGATGACCATCTTTCGGGTATGCGACATCATTTGGGACGTGGATGGCGCGTCGGTGATGCTTCCGTCCGAAGTCGAGATCGCCTGTGTTGATAGGGCTTCCCTGCCGGGCGCTCTATCAGACGCCTACGGGTGGCTGGTCACAGACTTCAAAGTAGTTTCGGCAGCAGGGGCCTAGGGCGCTTCCTACAGCTGCGCTTGAACGCTGCGGTCCGGCCTGTGCGCAGGGGAGGGCAGCGACACGGAAACCGGGGGCTTTATGGGTATTACTGCGTATCGCGGCGGAAAGCCGATCACGGACGAGCTTGAGCTGCAGGCTTACCTCGCATCTCTTTTGCGACTGGAGAACGTAGGCCTGCTGTTGGGGGCAGGGGCATCGTGCTCCGCGGGCGGGCAGACGATGAGGACGCTGTGGACATCCTTCCTGAGGGACAGTCCTGCCGATGCGGAATGGCTTCTGTCCCAGAAGTTCATCACCGAGGATGAGCGGAGATTGCCGCTTCCGCCACTTCCGGCTCTGTCTGCGGGGGCTACCACGGCATCGACAAATCCGTTTATCACAGGGCTCACTGCCAGCTTGCCCAACTTTGAAGTGCTGCTGGACAGGCTGGAGATAGCCATCCTTGAGTGGGAGCGCCAAGAGAGCTCGGAAATCACCCGAGCCCAAGCCGCTAGGGCAGCGCTTTTCAGATCTGTAGTTAGTGCAGCGAAGCTGAAGGAAGATTGGTGGACGTCTCCGTTAGGTGCTGATCTAGCCGAAGAGCTGGGAGCACATCGCTCCATACTTCAGAAGCTCACTGCTGCTCGTCAGCCTGGTCAACCGGCTCCTTGGATCTTCACAACCAACTACGACTTAGCCATTGAATGGGCAGCCGAATCGGTCGACCTTCAGGTCATTAATGGGTTCCTGGGCGTGCACAGCCGCCGCTTCTCACCCCAGAGCTTCGACCTCGGGTTCCGCAATGCCCAAGCCAAGGGAGAAGCCCGTTTCGGCGTCTACAACGTCTACTTGGCCAAGCTCCACGGCTCGCTGACCTGGAAAGAGGTTGACCACAGCTTGTATGAGGTGCCGGCGTCTGAAGCTTGGCGCGATATCGATGAGTTCTTGACCGGGTTCGCGGACAAGCTGAGCTACTTGGTCCTCCCCCGCGCTGCCAAGTATCTTCAGACCGTCGGCTATGTAATGGGCGAACTGCTGCGACGATTCGCGGAGTTCATGGCCCGCCCGCAGACGGCTCTGCTGATAAATGGCTATGGCTTCGGCGACGAGCACATCAACCGTCTTATCCGCTCTGCCCTGCTCAATCCCACTCTCCAGGTAGTCGTGTATTTGCCTGAGTTCAAGGGAGACCCCGCAGCGGCGGACCTTCCGCAAACCGTGCGAAGACTCCTTGCTCTTCAGACGCCACGCCTGACCATCGTTGGTGGGGGAAGTAGGGCCTTCACCAGTGCCTTAGCAAATGATCTTCCCGACCCAGCGGTTTACGATCAGGAACTGGCAGATCTGCGCAGGCGACTGATGCCTGAGAGGCCGGACGGAGCCGAGGACGACGTGCCATGAGGAGCCGCCAAGCCATAGGCTATGTTGTCCAAATCGATGGCGTGGATATCACTCTGAACCTGATGGATGTCCATCGGGGCCAGTTGGCTGCTCACGTCCATGGCGTCTCTGTGGTCACTGAAGTCGGCAGCCTCCTAGGGATTGAATCCGGGGGCCGGCTATTGGTGATGAAGGTTCAGTCCCTATCGTTTGCCGAGCCCAAAGAGGTTCACCGGGTCGGACTTTCGGGGACTTCGGTTTCCTCCGAACCCTTGCGTCACCTCACTGGCTTGGTCGTCGGTCGACTGCGCCGCGAGGCCGGGCGACTGACGTTCGTGTCAGATTCGCTTTCCTCGCCGGCACTGGGTGCAGAGGCCTTCCCGCTCACCGACGACGAGCTTTCATCGATCCTGGGTGGCGACGCGGCCACGCCGGCGGGCATCCACTTAGGGGATGACCTCCGAGGCGGCGGCCGCCTGACCATTGACCTACAGAGTTTGGTGTCCAGGCATGTGGCGGTGCTCGGAAGCTCAGGGCAAGGCAAGAGCTGCTTCACGGCTGCGGTGCTCCAGCAAATCGCGAAGATGCCTAAGGCACGCGTCGTCATCTTCGATATCAACGGTGAATACGAAGACGCCTTTCCCGCGAGCAACTACCCTCCGAATGCCATCAAGGTCACTCGGATCGGTGGGTCGGATTCGGACAGCTACCGCATCCCTTACTACGCATTGGGTCGTCTCGGCATGCAACGGCTGTTGTTGCCCAGCGATAAGACTCAACGGCCGGCTCTGACCTTTGCCTTGGACCACCTTAACCAAGTGAAGTGGTTCCAAGCATCCGGTGGCGTGGGCTTGGCGGCAGATGCACAACCATCGTTGTTCGACGACTGTAGAAGTGAGCGTGTATACGAGGCGCAGGCCATCATCGAAAGCCTACGTGCAGGCACGCCCCCACCGGCGCTCTCGTGGCCTCCCATGCAGGCCCTCGGTCCACTGATCGCTGATAGCCACGCCATTGCGCCGGCGAGGAATGGGTTCGAACGCAACGCCTGGAACTACGGAAATATTGCTCCACTCATTACCCGAATCGCGAGGTTCGTGGATGACGAAATGTTCAAGGACGTTGTGAGCGTGGCTGGCGGCGCTGGCTGCGGTGGTCCACTTTGTTGGCGAAACGAGTCAAAGGAGGTCGTTGAGCGTCTGTTCGGCGGGGACGAGGTGGAGTGGCGGGTGCACATCGTCGACCTTCGCCGCGTGTCTCATGACCTAACCCCATTTATCTTGGGGGCCATTTTGGAGCTCTATGCTTTCGAGCTCTTTAGCCGTGGCCAAGAGAACAAACGAGAGACCCTGTTGGTCCTGGAGGAAGCGCACCACTACCTGCGTCAGATGGGAACCGGCGACGAGGCTGTGAACAACGCATTGGCATATGAGCGCCTAGCCAAAGAGGGGCGCAAGTTCGGACTGGCGCTCTGGTTGAGCACCCAGCGCCCGTCGGAGATTTCTCCAACCGTGCTTTCACAGTGCAACACCTGGATATCCTTCCGATTGTCTTCGGAGAAGGACTTATCAGCCATCCAGGCGGCAAGCGAGTGGGCGGACAAGCGAGAGGTGCGGCGCATTGCTGGTCTAGCTCGTCAGAACGCCTTGGCCTTTGGTGGCAGCCTACAGATGGCTACCCTGGTCCGTGCACCGACCGCGGACCCGCTGCCTCGTTCGGAAGACGGGCGGTTCAACCAATGGGCTGATAGTCACAGCGGGTTCGACGTAAACAAGTTCTTGTAGGGTGGCCAGGTCCAAGCAGCAGTAAGCATGAGGGGCAAGGCAACGTGGATCATTTCGAAGGGGTAGTTCTAGACTTCCTGCGGGCGGACCGCAGGCTTTTCGTCAATGCTCAGTGCTGTATCCAGTTGAATCCGGGCAGTAATCCGGACACCAGCGGTCCCCACTGGTATTGCGACGCAGTCGCTGTGAGTGTTCGAGACCGAGCGACCTACCTCTGCGAGATCTCCTACGCTGTCCGCCTGCCTGCGCTTTTGAACCGCCTGAAAAGCTGGGACCAACATTGGCTTGGATTGAAGGAGGCCTTAGCCAGGGACTGTGGTATCCCCCTCGATTGGAGGCTTCAGCCATGGCTATTCGTTCCCAATGAACGCGTGGATCGCTTGCGTTTGGGCGCACGTGCGCTATCAATGATGCCAGAGCCGCGGATAACGGCCTTGGAGGAGGTTCTCCCTTGGCGCTACCGATCTTGGGACCGTGGAGACTATTTAGGTTCTGGTCGTGACTGACTTCAATCTTAAAGCACCCAGCTTTGCTTTGCTCCAAGCTCCCATGGGCTGTTGGAAATGTGGCTTACCTACCCTAGTCACAGCCATCTGGGTCCCCCGTCTCACTGAGTTCGATGAGGAGGGCGAACTGGAGGTTGCCGATGCCGCCGTCCTGCAATATGTCGAGTCCTTGGACGCCGCTGTGGAGACGTTCGTAGACCAGGCCGCACCACTCCTGCGCATCGGACGGTCACAGACTGCCGGCGTCAACTATTGGGCCAACCATTGTTCTCACTGTGGTGTCCTCCAGGGAGATCACTTCGTGATGGGTGTCAATGGGCCGTTTTTTCTCCAGTCCCGAGATGATCTGGCTTCGTTGACAGTTCACCAATGTAGTAGCGTTCTCAGGGCGTCTGCCGGATATTCAGAGTCGGGCTGGATGACTTGGGTTGGCGAGTAGGTGTAGTGGCAGTAAGTGTTGAAGTCCATTTCGAGCATCTTTCTGCGTGTCCATTTTCGTCAGGATCCGGGGATGCTGTTGGGGTTCGTCAGCACGGGCCGATCCGCGCTCACAATCAAGGAAGGAGTCGATGGACTACGCTTATGTTGAAGGACAGTCCATAGGTCAGTAAGCAGCTCTCTGTGCCACCTCATGTCTCCACTTTGATGCCTGTCGAGTTCGGGGTGTCAAGGGTCCATCTGGAGCTGGGATCCTCACCTTTCTAGCTTGGACATTCGTCGTCTTGGGAGCGCATTCAGGGTATCTCTAAGGGCTTGACGAAACCAGAAGCTTGTCTAGCATGCCGTTTTTGTCGGAGACGCAAACGGTGATGGTCGAATCAGCTATCTGCAATGAAGAGCGCTTTTGGACGGAGGCCTTCAAGGTCGGGCTAGGGAAGTTCGACGTCACCACTGCGCTTGCGAAAGCAGAGGCGGCACTTCAGCTGCACAGGTTTATGTGGACCAAAGAGAAAGAGGGGATGCATATCTCCTTTGCCGCATCGAAGGCTGGTCACGAAGAGCACTGGAACACTGGCGGATTTGGAGCTGAAAATGCCGATGCTCTCCTGTTTCGCAGGGTGTCGGCTAGGGATGTATGGTCTGCTGCCTTCGCTAGGGAATGGGCTGAAAATTCATCGCTCGTGTCCGCAGCAACTCAGGCTGGCAGTGCTTTGGATGGCTATGCGAAAAAGACGGGGGTTGACGTTTCGAGTCTATATGCTGACGGCAATGCTGCCAGCAAAGCAAAATGGCGCTCTGTATGGGACCTCATGGGCCATTGACGCCAAACGTCGACTTTGGCTGGGTCACAGAAAGCTGAGGATGCTGGCTGATTTCTGGCGTGAGGCCTGGGGTGGGCACCAAGGTATTGTCTCGGTAAGCGGCGATTACGTTCATCAACTCATTCGTGTGGGATATGTGCCTGACGAAGCCTTGGCTCCCGATAAGCATCAACTTAAGTTCTTCTCCTAAAGCGTCTCTGTCGCATCCGTCCGACTGCCTTTCGATGCATAGGAAGTTGACGTAGTTTTGGAGTTCGTCCACGTCAAGGCCCAACTCCATAAGGTCCGTCTTTTTAACGGATGTAGCGGCCGGATCCTTCTGGCAGAAGCGGGGTGTGTGGTGGAGGGAAAAAAGTTCTGCGAGAGTTAAAGGCCAGCGAGGAGCAAAAGACGATCCGTCTGTCAATCCAACCGTCAGTGAGCGTATAAGGGCAAACGCATACTGTGAGCTTGGCCTCCCTGAATAGCAGGAGCCCGGTCCTTTATGGCTTGCTTTGGCAGGTATGGCTTCTAAGGAAGTCAGAAGATACGGCTGAAGGAAAAGCTGGTCGAAATGACTTTGAGCACTTTCGGTCTGCCCCCAAAATGCAAAAAAGTGTCCTCGCGTGCTCTGGCTCAGGAGCTTCCTCGACGCGGCTGCACCATTGTTGACTTCGTCGCGTGCTGCCAGATCCATGAGCTTCTTGTAAGCACGCTTTTCCCCCTTGCTTCCCGTCCACTCGCTCTGACAAGCGGATTGATCCGACTTGATCTCTAATAGGGCGAATTTTTCGCCGACTTGATGAATGCCGTCGCCCATCTTGGATTCCGCATTCCCATCTAGGGAAATGTTCAGAGGGGGGATCTCCGCGCCCGGGTTAGCTTGAAGCCACTGCGCGTCGCGCAGCGCTAAGACTACACCCACTTCCCAGTGGTTCTTCATATTAGTAGTGCTCCCTTGTGAAGAAGGCACCTTTCAGGTATCCCTTCGCTCTACGCATGATGGGCGTTGACCTGGGTATTTTGGGGTAGGCAGTTGGCTGCCGCCCGCATACACCACTAGATCCGTCGCGGTGCAGGGGGGGCCTCCTCCTCGGAAGGCGAGATCTTGCTGTCATCTGTGCTTGCAGGATCGCCGTCTTCCCGGGACGATTCATTATTCAGTGCGTCTATAAGCACTTGTCTCTGCCGTTTCGCCGCGTCTTCGGCTTTTGCGTGCCTGCTAAGCGCTCCACAATCGTCTGAGAGTTGTTCGAGTTCAGCCTTCGTTGCCTCTGCGACGCCATCTTTGATTGTGATCTTGTTCACAGGATTTGGAATGTCGAGCGGCCTGACTGCCTCAGCAGCATCGAAAATGTCTTTCATGCCTGGCATCTTTCGCACGTCCCCTTTCGCCGCAGCTGCTTGATCAAGTATGTCGATACTCTCCTGACGAGTTCTTTCACCAGCCTGTTTCCTATCCATACAGACATCCATGACGTTGCATTGGGAGTGTGTGAATTTACCTGAGAATCCGATTCTAATCACTGCCTTTTCAGATCTAGGAAGGGCAAGAGCGCACTTAGGCATCCTGGCGGATGCGCGCGCCAAGGGCTTCGCCCCTGGGACCCCAAGCCGCTTTGCGACTTGCCAAAAGCAAAAGATGTTCCATAAAGACCCTTGTTTCCAAGGAGTTTTATGGCCATCTTTCACGCCGCAATCAAGGTCTTTAGCCGAGGCAAAGGCCAATCCGCTGTCGCCGCAGCCGCCTATCGAGGTGGCTTGCTGCTGTCCGATGTCATCACCGGGCAGCAGCATGACTATCGCCGCAGGAGCGGCGTCGTTGAGACTTTCTGCCTCGCACCTCCAGATGCACCCGACTGGGCGCTGGTGCCCGGCGAGCTCTGGGCCGTCGCGGAGGCCGCTGAGCGTCGTAAGGACGCTACGGTGGCTCGCGAGTTCGAGCTGTCGTTGCCGCACGAGTTGACCGACGAGCAGCGCGCACACTTGGCGTTTTCCATTGCCGAGGCGTTGGTGGACCGCTACCAGTTCGCCATCCAAGCCAGCATTCACTCGCTTGGGACCCCGGACGGGCTCAACCATCACGTGCACCTGCTTGCCAGCACCAGGCGCATTGGGCCCGATGGGTTTGGCGAGAAAACGCGCGAGCTCGATGGCGGCGTGTCGGGGAAAGTGCAGGTTCAATGGGTCCGGGAGATGGTCGCTGAAACGACCAATGCACATCTTGAAGCAGCTGGCCTGACGGTCACGATTGACCACCGCAGCTTGGCAGAGCAGGCTCGGGCGGCTTCGGACCGGGGGGACGAACTCCAGGCCGTGGCCCTATCGAGAGAGCCCACGAAACACCTCGGTAAGGCGGCGGCGGCTTTGGCCCGCAAAGGCATGGGCAGCCGGCTGGTGTCAGAGAACGCCGCCATTGAGGTCGGCAACGCCGAACATCTGGACCATCTCACTATCCAGGCGGGCCGCGAGGGCAGGGCCGTCCCCATGTCGGCGTCGGTCGGTCATGCTCAAGGTGGCCGACCGTCCTCCATGCAGGGCTTGGCTCCTGGATTGGAGATTCGAGGCGTGTCCGGGATGCGGCTGTCGCAGGTCCTGGGCCGCCAGCAAGAATCAGCCGAAGGCCAGCGCCCGGTCAGTCTCGCAGAGCGCGTGGCTCAGGCCCTGCGAGACCTTCAGGACATCGCGCGCGCCAGGGCAGACCTGTCGTCCCAGCGTGTCCGTGCCGGGCTTGAATGGACTCAAGCCGAACTCGCGCGGACTGGGGAGACGGTCCCCTTGCGGCAGTGGATTACCACGGCGGTTCTCCAGGTCCGGGCACTGCGAGCGGCAATCCTGGGGCGTGCCTTGCGATTGGTGTCGCTGGGCAGGGCCGAGCGCCTACATCACCTGGCTCAGCACGAATGGGAGCGCTTCAACACCGACTACCCCATGGGAACCAATGGCTACTCGCGGCCCGAATGGACGCAGCGGCGTGAGCGCCGTCTGGCGGCCCTTGAGCAGCGGACAACGGAGCTAGAGAAGGCGCGGTTGCGCGGGTCGGCTGAGGCGCTGGCAGAGGTGGATGCGGACATCCTTCGCAAGGCGGAGGAGTTGGAGGCGATGCCGTCACCGCCGCAGTTCTTTCTTGAGCGCCAAGTGGCTCCCTCAGTTGCCGCGGACTCCCCAGTGCCAGTTTTGAAGCCACGATCGCCATCCCTCCATTGAACGAAAGAGCCCCGCGAATGCGGGGCTTTGTCTTTTAGTGGATTGTGGGTCCAGACTGCTTGCGAGGAGAGGGGGCAGGGGCCAAGCCGCGTGCCTTGCGCCATTCCTCTTGCGAAACGAAGGTGGGCGGCACCTGATCACGGCTCACGGTTGCAGCCCTCGGGGCAGGTCGCGCTCCTGTGCTGGGCACATAGGCTTGTTGCGCTTGGCCAGCAGGGGATGCGGCGAACCGGCGCATCAGCGCGGCTGCCACATCCAAGGCATGTTGGATGTCGGCTTCGCGTTCGGCGACATCTCTGGTTCCGCTCTGCGCCATGAGTGCCGGAAGAATACGGCTGGCGATGCGAAGTTCTACGTTGGCGGGCATTGGATCTCTGAAACTCTCATTGTGAAGGTATTCACATCGAAGCACTTCATCCAAGATTGGCAAGGGACGGAACCTGCTTTGGTTCACAGATCTGGAAGTTGCCTTCCAATGCCTAGGCAGAGGGGGGCTCTCGAGCTTAGATTCCATCGGGCCAACGCCGACACTAGCTGGATCGTGGGGTAGACCACCTTCTCATTGTGGTCTTTGTGGTCATCGGACCAAATCAGTCGGACGGGCTGCTTGCTTTGTGTCTCGTAATGCACCGCCGCGATGAGATCAACCGACTGATGCGGCTCCATCTGCTCCAGTGGGAACTTGGAGTCTATGTCCGACTGCATGAGGCAATCCGTGCCCTCCAGAGGTTCCAGGCGCACATTTCGGGCAACGGCCTTGCCCTTGTTGAACACCTTGAGGCGATATTTGTTGCTGCCCAGCTTGTTGAACGAGGCCCCCAGGTCGGCCTTCTTTGCGTTGGTCGCCTCCACAGACTCTTTAGCCATGAGAAGCCGGTTGAGCTCTTCTTGAGTTTCGTTCAACTTTTTCTGACGCCTGTTGAACAAAAGAGTCATCACGGTCGCGACGGCGGACAACGCCAGCGCCGCCGCCGCAATCACATCGCCCGTGTCAAAGCTAATAGGCATCATTTAATCCTGAAGTTTTTGTTGCCCCGAAATGCATTCTTCAGAGTGTCGTGCAGATGCTTTTGTAGGTCCTGCGTAACCTGCTTTTTGACCTCATTGAGATGCTCCTCAATGTTCTCTGCGTTGGCCTCTTTCAGTTCATCGCGGGTCAACACTCGTTCGCAGCCTGCGCACTTCATCGGTGCTTCGCCGGAAGTCTCCTCTTCTTCGTATTCAAACTGCGTGCCGGCACATGTGGGGCAGGTCAACGTAATGGAGCGAGAGTATTTTTCGGTGTTGAACGACATCGTATGCCCCCTGTCGGTCTTGGTAGTCTCGGGTTTCCCGTCTTTTCCTATTTACCATGCTGTCCAGCATTCGCAAGCCCGGGCTTGTTCATTGTTTAAGCAGCCCTGTGAGGGCTGACAGATTGAGTCCATAGGAAAGGACGGCTAACCCCGGCGAGACGCCTTTAAGGCCTTCCAGCTTTTCCCGGACCGTGAAGGTCCTGCTGTAGGTCGAATGGTGCTCGTCGTCCAGCTCATGGCCCACCAGTTGGGCCCGGAGCTCGGACACCACGCCAGCCCCCTGGAGCTCTTGAATCAGTGTCTTCCGAAGTGAGTGGAAGCCACGCTTGGCTTCCGGCCAGTTTGCCCCGACCTGTTCCAGGTGTCGGCCGAACGCCTTGGTGATCCAGTTGCCTGCCCCGTTCTTCGCATTTGCCTTGGCAGCGGGGAAGAGGCGCGGTGCCTTCTGGGCTCGAAGGGCGCCCACCCAGTCCAAGAAGCCCAGCTCAATGAGGTCGGGATGCACGGGGATGGTGCGCAGGCTGACCTCGGTCTTGACCTTCTGGTGCTCCCCCTCGTCAGAAATGCGAATGCAGGGCAGTCCGTCCACCGTCAAGACATCCTCGACCAAAAGCTGACCGACCTCCGAGGCTCGGGCACCCGTGTAGAGGCCCAGCAACGCGGCCCAACGGGCGGACAGGGCCAAGTCTTGGAACGCGGCCGGTGCGAACAGCGCTTGGACCTGGTGGGCATCGTAGGCCTTGAAGCCAAACTTCTTCCGAGCGCGCTTTTCCCGGGTCGAATAGGTGATGTGGCCGGACGCCGGGTTGTCGCCCTTGGGATAGTGGCCGGAGGCCATGGCCCACTCGAAAAACCCGCCCTTGCCCCCGATATAGGACTGTTTATTGGTCAGGGTGGGGGTGGCTGCGCCGCCATCTCGCATGAACTGATACCAGCGGGCCAAGTCGGACCGGGTGACCGAGTGGAGTTTGGCCTTTTCCCCCAGGAAGGACACCAGTGCCTCGATGGCGGCCTTTTTAATGGTGAACGTTTTGGGGAGGCAGCCGGGCTGGATGCTGGCCAGCCAAGCGTCGCGGGCCTTGCCCAGGGTGATGGTCTCCACAGCGGGCTTGGTTACCCGACGGGCCACGGGCATGGGCGGCACACCCTCTCGGATCAACTCGCTCAGCTCACTGGGCTGAGAGGCAGAGAGCTCCATCAACTGCTGATAGAGCCTGACATCGTCCGGCGTATCGATTTGCCAGTGCTCAGTCACCGTGCCATCGGCCGCCTTGGTCCGATTCAAGATCAACTGCTGTAGCGGGTCGCCGTCGGTCAAGCGCCTGAGCAGCGCGTCGATGTCCTCTTCCTTGATTCCCATGCGTTGCTCCCTCAACACGTCGAAGGCTTGAGCATAGCGCGCCGCCAGTTGCAGGGCGCGCAACTGGGCCACGGCCAGCTCGGACGTGCGCAGGGTGCGCTTGAAAATGCGTCGGCCAACGATGGCCTGGAGATCGGTGGGGACCCGTTGCCGGAAAAACCAGAGTCCTGAGGGCGCGCGAACGAGGTGGTGTGGGATGCGCATCGAGAGATGTGTCCCGATTTGTGTCCCGCTGAAGGTCACCCCAGAAAAGCAAAAACCCCTGCGTAAACAGGGGTTTGCGTAATCTGGCGGAGAGAGGGGGATTCGAACCCCCGAAGCGCGGTTTAGACGCTTACACACTTTCCAGGCGTGCTCCTTCAACCACTCGGACACCTCTCCGGATCCCTGCCATCGGCAAACGCCTCAGCAGGGGCGCAGATTCTAGCGGGCAGCGCGGCAGGACACAAGCACCCATTCAGGGCGCGTCGCAGGCGGAGGGGGATGGACAGGCGTGGCACAATGGAGCATCCGATGGAAGACGGTGGCCTGATGTCCTATCTCGTCCTTGCCCGCAAGTGGCGTCCGAAGCGTTTTGCCGAGCTGGTGGGCCAGGAACACGTGGTCCGTGCGCTCAGCAATGCGCTGGACAGTGGCCGGGTCCACCACGCGTTCCTGTTCACCGGTACCCGCGGTGTGGGCAAGACCACCATCGCGCGCATCTTCGCCAAGTCGCTGAACTGCGAGCAGGGCACCAGTGCCGATCCGTGCGGCCAGTGCCCGGCCTGCCTGGACATCGATGCCGGTCGTTACATCGACCTGCTGGAGATCGACGCCGCGTCCAACACCGGCGTGGATGACGTCCGCGAGGTGATCGAGAACGCGCAGTACATGCCCTCGCGCGGCAAGTACAAGGTCTACCTGATCGACGAAGTGCACATGCTCTCGAAGGCGGCGTTCAACGCGCTGCTGAAGACGCTGGAAGAGCCGCCGGAGCACGTGAAGTTCCTGCTGGCCACCACCGATCCGCAGAAGCTGCCGGTCACCGTGCTCAGCCGCTGCCTGCAGTTCAACCTCAAGCGCCTGGATGAGGACCAGATCCAGGGCCAGATGACCCGCATCCTGGCGGCCGAGGAAATCGAAGCCGACGGCAGTGCCATCGTGCAGCTGGCCAAGGCCGCCGATGGCAGCCTGCGCGACGGTCTGTCGTTGCTGGACCAGGCCATCGCCTACGCCGGTGGTGCGCTGCGCGACGATGTGGTGCGCACCATGCTGGGGACCGTCGATCGCACCCAGGTGGCAGCGATGCTCGATGCCCTCGCCGAAGGTGACGGTTCGCGCCTGTTGCAGGTGGTGGCGGCACTGGCGGAATTCTCGCCGGACTGGAGTGGCGTACTGGAGGCCTTGGCCGAAGGCCTGCATCGCATCCAGGTGCAGCAGCTGGTACCGGGTGTTGCCGCCGCGGGTGAAGGCCTGGACGCGGCAGCGTTCGCCGGGCGGCTGCGTCCGGAGGTGGTGCAGCTCTGGTATCAGATGGCCCTGAACGGCCGTCGCGACCTGTCGCTGGCGCCGAGCCCGCGCGCGGGCTTTGAAATGGCCGTGCTGCGCATGCTGGCGTTCCGCCCGGCAGCGTCGGTGCCGCCGGTGCCGCGTTCGGTGGATGCCGCTGGCGGCGCCGCCGGGGGGGCGATGCCCGGTGGTGGTGCGGGTGCAGGCAGCCAGGAAACGGCCCCGGCGGCCGCCGCTGCCGCGATCCCGGCCCGCGTGCCTGCACAGGCCGCCCCACGCGAACCCGACCCGGAGCCCGAGCCGGCGCCTGAACCCGAACCTGATCCGACGCCTGAGCCGAAGCCGGTTCCGGTGGAAGAACCGGTGTCGCCACCGCCGGTCAAGGCCGACGGCATCCCGGTGCCGGTGGCCGTCGATGATCTTCCGCCGTGGGCCACGGACGAGGCCGAGGCCCGCGACCCCGCACTGGCTGTGGATGTCGCTACGCCAGACGCGGCCATGGTCGCGCCCTGGCATGAGCCGTCGCCTCCGGTCGCTGCATCGTCCGCGCCCGAGCGTCCGTTCCGTTCCGAGGGCATCGTCATCGCTCCGCCAGCGCCCGTCACCGCTGCGCCGGCGGAGACGGGCGCGCGGGCTGACATCGGTGAGCTGGCGACAGCGGAAGACTGGCTGGACCTGGTCGCCAACAGCGGCCTGAGCGGGCCTTCGCGGCAGCTTGCGGCCAATGCCGCCTTCATCTCCTGCCGGCAGGGGACCTTGAAACTGGGGCTTTCGCCCGGATTTGAGTACCTGCGCTCGGAGCGCGCGCTGGCCGCTCTTGGCGAAATGCTGGAAAAGGCCTTGGGGCACGCGCTGAAGATCGTGGTCGAGACCGTGGAAACCGAACACGTTCCGGCCGAGACCCTGCACCAGCGCGCCGATCGCCAGCGCGGCGAGCGGCAACAGGTGGCAGAGGCTGTTTTCATGGACGATCCGGAAGTGCAGCTGCTGATCCAGCAGCACGGCGCCCGGGTCGTTTCCGATTCCATCCGTTCTTTTGACGAGTAAGACACTATGCGCGGCAACATCGCCCAACTGATGCAGCAGGCCCAGAAGATGCAGGAGAACCTGCAGAAGGCCCAGGAAGAAATCGCCAGGATCGAAGTGACCGGCAGTGCCGGCGGTGGCATGGTCAGCGTGACGCTGACCGGTGCCAAAGAGTGCCGCAAGGTGCGTATCGACCCGTCGCTGGCCAGTGACCCGGAGATGCTGGAAGACCTGATCGCGGCGGCGTTCAACGATGCCTCCAACAAGATCGATGCCGAATCGAAGTCGAAGATGGGCTCGGCTACCGCCGGCATGCAGCTTCCGCCGGGCATGAAGCTGCCGTTCTGATCATCGGCGCGGCGCCCGCGTTGCCGGGTGCCGCGCACACCCACAAAGCCAGAAGCCGCCGTGTCCGCACCCCTGCTTGAACAATTGATCGACGCGCTGCGGGTGCTGCCTGGCGTGGGCCAGAAGACCGCGCAGCGCATGGCCTACCACCTGCTGGAACGCGAACGCGACGGCGGCCAGCGTCTGGCCGAGGTGTTGGCGCTGGCCGTAGAGCGCATCGGCCACTGCGCGCAGTGTCGCGATTTCAGTGAAACGGAGCTGTGCCCGACCTGCGCCAACGGCAGCCGCGAGCGCAGCCAGCTGTGCGTGGTGGAATCGCCCGCCGACCGCCTTGCCATCGAGAATGCCACCGGCTTCCGGGGCGTCTACTTCGTGCTGCAGGGGCGTCTGTCGCCGCTCGATGGCATTGGTCCGCGTGACCTGGGCCTGGAGCAGCTGGAGCAGCGCCTTGGTGAGGGCGAAGTGCAGGAGCTGATCATCGCCACCAGCGCCACCGTCGAGGGAGAGGCCACCGCGCATTATCTGGCGCAGCTGGCGCGGGCCCGCCAGGTCCGGCCGAGCCGGTTGGCGCAGGGGCTGCCGCTGGGGGGCGAACTGGAATATGTGGATCGCGGCACGCTGTCGCACGCGTTCGGCACCCGCAGCGAATTCCGCGATTGACGGCATCGCCCTGTGCAGGGCGGGGGGTGCCTACAATGCAGGCGACATTTCCGCCGAGGCTGACCATGAGCAACGAAACCCTTTTCAGCAGGATCATCCGTCGCGAGATTCCGGCCACCATCGTCTATGAAGACGAGGACGTGCTGGGCTTCAAGGACATCGCGCCGCAGGCGCCGGTGCACGTGCTGTTCATTCCCAAGAATGAAATCATTCCGACCCTGGACGACCTGCAGCCTTCGCAGGCGCACCTGATTGGCAAGCTGGCCCTGGCGGCGGCCGACTATGCGCGCCGAGAGGGCTTCGCCGAGAAGGGCTACCGCATCGTGATGAACTGCCGCGAGGATGCGGGGCAGACCGTGTTCCACATCCACATGCATCTGCTGGCCGGCGCGCCGCTGGGCCATTTCGGCGCGCCCGGGAAGTAAGTGCCCGCCGGCGCGATGCCGTGCAAGCAGAAGGCCGCCCGATGGGCGGCCTTCTGCGTCATGCGTACCGGAGGGGTGTTACCACCAGCCCCAGCGGCCGTAGCCCCAGTACGGGCCATACGGGCCCGGGCCCCAGGGGCCATAGGGGTAGGGCACGACGTCGACCTGGCGCTGCTCCGGCCACAGGTAGATCACATCGGCCGACAGCTTCGGCAGGCGATAGTCGTACTCGCCGATGCGGGTGTTCTGGTAGCCGTCGATCTTGCCGATGAAGGTCACGTCGCGACCGGGCTCAAACACCGCCGGATCGTAGAAGCCGGAGCGGCAGGCGATGAAGCGGCCGTCGCTGGCATCGGACGAGGTGGTGTTCGGGCGGCCGGAGGCGTTGAGCGGGCGCGAAATCATCTGGAAGCAGGTCTCGCCCTGGCCGGGCTTGGTTTCGATGATGCGGCCGCCCCAGCGCACGGGAGTGCCGACCTGCTGGGTGGCGACCGAGTCGCGCGGGGAGACCAGGCTGAACTGTCCCTGCAGCGGCTTTGGGGCCGTGGCGCAGGCCGACAGGGCCAGCGTGGCCACAGCGGTGAGAAGGAACTTGGTGTTCATGGGGAGGCTCCGGAAGTCGGGCGATGCCTGCGCAGGTCCCGCAATAATGAAGCGAGGTCGGTGCAAGTTCCAGCGTAACGCGCGTCGGCGAAACGCTGGCTGAGTGCCAGCAGGGCTGGATCGGGCCGGCGTGCATGGACGCGACGGGCCCAGAGCAGTGCCGGCTCGTGCGGTTCGCGGGCCAGGCCGAGCCGTGCGTAGCGCCGGCCCAGGCGGTGCCAGGCGCGCAGCACCGGATCGCGTTCGCGCTCGCCCCGGGCCAGCAGCCATGCCATCCACAGCACGGCTGCCAACGCGGCCATCACGAAGCCTGACAGCAACTGTCCCGGCTTGATGTCGTCCAGGCCCAAGGGCTTGAACAGCTGCTGCTGGCGGCGCGCATCGAAGGACAGCACCAGGTCGTTCCAGCCGCGGCGCAGCCAGTCGCCCATCTGCCCCAGCTGCAGCCAGCGCTGCTGCAGCGGATTGCCGGCCTCAGCCAGCAGGCGATCGTCGAGGGTGTCCAGGATGCGTTCGGGGGCGACGGCGGCCGTGGGATCGACCCGCACCCAGCCCCGTTGCGGCAGCCAGACTTCGGCCCAGGCGTGGGCATCCATCCGCCGCACGACCCAGTAGTCGCCCACCCGGTTGCGCGTGCCGCCGGCGAAGCCGGTCACCACGCGGGCCGGAATGCCTGCATTGCGCATCAGCACCACGAAGGCCGAGCTGAAGTGCTCGCAGAAACCTGCCTTGTAGCCGAACAGGAATTCATCGATGGGGTCGCGGCCGGCCACGGGCGTGTCCAGCGTGTAGGAGAAATCGGCGGTGATCCACTGCAGGGCGCGACGTACCACGGCCTCATCGTTGCTGCCCGCCTCCTGTCGCCACTGCCGGGCGAGGGTGGCGGTGCGTGGATTGAAGCCGGCCGGCAACTGCAGCGCTGCGCGTCGCAGGTAGGGGTGGAGCGCGCTGTCGAAGTGCTGCGGCGGCGCCGAGTGCAGGCGCCACCGGCTCAGCGCCGACAGCGTGCGGTCGCTGAGCAGGCTCATGTCCGCATCCAGCGTGCTGCCTTCCGGCGCGCGGGTGGGCAGATCCAGTGCCACCAGCTGGCGGCGGTCGGTCGGCTCGTAGTCGATCTGGTAGTCCCAGCCGCGGGCACCGGCATCGACGATCGCGGGTGGGCGCTGCGTACGCGCACGATCACGGGTCCAGCGTCGGCCATCGAAGTCGGTCAATACCGGTCCTCGCCAGTAGCGCTGGTCCGGATCGGGTACGGCGCCGAAGAACTGCACGCGCAGCGCAGGTGTGTCGTCGGCCATCAGGTCCAGCCACTGCCCCGGCTCCATGCTGTCGGACAGGCCCGGCGTGCTGACCGCGCGTTCGGGTACGCCCCACAGCGGCGTGGACAGACGCGGAAACAGCCAGAACGACGCCAGCGCCAGTGGCAGGCCCAGCGCCAGCAGCCGGCCGACGCCCTTCAGCTGGCCGCGCAACGGCAAGGCGTCGGCGTGGCCCTCGCCCTGTGCCAGGCGCTGCAGGGCCAGCAGTGCACAAAGGCCGGCCAGCGCCGCCAGCAGCGTGGTCAGCGGACCCTGGTCCAGCAGGAAGGCGGCGAATGGCGAGAACAGCGCAAAGCCCAGCAGGCTGCGTGCATCGCGCAGGCTGCGCAGCTCGCTGGACTTGATCGCAAGCATCGCGGCGAGCAGTGCGCAGCCGGTATCGCGTCCTGGGCGGACCAGGCCCATCTGCCAGACGATGGCGGCCAGCATGCCCAGCACGAGCAGCAGGCGCACCGGCATCGGCAACACGCGTCGCCACGACAGCGCGGCTGTCAGCAGCGCAGCCACCGCGATCACCGTGGCCAGCATCGGCGGCAACTGCAGCAGCAGTGGCAGCAGCGCAAGCGCAGCGCTGGCCAGGGTCCAGGTGCGGGCGTTGCGGTCGAGCGTGGGCGCGGCGTCAGTCATGCGGCATCAGCGCCAGCGCGCGCAGGCAGAGATGGTGATGGCTGGCGCCCTGTCCCGGCCCCACTGGCGGATGCGAGGGCAGCAGCAGGGTATAGCGGCGACCGCCGCGTTCGGCCATGTCGATCCAGCGCGCCAGGCGTGCGATGCGTGCTTCGGTCGGCAGTGGCGCCAGCGTATGCCAGTCCAGCACGACCTCGATGCCGACCGGCTTTTCGTACTCACGGACCAGCAGGCTGTCGCGGCGCGCGGAGTGTTTCCAGGCAATGCTGCGGGGGGCGTCTCCGGCGCGGTAGGGGCGCAGCTGGTGCAGCTCTTCGCCACTGGCGTGCGCGCGGGTGTGCAAGGGATCGTTGCCGCGCTCCGGCAGCGCGGGGGCCACCGCTTCGGCCAGGGGATACACCAGCAACGGCTGTTCCGGCCACACCCACGACCACGCACGGACCAGGCCCAGCGGCTGCGTGGTGGACAGGCGGATGCGCGACAGCTCCCGCCAGCCGCGACGTTCGCTGGGGACTTCCAGCTCCACTTCGCCGCGTCCCTGTGCGGGCAGCGAGGTCCAGGCCTGGCTGTCGCCCAGTTGCAGGTGCAGGCCCTGTCGTGGCCGTGGATCACGCAGTGACAGGTCCACACGCAGCCGCAGCGGCTGGCCGGCAGGCACCGGCTCGGCGGAGATCGCATCGATCTGCACGCCCGACAACTGCAGGTGCGCGGCAATGGCGCTGGCGATCGCCGCCGCCGCCAGCAGCAACGCCAGCAGCAACGCGGGGTTGTTGTTGTAGTTCAGCGCACCCAGCAGCATCGCCGACAGCAGCGTGGCGACGAACAGGCCGAAGCGCGTCGGCAGCACGTAGATGCGGTGGCGGTTCAACCGCTGCGGCAGCACTTCCGGCGCGCGCGGGCGCGCCAGCAGCTGCAGCCGCGCCCAGCGCGAGGCCACGCTCAGTCCACCGTGACGGTCTGCAGGATCGCGCGCGCCAGCGCCGGACCGGAGCTGGACTCGGCTTCGGCCACAAGTCGATGCCCCGCCACCGCCACGAACAGCGTCTGCACGTCTTCGGGAACGACATGGCTGCGGCCGAGCAGCAGCGCATGCGCCCGCGCTGCACGCAGCAGCGCCAGTCCGGCACGAGGCGACAACCCCACGCGCACGCCTGCATGCTGGCGGCTGCGGGTCAGCAGGGCCTGCACGTAGTCGACCAAGGCGTCGCTGGCGTGGACCTGGCCTACGGCCTCACGCAACGTCCGCACCTGCGCTTCGTCCAGTTTCGGCATCGCACGTGCGATCAGGTCGCGGCGATCGGTGCCGCGCAGCAGCTCGCGCTCGGCCTGCGGGCTGGGATAGCCCATCGCCAGCCGCAGCAGGAAACGGTCCAGCTGCGAGTCGGGCAGCGGGAACGTGCCCGACAGGTCCACCGGATTCTGGGTGGCGATCACGAAGAAGGGGTCCGGCAGCGCATGCGTCTGTCCATCCAGTGTCACCTGCTGTTCGGCCATGGCCTCCAGCAGTGCGCTCTGCGTACGTGGTGGCGCGCGGTTGATTTCATCGGCCAGCAGCACATGGGTGAACACCGGGCCGGGATGGAACTGGAACTGGCGGCTGCCTGCCTCATACACCGATACACCAAGCACATCGGCCGGCAACAGGTCCGAGGTGAACTGCACGCGCTGGAAGCCCAGTCCCAGACTGCTGGCCAGCGCGTGGGCCAGCGTGGTCTTGCCGAGGCCGGGCAGGTCCTCGATCAGCAGATGTCCACCGGACAGCAGAGCGACGAAGGCGAGCCGCACCTCCGGCACCTTGCCCAGCACCAGCGCGTTGACCTGATCCTGGGCCTCCCGCAGGGACTGGCGCAGTTGATCGGTTAGCATGCTGGGACTGGGGGACGAAGCTGGCATGATCGTCTCTGATCTGGAATCTCCTCGATTATCCATAGAGCAATGCAGGGCGAACAGCGCGCACGGACGATTTTTCTCTGGTTATGGACGCTGGTCACAGCGGCCAAGCTGGTGGTGGCCGCGCGCCTGCCACTGTTCGTCGATGAAGCGTTCTACTGGCAGGAAGGCCAGCACCTGGCGGCAGCCTATTCCGATCTGCCGGGCCTGACCGCGTGGATGGCCCGGCTGGGCGTGGAGATCGGCGGTCATCACGTGCTGGCCCTGCGCTTGCCGTTCCTGGCGATCGGTGCGTTGCTGCCCTGGCTGGTTTCGCGCATTGCCACGCGCTGGTTCGGTGCCGTGGCCGGTTGGCAGGCAGGCAGCCTCACTCTGCTGATGCCACTGTCGGCCACGCTGGGGCTGCTGGCGGTGCCGGACGTACCCATGGCGCTGGCGGCCGTGCTGTGCCTGCACGCGGGTGCGCGCCTGCTGCACAACGTGGACGCATCGTCGGCGATGAAGCTGGCGTTGGGCCTGCTGATCGGTGCGCTCAGCCACTATCGCTTCATCGGTGTGATCGGCGTCGGCTTCATCGCGTTGCTGGCGTTGCCGCAGGGCCGGCGCATGCTGGCCGATCCGCGGGTCTGGGTCGCGCTGGCCATCGGTGTGCTGGCCTGGTTGCCGTTGCTGGCGTGGAATGCGGACAACCACGATGCCGGGCTGAAGTTCCAGGTCGTCGAGCGCCATCCCTGGACGTTCGAGTGGGGCGGGCTGTGGTTCCTGGTGATCCAGCCGATGCTGGTCACCCCCATCCTGTGCATCGCGATGTGGAAGGTGGCGCTGGCCGGCACACGCAGCGGTGGTGGTGCGCGCGTGCAGTGGCGCTACTTCGGGCTGGTGGGCGGCGTATCGACGCTGGGCATCTTCCTGCTGGGCTTCTTCACCGATGTCGAGCGCATCAGTTTCCACTGGCCGCTGCCGGGCTACCTGGCGCTGCTGGTCGCGGTACCGGTGGTGCTCAATGGATGGCCGCGCTGGCTGCGCAGGACAGGGTGGTGGCTGGCAGGGCTGGGCATGGTGCTGGCGTTCGGCTACTACCTGATGGCATCCACGCCGGCACTGCGCGAGCAGATGGCCGGCAGCAAGTACTACCCGCGCAATTTCGCCGGCTGGGAGCCGTTGGCGGCGGCGGTCCGCGAGGAACTGCAGCAGATGCCCGAGGGCACGCGTGTCCTGGCCGGCAACTTCAAGGTGGGGGCCGAGCTGGGCTTCCAGCTGGGCGATGGTGATATCGAAGTGTTGCCGCACCCGCTCAACGACAAGCATGGCCGCACGGCGCAGCTGGCGCAGTGGAACCTGGTGCATGCCGGTGAGCGCACCGCGCCGATGCTGCTGGTGCTGTCACCCAGCGACCAGCGGTACCGCGAGCTGCTGGACCGCTATCACGCGGTCTGCGAACAGGTGGGGCCGCTGCCGGCACCACGGATTGTCAGCAGTGACCACGGCTTCCAGCGCTTCCTGCTGTTCCGCCTGCCGGCGCAGCGCGCGCCGGGGCCCTGCGTGACGCCGGCGATGGCGTGGCTGGATGCGCCGTCCAATGGCGAGAAGGTGTCCGGCACGCTGGCGATCCGGGGCTGGGCCTTCAAGGACGGCGTTGGCCTGGCGCGCGTGGAGGTGCTGGTCGATGGCCGTTCGATCGGCGATGCACGCTACGGTCGCGAGTTCGACCTGCGCCCGGCCTGGCCGGACAGCACCGATCCGCAGCATCCGGCCGTCGGCTTCGATGCCAGCCTCGATACCTCCATGCTGGCACCGGGCAAGCACTGGCTGGGTCTGCGCCTGTATGGCCACGACGGCAGCGTGGAAGCATGGCAGGAGCAGCCGTTCGTGGTGGAGAAGCGCTGAACGCGCTGCCCGGGGCTCAGGGCACCCGGAATCCGGCCCCGCGCAGCAGGCCGCACAGGGCGATCAGGGGCAGGCCGACCAGCGCAGTGGGATCGCGGCTGTCGATGGCGTCGAACAGGCTGATGCCCAGTCCCTCGCATTTGAAGCTGCCGGCACAGTCAAGGGGCTGCTCGGCAGCGACATAGCGGACGATTTCCGCGGCATCAAGATGACGGAAGCGCACTTCGGTCAGATCCAGCGCCGCGAACGATTCTCCGTCCCGCGTGAGACTTATGGCGGTGTGGAAGCGTACGGTGCGTCCGGCCATGGCCGCCAGCTGTGCACAGGCTGCGTCGACCGTGCCTGGCTTGCCCAGCGGCCGCCCCTCGAGGTCGGCGACCTGGTCCGAGCCGATTACCCAGGCGCCGGGGTGGCGGGCGGCCACGTCGGCCGCCTTGGCCGCCGCCAGACGTACCGCCAGATCCAGCGGGGCTTCGCCGTTCAACGGCGTTTCATCCACATCCGGGCGCGCGCAGTCGAACGGCAGGGCCAGCCGCTGCAGCAGTTCGCGGCGGTAGCGGGAGGTGGAGGCCAGGACCAGGGGCATGCAACAATACCGGGGCAGGGTGCGGCAGTCTGGCCCGTCCTGACCGCCAGCGGCAAGCCTCGTGTGGCGGGCATTTGACAGCTGCCGCCCGGATCCTTAGTATTCAGCGGCTTATGTCCGCGAACGTGCCCGAAACGCTGGATGCCTGGCGGATGGTTGTAGCGCGAAGGCGCTTCGACGGTCAGGTCTCCCTGGCTGAATTGACCCGCCTGCAGGGGTTGGTCGCAGATACCGACGGCGAGTGCGTGTACTCGCTTGAGTTCGGTCGCGACGACGTCTTGCGGGTATCCTATGTGGAACTGACCATCGACACCGCGCTGCCGCTGACCTGTCAGCGCAGCATGCAGCGATTCCTGTTGCCGGTGAAGGTGACCCAGAGGCTTGGCCTGATCCGCGACGAGGACGAGGAATCGTCCCTGCCGGAGGAATACGAGGCGTTGCTGGTGCCGGAAGATGGCCAGCTGCGTCCGCTGGACCTGGTCGAGGACGAACTGGTGCTGGCGGTGCCGGTGGTACCGCTGTCACCCGACGGTGAAGCAGTCGACAAGGACTGGGCGCCGAGCGAAGAAGAAACGAAGAAGGCCAACCCGTTCGCGGCGTTGGCGGCGTTGAAGAAACAATAGCAGCCGGTTGTCGTCGGCGGCTGCGGCGAAAGCGAAAAGTGTGCTGGGCGCTGGCGTCCTGTGCGACGAAACGACGAAGCAAAACGAACCGAGTTTGGAGCAATCCCATGGCTGTCCAGAAATCCCGTGTTACCCCGTCCCGTCGCGGCCAGCGTCGTTCGCATGACGCCCTGAGCGCCAAGCAGCTGTCGACCGACCCGACCACCGGTGAAGTGCATCTGCGTCACCACATCACTGCCGACGGTTTCTACCGTGGCAAGAAGGTCATCCAGACCAAGACCTCGGCCGTCGAAGAAGATTGATGTGCCGGGAAGGCCGCTGTCCGATGGGCAGCGGCCTTTGCCTTCTTTCCCGGGCGTGCCGGTGATCGGTGGCCCGCGCAACAGGAAACATGATGAGCAAGCGGATCTACTCGAGGATCGCGGGCACCGGCAGCTATTTGCCGGAAAAAGTCCTGACCAATGCCGACCTGGAAAAAATGGTCGAAACCTCGGACGAGTGGATCCAGACGCGCACCGGTATTCGTGAGCGGCACATCGCGGCCGAAGGCGAGACCACCAGCGATCTCGGCTACCAGGCTGCGCTGCGTGCGCTTGAAGCGGCGGGCATCGACGCTTCCCAGCTCGACATGATCGTGGTCGGCACGACCACGCCTGATCTGATTTTCCCGTCCACCGCGTGCCTCATCCAGGCCAAGCTCGGTGTGGCCGGTTGCCCCGCTTTCGACGTCAACGCGGCCTGCTCGGGCTTCGTGTTCGCGCTGAGCGTGGCCGACAAGTTCATCCGTTCCGGCGACTGCAGGCACGTGCTGGTGATCGGCGCGGAAACCCTGACCCGCATCGTCGACTGGAACGACCGCACCACCTGCGTGCTGTTCGGTGATGGTGCTGGCGCCGTCGTGCTCAAGGCCGACGAGGAAACCGGCATCCTCAGCACGCATCTGCACTCTGATGGCAGCAAGAAGGAACTGCTGTGGAATCCGGTGGGCGTTTCGGCCGGCTTCAAGGACGGCGCCAATGGCGGCGGCACCATCAACATGAAGGGCAACGACGTGTTCAAGTACGCCGTCAAGGCGCTGGACTCGGTCGTGGACGAGACCCTGGCTGCCAATGGCCTGGACAAGTCGGACCTGGACTGGCTGATCCCGCACCAGGCCAACCTGCGCATCATCGAAGCCACCGCCAAGCGGCTGGAAATGTCGATGGACCAGGTCGTGGTCACCGTCGACCAGCATGGCAATACCTCGTCCGGCTCGGTGCCGCTGGCGCTGGACGCCGCGGTCCGCTCGGGCCGCGTCGAGCGCGGTCAGCTGCTGCTGCTGGAAGCCTTTGGTGGCGGCTTCACGTGGGGTTCGGCCCTGTTGCGCTATTGATAGTGCAAGTTACGACAACGTGAAGTCTGTCGTTGCGGCCCCTCTGGGGCCGTAACGCGTTTAAGGAGGTCCTGTCATGGTTGAGCCCATCGTCATCGACGGGCAGCGCGCCTGGCTGAAGCAGTACGGCAAGGGAAGCCGGGCCATGGCCCTGGGCCTGCTCAATTTCGTCGCCCGCCGGTTCCAGCTGGACGCGCTGCGTCCGCCGCCGCACCGGGGCGGTGACGCCGCACGCGAGGTCGAGGCCCGCCGCCTGGGTGAACTGCAGGCACAGGGGGTGAACGTGCCCGACGTGATCGGCAGCGGCCATGCCGCGCTGGTGATCGGTGACAACGGCAGCTCGTTCAACACCTGCCTGCGCGAGGCCGACGACGCAGGGCGGGACCGGCTGGTGATGGCCGCAATGCGGGCACTTGCCGAAGCACACAGCCGTGGCGCCTATTTCGGCCAGCCGCTGCCGCGCAACCTCACCTGGGATGGCGAGCGGGTCGGTTTCATCGACTTCGAGGAAGATCCGCTGGAAGTGATGGATCTGGCCGAAGCGCAGGCGCGCGACTGGCTGATGTTCGGCTATGGCGTGGCCAAGTACTACGCCGACCGCCCTGACTGCCTGCAGGCGATGATGGCCGAGGCGATCGGCACCGTGCAGGCGCCGGTACGCGAGCACGTGCACGCCGTGAGCGGCCGCCTGCAGCGCCTGGCCCGGGTCTGCATGAAGCTCGGACGCTCGGCGCGCACGTTGGCCCATTCGATCTTCATCACGCACGGCGCCACCACCATGGGGGTGCTGATGGTGGTCGGGCTGTGCATGGACTTCTTTGCCGATGGCGAGCTGGACATTCTGCAGTTGTTCTGCTGATTGCATCCGCCGGGCATGGCCCGGCGCTGCCACAACCGTTCGCCGGCCCGGCGTTGCCGGTGCGCTCCATACGCCCTGCATACGCGCACGTACAGACGACACGGCGGATTCACCCTTATCATGGCCCGCTTCGATTGCAACAAGCGGATGACCGCGTGACCGTATCCACCCTCGCTTTTGTCTTCCCCGGCCAGGGCTCGCAGTCTGTGGGCATGGTGGCCGAGCTGGCCGAGCTGCACCCGCAGGTGCGTGAGGCCTTCACCGAGGCATCCGATGGTGCCGGCGTCGACCTGTGGGCGCTGTCCCAGGGTGGCCCGGAGGAAATGCTCAACCGTACCGAATACACGCAGCCGGCCCTGCTGGCGGCGAGCATCGGCGTGTGGCGCGCCTGGAACGCCGTGGGTGGTCCGCGCCCGTCGGTGCTGGCCGGCCACAGCCTGGGCGAGTACACGGCGCTGGTCGCCGCTGGCGCGCTGAGCCTGCATGACGGCGCGCACCTGGTGCGCCTGCGCGGCCAGCTGATGCAGGACGCGGCTCCGGCCGGCGTGGGCGCCATGGCCGCCGTGCTCGGCGCCGAAGACCAGCTGGTGCTGGACGTATGCGCCGAAGTGGCGGGCAGCCAGGTGGTGGTGCCGGCCAACTTCAACTCGCCCGGCCAGATCGTGATCGGTGGCGATGCGGCAGCGGTCGACCGCGCGCTGGCGCTGCTGGCCGAAAAGGGCGTGCGCAAGGCAGTGAAGCTGGCCGTCAGCGTGCCCTCGCATACCCCGTTGATGCGCGAGGCCGCCAACCGTCTGGCCGAAGTGATGGCTGGGCTGTCCTGGCAGGCTCCACAGCTGCCGGTGGTACAGAACGTCGATGCCCAGGTGCACGATGGCGTGGATGCCATCCGCACCGCGCTGGTCCAGCAGCTGTACCAGCCGGTGCAGTGGACCGGTTGCGTGCAGGCTCTGGCCGCCCGCGGTATCACCCAGGTTGCCGAATGTGGCCCGGGCAAGGTGCTGACCGGCCTGGTCAAGCGCATCGACAAGGCCATCGACGGCCGTTCGCTGGCGACTCCGGGCGACTTTGAAAGTGCCCGCGAGGCATGGTCGGCCTGATCGCCCCTGTTCCTGCCGACCCTGCCAGTGGCCGCTGCACGCGGCGCGGGTGGGGCGGCTGCCCCCGTCTGAGGAAACCATCATGAGCAAGCCCCTGCAGGGTGAAATCGCACTGGTCACCGGCGCCAGCCGTGGCATCGGTGCCGCCATCGCCGATCTGCTGGCCGCCCAGGGCGCCACCGTCATCGGCACCGCCACCACCGAGTCCGGCGCTGCGGCGATCGGCGAGCGTCTGGCTGCCCACGGTGGTCACGGCCGCGCGCTGAACGTCACCGATGCTGCCGCACTGGACAGCGTGCTGGATGGCATCGCCAAGGAATTCGGCCCGATCTCGATCCTGGTCAACAACGCCGGCATCACCCGCGACAATCTGCTGATGCGCATGAAGGACGATGACTGGGCCTCGATCATTGACACCAACCTGACCAGCGTGTTCCGCACCAGCAAGGCGGTCATGCGCGGCATGATGAAGGCACGCAAGGGCCGCATCATCAACATCGCCTCGGTGGTGGGCGTGACCGGCAATGCCGGCCAGGCCAACTACGCGGCCGCCAAGGCCGGCATCATCGGCTTCAGCAAGTCTCTGGCCAAGGAGATCGGCTCGCGTGGCGTCACCGTCAATGTGGTCGCGCCGGGCTTCATCGACACCGACATGACCAAGGCACTGCCGGAAGAAGCGCGCACCGCGCTGATCAACGACATCGCCCTCGAACGCCTGGGTTCGCCGGAAGACATCGCCCATGCGGTGGCCTTCCTGGCCAGCCCGGCTGCCGGCTACATCACCGGCGAAACCCTCCATGTGAACGGCGGCATGTACATGCCGTAAGCAAGGGGCGCACGGATTGCGCCGCAAGTGGTTGATCTGCGTAGATTTTTGCTGCAATGCAAGGGCGCGCCGGTTTCCACTACACTATCCCACGGCCATCGCCCTTGATGGCGACCACTTTTGAACCACAACTCCATCTGGAGCGAGATCCCATGAGCACCATCGAAGAACGCGTCAAGAAAATCGTCGTCGAACAGCTTGGCGTCAAGGAAGAAGAAGTCACCACCAGCGCATCGTTCGTCGATGACCTGGGCGCTGACTCGCTGGACACCGTCGAGCTGGTGATGGCGCTGGAAGAAGAATTCGAGTGCGAAATCCCGGACGAAGAAGCCGAGAAGATCAGCACCGTGCAGGCCGCCATCGACTACATCAAGGCCCACGTCAAGGCCTGATGTCAGACGGCAGTGCGCGTGCGGGCATCCGCCGGCGCGCACCGCACCCCATGGGGCCGCTGTTGCGGCCCCGTGTGTTTGCGCATCACACCGAAGCAAACCGCGTTGCCCGAAAGCATCTTCGGGTCAGGAGAATCAGCAATGAAGCGTCGCGTCGTCGTAACCGGCCTGGGTATCGTCTCGCCGTTGGGCAATGATCTGGCCAGCAGCTGGGAAGGCATCACCCATGGTCGTTCGGGCATCGGTCCGCTGACCAACGTCGCCGATTCCTACCTGGAACGGTTCACCACCAAGATTGCAGGTGAGGTCAAGGGCTTCGACATCACCGCCGACAACGCACTGTTCGGCAAGTACCGGGTCAGCGGCAAGGATGCCAAGAAGATGGACCCGTTCATCCATTACGGCCTCGGTGCCTCGTTCATGGCCCTGCACGATTCGGGCCTGGAGATCACCGACGCCAATGCCGAGCGCATCGGCGCCATCGTCGGCGCCGGCATCGGCGGCCTGCTCGGCATCGAAGAGCAGACCATCGAATTCCACGAGGGCAAGAAGATCTCGCCCTTCTACGTGCCCAAGACCATCATCAACATGCTGCCGGGCCAGCTGAGCATCATCACCGGCCTGAAGGGCCCGTCGTTCTCGGCGGTTTCGGCCTGCGCCACCTCGAACCACTCGATCGGCACCGCCATGCGCATGATCCAGTACGGCGATGCGGACGTGATGGTGGTGGGCGGCGCCGAGCGCGGCTCTTCGCCGACCGCCGTGGGCGGCTTCTGCGCGATGAAGGCCATGTCCACCCGCAACGACGCGCCGGAACAGGCCTCGCGCCCGTGGGACAAGGACCGCGACGGCTTCGTGCTGGGCGACGGTGCCGGCATCCTGATCCTGGAAGAGTACGAGCACGCCAAGGCCCGTGGCGCGAAGATCTATTGCGAACTGGCCGGCTTCGGCGCCAGCTCCGACGCGTACCACATGACCGCGCCGAGCGAGAACGGCGAAGGCGCTGCCCGCTGCATGACCATGGCGTTGAAGGACGCTGGCGTGACTCCGGAACAGGTGGGTTACCTCAACGCACATGGCACCTCCACGCCGCTGGGCGACCTGGGCGAAACCATGGCGATGAAGACCGCCTTCGGCGACCACGCCTACAAGATGATGGTCAGCTCCACCAAGTCGATGACCGGCCACCTGCTCGGCGCGGCCGGCGGCGTGGAGGCGATCTTCTCGGTGATGGCGCTGCAGGACAACGTCATCCCGCCGACCATCAACCTGCAGGAGCCGGGCGAAGGCTGTGACCTGGACTACGTCCCCAATGAAGCGCGCCAGGCCAAGGTGGATGTGGTGATGTCCAATGGCTTCGGCTTCGGCGGCACCAACGGTACGCTGATCTTCAAGCGCATCTGACCGGGTTGTAGAGTCGGGCATGCTCGACTGGACGTGCTTTACGCACGAGGAAGCCGCCGCAAGGCGGCTTCCGTGCATCTGAATTCCCCTGCAGGCCACCATGACCCACGCCCCGCTGATTCACCCGCTGCCGCATCCGATCGATCTGCTGGCCCTGCAGCAGCAGGTGCCGGCACGTTTCCCGCTGCTGATGGAGTCCACCGCTTCCGGCACCGCGCAGGGCCGCTGGAGCCTGCTGTTGGCCGCACAGGGCGACACACTGCGCCTGGATGCCGATGGTCGCGTGCGCGACCAGCAGGATACGGTGCAGCCCGGCAGCTTCCTGCAGGCGCTGGACCGCGCCTGGCAGCAGGCACGGCTGCCGCACGATGGCAGTCACAGCCTGCCGTTCCGCGGCGGCTGGGCCTTGATGCTCGACTACGAAGTGGCCAGCCAGATCGAGCCGGTGCTGCCGGCGCGTGCGCGCGATGATGGCCGGCCGACGGCACTGGCGCTGCGCTGCCCGGCGGCCGTGCTGCACGATCACCAGAACCACGCCAGCTTCGTCATCGCCGAAGCGGGCGAGCAGGCGCTGCTGGACTCGCTGGTGGCGCTGGCCGCGCAGGCGCTGCCGGAGGCAGGGCAGGGCTGGCAGCCGCCGCAGTCGGTCGATGAGGACGAACCGCAACGCTTCACCGAGGGCGTGCGCCGGGTGATCGACTACCTGCGTGCCGGTGATGTGTTCCAGGTGAACCTGTCGCGGCGCTGGAGCGCCCGATTCGCCGCGCCGGTCAGCCCGCAGGCCCTGTATGCACAGCTGCGCCGCGCCAACCCCGCACCGTTTGCCGGCCTGTTCAGTGCGTTTGGGCGGCACGTGGTCAGCTCCTCGCCGGAGCGGCTGGTATCGGTGCATGCCGGCCACGCGCAGACCCGGCCGATCGCGGGCACGCGCCCGCGTTTCGAGGGTGACGATGATGCCGCGCGCATCCAGGAGCTGGTCGGGCACCCGAAGGAGCGCGCCGAGCACGTGATGCTGATCGACCTCGAGCGCAACGATCTGGGCCGCATCTGCCTGCCCGGCACCGTGGTGGTCGATGAACTGATGACGGTGGAGAGCTACGCCCATGTGCACCACATCGTCAGCAACGTCAGCGGCCATCTGCGCCCGGAGGTCACTCCCGGCGACGTGATCGCCGCAACGTTCCCCGGCGGCACCATCACCGGTTGCCCGAAGGTGCGCTGCATGCAGATCATCAGCGAGCTTGAACAGGTGCCGCGCGGTGCCTATACCGGGGCGTTCGGCTGGCTGAACCGCGATGGCGACCTGGACCTGAACATCCTCATCCGTACCGCCGAGGTGGAGGGTCATGAGGTCAGTTTCCGCACCGGTGCCGGCATCGTGGTCGATTCCGACCCCGACAAGGAGCTGGATGAGACCCGCGCCAAAGCGCGTGGCCTGCTGCGTGCCCTGGGCCAGCAGGGGTAGGCGATCGACCCCCGCCGGGCATGGCCCGGCGCTACCGATGCATCACCCTCCCGGTAGCGCCGGGCCATGCCCGGCGAGCGAAGCGGGGTTGAGCGCCTCACCGCCCATGACCCCACACCACCGGCACGGTATCCTGCACGACGGAATCGAGTTCTGAGGTAATCCATGGCGGGAGCCAAGCGCGGGTGTCTGTTCGTGGTAACGCTGCTGGTGGTGCTGGTCGCGGTCGTGGCCGGCGCGGGCGCGTGGTTCTTCTACAAGCAGACCCAGTTCGCCGATGCCCGGATCTCTCCGTCTGCGGAGACCGTGGTGATCGCCAGCGGCGATGGGCTGAACACCGTGCTGCGCAAGCTGCGCGAGGCGGGCGTGGACGAGGGCCAGGACGCGCAGTGGCAGCTGCTGGCGCGCCAGCTCGACGCCGCTGGCAAGCTGAAGGTGGGCGAGTACGCGCTGGACAACCGGCTGACCCCGCGCGAGCTGCTGCTGCGCATGCGCGCCGGTAAGGTCCTGCAGCACCGCGTCACCATCATCGAAGGCTGGAACATCCGCCAGCTGCGCGCGGCGCTGAAGCGTGCCGACCCACTGCTGCACACCACGGATGATCTGGATGATGCGGCACTGATGCAGCGCCTGGGCTTCGGCGGCCAGCATCCGGAAGGCCGGTTCCTGCCGGAGACCTACATCTACCAGCGCGGTGACAGCGACGTGGATGTGCTCAAGCGTGCGCATGCGGCGATGGAAAAGGCGCTGGACGAGGCCTGGCAGAGCCGTGCACCGGACCTGCCGATCAACACGCCGTACGAGCTGCTGACGCTGGCCTCGATCATCGAGAAGGAAACCGCTCTGGCCAGCGAGCGCCCGCAGATTGCCGGCGTGTTCATGCGCCGCCTGCAGATCGGCATGCGCCTGCAGACCGACCCCACCGTGATCTATGGCATCGGCGCGGCCTACGACGGCAACATCCGCCGCCGCGACCTGACCACCGATACGCCTTACAACACCTATACCCGTGCGGGCCTGACCCCGACCCCCATCGCCATGCCCAGCCGCGACGCCCTGATGGCCGCGGCACAGCCGGCAGCGGGGGATGCGCTGTATTTCGTCGCCGTTGGCGATGGCAGCGGCGCACATGTGTTCTCGTCCAGCCTGGACCAGCACAACGCTGCGGTAGCGCGCTATCTGCAGCAGCTGCGCCAGCAACGCCCCCAGGAGACCCCGGCGCAATGAGTCCCGCGCTGCTACGCCACCCGCGTTTCGTCAGCCTGGAAGGCGGCGAGGGCGCCGGCAAGACCACTGCGATCAACGCCATCCGCACGTGCCTGCGCCAGCATGGCCACGAGGTGGTGCTGACCCGCGAACCGGGCGGTACGCCGCTGGCCGAGCGCATCCGCAGCCTGATACTGAAGCCCGATGCCGAGATCGCCGCCGAGCCGCTCAGCGCCGAGGCCGAACTGCTGCTGGTGTTCGCCGCCCGCGCGCAGCACGTGCGGGAGGTGATCCAGCCCGCCCTGCAGCGCGGTGCCTATGTGCTGAGTGATCGCTTCACCGATTCCAGCTACGCCTACCAGGGAGGCGGCCGTGGCCTGGACCCGCAGTGGATTGCCGAGCTGGAGCGCCGTGCCGTTGGCCTGCTGCCGGGCCTGACCCTGCTGCTGGATGTGGACGTGGCGGTCGGTCGTGCGCGCGCCAATGGCCGCGACCTGTGGCCGGACCGCATAGAGAGCGAGCAGGACGATTTCTTCCAGCGCGTGCGTGAAGTGTTCCGCAGCCGCGCCCAGCAGGACCCACAGCGCTTCGCCGTGATCGACGCGGGCCAGGTGCAGGAACGCGTGGCCGCCGACGTGATCGCGCAGGTCGAGCGCTGGCTGCAGGAAGGAAAGGACGCATGAGCACGTTCTCGCCCTGGCAGCAGCGCGCTTTCGATCAGACCGTGGCCGCGCTCGACGCGGGCCGGCTGGGGCATGGCCTGTTGATCTGCGGCCCGGCCGGGCTGGGCAAGCGCGATGTTGCACTGGCGCTGGCCGACCACGTGCTGGCGCAGGGCGATGCCGCGCACGCCACGCGCACCCGCCACCTGATCGCTGCCGGTACCCACCCGGACCTGCAGCTGGTGAGCTTCATTCCGAACAAGAGCGGCGACAAGCTGCGCACCGAGATCGTCATCGAGCAGGTGCGCGAGATCACCGACAAGCTGGCATTGACACCTCAGTACGGTGTGGCCCAGGTGGTGATCGTCGATCCGGCCGATGCGATCAACCGCTCCGCGGCCAATGCACTGCTCAAGACGCTGGAAGAGCCGCAGCCCGGCCGCTACCTGTGGCTGATCAGCAGCGACCCGGCACGCCTGCCGCAGACCATCCGCAGCCGGTGCCAGCGCCTGGAGTTCAAGCTGCCGCCGCACGAGGAAGCGCTGGCCTGGTTGCAGCAGCAGGGCCACAGCGACGCCTCCGCACGCGAAGCGCTGGATGCCGCGCGCGGCCATCCCGGCCAGGCCGACAACTGGCTGCGCGAGGACGGGCTGAGCCTGCGCCGTGAGGTGGCCCGCGACCTGGAGCAGCTGGCCACCGGCAGGACCGGCGCGGTGGAGCTGGCGCAGAAATGGTGCGGTGATGACAACGCGGCGCTGCGCCTGCGCTTCGCCGCCGACCTGGCGCTGGCCCAGGCCAGCACGGACGCCTTGACCGCGCCGGAGCGATTGCACAAGCTGGCAGCCTGGTTCGACGCTGCCAACCGCACCCGCGACCTGCTGCGCACCACGGTGCGTGCAGACCTTGCGGTGGTCGAGTTGCTGCTGGCCTGGAACAAGGTGAACGAGCGGCCTGCCGCAAGGGGAAATCGATGAGTGCCAGCAACGCCCGCCAGGGCATCCTGTCCCTGGCCGTGAAGGACAAAGCCGCGCTGTACAGCGCGTACATGCCGTTCGTGAAGAACGGCGGCATCTTCGTGCCCACGCCCAAGCGCTACTTCCTCGGCGACGAGGTGTTCCTGCTGCTGACCCTGCCCGATTCCAGCGAGCGCCTGCCGGTGGCCGGCAAGGTGATCTGGGTGACCCCGGCAGGGGCGCAGGGCAACCGTACCGCGGGCATCGGCGTGCAGCTGGCCGACGGCGCCGAAGGCGAGGGCGTGCGCCACAAGATCGAGACCCAACTGGCCGGCCTGACCAGCTCGGACAAGCCCACCCACACGATGTGAGGTAGCGCCGGGCCACGCCCGGCGGCACGCCTCGAAAACACCCGTGAAGACGAATGTGAAAACTGTTGACGGCCTCTGAAAAGTTCCTATAATGAGCGGCTCAGCAACACACCGGGCGGTTAGCTCAGCGGTAGAGCATTGCCTTCACACGGCAAGGGTCACAGGTTCGATCCCTGTACCGCCCACCATGTTGCAGAACGAAAGAAGCCTCCAGCAATGGGGGCTTTTTTGTTGTCTGATGATGCGTGCCAACGTCACTGCGACGCTGCTGCGGCTGCCATCAGCCGTGCTGGTCCAGCAGATCCCGCGCGATCATCGCCGTCGCATCCAACAGGTCGTGACCGCTACCGGCCTGCACCACCACCGCCAGCAGATTACGGCCGACCTCGGTATTGCCGCTGGTCAGTTCCATCTCGCCTTCAAAGCACACATCGGCCAGCCACTCGTGCGCCTGTTGAAGCCCGCGCTTGCGGGTGCGGCGAAATTCCGCCAGCAGCTTCGCCTGGCCCGCACCGTGCTCGCCGTCAGCGAGCAGGCCAATGGCGCCGCCGTGCGCAGCGCGCCACACCTCGGGCAAAGGCCGGCCGTGCTCATCCAGCATCTCGGGTGCAAACTGTGCGCAGTACATCTCGTAGCGTTTGCCTGCTGTGCTGGCCGGCACGATACCGGCCTCGGCAAGCAGGCGTTCGGCTTCGTCGAGCTGATTGAACTTCAGGCGCAGCAGCGCGGGGCGGCTCAGTTGCCGGGCCAGCGCCTGCTGGTTGGCGGCGAACCACACGGTCCAGCCCACGGTCGCGCGGCCCTCCAGCGCGGCCTTGAAATATTCCAGGTGTTCGGCGTCCATTGCGGTCTCCAGCATTCCCTGCACGATTGTAGCGGGAGCGCATACCGGGCCGGTCAGGCCTCGCCGCCGGAGAGGCAGTGATGCGCTTCGCGCACCAGCTGTCGTGCGGCCACGATCAGTCCGTCGATATGGAAGGAGCCCAACTGTTCGTCCGGGCCGCCTTCGTTGCGCGCACGGTCGGCAGCCTGCAGCAGATCGAGCACTGCGGCGAGCCCGGACATCGAGCGGCGTAGCGAGGCGTGATTGCTGGCAACGAGGGTGAGGCTGTTGCACGGCTGTCCGTCATCGCCGTCGGCGCGGCTGATGGCATTGAGGTACGTGAAGAAGGTAGACGACTGCACGGGCAGACTCTGTTCGTGCAAGGCGCACTCGATCTCGCGTGCGAGGTCCTCTGGCACGTCTGCGGCGATGTCGCCGATCAGGGCGTGCAGGCGGGGATGGACGGCGGTGCGGTTGGTCATGGCGAAACCCTCACTGGCGTGAAGCCACCTCCGGAAGCGAAGGTGGCGGACGGTGCGGGTTGGCGTACCAAGGCAAACAAACTTCAAGGAAGAAGAACGCCTGGCGGATCTGGTGATCCCCACGCACCGGCCGCCATTGAAGGCAATCGGTGCATTCTCTCAGCTGCGATTGTTCTCGCAGACCTTGAAGCTTGTTCGTTTATTCGAGACGCCAATCCCGGCCAAGGCAACCTGCCCCGGCGCGGCGATCATCCGGCCGCGCAATCACGTCGGTCTGTAAGGAAAATTCTCTTTCATACCAATGCGGAGGAGGGAGATTTCGATCTGTGCGCCAGTGCACGGGCGCGCTGCGAGCAACATCACTTCGGATGCGACGCGCTGCAGGTGCCGTCGGTGCACTTCGCGACAACGCGGTACGCGCCGCGGGTTGATTGCGTCACGCTGCGCACGATGCCCGGATCACTCGAGCAGCGTCGGGTCGATGATGTCCAGCAGCCCGGCATTTGCCATCCGCAGCTCAACCTGATGCACGCGCTTCAGATGTTCCGGGTTGCGCAGATCGAAGGGTTCGTCCAGCGCTACGATCATCGTTCCCTTGCCTTTCACGACCTCCATGGACGCCGCTTCAGGAATGAACTTCTTCGGCACGAGATGGGGTACAAAGCCCATCCAGCCCAGCCAGCGTCGATGGGGAAACAGTTGATGGAAGTGTGCGTAGGTTTCATATCCCTCTCCGTCCGGTAGTGGGGACGTAACGTCTGTCGCAACGAACACGGCATCCAAACGGGTTGCCATGCTTCGGATGCAGGATCGAATGATGCCGGATGTGCCATCTGGACCAAACGCGTCGACGGGGGCGTTGATGCTCAGGGTGACCCTGCCGAACCACGGCCTGTAATCAAGCGTAGGACAGCCAGGTTGGTCATGAGCCTTCTGGCTCAAGGCGGGAGTAATGGAAGCGCCGGCACCGCCTGAATTGACCGCAGTTGGGTACTTTCTACGGTAGTGGGCGGCGTTCTCGGCGACTGCATCGATGAACCTTGCCTTGTCGCTTAGAGGTACCGGTCTGGCAGAGGAATCACGAAGCGCCCAGTTCTGGAAAAGGTGATGTATCTCGCCAAGCTCTTCGGTAAGTTGCAACAGTTGTCGATAGGCCGCTTCAGCACTCAGCACCTCCACCGGCACAGTTGTATCTATGAACGCGCTGTATATCTCGGCCATGGTGATTTTCTGGGGGGGTGTTGGATCAACGCTGGTGCAAGCTCGCAGATCTCGACATCTCCGCATGATGCGAGATGCACGATCCTTCGCACCATTCCTTGTGCTTTTGGCTAATGCTCATCGCGACAGCAGCACAAGTGGCAGGTCAGCTGCATTGCATTGTGCACGGATGCCCGGATCACTCGAGCAGCGTCGGGTCGGTGATGTCCAGCAGCCCGGCATTCGCCATCCGCAGCTCAACCTGATGCACGCGCTTCAGATGTTCCGGGTTGCGCAGATCGAAGGGTTCGTCCAGCGCTACGATCATCGTTCCCTTGCCTTTCACAACCTCCATGGACGCCGCTTCAGGAATGAACTTCTTCGGCACGAGATGGGGTACAAAACCCATCCAGCCCAGCCAGCGTCGATGGGGGAAGAGGCGATGATTGGCATAGTAGGTGTCATAGCCCTTGCCGGTTGGAAGGGGACATACAACGTCTGTAGCTACATGATCAGCAACCATGGCGGTTGACAGCGCCGCAACGCACTGGCGTACCACCGAGGTGGCGCCTTCCGCAGAGAATGCTTCGATGGGCCTGAAGATCGTCATCGTCAGTCGTCCCGCCCATGGGTAATACTCGATGGAAACCCTTCCAGGGGTTTTCCACTCGCTGGCGGTCATGGCAGTGGTGAGATTGGCGCCCGCGCCACCGGCATCCGGGTCATCAGGGAATTCCCGTCCGTCCTGCTCGGCATGGGACGCCAGCATCTGGACAAAGCGCTCTTCATCGGAATATGGAATTGCTCCATTCGAGCGTGAATGCTCAATCCAGCGGTGGAACGCAGGATGCACATCCTGGAGCAATCGAACGAGCGGTTGGAGCCGGCCATAGACAGTTTGCGCGTCAAGCGTTTCAGTGGCGATCCACGCGTCTACGACAGTTCTGAACATGGGCGTCATGGTGAGTGCCTGCAGCAGAAGGAATCATCTTTGAACAGCCTGACCGCAATGTCGAAGCACTCGATCTCAAGGAAGTGCCATTCCAGCTTTGCGGGTCGGCCAAGCGTGAGAACATGTGCGCGCTGTCTATGAAACTGCCTGAGCCAACTCTCCAGGATGGTGGGCCGGGTTCGATCAAGCTGGGCCCAGAAGCGCAGCTCGCCATCATCTTCAAAGAACTGCTTGTAATGGCCCTTGGTCTCTACCACAGTGCACCGAGCGCGCCAGAATCCATCAAAGCGAATGCCGCCATGATTCCACTCGGTGACGGTGATGCGATTCCTGCTCTTGCGGCCTGCCAACTTCAATCGCGCACGGTCCAGCGTTGTTCCGCCATACGTGTAATCGAAGCTCTCCGGTCCGGCCAGGCGATTGGCGATTCGCAGCTGGTAGTCGTAGTCCCGGTACTGAGTCAGTGGAATCGTGTAGTTCGCGGGCACGAGGTAGCCTTGTGCCAGCTTGCAGGCGTTGCAGTCATTCTGGTTGCTCGTCTGCGAGCAATCTGTCTCGCTTGTCTGCACCCTGGGTTCGGTCTTCACTCCAGTTTCGACACCCGCCGCTTCCTTGATCTTCCTCCATATCTGGCCGAGCGTCGGGCCGCCTGCCGTGTTTCCTGGCATCTGGCCCGGGAGCGGAACGGGAGCATCGCGAACCGGATCCCATGCCCCTGGCGACGTCACCGGGGGAGGGGGAATAGGGAATGGCACAGCACCCATTTTCTGGTCCTTTCAGTTCAGTCTGTCATGCGGGAAGAGGCCAGCAGCGCCAGAAGGTCCGCTGCTGTGGCGTTGGGATGGGTGGTCTCGTTGAACCAGACGCGGGTGACTGCCTGGTCACGCAACCCGCGGGCCCAGGCCACATCGGCTTTCACCCAGCGCACCAGCGTCGGTAGATGCGTGATGTGCAGGGATGTCGTAGCGTGCCGGTAACTTGCACGGACGTCCTCGACGAGTTCGTCGTCGCTTCGTTGGGCGGTCTCTACAGGAAAGTGTCTTCTGGTTTCGCGCGAAAGCGGGACCACGAACGTTGCTGGGTCGGGGAGGCAAAGCCTCGCATACTGTTCACCGCTGAGTGTCAGCATCGCATGCACCTGGCCTTTCGAGATCGGCTCGGACCAGAGTCCAGTCCTGACTGTTCAACGTGACCTGCCACTCCAGTATCGGACCGAGCAGGTCCAGCTGTTGTCGGGGAGTGAGGACATCGCAGTATCGGAGGAAGGCTCTCGGGTCGTAGTAGCGCATCAATGCCAACGACCCGTCCGGCAGCGAGATGTCCAGTTTCGTCTGCAGATGTTGAAACAATGGATCGAAGGCTGTCGCTGAAGCCAGTATCGTGATGCCTGAAGACTGGCGGCCGAGGTAGGTCAGCCAGTGATGTACAGGCCTCTGGATCGCTCCCCAAGGTAGTTCGATCAGCCAGGGAGAAGCTTGGGCGAGATCGCTCTCGGGCTGTCCTGTGAACAGCGAGCGGTGGGGCAGTGTGTCCTGCTGAGTGTAATGGCGGAGTTCGCCCTCTCGTTCAGGGGCGGCGGCGCAGTCCACCAAGGCGAATGCTGTCCACGCCGTCACGAGCGCACCAGAAGAGGAGCGCCGCTGGTGCCTGCAGTGAGCAGGCACTCCAGGCAGATGGCCGCTCCGGGAGAGGAGCCTGTCGATACATCGATCGTTGAGGGTGCGTCAGTACAAGGCCCTTCGCTGACGTACACCAGTCGCTGCTGGGTGGAAACAAGCTGGCAGCCGCATGCGAGACGATGCCCGTGGAGCGCGACGGGGCGACCGTCGATGATGAGGGTGGGTTCGCCTTCGATGATCGGGAAGACTCCCTGATGCAGCGGGCAGGTGGCGCTGTCGCCTTCGCGTGCGACGGCGCGGCCCTCGATGTCTGTGCAGGGTGAGCCGTTGATGACGCGTCCACTGCTGCTGGTCGCGTCACCAACGACAATCCAGTGTCGTCTCACGTTGGGATATCGAACCTGTTGGTCGGTGCCCAGCCTGCAACCCGGCAACGAGATCCATCAAGCATTTACAGCCATCATGCTGTCACTTATGGCACTTCATGCAGTCGCTGATTGTGATCGCTTCTCCCGTTTCTGCCGGAGAAACAAGAGCTTTCCAGAAATCTGGGGCCGCGGGATTCAGTCAATGAGGGCAGGGACGTGGTCTGCGCGACGCTGCGTTGATGAGTTCAGAAACCTGCGAGAAGCGACACACACCCTTGTAATCAGAGAAAGAACGCGGAGCGAAAGGGAAGCTGAGAGCTGCGCCCTACCGGGGGATGAAGTTGCAGAGCTCTAATCGGGACGCGCTTTCGCGCGACATTTCACACAGAAATCCAGCAGCCCGGCGCATCGTCTCCCAACCCTCCACCCGGGAGCCCCACCATGCCGCTCGCCCGCATCGATCTCCGCAAAGGCCAATCCGCCGACTACCTGCAGCGCGTCGGCGAGGCCATCTACCAGGCCATGCGCGCTGTCGGCGTGCCCGAGAACGACCGCTTCCAGATCTTCCAGGAGCACGACGCCGCCACCCTGGTCTACGACCCCAGCTACCTGGGTGTGCAGCGCTCCGACGATTTCATCTGCATCCAGATCACCTGGAACGAGGGCCGCACCCTGGAGCAGAAGAAGGCGCTGTACGCGGGCATCGCTGACGGCCTGCATTCGGCAGTGGGCATCCGCCGCGAGGACGTGTTCATCAATCTGGTGGAAGTGAAGAAGGAGAACTGGTCGTTCGGACATGGCGTTGCCCAGTACGCGACGTGAGGCGCCTGCGTCACCCTGTCGCAGGGGCAAAACCCTGAACGTGGTCCAAGGTTGCGGCGCCGCGCCGTAGAATGCCCGGGTGCACCGCCCCCGATTCCACCGCCGGTTCCAGGCCCTGGCATGGCTCGCCCTGCTGCTGGTGCTGCTTGCCCCGCTGGTGAGCCGCTGGGTGGCGCATGGCCGCGTGGCAGCGGCGGCGCCCGTGGCGGCGATGGATCATTCGCTGCATGCGCAGCACACGATGGAAGGCCATCACGACCATCATGCGATGGCGGCGCCGCACGGTGAGGCCGCGAAGAATCCGCCCGCCGATCCACACGCCGATCATGAAATGGGCGTGGATTGCGATTACTGCCTGATCGCGGCGCGGTTGATCACCCTGCTGGTGGCGGCGTTCCTGCTGCTGGTGCCCTTGGCGCCGGTCTGCCGGGCCCGGCTGGGCGCTGTGCTGGCAGTGCCCGCGCGCTTGGCGGGAACCCTCGGGGCGCGGGGACCACCGGCGGCATTGGCGGGCTGAGCCGCGCACGCGGCTGTGCATTCGATCTGATAGAAGCCGCCAGGAGTGGCCTGGCGCTACCGCGTGCGCTTTCCTTCCTGCTGCCCCGCAGTGCGGGGTGGCATTGCATGCCATGAAAAAATGAAAAGACATCCGAAGCGCGTTGCCCTGCGTTGGGCGACGCTGCCGGCGCTGTGCGCCTGCGCCCTGCCTGTTGCACCTGCCCGTGCCGACGCGGCGGGCCCGACCACCTTGGACACCGTCCGCGTGGTCGATACCCGGCACGGTGCGCTGTCGGCCACCCCCGGCGCAGGTTCCGCGCTGGGCCTGAACGTGTTGCAGACCCCCGCGGCGCTCACCGTGATCGACCGCGACCAGCTGGAGCAGCGCGGTGATTCCAACCTCAACGATGCGATCAGCCGCGCGGGTGCGATCAGCGCGATGCCGCATCCGGGCAATGGCCTCAGCGCGCTGTCCAGCCGGGGCTTCACCGATGGGGCGTCGGTGATGCGCCTGTACGATGGCCTGCGCCAGTACGGGGGCGTCGGCATCACATTCCCGTTCGATACCTGGTCCATCGAGCGCATCGAAGTGCTGCGCGGGCCGGCCTCGGTGATCCACGGCGACGGTGCGATCGGCGGTGTGATCAACATCGTGCCGAAGAAGCCTTCGCGCGGTGCCGTCGAGAACGAGATCAGTGTGACGGTGGGCAGCGAGGACACCGCGCGCCTGGGCTTCGGCAGCGGTGGCGCGCTGACGCCTGAGCTGGCCTACCGCCTGGATCTGAGTGGCAACTACAGCGGCGGCTGGGTCGATCGCGGCCGCAACAGTGATGCCACCTCCTCCGGTGCACTGTTGTGGCAGCCGCGTACCGACCTGCAGCTGACCTTGACCCATGCACAGGGCTACCAGCAGCCGATGCGCTACTTCGGTACGCCGCTGGTGGATGGCCGACAGTTGGACGCACTGCGCCACCGCAACTACAACGTGGACGACAGTGACATCCGCTTCCGTGACCGCTGGACGCAGCTCGATGCGCTGTGGACGCCGAACGCGAAGGTGGAGTGGCGCACGCGCGTCTACCAGATCGACAGCCAGCGCGATTGGCGCAACGCCGAGGCCTATGTCTACAACCCGCGCACCGGGCTGATCGATCGTTCCGGCAATACCCAGATCACCCACAACCAGGACCAGACCGGGCTGACCTCGACGCTGCGCATACAGGGTGAAGTGGGCGGCCTGGCCAACAGTTTCGCGGTGGGGATGGACGCCAACCGTGCGCACTTCAAGCACACCAACAATACCTATGCCGGCAGTTCCGGTCCGGTCGATCCGTTCCATCCGGTGCCCGGTGACTTTGCCAGCGATGCGCCGAACCTGCCGCGCTACCGCAACAGCGCCGAGCAGTACGCACTGTTCGTGGAAGACCGGCTGGCCCTGAACGAACGCTGGTCGGTACTGGGCGGGCTGCGCCACGATCGCGCGCGCATCGACCGTACCGATCTGATCAGCGGGCAGAGCGCGTTCTCGAAGACCTACCGCAGCACCGGCTGGCGCGCGGGTACCGTGTTCGCGCTGCAGCCGGCGTTGAGTGTCTACGCGCAGTATTCGCAGGCGGCCGATCCGGTCGGTGGCCTGTTGATGATCAGCCCGGCCAACGGTGCATTCGATCTTGCCAAGGGGCGTCAGATCGAAGTCGGCCTGAAACAGGCGTTCGCGGCCGGCGAATGGACGCTGGCGGCGTACCGCATCCGCAAGACCGGCCTGCTCAGCCGTGATCCGCTGCTGCCGGATCGTCGGGTGCAGGTGGGCGCGCAGACCTCGCGCGGAATCGAGGCGTCCTTGAACTGGAACTTCGCACCCCACTGGTCGCTCGATGCCAACGCGACGGTGCTGAAGGCCGAGTTCGAGGACTTCCTGGAAGCCACCGGCTCGCCGGTGGCGCTGGTGTCGCGCGATGGCAACGTGCCGCCGAACGTGGCCGAGCGCCTGGCCAATGTGTGGCTGGGCTGGCAGTTTCTGCCGGACTGGAACCTGGCCGGTGGCGTGCGTTACGTCGGCAAGCGCTACGCCGACAACGCCAACACGCTGGAGCTGCCGGGTTACAGCACCACCGATCTGGCGCTGACCTGGCAGGCGGCACCGCGGACGCGGGTGACCGCCCGTGTGTTCAACGTGTTCGACAAGGCGTACTACGCCACGGCGTACTACACCAGCACGCAGTGGCTGCTGGGTGCGGATCGACGTGTCGAGCTCACCCTCGATCACCGCTTCTGAGGGCGCTGCGATGTCGCTGCGATCCACCGCACGGCGCTGGACCTACCTGGTGCACCGTTGGCTGGGCATCGGCGGATGCCTGTTGACGCTGCTGTGGTTCGTCAGCGGCATGGTGATGCTGTTCGTCGGCTACCCGAAGCTGACGCCCGGCGAGCGGCTGGCGGCGTTGCCGGTGCTGGGCGACGCGCACGGGCTGCTTGGACTGTCGGCGTTGCCAGCGGCCGTGCAGGCTGAGCCGGAAAGCGTGGCGCTGACCACGCTGCGTGGAGACCCCGCCTATGTAGTGCGTAGTGGCAACCACGTGGGGGCCTGGTCGGCGCGCACCGGGCAGGTCCTGCTGCCGGTATCGGCACAGCGCGCCGAAGCCTCGGCGGTGCAGTTTGCCGGCGGCCCGGCATTCGTGGGTGCCACGCGCGTGGATGAGGACCGCTGGACGCATTCGCGTGCACTGGATGCGCATCGGCCGCTGTACCGGGTCGAGGTGGGCGGTGCGCGGCCGGGTGACCTGTATGTGTCTTCGTGTACCGGCGAGGTGGTACTGGATGCACCGCATGTGCAGCAGCGCTGGAACTATGTGGGGGCGTGGCTGCACTGGCTGTACTTCCTGCGCATGCAGTCGGTCGACCCGGCGTGGACGTGGGTGGTGATCGTGCTGTCCGCACTGTGCACGCTGGCGGCGGTCAGTGGCGTTGTGGTGGGGGTGTGGCGCTGGCGCTTCCGTGGCCGCTATCGTTCGGGCGCGAAGACGCCCTATGTCGAGCCGTGGATGCGCTGGCATCATCTGATCGGTCTGACGGCTGCGGCGTTCGTGTTCACCTGGATCTTCAGTGGCCTGATGTCGATGAATCCGCTGGGCGTGTTCAGCAGTACACGCGCGGCGATCGACGCGGCGCAGTATCGCGGCGATGCGGTGGCAGTGAATGGCGCACTGGGCGAACCGGCAGCGCTGCTGGCTGCGGCCCATGATGGGCTGTTCATGCCCGTGGAGATCCAGTGGCGGCGCATCGGCGGTGAGCTGTTCGCGCTGTTGCTGGACGGGCAGGGCGATACGCGCATCGTATCCGCAGACGAAGGGCATCTTCGGATGATGCAGCTGCTGCCGGTGGCATGGCTGCAGCAGAAGGTGCAGGCGATGTCTGCCGCGCCGATGCATCGGTTCGCGCTACTGCATGCAGCGGATGCCTACTTCTATCCGCGCGCGCCGGAGGCGATGAACGGCGCGGCGGTGCGCCGCTTCCCGGTGGCGGTGGCGGACTTCGGTGATGCCGAGGCGACGCGCGTCTACTTCGATCTGGCCAGCGGCGATCCACTGCTGACCCTGGGGCATCGTGAGCGCGTCGGGCGCTGGCTGTTCTACTTCCTGCACAGCTGGGACCTGCCGGCGATGCTGCGGCAGGAGACGGCCCGGTTGGGCGTGCTGCTGCTGTTGAGCACCGCCGGCACCGCGCTGTGTGCCACCGCCACGGTGATCGGTTATCGACGATTGCGGATGAAGGTCCGGCGTCGGCGCCGTTGATGCCGCGCGCTACACCCGCAGCCAGCGCGTGGACACCGCCACCAGCAGCAGCGCGATGGCCACACCCATGAATGCAGCGATCAGGCCGAAATGATGAGCGGCAAAGCCGATCAGCGCTGGGCCGGCCAGAATGCCGGCAAAGCCCAGCGTGGACACTGCGGTAATCGCCAGGGCACCGGGCATACGGGACTGGTGGCCGGCCAGCGAGAACAGCGCCGGCGCGATGTTGGCGCAGCCCAGGCCGACCAGCACATAGCCCAGCAATGACAGCTGCCATGGCGTGACCACGGTCAGCACCAGCACGCCGCTGGCCGCGAGCAGGCCACCGAACACGATCGCGCGCTGGCGTCCCACACGTTCTACCCAGGCATCGCCAAGCAGGCGGGCCACAGTCATGGTCAGGGTGAAGATCACATAGCCGATGCCTGCCATGCGCGCATCGACGCTGCGCACGTCGCTGAGAAAGACCGCGCTCCAGTCCAGCATCGCGCCTTCGCCGAGGAACGCGACGAAGGCCAGCACACCGATGAACAGCACGATGCCGTGCGGCATGGCCAGCATCGGCGTGTCGTGCGGCATGCGCTCGCGGTGCCAGTACGGCGCCGACAACAGCATCGCCAGCAGCATCGCGCCCACGCCGATCAGCACCGACCCGAGCGGTGGCAGCTGCAGGGACAGCAGCACGGTCATCATCGCCGCACCCAGGAAGCCGCCGATGCTGAAGAAAGCATGGAAACCGGACATCATCACCCGCCGCGCTTCGCGCTCGACGACCACGGCCTGCACGTTCATCGTGCAGTCCATCGCGCCTACCGCGGCACCGAACACGAACAGCACCAGGCCCAGCAGCCACGCTGAACCGGCCAGGGCCAGGCCCGGCACGGTGAGGCAGATCAGCAGCGTGCTGGCCATCATCACCCGGCGGCAGCCCAGCCGCGCGGCCAGAACGCCCGCTGCTGGCATCGCCAGCAGCGAACCGGCGCCCAGGCAGAGCAGCACCAGGCCGAGCGTGGCATCGTTGATGTCCGCGCGTGCTTTGGCGAACGGTACCAGCGTCGCCCATAGTGCCGTGGCGAAACCGGGAATGAAGAATGCAGCGCGGGTCGCGTGCTGTTCGGCACGCGCGCGGTGGGCAACGGACATGGTCGGGCCGGTCAGGGTGGGGTGGGGTGCACGGCAATACCGGCAGCGAGGAAGCGCGCTGCCAGTGCGGGCGGAGCTGATGTAGTCAGCACCAGGTCGTCGATCTCGTCGAGGCTGGCGATCTGCCAGTGGCCACGGGCACCGAGCTTTTCGGTGGTGGCAGCGACGATGATGCGGCCGCTGCAGGCGACCATCGCGCGCTTCAGCGTGGCTTCTTCCGGATCCATCGCCCACACCCCGGTGTCGCCGTCCACTGCGCAGGGGCCCGGCAGATAGACGTCGGCGCGCAGGCGCTGCACCTGCGCCAGTGCCTCGGCACCGACCGCGCCACCGCCGCTGGCCAGGCGGCCGCCGATCAGCTGCACGGAAGTGCCTTCATGCATGCTGGCGGCGGTGGCGATCTGCGGCGCGTTGGTAATCACCGTCAGCCCGAGTTCGGCCGGCAGCTGCTGGGCGATCACCAGGTTGGTCGAACCGGCGTCCAGCAGCACCACCTGGCCCGGCTGCAGCAGGGTGCAGACGCGGGCTGCCAGCTCGGCCTTGTCGCCGCGGTCGCGGGTCAGGCGCTCGCGCAGCGGGCGCTCCTTCGGCGGTGGCAGCACGGCGCCGCCGTACACGCGCTGGCACAGGCCCTGGGCGGCCAGTTCACGCAGGTCGCGCCGGATCGAATCTTCGGAGACGGCATAGCGGCGCGCCAGTTCCGCGGCGATCACGCGGCCCTGCTGGCGCAGTTCCTCGAGGATCTGCCGGGTACGTTCGGCGGGGAGGGGGCTGGAATCGGCGTTCATGGGGATAAGTGTGCATATTCGTGCATGAACGTGCAACAACGGGAATCCAGCGGCAGTTCGGCCGGTGAACCGGTGAGCCCGTGTTCTACGATGCCGACAGTCGCCTGCTTGTCGCTTCAACGGCGCCACGCTGAAGGAAGCCAGCTTCCGCAGCTGCGACCTCAGCCTGTGCCTCGATTTCAGCGACTGCAACCTGGTGGGTTCCGAGCTGGGTGATCTGGACATACGCACGACCCGGCTGCGCGGCGCTGCGCTGGATGTGCAGCAGGTGGCGCTGCTGATGCAGCGGATCGGCATTTCGGTGGTGCCCTGAGCGACCACCGTTCAATACCCGTAGCGTCTCGCTGCTCGACGTCCGACGCTGCATGCAGACCTGGCCTTGGCTGCACAAGGGCGTCAAGCCGCATAAGCCACCCAGCCCTTGAAGCTGAAACCAGCATAGAACAGCTCCACGCCCTCGAAGCCGGCCTCCTGCAGCAGTGCGACCTCCTGCTCGGGTGCCAGCAGCGGTAGCCGCTCAGCGATGGCCTCGATCGCGCGCTGCGCATCGGCGTGTGCCACGCCGGACGCTTCGGCGAAGGCTGCGTAGCGCTGCAACCAGCGCCGCTTGCCGGCCGGATCCTGCGGCACGCTGTGGTGGGCCACCACCAGTGGCGCGCCGCGTTGCAGGCGCCTGTGCAGTTCGCGCAGTGTGTGCTGGCGCTGCGCGGCATCGAGGAAATGCAGAGTCAGCAGGCAGCTGGCACCGTCGAAGCGCATGTCCGGCGCATCGTCGATATAACCTTCCAACAGCTGCGCGCGCGATATCAACGGGCCCAGTGTCTGCTCGGCCAGGGCCAGCATTGGCGCGGCCGGGTCGACCCCCAGCAGTTTCCAACCCGGTTGCGCCTCGGCAAAGGCCTTCAGCTCCAGCCCGCCACCGGCACCTAGCACCAGCACGTGGCCCTGTGCTGGAACCCGTTCGGCCAGCAGCAACTGGCTCATCTGCTGCAGGGCGAGAAAGCCCGGCACCTGGCGGAGTGGGCCTTCGGCGTAGCGGGCTACCGCCTGCGGATCGGAGAACGTGGGCATGCGCGGTTTCCTGCAACGGGCGACATACCACTGTAGCGCGGCGCGCAAGGGGCATTGCGCGCCGCTGCCGCACAGGCAGGTGAGCGCTCAGGCGGCTTCCGCTTCCAGCACATCCTGCAGCCGCACCTCGCCAAGGAAACCGCCGCTGCTGGTTGCCGTCCGCTGCGCCTCGATGGCGTGGGCGAACTGCACACCGGCATCGTCCTGAAGTCGTTCAAACAGCTGCTGCAGCTTCGGGAAGTCGCGGCGGCCGACCACTTGGTGGTAGTCGTTCCCGCGGGCGATGCCGGCGAAGCAGGCGTCGGCCAGGCTGCGCTGCCCGCCCAGCAGCCAGGGGCCGTTGCCGATCATCATGCTGTTTCACCTGCTGCTGTGGCGGCCAGCGCCGACGGTGCTCAGAACCGATAGCTGATGGTGCCGGTGACCACGCGCGGATAGCCGGCGAAGCAGTCGCCGAAGGTGCGGCAGGGTGCGTAGTAGCGCTTGCCGGTGAGGTTGGTGATGTTCAACCCCATCGTCCAGTCGGTCACCTGCACTTCCAGCAGCGCATCGGCCAGCGTGTAGCTGGGGGTGACGATACGCCCGCCGTTGCCCAGTGAGACCGTGTTGCCTACGTGGCGCACGCCCAGGCCCAGGCGCAGGCGCGCGGCATCATCCAGCTGGAAGCCCTTGGACACCCAGGCCGAAGCCAGGTCCTGCGGCGTATCGTTCAGGCGCTCGCCCACTTCCAGCCCGAAGTTGCTGCGGCTGACTTCGGCCTCGTTGCGTGCAACGGCGGCAGTGATGGTGAGGTCGTTGGCGAACTGGAACTGGCCTTCCAGCTCGATGCCCTTGGAGCGGATCTGGCCGGTCTGCACCACGTTCAGCACGTTGTCCGGATCGTTGGTCTGCCGGTTGGTTTCGGTGATGCGATAGGCCGCCATCGTCAGCAGCAGGTTGCGTGCCGGTTGCCATTTGATGCCGGCCTCGGCTTGGCGGCCACGCATCGGCTTGAAGGCCTGGCCGAACAGGTCCTGGCCGGACACCGGCAGGAACGATTCGCTGTAGCTCAGATAAGGCGACACGCCGGCTCCCACGTCGGCGATCAGGCCGGCGCGATAGGTGGTGGCGTTGTCGGTCTGGCTGGGCTGGCCGTCGGTCTTGGAGCGCGCATGGTCGCGACGTGCACCGAGCACCAGCGAGACGCGGTCTGCCCAGCGGATCTGGTCCTGCACGTACAGGCCCAGTTGGGTGGAGGTCTGGTCGGGCTGGCGCTCCCAGCCGCGCACCGTCGGCGCCACCGACACCGGGTCGTAGATGTCGATCGGCGTGCCGGTGGCATCCAGGCGCTGCAGCTGTTCCTTGTACTGGCTGTAATCCACGCCGGCCAGCAGCAGGTGCTGGAAGGCACCGGTGGCGAAGTCGAACTGCAGTGCATTGTCGGCGCTGAGGATCTGCACGTCCGGGCGGGTACCGTAGGCAGTGCGGTTGACCACGCGGCGCGCAGCGTCGATGAACGGATCGGCCGGGTTGCTGTAGCTGTCCACGTACATCTGCTGCAGCGTGGTCTTGCCGTCGATGTAGCGCACGGCCGAGCGCAGGCTGAGCACATCGTTGAAGCTGTGGTCGAACAGTGCGGTCAGGCTGTAGACGCGCGAGTCGATGCGGTCGAAGTCGGGATCACCGATGAATGTGGACGGATCCAGGCGGCGCCCGGGCGGCGCCAGCAGGGTTGCCGCCAGGGGCAGGAACTGCTGGCTGGAGCCGGTCTTGTCATGCTGGTAGCTGGCCAGCAGGGTGAGGTTGCTGCGCTCGCCGCGCCAGCTGATCGACGGGGCCAGGTAGACGCGATCATCCTTGAGCGTGTCGGTCTGCATGTTCGACGCGCGCAGCAGCCCGACGAAGCGTCCGGCCACGGTGCCCTGCGCGTTCAACGTGCCGTTGAGATCGCCCTGCAGCTGGCGCCGGTCGAAGCTGCCGAGCTGTACGCCGAGCTCGCCGCTGGCCGAAGCGAAGGTGGGGCGCTTGCTCATCGCATTGATGATGCCACCGGTGGCACCGGCGCCGTACAGCACCGAAGAGGGGCCGCGCAGCACCTCCACCCGCTCCAGACCGTAGATCTCTGGTCGTGCCAGTGGGCTGAAACCGTAGCTGCGGCGGAGGCCATCGAGGTACTGCACCGGGTCCAGGCCGCGCACCGAGGTGGCGTCGTTGCGGGTATCCAGGCCCCAGGCGTCGGCGGTGACGCCGGCGCTGTAGCGCAGCACTTCCTGCAGGTTGTGCGCGCCGCGATCAGTGAACAGCTGCTGGGTGACCACGCTGATCGCCTGTGGCGTCTGGGTCAGCGCGGTATCGGTCTTGGTCGCGGTGCTGGCGCGGTCGGCGACGACGCTGACCCGGTCCAGGGTGCGCGCATCAGGCGCGTCATCGGCCAGGGCCAGCGGAGCGGTGAGACAGGCGGGAAGGCAGAGCGCAAGCGACAACAGGGTGCGGCGGGCGGGCATGGCGGTCGGTCCACAGGAGATCGCCGCGGATTATCGGGACCGGCAGCCCATGATGCAAATGATTCTCAATGGCGTGTCATCTGGAGATCATCCGCGCGTCACGCCGCGCATGCCGCCGTGGGCCCAGTATTGATCGTCCCCGTCCCCACGGAGACCTGCCATGTGGCTGCTCGATCATCTCTGGCCCGTCCGCAGGCCCATGCCCGCCCCGGTTGCCGCCGAGCCGCCGGCGATGCCCCGCCGGCCCTGGCTCAAACGCCCCGCGCGGGCCGGCCGCAGCGGCATGGCGCCTTGGCAGAAGGTCGCCGCGCCCCCACGCCGCACCCGGCACTAGGCCGGGCGGTCGGCCGGGTGGTTCACGCCGTCGCTGACCGGAATCACGCCCAGCGCAAAGGGATCGATGCCTTCGAGGCAGGCGACGTTGTAGCCGTACTGGTCGGGGTTGGAACGCCGACGGTGGTGGGTGTAGATGCCGCACACATCGCAGAAGTAGTGCTCGGCCACATGGGTGTTGAACTGGTACAGCCGCAGATGGTCCCGCCCTCGCACCACCTGCAGCCCGGCGAGGGCGACGCTGGCGGCGATGGCGCCACGGCGGCGGCACATCGAGCAGTCGCAGCGGCGCGGATCGACGATGCCGTCCGGCAGGTCCAGCAGCAGTTCGACCGTACCGCAATGACAGCGGGCGCGGTGCTGGGGTTGGACCGCAACACCGGCCACGGAAGTAATGCCCATCGATGCTCCTGGAAGAGGGGAAGGTGTGCAGAAAACAGCGTTGCAGACGGTGCGCCCACCCGCCTGAACGGGCCGTAGATGCCAGGGTGAACCGCTTGTGGCTAACTATGCGCCCCCGGGACCGCGACAGGATGCCAGTGAAAGCCGCAGGACGTTGGATGACAGGAAGTGTGATGGTGCTGCTGGCACTGTGGGTGGCTGGCCTGCTGCTCTATCAGCTACCGGGGCCGGGCTGGCTGGCCCCGGCCGTGGCGGTAGTGTGGTTGTTGTCCGCCCTGTGGGCGTCCTGGCGGGTCGCCCGTGGCCATGGCACGCGACGGCTCGGCATGGCCTTCGCTGTGGCGCTGGCTCTGGCGCTGGGGTGGTGGATGCTGCTGACCCCGCGCCAGGACCGCGTGTGGGCCGATGACGTGGCACAACGCCTGCACGTGGTCTCCTTCGATGGGCGGCATGTGGTGCTGGACAACGTGCGCGATTTCACCTGGCGCAGCGAAACCGACTACGACGCGCGCTGGGTGCGCCGCACATACGACCTGGACCAGCTGCGTTCGGCCGATCTGGTGCTTTCGTACTGGATGGGGCCGGCGATCGCCCACACCCTGATCTCGTTCGGCTTCGACGATGGCCGTCATGTCGTGTTCTCGCTGGAGATCCGCAAGGAACGCGGGGAATCGTTCTCGGCACTGGGGGGGTTCTTCCGCAAGTTCGAGATGACCCTGGTCGCCTCCGAAGAGACCGACATCATCCGCACGCGGACCAATGCGCGTGGCGAGGATGTCTATCTGTACCGCCTGCATGGCATGGACCGCGCACAGTTGAAGGAACTGTTCGCTGCCTACATCGCGCAGGCACGCGAGCTGGATGCGAAGCCGGGCTTCTACAACACGCTGACCAGCAACTGCACCACCATCGTCTTCGATCTGGCCAGGCATATCGCGCCGCGGCTGCCTCTGGACTACCGCCTGCTGCTGTCCGGCTATCTGGCCGAGTACGCCCAGGAGGTCGGGGCATTGACGCCGGGGGTGCCGTACGCAGCGCTGCATGCCAAAGGCCGGATCACCCAGCGTGCGCTGGACCTGGGTGACGGCAGCAACTTTTCCACCGTGATCCGCCAGGGCGTGCCCGGCACCGAGCAGGACCCGCAGTGATGCCCATGTTCGTACTTTCCCGCTGGCAGCGCGTGCTGCCGGCGTCGCTGGCGATCTTCATGCTGCTGGCCGGCAGTGGCTGCGCGATGGTCACCGTCAAGCAGGTGAAATCCAGTGACTCGCTGGTCAACAAGCGTGCCGATGTGCTCAACACCGGCAAGCTCAGCCCGGCCGCCCGGGAAACGCTGAGTGCAGCCGGGCTGGACGAGTCGCAGTGCGAGAAGGACTTCGTGGTCTGTCGCAGCACGCTGTTGATGACCGACGATCTCAACGTCGAACAGCGGCTGTCCGCGTTGTCGGAGCTGTGGGTGAAGGCCGCGTTGGCGCTGACCCCGAAGAAGACGGCGGCGGGCGACCCACCGATGAGCGATGCGGCACTCGATGCGTGGCTGGAAGCGGCGCGCTATGCCTACGCCTATCTGTTCTACAGCGGCCGTTCGCCGTCCGATCGCGCGTTCGAGGATCGGCAGACGCAGGTGCGCGACTACTACAACTATGCAGCCGAGAAGGCCGCGGTGGTCCTGTTCGTACGGGCGCGCGCCGCCGCGCTGGCCGGCGAGGACTATACGAAGCCGATCACGGTCGGCAGCTGGTCGCTGGCCTCCAACTACCAGCAGCTGGACCTGAAGAGCATCCCGGCGCAGCTGGTACCCGCCGGTACGGTCAGCTTCGTCGGCCTGCGCAGTACCTATCGACGCGACGGTTTCGGTGCGGAGCTGGTGATGGTGATGGACCCGCCGAAGCTGGTCACTCCGGCGGTATCCGCAGATGGCCCGAAGGCGAACGGCGGGCAGGACGACGACAGCGACGCGCGTCGTGGCCGCCGCCATCGCCATGACGATGCGGTGCCGGAGTTCAGCGAGATGTCCTCGATCAACGTCACCGCGCTGCTGCGCTTCGAGGGCAGCACGCTGGAGGACGTGATGCGCACCCGCCGGGTCGAGCTGGACGCCTATTCGCCCGAAGCGACCGAGCGCATCACCCTGCACGGCGAGCAGGTGCCGCTGGCCGGCAACTTCACTGCCGCTTATGGCCTGTGGCTGGCGCAGAGCGGCTTCGCCCGGCAGTCGCTGCGCACGCTGTTCGGCATGAGCGAGGGAATCGGGGAGCCGCACATCTACCTGATGCAGCCGTGGGATCCGAACCGCCGCATCATCTTCATGCTGCATGGCCTGGCCAGCAGCCCGGAGGCCTGGGTGAACCTGGCCAACGAGATCATGGGCGATCCCGAGCTGCGCCAGCAGTTCCAGGTGTGGCAGGTGTACTACCCGACCAACGCGCCGATCGCGCTGAACCGCTATGAGATCGCCAATGCATTCAACGACACGCTGAAGCACTTCGACCCCGATGGCAGCACGCGCGCATCGAAGGATATGGTCTACATCGGTCACAGCATGGGCGGCGTGTTGGCGCGCCTGCTGGTGAGCGATTCGGGCGACGTGCTGTGGAACGATCTGCTGGCCAACTACGACCTGCAGGGCGAACGACTGAAGCGCGTGCAGAACAAGCTGGGCCCGCTGCTGCATTTCAAGGCGCAGCCGAACGTGGAACGGGCGATCTTCATCGCCGCCCCGCATCAGGGCACCGACATCGCCGGCAACAGGGTCGGCCGCCTGATCGGCCGCCTGGTGCGCCTGCCCCTGACCATCCTGGGCAAATTCGAGGATGTGTTCCTGGCGCTGGCGCAGGCCGAGCAGCAGGTTGACGGTACCGCCAAGCCGAAGATTCCCAACAGCATCGACAACCTCAAGGCCAGTGATCCGTTCGTGAAGGCGGCCGCACAGCTGCCGATCGAAGCGGGCCTGAAGTACCACTCGATCATCGCCCAGCGCAAACCGGAACTGCCGCTGGAGAAATCCGACGATGGGCTGGTGCCGTACTGGAGCGCGCACCTGCCCGGAGCGCTGTCGGAGAAGGTCATCATCTCCGGTCACAGCGTGCAGGAATCGCCCCAGGCCGTGCTGGAAGTGCGCCGCATCCTGCATCGGGACATCGATGATGTGGACGCGGCGGCCACACCATGACTCCACTGATCGCCGGGCATGGTACGGCGCTATCCCACCGCGCCGCCCGGTAGCGCCGGACCACGGAATCAACCGGTGGCGTTACACCCGGCGTGCAATCAGCGTGGACAGCAGAGCCAGGCCCAGGGTGATCGCCAGGCACAGCACGTAGCCGGTGTGCGGCCTGTGGTCCACGAACAGGGCGAACAGCGCACCGGAGACGGCCAGCGCGGTGGTGACCGCCAGCGCCTCGCTCAACTGCAGCGCCGAGGTATTGGCTCCCTGCTCGTGCGGTGCCGAAAGGGAAAGGGTCAGTACCGAAAGACTGGCGTAGATCATGCCCATGCCGAAGCCGGTCAGCGTCCAGCCGATCAGAGCCACCGGCAGCGGTACCGCACGGAACAGCACTGCCAGCGTGGCCGCGATACCGATCGCCATCAGCGGCGTTCCCGCGCGCAGCAGCTGCTGGCGTGACCAGCCATTACGCTGGTGGCCCTGCAGCCACGACCCGGCGAACCAGCCCAATGCCCCCAGGCTCAACACCGCGCCGGCCCCGCTGGGTGACAGCCCGCGCTCGCGCTGCAGCAGCAGTGGCAGGTAGGCCTCGCAGGCGAAGAATGCCGCAGCGGCGATGCCGCGCAGGGCAATCACGCTGGGCAGGCCGCGATGCAGGCGCAGGGTGCCGGGGGGCAGAAGCCGCTGTACGCAGAACAGCAGCGCGAGCATCGCCACAGTGATGCACAGCAATGCCGCCATGCCTTGCTGCTGGCCCCCGAGATACAGCAGCAGCGCTGCCAGCGACGCGCCGCTGGCCCAGCGCACGACCCTGCTGCGATTGCCGCTGTCGCCTGCAGGCGAGGGCTGCAGGCGCGACAGTGCAGGTCGCAGCAGCAACGCAGCGGGCACCGCCAGCAGCGGCACGGCCAGGAACACCCAGCGCCAGCCCAGGTGCTGCACGATGAGCCCGCTCGCGGCCGGGCCGATCATCGACGGCACCACCCAGCCGGCGGAGAACGCTGCGAACACTTTCGGGCGCAGAGGTTCGGGGTAGGTACGGCCGACCATCACATACAGTGAGACCGAGATCGCACCCGCGCCCAGGCCCTGCAGCAGCCGCCCGGCCACCAGCACGCCCATGCGCGTGGCCAGGCCGGCCAGCAGCAGGCCCAGCACGAAACACGCCAGGCCCCACCACAGCGGCCGCGCCGGCCCGTGCCGGTCGGCCCAGAGGCCGGCGAGTGTCATGCCGATGACGCTGGTGGCGAGGGTGCCGCCGAAGGCCAGCGCGTACAGCCGAAGCCCGTCGAGCGCGGCGGCGACGGTGGGCATGGCCGCGGCAACCGCCAGCGCCTCGAAGGCGTGCAGCGAGACCAGGGCGACCATGCCCAGGGTGGTCGCACGATAGCGCGCGGACAGGATGGAGGTTTCGGCAGAAGGGGAGGCGTCGGCAGCGGATGGAATCGGGGTCATGCGGAAAGTCGGCGATGCCGCGCTTGTCATCCGGCGGCGAAGACCGCAGCATGACACCTGAACTATAGTTGAGGTCAAGCAATGGTGTCGCAGGAACTGAGTGTGGGTGAGGTATCGCAGCGCAGCGGCGTGGCCGTGTCCGCGCTGCACTTCTATGAGCGCAAGGGCCTGATCAGCAGCCTGCGAACCTCGGGCAACCAGCGCCGCTTCAGCCGCGACGTGCTGCGCCGGCTGGCGGTGATACGCGTTGCACAGCGCGTGGGCATGCCGCTGGAAGCCGTGGCGCGTGCTTTCGAGAGCCTGCCGCAGGGCAGGGCACCGACCAAGGCTGACTGGGCCACGCTGTCCGCGCGCTGGCGGACCGAGCTGGATGAGCGCATCCACATGCTGCAGCTGCTGCGTGACGAGCTGACCGGGTGCATCGGTTGCGGTTGCCTGTCACTGAAGCGCTGCCGGCTGGCCAACCCCGAGGATGTCCTCGGGGAGCGCGGTGACGGTCCGATGCGGTGGGGCTGAGGCCCCGGCACATCGGAGGGCGCGCCAGGCTGGATCATGCATCACCAGACGGTGATCGTTTCACCGCTCAGGATGCCTTCCACCGCGCGCTGGTACGCCAGTGCCGCGCGCTGGGCGGTCACCGCTTCAAAGCCGGGGAAGTAGGGCGCGTAGGCGTCCATTGATTCGACCAGCACATTCGGGCTGACGACATTGATGCGCAGCCCGCGTGGCAGCAGTTCCAGGGCCGCTGCACGCACGAATCCTTCCAGTGCGGCGTTCACCGAGGTTGCATTGACGCCATCGCGGATCGGCTGGGCACTGACGATGCCGCTGGTCAGGGTGATCGAGCCACCGGCGGTGAGGTGATGTTGTGCGGCCAGCGCCAGCCGTACCTGCCCGAGCAGCTTGTCCTGCAGGCCGACGTTGAACCGTTCCGGCGTCATGTCACGCAGAGGACCAAAATGCAGTTTGCCTGCGGTGGAAATCACCGCATCGACCGCGCCGGTGCGGGCGAACAGTTCGTTGACGCTGGCATCGTCGGTCAGATCGACGCGCAGCGTGCCGCTGCTGCGCCCGGCGTCCAGGATCTGGTGCTGCTGGCCGAGCTGGCGTGCGACCGCCTGGCCGAGCGTGCCGGTGGCGCCCACGAGAAGAATCTTCATGACGGTTCCTTGCTGGGGAAGATGAAGCGCAGTCTGCGCCGTGACGACGCGGTTTGGTAAGCCGCGTATGATTCGCAGATTGCTAATCAGGACTTTGCAATGGACATGCTGCGCTGCATGCAGGCCTTCGTCGCGGTGGCCGAGCGCGGGAGTTTCGCCGCTGCCGCCGAGCACCTGCAGGTGTCTGCGGTGATGGTGGGCAAGTACATCCAGCAGCTGGAACGGCATCTCGGCACCGCGCTGCTGCAGCGGAACACACGGCGGCAGCGCCTGACCGAGGCGGGCAGCGCTTATCTGGCCGGTTGCCGGCAGGTGCTGGAACAGGTGCAGCAGGCCGAGGCGGACGTGGCCGGCCTGCAGCTGCAGCCGCGTGGCGTGTTGCGGGTCAGTGCTCCCACCACGTGGGGCAGCTGCGTGCTGGCGCCCCGGTTGGCCGAGCTGCTGCGTGCACAGCCGCTGCTGAACATCGAACTGGATCTCAGCAATCGCCGGGTGGACCTGATCGAAGACGGCTTCGACGCGGCGATCCGGGTCGGTCCGCTGCCCTCGGCGGACATCGTGGCGCGTCCGCTGCCCCCCTATGCGATGAGCCTGTGTGCAGCGCCCTCGTACCTTCGCCGGCGAGGCACGCCGCGGACGCCCGCGGATCTGCAGGGACACGATTGCCTGAGCCACCTGGCCTGGCGTGGCGGGCACGGTTGGCAGCTGGCCAGTGGCGAGCATGTGGACTGGGAGGCGCGGCTCACCAGCAATGACGGCGTCGCGCTGCGCGAGGCCGCCGTGGCGGGGGCCGGGCTGATTCTGCAACCGACGGCGCTGCTGGCCACGGAGATCGCTGCAGGCCGGCTGAAACCGCTGCTGCGCGACCATCTGCCGGCGCCGCGGCCGATGCATCTGATCTATCTGCCGGACCGTCGCCCGCGCCCGCGCCTGCAGTGCTTCGTCGACTTCGTCATGACCGCGTTGGGGCAATGAGCATCGGAGTAGATGGGGGCAGATCCCTTGGCCCCGGCAAAGGGATCTGACCCCAAGGAATCAGTCGTTTGCCGCTGACAGTTCCTGGCCGCGCACCTGTGCGGCGCGCAGCGCGGCATCCACCAGTGCCTCGAAGCCTCCGGCCTGGAAGCGCTCGATCGCTGCCTGGGTGGTGCCGTTGGGCGAGGTCACGCGACGGCGCAGCTCGGCGGGGCTTTCGCCCGCTTCATCGAGCATGCGCGAGGCGCCGAGCAGCGTCTGCACCACCAGCGTGCGTGCGGCGTCGGCGGACAGACCCTGGGCGATGCCTGCCGCCTCCATCGCTTCGGCGAGCAGGAACACATAGGCCGGACCGCTGCCGGAGACAGCGGTGACCGAATCCATCAACGGCTCGCTGTCGATCCATACCGTGCGTCCGGCACTGGCCAGCAGGTGCTCGGCCTGCGCGCGCTGCGGTGCATCCACTGCCGGTGTTGCGTACAGGCCGGTGACGCCGGCACCGAGCAGCGCGGGCGTGTTGGGCATCGCGCGCACCACCGGCAACGTGCCGCCCAGCCAGCGCTGCAGCTGCGTGCTGGTGATGCCGGCGGCGATCGAGACCACCAGCGGTCGGTTGTCCTGCGCCAGCGACTGCAGCGACTGGCAGACGTCACGCAGTACCTGTGGCTTGACCGCCAGCAGCCAGGTCTGGCCCTGCGCGGCGGCCGCGCTGGCGCTGTCATGGGTATGCACGCCGAAGTCGCTGGCAAGCGCATCGCGCACGGCGGCTACCGGCTCGGCCACGTGGATGCGTGTGGCAGGCACGCCCTGGCGGATCAGGCCGGCGATCAGGCTGCGGGCCATGTTGCCGCCGCCGATGAAGGTGATGGAATCTGCTGCCATGGAAGTCTCCTCGGAATGTCAGGCCGGCCGCGGACGGGCGCCGAACAGGGCGGTGCCGATGCGCACCAGGGTGGCGCCTTCGGCGATCGCATCGGTGTAGTCGCTGCTCATGCCCATCGAAAGGGTATCGACCTGCGGGAAGCGGTCGGCCAGTGTCTGGAAAAGTGTGCGCATGCGCACGAATGCGTCGCGGCGGCGCTCCGCCTCCGGCCACGGCGCCGGGATCGCCATCAGACCCCGCAAGCGCAGGCCGGGCTCGGCGGCGATGGCCTCGGCCAGGGCCTGGACGTCCTCTGGCGCGCAGCCGTGCTTGCTGGATTCATCATCGATGTTGACCTGGATCAGCACGTTCAGCGCTCCGCGCGCCGCCGGTCGATGGCGGGCCAGCGCAGTCACCAGCTTGGGACGGTCCACGCTCTGTACCCAGTCGAAATGCGTGGCCACCGCTTCGGCCTTGTTGGACTGCAGATGGCCGATCAGGTGCCATTCCAGGTCAAGGTGCTGCAGCGCCTGCATCTTGGCCAGCGCCTCCTGCACGTAGTTTTCGCCGAAGGCGCGCTGGCCCTGTGCAGCAAGGGCGGCCACGGCCTCGGCGGGTTGGGTCTTGGAGACCGCCAGCAGGCGCGGCGGCGCGCGTCCGGCGGCCTCGGCCGCGGCGCGCAGGGTGCTCAGGATCTGGGGCAGGGCAGTGGCCACGTAACGCGTTCCAATCGATCAGGAGGCTATACTGCCGCCCGGGGAAAGATCCTTCCAGTCGAAGCCGTTATTGGGGAGTAGCCGCTCATGGATATCGCCGAGCTGTTGGCGTTTTCCGTAAAGAACAAAGCGTCCGACCTGCACCTGTCCGCAGGCCTGCCGCCGATGATCCGCGTGGACGGCGACGTTCGCCGCATCAACATCCCGGCACTGGACCACAAGCAGGTCCATGCGCTGGTGTACGACATCATGTCCGACAAGCAGCGCCGCGACTACGAGGAATTCCTCGAAGTGGACTTCTCGTTCGAGATCCCGTCGCTGGCACGTTTCCGCGTGAATGCGTTCAACCAGAACCGCGGTGCGGGCGCAGTGTTCCGTACCATTCCGTCGGAGGTGCTGACGCTGGAGGATCTGGCCTGTCCGCCGATCTTCCGCGAACTGATCCAGCAGCCGCAGGGCCTGATCCTGGTGACCGGCCCGACCGGTTCGGGCAAGTCGACCACGCTGGCGGCGATGATCGACTACATCAACAAGAGCGAATACGGCCACATCCTCACCGTCGAGGATCCGATCGAGTTCGTGCACACCTCTCAGAAGTGCCTGATCAACCAGCGCGAAGTACACCGCGATACGCATGGCTTCAACGAGGCACTGCGCTCGGCACTGCGAGAAGACCCGGACATCATCCTGGTCGGCGAACTGCGCGACCTGGAAACCATCCGCCTGGCGCTGACCGCCGCGGAGACCGGCCACCTGGTGTTCGGCACCCTGCACACCAGTTCGGCGGCCAAGACCATCGACCGCATCATCGACGTGTTCCCGGCCGGCGAGAAGCCGATGGTGCGCTCGATGCTGTCCGAGTCGCTGCGCGCGGTGATCTCGCAGGCACTGTTGAAGAAGGTGGGCGGCGGCCGTACCGCAGCGTGGGAGATCATGGTGGGCACGCCGGCCATCCGCAATCTGATCCGCGAAGACAAGGTGGCGCAGATGTACTCGGCGATCCAGACCGGTCAGCAGCAGGGCATGATGACGCTCGACCAGCACCTGCAGGACCTGGTCAAGCGCAGCCTGATCACCCGCAACCAGGCGCGCGAGTACGCCAAGGACAAGCGACTGTTCGAGTAAGGCAAGGCAGAAGCGGGCCCGGCGCGCGACCGCGTCGGCGACTCCGCGATGTTCCGACCATCGACTGAAGCCTGGCACATGCCTCCTGGGAGCCTGCCGTGAACACCACCGCCACCACCATCGATTTCACCTCCTTCCTCAAGCTGATGGCGCACCAGCGCGCCTCGGACCTGTTCATCACCGCGGGCATGCCGCCGGCGATGAAGGTCAATGGCAAGATCGCGCCGATCACGCAGACACCCTTGACGCCGCAGCAGAGCCGCGACCTGGTGCTGAACGTGATGACGCCGGCACAGCGCGAGGAGTTCGAGAAGACCCACGAATGCAACTTCGCCATCGGCCTGTCCGGTGTCGGCCGTTTCCGCGTGAGCTGCTTCTATCAGCGCAACCAGGTGGGCATGGTGCTGCGTCGCATCGAGACGCGCATCCCGACCGTGGAAGAACTGAGCCTGCCGCCGATCATCAAGACGCTGGCGATGACCAAGCGCGGCATCATCCTGTTCGTCGGTGCGACCGGTACCGGCAAGTCGACGTCGCTGGCAGCGATGATCGGTTATCGCAACCAGAATTCCACCGGCCACATCATCACCATCGAGGATCCGATCGAGTTCGTGCACAAGCACGAGGGCTGCATCATCACCCAGCGCGAAGTGGGCATCGATACCGACAGCTGGGAGGCCGCGCTGAAGAACACGCTGCGCCAGGCGCCGGACGTGATCATGATTGGTGAGGTGCGTACCCGCGAAGGCATGGACCACGCCATCGCCTTCGCCGAAACCGGCCACCTGGTGCTGGCGACCCTGCACGCCAACAACGCCAACCAGGCGATGGACCGCATCATCAACTTCTTCCCGGAAGACCGTCGCAACCAGCTGCTGATGGACCTGTCGCTGAACCTCAAGGGCGTGGTGGCCCAGCAGCTGGTACCGTCCCCGGATGGCCGCTCGCGCAAGGTTGCGATGGAGATCCTGCTGGGCACGCCGCTGGTGCAGGACTACATCCGCGACGGCGAGATCCACAAGCTGAAGGAAGTGATGAAGGAATCGGTCCAGCTGGGCATGAAGACCTTCGACCAGAGCCTGTTCGAGCTGTACCAGGCCGGTGAGATCAGCTACGAGGATGCGCTGCGGTATGCCGATTCGCAGAACGAAGTGCGGCTGCGCATCAAGCTGAGCCAGGGCGGTGACGCGCGCACCCTGTCGCAGGGGCTGGACGGCGTGGAAATCTCCGAGATCCGCTGAAGCAGCAGGGGACGGCAGCCGGGCATCGCCCGGCGCCGAGGAAGATCACCGGGTCGGCCGGATTCATGAAATCCAGTCATGACCGACTGCGGCGCAGCCGGTTCAATCCGATGGGGCCGCAGGCGTATCGTCAGCGCTCCCCCTCTGGAGCATGACAATGCAGACACGTGAACTCGGCCGCAGCGGCCTGAAGGTTTCCGCCCTCGGCCTGGGCTGCATGGGCCTGAGCCACAGCTACGGCAAGCCCGTGGAACTGGAGCAGGGCGTCGCGCTGCTGCACGCAGCCGTGGAGCGCGGGGTCACCTTCTTCGACACAGCCGAGGTGTACGGCCCGTACACCAACGAGGCACTGCTGGGCAGGGCGCTGGCGCCGCATCGGGACCGGCTGGTGATCGCCACCAAGTTCGGTTTCAGGAACGCCCAGGCCGATACCGGGCTGGACAGCCGCCCGGAGAACATCCGTGCCGTGGCCGAAGCCAGCCTCAAGCGCCTGCGGACCGACCACATCGATCTGTTCTACCAGCACCGTGTCGATCCCAACGTGCCGATCGAGGACGTCGCCGGTACCGTGCGCGACCTGATCGCCGAAGGCAAGGTCGGCCACTTCGGGCTCTCCGAAGCGAGTGCTGCCACCGTGCGCCGCGCACATGCCGTGCAGCCGGTGGCTGCGGTGCAGAGCGAGTACTCGCTGTGGTGGCGCGAGCCGGAGCGCGAACTGCTGCCGACCCTGCAGGAGCTGGGCATCGGCTTCGTACCGTTCAGTCCGCTGGGCCGGGGCTTCCTGACCGGTACGATCAATGCAGAGACCGCGTTCGAGGCCGACGACTTCCGCAACACCGTGCCGCGTTTTGAAGTCGAGGCGCGCCGGGCGAACCAGGCGCTGGTGGACCGGATCAGCGCCATTGCCGCCGCCCGTGATGCCACCCCGGCACAGGTGGCATTGGCCTGGCTGCTGGCGCAGGCGGACTGGATCGTGCCGATTCCGGGCACCACCAAGGTGCATCGCCTGGAAGAGAACCTGGGAGCGGTGGACCTGCAGCTGTCGAGCGAAGAACGGCAGCGCATCGCACAGGCGCTGGATGAAGTGTCGATCGTCGGCGAGCGCTACAACGCCCAGCGTGCGGCGCAGGTCAAGGGCTGATCGTGGTGGGTGCGGGCCCTGGGCCCGCACTCATCCGTCCATCATCGGCCCGCGCAGGGCATCAAGCACCGTGCGCATCGCCAGGGTCACGTGGTGGCGCGAGGGGTAGTACGCGTAGTAGCCATCGAACGGCGGGCACCAGTCGTCCAGCACCGACTGCAGGCGGCCATCGTCCAGCATCGGCAGGATCTGGTCTTCCGGCAGCCAGGCCAGCCCGCTGCCGGCCAGTGCCGCGCTGCGGGTCATGCCCATCGTGTTGAAGGTCCACTGCCCGCTCACGCGCACGCTCAGTTCGTGGCCATCCTGGCCGAAGTCCCATGGCATCAGTCCGCCATGGGTGGGCAGGCGCAGGGTGATGCAGTTGTGGCTGGCCAGGTCGTGCGGATGCGCGGGGGCGGTGTGCCGACGAAAGTAGCCTGGGGCACCGACCACGCGCATCCGCAGCGGCGGGCTGATGGGCACCGCGATCATGTCGCGTGCCAGGCGCTCGCCGAGGCGGATGCCGATGTCATAGCGCTCGGCGACGATGTCGGCCAGGCCGTAGTCGGTGGTCAATTCGATCTTCAGGTCGGGGAAGCGCTGCAGCAGGGGGGCCAGCCGCGGCCACGCCAGATACTCAGCGGCGTGGCCAGTGGCATTGATGCGGATGGTCCCGGCGGGGCGGTCGCGGTACTCGGCCAACGCGGCCAGCTCGTGTTCGATCTCGGCCAGGCGCGGTGCCAGCGTGGCGAGCAGGCGGGCGCCAGCCTCCGTGGTGGAGACGCTGCGGGTAGTCCGGGTCAGCAGGCGCACCCCGAGCCGCTCCTCGAGGCCGCGCATGGCATGGCTGAGCGCGGACTGCGAGACACCCAGCTGGGCGGCCGCGCGGGTGAAGCTGCCCTCGCGGGCGACGTGGACAAAGGCCTGCAGGTCGTTGAGGTTTTCGCGCGGCATGCGGGAATGATACGGCGCCGCCGCTGCCCGCTGCCCGCTGCGGCGCGGGCTGACGCTTTCCGGATAGCCCTCAGACAGGGCGGCGCATCCAGCTGAACGATTTCATCTGCAACTGTCATGCGGATCGTGTCTAATACTGCCTCCCCCCGCTGTCCCCCCCACCCGCATGTCCCATCCTTCCCATGGCCCCGCGCCGTGCGACGACGCTGACGGCCACCTGGTCACCGCCGGTCCGTTGACTCCGCCGCCGGACAGCGCCGGTACCACCGCCGACGAAAAAGCGCTGCGCCACTCGGTGGCCGAGGACGTGCAGGGCATGGTGCTGGCGACCATGGTGGCCTCGCTGGGCTTGGCCATCTTCGCCAAGGGCGGGCTGATGATCGGCGGCATGGCCGGCATGGCCTTCCTGCTGCACTACGCGATGGGCTGGAACTTCGGGCTGGTGTTCGTGCTGGTCAATCTGCCCTTCTACTGGGTGGCGCTGCGGCGCATGGGCTGGGAGTTCACCCTGAAGACCTTTGCCGCGGTCACCGCCTGCGGCGTGCTGACCGATCTGCTGCCGCGCTGGATCGATTTCTCGCACATCCATCCGCTGTATTCGGCGATCGTCGGCGGCGCGCTGTCGGGGCTGGGCATCCTGTTCTTCATCCGCCACCGCGCCAGCCTGGGCGGCATCGGCATCCTGGCGGTCTACCTGCAGCGCACCCGTGGCTGGAGCGCCGGCAAGGTGCAGATGTCCTACGATGCCTGCCTGATGATCGCCGCGTTCTTCGTGCTTTCGCCGTCCAAGGTGATGTACTCGGCGATCGGCGCGGTGGTGCTCAGCCTGGTGCTGATGTTCAACCACCGGCCCGGCCGTTACATGGGCGTCTAAGCGCGCCTTCCGCGTTCGCCGGGCATGGCCCGGCGCTACCGGGACCGGTACGTGGTAGCGCCGGGCCATGCCCGGCGGATGTGGATCTGCGGGCGACGGGTAGCGCCGGGCCATGCCCGGCGGATCGGGATCAGCAGGCGACAGGTAGCCCCGGGCCATGCCCGGCGGATCGGGATCAGCAGGCGACGGGTAGCGCCGGGCCATGCCCGGCGGATCGGGATCAGCAGGCGACAGGTAGCACCGGGCCATGCCCGGCGGATCGGGATCAGCAGGCGACGGGTAGCGCCGGGCCATGCCCGGCGGATCGGGATCAGCGGACGACGGCCTGCAGCCATGGCGGTGACAGCTTCAGCAGCCGCGCATGCACCGGGCAGTCCGCGGCGTGCGCACCCGGCAGGTAGCCCAGGCTCATCAGGAACTCGCCGGTGATCTCGCCGCCGGTGAAGCGGAAGGTCTTCTTGAACAGCTTCACCCAGTCGGCCTTGCTGCGTGGGTGATGCGCGTCCAGCCAGGCGGCGAAGCTGCCGTGGTCCGCACGCAGCTGCTGGATCACCTGGGCGTTGTGGATCGCGGCAAGCACTTTCAGGCGGTTGCGGATGATGCCCGGGTCCGAGAGCAGGCGCCCGATGTCCTGCTCGGCATAGGCGGCGACCCGGTCCACGTCGAAGGCATCGTAGGCCGCGCGGAATCCTTCCCGCTTCTTCAGGATGGTCTCCCAGCTCAGGCCGGCCTGGTTGATCTCCAGCACCAGCCGCTCGAACAGCTCGCGTTCGTCGCGTTGCGGGAAGCCGTACTCGTGCGCGTGGTAGTAGTCGTGCACCGGGTGGCCGGGGGCGATCAGGCAATATCCGGACAAGGCGAACTCCTGCGGTACGGGGTGGTCATTATGCGCGCCGTGACCGGCAGGTGCAGGCATCGGGGGCGACCAGCGGCTAGAATGGCGGCATGCCCGCAACGCCCACTTCCCTCGCCGATCACCTGCTCGTCGCGCTGCCGTCGCTGCTCGACGCGACCTTTGCCCGCAGCGTCGCGCTGATCTGCCAGCACGACGAGAACGGGGCGATGGGCGTGCTGGTCAACCAGCCGTCCGAGTACACGCTGGGCGAGGTGCTGTCGCAGATGGACATCGCCACCAGCGATGGCGACCTGCAGGCGCGCATGGTGCTCAACGGCGGGCCGGTGCATCCCGAGCGCGGGTTCGTCATCCACGACGATGCGCGGCCCTGGGATTCCAGTCTGACGGTGGGCGATGGCCTGTACCTGACCACGTCGCGCGACATCCTCGAAGCAATGGCCCGCGGCGAAGGCCCGGCCAATGCGGTGGTGACCCTTGGCTGTGCCGGGTGGGGCGCCGGGCAGCTGGAAAGCGAGCTTTCCGAGAACAGCTGGCTGACCGTGCCGGCCGACGCCGAACTGGTATTCCAGCTGCCGCTGGAGCAGCGCTGGCAGGGCGCGGCCTCGCGCATCGGCGTGGATCTGTTCCGGCTCACCGATTACAGCGGCCATGTCTGAGCCGGCCGGCCTCCGTCGCGATGGCACCGTGCTCGGCTTCGATGTCGGCGCGCGACGGATCGGCGTGGCCATCGGCAGCGCCTTCGCCGCGCACGCGCGTGCCGTGGCCGTGGTCGACGTGCACGGCAACGGCCCGGACTGGGCGGCGATCGAACGCCTCATCAAGGAATGGAAGCCCGATGGCCTGGTGGTCGGCGATCCGCTGACGCTCGACGGCCAGGACCAACCCAACCGCAAGCGCGCGCAGGGCTTTGCCCGCCAGCTGCGGGAACGATTCAAGCTGCCGGTGGTGATGATCGACGAGCGCTCAAGCTCGGTGGAAGCCGCCCGCCGCTTCGCCGTCGAGCGCGCCGAAGGGCGCAAGCGCCGCCGTGATGCGGCCGCGCTCGATGCGGTGGCTGCGGCGGTGATCATCGACCGCTGGCTGTCCTCGCCGGACGACGCCACTCCCATTCCCTGACTGCACGATTCCCGCCATGACCGCCCAGCAACTCGATGCCTCCGGCCGCCTGCGCCACCTGCTGACTCTTGAAGGCCTGCCCCGCGACACCCTGCTGCAGCTGCTCGACCGCGCGGGGCAGATCCGCGATGCGGCGGTCGGCCGCGTCGGCAACAAGCGGCACGTGCTGGCTGGTTCTGCGGTGTGCACGCTGTTCTTCGAACCGTCCACCCGCACGCGCAGTTCGTTCCAGCTGGCCGCGCAGCGCCTGGGCGCCGACGTGCTGAACTTCGATGCGTCGACCTCGTCCACGCGCAAGGGCGAAACCGCCTGCGACACGCTGCGCAACCTGGAAGCGATGGGCGTGCGCGGCTTCGTGGTGCGCCATCCCGATGATGGTGCCGTGGCCGCCCTGGCCGAAGCGGCGGGCGAGGGCACCGCCCTCATCAATGCCGGCGATGGGCGCAGTTCGCACCCCACGCAGGGCCTGCTGGACATGCTGACCCTGCGCCAGGCCAAGGGCCCGGATTTCTCGAAGCTGAAGGTGGTGATCGTCGGCGACGTGAAGCACTCGCGCGTGGCCCGCACCGACCTGCACGCACTGCGCACGCTGGGCGTGGGCGAGATCCGCGTGTGTGGCCCGCAGTCGCTGCTGCCGGACGACGAAACCCTGAAGGGCTGCGTGGTGGGCGAGGATTTCGACGCGATGCTGGAAGGGGTCGACGCACTGATGATGTTGCGCCTGCAGCGCGAGCGCATGGAAGAAGGGCTGGTGCCGTCGCTGGAGCAGTATCACGACCAGTACGGACTGACCCGCGAACGCCTGGCCCGCGCCGGCAAGGACGCCGCGGTGCTGCACCCCGGCCCGATCAACCGCGGCGTGGAAGTGACCGACGACGTGGCCGATGGCCCACAGTCGTGGGTGCTGCGCCAGGTCGCCAACGGCGTTGCCGTGCGCATGGCCGTGCTGGAAACCCTGCTGGGCTGACCACCCGCTCTGGTAGGTGTCAGCCTTGGTTGACACACTTGCCGCGCGGCTTGTCCGCGCACCGCTCTGGTAGATGCCAACCTTGGTTGGCACTATCCATCCGCGCCCAAGTTGTCGAGCGGATCACACGAAGCCCCAAGCTCCCATTCGCACCATGCATGGGGATATTGCCCAAGCCGCGTCGTCAGCCCGGCCCTGATCGGATTTCCCATCAGATACATCGCATGCCGGTGCAACGATTCGTCAGAGCGGATCGCATGATCGTGATAGCAGGCCTGCCAGAAGCGCCCCAGCAACCGGTTTACCTGCTGGGCGGTGCGCGATTTGAAACGCTTCATGACGGTTTCCAGCGTTCCCGCACGTAGTTCGACCAGCCAGTGGATGTGGTCGGGCATGACCACGTACGCAATCGAGCGGGTGAAGCCTTCCTGATCCAGTCGCTGGAATTCGCGGACTGCCAAGGCGGCCGCTGCGGCGTTGGTGAAGAGCGGCGCGCGGTCATGGACGACGGTGGTGAGGATACAGCTGAGGCCGATGCTGGAGCGACGGCCGAGCAGGAGACGTGTGTTCTGCATGGAGCAAGCATGGACGGGCCTGCTTCCAGTGAACATCGGGGAATGGGTTGGTTTCAGGTAGGCCAGTGCCAACCAAGGTTGGCAACTACCGAAGCTATGGCTCATCGCTTCTGCGCGAACAGCCATGCCCACATTGCCGGGTCCGCATAGGTGGCGTCCCAGGCGTTGTGGTTGCCTTCCGGGTACTCGGTGTAGCGCACGTCGCGTGCAGCGGCGCTCCGGAACGCGGCGTGCAGGCGGCGGTCGTCGTCCGGTGGCACCACATCGTCAAGCGCACCATGGAAGATCCAGATCGGCGTGTGCCGCAGGCGCTGTGCAATCGCGGCATACGGATCGGCTTCGTTGGCGACCTGCTCCACGAACAGGGTTGGCCGCACCGCGCGCGGTGCCAGCACCGCGCCGCAGACCGGCACGATCGCCGCAAAACGGCGCGGGTCATCCAGTGCGATGTTCCAGCTGCCGTAGCCGCCCATCGACATGCCGGTCAGGTACTGCCGGGCCGGATCGGCGCCGAACTCGGCGAGGGTGGCGTCAAGCGCGGCCAGGGCCACCCGGTTGTTGCGACCGCTCCATTCCTGGTGCCCGGGAACCTGCGGGAACACCACCAGCGCCGGGAAGTCGCTGTGGTCGCGCAGGTACGGGCCGAGTCCGGCGTGGGTCTGCTTCACGCCATCGCCGCCACGCTCGCCGGAGCCGTGCAGGAACAGGATGACGGGCACATCGACCGGCGCGGCACCCTGCTGCGCCGGGTCACGCGGCTGCACGCCTGCCGGAATGAACACCTGGTAATAGGCCGTCCGGCCATCCACCTTCACCGCGCGCGCCTCGAAGCGTCCGTGCGTACGTTCGGCGGTGCTGGCGCAGCCTCCCACCATCAGGACCAGCAGCAGCGGCAACCAGCGTGCAAGCAGACGAACCATGGAGGCGTTTCCTGATCTGGAATCGTTTTCATGGTAGTCCAGTCGCGCCTGGCCAGCATCGTGCAGCGCGTCACTCCGGCCGGGGGGCGCTGGCGACGATGTCCAGCTGCTCCTGCGCTTCAGCGTTGCCTTCGGCGGCGGCGGCCCGTACCTGTGCCAGATCCGGGTGCAGCACCACCAGCAGCGGGTTCTCGCACACCGGGCAGTCGTACTCGGTGGCGTCCTCGTCCAGCTCCATCACCATTGCCCGCGAACTGCCCTTCCATTCGCACGCGGCACAGGTATGCAGCTGGTCGCGCCAACCCGGCTGGAAGTAGTTTTCGATCGTGGTTGCCATGGGGTGTTCCAGTGGGAATGGGCCCCGCCTCGGCTGGGGGAGCAGGGGGGGGGGCAGGTCGGTCAGTGCAGCAGCACCAGGGTGGCCAGGCCGAGGAAGGTGAAGAAGCCCATCGAATCGGTCACGGCGGTCAGGAAAATACCGCTGGCCAAGGCCGGATCGAAGCCGAAACGTTTCAGGGTGAGCGGCACCAGCACACCGGCCAGCGCGGCGAACAGCAGGTTGAAGGTCAGCGCGATGGCGATCACCGCCGACAACCCCGGCGAATGGAACCAGGCCAGCACGATCAGGCCCAGCACGGAACCCAGCAGCAGGCCGTTGAGCAGTGCCACCCGCACTTCCTTCCATAGCAGGGTGCGTGCATTGGATGCACCCACCTGGCCCAGCGCCAGGCCGCGCACCATCAACGCCAGCACCTGCGTGCCTGCGTTGCCGCCGAGGCCGGCGACGATGGGCATCAGCACCGCCAGCGCCACCAGCTTGTCGATCGTGCCTTCGAAGTGACCGACCACGCTGGAGGCGAGGAAGGCGGTACACAGGTTCACCGACAGCCACATCAGGCGACGGCGCATCGCGCGCCATACCGGGCTGAACAGATCCTCGTCCTCGTCCAGGCCGGCGGCGCCCAGCGCCTGGTGCTCGGCCTGGCCACGGATGATGTCGACCACGTCATCGATGGTGATGCGGCCGACCAGGATGTTGTTGTCGTCCACCACCGGCGCGGAAATCCAGTCATGGTCGGAGAACTGGCGGGCGACCTCCTGGTCGCTCTCGCCGACATCGATCGCCGGCTGTTCGTCGTCGATCAACCGGTTGATCGGCGTGGTGTCTTCGTGGGTGACCAGCGCTGCAAGCGAGACACGGCCAAGATACTGATGGCGGCGGCTGACCACGAACAGGTGGTCGGTATGGTCCGGTAGTTCGCCGCGCAGGCGCAGGTAGCGCAGCACCACGTCGACGTTGACGTCGGCGCGCACGGTCACCACGTCCGGGTTCATCAGGCGGCCGGCGCTGTCCTCGGGGTAGGACAGGACCTGTTCGAGGCGCTCACGGTTCTCGCGGTCCATCGACTTGAGGACTTCGTCGATGACCGTGTCCGGCAGGTCCTCGACAAGATCGGCCAGGTCGTCGATGTCCAGGTCTTCGACCGCGGCGATGATCTCGTCCGGGTCCATGTCCGCGAGCAGGCTCTCGCGCACGTCGTCGCCGACGTGGACCAGCACCTCGCCGTCATCTTCCGGATCGACCAGGCCCCACACCACTTCGCGCTTTCCCGGCGGCAGCGATTCGAGCAGGTTGCCGATCTCGGCGGGGGCCAGGGTATTGACCAGGCGACGCACCGGTCCCAGCCGGCCACTGTCCAGTGCATCGGACAGCATCCGCAGTTGGCGCGCAGTCTTGTCGTGGCGTACGGCTTCAGCCATCGCAGCTCCCGCGGGATAAGAAAAGCCGCGATCCTGGCAAGGATGCGGCAACAGGGGTGTTCAGCGCGTCATTATCGCAAGGGGATGTTTCAACGCATACCCCGGTGTCTGTGGCGGGGGCCATGCCCGGCGAACGGGAAGCGAGCGGTGGTAGCGCCGGGCCATGCCCGGCGAGCGGGACGCACGCGGTGGTAGCGCCGGGCCATGCCCGGCGAGCGGGACGCACGCGGTGGTAGCGCCGGGCCATGCCCGGCGAGCGGGATGCACGCGGTGGTAGCGCCGGGCCATGCCCGGCGAGCGGGACGCACGCGGTGGTAGCGCCGGGCCATGCCCGGCGAGCGCACAGCGCGGCCGTCAGGGCGTATCGGCCACCAGCGCCAGCCAGCGCTCGATGCCGCGACGGTCGCGCGCGGCCAGCAGCTTCGGAGCGCGGGCGCGCAGGGATGCCAGATCGGCCTCGCGGATCGCGCGGCGGACTTCCAGCAGCGTGCCCGGATGCAGGCTGAACTCGGTCAGGCCCAGTGCCAGCAGCAGCGGCGCCATGCGCGCGTCCCCCGCGATCTCGCCGCACACCGCCACCGGCACACGATGGCGTGCGCCGGTCTCGATCACCATCTGCAGCAGGCGCAGCACCGCCGGGTGCAGCGGCGAATAGAGTTCGCCCAGCGCCTCGTTGTTGCGGTCGGCTGCGAGCAGATACTGCACCAGGTCATTGGTGCCGATCGACAGGAAGTCGACCAGGTCGATGAAGCTCTCCAGTGCCAGGGCGGCGGCGGGTACTTCGATCATCGCTCCCAGCGGCACGTGGTCGGCCACCATGTGCCCTTCCGCGCGCAGTTGTTCGGACAGCTTGAGCATGCGCCGGCGCACGGCCAGCAGCTCTTCGCGCGTGCTGATCATCGGCACCAGCACCCGCAGCTTGCCATAGGCCGAGGCACGCAGAATCGCCCGCAGCTGGGTGTCGGCCACTTTCGGCCGTGCCAGCGACAGGCGCACGCCCCGCAGGCCAAGTGCCGGGTTCTCTTCGTTGCTCAGGGTCAGGCCGGTGCGATCTGCCTTGTCCGCCCCCAGATCGAGAGTGCGGATGGTCACCGGCCGCCCGCTCATGCCCAGCGCGGCGTCGCGGTAGGTCCGGAACTGTTCTTCCTCGTCCGGCAGCTCGTTGCGCTGCAGGAACAGGAATTCCGTGCGGTACAGGCCCAGTCCCTGCGCGCCGAGGGCGTGGGCCTGGGTTACGTCCTCCAGCGATTCGGCGTTGGCCAGCAGGGCGATGTCGACCTGGTCGCGGGTTCGGCTGGGCTTGCTGCGCAGGCGGCCGAGCTCCCGCTGCTCGCGTGCGTGTTCCTTCAGCCGTGCGCGATAGTCACGCAGGTTGTCGGCCTGCGGGTTGACGGTGATGCTGCCGTCGGCACCATCGACGATCAGCACGTCGCCATCGGCAACGCGGCTGAGCAGCTGGGGGACGTTGACGATCAGGGGCAGGTGCAGACTGCGGGCAAGGATGGCGCTGTGCGACAGCGCGCTGCCGGCGGCCGTGACGATGCCGACGACGCCCTGTGCCTGCAGCTGTGCCAGCTCGGACGGCGCGATGTTGTCGCAGACCAGGATCTCGCCGGCCAGCCCCTTCATCACCGGCGCACGCTCCGGCTGCAGGAAGGCGTGAATACGGCCGATCACATGGTCCAGATCGTCCATGCGGCTCTTCAGGTAGGCATCGTCCATGCCATCGAAGACCTTGGCCAGGCGGTCGCGCTGCAGGCGCAGGGCGTAACCGGCGCTGTACGGGCCGCTGCGGATCAACTCATCCAGGCCGAACAGCAGCTCCGGATCGTCCAGCAACAGCGCGTGCAGATCGAGGAATTCGCCTACCTCCTGGTTCAGTGCGCCGTGCAGTCGCTGCCGAAGCTCATGCATCTCCGCGCGCGCGGCGTCCACGGCGTGATGCAGGCGCGTCAGCTCGGTTTCGATCTGCTGCGGTGCCACGCGCTGTTCGGCAACATCCAGCGCATGCGGCAGGCGCACGCGTGCACGCCCCATCGCCGAACCCCGCGCAGCGCCATGACCAGCCAGCAGCTGGACCGGCCGTTGGCCGGAAGGGAGCTGGCCGGCGCGGGCGCGCGGCACGATCAGCTGTCCTCGTCGAAGCGGCGTTCGAACAGGCCGACCACCGCATCCATCGCTGCGGCTTCGTCTTCGCCACTGATGCGCACGGTGACCGGGGTGCCCTGGCCGGCGGCGAGCAGCATCACGCCCATGATGCTCTTGGCGTTGATCTCCCGGCCCTTGGCAGCCATGGTCACGTTGCACCGGAACGGTGCCAGGGTCTGCACCAGCTTGGCGGTGGCCCGGGCATGCAGGCCCAGGCGGTTGCTGACGGTGAGTTCTCGTTCAAGCATCGTCGACTATCGCTCCATTACGGGTACCCGCCGCAGCGGTGGCGGGCAGTTGATCCAGTCCCTGTTCCGGATAATTCATCACCCGCAGCAACATCGGCAGGCTCAGCGCCGACACCCGGCGAACCGGGGTCCCCAGCCGGGCCAGCTGCCCGGCAAGGTTGGCGGGGCTGGCGCCGTACAGGTCGGTCAGGATCAGCACGCCTTCTCCACCATCAACCCGCCGCAGCGCGGCCGAGGCGAGGGGGAGCAGAGCGTCCAGGTCTGCGTCGAACGGTACTTCGAAAGCTTCGGTCTTCAACGGCAGCTGCCGCAGGAGCCGGGTCGCCACGTCAAGCAGGGCGGCGCCGACCCCGGGATGTGTTACGAGGAGAATGCCACAGGTCATTACTGCACGTTAACAGGTCAACGTGAATTGGCGATAGCCGCAGATGAGGGGCACTGTGTCCCGTATTCAGCGTCCCCCGCCTGCTGGCGCTTCCCGCTTCGCCACGGGGCGACCGGGCGCAGCCCGGCCGGGCCTCTCAATCCTGCTCGCGGTGATAGGTGGCCACGTCTTCCCAGCCCATTTCGCGGGCATGCCGGGCCATCCGCTCGGCCAGATAGACCGAGCGGTGCTTGCCGCCGGTGCAGCCGAAGGCCACGGTCACGTAGCTGCGGGTGCCGTCGCCCAGTTTCGGCAGCCAGGTATCGAGAAACCCCATCAGCTGTGCGAGGTAGCACTGCACGTCCGGCTGGGCTTCCAGGTAGTCGCGCACGCCCGGCTCGCGGCCACTGAGCGCACGCAGCTCGGGATCCCAGTGCGGATTGGGCAGCACCCGCGCATCGAAGACGAAATCCGCTTCGGCCGGCACGCCGCGCTTGTAGGCGAACGATTCGAACAGCAGCGACAGTCGGGTTGCGTGGTCCAGCGTGAACTCGGTGATGATCCGGCGGCGCAGCTGGTGCACGTTGAGTGCGCTGGTGTCGATGATCGCGTCGGCCTCCTGGCGCAGCGGTGCGATCAGTTCGCGCTCGCGGGCGATCGCTTCCGGCAACGACAGACCGAGCTGGCTGAGTGGATGGCGGCGACGGGTGTCGGCATAGCGCTTGAGCACGGCCTCGTCGCTGGCTTCGAAGAACAGCACCTTGGTTTCCACGCCGGCGTCGGTGGCCAGTTGCCGCCAATTGGCCAGCTGGCTCAGGTCGGCCTGGCCACGCACGTCGATGCCGACCGCCAGCCGGCGCGGAGCGGCGCCGTCATGGTGGGCCAGCAGGCTGCGCACGAAGTCCGGCAACAGCTGGATCGGCAGGTTGTCCGAGCAGTAGTAGTCCTGGTCCTCAAACGTCTTCAGGGCGACGGATTTACCCGAGCCGGACAGGCCGCTGACGATGATCAGGGTCGGGGCGGTGGGGGCAGCGGTGCTCATGGACAGACTCTTAGAAGGCCAGGGAAATCAGGGTGTTCGCCGTTCCAGCAGGTTGCTGTGGCGCGCGATGAACATCGCGGCCGGGTCGATGCCCTTGGTGCGCAGGATATGCAGGCGGGTGGCCGCCTCGGTCAGCACGGCCAGGTTGCGGCCGGGCATCACCGGCAGCGTGATCAGCGGCACGTCCAGGTCCAGCACATGGCGGGTACCGGAATCGCCGGTCAGGCGTTCGTAGCCATGCGGAGTGGGCTCGGTCATCGGCTTGGTCAGGTGGACGATCAGCCGAAGGTACTTGTTCTTCTTTACAGCCGTGTCGCCGAACATCTCGCGCACGTTCAGCACGCCCAGGCCGCGTACTTCCAGCAGGTCCTGCAGCAGTTCCGGGCAGGTGCCGTCGAGCACGTCCGGCGCGATCTGGGTGAATTCAGGCGCATCATCGGCCACCAGGCGGTGGCCTCGGCTGAGCAGTTCCAGCGCCAGCTCGCTCTTGCCCGACCCGGCTTCGCCGGTGATCAGCACGCCGATGGAGTAGATCTCCATGAACACGCCGTGCAGGATCACCCGCGGCGCCAGCGTGCGTGCCAGGTGGTAGGAAAGATGATTGAGCAGTTCGTGGCCGCGCTTGGGGGATACCCACAGCGGCGTGCCCGACTCGTCGGCGGCCGCGCGCAGGTCTTCCGGACAGGGCTGGTTGCGGGTGATCACCAGCGCCAGCGGGTGCGACTGCATGAGCTTTTCGATCGTCTCCCAGCGCTGGCGCGGTTCCAGCGCGTCCAGCCAGGACAGTTCCTCGGTGCCCAGGATCTGCACTTTGTTGGGGTAGATCGCGTTGAGGTAGCCCGCCAGCGAGGGGCGGCGGGAGACGGTGTTACCGGCCTCGAGCTCACGCTTCTCGCCGGATTTTCCCGCCACCCAGCGCAGGCCGAGGCGTTCGCGCTGCTGTTCGAACAGTTCGCGTGCGGTGATGCTGGTATTCATGCGGCACTCGCCGGGGGCGTGAGATCCAGGGCCTGACGCAGTGCCCGCGCGTCGCCGGCGGCGCGCAGCGCCTCGCGGATGGCGGGGGCGGAGAACAGTTCGGCCAGTTCGGACAGCAGCATCAGGTGCTGGTGGGTGTAGTGGGCCGGAACGGCCATCGCGAACACCAGGTCGACCGGCTCGTCGCCCCCGAAGTCGACGGGGGCCTCCAGTCGCAGCAGGGCGCCGCGTGGGCGGTCCAGGGTCGGCGCGCGGCCATGCGGGATGGCGATGCCGCAACCGATCGCGGTGCTGCCCAGCGCCTCGCGCTGGCACAGGTTCAGATAGATCTGTTCGGCATTGGCCTGGCGGCAGGCCAGCAACCCGGCTGCGGCCTTGAGGACGCTGTCGCGGTCGGTGGCCGTGCAGAGCTGGGTCTGCACGGCCGCCAGGAGGTCAGTCAGGGGCATGTCTGCGGGGAACGGTGGCGATCAGCCGCCATTGTCACCCACCGGCAGCGGTGCGTGCTGCTGTTTTTTCTCCTTGTGCTTGATCACCAGGCGGTCAAGCTTGTCCGCCAGCAGGTCGATCGCGGCGTACATGGTCTGGCCGCCGGCCTCGGCGTGCAGGGTCTGGCCGGGAATGTTGAGGCTGGCGTCGACGTGGTGTTCGGTCTTCTGCAGCTTGAGGGTCACCCGCGCTTCGCAGTGCTGGTCGAAGTGCTTTCCGATCCGGGCCAGCTTCTCCTCTACATAGGACTGCAGGGCCGGGGTGACTTCGACGTCTTTGCCAAACGTTTCGATGCGCATCGGGTTTCTCCTGTGTTCGGATGTGCCAATGAACCTCTCCGCCGGGCGCGGCGGTGCGTCAAGCGATTCTGACCCTTTCGTGCGAGGCGGAAATGTTCATGGCTTCACGATACTTCGCCACGGTGCGTCGCGCCACTGGAATTCCCGACGACTTGAGCAGGTCAGCCAGCTTGGCGTCAGAAAGGGGCTTGCGCGGGTTTTCGTCGTCGATCAGGCGCCGGATCATCGCCTGGATGGCGGTGCTGGATGCCTCACCGCCGCCTTCGGTATCGATGCCAGATGCGAAGAACGCGCGCAGTGGCAGGGTGCCGCGTGGGGTCCGTACATGCTTGCGGGCGATCGCCCGCGAAATGGTGGATTCGTGCAGGCCCAGTTCGGCGGCGATCTCACGCAGGGTGAGCGGGCGCAGTGCCTGTTCGCCGAACTCCAGGAAGCCGGACTGCTGCAGGATCAGGCAGCGCACCACCCGCAGCAGGGTCTCGCCACGCTGCTGCAGGCCTTTCAGCAGCCAGCGCGCCTCCTGCAGCTGGGCGCGCAGGTAGCCGGCGTCGGCCTCACCGCAGCGGCGGATCATCTGTTCGTAACCGCGGTGGATGACCACCTTCGGCCCGGCATGGCCGGCCAGCGCGGCGCGCCACACGCCGTTCTGCCGCCAGACGACCACGTCCGGCACCACGTAGGTGTCCTGCGACAGCGGCGCGATCTGGGTGCCCGGACGCGGGTCCAGCGACCGCAGCAGGGCCACGGCGGTCTCGACGTCGGCCAGGGGCTGCCGGAGTTCGTGCGCCAGCCCGGCCACGCCGCTGCGCGGCAGCCGTTCCAGCGGCCCGGCAGCGACCTGTCGTGCCAGGGCAAGGCCCGGTGTGTCGGCCGCCAGTACGTCCAGTTGCAGCTGCAGGCATTCGCCCAGGCTGCGTGCCGCTACACCGACCGGATCGAAGCGCTGGATCTGGTGCAGTACGGTGAGGATCTCGTCCTCGCCGGCGTGGATCGCCGGCAGCAGGGTCTCGGCGATGGTGGACAGCGGTTCGCGCAGGTAGCCATCGTCGTCCAGGGCGTCGATCAGTGCGGCGCCGATGCTGCGGTCACGTGCGGACAGATGCGACAGGTGCAGCTGCCACAGCAGGTGGTCGGCCAGGGTCTCGGTTTCGGCCACGCGTTCGGCTGCGCTGCCGCTGTCGTCATCGTCGTCGAAGCTGCCGCCGCTGCCGGCGGTGCTCCAGTCCAGTTCCGCCGGTGCCCAGTCGTCCTCCTGGCCGGCGTCGGCGCGTTCGGGCGGGGCGTCATCGCCGGTGCCATCGTCGCCGGCAGCCGCATCGTTCTCGTTGCCTTCGGCCCAGTCCAGCAGCGGATTGCTCTCCACCGCCTGGGCGATCTCCAGCTCCAGCTCGGTGCTGGACATCTGCAGCAGCTTGATCGCCTGCTGCAGCTGGGGCGTGAGCACCAGCTGCTGTCCCAACGATGTCTGCAGCCGAGTCTTCATGCCTGTGCCGAAGAGGGGGGATGGAACCCGGCAGCTGCGGTCACAGCTTGAACGAGTCCCCAAGGTAGACGCGACGTACGTCGGCATTGTCCAGGATCGATTCCGGCGAACCCTGGGCCAGTACGGTGCCCTCGGCGAGGATATACGCGCGGTCGCAGATTCCCAAGGTCTCGCGCACGTTGTGGTCGGTGATCAGCACACCGATGCCACGCTGCTTGAGGTGGGTGACGATGCGCTGGATCTCGCCGACCGAGATCGGATCGACACCGGCAAACGGTTCGTCGAGCAGGATCAGCCGCGGCTGCGCCGCCAGCGCGCGGGCGATTTCGCAGCGGCGGCGCTCGCCGCCGGACAGGCTGGCGCCGAGCTGTTCGGACACATGGCCCAGTTGCAGTTCGTCCAGCAGGCTGTTCAACTCGCGCTCGCGGCCGGCCGAATCCAGGTCCTCGCGCAGTTCCAGCACCAGGCGGATGTTGTCGGCCACGGTCAGCTTGCGGAACACCGAGGGCTCCTGCGGCAGGTAGCCCACGCCCTGCTTGGCACGGGTGTACATCGGATCGCCGGTGATGTCCTTGCCATCGAGCACGATGCTGCCGGCATCGGCGGCGACCAGGCCGACGATCATGTAGAAGCAGGTGGTCTTGCCGGCACCGTTGGGGCCGAGCAGGCCGACCACTTCGCCCGCTTCGAGGGTGAGCCCGAAGTCCTTGACGACCTCACGTTGCTTGTAGCGCTTGCGCAGGCCCTTGGCGACGAGCATTACTTCCGGCTCCCGGCCGGCTGCGCCGGCGTGGTGGTGGCGGCAGGCGTCTTGTTCTTGGGCGGGATCACGGTGCGCACGCGGCTGCCGTCGCCGCCGGAGTTCATCTCGCCGGTACGGGTGTTGTAGACCATGCGTTGCCCGGCGTTGGTGCCGCGTGCGCTGGTGACCTTGTAGTTGCCGGTGAGGGTGATGATCTCGGTCTTGATGTCGTAGTCGATGCGGTCGGCGAGTGCATCCATCCAGGTGCCGTCATCGAGCTGCTGCTTCAACTTCGCCTGCTTGCCGGTGAACACCACGCGCACCGGCTCGCCGTCCTTGAGATAGATCTCCGCTTCGGACGAGCGCAGGTCCAGCGTGCCCTGGGTGATGATCACGCCCTGCGACAGCACGGTCTTGCCGTCGCCGGTGAGCATGCCGTTCTGTGCGCCGGCATCGATGTTCATGGGCTCGTTGCGGTCGGTCGACTTCGCCTGCGCGAGGGCGGGGACAAGAAGACTGAGTGCGAGCATGGCTGCAAAGGGGATCTTCATCGGGGTCCGTTCTGCCGGTGGTGGCTGCCCGGTCAGGAGGGCAGCGCGGGTGGGGGCTGCCGGCGCCGCGCCTGTCCAGAGACGTCGCGGGCCGGGCGGCGGAATCAGCGTCTGGGCGTGTAGCGACCCTTGGACTGGCTGAGGAAATGATACGTGTTGTTCTTCGAATCCACCTCGAACCCGACGCCGGACTGCTCCATGCCCGGGCGGGTCATGGTCACCAGGGCGTCGGTCCGGGCCCGGCTCTCCTTGGGGAACACGTCCAGATGGTCGGTGCGGAAGGTGGTCGGCACGACGCCGGGGGCAGCCGGACTGTCGCCCGCCACCTTGCCGCGCAGTTTCAGTTCGTCCCCCTTGGCGCTCAGCCAGCCGGTCTCCGCGCGCAGTGTCCAGTGCCTGCCGTCCTTGTCGGGCATCTCGAACAGTGGCGTGGCGATGTTGATGGTCTGGTCGCCGCGCTGCCGCTCCAGCCGCGGCGCGCGCAGGGTGGTCGATTCCTTGCCCTGTTCGTCGAGGGCGACGATCTGGAAGTCGTGCAGGATGTAATCCACGCCGACCTCCTGGCCGCTCTGCGCCGGGCCCTTGTCGCGGTTGCGCAGCGCGGCCCAGCTGCTGAGCAGGGCCGCCAGCAGCAGGCCGATGCCGAGCACGGTGCGCCAGTTCACGGTCGGTGCGTTCATGCGCCGTACCTCGCCAGGACCGACGCGACATGACCCTGCGCGGCCAGCAGCACGTCGCACAGCTCACGCGCCGCGCCGCGCCCGCCTTCGGAACGGGTCTGCCAGTGCACGCGTTCGGCGATCCACGGATGGGCATTGGCCGGCGCCACGGCCAGGCCGACCGCACCCAGGGGCGCCAGGTCCGGCAGGTCATCGCCAAGGAAGGCGACCTGTTCCAGGCCGATGCCGCGCTGGGCACACAGGGCCTGCACGCTGGCCAGCTTGTCGCCCACGGCGATGTGGGTATCGATGCCGAGGTCGGCACCGCGCCTGAGCGCGGACTGGCTGTTGCGCGCGGTGATCAGCACGGGGTGGATGCCGTGCTGCTGCAGCAGTTTCAGGCCCAGGCCGTCCTGCACGAAATACGCCTTGCTCTCGTTGCCGTCCTGGTCGTAGTACAGCCGACCGTCGGTGAGGGTACCGTCCACGTCGAAGCAGGCCATGCGGATCCGCGCCGCAGTGGCGTGCAGGTGGGCGGGGAAGGCGGGCAGGGGGGACCAGGGCATCAGGACGTTGGACTCGATCAGGGCAGGTGTGGAGTTACAGACTGAATGGGGTCTACGGACTGTCGGTTAAACCACCCGGGCCCGCAACAGGTCATGAATGTTCAGGGCGCCGACGGCGCGGCCCTGGTCATCGACCACGATCAGGCCGTTGATCTGCTGGGTTTCCATCTGCCGGGCGGCCTCCACCGCCAGCTGGTCGGCGCCGATGGTGCGGGGGTTGCGCGTCATCACATCGGCGATCTTTGCCGTGCGCACGTCCAGCGCACTGTCCAGTGCCCGGCGCAGGTCACCGTCGGTGAACAGGCCGATCAGCACGCCCTCGGCATCGACCACGGCGGTCATGCCCAGGCGCTTGCGGCTCATCTCCACCAGTGCCTCGCTGAGGCTGGCGCCGGCATCCACCTTGGGCAGATCGGCACCGGTATGCATGACGTCGGTGATATGCAGCAGCAGGCGTCGGCCGAGGCTGCCGGCCGGGTGCGAGCGGGCGAAATCGTCAGCGGTGAAGCCGCGGGCGTCCAGCAGGGCCACCGCCAGCGCGTCTCCCATCGCCAGCGAGGCGGTGGTGCTCGAGGTCGGAGCCAGTGCCAGCGGGCAGGCCTCGGCCGGCACGCTGACGTCCAGGTGGACGTCGGCGGCGGTCGCCAGGCTGGACTGCGGGCGGCCGGTCATGGAAATCAACACGTTGCCCTGGCGCTTGAGCACCGGCAGCAGCATCAGCACTTCGTCCGATTCGCCCGAATAGGACAGGGCCAGCACCACGTCGGCTTCGGTGATCATGCCCAGGTCGCCATGGCCGGCCTCGCCCGGGTGCACGTAAAACGCCGGGGTACCGGTCGACGCCAGGGTCGCTGCGATCTTGCGCGCCACATGGCCCGACTTGCCCATGCCGGTGGCGACCACCCGTCCGCGGCTGCCCAGGATCACCTGGCAGGCCTTCTGGAACGGCTCGCCCAGGCGCTCGGCGACCGCCTGCAGTGCCTGCTGCTCGATCTCGAACACGCGGCGGCCGCTGGCCACCAGGGCGGCCGGCTCGACGGAACGGGGGGGCGGGAGGGACTCGGCCATGCGGACGCCACGCAGCGGAAGTAGAATGAGGGTTCATTTTATTAGGAAAGCCCGTTGGACGCCGACACCATCCGCAACCTGATCGAAACCGGCCTGCCTGGCGCCCGCGCCGATGTGCGGGGCGACGATGGCGTGCATTTCGAAGCGACCGTGGTCTGCGACGCCTTTGCCGGCAAGATGCCGCTGGCCCGCCACCGCATGGTCTATGCCACGCTGGGCGACCTGATGGGCGGCGCGATCCACGCGCTGGCGCTGAAAACCGTGACCCCGGCCGAAGCCGGCTGAACCGCAGAAGATCCCGAACTCCATGGCCAAGATCGTTGTGACCGGCGGCGCTGCGCTGCACGGTGAAGTGAGCATCTCCGGCGCCAAGAACGCCGTCCTCCCCATCCTCTGCGCGACCCTGCTGGCCGATGAGCCGGTGGAGATCACCAACGTGCCCCACCTGCACGATGTGGTCACCACGGTGAAGCTGCTGGGCGAACTGGGCGCCAAGGTCACCATCGACCAGGGCACGCTGTCGCGCGGCAGCGCGATCGTGGTCGACCCGCGTGCGGTGAACCAGCATGTGGCGCCGTACGAACTGGTCAAGACCATGCGTGCGTCGATCCTGGTGCTGGGTCCGTTGCTGGCCCGTTTCGGTGCGGCCGAAGTGTCGCTGCCCGGTGGCTGTGCCATCGGCTCGCGTCCGGTCGACCAGCACATCAAGGGCCTGCAGGCGCTCGGTGCCGACATCGTGGTCGAGAACGGATTCATCAAGGCGTCGGCCAAGCGCTTGAAGGGTGGCCACTTCACCTTCGACATGGTGAGCGTGACCGGTACCGAGAACGTGCTGATGGGCGCGGTGCTGGCCGAAGGCACCACCATCCTCGACAACTGCGCGATGGAGCCGGAAGTGACCGATCTGGCCCATTGCCTGATCGCCCTGGGCGCGAAGATCGAAGGCCTCGGCACCGCCCGCCTGGTGATCGAAGGCGTGGAGCGCCTCTCCGGTGGCCGTCATGAGGTGCTGCCCGACCGCATCGAGACCGGCACCTTCCTGGTGGCCGCCGCGATGACCGGCGGCAAGGTGACGGTCAACCGTGCACGTCCGAACACCATGGACGCGGTGCTGTCCAAGCTGGTCGAGGCGGGCGCCCGGATCGAGACCACCGAGGACAGCATCACCCTGGACATGCAGGGCAAGCGGCCGAAGGCGGTCAACCTGACCACCGCGCCGTATCCGGCATTCCCGACCGACATGCAGGCGCAGTTCATGGCGCTCAACTGCGTGGCCGACGGCGTCGGCGTGATCAACGAAACGATCTTCGAGAACCGTTTCATGCACGTCAACGAGCTGCTGCGCCTGGGCGCGGACATCCAGGTCGAAGGCCACACCGCGATCGTGCGTGGCAGCGAGCACCTGAGCGGCGCGCCGGTCATGGCGACCGACCTGCGTGCATCGGCATCGCTGATCCTGGCCGGCCTGATGGCCAGCGGCGATACCACCATCGATCGCATCTACCACCTTGATCGCGGCTACGAGAACATCGAAGAGAAGCTGTCTTCGCTCGGTGCCACCATCCGGCGCGTGCCATGATCCTTCGCGGAAAATTCAGCCCGCGTCGCAAGGCGCTGCTGGCGCTGGTGCTGATCGTGCTGGCGTGGCTGGGTTATGCCTGGTACGCCGACATCGCCATCACCCGCGGCATCGAGCAGAAGGACATGGACTGGAACGGTGACGGCACGGTATCGCGTGACGAGATCATCCAGTCGTTCTATGCCGTGTCGGTGAACGACAGCCAGGAAGGCAACCGCCATTGCCGCACGTTCGTCTGGCGCGGAAGCGGTGAGCAGATCCGGGTGGACTGCCGCACCGAGTTCAAACCGGCCGAAGAGAAGAAATGAAAAACGCCCGCGCAAGCGGGCGTTTTCTTCACGCGGGGCCCGGGGTCGGAGCCCATCCCCGAGGGGATGGGCTCCGACCCCGGCACTCAGTTCATCGATCGGATGGTCAGGTCCAGCGCGTCGCGGCCGCTTTCCCGCTGCAGCATGCGCGCCGGCACCGGAAACTCCGGCACGATCCAGGCGATCAGCTCCTTGTTGCCATCGGCACGCGACACCTTGGTCGCCTCGTAGCTCTTGCCGCCCACGGTGATCGATTCCTTGCCGATCACGCGGTAGGTCATGTTCTTGATCCGGCCCTCGTCGACCATGCGGTAGGTCAACGGCTTGCCGGCTGCCAGGTCGCGGGCGATGGCCAGATTGATCAGCAGCGCATCCATGTCGCCGGCCTTCAGGGCGATCGGTCCGGCGCGGTCCGGCTTGATGTCGCCGGTCCAGGTGGCCTGGTTGCTGGTCCAGTTGTAGTTGGCCTGCACGTTGCGCTTCTTCACCAGCAGCGCCGAGCGGTCCTGGCTGCTGAGCGGACGCAGCTGGCCGCGCACTTCCTCGAACACGGTGCTCTGGCTCAGGTCGGCCAGCTGGTTCTTCACCTGCAGGCTGTAGCGCCACTTGTTGCCGCCTTCACTGGCCAGCGTCATGGTGCCGTTGGCCTGCATGCCCATGTAGCTGGCCAGATAGTCGGCCTTGAACGGCTGCAGGGCCATCGCCGGCAGGCTGGCCATCGACAGGGTGGCAGCGGCGATCCACGTCAGGGGGCGGGTCAGGGTGTTCATGCTCAGACTCCTTGGTATTCGATCAGGCGGAGATCGACGCGGTCTTCGCCATCTTCGCGTTGCAGGATGCGCACCGGGGTGGGGACACCATTGGCGATCCAGAGAATGGTTTCGTTGTTGCCGCCGTTGCTGCGGTATACCCGCAGCGCGTTGTAGGACAGGTCGCCGACCTCGACGTTCTCGGTCTGCGGCGCGGCCTGGTAGTCGTGCTGGCGCACCTTGCCCATGTCGACGTAGCGGTAGTGCATGGCCACGCCCGGGCGGGCATCGCGCATGATCGCCAGGTTGATCAACAGGGCGCTCTGATCGCCGGGCTGCAGCGGAATGGGCTGCGCGCGATCCTTTTTCACATCGCCGGTCCACTGCGCGGTGCCGGCCTGCCAGTTATAGGTGCCGACGGCCTTCTTGCCCAGGAACAGGCCCTTGCGCACCGTGCTCTGGCTCAGCGGCGCATAGACGCCGCCGCGCTCCTCGAACACCGTGCTCTGCTCGATGTTCAGGCCAAGCACGCTGGCAAAGCCGCGGCGGCCGACCACCTGCATGTCCACCCGCCACTGGTTGCCGCCGGTATGGGTGACCTGCATGGTGGCATCGCCGGCTTCCTTGCCCTTGTAGAAGGCTTGGTAGGTAGCGGTGAACGGTTGCAGCGGCGGCGGTTCCCAGGCCAGCGCGGGCAGCATGGGCACGGGCGGTGGGGCCGGGGCCTGCGACGGAGCTGCCGGGTCGGCAGGAGGCTGTGCCTGACCCCAGCCCACGCCAGGCAACACGGCAAGCGACAACAGCAGGGGCGTGCACAGCAGCGTCGTGGTCTTCATGGGGGACAGGGGCCGCAGGAGTGGGGCAGGATGCCAGCCCCGCAGTCAGCGGGGCGTGTGCAGAACGTTATCGGTTCAGGTTTCCGGCGGAATCTAGGGCCAGCGGCCTAAACAGGGGGTGACCGTCGAAGATCGCCTGTCCCTCCCGTTCAGCCAGCCGGCCATCGCACAGCAGCTGCAGGCTGGCGATCAGCAGCGGGTGTTCCACCGCCAGCACGCGCTCGGCAAGGGTCTGTGCATCGTCGCCTGCCAGCACCGGCACGCGCGCCTGCGCCAGCACCGTGCCCGCGTCCAGCTCCGGCACCACCAGATGCACGCTTGCGCCATGCTCGGCATCGCCGGCTTCCAGCGCCCGTGCGTGCGTATGCAGGCCCTTGTACAGCGGCAGCAGCGACGGGTGGATGTTGACCAGGCGACCGTTGAAGCGCTGCACGAAACCAGCGCCGAGGATGCGCATGTAGCCGGCGCAGACGATCCAGTCCGGGGCGGAGGCGGCAACCGCGTCGCCCAGGGCCAGCTCGTAGGCGGCGCGGTCGCTGAATTCCTTCGGTGCATGCGCCCAGCGCCGGGAAGGATCGACCCGCTGCAGGGCCGCGGCATCGGGTCGGTCGGAGAACACGCCCACCACCTCGGCCGGCAGGCGGCCCGACGCGATGGCATCCAGGATGGCCTGCAGGTTGCTGCCGCGCCCGGAGGCGAGCACGGCGATGCGGCGGGGTGCGTTCATTACCGGCAACCCAGGCGGTTCAAACGCTTGCCGACGGAGTGTCGAACACGGCTTTCACCTGGGGGCGGAGCAGGGCGATCAGGGTGAACACCCCCAGCACCGTGCCCACCGGGGTGAACAGGCAGGACAGGCCCGCCACCACCAGGCACAGCACGTAACGGCGGCGCTGCGCCAGGCAGCGCCCGGCGTAGGCGACGAAGGCCCCCAGGGTGACGCCGCCCACCACGATCACGCTGCCGATGATGGTGAACATCCAGCCGAACATCCGCTGCTCGGCGGGCGATGAGGGCTGCCCCTCCGAGCTGAGCGGCAATGCCCCGGTCAGGGCGCTCACGCCCAGCACGATGTGGATGATGAAGATCAGCGAGAACAGTGCGATGAGCGCACCCACCACGTAGTGGCCGATGGACAGCGCCCGCAGATGGCTGGCGTCCTGCGGGCCGAATACGGGTGCCGTCAGCAGCGGCGGCGGCACCGGGTTCGGGGGGGATGGGGGCATTGCGTCCATGCGGGTTCCTCTGCAGGGGTCAGGCGATACGGACGCGCTCGGCGCCTTCGGTGGTGACGACCTGGCCGATGGTCCAGTGATCCAGGCCCTGGTCGGTGACCGCGGCGGACACCGCCTCGACCTGGTCCGGCGCGACGATCAGCACGAAGCCGACGCCGCAGTTGAAGGTGCGCCACATTTCGCTGTCGGCCACCGCGCCTTCCTTCTGCAGCCACTGGAACACCGGGGGCAGCGTCCACGAGGCCGCCTGGATGTCCAGGCCGAGGCCGTCCGGGACCACCCGGATGATGTTCTCGGTCAGGCCGCCACCGGTGATGTGGGCCATGCCGTGAATGGCATCGCCATGCGACTTCAGCAGCGACAGGATCGGCTTGACGTACAACCGGGTCGGTGCCATCAGCGCGTCGACCAGCTTCACGCCGCCTTCCAGCTCAAGATCGGCCGGGCGCCCGGCGCGGTCGTAGATGCGGCGGACCAGCGAGTAGCCGTTGGAGTGCGGACCGGACGACGCGATGCCGATCAGCACATCGCCGGCCGCCACGCTGGCGCCATCCTTCAGTTCGCTCTTTTCCACCGCGGCCACGGTGAAGCCGGCCAGATCGTACTCGCCCGGGGCATACATGTCGGGCATTTCAGCGGTCTCGCCGCCGATCAGAGCGCAGCCGGCCTCGGTGCAGCCGTTGGCGATGCCGCCCACGACCGCCGCGGCGGTGTCCACGTCCAGCTTGCCGGTGGCGAAGTAGTCCAGGAAGAACAGCGGCTCGGCGCCCTGCACCAGCACGTCGTTCACGCACATCGCGACCAGATCGATGCCGATCGTATCGTGGCGGTTCAGCTGGTGGGCCAGCTTCAGCTTGGTGCCGACACCGTCGGTGCCCGACACCAGCACCGGTTCGCGGTACTTGTTGGACAGGTCGAACAGGGCGCCGAAACCGCCCAGGCCGCCCATCACTTCCGGACGGAAGCTGCGCTTGACCAGGGGCTTGATCCGCTCGACCAGCTCGTTGCCGGCGTCGATGTCGACGCCCGCGTCACGGTAGGTGAGGGGGGAGGGGGCGGAAGACGGGGTGTTGGTCACGGGCGTCGGCGCTGGCAGGGGTTGAACGGGCGATTTTAACAGGCCGCATTGGCGCAAAGGCCGTATTCGGGCAACAATTCCCCCCGGATACGTCGAGCCAATGGATGTCCTGATGCGCCGCAGCCTGATTCTCACCCTGCTTCTTGCGTTGAGCCTGCCGGTGGCCACGATGGCCCAGAGCGGCCTGCGCACCGAGGGGGATGTCGCCACCGCCAGTGGAGCCTACGAGGCCGAAGTGCCGGTCAACAGCCAGGCCGAGGCCGACCGCAACGGCGGGCTGGCACGCGCCCTGAGCGTGGTGCTGGGCAAGCTGTCGGGCGACCGCAGCGTGATGTCCCGACCTGGCGTGGTGCAGGCCCTGCGCAACGCCAAGGATTACGTGGCCAGCTACGACTACAAGCAGGACCAGAGCGTCGGCGCCAGCGGTGCGCCCAGTTTCCGCACCCTGCTGGTGGCCCGTTTCCGCGAGGATGACGTCGATTCGCTGGTCGCCGCGCTGGGCCTGCCGCTGTGGCCGCAGCCCCGACCGAAGCCGGTGCTGTGGCTGGCCGTCGATGACGGCAGCGGCCCTCGCCTGGTCAGCGTGCAGCAGGCCAATGCCGCGCGCCCGCTGCTGAACCGCGCCATCGAGCGCGGCTACAAGCTGGGCCTGCCCAGTGGGGGCGCTGCCGAACAGGCGCTGGCCGGTGCCATCTGGCGCCAGGACAGCGCCGCCGTGGCCCGCGCCTCTTCGCGCTACTCGCCGCCGATGCAGCTGATCGGCAAGCTCTACCGTGCCAATGGCGGCTGGCAGGCGGACTGGGTGTTCGTCGACGATGGTCGTGAACTGAACAGATGGACCAGCAAGGACGCCAACGCCATGCGCGCGATGGCCGCGGGCGCCGACGGCGCGGCCGACGCGCTGGTCAAGCGTTATGCCAAGGCGGGTGTGGCCACCGGCCAGGCGGGCAGCTACCGGGTGGTGGTCACCGGCATCAACAGTGCCGATGACTACCTGCGACTGGCCGCGGGCCTGCGCGACGTGCCGGTGGTGCGCAATGTCACCCCGCTGCATGCCAGCGCGGGCCGGCTGGAGCTGACCGTGGAAATGACCACCGGCCTGGCCGGCTTCAACCGCATGCTGGGTGACAGCGGCGTGCTGGTTCCGAACGCCCCGCTGCCTGCCCTTCCGACACCGATCGATGACACCACCGGCGTGCCGGTGCAGGCGCCGGTCAGCAACGAGTACCGACTGCGATGACCCTGACGCCGGAAGCTGAAATCGCGCAGTTTTTGCGCCGGGTCAAATACATCCTGCTTGCCGGCCTGATCGGCTGGATCGTGTGGCTGCTGGCGCCGATCCTGACGCCGTTCGTGCTGGCGCTGGCGCTGGCCTGGCTAGGCGATCCGCTGGTGGACCGCATCGAGGCCACCGGGCGCTCGCGCATGACCGGCGTGGTGCTGGTGTTCGCGGCCATGGTGCTGGTGATCGTCGCCGCGCTGCTGGTGCTGGTGCCGATGATCGAAAAGCAGATCACCACCCTGGTGGCGGCCGTGCCGCAGGCGCAGGCCTGGCTGATGCAGACCGGCATTCCGTGGTTCGAGCAGAAGACCGGCCTGGAGGTGATGCAGTGGCTGGACCCGGATCGCCTGATCGAATGGGTGCGCAGCCATTGGCAGCAGGCTGGCGGCTTCGCCAAGACCTTCATGGGATATGTCTCGCGCTCGGGCTTCACGATGGTGACCTGGGTGGTCAACATCCTGCTGCTGCCGATCCTGGCGTTCTACTTCCTGCGCGACTGGGACAAGCTGGTGGAGCGGGTCGCCTCGGTGATTCCGCGCAACCACATCGGCACCATCACTGCACTGGCGCGCGAATCCAACGAGGTGCTGGGGGCCTTCATCCGCGGCCAGTTCCTGGTGATGCTGGCACTGGGCGTGATCTATGCCGGCGGCCTGTCGCTGGTGGGGCTGAAGCTGGGGCTGCTGATCGGCATGATCGCGGGCCTGATCAGCTTCATTCCGTACCTGGGCGCGACCACCGGCATCCTGATGGCGATCATCGCCGCGCTGGTGCAGTCGCAGGGCTTCGACCTGAAACTGCTGATACTGGTCGGTGTGGTGTTCACGGTCGGCCAGTTGCTGGAGAGCTACGTACTGACGCCGCGCATCGTCGGCGACAAGATCGGCCTGCATCCGGTGGCGGTGATCTTCGCGGTGATGGCCGGCGGCCAGCTGTTCGGCTTCCTCGGCATGCTGCTGGCGCTGCCGGTGGCTGCCGTGTCCAATGTGCTGCTGCGCTATGCGCACCAGCGCTATCGGCAGAGCGAGCTTTACGCGGGTGAGAAATCGGCGATCGTGCTTGACGGGGTGGTCGAGCCGCCCCACATCATCCTCGACACGAACGACAAGGGCCCCGACCTGAAGTGATGGGTGTGCCGCAACTGCCGCTGGCCCTGCATTATCCGCGGGACCAGCGCCTGGAGACCTTCATCGGCGCACCGGATGGTGCGTTGGCGCAGCTGCGCGCGATCGCGGTCGGTGCCAGCCACGACTGGGTCTACCTGGAAGGCGCGGCAGGCACGGGCAAGACGCATCAGGCGCTGGCGATGTGTTCCAGCGCCGAGCAGGCCGGGCGGCTGCCGACCTATGTGCCGTTGGCCAGTGCGGCCGGCCGTGTGCGTGCAGCGCTGGAGGGGCTGGAGGCGCGCGAGCTGGTCGCGCTGGACGGACTGGACGAGATTGCCGGCAACCGCGAGGACGAGATTGCCCTGTTCGATTTCCACAACCGTGCGCGCGCTGCCGGCGTGACCGTGCTCTACACGGCGCAGAAGGCGCCGGGTGAACTCGGACTGGTGCTGCCGGACCTGCGTTCGCGGCTGGGCCAGTGCGTGCGGGTGCTGCTGCAGCCGCTGGACGAGGAAGGACGCGCGGCGGTGCTGCGCGAGCGCGCGCTGCGGCGGGGGCTGGCCATCGACGAGGCAGCGATCGAGTGGCTGCTGTCGCACACCGGGCGCGAGCTGGGCGGGCTGATCACGTTGCTGGACTGGCTGGACCGGGAATCGCTGGCGGCCAAGCGTCGGATCACCGTGCCGTTCCTGCGGCAGGTGCTGGAAGAAGGCCGCCCTCGCTACTGAGGTTGGGGGGCTCTGCAGGGCTGCCGCCCTGCACCCGCCGAAGCCAGTGCCGAAGCCGGAGCAACGTCAACGTCAAACGCTGGCTTCCTGAGGGGAGGCGGGGTGGCTCAGGTTGCGGGGGACGGCGCAAGTACGTCCATGTAGCCTCGGTCGCGCCATCCATGGCGCTCACGCCCCCGCAAGCTGAGCCACCCCGCCTTCGACAGGTTCCCGCAATCCGCCGGGATTGCGTACTGCACTGCTGTTGGTGGGTGTCGACCTTGGTCGACACGGTAGAGCCACGCTACGCGTGGATGCGCTTTCGCTTCGTGAGCGAAGTGACCTGCTTTTTGCTTTTCTTTACTCTCTTCCGTGGCTGGACGCGCACGGAAACTGTCAGCCGCCCGGCCAGGCACGGCTTTTGATTTGAGCATCCAGCCACGAGGGGCTCAGCCGTTCGCCGCCAACTCGACATCCAGCGCGCGCAGGCGATCCACCGTGCCGACGTCGGTCCAGCGCCCGCGATGGTGCTGCCCCGTCATCAACCCCTGCGCCATGAAGTGCTTCTGCAGTGGCACCACCGAGAACTTCGGCGGCAGCCGCTCGCTGCCCGGGGCGTCGCCAATCACCGTGCGCCAGTCGGCCACGATTGAAGGGCGGTATACGCCGATGCCGGCATAGGTCAGGCACGGCCCTTCGCGGTCGTGGTGCAGCAGGCCCTGCGTGTCCAGCCGGTAATCACCGTGCGGATGCTGCGTGGGGTTGTCGACCAGCACCAGATGCGCCTGGCCCCGCGGCTCGCGCGGTAGTGTGGCGAAATCGAAATCGGTCCAGATGTCCCCGTTGACCACCAGGAACGGATCCTCGCCCAGTGCCGGCAAGGCATTGAGAATGCCTCCGCCGGTTTCCAGCGGGGTATCGCCTTCATGCATGAAGCGCAGGCGCACGCCCCATCGGCTGCCATCGCCGAGCATCGCCGGGAATTGTTCTGCCAGCCACGCGGTATTGACCACGATATCGCGCACGCCGCAGGCGGCCAGGCGCTCCAGGTGCCAGACGATCAGCGGCTTGCCGGCCACTGCGAGCAGCGGCTTGGGCGTGTGCAGGGTCAGCGGGCGCATGCGTTCGCCCAGGCCGGCGGCGAAGATCAGCGCCTTCATCGGGCCACGCGCATCGGTGCGCCGAGCTCGGCCAACGCCGGCTTGATGCGTGTGTCCAGCAGCTGCTGCAGGGGAGCCAGCTCGCGGTAGCGCGGCAGCACTTCGTCCAGATAGGTGATGAAGCGTGGCGCGTCGTCCAGGTAATGACCCTTGTTGTCGCGATAACGCAGGCGGCAGAACAGGCCCAGGATCTTCACGTGGCGCTGGATGCCCATCCAGTCCGCGTCACGCAGGAAGGTCGCACGGTCGGGCACCGGCAGGCCGGCATCGTGCGCGCGCGCGTGGTACTGCGCGAGCCACTCGTCCACACGCTGCAGCGGCCAGCTCAGGAACGCGTCCTTGAACAGGCTCACGGCATCGTAGGCGATCGGGCCCCGCACCAGATCCTGGAAATCCAGCACGGCCGGGCCGTCGGCAACGGGCATCAGATTGCGGGGCATGTAGTCGCGGTGGGTCATCAGCTGCGCCTGGCCCAGTGCGTTGTCCATCAACCGGCGATGCACCTGCTGCAGGCCCTCGATCTCGCCGCAGTCCAGCTGCAGGTTGAGATGGCGCTGCAGGAACCATTCGTCGAACAGGCCGGCATCGCGCTGCAGCAGGGCTTCGCCGAACTGGCCGAAGTCGGCCGGCACCGGGATCGCCTGCAGGCGCAGCAGCTGATCGATGGCGCGGCCGAACCATTCATCGGCGTTGCGCTCGTCGAGGATTCTCGCCAGGGTAGGACCACCGAGATCCTCCAGCAGCAGGAAGCCGGCGTCCAGATCCTGCGCAAGCAGGGCCGGCACACGCAGGCCATGGTCGTGCAGCAGGCCGCGCATGCGCAGCCAGGGACGAGGGTCTTCCAGTCCCGGCGGCGCATCCATCACGATGTGGCTGCCCCGTGTACCGGTGACGCGCCAGTAGCTGCGCATGCCCGCATCGACCGAGGCACGTTCGACCACGGCCTGTGCATCGCCAAGCTGGATACGGGCCCACTGCAGTCGCTGCGCGCTGCGCTGGGGATCGGAGGCGGGTTCGGTCATGCGGGCATATCCGGGCGCGCAGGGCGCGCCGACGTCGGGGACAGGAAGGGAAAGGCGGGGCCGCTTCAGCGGCGACCGCTGAACAGGCGCAGGATCGCCAGCACGGCCACCGCGCCGACCACGGCACCGAGGAATCCAGCCGGTTCGCCCGGGGCGTACCAGCCCATGTATTGACCGAACCAGCCGGCCAGCAGGGCACCGAGGATGCCCAGCACGATGGTCAGCAGGCAGCCCATGCGGTTGTTGCCCGGCATGAAGAAGCGCCCGAGCAGGCCGACGAAGAAGCCGACCAGCAGGATGTACAGCCAGCTGCTGCTGCCGAACAGACCATTCATGCGTGTGCGTTCCGCTTGAGAAGAACGCAGCCTAGCAAGGCCGGGCTGCGTCCGTCACGGTGTGCCGGATCAGCAGCAGCCGTGGTCGCCATGGCGCGTGCCGCTGTCGGCGGCCACCGGCGAACCACTGGTCTCGCCACGCAGGCTGGCGGCGTAATGCTCGCTGATCACCTTGGACACGCAGGCGGTGACCTTCTTGCCCATCGGAATGTGCAGGAACTCGTTCGGGCCGTGCGCATTCGAGTGCGGGCCAAGCACGCCGGTGATCATGAACTGGGCACCGGGGAACTTCTCGCCCAGCATGCCCATGAACGGAATCGAGCCGCCTTCGCCCATGTACATCGCCGGCTTGCCGAAGAAGGTCTGGCTGGCTTCGTCGATGGCCTTGGTCAGCCACGGCGCCATGGCCGGGGCATTCCAGCCGGTGGAGGCCTTTTCCAGATCCAGGGTGACCTGCGCGCCGTTCGGCGGATCGCGCAGCAGCGCTTCCTTCAGCAGCTCGCCGCAGGTCTTGCCATCGGCGGTGGGCGGCAGGCGCAGCGACAGCTTCACCGAGGTCTGCGGGCGCAGCACGTTGCCGGCCGATTCCAGCGGCGGCATGCCGCCGATTCCGGTGACCGACAACGCCGGGCGCCAGGTGCGGTTGAGCACCAGCTCGGTGAGGTCTTCGTTCATCGGGCGCAGGCCATCGACCAGCGGGAACTTCTCGAAAATGGCGGTATCGACCACTTCGGCGGCACGCTTGGCCTGTTCCTGGCGCTCGGCCGGGATGTCCACGTTCATGCCGTCGATCAGGATGCGGCCGGTGTCCTGGTCCTCGATGCGCGACAGCAGCTGGCGCAGCAGGCGGAAGCTGGACGGCACCACGCCGGAGGCATCGCCGGAATGCACGCCTTCGTTGAGCACCTTGACGGTGAAGTTGCCCCCGGTCAGGCCGCGCAGCGACGTGGTGCACCACAGCTGGTCGTAGTTGGCGCAGCCCGAATCCAGGCAGACCACCAGCGACGGCTTGCCGATGCGGTCGGCCAGATGGTCCACGTAGGCGGGCAGGTCGTAGCTGCCGGACTCTTCACAGGCTTCGATCAGGACCACGCAGCGCGCGTGCGGCAGGCCCTGGGCCTGCAGGGCCAGCACGGCGGCCAGCGAACCGAAGATCGCGTAGCCATCGTCGGCGCCGCCGCGTCCATAGAGCTTGTCGCCACGCAGGACCGGGGTCCACGGGCCCAGGTCGTCGTCCCAGCCGGTCATTTCCGGCTGCTTGTCCAGGTGCCCGTAGAGCAGGATGGTGTCGTCGCCGGTTTCACTGCCGGTGGCGGGAATTTCCAGAAGAATCAGCGGGGTACGGCCTTCCAGGCGGACCACTTCGACCTTCAGGCCCGGCAGCTCCTGTGCCTTGGCCCAGGTCTCCATCAGGGTGACCGCCTGTTCCATGTAGCCGTTCTGCACCCAATTGGCGTCGAACATCGGCGACTTGTTGGGAATGCGGATGTAGTCGACCAACTGCGGGACGATTTCGCTGTCCCACTTGTCATTCACGAATTGGCCGAGCTTGGCGCTGTCCATCTGAAACTCCGGTTGCATGGCTGATCCGGCCATTCTACGCCTGCGCCGGGGGTAGGGTTTTTCCTACATCACGTCGGGTATTTGGCTGGCTTTTAGAAATCCACGAAACCGATAGTCTGTGTGTATGTGGTGACGGACACTGTTCCTACCGACGGGATTGCCGGTCGGGGCGGCCAGAACCACAAGGAGTTATACGTCGTGCCTTGGTTAGTCGTGTTGAGGGCACTGGTACTGGCAGTGGGGATCGCAGGGGCGCATGCCGCCGAACCGATCGACATCAACCGGGCCGATGTCCAGGCGCTGCAGCAGGGATTGACCATGGTCGGAGCCAGGAAGGCTGCGGCGATCGTCGAGCACCGGCGCAGACACGGGCCCTTCAAGCGCGTCGAGGATCTGACGCAGGTGAAGGGAATAGGGACAGTGATCGTCGAACGGAATCGACAGCGGATCACCGTAGGCGACAGGCTGTTGCCCGCGGATCCGGTACCCGGATCGGTACCGGTGCGGACCGTACCAAGGCGTTGACAACAGGAATCGTCGGGACCCGCAGGAGGCCGGTCCACCGGGCACCGCCAGGGAGGCTGTGTTCGCCGACCGTCGCAGGATGCGGCACCAATCACCAGGACGGTGGCATCACAGACCTGTGGAAGGGGCTGAGATACAAGCAGGACAGACGCGGCCGCGTGCAGGATGCAACGCCACCCCCACTTCGCAGGACGCGCGGGGGAGGCAGCAGGCCGACAAGGACGTGACGATTGCCCGGTACGACACAGGGTTGTGTCGCCGGGCATTCTCTTTTGGCGCGTTCGCCACGGCGCGATGGTGTACGGTGACCGCTTCGCATGGAATGGAACCTCCGCTGGATGCGTCTGCACCGTCCGTCCCTGATGCTCTCCCTTGTCCTGGCACTGCCGCTGACCGTGCAGGCCGGGCCGTCGTCGTCGCACTCGACCGACCCGTCCGGGCCGGTCGCCGCCGAACGCGGGCCTACCGATCTCAAGCCGGGCGAATTCCTCTGGCACCCGGAGATTTCCCCGGCTGGCCCGATCGTGCTGGTCGTCAGCCTGGACGAGCAGCGCGCCTACGTGTATCGCAACGGGATCGCCATCGGGCTGACCACGATCAGTTCGGGCAAGGCGGGACACGAGACGCCGACCGGGGTGTTCACGATCCTGCAGAAGGACAAGGACCACCGCTCCAACCTCTATAACAGCGCACCGATGCCGTACATGCAGCGGCTGACCTGGGACGGCATCGCCCTGCATGGCGGCAGCCTGCCGGGGCATCCGGCCTCGCATGGCTGCGTAAGGCTGCCGCAGGCGTTCGCGCAGAAGCTGTTCAGCGAGACCCGGCGCGGCGATACGGTGGTGGTGGCCGATGCCAAGAGCGCGCCGATGACGTTGGCCTATCCGGCTGTACTGGCGCCGGTCAACGCGCGCGGCGAGGCCCTGCCCGAGACCGGCGACGGCAGTGTGGCGGCGGCCTGGTGGAACGACAGCGCGGCGCCGGCCGGCCAGGTCGGCATCCTGGTCAGCCTGCACGACCAGCGGCTGTACGTCCTGCGCGACGGCGTGATGATTGGCGAATCGCCGCTGAAAGCCGATGCGCTGCCAGCCTTCCAGGGCACGACGCTGTTCGTGATGGGGCAGGGCTACAGCGATGTTCCCAGCCCGCTTGACGCGAAGCAGCGCCTGCATCAATGGACGGCCTATCCGTTGCTGGGCCAGGACCGTGCGCAGGCGACCCCGGACCTGTTGGCCACGCCGTCGCTGCCACTGGCGCTGCCGGCCGATTTCGCCCGCCAGCTGTACCAGGTGCTGGTGCCGGGCACGACGCTGCTGGTGACCTCGCTGCCCGCCGTGCGCCCAAGCCCGGCTGAATCCGGCCTGCAGCCGGTATTGGAATCCGAGCCGGCAGGGTCCACTCTCACAGGCAACTGAGTCCTGTGTCCCCGCCATGACCGCATCCCACCTGTGCCGGCTGGCCACGCTTGGCCTGCTGGCAACGTCGGCCAGCGCACCTGCCTTGGCGCAGACGCCCGCCATCGCGACCCGTGCCGAGGATCTGGCCGCCCTGCTGGCACGCACCGCGCCGAAGGCCGATCGCCATGTGCTGCAGCTGGCGGCGCAGGCCATGCGCTGCGCCCTGCTGCGCCCGGAGCTGGGCATCAGCGGCGAACGCCTGAGCGTGATCGACTATTCGCGGCCCTCCACCGAGCCGCGCCTGTGGGTGTTCGACCTGGCGCAGCAGCGGCTGCTGTTCGAGGAATGGGTGGCGCACGGCCGCAACAGTGGTGAGAACCGGACCGAGCATTTTTCCAATCGCGACGGCAGTTACATGTCCAGCCTCGGTGCGTTCACCGCGCAGGAAACCTACATGGGCGGCAACGGCTACTCATTGCGGCTGGCCGGGCTGGAACCGGGCTTCAACGACCGCGCGCGCGAGCGTGCGATCGTCATCCATGGCGCCCCCTACGTGAATCCGGCGACCGCACAGCTGCAGGGCCGGCTGGGCCGCAGCCTGGGGTGTCCGGCGGTGCGGCTGTCGGTGGCCAGGCCGCTGATCGACGCGTTGCGTGGTGGCACGATGGTGTTCGCCTATTACCCCGACCAGGACTGGCTGAAGCATTCGCAGCTGCTGGGTGGCCAGTGCGGCGCGCAGGGTACGGTCGCCGCGCGCTGATGCGCGATCATACGTGGCGTGGTGCAATGCACGCATGGATATCGATGCGCTGCTGAAGACTCCGAGCCAGGTGATTGCCCGCCTGGATTACCGCCGCGAACGCTGGCGCAATGGCCTGGGCTGGACCCGCGAAATCCTGCGGCTGCCGGCGCACGGGGAAGACTGGGCCCTGCGCCTGTCCGTGGCGGAGATCGAGCAGGATGCCGCGTTCTCCGCATTTCCGGGCGTGGAGCGCGAACTGGTGCTGCTGCAGGGCAACGGTGTGCGCCTGCGCTTCGCCGATGGCCGGGTGGCGGAGGTGCTGCCGCCGCATGGCCGCGTGCGCTTTGCCGGCGAAGAGGCCCTGCACGGCGAACTGGTCGATGGCACCACCCATGATTTCAACCTGATGTGGAAGCGCGGGCAGTTGCACGCCGAGCTGCTGCACCGGCCGCTGGTGGGGCCGATGTTCTTCTTCTGCGAGCCGGGCGTGGCCTGGGCGCTGCATCTGCTGGCGGGCGAGGCCGGCTTTGCCGCGGACAGTGGCTTGCCGCCGATGCAGGCAGGCGACACCGCGTGGCTGGCGGCCGGCGAGCGCCAGCGGCATGCACTGCAGGGCAGTGGCGAGCTGCTGGCGATACGGGTGAGCGCGGCGGACTGATGATTCGCTGGCGCCGATGGGCATCATCCGCGCATGCGCTCGGCGCTGCCTGGGCTAATACACGTCACGGCGGTAACGGCCGGCCAGCAGCAGGGCCTCCTTGCCGTCGGTACCCAGCACCTGCTCGATGACCGCATCCACGGCCGGCGCCATGCCCTGCAGGCTGCCGCAGACCAGGATCGTGGCACCTTCATCGACCCATTGCCGCAGCGTTGCCGCCTCGGCCAGCAGGCGGTCCTGCACGTAGCGGTGGCTGCCGCCGTCACGGCTGAACACCGTGTCCAGACGCTGCAGCGTGCCGGCCGCCAGCATCGCCCGCAGTTCATCACCGAAGTGGAAGTCGTGCGCGGCCGAGCGCTCGCCGAACAGCAGCCAGGTGCGGTGCGCGCCGACGGCCGCGCGCTCATGCAGGTGTGCACGCAGGCCGGCGATGCCCGTGCCATTGCCGATCAGCAGCAGCGGCGCCGCAACGGCTGCACCGTGGAAGTTGTCGTTGCGGCGCAGGCGCAGTTGTACCGGCTCGCCGATGACGGCGTGGTCGCACAGCCAGGCACTGCCGATGCCGGGTGTGCCATCGGCACGCAGCTGCCGGCGCACCAGCAGTTCCACCGCACCATCCTCCATCACCGAAGCGATGGAGTACTCACGATGCGGCAGCGGCTGCAGGGCCGCCAGCAGGGCGGGCAGATCACCCGGTGGCACCAGCGAGGGCAGGTGCGAGCGTTCGACGCGGGCCAGCAGCGTCTGGCCGTCCTCGAGCACCGTCTGCGCATCGAAACCCTGTGAATCCAGCCAGGCCCGCGCGCTGTGCCGCGCGTGCTGCGGGCCGATCTCGGCAATGTCGCCGGCCTGCCAGCGCACGCCGTCGATGGCGGGAGCCTGCAGGCGCAGCCAGTACACCGGTCCACCCTGGCTGCCGGGATTGAGGTGCCGGCGTTGCAGCAGCGTCCACGGCTGGTAATCGGCCGGGCTCCAGTCGGGAAGTTCGCTGGCGCCACCGGCGAGTTGTCCGAGCAGTTGCTGCCAGTGCCGCAGTGCAGCGGGATCGGCGTTGTCGACCTCGATGGCATCGAACAGGGCGTGCGCGCCGTGCTGGCGCAGCCAGTCGTCGAGCTGGTGACCGAAGGCGCAGAAGTGACCGTAGCTGCGATCACCCAGGGCGAGGACGCCGTACGAAAGATGCTGCAGCGATGACGGCAGGGCCATCACATGGCGCAGGAAAGGCAATGCATGATCGGGTGGGTCGCCTTCGCCGGTGGTACTGGCGATGAACAGCGCGCGCGTGCTGTCCGCCAGCAGCGCGGCATCGACATCATGCAGCGCACGCATGCGCACCGGTACCCCGGCTGCACGCAGGGCCTGCGCGCTGCGTTCGGCCAGTTCGCGGGCGAAGCCGGTCTGGCTGGACCACACCAGCAGAATCGGTGCGGCATCGCCATCGGCACCGTCATCACGCGGACGGCCGCGCCTCCATCCTGCGACGCAGGCCAGCACGTACAGTGCCGTGGCGGTCACCGCGATCTGCGAGTTCCGCAGCGGCGGGGCGCCCTGCCACCAGGCCTCACCCAGATGCAGGCGCAGCAGCGCCCAGCCGATCAGTCCCAGGACAGCCAGGACAACGACGTTGCCGAGCAGGGCGCGTGATGGGCGTGTGCTCATGTGGCCTGCCCGTCGATCAGGCGTTGGAACGCACTGCTGAGAAATTCCCGCGGTCCGTCGAGCGCACGCTGCAGGTAGCGCGCGGCCAGCCCCTGCTGCTCGGCCAGCGCCATGCCGGCTTCGTGGCCAAGCACGGTGAGCGCGGTCGCCCAGGCATCGGCATGCATGGCGTCGTCGGCAACCACGGTGACCGCTGCGGCAACCTGGCGTACGGGCATGCCGGTGCGCGGGTCGAGGCTGTGGCTGTAGGCTTCGCCACCGGCGTGATACTGGTGCCAGCGATCTCCGGACGTCGCGACAGCCTTGCCGTCCAGCGCCAGCACGCGCGGCGGCGTGCCGGTCTGCGCGTCTTCTTCCGGTGCCGATTCCACCAGCACGCGCCACGGTTGGCCATCGGGCTTGCGGCCGTAGCCGGCCAGTTCGCCGCCGACTTCGATCAAGGCCGCAGCGATGCCCTGTCCGCGCAGCCAGGCGGCGACATGGTCGACACCGAAGCCCTTGGCGATTGCTGACAGGTCCAGTTCCAGTCCGCCCGGTTGCAGCAGTGCATCGTCCTGCCACTGCAGTCGCTGCCAGCCGCAGCGATCACGCGTGGCCAGCAGGGTGGCGGCATCGGGTGGGCGACGTTGACCTGCGTTCGCACCGAAGCCCCAGAGGGCGACCAGTGGGCCGAGGGTGGGGTCGAAGGCGCCGTGGCTGATGCGGGCGATGGACTGCGCGCAGGACAGGACGTGGCGCGTTTCGGCGGGCAGCGTGCACCACTGGCCGGCGGCGGCATGGTTGTAGCGGGACAGATCCGAATCCGGCTCCCAGGTACTCATCTGCGCGACGACCTGGTCCAGCCGCGCCTGGATACCGGCATGCAGCGGGTGCAGGTCGCGGTGGCGCGGTACGGCCAGCGACACGCTCCAGGTGGTGCCCATGGTGGTCCCACCGAGGCGGGCGATGTCGAGCAGGGTATCGGTCATGACGGGGTGTGGCCGCTGCGATGCCGGGGCCAGCCCGGCATCGCATCGCCCATTACTGCGGCAGCACTTCCAGCGTGGCCACGTAGCTGAGACGACGCTTGGCCGCCTGCTTCACCGAGGTGCGGCTGTCTTCCGTGCCGGTTTCCAGCCAGTACATGCCGGCTTCCGGCCAGGTCACCTTGATTTCGCCCTTCGCGTCGCTGGTCACCTTCAGTTCGTCCTGCGCGTTGCGGTAGCGGGTGGCGCCGCGCACGATCTCGAAGGCAAGGCCGGCCGTCGGCTTGCCGTCGACCAGCACGCGGAAAGTGGCTTCCTCACCGGCGAACAGATCGTTCGGGTGGCCCACGGCCTGCAGTTCGATGCCGCGGTTGGTCGGCTTCAGTGCGGTATCGTTCGGCGCGCCATTGGTCACGAACGTCTCCACGCGGCCGACCGACTGGCTCACTTCCAGCTTCTTCGCATCCTTGGGCAGTTCGCCGAGAGTGGCCACGCTGCCGCGCCAGCGCTTGCGCTCGCCGTTCTGTTCGTAGGTGGCGAACAGGCCGTCATTGACCGAAGCGATGCGGTAGGTGCCCTGCTGCTTCAGCTCCAGGTCGAACACGCTGCGGTACTTGCCGGTCGAGGCGTTCTGCGGCTGCACGGTGCTGCCGTCCGGTGCGGTGATCACCAGCGACTCCAGGCGCAGCGGCACGTGGTTGAAGTAGAACAGGTCGTTGGAGACGGCACCATCAACAGTGATCCACGGCGCATTGCCGGCGATCACGGTCTGCGAGGGCAGCAGCCAGGCCTTGTGGGCGAGTGCGGAAAAGGGAAGGGCAGCGGCCAGAGCGGCGGCGAGGACGAGCGTGCGCTTCATGCGGAGGACTCCAGGGACGTTGGGACGGTCAAGGTTTGACGGACAGGGTGACCAGGCCCAGTTCGGTGGCGCCCTGCGCCTTGCCGTTCTGTGCGGCGCTGGCCGGCCAGGTGAAGGGAATCTTCAGCAGTTCGCGGCCACCCACTTCACGTACGGCTTCCACTACCAGGGTGTAGTTGCCCGGCGCCAGCTGCTTCAGTGCCGGCTGGCGATCGTTGAAGGACAGTGCATGCGTGCCGACCGGACGGGTCGGACCGGTCACGCCGTCCACCGGCACCTGCAGGGTCCGGCCGCTCTTGCGCCACCACTGGCGCAGGTCGGGCAGCCACTTGGTGCCATGGCCTTCGCTGTTGCTGGTCTGCTGGTACCAGACCGACAGGTTGGCGGCCACCTTCTGGTCGGCACCTTCCAGCCACACCGCCACGTAGGGACGGTGATACTCGGCGACATTGAGCTTGGGCACCTCGACGTTGATGTCGAGTGTGGCGGCATAGGCCGGCGAGGTGGCCAGCAGGCCGCTGAGGGCGATGGTCAGGGTGACGCGCATGGGGCGGCTCCGGTGAAGGGGATTCGATGGTTCAGTGGATCAGCAGCAGGGCGATCAGCAGCGGGATCATCAGGCCGAGGCCGACCAGCGGCCAGGTCATGCGCCGCTGCCGTGCATGCAGGTGCAGCAGGAACAGGCCGGTGATGCAGAACACCAGGCAGGCCACGGCGAACAGGTCCAGGAACCAGCCCCAGGCCGGGCCCGCATTGCGGCCCTTGTGCAGGTCGTTGAGGTAGGACACCGCGCCGCGCGAGGTCGATTCGTATTCCACGGCGCCGGTCTGCCGGTCGATGCTGAGCCAGGCGTCGCCGCCGGGGCGCGGCAGCGACAGATAGATCTCCTCGGCCGACCATTCGGCCGGGCGGCCGCCGATGGCGATGCCCAGCTCCGTATCCAGCCATTGCCGGGCCGGGCGCGGAATCGGCGCGTTGCCGTCTTCGCGCGTGCCCAGCTGGCCCAGCAGCCTGGCCGGGAGTTGCAGCTGCTGGTTCTGCACCTCGGGCTTGGCCTCGATCTTCGCTGCATGGTTGAGGGTCAGCCCGGTCACCGCGAACAGCAGCATGCCGATCAGGCAGACCGCCGAGCTGATCCAGTGCCACTGGTGCAGCGTCCGCAGCCAGAAGCCGCGGTTCTGTTGCTGCTGCACGTTGGAGGGGACGGAACGGCTCACGACGGGGATTCAGGGCGGATGCGGACTGCGCATTACATCATTGATGAGAATGGCTCGCAATTGCGTATCGTTCTGTATCCCGGTGCCGGCCACGGCCGGCACCGGTCAGGGTCGCCTCAGAACTTCGCGTTGAGCGAGATCCAGTAGCTGCGGCGCTGGTCCTTGGTCGCGTAATCGTCCACGCAGCTGAACTCGCTCTGGCTGATCAGCAGGCACGACTGCGAGACGAAGTCCTTGTCGAGCAGGTTGTTGACGCGTGCATTGACGGTCAGCCATGCGTTGGCCTTCCAGCTGCCGCCGAGGTGGAAGATCGTGTAGTCCTCGTAGACGCGGTCGTGGCTGTTGCCGGCCGCATCGACGATCGTATCGCGGTAGCGGTCGTAGCGGCCTTCGCCGATCAGCGACAGACTGACCGCGTCGCTGACCTGCCAGTTGAGGCTGGCGTTGGCCATGTGCCTGGCGGGCATGGTGCCACTGATCGGCAGTCCCTTCTGCGGGCCACTGGTCTGTTCGCTGCGGGTCCAGGTGTAGTTGCCGCGCAGCTGCAGGGTTTCCAGCAGATCGACGTGCGCGGCCAGTTCGGCGCCACGGGTTTCGGCCTTGTCGATGTTCACGCTCTGGGTGAAGGTGCTGTAGCCCAGCGAGGCCCAGCCCGGCCCGATGTCCACGCAGTAGCCGCTGCCGGCCGGAGCCACCTCGCAGTTCGGGAAGGTGCCGCCGCTGGCGATCTTGTCGTCGAACCGGTTGAAGAAGCCGGTGACGTTGAAGCCCCAGCGCTGGCCTTCGTAGTAGGCGGCCAGCTCGTAGTTGGTGCTGGTCTCCGGCTTGAGGTTCGGCGAACCCACCAGAGGCAGCACGCCCTGCCCACCGAAGCCGGTGATGCCCGGGAACAGCTGGTCCGGGCGCGGTGTCTTGTAGCCGGTGCTGACACCGCCCTTGAAGGTCCATGCGTCGCTTGCATTCCACACCAGGTAGCCGCGCGGGCTGACATGGCTGCCGAACACGTTGTGGTCGTCGTAGCGCAGGCCGAAGGTCGCCGTGAGGGTATCGGTCAGTGCCCAGTTGTCCTCCGCGAACAGGGCCCACATGCGGTGCTTCTGCCGGGTGTTGCTGCGGTAGCCGGCGCCATCCATGCCGAACACGCCGTCGACCATGTCGGTGTCGTTGTACTGTCCGCCAACGGTCAGCTTGTGCGCGCCGAAATCGAGGTCGAGCATCGTGTCGAGCACGTAACCTTTCAGCTCCATCGTGCGCAGCGGACGCGGCAGGAACGCCTGCAGGCGCGCCATCTCGCTCGGGTCGAGGGCCGACAGCGCATTGCCACGACCGGCCGCACAGTTGCTGGCGGCGCCGGTGCGGCGGCAGACGTCATTCCACAGCGTCTGCAGGTTGGCGCGCTCGTCCAGGGTCAGTGGCAGCGAACGGCCGAGGTTGCTGCTCTTGCTGTGGGTCAGCGAGGTCTGCCAGGTGCCGAAGCTGTAGCGGCCCTGATGGGTCAGCGATACCTGGTCACGCTCGTAGCGCTGGTAGGCGGTGTAGCCCACGCGCGGCTGCACCACGCGGCGGGTGATGGTGCCGCCGCCATCCGGATCGGGGATGACCGCATTGCCGACGCGCCACAGGCTGGCCAGGCTGTCGAGCGTGCCGGTCTGGCCCTCGCTGTTGTCGTACTTCTGACGCGACACGTCGTAGTCCAGCCACAGTTCGTGGTCGTCATTGACGTGGAAGTTCAGGCGAATGCCCGTGTTCCAGTTGGTGTTGGCCACCGACTTGCCGCCACCACCGAAACCGATGCTGCGTTCCCACAGGGTGCCATCGGGCAACGGCAGCGCATCCCATTCCGGATTGGAGGCTTTCGCATCGTAGTAGCTGCCGCGCACGGCCAGGCCCAGGCGCTCCTTCAGCAACGGACCACTCAGGTACACGTCGGTGCTGCGGGCATCGCCGAACTGGTCGTCCTGCTGCACGGTGAAGCCCTGGGTCAGCGCGCCGTGCCAGCTGTCCTGGTTGCGGCGGGTGATGATGTTGATGACACCGCCCATCGCATCCGAGCCGTACAGCGTGGACATCGGGCCGCGCACCACTTCGATGCGCTCGATCGCATCCAGCGGCGGCAGGTAGGAGAACTGTCCGCCACCGAAGTTGTTGGGATACAGCTGGCCGACGTTGCTCTGGCGGCGGCCGTCGATCAGTACCAGGGTGTACTCCGAGGGCAGGCCACGCATGGAGACGGTGGCGCGGCCATTCTTGTCGGTGGCTTCCAGGCCGACGTCGATGCCTTCCACGTCGCGCAGCGCATCGACCAGGCTGGTGTAGGGGCGCTTGCTCAGTTCCTCGCGGCTGACCACGCTGATGCTGGCCGGAGCATCGGTGATCTTCTGTTCGAAGCCGGAGGCGGTGACGACGACCTTGTCCAGCGTCTGCGGTGCACCCGCAACGGTGCCGCTGGCGAATGCGGGCGCGGCGAGGGACGCCAGCACGGCGCTGGTCAGCAATGAACGGGAAAGGGACGAACGGACACGATGGCGCTGGGCCATGGCAGTTACCTCGAAGGATGCGGGGTGGCGCAATGCCGGGCGCGGGAGGCGTGGCATACGCAGGGAGGCCCGGTGAGGGGCGGCAGAGCTGAAGCAGGCAGGCGTGCGCCGGTGCGACCGCACGGGCGGTCAGCGGCAGCCGTGGATCAGGCGAGCGGCGGCGCCTGGCCGCGTTGCTGGCGACGCCCGGGGGCGTCGGCCCAGGGCGTGTCCGGAGCAGCCAGTGGCCAGTCCGGGCGCACGCCGGGCATGGCCGGCGTGGCGGGTACGAGTTCGAGTTCGGTGCGCAGCCACTGGCTGACAAGCAGCAAGGGCGGCACGGGCGTGCCGGACGGCTTGGCGGGCGTACAGGCGCAACGGCGCAGCTTGGCCGGCGCTTCTTCCTGTGCCGGGCCATCGCCCCCGTGCTTTTCCAGTGGCAGCTGCAGGGCCTGCGCGGCACCGCCGGCATGGGCCAGCGGCAACAGCGGCATGGCACCCAGCAGCAGCGCCAGCATCGCCGCCCACGCCAGCAGGCTGGCCAGCGCGGGACGCTGACCGCGCATGGCGGTACCCATCTTGCGATGGAGAAGCGGGCGAGGGCAAGGCGGGTGCAGCAAGACGGAAACCCCGGGACGGTGGCCGGCAGCGGCCGGCATCAACGGGGCGTGATTGTAATGAGAGCTGTTAGCGGATGCAAATGAGAATGATTGCTGAAATGTCTGAGGGCGGCCTGGAGTGGCTCAGACCTCGCTCCAGCGTCGCAGCAGGTTGTGATACACGCCGGTCAGCTGCAGCACCGCATCGGCGTCGCCTCCGGTCTGCCGCAGGCGCTCGATGGACGTGTCCATTTCCCACAGCAGGCGACGCTGCACATCGTCGCGGACCATGCTCTGCACCCAGAAGAACGACGCCACGCGCGCGCCCTGGGTAACGGGATTGACCTGGTGCAGGCTGCTGGAGGGATAGACGATCAGGTCGCCGGCCGGCAGCTTCACCTCGTGCTCGCCGTAGGTGTCGCTGATGATCAGCTCGCCGCCGTCGTACTCGTCCGGCGCCGACAGGAACAGGGTGCAGGAGATGTCCGAGCGCAGCTGCTCGCCGTTGCCCAGGTTCATCACTGCGCCATCGACGTGGAAGCCGTAGGTGCCGCCGCCGCGGTAGCGGTTGAAGCGTGGGGGGAGGATCTTCAACGGCAGTGCCGCAGCGAAGAACAGCGGGCTGCGCCGCAGTGCGGCGAGCACGCCGGCACCCAGCTCGGCTTTCACGGGTGACGCGTCCGGCAGCTGTTCGTTGTGCTTCACCTGCGCACCTTGGGCACCCACGGTCTCGCGGCCATCGGTCCAGTTGGCGGTGTCCAGTTGCCGGCGGACCTGTGCCACTTCATCAGCGGTGAGCACGTTGGGAATGTGCAGCAGCATGGTGTTGTCTCGTCGTTGCGCGGGGGAGCCGGGCTCCCCCGCGCCAGGACATCAGAAGCGGATGTCCGCGCTGAGCAGGAAGGTGCGCGGGGCACCCGGGGTGTAACGGTAGCCGCTCTTGTTGATGCTGGCCACGTAAGCCTTGTCGAACAGGTTGTAGCCGTTCAAGCGCAGCGAGATGTTCTCGTTGACCGCCCACGACACCACGGCGTCGTACACCACATAGGACTTGGTGAATGACGGCGTGCCGACAGCACCGTCGGTGCCACGATGCATGCCGGCGGCGTAGCGCACGCCTCCCCCGACGGTGATGCCGTGGGCCAGCGTGTAGCTGGTCCAGCCGGTGAACGTATCGTCCGGCGTGTATGTCAGGTTGGTGGTGCCGTCGGCAGCGACCTTGGCGCCTTCCTTCACTTCGGTGTCGAGGTGGCTGAAACCGGCCGACACCGACCAGTTGTCGGTCAGGCGGCCCACGGCCGACAGCTCCACGCCCTTCACGCGCTTGCTGCCGGTCTGGGTCGGGTTGCCGGCCTCGTCGAGCACGGTGGTATTGATCTCGTTGTCGACGTCGGTCTGGAACAACGCCAGGTTGACGGCCAGTGCATCATCCAGGAATGCCCACTTGCTGCCGACCTCGAAGGTCTTGGCTTTCTGCGGGTCCAGCTTGGGGTTGTCGGCGCTGCTGGCCGAGCTGCTCAGCTGGAAGTTGGCACCGCCCGGGGGCTGCTGCGAGATCGCGTAGTTGGCATACACGCTGACCGTGTCGCCTACCTTGTACAGCGCGCCCAGCTTCCAGTTCAACAGGGTGTCGGAGGCGTCCAGCGTGGGGTTGCGCAGTACGGTGCCGGCCGGATTGCTGCCGCAGGCGGGGCCACTACGGCCGCCGCAGACCGAGGCGCTGGCGTACTCGGTCTTGTAGTGGTCGGCGCGCACGCCGGCAGTCAGCAGGAAGCTGTCGCCGAATGCCAGCGTGTCGAACAGATACGCCGAGGACGTGGTGGTCTTGCCGTGGGCATCGGCGCCGTTATGCGCCCAGGTCAGCCCGGTCACGTTCCAGTCCGGGTTGTACAGGTTCGCGGCAGGCCAGCTGGTGCCGCCGGTGGCCGCCTGGCCGTAGCTGTCCAGTTCTTCGCGGGTGAACTCCAGGCCTGCGCTCAGGGCATGGCCGATGGCGCCGGTGCTGAAGTCGGCCCGCAGGTTCAGCTGGTCGGTCAGGATGGTGTTGCGCTGGTCCTTGAAGGTCGGCAGGCTGCGCGCGATCGTGTACGTCGAACGGTCGGCGGGGTTGGTGTAGCCGATGTTGCCGGTCGGACGACCATTGGCGCCGAGCGCGCCGGTACCCATGAACGCGGTCAGCAGGTAGTCCTGTTCGGTGCGTCCCCAACGGGCGGTATTGGTCAGGCGCACGCTGTCGTTGAAATCATGTTCGAAGCGGAACGTGGCCATCTTCGCGGTCACGTCGTCGTGGTCGGCGCGGGTGCCGTAGAAGTTCTCCGGATCCACCGGATGCCCGGCCAGCGCTTCGAGCGTCGGCTGCGGCGTCCAGCCCGGCAGGCCCAGGGTCGGCACGCCGCCGTCGGGCACGTTGTCCTGCTTCACGTACAGCAGGTTGAGGTAGTAGCGGGTAGCCGTGCCCAGGCCGAACGCCAGCGACGGGGCCAGGCCCCAGCGCTTGTTCTGCACATGATCGCGACCGGGCTGGTCGCTGTCCTGCCACATCGCGTTGACGCGCAGCGCGCTGGTCGCGCCCAGCGACTGGTTCCAGTCACCGGTCGTCCGGCGCTGCTGGTCACTGCCCAGCGAAACGCTGGCCGACGTGGCGTCCTGCAGGGTGGCCTGCTTGCTCACCAGGTTGATGGCGCCGGTCGGCGCCGAGCGACCATTGTCGGTCCCTGCTGGCCCCTTGGTCACTTCCACCTGTTCGATGTTGAACACGTCGCGTGAGATCGAACCGAGGTCGCGAACGCCATCGACGAACAGGCTGTTGGAGGTGTCGAAGCCGCGCATGAACAGCGCATCGCCGGTGGTGGTGTTGCCGTTCTCGCCGGCATAGAAGGTGCCCACGCCCGGGCTGTTGCGCAGCGCTTCGGTCAGGGTGGTGGCGCCCTGCTGGTTGAACAGGTCGCTGGTGATGACCTGGATGGTCTGCGGGGTGTCCTGCAGGCGCTGGGTGAACTTCGGCGAGGCGACCTTGTCGGCCTTGTAGCCATGTGTGGCGTGCACGTCGATCTTGTCCAGCGTGCGGGCATTGTCGGTCGCTTCGGCGTGGGCCAGCGTGGCCAGGCCGAGGCCGGCGGCCAGGCTGGCGGTCGCCAACGGCAGGTTGCGGAGTGGGGAGGCGTGCTTGCGGCTCTTGATCGGGTTCATGGGTCTGGGTGGGTAGCGGGACAGGAACGATCCGCCAGTGCCGGATGACGGCGCGGCAGGCAGGATCGGAAGCGGACTCGAAGCGGGATCGGAGGTGCAGGTCCGGCAAGCGCCGGACGCCCGGGCGCGGCCGGGGAGAGCGTCAGCTCAGCAGGGACGGAGGCGCCTGGCCGGGGGGGTGCTGGTAGCGCGACGGGAGCGCAGGGGCCGGGTAGGGTGACGGCGCGGTTGCGGGCACCGGTGGCGGCACTGGAAGCGGGCCACACAACTGCCGCAGCAGCGGGGACTTGATGCTCCGGCTGTCATCGGGCTCGGCTTCCACCCGTGGCATGGCCTGCTCGCGGGGAGGCGTGCCGAAAGGCGCTGCGGGCAGGCTGTCCTGCGCCTGCACCGCCGGCGTGGTGACCAGCGAGCTGCGCGACCCTTCATGCAGCGCCGACCATCCCAGCAGCAGTGCCAGCAGCAGCGCAGCCAACAGCGGCCCGCCCGTGCGGGCAAGCTGGCAGAGCGTAGCGATGGGCGCGGGCGAGGCCATGGCGCGGCGGTGGGCATTACGAAGATGTTACGTAGAGTAACAGCAACGATAATGATTCGCATCTGCGGTGTTGCGGGAGGCCTGTACCTTGCCCCTCGCGGCCCGCTGGGCGCCTGCAGGGCCTTCCCGGGCGGGGGCGGGCGCGCCGGTCAGTCTCGGTCGTCGCGGGTCCAGATGGCGTCGTGCTCGCGCTTGACCGGGAACTTGGGGACCGGGCTGTACGCGGGGGCACACAGGGCACGGCCATCACGCACGTCGAAGCGGGCACCGTGCAGCACGCACTCGACGCTGCCTTCGGTGGTGTTGAACTCCCCGGAGGACAACTCGAATTCCTCGTGCGTGCACTGGTCTTCCAGGGCATACAGCTCGCCATCGAGGTTGAACACCACGATCGGCGTACCGGTGACCTCGTCGAACACGCTCTTCATTTCACCCGGCAGCAGGTCGCTGCCGGCACAGACGAAGGTCCACGCATCGCTCATGCGGTGGCTCCCACCAGCGGCTTTTCCAGGATCTCGAAGCGCAGATCGTCGCGCTTGGGAATGCCGAAGCGCTCGTCGCCGTAGGGAAACGGCTTCTTGATGCCGGTGCGGCGGTAGCCGCGGCGCTCGTAGAAGGCGATCAGTTCGTCGCGTACGTCGATCACGGTCATCTGCATCACCGGCACGCCCCATTCGCGCGCGGCGTGGGCTTCGGCCGCATCCATCAGCTGCTTGCCGACGCCGCCACCCTGCTGGGCCGGATCGACCGAGAACATGCCGAAGTAGCCCTTGCCGTCGACATCGGCGACGTGGGCGCAGGCCACGAGGCGGCCCTCGCGCTCCGCCAGCAGGATGGTCGAGCGGGGGCGGTCGAGGTCGGTCTGGATGCCTTCGGCATCGATGCGGGCGCCGTCCAGCAGGTCGGCTTCGGTGGTCCAGCCGACCCGGCTGGCGTCACCCCGGTAGGCGGAGGTCACCAGCGAGATCAGGGCAGGGATATCGGCCGACGTGGCGGCGCGGAAGGTCAGGGTGCTCATGGTGCCATTCTAGGTGGGGCGTGGGCCAGGCCGCACGCCCTTCTGCATTGGCGATTCGAGCCGGGGATTCGACCGCCGATGGAAGCACTGTCGTGAACGGAGCTTTGACGCCTTTCGATTCAGTGCGGCCCGGATTTCGCCAATTGTTCTCGTGCCGGCCAATCATATTATGGAGAATCAAAATGGAGCGCGAATCACTGAAAGGGATGAGGATGCGGTACTAGGTAACGATACGACGTCTCGGCATCGACTTAGTGATTTCAAGGGGTTCTTCAGGGTTGAAGGGCGACTTGATGCGAAGCGTCTTGACAAGCAGCTTTCGGGGAAGTGACTGAGGTAGGGGTTTCGATGAATACTAGATTTTTTCTGCTTGCTGTGGTGTCGCTGCCGCTTCTAGCTTCTTGCGTGCAGGATCAGGATTGTGTGCTCAAGGTTGTCAATCAGGATCACGATAGTTCTTCATCTCAGAAAATACACGCCGAGATGGATAAAATCATTCGGTCCCGCCCTGTCGCTGGAAAGGGTGAGGTCAACGCGGAATTGGTGGTGTCGCAGCTCGAGCTCTCCCGCGACGGTCAAAGGGATAGAAGGATTTTCTACGTACTGACGGGTGGTGGCGGAAGTTTCTTGGCTGCTTCGACGTGTGATGCTGGCCAAGGTCAGTGTGCTTCGGTCATTGTGGAGAGAATGATCGGATTCTGTGGAAGAACATAAATGCGGTGTGCGAAGTCTCGGGAGCGATTCCAGTGAGAAATTCCGCTGTGCTTGGTGGCTTTGGAAGACTGGTCGGTATTTTTGTGGCCGTGCTTTGCCTGTTGGGACTCGCAGCCTGCGATGGGAGGGAGGGGGGGAGTAGGGTCATAAATAACGACCCGGGGAATGTGAGGATAAATCGATATGCGGCGTTGCTTGAGTCCGGTTTCGAGGCTTCCGAAAGTGTGCCGGAAACTCAACTCTGTAGGGTGCATCTGATCGACGCTAGGCCATCATTTGATCAGGCGGGGAACGAGAAGCTGAGGATCTATTTCGTCTTGACCAACCATCAAGGTATCGTCATGTCAGCGGACACCTGTGGACTTCTAGTCGACGAGTGTGTGGCTCTGATCTCCCGGAGGTCAAGGGAGGAATGCCGATTGCCTGATCGTCGGGCGATAGACTGAGCCCGAAAGGTGATAATGACCCTCCCGCGACAACAGGGCGATGCGATTTTTAGAGAACTCATACGGGCGGCATTTGGGATTGCCGCTAAGAACGAATTGCTGTGGAATTCCTGTGCCAGAGCCATTGTTTGGAGGGCAGTAAGATGTTTCCTGTTTCCACGGCTTTCCTAATGCTTGTTGCGACCGGCGTGGGATGCGATTGCAGATCCGGTGGCTGGGCACAAGTGGTTCAGAAGACTGAAGCGCTCGTTTTGCACAGGGAGTCATTTAGGGTGCCGAGAGATCCAGGGGGGTCTGAATATGAAGCCGCCTGCGTCAGAATTCGATTCCACATTGATGGGCGTGGAGAACCGATCAATGTCAGCATTGACAAGAGCTCTAGAAATAGGGCGATCGATGTTGCTGCTAGAGAAACATTGAAGAAGTTCAGGTTTGAGTTGCCTCAAAGCGATTCTGAGGGAGAATTTGCATTGGTGTTTGACTATTCGTCGAAAGATGCTCCGTAAATCGAAAGTCGGAAAGTGATCCGGGATTGGCCCTTTACAGCCTATGGAACCCCAGGCCACACATTGCGGGCCTTGTCGTCATTGCGGAGATCGGGTGGATTATCGCCCAGCATGCGCCGACAGCGAGTCCGGCACCTCGCTTACCATCTTCTGCTTGGCCTTCGGCAGCTGGCTGATTCACTCCAACTGCTGCTGCAGCACGGCTGGGGTCATGTTCGCTACCGCCGGCTGTAGATCACTGTGCGTCGAACCCGCTCATGCCTGGCAGCTGTGGTCATTTCACTGGGGCTGCAAGGTTGTGATTGGTTGTCGGATCCTGTGATTGTTGTAAAGAATGTTGGAAGGGACGTGATTCATGACATCAGCTTGGAGGTCGGCGGTGGTGCGGTTGACCTGGGAGCAATTCCTGTCGGTGAAAGCAGGGCTGCAAAACCGGAGATCGCTGCTGATTCCTCGCTTGTTGTAACGTACTACGAGAATAATGCCCGTGTGGTTTGCCATGGGGATGTGTATTTCACGAACAATCTCTATGTCAAGGTTGAGGCGGATGTGGGTGGAGGGGTTTGCCGTATAGCGGAAGGTGCGGATTGATGTGAGCGGTGGAGCGTGTCTGGAGAATTTCTATAGTGCAGTGCCAACGTGAGGATCGATGAAAAGCCTTGTTGAGAGTCACCCCGTTTGGGCTTCCATCATTCTAGGTGCCATGTGGATAAACGCATTTGCGGCTCACAGGATGTTGCTGAGAATCCAGCGCGAACGGCCAGAAGTACTTGCTGCAGCCGGAATCATCAAGGTTGACTGGTGGCTTAGGTGCTTGCGTGGTATCGCAGTGCTTGCCCTCACTTCCAATGGGCAGGCGCTCCATCAGGGTGAACGGTGGGTGTTGAGGGGTGTAGTTGTGATGTACGTCTTCTTGATTGCTTCCGGGGTATCCATGCTTGTTGGCATGTAGAAGTAGGAGGTGGTGGTTCTCGACATGGAAGCGGTAGCGAGAGTCCGTCAGTGGCAGGATCAACCGGAGCTCCAACCGCAGACGGGAGAATTCCTGTTCCCGGCGCCGTTGGATGGAAGACGGGTACATATGACATGACATGGGATCCCGCTCGAGTTGACGCAGCGGGTGCGGTCATAACGGGGGCCGGCGTCGTTGGGGGTGCGGCAATTGCTGTTGACGCTGGCGTCCCCTATCTGGCGGCAGCCTCTAGTCCGGTAGCCGTGGAGTGTCTAATACCTGGAAGAATCTCTCATTTGACGGCCCCTCGTCTGGCGGCTTGCATGCTAATGGACGACTGGTAGGAGTTCGCTGGAAAGGAGGGCAATGGGGACTTCGTTTAGATCTTCATCCGATAAATGGTGATAGAACCCCGATTATTCATATCAACTATGGACCTTCTAATCGCGGTGAGGCTGCTCACCTTGTATTATTTGATCCTCGGCGGATAAAAAAGTAGGTTCTGCTATGAGTGCTGCTGATGAAGTGAAGTCCGCTGTTTCCTATCTGCGGGTATTGTTGGAATCCGAGCCTACCTCTGCGGACCAAGTCTCTGCTTGGTGTAACAAGGCCGAGACACTAAAGCGGTCCCTTCAATTCAGTGTTTATGGAATAGATGTTCCGCATTTGATATGGCATTACCTTGATGATGTTGATATCCGTTTCCGGGATAGATCCTATGCGCAAGATCAAATAATGGCAGTCGAGAAGATTATTGAGGAATGGGGTAGGCGTGTGGTCTGAGATAATGGATTAATGCCCGCATGTTCCTATAGCCCCAAGGCGTGACGCTCCATCAGGGTGAACGGTGGGTGTTGAGGGGTGTAGTTGTGATGTACGTCTTCTTGATTGCTTCCGGGGTATCCATGCTTGTTGGCATGTAGAAGACGGTGTCTCAAGGTCGCTGATGGTGGAATGGTTCGGCATTACGATGAGATTGCCCGTTCCTGGCATCACTCGGCATTTCCCAGTTTCACCTCTGCTGGCTTGCGTCCCACGCGCATAAAAAAACGCCGCAGTCCCCTGCGGCGTTCCCGTATTTCCCTGGCTCCGGCGAACCCTCAGCCGAGCAACTTACGTACCTTGGTCAGCGCGGTCATGAACCGCTCGATCTCGGCGTGCGTGTTGTAGAACGCCAGCGAGGCACGGCAGGTGGCCGCGACGCCGAAGTATTGCAGCAACGGATGTGCGCAGTGCTGGCCGGAACGCACGGCCACGCCTTCCAGGTCGAGCAGGGTGGCCAGGTCGTGTGCATGCGCGCCGTCGATCAGGAACGAGACCACGGCCGCCTTCTCCGGCGCTTCACCGATGATGCGCAGGCCCTCGACGCGGCGCAGCTCTTCGGTGAAGTGGGCGAGCAGCTCGGCTTCACGCGCCTCCACGTGCTCCTGGCCGATGTCCTGCAGGTAGTCGGCGGCCATGCCCAGGCCGATGAAGCCGGCGATGTTCGGGGTGCCGGCCTCGAACTTGTGCGGGGCATCGTTGAACACGGTGCCGTCGAAGCTGACTTCCTTGATCATCTCGCCACCGCCGAGGAACGGCGGCATCGCGTTTAGATGCTCGCGGCGTGCCCGCACGATGTTGGCGTGGTGCTCCATGCGCGAGACCAGGATCACATCACCGGACTTCAATCGCGGCAGCGCCCACGAGTACGCCAGGTTGATGGCGAAGGTGGTGCCACTGCACAGCACCAGATCGCTGGGGCGCACGTTGAGGAGGCATCGGTGGCTTCGCTGTCCAGGGCATGCACCGCGCGGCTGACGTTGGCGTTGTAGCGGCGATAGAACTCATCCACCGCGCCGATCACCTGCACCGGTTTCTGGCCGGTGTTGGCGTTGTCGAAATAGACCAGCGGCTTGCCATGCACTTCACGCATCAGCAGCGGGAAGTCGCGAGGCCTGTAACCAGCGCAACTAACTTGGAAGTGGGAGCTGATATCGCACAGCTTTCCGGCCAGTCCTATACGACTGTCAATTTTGCTCTGGGTGACGCGACTTCGGGTGTTGGAGCGGGCAGCGTAGTTCAAGGGCAGAACAACTACTCAGGACCAGGTGTGAGGGTGGCAATTGCTCATACACATCCGGTGAACACCGCGTTCAGCTACTGGAAGGGATCCTGCTTCTGCGGCGGTCGCTGGGAGGGGAGCCTTTATCGCGGTGACTTGGAGCGAGCAAGATCTGCAGGCGTAAATAGCTACGTAGCCACTCCAAGCGGATCAGTCATGGGGTTCGACTTCAGGGGAATGAATGGAGCAGTCAATGCGCGATCGAACCCAAGTGCGTACATTGCGGCGGAAGACTACTTCTTTAAGGTGAAATGATGAATGCTGGGCGCTGGGTGTTTCCAGTTATCACGCTTGTTTTGGTTCTGGGTGCTTGCTCTTCATCTAAACAGAATGAGGGGCTCGCGGATACCCCGGGGAGCTGCAAAATCCGTGGCAACGAGGCGGGGGCTGAAACGTGCATGACTACGATGTCTGCTCTGTTGTCCCAGCCGGAAAAGTTTGATGGGCGCCTCGTTTCTTTCTATGCCTGGGTGGATCAGATCAATGGATCTATTCTGTTCTTCCCATCGCGTGATGCATTGGAGTCAAGGGATTCGTTCAGCTCATTGGTGGCGTATCCGCAGTCAAGTCCGGATGCCTTTAAAGAGCATTCTTCCGTTGAGGGCGGGGAGCGTTTCATGCGGGTTAATGGCAGGTTTCGATGGAATCGTGATGGCGCCATCGAGTCGCGGATTGATCCGGTGGATGTGGATCGAATGGGGGTAATGGAAGAAGTTAAGCTGCGCTTATAGACGGATGAGTCGGTTTGGCCGGTGGCAGGTGGCCGAGCAGGATGATGTCGCCATCTTTCATTTCAACATGACTCCAGTGCCACATTTCGCTGGAATACGCTGAATCTGATGCATCAGGTTTATCAATGAGTTAGACCCTGAGGTTCCCCCACGTTTTCATGCCGTCAGTACCGCCTGATCGAGCACGTCCGGTGGCAATGATCGCAGGCATTCCAGCCATCGGAAGACAGACTCCATCGGCCAGCACTTGGCCAAGGCTTTCCAGCCCACGCGCAGGGTCGAGTACAGCTTCCGTTTCGTGCTGGTCGGCCACAGCCATCGAGCCATATCGCTGGCCTTGCACGCCAAGCCCGCCAGCCAGCTGGCGAACGAAGCCAGCGTGCCGACCAGCAAGAGGACTGCAGGCGCGTACCGCTGCGCGTCAGGCTGTCCTCGAAGCCTTGACCATAGCGGTGGGACTTGAGGTCGCGGAAGGACAATTCGATCTGCATCCTGCGGTCGTATACGTTCACCAGCTGCCTGGCACTGGGACCTGACAGGCCAGGCGAAGCGATAATCAGCCAAGGCTCGTGCTCGCGCGCCGCCACCTTGCGGCTGTAGCTGTTGCGCGCCACCTCGCCCAGACGGGTATCGCCAGATAGTGGATCTGGCTCCAGTCCGGTTCTTGGACCACCCGGCGCAGCCGGCCTTGTCCAGCGCCTTGACCGTGTGCCAGCCCAGTTGGAAGAAACGGGCCACGGCCAGGATTTTGCTGGAGGCCAGCAGTTGGCTGACCGCCTGGGCCAGCCGATCGGTGACCGGCTGGTAGCGGCCCAGCCAGCTCAACTTGTCCAGCCGCAGACCGCCGCACTGCTCGCACCAGACCCGCCGACGCGGCACCACCCAGCGTCACCCTAAGCGCCATCAGCGGCAGGTCCCGCACCCGGTGCACGCTCGTCTCATGCACCTGTCGGCACCGACTGCCGCACTGCTGGCAGTACATCATGCGGGCAGACGGCTTGAGGTCGATCGTGACAATCCGGCTGCCGCCTTCGGGCCACGTGATCCGCTCCACCCGATAACCTTCCCAGCCGCCCAGCTTCTCGATCGGCTTCCGATCCAGCATGACCCCACCCTTTGAGTCCTGAAAATCAGGACTCAAAGGGTAACGGGCGGCAGCAATGGCTCCACGCTAATCAGCGATGAACCAAAAAAACGCCACGGTTTCCCGTAGCGTTCTCATACTTCCCTGACTCTGGCGAATTTCACCCCAGCAACTTCCGCACCTTCGCCAAGGCGATCATGAACCGCTCGATCTCTTCGTGCGTGTTGTAGAACGCCAGCGAGGCACGGCAGGTGGCCGCGACGCCGAAATACTGCAGCAACGGATGTGCGCAGTGCTGGCCGGAACGCACGGCCACGCCTTCCAGGTCGAGCAGGGTGGCCAGGTCGTGTGCATGCGCGCCGTCGATCAGGAACGAGACCACGGCCGCCTTCTCCGGCGCTTCACCGATGATGCGCAGGCCCTCGACGCGGCGCAGCTCTTCGGTGAAGTGGGCGAGCAGCTCGGCTTCACGCGCCTCCACGTGTTCCTGGCCGATGTCCTGCAGGTAGTCGGCGGCCACGCCCAGGCCGATGAAGCCGGCGATGTTCGGGGTACCGGCCTCGAACTTGTGCGGGGCATCGTTGAACACGGTGCCGTCGAAGCTGACTTCCTTGATCATCTCGCCACCGCCGAGGAACGGCGGCATCGCGTCCAGATGCTCGCGGCGTGCCCACAGGGCGCCGGTGCCGGTCGGTCCGCACATCTTGTGGCCGGTGATGGCATAGAAGTCGCAGCCGATCGCGGCGACGTCGACCTTGCGGTGTGGCGCGGCCTGCGAACCGTCCACCACGGTGATGATGCCTCGCTTGCGCGCCTCACGGCAGATCTCGCGCACCGGGTTGACCGTGCCGAGCACATTGGAAACGTGGGTGACCGCCAGCAGCTTGACCTCGGGGGTCATGGCCGCACGCAGCGCATCCAGGTCGAGCGCGCCATCCGGGGTGATCTCGGCCACGCGGAGGGTGGCGCCGGTACGCTGCGCGACCAGCTGCCACGGCACGATGTTGGCGTGGTGCTCCATGCGCGAGACCAGGATCACATCACCCGACTTCAATCGCGGCAGCGCCCACGAGTACGCCACCAGGTTGATGGCGAAGGTGGTGCCACTGCACAGCACCAGATCGCTGGGGCGCACGTTGAGGAAGCGCGCCAGCGTGTTGCGCGCGCCTTCGTAGGCATCGGTGGCTTCGCTGCCCAGGGCATGCACCGCGCGGCTGACGTTGGCGTTGTAGCGGCGATAGAACTCATCCACCACGCCGATCACCTGCACCGGTTTCTGGCCGGTGTTGGCGTTGTCGAAATAGACCAGCGGCTTGCCATGCACTTCACGCATCAGCAGCGGGAAGTCGAGACGCACGCGATCCCAGTCGGGGGCGCTGGCGCGTTCTTCGATCGGACGCGGCGTGGAGAGATTCATGCCACACCCGCCTCGGCCAGGGCCTTGTCCAGGCGGCGTGCCAGCTGCTCGCGCAGCGCGTCCGGCAGTACCTTCAGCGGCTCATGGCAGAACGCGGCACTCAGCAGCGCCTGCGCCTGTGCCTGCGGCAGGCCACGCGAGCGCAGGTAGAACAGCGCGTTCGCGTCGAGCTGGCCGACGGTCGCGCCGTGTGCGGCCTTCACTTCGTCGGCATCGATCACCAGCACCGGCTGGGTGTCGATCTCGGCGTCGGCCGACAGCAGCAGGTTCTTGTTGGACAGGTTCGCGTCGGTGCCGTCGGCGCCTTCGCGGATCTGGATGCCGCCATGGAACACCACGCGGCTGCGGTTGGCGGCCACGCCGCGCCACAGCAGCTCGCTACGGGTATCGCGGGCGATGTGGTCGATGCCCAGGCGGGTATCGACGTGGCGGCGGCCATTGCCGAGCAGCACGCCATTGGCGGTCAGCTGCGCGTTGTCGCCTTCCAGCCGTACGTTCAGTTCGTGGCGGCTGAGCGCGGCGCCCAGCTCCAGGTCCACGCGGTGATACTGCGCGTCACGGGCCAGCACCGCGTCGGTGCGCAGGATGCTGGTCTGGCGTGCACTGCCGGCCTGCACGCGCGCATGCTTGAGCACGGCATCGCGCGCAATGTGGACGTGCAGCACGGTGTTGTCCAGGTGGGCGGAGTCACCGACGCTGAAGCGGTGTTCGACCACGCCCAGGCTGGCGCCGGCACGCAGTTCGATCAGGTGGCGGTGGTGCCAGGCCAGATCGGTGTCACCGGCGACGCTGGCGAACACCAGCTGCAGCGGCGCCTCGACCTGCACGCCGTCGTCCACGCGCAGCACCGCGCCTTCATCGGCCAGGGCGGCATTCAGGCGTGCGAACACTTCGTCGCTGCGCTCGTAGCGGCGGCCGAGGAAACGCGCGGCATCCTCACCGGCGGCCAGCGCCGAGGACAGCGGTTCCAGCTGCACGCCGGCCGGCAGGCCGTGGGTGTCGCTCAGTGCGTCGCTGAGGCGGCCGTTGACGAACACCAGGCGCGGCGCGGGGATGTCTTCCAGCACGGCCACATCCAGCACCGGCGGCGACAGCGGCGCGGCGGCGAAGGCACGGCGCTCCAGCTGGCGCAGCGAGGTGTACTTCCAGGCTTCGTTGCGGGCGGCCGGCAGGCCATCACGCAGGGCCGCATCCAGCACTTCGCGGCGCGCATCGCTGCCGCAGAAGGCCTGGGCCATGGAATCAAGCAGGGCGCTCATCAGACCGCCGCCTCGGGCACGACCCGGTCCTTCAGGAAGTCATAGCCGTGCGCTTCCAGTTCCAGCGCCAGTTCCGGGCCGCCGCTCTTGACGATACGGCCGTCGGCCAGCACGTGCACCACGTCCGGCTTGATGTAGTCCAGCAGGCGCTGGTAGTGGGTGATGACCAGGAACGAACGGTCGGCGGCGCGCAGCGCATTGACGCCGTCGGCCACGCTCTTCAGCGCATCGATGTCCAGGCCCGAATCGGTTTCGTCGAGGATCGCCAGCTTCGGTTCCAGTACGGCCAGCTGGAAGATCTCGTTACGCTTCTTCTCGCCACCGGAGAAGCCTTCGTTGACGCCACGGTGCAGCAGTTCGTCCTTCAGGTGCAGCACGGCCAGCTTCTGCCGCACCAGCTTGAGGAACTGCATGGAATCGAGTTCGTCCTCGCCGCGAGCCTTGCGCTGTGCGTTCAGTGCCGCGCGCAGGAAGTAGGTGTTGTTCACGCCCGGGATTTCCACCGGATACTGGAATGCCAGGAACAGGCCGGCGGCTGCACGCGCTTCCGGGTCCTGGTCGAGCAGGTCGACGCCGTCGAACCGGACGCTGCCCTCGGTCACTTCATAGCCCTCGCGGCCCGCCAGGACGTTGCCCAGGGTGGACTTGCCGGCGCCGTTCGGGCCCATGATGGCGTGCACCTGGCCGGGCTGGACGTCCAGCGACAGGCCCTTGAGGATTTCCTTGTCGCCGATGCGGGCGTGGAGGTTTTCGATCTTCAGCATGGTGGGGATTTCCGTGAGGCGGGCCGCAGCCCGCCGATAAAAAGAATGCGTTGCGAGGGCAGGGCTCAGCCCACCGAACCTTCCAGCGAGACTTCCAGCAGCTTCTTGGCTTCCACTGCGAATTCCATCGGCAGTTCGCGGAACACCTGCTTGCAGAAGCCGTCGACGATCATCGACACGGCGTCTTCCTGGCTGATGCCACGGGCGCGGCAGTAGAACAGCTGGTCATCGGAGATCTTGGAGGTGGTGGCCTCGTGCTCGACGGTGGCGCCCGGGTTCTTCACCTCGATGTAGGGGAAGGTGTGGGCGCCGCACTGCTTGCCGATCAGCAGCGAATCGCACTGGGTGTAGTTGCGTGCGCCCTCGGCATTGCGGTCGACCTTGACCAGGCCGCGGTAGGTGTTCTGGCCGCGGCCGGCGCTGATGCCCTTGCTGACGATCTTGCTCTTGGTGCGCTTGCCGACGTGGATCATCTTGGTGCCGGTGTCGGCCTGCTGGCGATGGTGGGTCAGCGCGACGGAGTGGAATTCGCCGACCGAGTCATCGCCCAGCAGCACGCAGGAGGGATACTTCCAGGTGATCGCCGAGCCGGTCTCAACCTGGGTCCAGGTGACCTTGCTGCGTGCACCGCGGCACTCGGCGCGCTTGGTGACGAAGTTGTAGATGCCACCGACGCCGTTCTCGTCGCCCGGATACCAGTTCTGCACCGTGGAGTACTTGATCTCCGCATCTTCCAGCGCCACCAGCTCGACCACCGCGGCGTGCAGCTGGTTCTCGTCGCGCATCGGCGCGGTGCAGCCTTCCAGGTAGGACACGTAGGCCTTGTCCTCGCACACGATCAGGGTGCGCTCGAACTGGCCGGTGTGGCCGGCGTTGATGCGGAAGTAGGTGCTCAGCTCCATCGGGCAGCGCACGCCCCTGGGAATGAACACGAAGCTGCCATCGGAGAACACCGCCGAGTTGAGCGCGGCGAAGTAGTTGTCACCGACCGGCACCACGGTACCCAGGTACTGGCGCACCAGTTCCGGATGTTCCTTGATGGCTTCGGACATCGAACAGAAGATGATGCCCTTCTCGGCCAGTTCCTTGCGGAACGTGGTACCGACCGAGACCGAGTCGAACACCGCGTCCACCGCCACGCCGGCCAGCTTGGCGCGCTCGTGCAGCGGCACGCCCAGCTTGTCGTAGGTATCGAGCAGTTCCTTGGGCACGTCATCCAGCGAGGCGTACTTCGGGCCCTTCGGTGCCGAGTAATAGCTGAGCGCCTGCAGGTCGATCGGGGCGATCTGCAGCTTGGCCCAGTTCGGCATCGGCATCGTCAGGAAGTGGCGATAGGCGTCCAGGCGCCACTGGGTCATCCACTCCGGCTCGTCCTTCTTGGCGGACAGCGCACGGATGGTGTCCTCGTCCAGGCCCGGGGGCAGCGAGTCCGATTCGATGTCCGTGATGAAGCCGGCCGAGTACTTGCGGCCAAGCTGCTCATGGATCTCGCGGTTGGGGGTGTCGTCGTGGGCGACGGTTTCGATGGTTTCGGTGGCCATGGGGGCTGCCTACGGATCAGGAGACGACGTCGACAGCGATGGTGCGGCGCTGTTCGTCATCGACAAGGGGAAGAGGGGGCAGGATCTGCGCCAGGCTGACATCGCGCAGGGCCTCGGAGACCACATCGTTGATCAGCCGCCAGCTGCTGCGCGCGCCGCACTTGGGCGCCATGCCGCACTGGTGGTGGTCGTGGCTGCACTCGGTCAGGGCCAGCGGCCCTTCCATTGCTTCCACCACTTCGAACAGCGAGACCTCCACGGCGGGCCGGGTCAGCCGATAGCCGCCGCGGACGCCGCGCAGGCCCTCGACCAGGCCGGCCTGTGCCAGCGGCTTGAGGACCTTGCTGACGGTGGGCGGCTCCAGGCCGGTGAATTCGGCCAGCTCGGTGGCGCTGAGCACTTCGCCCGGACGGGCGGCGAGCACGGTCAGCACGACGGTGGCGTAATCGGTGAGTTTGGTGACGCGCAACATGGGGGATGCGAGTGGTTCTTAAAGCGGACTGAAATTGTACGCTTTTCTTCGCCGGCATCCAACCCGGGCATTCAGCCGGCGCTGGGAGACCCTGGCCGGGGCCGTTCACCCGCAGTCACGATCGGGGCGACATGCTGGAGCATCGGGACGATTTTCGCAATTGCCCGGAATGGGCGAGAATCCGGGTTCCTTTCGCTGCAAACAGCCCGTGCCGATGCCGAAGAAGATCCAAGCCCGCAAGTCCGCCATCCATGGCAACGGTGTGTTCGCCGTGGCCCCGATCAAGCAGGGCGAGCGCGTGATCCAGTACAAGGGCCTGCTGCGCAGCCATGGCGACGTCGATGCCGATGACAGCGGTGACGTCGAAAGCGGCCACACCTTCCTGTTCACCCTCAACGACGACTGGGTGATCGATGCCAATTACAAGGGCAACGATGCGCGCTGGATCAACCACAGCTGCGACCCCAACTGCGAGGCGGTGATCGAGGAAGATGCGGACGGCGACAGCCGTGGCGACAAGGTGTTCATCGAAGCGCTGCGCGATATCGCCGCCGGTGAGGAGCTGACCTACAACTACGGCATCGTCCTGGCCGAGCGCCATACGGCCAAGCTGAAGAAGATCTGGGAGTGCCGCTGCGGTTCCCCCAAGTGCACCGGCACCATGCTGCAGCCAAAGCGCTGACCGGCACCGGGTACGGCCGGCCGATCGCCGGCCGCATCGCGGACATGCACCTGCCATCGACACGCGGGTCACTCCGCTTCAATGCGCGTTGCCGCACGCTGGGTGCTCATCCTCACCCAACGGGAGTGCACTCATGGCCCAGCGCCTCAAAGGCCGGCAGATCGCCATCCTGGCCACCCACGGCTTCGAGCAGTCAGAACTGATTGAACCCAAGCGCCTGCTTGAAGCGGAAGGCGCCCGGGTCAGCGTGATATCGCCGGCGAAGGAAGCCACCATCAAAGGCTGGAAAGAGAAGGATTGGGGCGAGGCAGTGGCGGTGGACATCCCGCTGAGCGAAGCCGACGCGGCAGGGTTCGATGCGCTGGTGTTGCCCGGTGGCGTGATCAATCCGGACACGCTTCGCACGGATCAGGCCGCCGTGGACTTCATCCGCGACGTGGCGGCGGCCGGCAAGCCGGTCGCGGCGATCTGCCACGGCCCTTGGCTGTTGATCAACAGTGATCTGGCCAACGGGCGCGACGTGACCTCGTGGCCGTCACTGCAGCAGGATCTGCTCAACGCCGGTGCGCGCTGGCAGGATGCCGAGGTGGTGGTGGACGGCAATCTGATCACCAGCCGCAAGCCCGACGACATTCCCGCCTTCAGCGAGGCCGTCGTCCGCGCGCTGGCTGCCTGACGATCTGTGGCTGTGTCACCCGTGCCCGGCCGCTGGACGCCGCCGGGCACGGCGCTGCAGCTCGGCTCAGTTGCCGAGCAGGCCCGCAGGCACCAGGTTGCCGAGGTTCTGGTTGAAGGTGACGACCAGCTTGCCGTTCTTCACCTGTGCCGATTGCACCTGCAGCGCACCGAGCATGCCGGCCACGGCCGGATCAAGCTTGTAGATCGGTTCACGCTGCGCATAGTCGCTCAGCCAGGCATTGAGCAGCCCCCGGGTGCGTGAATCGAGGCGGCCGCCCTGATTGGCCGGGGTGAAGTCGTCCACGCTCGGCTGCTGCAGGTGGAAGCCCTGGGTCTGGGCGTCATAACGCAGGCCGCTGCTGAGCTTGACCGTACCGAGCTTGGCCGGACTGCCGCCGGCGGTCGCAAGCGCCACGTCCATGCCCAGGTTCAGGCGTTCGCCTGCGGGAAGGCTCAGTTGCGGATGGCTCATCGTCAGCGCGATCAGGCCGCCAAGTGCATCCTGGGTACGCGGGAAACTGCCATCCAGGTACTGCTGCACGTCGCTGGCGCCAACCGAGAGTTCGCGGCCGGAAATCGAAGGTGCGGCCTGCGCGCCGATCGCAGCGGCGATCAGGACGGTGGCGGCGGCGAGGCGGGTCATCAGGGGACGCAGGCGCATGGCGGTGACCGGAAAGGGCGAGGTGGCTACAGAGTAGCTTTGCAGGCTGAATCGAGCGTGCATGCCGTTGCAGCGGTTCAGTCCAAAGATGGCCGCAGCTGTGCCGACTGGATCTGCCAGGCACTGCCGTCGGCATTGGGCTGCACCCGATACCAGCCGCCAAAGCGGAAGATGCCGTCGGCGGTAACGGCGCGGACCTGGACCGGAACTTCCAGCAGCTGCGGCGGATGCTTGCCGTCGACGGCGACCGGCGTCTGGCTGCGAAGGCGCAGGGCGCGCACGTTGTCCAGCTGGCGCAGCGCGGCGTCATCCGCCCGCCGCGGATCGGCGGGGGGGAAGGTCCAGGCAGCGTCGCTCGCGGCGTGGTCGCGATTGAGCAGGTCGGTCATGTACCGGCTGAGCATGTCCCCGGGCGGCTCCGCGTCGTCGGCCACTGCGGCCAGCAACGGGAGGACGGTGGGTGGCCGCAGCGATGCAGCCTCATCGTCCGCGGCCGCCGGCGGCCGGCGTGCATCATCCGGCCTGGCGGCGGCCGGAGCGGCGATATCCACTGCGGGGGGCGGCCGGGAACAGCCCAGCGCCACCAGTGGCATCAGCAACAGCAGGGTCCTGCGCATGGTGCCTCCTCCCCGAGGCGACCTGGAGGACGGCAGTGTATCGACTACGGGGTCTTCAGCGGGAAGATGGCAGCTGATCCAGCGCATCCAGCGCCGGCAGGACCTGGGCGGCGAGCGCGGCCAGTGCATGACCGTCGGTGTCGGCATGACGCTGCACGATGTCGCGCAGCAACTGGGTGGCGACCACCAGCGTGGCGCGCTCGTCGCCGCTGAGGCCTGCGGTGCGCGGTGCCGCTTCGAGCAGGCGCATCAGGTCGCGACTGGCGCGATGTTCCAGTTCGATGGTGCAGCGCCCGGTGCACTGCAACCCGTCCTTTTCGATCGGAGTCACCGAGATCCGGTAGCGGGTGGAGGGGCTGGCCATGGGAGGTGCTCGCCGTTGCTGTGGGGGGAATGTGCCCACCATAGGCAAGGCCGCCGCCGGCGGCGACGGCCGGCGCTGCACGCAGTGTTCCACCCGGTTCGACGAAGTGCGGGGAAGCGCGGCTGCAGCCTTTGGTGGCGGGCCCGGGAGGCCGATTGCGCTGCTGGGGCAACGCTGTGTTGCGATGCCCGGCCGTGCCCGGAAGGTGGTCACCGCCTGCGCGGAACCGCCGGGGCGCTCAAAAAAAACGGGACGGCCTGGGCCGTCCCGTCAGACATCCGCCGAATGGCGCGCGCTTACAGCGCGGCGTCCTTCAGCTTCTTGAGCGGACGAACCTTCAGCTTGGTGGTGGCCGGCTTGGCGGCGAACCACTGCTCTTCCTTGGTGAACGGGTTGATGCCCTTGCGCTTCGGCTTGGCCGGCACATTGACGGTGGTGATCTTCAGCAGGCCCGGCAGGGTGAAGGAGCCAGCGCCCTTCTTGTGCACCGAAGAGGCGACAGCGCCTTCCAGCGAGGCCAGCACAGCGCGAACGTCCTTGGCGACAACGCCGGAGGCTTCAGCGATGTGTGCAACCAGGCCGGACTTGGTCAGCACTTCCTTGATCGGCTTCGGAGCGGCCGGCTTGGCGGCAGCCTTCGTCGCGACTTTCTTCACTGCCTTCTTCGGGGCAGCCTTCTTAGCGGTCTTTGCCATGGTTTCCTGTTCCGTGAACGGTTGGTTGTTTGGTCGGCGCCGAACCCCGTCGGCAAGCGCAATGTAGGGCAACTCTCGGGCGCCGCCAATAGCCCGGAGCGCGGAAAGTGCATGTTTTTTCATATCCAGGCCGATTCAGTACATGGCCGGCGGTAGGGGGCAGGGGCACCCGGAGGGGCGGAAAAGCGCCGACCCTTGCGCCGGCTGGACGTGCGAAACCGCTGAAAACAAGGGAAAAACGGCATCGAGCGGAGGTGGCGCGAAGCAACCGGAGCGCGCGTGCCGGGCACGCTGCAATGCGGCAGAGCGACGCAGGCATAACGTGCGGCATGCGAGGGTGACCGTTCATCACCGCCACACAGGAGCAGCAAATGGGAATCTCGCGACACGCCACCGCGCACTGGGAAGGCGATCTGAAGTCTGGCAAGGGACAGTTGAGCACGCCGCAGAGTGGCCTGCTGGACAAGACCCGCTATGGGTTCAACAGCCGTTTCGGCGACGAGAAGGGCACCAACCCGGAAGAGCTGATCGCCGCCGCGCATGCCGGCTGTTTCACCATGGCGCTGTCGGCCAAGCTCGGCGAGGCCGGTTTCACTCCGACGTCGCTGGATACCGAGGCGAAAGTGGATCTGTCGATGGAAGGCGGCCCACAGCTCTCGCAGATCCGGCTGAAAGTGAAGGCCGTGGTGCCGGGGATCGATGCGACGCAGTTCCGTGCCATCGCCGATGATGCCAAGCAGAACTGCCCGGTGTCCAAGGCACTGAGCGCGGTGCCCATCAGCCTGGAGGCCGAACTGGGCTGAGGTCGGTAGCGCCGGGCCATGCCCGGCGTCCCACACCAATCACCAATCACCAATCACCAATCAAGGGTACCGGCGATCACGGTCTGCACCTGACCGCCGGACCAGACCTCGCCGGCCTCGTCCACGCGCAGGGTCAGGCGTGCGTCATGCCCGACCTCCCGGCCCTGGCTGACGTCGAATGCCTCGCGGCCCCGCGGCAGAGCGCCTCGCAGGTCCAGCCATGCCGCCAGCACGGCGTTGGCGGCGCCGGAGGCGGCGTCCTCGAAGCGGCGCCCGTTGCCGACGAACGCGCGCACCGCCAGGTCGAAGCCTTCGTTGCCGTCGGCGAATGCATAGGCGAACACGCCCATGCTGTCTGTGGATTCGGCCAACGCGGCCACCGCGTCCCAGTCCGGGCGCAGCGCGCGCAGCGCCGATTCATCGGCAACCTGGACTACCCACCAGCTGCGCCCGCCCTGCATGCGTGCCGGCGGCAACCGACCCAGTGGCCAGCCCTTCAGGGCCGCCTGCAGGCGCGGATCGTCCGCCTGCGCGGTTTCGGCCAGCTGCGCGCGCGGGGTGCGGATGGCAATGCGCTGTTGCGCGCCTTCGCCGCTGACCCGCAGCGGCAGCGCGCCGGCAATCCCGTCCTGCACCAGCAGGCCATCCACCGCCTCCGCCAGGCCTGCCTGCAGCACGGCATGCGCGGTGCCTACGCTGGGGTGGCCGGCAAACGGGACTTCCTTCTGCGGACTGAACATGCGCAGGCGGTAGCTGGTTCCCGGCGTCTGCGGCGGGAATACGAAGGTGGTCTCGGGCAACCGCGTCCAGCGGGCGATGGCCTGCATGGTGTCGTCGTCGAGTCCGTCGGCATCAAGCACCACGGCCAGCGGATTGCCCGCACCGGCACGCGGGGAGAACACATCCAGTTGCAGGAAACGGCGTGCGGACATCAGTGACAACTCCAGGAAACAATGGGACGGTGGCGCGGGGCCATGCTCCGCGAGCGCGCAGCGCGGCGAGTCGCCGGGCAAGGCCCGGCGCTACCGGCAAGGGGGCATAGGGTAGCGCGGGGGGCTACCAGTGAATCCGCCCATCGATCACCGGCTGCACCTGGCCGCCGATCCATACCGTGCCCTGCGCATCGACCTGCACCTGGACCTCACCATCGCGGCCCACTTCGCGGCCCTGGCTGGCCACGTAGCCGGCGTCAGTACCCGGCAGCGCGCTGCGTTGCCGCAGCCAGGCACCAATCAGCGCATTGGCACTGCCGGTCACCGGATCCTCGGGAACGTTCACCGCGTCGCCGGGGCAGAACGCGCGCACCACGAGCGCGTGGGCGGCCGCCTGTTCCGGTGCGAACACGGCCACGCCGGTGGCGCCGGTGGCATTGGTCCAGTCGCGTACGGCGGCCATGTCCGGTGCCAGGGAGCGCACGCTGGCGGCATCACGCAGGGGCAGCAGCCACCACCGTGGACCGTTGTCCCACAGCTCGGCCACCTGGCCCTCGGCGGCCTGGGCCAGCAGCGCTTCCGGCACCGCCCCGGGAGCGGTATCCAGGTGCCGTGCTGCGGGGCTGGCGAGCTGGATCGTCGGTGCGGCAGCCGGGCCGGACACGCGCACCGGCAGCAGCCCGGCGGCGCACTGCTGCACCAGGGCGCCGTCGCGCGGCACGGCCAGGCCGCTGGTCACGGCCGCCCAGGCGGCACCGACACTGGGGTGGCCGGCGAACGGCAGCTCGCTGGCCGGGGTGAAAATGCGCACGTGGTAGTCGGCGCCGGGCGCGGTGGGGCGGACGAAGAACACTGTCTCGGACAGGTTCAGCCAGGCGGCCAGCGCCTGCATGCGGTCGTTGGAAAGCCCGTCCGCGTCAAATACGACACCCAGTGGGTTGCCCGTGCCGGGACGGGGAGCAAAGACATCGAGCTGCAGGTAACGATAGGCGGTCATGGCGGGGATATTGGGCTTAGAATCGAAGGTTCCGCCCCCAGGGGCGGCTTCCCCACAATACACATAGCCAATCCATGTCAGCTTCCCCCCTTGTCGATCGTTGGATCGTACTGAAGTTCGGCGGCACCTCGGTGTCGCGTCGCCATCGCTGGGACACGATCGGGAAGCTGGCGAAAAAACGCGCGGAAGAGACCGGCTCGCGCGTGCTGGTGGTGGTTTCGGCACTGTCCGGGGTGACCAATGAGCTGACCGCGATCGCCGACGGTGCGGCGGACAGCCGTGATCGCGTCGCCGCGCTGGTCGAACGCCACGAGGCATTCCTGGTCGAGCTGGACCTGGGCCGCGAGGTGCTGGCCGAGCGTCTGGCCGCCCTGCAGGGCCTGCTGGACGATCCGCGCGCGGCCACCCGGCCGCTGGACTGGCAGGCCGACGTGCTGGGCCAGGGTGAACTGCTGTCCTCGACCGTGGGCGCGGCGTACCTGCGCGCGTCCGGGCTGGACATGGGCTGGATGGATGCCCGGCACTGGCTGGATGCACTGCCGCCGCAGCCGAACCAGAGCGACTGGTCGCAACGCCTGTCGGTGAACTGCCAGTGGCGCTCGGATGCGGACTGGGCGCAGCGCTTCCGTGCGCAGCCGACCCGCCTGCTGATCACCCAGGGCTTCATCTCGCGGCACGCGGACGGTGGCACTGCCATCCTCGGCCGTGGCGGTTCGGACACCTCGGCGGCGTACTTCGGTGCGCTGCTCGGCGCCAGCCGCGTGGAGATCTGGACCGACGTTCCGGGCATGTTCAGCGCCAATCCCAAGGATGTGCCGGACGCGCGCCTGTTGACCCGTCTGGATTACTACGAGGCGCAGGAAATCGCCACCACCGGTGCCAAGGTGCTGCATCCGCGCTCGATCAAGCCGTGCCGCGATGCCGGTGTACCGATGGCGATCCTCGACACCGAGCGCCCCGAACTTCCGGGTACCAGCATCGACGGCAATGCCGCGCCGGTACCGGGCGTGAAGGCGATCAGTCGCCGCAACGGCATCGTGCTGGTGTCGATGGAAGGCATCGGCATGTGGCAGCAGGTCGGCTTCCTGGCCGATGTGTTCGCCCTGTTCAAGAAGCACGGCCTGTCGGTGGACCTGATCGGTTCGGCCGAAACCAATGTCACCGTGTCGCTGGATCCGTCGGAGAACCTGGTCAACACCGATGTGCTGGCCGCGCTGTCGGCCGACCTGTCGCAGGTGTGCAAGGTCAAGGTGATCGTGCCCTGTGCGGCGATCACCCTGGTCGGGCTGGGCATGCGCTCGCTGCTGCACAAGCTGTCGGATGTGTGGGCCACGTTCGGCCGTGAGCGCGTGCACATGATCTCGCAGTCGTCCAACGATCTGAACCTGACCTTCGTCATCGACGAGGCCGACGCCGATGGCCTGCTGCCGATCCTGCATGCGGAACTGATCGACAGCGGCGCCATGCCGGTGGAGGAAACCGAGGTGTTCGGTCCGCGCTGGCGCGAGATCGCCGGCACGGTTCGCCCGCGCGGCACGCCCTGGTGGCGCGGCCAGCGGGCGCACCTGCTGCAGCTGGCCGACGCGGGCACCCCGCGCTACGTCTATCACCTGCCGACCGTGCGGGCGCGTGCCCGCGCGCTGGCTGCGATCAAGCCGATCGACCAGCGTTACTACGCGATCAAGGCCAACAGCCATCCGGCCATCCTGCAGCTGCTGGAATCGGAGGGTTTCGGCCTGGAGTGCGTTTCGCATGGCGAGCTGAAGCATGTGTTCCAGCACCTGCCGGAACTCTCGCCCAGGCGCGTGCTGTTCACCCCGAGCTTCTGCCCGCGCAGTGAGTACGAGGCCGCGTTCGCGCTCGGCGTGACCGTCACCGTCGACAACGTCGAAGCCCTGCAGCGCTGGCCGGACCTGTTCCGCAACCGCGAGCTGTGGTTGCGCGTGGACCTGGGGCGCGGCGAAGGCCACCACGCCAAGGTCCGCACCGGCGGCAAGGAGTCCAAGTTCGGCTTGCCGATCGCCCGTGTCGATGAGTTCGTCCGTGCCGCCACCGAGCTGGGCAGCCGGGTGGTCGGCCTGCACGCCCACCTGGGCAGCGGCGTGGAAACCCCGCAGCATTGGCGCCTGATGTGCGATGAGCTGGCAGGCTTCGCCCGTCGCATCGGCAGCGTGCAGACGATCGACATCGGCGGTGGCCTGCCGATTCCGTACAGCGACGAGGACGAGCCCTTCGATCTGGATGCATGGGCTGCCGGCCTGGCCGAAGTCAAGGCGCTGCACCCCGCATTCCGCCTGGCCATCGAGCCGGGGCGCTACCTGGTGGCCGAGTCCGGCGTGCTGCTGACCCATGCCACCCAGGTGGTGGAGAAGGACGGCGTGCGTCGCGTCGGCCTGGACGCCGGCATGAACACGCTGATGCGTCCGGCCCTGTACGACGCCTGGCATGACATCGAGAACCTCAGCCGCCAGGGCGGGTACGCCGAGGCGGCATTCGATGTTGTCGGCCCGATCTGCGAGTCCAGCGATGTGTTCGGCAAGCGGCGCAAGCTGCCGGTGTCCACCGCGCCGGACGACGTGATGCTGATCGCTGACGCCGGCGCCTATGGCTACGTGATGTCCAACACCTACAACCAGCGGGCGCTGCCGCGCGAGGATGTGATCGAGTGATCGCCCTGCGCGCGCTGCACCCGCCCACCGACACGCCCCGCGCCGCCGCGCGGGTCCGTGCCTGACCGGATACACCATGACTGCTTTCGACAAACACCAGGTCTCCCGTTTCCGCTTCGTCCGCTGCGAATTTGCTGCGGACAGCGGCGTGGCACGGCTGGTCTATGCCTTCGATGACGGCCCCGAGATGGTGGAAACCGTCACCGTTCCCGGCGCTCCGTTCGTTCTCGACCCGGCGCGCGCCGCCGCCGTGCAGCGAGCGCTGCAGCTGCTGCACCTGATCGCCGGCGTCAGCTATTACAAGGCCGGCGTGCCGGAGATCGTCAGCATCGACAGCTACACCATCGATGCCGATACCGCTGCGCTGGTGGAAGCGATCTACCTCAACGGTCTGGGCGAGTTCGCCTACCGCAACGGCCTCAACCTGCGCGGCCGCTTCCGCCTGCCGGTGCAGGGTGAGCCGGTGCAGGCGCCGGAGGTGGGCCTGCAGCCGCACGCGCTGGTCGCCATCGGTGGCGGCAAGGATTCGCTGGTCAGCATCGAAGCGCTGCGACGGGCGGGCGTGGACGAGACGGTCACCTGGATCGGCGGTTCGCAGCTGATCCGTGCCTGCGCCGAACGCACCGGCCTGCCGACGCTGAACCTGGGCCGCGCGCTGGCGCCGGAGCTGTTCGAGCTCAACCGCCAGGGAGCGTGGAACGGCCATATCCCGGTGACCGCGGTGAACTCGGCGATCATGGTGCTGGCAGCCCTGCTGCAGGGCGTGGACCAGGTGGTGTTCTCCAACGAACGCTCGGCCAGCTACGGCAGCCAGATTCCGGGCACCGGCGAGGTGAACCACCAGTGGTCCAAGGGCTGGGCGTTCGAGCAGGCCTTCGGCAGCCATGTGCAGGCGCACGTGGCCGCAGACCTGCAGTACTACTCGCTGCTGCGACCGATGTCGGAACTGGCGGTGGCCCGCCAGTTCGCCAAGAGCGACTTCTACGACGCGCATTTCTCCAGCTGCAACCGCAACTTCCATATCCTCGGCGAGCGCCCGGTGAACCGCTGGTGCGGCGTCTGCCCGAAGTGCCATTTCGTGTTCCTGGCGCTGGCCCCGTTCATGCCCAAGACCCGCCTCGTGCGCATCTTCGGTCGCAATCTGCTGGACGATGTCGAGCAGGCCGGTGGCTTCGATGCGCTGCTGGAGTTCCAGGATCACAAGCCGTTCGAGTGCGTGGGCGAAGGCCGTGAATCGCGTGCAGCGATGGCGACCCTGGCACAGCGACCGGAGTGGAAGGAAGATGCGCTGGTGAAGCGCTTCTGCAACGAGATCCAGCCGCAGCTCGACGCGGCCGAACTGGAGCTGGCGCCGATGCTGCAGCTGCAGGGTGAGCACCGCATTCCGGCTGCGCTGTGGGAACGGGTGCGTGAAGATTTCGCAGCTTGAAGGAAAGCGCGTCGCGCTGTGGGGCTGGGGGCGTGAGGGCCGTGCCGCGTTCGCGGTGCTGCGTGCACGCCTGCCGGCGTTGCCGCTGAGCCTTTTCTGTCCGGCTGCCGAAGCCGATGCGGCGCGCGCGGAAACGCAGGGGGCACTGGAGGTGCGTGGCGAGCCTTCGGCCGAGGCGCTGGCCGCCTTCGACGTGGTGATCAAGTCACCCGGCATCAGTCCCTACCAGCCGATCGCGGTGGCCGCGGCAGCACGGGGCACGCGTTTCATCGGGGGCACCGCGCTCTGGTTCGCCGAGCATGCCGCTGACGACGGCATCGTCCATGACACCGTGTGCGTGACCGGCACCAAGGGCAAAAGCACCACCAGCGCGCTGGTCGCGCACCTGCTGCGTGCCGCCGGCCATCGCACCGGCCTGGTCGGCAACATCGGCCTGCCGCTGCTGGAGGTGCTGGACCCGCAGCCGGCGCCCGCGTATTGGGCGGTGGAACTGTCCAGCTACCAGACCGGCGAAGTGGCGCGCAGTGGCGCGCGCCCGCAGGTGGCGGTGGTGTTGAATCTGTTCCCGGAGCATCTGGACTGGCACGGCAGCGAACAGCGCTATATCGAGGACAAGCTGCAGCTGGTCACCGACGCCGCTCCGTGCATCGCTGTGCTCAATGCCGCCGATCCGCATCTGGCAGGACTGACGCTGCCGCACAGCCAGGTGGTCTGGTTCAATCAGCCGCAAGGTTGGCACATGCGTGGCGACATCGTGCATCGTGGCGAACAGGCAGTGTTCGATACACGCAACACGCCGCTGCCGGGCCGCCACAACCGCGGCAACCTGTGTGCGGTGCTGGCCGCGCTGGAAGCGCTGGGCCTGGACGCGGTGGCGCTGGCGCCGGCCGTGCAGGATTTCCGTCCGCTGCCCAACCGACTGCAGCGCATCGGCGTGGCCGATGGGCTGACCTACATCAACGATTCGATCAGCACCACGCCGCACGCCAGTCTGGCGGCGCTGGAGTGCTTCAGCGGCCAGCGCATCGCGCTGCTGGTGGGGGGGCACGACCGGGGCCTGGACTGGACCGATTTCATGCAGCACATGGCGCACGATGTGCCGCCGGTGGAGATCGTGACCATGGGCAGCAACGGCCCGCGCATCCACGCGATGCTGCAACCGCTGGCCGATGCAGGTCGATTCGGGCTGCATGCGGCCGCCGACCTGCCGGAGGCCATGACGCTGGCACGCGCTGCGCTGGGCCAGCAGGGCGGGGTGGTGCTGTTGTCGCCGGGCGCACCGAGTTTTGGGGCCTACCGCGATTACGTGGCGCGCGGACGTCACTTCGCCGAGCTGGCCGGATTCGATCCGGACAGCATCAGCGCGATTCCGGGCCTGGGTATCGCCTGATCCGCCGGACCGGGGTCGGATCCCTTTCCACAGGAAAGGGCTCTGACCCCAGCGGGATCCCGGCCGGCAACCCGCCGGGGAATTCATTCACGCATGGCGTGGATCTACGCTTCCTCGATGAACGCGTAGTCGTTGTCAATCAACTGCTGTAGATACGCATCGAAGCCGGGCGCGATGACCGCATAGCTGTCCGGGTCGTGCAGGTAGCGCACCACCTGACCGACGGAGCCACCCGGTGCCGGGTCGAAATCCAGGTACAGCATCGAGGTGCCGCCGTTGTTCATGCAGTGCGAGAAGCACAGGCGGCGGTTCATCGGCAGGTCGGCATCGATGCCGTCGCCGAGGATCTCCGGTTCGTCATCCAGCCACTCTTCGTAGATCGAGCGGATGCTGTCATCCCACTGCCGCTGATCCTCGAAGATCTGTGCGATCGAGCGCAGGTAGTAGGGGTATCCACCGCCTTCCACATCCGAGCCGAGCATCAGCACGCAGACCTCGCCCTCGGGATACCGGCGGAAATGCGTGCCATCCACGCGCGACAGCAGCGCAACCAGACTGTCAGGTACCTGCGGCCACTGCGCACGCAGGCGTTGCAGGTCTCCGGCGCTGGCGCCCTGGACATGCGACCACTGCGCAGCATCGTCGGCGGGCAGGCGCGGCATCAGGCCGGACAGGAATTGATCGACAAGGTTCATTTGGAAGCAGGCGCTGGACGGAATCAGGGCGTATCCAACCACACCTGCGTCACGCCGCCAATGCAGAATGCGGACGGGAGGGGGACATCAGGTGACCCTTCTGTTTCCTTTTCTCTGGAGCAGGCGCATGAATGCATGGCGTTGCGGTATGGCGATGGTCCTGGGTCTGGCGGCGCTGCCGGCGTGGGCGGCGATGAAGACCCAGCCGGTGGAGTGGACGCACCAGGGCACGACCTTCAGCGGGGTGCTGGTCTATGACGACGGGGACAGTGACAAGCGCCCCGGACTGGTGATGGTGCCGAACTGGAAGGGTGTGAACGAATCGGCGGTCGAGAAGGCCAAGCAGCTGGCCGGCGATGATTACGTGGTGCTGGTGGCCGACGTGTATGGCAAGGGTGTGCGGCCGAAAACCGATGCCGAGGCGGGGCCGGTCGCCACCGCGTTGCGAAATGACCGGCCGCTGCTGCGTGCGCGTGCGCTGGAGGCGGTGAACGTGCTCAAGGCACAGGCCGGCAAGGTGCCGCTGGATGCCAGCCGCATCGGTGCGGTCGGCTTCTGCTTCGGCGGCACCACCGTTCTTGAGCTGGCCCGCGCGGGCGCGCCGCTGGCCGGCGTGGTCAGCCTGCATGGTGGACTGGGCTCGCCGCTACCGGCGCAGGCCGGTGGAGCGCATCCCTCGGTGCTGGTACTCAATGGTGCCGATGACAGGAGCGTGACCGCGGCCGACATCGCCAGCTTCCAGAACGAGATGAATGCCGCCAAGGTCGACTGGGAGTTCACCAACTACAGCGGCGCCGTGCATTGCTTTGCCGAGCGTGATGCCAACAATCCGCCGGGGTGCCAGTACAACGAACGGGCAGCCAAGCGCGCGTGGAAGGCACTGGATGAGTTCTTCGAGGAGCGCTTCGAGAAGCGTTGAGGCACCGGGTTCGCCGGGCATGGCCCGGCGCTACCACAGCACATCGCTCACGCAGGGCGCAGCGGCATCCGGCAGCGCCGGGCCATGCCCGGCGAGCGCAGCGGCACCCGGTAGCGCCGGGCCATGCCCGGCGAGCGCAGCGGTACCCGGTAGCGCCGGGCCATGCCCGGCGAGCGCAGCGGCACCCGGTAGCGCCGGGCCATGCCCGGCGAGCGCGGTCAGTGCGTCCGCTGCACCGCATAGCGGGCCAGTCCACGCAGCGCGGCGACGGCATCATTGTCGCCCAGCCCGTCGAGGGCACGCTCAGCGCGCTCGGCGTATTCCTCGGCCCGGCGACGACTGTAGTCCAGGCTGCCGGTGGCGCGGATCGCGGCCAGCACTTCCGGCATTGCCGACGCATCGCCTTCCTGCACGATGGTGCGCAGGCGCTCGCGGGTGACGTCGTCGGAGTGGGCCATGGCATGGATCAGCGGCAGCGTTGCCTTGCCCTCGGCGAGGTCATCGCCCAGATTCTTGCCCAGCTCCTCGGCGTTGGCCGAGTAATCCAGCACGTCGTCAGCGATCTGGAAGGCGTAGCCCAGATGCATGCCGTAGTCGTACAGCGCCTGCTGGGTAGCTTCGTCCACGCCGCTGGCCAGCGCGCCCAGGCGGGTGCCGGCAGCGAACAGCACGGCGGTCTTGCGCTCGATCACGCGCAGATAGGCCGCTTCGTCGGTATCCGGGTTATGCACGTGCAGCAGCTGCAGCACTTCGCCTTCGGCGATGCGATTGGTGGTGTCGGCCAGGATCCGCATCACCGGCATGCGGTCCAGCTCGACCATCAGCTGGAAACTGCGCGAGTACAGGAAGTCGCCAACCAGCACGCTCGGTGCGTTGCCCCACAGGGCATTGGCGGTGCTGCGGCCGCGCCGCAGGCTGGATTCGTCCACTACGTCATCGTGCAGCAGGGTGGAGGTGTGGATGAACTCGATGATCGCCGCCAACTGGTGGTGCTCGGGGCCGGCATGGCCGACCGCATGACCGGCCAGCATCACCAGCATCGGCCGCAGGCGCTTGCCGCCGGCGGAAATGATGTGGTCCGCGATCTGGTTGATCAGCACGACGTCCGAGGACAGGCGGCGCCGGATCAGGGCGTCGACGGCGGCCATGTCGGCCGCGGCAAGCGACTGGATCTGGGGCAGGCCCAGGGCGGGGCGGGTGTCTTCGGTGATGGTCATGCGATCAGGCTTTCAGGCTCGTCGATGATTATAGGCGCTGCCCGTGAATTCGGGCGCAAACCGGCCTCCCGGCCTGATCGCCCCGGTCGTGCGCGACTGCCCGGCGTGAATACGTATGCAGGTGGCGCCATCGCCGGGGAGGCACCGCTAAGCTTGCGGGACTTGGTTTTCGGCCCGCTTCCGGCGGGTCCCGCATGCCCGGAGGGGGGCTGTCGATGTCGCACTATCCATGGTGGCGCGGAGCCGTCATCTACCAGATCTATCCGCGCAGTTTCCTCGACGCCAACGGCGACGGGGTCGGTGACCTGCCAGGGATCATCCAGCGCCTGGACCACATCGCCACGCTGGGTGTAGATGCCATCTGGATCTCGCCGTTCTTCAAATCGCCGATGGCCGACTTCGGCTATGACATTGCCGATTACCGCGACGTCGACCCGCTGTTCGGCAGCCTGGAGGACTTCGACCGCCTGCTGGCCAAGGCCCACGGCCTGGGACTGAAGGTGATGATCGACCAGGTCCTCAGCCATACCTCGATCGAGCACGCGTGGTTCCGCGAGAGCCGCCAGGACCGCAGCAATCCAAAGGCCGACTGGTACGTCTGGGCCGACCCACGCGAGGACGGCACGCCGCCCAACAACTGGCTGTCGCTGTTCGGCGGCTGCGCCTGGCAGTGGGAGCCGCGCCGCGAACAGTACTATCTGCACAATTTCCTGGTCGACCAGCCGGACCTGAACTTCCACAACCCGGAGGTGCAGCAGGCGACGCTCGACAACGTGCGATTCTGGCTGGACCGTGGCGTGGATGGGTTCCGCCTGGATGCGATCAACTTCTGCTTCCATGACGCGCAGCTGCGCGACAACCCGGCCAAGCCCGCTGACAAGCGCGTTGGCCGTGGCTTCAGTCCGGACAACCCGTACGCGTACCAGTACCACTACTTCAACAACACGCAGCCGGAGAACCTGCCGTTCCTGGAGCGGCTGCGCGCGCTGCTCGACCAGTACCCCGGTGCGGTGAGCCTGGGCGAGATCTCCTCGGAGGATTCGCTGGCCACCACCGCCGAGTACACCCGCGATGGCCGCCTGCACATGGGTTACAGCTTCGAGCTGCTGGTGGACGACTACAGCGCGGCCTACATCCGCGAGACAGTCTCGCGCCTGGAAGCTGCGATGACTGAAGGCTGGCCGTGCTGGGCGGTATCCAACCACGATGTGGAGCGCGCGGTCAGCCGCTGGGGCGGCCATCCGGCCGATCCGCGCCTGGCGCGCATGCTGGTGGCGCTGCTGAGTTGCCTGCGCGGCTCGGTCTGCCTGTACCAGGGCGAGGAACTGGGCCTGGCCGAGGCCGAGGTGCCGTTCGAGGCGCTGCAGGATCCCTACGGCATCACCTTCTGGCCGAACTTCAAGGGCCGCGATGGCTGCCGCACTCCGATGCCGTGGACGGATGCGCCACTGGCCGGTTTTACTACCGGCCAACCGTGGTTGCCGATTCCGGCCGGGCACCGGGCAGCGGCCGTCGCGGTGCAGGACGCCGACCCGCAGTCGGTGCTGGCGGCCTTCCGGGCGTTCCTGGGCTGGCGTCGCCACCAGCCTGTCCTGCAGCATGGCAGCATCCGGTTCCTTGACAGCAGTGAGCCAGTGCTGCTGTTCGAGCGTATGCTTGCAGATGAAACCCTCCTGCTGGCCTTCAACCTGTCGGGCGAGGCGGTGACCCATCCGCTGCCGGCCGGCCGTTGGCAGCAGGTGGATGTGCCGGGCCCGGATGCGGGCACGGTGCAGGGTGGCGAACTCCAGCTGCCGCCGCGTGCGGTGTTCTGCGCACGACGCAGCTGATCGATTTCTCCGGTGGCGGTACTTGCGGGGACGGGGCCGAAGCGCCCCGTCCCTTTTTTATGGGCGGTGCCGTGGCTGGCGGGTCGCGCCCAAAAGAAAACCCGCTGCAGATGCGCAGCGGGTTTCCGGTCATGCCTGCGGTCCTCGCCGCCGGGCATGGCCCGGCGCTACCGATGGGGGCCGGGCATGGCCCGGCGCTACCGATGGAGCGGTTGCCGACCCGGTGAGGGTCAGAACTTGTAGTTCACGCCCAGCACGTAGGTGCGGCCCCACTCGATGTATTCCAGCGGGCGATCCTTGGTGCCGGCGTAGGTGCGGTACGGCTCGTTGGTCAGGTTGCTTCCCTGCAGCAGCAGGGTCAGCCCGCGCAGGGCGCTGCTGTCGCTGAAGGTGTAGCTGATCTGCGCATCGGTCACGTTCTCGCCCACGACATAACGCAGGGTGCGGTTGCCGTTGAAGTTGCCGATCTCACCGATGAAGTCCGAACGACGGCGCTGGCTCACGCGGGCCTCGAAACCATTGCGCTCGAAGTACGCGGTGAAGTTGTACACGCGCTTGGACAGGCCCGGCAGGCTGATCGGATCGGTACCCACGCTGGAGGCGCTTTCCGGGTCGAGGATCTTGATGTCGCTGTCGTTGAACGTGGCACTGGCCTGCACGCCGAAGCCGCGCAGGCTGTCGGTGAGCATCTCCAGCGGGAACGACCCGGTCAGCTCGAGGCCGCGCAGGGTGCCGCCCTCACCGTTCACCGGCGTGGAGAAGGTGCCGGTCGGCAGCACGGGCACCACCATGCCCGGCGGCGGCACGTAGTTGCCGAGCAGCCCGCTGAAGTCGTAGTTGTCCACCGACTGCGTGTAGACGTAGCTCTTCAGGTCCTTGTAGAAGATCGCCGCAGCGACGTAGGCCTTCTCACCGAAGTACTTCTCGTAGGACAGATCCAGCGCGGTGGCGCGCCACGGGTCCAGCCGCGGATTGCCGCCGCTGCCGCCGGGGCGGCCGGTGGACGTATCCACGCCGAACTCCAGGCCGGCGCGCATCTGGTCCACGCGCGGGCGCGCGACCTGCTTGGCTGCCGCGAAGCGCAGGGTCTGTTCGTGCGGGAACATGAAGGCCAGATTCAGGCTCGGCAGCCAGTCGTTGTACTTGCGGCCGTCGGAGTAGGGCTGCACGTTGCTGCCGGCTGGCTGCGACGCGTCCCAGTAGCGGGAGTCCGAACTCTGATCGGTGCGCTGCATCTGCACGCCGATGTTGCCGCGCACGCCGACCACGCCGATGTCGGTGTTGATGTTCAGGCGCGCCCAGGCGGTGGTGATCTTCTCCTGCACCGTCCACGACTTGGGAATCAGGTAGTCCAGGTTGTCGACCGGATCGAAGGTCATGTAGCGGGCGACCGCGGCCGGCACGTTCCAGGCCGGGATGGTACCGAGGCCGGCAAAGCCCAGGTTCACCGGGTCGTACTGCAGGTCCGCCGCGATGTTGGCATCGCCCTGGGCACCCAGCAGGATGTTGCCCTCGGACTGGGTCTTGACCTTGCGGCGATCGGCATAGTTCACGCCGATGTCCAGATCCGGTGCCCACGACGCCATCGCGTCGGGCAGGGCGATGGTCGCCGCCAGCTTGCCCCCCTTCAGGCGATCTTCCACCTTCGGCACCTTGCCGTAGCCGGACCCATAGATGGTGTTGGTCAGGAACAGGGCATCGGGATTGGAGTAGTTCAGGCCCGGGCTGATCTGCGAGAAGCCGTTCTGGCGGATCTGCACGCCGACCGTATCCAGCTGCGGCATGGGCGTGAGCTGCAGATTGTTCTCCAGGTTCAGCTCGTCACGCGTGGCCTTGGAGTAGTTCAGGTCGGCGACCAGCTTGACGCTGCCGAAGTTGAATTCGTTGTTCCAGCCGAACGCGTCGATCTTGTCCTTGCGCTTGTTGTACATGCCGCGCACCAGCGGGTACACGCCGCTGGCGGTACCGCCGGTGAAGGTGCCATCGGCGTTGATCTGCGGATTGCTGATCAGCAGGCCCGGCAGGTAATTGCCGTTGTAGTTGCTGAGGTTCAGTTCGAACTGGTTGGCGGTGTCGATCTGCTCGGCTTCGGTGTGGAACGCATCGAAGGTGCTGGTCCAGCTGTTGTTGGGCCGGAACTGGATCGTGGCCATCACGCCGTCGCGCTTGTTGTTGCCGGTACGGCGCAGGGCCTTGATGCCGTCGGAGAAATAGGTGCCTGCGGCAACACCGGGACGTTGCCCGTCGGTGGTGTGCTGGGTGGTCCACGGCTCGTACAGGCCGACCTGGTTCTCCTGGATCGGGTTGTCGCTGTGCGCGTAGCCGATGGCGATGCCCAGGGTCTTGTCGAAGAACTGATCGATGTAGCTGGCGCTGAAGCGGTTGCCGAACTCATCGACGTTGGCCGCATCGCCGAGCGAGCTCTTCTGCAGGCGGCCGCTGACGGCGATCACCCGGTCGGGGAAGCTGAGCGGACGGGCGGTCTGCATGTCGATGGTGCCCGACAGACCCTGGCCGACCAGTGCCGCATCGGGCGTCTTGTACACCGTCACGCCGTTGACCAGCTCGGACGGGTACTGGTCGAACTCGACGCCACGGTTGTCGCCTGTGCTGACGACCTCACGGCCGTTGAGCAGGGTGGTGGCGAAGTCCGGGGACAGGCCGCGCACGCTGATCACCTGTGCACGGCCGGCCACGCGCTGCGCGGCCAGGCCGGGCAGGCGCGAGATCGATTCGGCAATGCTGACGTCGGGCAGCTTGCCGATGTCCTCGGCGGAGATCGCTTCCACCACCGAGGTGGCGTCCTGCTTGATCGCGATCGCGTTCTCGATGCCGCGGCGGATACCGGTGACCTGCACCGTATCCAGGTTGGTGGCGGCGGTGCCGGCGGGCGTAGTGGTGCTCTGCGTGGTCTGTGCCGCCGCCAGTGACGGCGCCAGGACAACGGCCAGCGCGATGCTCAGCGCGCTGCGCTTGTGGTTCAACATTTTCCCCTCCCAGGCAATGTTGTTGTTCATTTCGAGGTCGTTCCGGCAAGGCCGTGAACGTGCGACGCGGTGGCCGCTGTCGTCGCCGCTATGGTAGGCAGCGGGTTCTCCGCGGGAATCACCCTGCATACGTATTCAATGATGTTTGCGGGGTTGTAATCGCTTTCAGATCCCCGCCACGGTGGCGCCGGGCCGCGCCCGGCGAACGTCACGCGGGGGCATTCATCACTCCAATGGCGTGAACCGGATGGCCTGCCCGCCGCCCGGCGCCAGCACCAGCGTCAGTGCATCCGCGCTGGTCACTTCACGGGTCTGCCGCTTGAACGCGAACGGATTGCTGCGGTAGTCCGCACCGTCGCCGTCGCGATAGATTTCCGCGCGGTAGCGCACGCCCGGCTCCAGGAAGCCCAGCGACACCGGCAGCACGCGGCCATGCTCGTCGGTAATGCTGCCCAGGAACCAGTCACGGCTGTTGCGGTCGCGGCGTACGATCGTCACGTAGTCGCCCACTTCACCGTCGAGCACGCGGCTCTGCTCCCAGTCCACCGCCACGTCTTCGATGAAGCGGAACGCCTCCCGATGCTGCAGGTAGTGTTCGGGCAGATCGGCGGCCATCTGGATCGGGCTGTACAGCACCACGTACAGCGCCAGCTGGCGGGCCAGGGTACTGGGGATGGCCTGGCCGTGGCGGCCCTTCAGGCTGAGGATGCCGGGGGTGTAATCCATGGGTCCGGCCAGCATCCGGGTGAACACCAGATTGACCTCGTGTTCGGGCGGGTTCGGCGGCTGGCCCCAGGCGTTGTACTCCATGCCGCGCGCGCCTTCGCGGGAGATCCAGTTGGGATAGGTGCGGCGCAGGCCGGTGTCCTTGATCGGCTCGTGCGGATTCACCGACAGGTGCCGGCGCGCAGCTTCCTGCACCACGTGCAGGTGGTGGCGGGCCATGAACTGGCCGTCGTGCCACTCCCGCCACAGCGGGCCGCCCGACGGGTTGCGACGGTCGACCTGGCCGTCGTCGCAGACGTAGCCGGTCTTGAACTGGTCCACGCCCAGCCGCGCATACAGGTCCAGCGCGGCGTCGAGCTGCGCCTCATAGTGTTCGATGGCGCAGCCGGTCTCGTGATGGCCGACCAGATGCACGCCCTTCTTCAGCCCATAGGCGGACAGCGCTTCGATGTCGAAGTCGGACGTCGCGCGGGTGAAGTCGAAGTCGTAGCCATTGCCGACCCAGTTACCGTCCCAGCCCGGATTCCAGCCCTCCACGAGGACGCCACGGAAGCCGTGCGCGGCGGCGAAATCGATCACCTTCCTGGTCTTGGCGGTGGTCGCTGCATGCTTCGGTCCGGTCGCCCAGCTTTCGTTGTCCAGGTGCATCGACCACCACACGCCCAGGTACTTGGCCGGCTTCACCCAGCTCACGTCGCCCAGTGCATTGGGCTCGTTGAGATTGAGGATCAGGTCGGACTCGACCAGGCCGCCGGCGCGGTCGGCGATCTGCAGCGTGCGCCAGGGCGTGACGAAGGGCAGGGCACGGCGCACCTTCCATCCTTCGGCCGAAGGCGAGAGCTGCGCGCGCAGGCGCTGGCCGTCGGTGCGGCGCAGCCACATGCCGGCGTAGTCGACCAGCGCAGCCTCATGGATCGCAACGTGCAGGCCATCGCGGCTGCGCAGCGTCATCGGCGTGTGCACCAGCGGGACCTCGCGCAGCGGCGTGCGCTGGTAGAGATACTCGTAGTGGATCGGTTCGCCGGCGGGGATCCACCACGCTGTGGAGTCTGCCGCGATGGCGAATTCGGTCAGCTCGTCGTCGATGATCGCTTCGCGCAGGTTCGGCTGCTCGGGAAATGCGTAGCGGAAGCCAAGACCCTCGTCGTAGACGCGGAACACGACGTCCAGCCGGCGTCGGCTGCCGGTGCTCTCGGCCAGTTGTACGGTCAGCTCGTTGAAGTGGTTGCGGGTGAGGCGGCGCTCCCCCCACGGCTGCTCCCACGTCTCATCGACGCTGCGTCGCTGCTGCCCGAGCAGGACGAAATCCCGGTCCAGGCGGCCATCGCGCAGTTCGAAGCCAAGCCTGGAATCCTCCACTACGGCTTCACCGAAGCGCTCCACCCGGTAGCGGGCGGTGCCACCGTCCAGCACCAGGCTGACCTTGAGCACGCCGCCGGGCGATTGGACGCTGGTGATCTGCGGGGCTGCCTGCGCCAGCGCGGCCAGGCCCAGCAGCGCAACGCCGATGATTCGCGCGAACACCGCACGTACAACACTCGATGACATCGGCATTTCCCCTCCCAAGGCGCCGTTGGCAGACCCGGACCATAAGCCAGCCCGGCGGGCGTACTGGCGCGTCGGCGCATGAATACGTATGCAGCTGGACGCAGGCGACAGCCCCGCGTCTACCATGGGCCCAAGGCACCTTGAGGGAGGCGCCGCGCCCGCGCGCCGGTCACGGCTGCGCGGACCTATAAACGGTGCAGAGAGGGAGGGAGGTCGACGGGCGCAAGCCGGTCTGCCGCTTCGATGCTGAAGATCATTTGCCTGACCGCTGCCCTGGGGGCAGCGCTGGGGACGACCGCGCATGCGGCCGACCTGGAATTCAACGGCCGCCATGCGCGTGCCGAAGTGGCTGCCAAGGGCAGCTTCGTGCTGCACACGCCGAACGGCGCCGTGCCGATTGCCGCCGCGCCGATGCGCAGCCAGACCGGAAGCGTGATGTTCGACGCGCTGTTCGCGCTGGCCCAGCAGGAGATGGCGCAGGACCGGGTCGATGCGATCCGCGACCCCGCCTTTGACGAAGGGCGGCCGGTGCCATGCGACTGCTTCCAGACCGGTGCCCGCTGGCCCTACGTGTGGACCCGCGATGTCAGCTTCGCCGCCGACCTGGCGTTGGCGCGGCTGGATCCGCAGCGCACGCGTCAGTCGCTGCAGTTCAAGTTGTCGGCTGCCCGCGACGGGCGCACGCCCGGCCTGTTCGTCGCGCAGGACACCGGCTCCGGCGGCAGCTGGCCGATCAGCAGCGACCGCGTGGTGTGGTTCCTGGCCGCACGCCACCTGCTGGAGGATCCTGCTTTTGCCGAACAGGTCTGGCAGGCGCTGCAGGGCACGCTGGCGCAGGACCGGGCGATGGTGTTCGACCCGCAGATGGGCCTCTATCGCGGCGAAACCTCGTTCCTCGACTGGCGTGAACAGACGTATCCGGACTGGACCCGGGAGAACGTGCGCTTCATCGGTGATTCCTACGCGCTGTCCACCAACGTCCTGCACTACCAGGCACTGCGGCTGGCAGAGCAGATGGCCGCGCAGCGGGGCGATGATCGCCGTGCGCAGTACAAGGCGTGGGCCGATGAACTGGCGGTACGGATCGATGCGCGCTTCTGGCGCGACGACATGGGCCAGTACATGAGCTACATCGGTGAGGCGGCGCATCCGGTGCCCTACGCCAAGGTCGACCTGCTGGGCCTGTCGCTGGGCATCCTGGCCGACGTGCTGCCCGAGGGGCGTGCGCGCCGCGCGCTGGCGGCCTACCCGATGGGGCCGGCCGGCAGCCCGGTGGTGTGGCCGCAGGAAGCGCAGCAGCCGATCTACCACAACCGTGCGATCTGGCCGTTCGTCAGTGCGTATTCGCTGCGTGCTGCGCGACAGCTGGACGACGCGCCGCGCATCGCCGCCGAGATCCGCTCGCTGATGCAGGGGGCGGCACTGGCCGGTTCCAACATGGAAAACTATGAACTGGTCAGCCAGGCCGTGCATGTCGAGGAAGGCGCGCTGAGCGGCCCGGTGGTCAATTCAGAGCGTCAGCTGTGGTCGGTGGCCGGCTATCTGTCGATGGTGACCGAGGGTGTGTTCGGCATACAGGACGACGGTCGCGTGCTGCCCAAGCTGCCGGCCGAACTGGTGCCGCAGCTGTTCGGCCGACTGCGCCGCATCAGCCTTGAAGGCAACGGCCGTCGCTATGTGCTCGAGCGTCCCAGACATGTGGATCAGGGACTGCTGGTCGCGGGCAGGACGCGCACACGCGGTACCACCACCACCGTAGAGCTGGTGGCCGCCGCCAGCGCAGCGCCCGTCGCGGCGGGCACGCTCGATGCCGATGCGCGCGCGCCTGCGACCCCTGCCGCACCGCAGCCCCGACGCAGTGGCAAGGGCTGGACGGTGGCGGTCGGCGCCGATCAGGTCATGTGGCAGGACGGTTCGGCACGCACAGCGAGTCAGGGGCAGGTGCGCGTCGATGATGACGGACTGCAGCACTGCCTGAGCCTGACGCGACGCGACGGTGTGGTTGAATCGCTGCATGGCCCGACCGTCTGCGTGGGCCCGCAGCAGGTGCTGCGTGGCGACCGCCAGTGGCGCTTCCATGCGGCCAGCGCCGGCCAGGTTCGGGTGCGCCTGCAGTACGCCAATCCCAACGGGCCGATCAATACCGGCGTGACCGCGGCGGTCAAGCAGCTGGCGCTGCAGTGCCGCGGCGTGCCATTGCAGCGACGGACGATTGCCCTGCCTCACAGCGTGGCCCTGCAGGACTCGACATCGGCCACCTTCACGGTCGGCAAGGGCCGTTGCACGATTACCCTCGAGGACGGCTTCAACATGAGCGCACTCGAGCATTTCGCGCACTACACCGGTGGCAGGGGCGGGCGCGAAGGCGTGCTCAACCAGGCGCAGGTGAAGGCGCTGACGCTGGCACCGGTCGCCACGGCGGAGGACGCACGATGAACCGGCCTGCCAAACCGCAGCTGTCGTTCTGGCAGATCTGGAACATGTGTTTCGGCTTCCTCGGCATCCAGTTCGGTTTTGCCCTGCAGAACGCCAATGCCAGCCGCATCTTCGAGACGCTCGGGGCGGACATGGAGTCGGTGCCCGGGCTGTGGATCGCCGCACCGCTGACCGGCCTGCTGGTGCAGCCGGTGATCGGTTATCTCTCCGACCGCACGTGGACGCGCTGGGGCCGGCGCCGCCCGTTCTTCATGATCGGTGCGGTGCTGACCACGCTGGCCCTGCTGGTGATGCCCAACTCGCCTGCCTTGTGGATCGCGGCGGGCACGTTGTGGGTGCTGGACGCCTCGATCAACGTATCGATGGAGCCGTTCCGTGCCTTCGTCGGCGACCAGCTGGCACCGCGCCAGCGACCGGCCGGCTACGCGATGCAGAGCTTCTTCATCGGTGTCGGTGCCATCGTCGCCAGCTTCCTGCCGTTCATCCTGGCCCACTTCGGCGTGGCCAACACCGCCGCTGCCGGCGAGGTGCCGGATACGGTGCGCTACGCGTTCTATTTCGGTGCGGCAGTGCTGCTGGCGGCGATCACCTGGACCGTGGTCAGTACCCGCGAGTATTCACCGGCAGAACTGGCCGGGTTCGATGACGCCGAGCCACCGGCGCACCATGCCGCCGCCGCTGCGAGTGGCCCCGCGCCGTGGGCGCAGGTGGCGCTGTGGCTGGGTGCGGGCGTGCTGCTGGCCGCTGTGATCGCCGCGCGCCAGGGCGACAGGATGCTCTACGTGCTGGCGGGTCTCTGCGCGGGATATGGCGTGCTTCTTGCGCTGGCCCGTACGCTGCCGCAGGCACACATGCTGGCGGCGATCGTGGGTGATCTGCGGGCGATGCCGGTGACCATGCGCCGGTTGGCCTGGGTGCAGTTCTTCTCGTGGTTTGCGTTGTTCGCGATGTGGATCTACACCACCGCAGCGGTGGCCGGCACACATTTCGGCTCCACCGACCCGCAGTCGGCGGCGTACAACGAGGGTGCCAACTGGGTCGGTGTGCTGTTCGGCGCCTACAACGGCTTCGCCGCACTGGCCGCCCTGCTGATCCCGCCGATGGTGCGCGCCCTCGGCCTGCGCTGGAGCCACCTGGTGAACCTGTGGCTCGGCGGGCTGGGCCTGATCTCGCTGATGTTCATCAAGGATCCCACCTGGCTGCTGCTGTCCATGGCTGGCGTCGGCTTCGCCTGGGCCTCGATCCTGTCGCTGCCGTACGCCCTGCTGTCCGACAGCGTGCCGGCAGCGAAGATGGGCATCTACATGGGCCTGTTCAATTTCTTCATCGTCATTCCGCAACTGGTCGCCGCCAGCGCGCTGGGCTTCGCACTGCGTGAGTGGCTGGGCGGAAACCCCCTGCACGTGCTGGTGCTGGGTGGAGTGAGTCTGTTCATTGCCGGGCTGTGCGTGCTTCGCGTGCCGGCCCATCAGGAGAGTGTGTGATGCGTGTGTATTCCAGAATGTCGCTGGGGCTGTCGCTGGCCCTGCTCGCCACGGCGGTACAGGCCGCATCGCGCCCGGACTACGTGGGCACGCTCGAACCGTTCGCCAGCGATGCCGTGTACTTCGTGGTGACCGATCGTTTCGTCAATGGTGATCCGTCCAACGATCATCGCGACCAGGGGGGCAGCCACCGCACGTTCGACATTCCAGTGCCGTGCCAGGACAAGGTGGACGGCAACATCGGCTACCTCGGCGGCGACTTCAGGGGCGTGCTCGACAACGCCGATTACATCCGTCAGCTCGGCTTCGGCGCGGTGTGGATCACGCCGATCGTCGACAATCCGGATGAGGCGTTCACCGGCAGCAAGCCCATCAGCTGCACCAGCACGCTGACCGACCGCGGCAAGACCGGCTACCACGGTTACTGGGGCATCAACTTCTACAAACTCGACGAGCACCTGCCCAGCAAGGACCTGGACTTCGCAGGCCTGACCAAGGGCCTGCACGGTGCCGGCCTGAAGGTGGTGCTGGACATCGTCGGCAACCACGGCTCGCCGGCCTGGACCATGCCGACGCGGCAGCCGCAGTTCGGCCAGATCTTCGACAAGGATGGAAAGCTGATCGCCGACCACCAGAACCTGCCCCCGCAGAAGCTGGATCCAAAGCACAACCCGCTGCACGCGTTCTACAACACCATCGGTCCGGTCGACAGCAAGGATGGCTCGATCTTCGATGGCAACCTGGCCGAGTTGTCCGACTTCAACCAGAACAACCCGGTGGTGATGGACTATCTCGTCGGCGCGTACCTGCAGTGGACCGCGCAGGGCGTAGACGCACTGCGCATCGATACCATCGGTTGGCTGCCGCACCCGTGGTGGCACGAGTTCGTGAACCGCATCCGTGCCGAGCATCCGAACATGTTCATGTTCGGCGAGGCCTTCGATTACGACGCCAGCAGGATTGCCGAGCACACCTGGCCGGGCAACGCCAATGTGAGCGTGCTCGACTTCCCGCTGCGTGGCGCGCTGGAACAGACCTTCGGTACCGCCGGCAAGGGCTTCGAGACGCTGGACGAGCCGCTGCACCTGACCGGCGGCCCCTATGCAAATCCGTACGAGCTGATGAGCTTCTACGACAACCACGACATGCCACGCCTGCAGGCCAGCGACAACGGATTCATCGACGCACACAACTGGCTGTTCACCGCCCGTGGTATCCCGGTGGTCTACTACGGCTCGGAAACCGGCTTCATGCGTGGCCGTGCCGAGCATGCCGGCAACCGTGCCTACTTCGGCCAGGCGCGGGTGGATGCCGCACCGCAGAGCCCGATCTTCGCGCCACTGCGGCGCATCGCCCAGCTGCGCCAGGCCACCCCGGCGCTTCAGCGCGGCCTGCAGGTGAACGAGCGCCTGCGTGGCGATGAGGCGGTGTTCTTCCGTGTGCTGCAGCAGGGGGATGTGGCACAGACCGCAGTGGTGCTGTTGAACAAGGGCGACAAGGCGACGGTCTTCCAGGTGGAGCGCTACCTGCAGGCGGGCCGCTGGCGCGACGCGCTGGACGGCGGCACGGTGAGGGTGGACGGCGCACTGAAAGCGGTGGTGCCCGCGCACGGCGCGAAGGTCTATGTGCTCGATGCCGCAGTGGCACAGCCTGAACTGCAGGCCGAACTGGACAGGGCGATGGCCGATCAGCGCGAGCGCGACCAGCGGCTGCGCCGTTGAGACTACCCGGGTGGGGTCGGTAGCGCTGGGCCATGCCCGGCGTCGCGCTACACTATCGGGCCCTTACGGCACCGCTGAACCATGTCCGACCTCGCCCCGCAGACCCCGATCGAAACCCTGCTGAAGGCGGCGATGGACGGTGCAGTGCCGATCCGCGCCTTCATGGAGGCCTTCGTCGCCTCCGAGGTGCTGCTGCAGACGGGCAGCCTGGTGACGCCCGACGGCAGCGGCTTCGACCCGCTGCTGTTCGACAAGCAGGGCACGCTGCACGTGGCCGTGTTCACCGATCCGTCGCGGGTGGGCATCTACAGCCAGCAGGCTGAACACCAGATCCGCTGGCTGATGCTGGACGTGCTGCGCCGCGTGCCGGGTGGCTACGGTGTCGTGATCAACCCGGGTACCTCGCTGGGCTTCGAGATTTCGCCCAGCGGCGTCGGCGAGATCCTGAAGGATTTCGCCCAGGGCTGAGGCCACCCGACGGGGCCGTCCACCTGCGGGCAGTGCGGCAGCCGGTGCGGTGCCCGCAGGCCGGGCTCGCTGCGTGGTCCCGTCCGATCGCGTCCGCTGTTTCAGCTGCGCAGCGACGATTCCCGCACCACCAGCTTCACCGGGATGCTCTGGCTCTCCACCGGCTGCCGGCCGATCAGCGCCAGCAGGCGCTCGACCAGCAGCTGGCCGGCCTGCTTGGTGTCCTGCTGCACCGTGGTCAGCGCAGGGGATACCGAGGCCGCCAGCGGGATGTCGTCGAAGCCGGTCACGGCCACGTCCTGTGGCACGCGCAGGCCGGCCTCGCGCAGGGCCCGCATCGCGCCGATGGCGATCAGGTCGCTGGCGGCGCAGATCGCATCGATCGGTTCACCGCGTGCCAGCAGCGCCTGGCAGGCCTCCTGGCCCGACGCCTCGGTGGTGATGGCATCGTGCTGCAGGGCCGGTTCGGCATGCAGCCCGTGATCGCGCAGGGCTGCCACGTGACCGCGGTAGCGCTCCTCGAATTCCGGGTAATGGCTGGAGGCGTGGCCGAGGAAGGCAATGCGCCGACAGCCCTGCTGCAGAAGGTGGGTGGTGATGTCGTGGCCGCCCTGGAAGTTGTCGCTGCCGATCGACACCCCGGGCTGGCCGGGCAGGGCCGCACCCCAGCGCACGAAGTGGGTGCCCTGTTCGACCAGCCGCTGCAGGCGGTCGCGCGATTCGTGGTAGTCGCCATAGCCCAGCAGGATGATGCCATCGGCCTTGTTGCTGTCCTCGTAGTCGGCCTGCCAGTCGGTCGACAGCTGCTGGAACGACACCAGCAGATCCTGCCCGTGCAGCGCGCAGGCGCGGGTGATCGAACCCAGCATCGAGTGGAAGAACGGGTTGATCAGCGAATCGTCGTTGGTCGGGTCCTCGAAGAACAGCAGGGCCAGCGTGCCGGCATTGCGCAGGCGCAGGCTGGAGGCGTTCTTGTCCACCTTGTAGTTCAGCTCGCGGGCGATGCGCAGGATGCGTTCGCGGGTCTCCGCATTGACCATCGGGCTGCCGCGCAGGGCCCGCGACACCGTCGGCTGGGAGACGCCTGCCAGATGGGCGATGTCCAGGGAGGTGGCTTTGCCTTTGATGGTCATGGGGGAAGCGCGTGAACGAATGAGTAGATGCCCCGGCATGATGCCATGGGGGCGCCATCGCAGCGCCGGCCGTCGCTGCGGCCGGCGGCGGCGGGATGTCCGGCCCGGTTGGCTAAGTCATTGCCTTACAAGGATTTCAGTAGGAACTTCCGGTGCCTGTGGTCGTTTCTGGCCGGGCACGGTGCGGCGGCAGTGCTAAGATGCGGTGTTCTTGCATTCCCCCAAATTCATCGGGGGCGGCCCAGTGTTCTGCACCCCCGGCCGGGGCTGTGCCATCACTGGTCGACTGCCCCTGGACAACGGACGAAGGTACCTATGGCGCGCGGCATCAATAAAGTCATCCTGGTCGGCAATCTCGGCAACGACCCGGACGTGAAGTACACCCAGAGCGGCATGGCGATCACCCGCATCAGCCTGGCCACCACCAGCGTCCGCAAGGACAAGGATGGCAACCAGCAGGAACGCACCGAATGGCACCGCGTGGTGTTCTTCGGCAAGCTCGGCGAGATCGCCGGCGAGTACCTGCGCAAGGGCAGCTCGGTCTACGTCGAAGGCAGCCTGCGTTACGACAAGTACACCGGCCAGGACGGCGTGGAGAAGTACTCCACCGATATCGTCGCCGATGAGATGCAGATGCTGGGCGGCCGCGGTGAAGGCGGTGGCGGCGGCGGTGGCGGCAACTACGGCGGTGATCGTCCGCAGCGCCAGCAGGCTCCGCGCCAGGAGTACGGCGGTGGTGGCGGCCCGCGAGGTGGACAGGGCGGTGGCTATGGCAACCAGGGCGGCAACCAGGGTGGCGGTTACGGCAACCAGGGCGGCAACCAGCGTCCGCAGCCGCAGCAGTCGGCGCCGCCGATGGACGATTTTGCTGACGACGACATTCCGTTCTGATCGGACGCGCGTCCGCAGGAAACAGAAAGCCCCGCCGATGCGGGGCTTTTCTTTTTCCCACGGCAGGCCGGCGTTGTGCCGCGCAGCATGGATTTTTTCGTGCACCGCGTCTTGCAAAAAAAAGAATTCCTCCCTTATGGTGCAATCGATTGCATTGCTGTGAATCGTTGCGTTTGATACCGGTTGGGAGGCCGGCAGATGGATGTCCATCCATTCGATCGGACCGGCATCGGGGCTTACGCGGCGCGATGCGCTGCGCATGGCGTTCGCTGGCGGCCTTGGCCTGGCTGCAGCAGCCGCGCTGCCCTCGTTCGCCGCTCAGGCCCCGCTCAAGGGCAACCTGAAGCACTCCGTCGCCCGCTGGACGTTCCCGCAGCAGTCGGTCGCCCAGCTCTGCCAGACGGTGAAGGATATCGGCTTTGCCGCCATCGATCTGGTGGGGCCGGCGGACTGGCCCACACTGAAGGCGCACGGCGTCTACAGCTCCATGTGCAACGGCGCCGAGATCAGCCTGACCAAAGGCTTTGCCGGCCGCCAGTATCACGACGCACTGGTGGAGCGCTACGCGCGGCACATCGATCTGGTGGCCGATGCCGGCTACCGCAATCTCATCTGCTTCTCCGGCAATCGTGACGGCATGGATCCGCGGGAAGGCCTGGAGAATGCCGAAGCCGGGCTGAAACGCATCCTCGGCCATGCCGAGAAGCGTGGTGTCGTGCTGGTGATGGAGCTGCTGAACTCCAGGGTCGATCATCCCGATTACCTGTGCGATCACTCCGCGTGGGGCGTCGAGCTGTGCCAGCGGCTCGGATCGGACAATTTCGGCCTGCTGTACGACATCTATCACATGCAGATCATGGAGGGCGACATCATCGCCACCATCGGCAGGCATCACCGCTTCTTCAAGCACTACCACACCGCAGGCGTGCCAGGCCGGCACGAGATCGGTGACCAGCAGGAACTGCATTATCCGGCCATCTGTCGCGCGATCCGCGACACCGGCTTCGAGGGGTATCTGGCGCAGGAGTTCATGCCTGCGGCGCCCGATCCCGTCGGCTCGCTGCGCGAGGCGATCCGCCTCTGCGACGTCTGAAACGATATCCACCCAGGTGAAAGACCCATGGCAGACAATCATTACGACGCCATCGTTGTTGGCTCGGGAATCAGTGGCGGTTGGGCAGCGAAGGAACTGACCGAGAAGGGCCTCAAGGTGCTGATGCTGGAACGCGGACGCAACATCGAGCACGTCAAGGACTACGTCAATGCGATGAAGGAGGCGTGGGATTTCCCGCACCGCAACCGGCCGACACAGGCGATGAAGGCCGCCTTTCCCGTATTGATGCGCGACTACGGCCTGGCCGAGAACCTGGAAGGGATGTGGGCCAATGAGCAGGAATCGCCGTACATCGAGACCAAGCGCTTCGACTGGTTCCGTGGCTACCACGTAGGCGGTCGTTCGCTGATGTGGGGGCGGCAGAGCTACCGCTTCTCCGATCTGGATTTCGAAGCCAACCTCAAGGACGGCATCGCCACTGACTGGCCGATCCGCTACGCCGACATCGCACCCTGGTACGACCATGTGGAGAAGTTCGCCGGCATCGCCGGTACGCGCGAGGGATTGGACGTGCTGCCGGACGGCGAATTTCTGCCGCCGATCCCGCTGAACATCGTCGAGAAGGATGTGGCCGCGCGGATCAAGAAGGCGTTTGGCGGAACGCGGCACATGATCCACTCGCGTACTGCCAACATCACCAAGCCCATGCCCGAGCAGGGGCGCGTCAACTGCCAGTACCGCAACAAGTGCATCCTGGGCTGTCCCTTCGGTGCCTACTTCTCGACCCAGGCGGCGACGCTGCCGGCGGCGATGAAAACGGGCAATCTGACATTGCGGCCCTTCTCGATCGTCAAGGAAGTGCTGTACGACAAGGACCGCAAGCGCGCGCGCGGTGTGGAGGTCATCGATGTCGAGACCGGGCTGACCTATCAGTACACGGCCAAGGTCATTTTCCTCAACGCATCCTCCTTCAACTCGACCTGGATGCTGATGAACTCGGCCACCGATGTCTGGGAGGGCGGGCTGGGGTCGTCATCCGGCGAGCTGGGTCACAACGTGATGGACCATCATTTTGGTGCCGGTGCCTCCGGCCGGGTCGAGGGTTACGACGACAAGTACTACTTCGGTCGCCGCCCCTGCGGCTTCTACATTCCACGCTTCCGCAACGTCGCTGCGGACAAGCGCAGCTACCTGCGCGGATTCGGCTACCAGGGCGGTGCCAGCCGCACCGGGTGGTCGCGCGAGATCGCCGAGCTGAACATCGGTGCCGACCTGAAGGAGGCCCTGACCCTGCCGGGGGACTGGCGCATCGGCATGACCGGATTCGGCGAGATGCTGCCGCACCACGACAACACGATCCGCCTGGATCCGCAGCGCAAGGACAAGTGGGGGCTGCCGGTGCTGGCGATGGACGTCTCGATGCGCTCGAATGAACTGGCGATGCGCAAGGACATGGCGGCCGACGCTGCCGAGATGCTGGAGGCAGCCGGCGTCAAGGACGTGGAGATGCACGACAACGACTACGCCCCGGGCAAGGGCATCCATGAAATGGGCACGGCCCGCATGGGGCGCGATCGCAGAAGCTCCGTGCTCAACCAGCACAACCAGGTCTGGGATGCGCCGAATGTCTATGTGACCGATGGCGCCTGCATGACCTCCAGCGCCTGCGTGAACCCATCGCTGACCTACATGGCGCTGACGGCCCGGGCCGCCGACCATGCCGTACGCGAACTGAAAGCGGGGAACCTGTGATGGACCGTCGCGAACTGTTGAAGATGATCGTCGCCGCCACCGGCGCGGCCATGGTGGGCTTGCCCGCACTGGCCGCAGGGCAGAGCGCGACGACAGGATCGAAGGCCGCGTTCTCTGCCGCTGACATCAGCATGCTGGACGAGATCGCTGAAACCATCCTGCCGCGAACCACAACGCCGGGCGCGAAGGATGCCGGCGCGGGCCCCTTCATGGCGCTGTTCGTCACCGATTGCTACACCCCCCGACAGCAGGCGATATTCCGCGCCGGCCTGGTCGATATCGACAAGCGTGCCGGTGGCCGCTTCGTGTCGCTCCCCTCGCAGGCCCGCAGCGAACTGTTGCGCACCCTGGATGCGGAAGCCCGGGCGCACGTCGTCGAGGTCACCGAGACCGGTACCGCCGAAGAGGGGGAGGCTGCGCCGCACTACTTCACGATGATCAAGCAGCTGGTCATCTTCGGCTTCTTCACCTCGAAGGTCGGTGCGACCGAAGTGCTGAAGTACGTTGCGGTGCCGGGTCGCTATGACGGCGATCTTGCCTATGCGCCCGGTACGCCGGCGTGGGGGACCAGCTGATGGACCTCGACGCCTCGACCCTCCACCTTGATCCGGAAGCACGATGAACCGACCTCTCCTGACAGTGGCCTGCCTGCTGGGCACCGCACCCGTGTTCGCGCAGGACGGCGGCGACCCTGCGCGCGATCCGGCGAAGACCGAAGTGTGGACGCCGGTTCCCGCGGTCGTGGCGACGCCGCCAGGCCGCGCCCCCTCCGATGCGATCGTGCTGTTCGATGGCAAGGATCTGTCGCGCTGGGAGTCGGAGCAGGGCGGACCCGTGCCCTGGACCGTCGCCGATGGCGCGCTGACCGTGGTGCCCGGCAGCAAGGGCATCCGCACCAGGCAGCGCTTCTGCGACGTCCAGCTGCATGTCGAGTGGCGCACGCCCACCGTGACCGCCGGATTCGACGGCCAGCACCGCGGCAACAGTGGCATTTTCCTGCAGGAGGTGTACGAACTGCAGGTGCTCGACAGCTACAACAACCCGACCTATGCCAACGGCCAGGCTGGATCGATGTACAAGCAGGCCATTCCGTTGGTGAACGCCTCGCGTGCGCCCGGCGAGTGGCAGGCCTACGACATCATCTGGAAGGCCCCGCGTTTCTCGGCTGGCGGTGGGCTCACCTCGCCAGCCCGCATCACCGTGCTGCACAACGGTGTGCTGGTGCAGGACGACACGGTGCTGGCGGGCAAGACCGAGTACATCGGCGCGCCTTCCTACGCGCCACATGCCTGTGCGCCGCTGTACCTGCAGGAGCACGACTCCAGGGTGAGCTACCGCAACATCTGGGTGCGCGAGCTGTAGCGCACCCTCCGGCCTACTTCGCCAGGTAGCTGGCGATGTTGTCGATCTCCTGCTGCGACAGCTGCGGGAAGGGTGGCATCAAGCCGCCGCCCTGCTTGATCTTGTCCTTGATCTGCGCGGGCTGAAGCCGCTTGCTGACGTCGGTGAGCGCAGGGAACGTCGGCGGCACGCCGGCGCGCTCCGCACCGTGGCAGGCCACGCAGTGCGTTGCGTAAAGCTGCGCTCCGGCGGCAGGGTCTTCCTTGGACCACGCCGCAGCGGCCAGCAGGGTGCCGCACAGCGCGGCAGTCACTTTCAGAATCGTTTTCAAGCAGGGCTCCTTCGCGGGCTAGCGCTGTGCACCGGCGGGCACGCGGGCAGTCAGGTGTTCACGCAGATAGTCCGCACCGGTGCGGATGACGGTGGCAGGATCGCGGGGTTGGTCATGCTCGAGGATGTACCACTGCACGCCGGCCGTGGCGGCGGCGGGCAGGATCGCCTTCCAGTCCAGGACGCCCTGGCCCACGGCGGCAAAGCCGCCTTCATCCTCGGCCTGGCCCTTCGGGGCATTGTCCTTGGCGTGCACCGCGAACAGGCGGCCTTTGAATCGGCCCAGCATCACCACCGGGTCATGGCCGGCCCGTGCGACCCAGGCCAGGTCCAGCTCGGTCTGCAGATCGGGGCCGGCCGCGGCGAACAGCAGTTCCAGTCCGGTCGTGCCATTGAAGTCGACCAGCTCGAAGTCGTGATTGTGATAGGCCAGGCGCATGCCCTTGGCACGGGCCTGCTTCGAAAGCTGGCCCAGTTCCTTGCCCAGCGCCGTCCAGCCGGCAGCGTCGGTGGGGCGGTCTTTCTCGGCCAGATAGGGCACCACCAGCGTGGTGTTGCCGATGGCCCGGTTGAAGGCGACCACGCCATCCAGGTCACTGCGCAGATCGGCCAGCTGCGTGTGCGAGGAAATCGCCTTGATCGAATACTTGTCGAGCAGCTGCTTGAGTTCGGCAGCGCTGACATTCTGCGTGCCGACTGTCTCCACGGCGCGCACGCCGGCGTCGTGGACGATCTTCAGCTGCTGGTCGAGCGAGCCCGCATTGCGCAGCGTGTACATCTGCACCGCGATGGGCGTGTGCAGGCCGGTGGCATCGCGCGCGAAGGCGGGCAGGGCAACGAGCAGCAGCAGTGCAAGGCTTGCGGTCCTGCGGATACGGATGTTCATCAGGCAGTCCTCCGGGAATTCAATCGATGGCCGTCCAGGCACGTGACCTGGCGGATGCGATGACACGTGTGACGATCCGCGCCGAGCGCAGGCCGTCATCGAAGGTGGGCAGGCCCTCAGGCTGCTCGCCCGCAATGGCACGATAGGTGTCGGCGACAAACGCCTCGAAGCAGTTGCCGTAACCCTGCGCGTGCCCGGCTGGCAGGACCGACAATCTGCGTTGTTCGGCGCTGCCTGCTCCGGGCCCGCGCACGAAGCTCTCCTCGCGCTGGTCGGGCCGGCCGATCCACAGCCGCTCGGCATCTTCCTGGTTGAAGGCCACGCTGGCCCTGGCGCCGTCGATCTCGAACCATAGCCGGTTGTGGCGTCCGGCCGAAACCTGGCTGACCGTCAGCGACGCGAGCGTACCCGCACTCGTCCGCAACATCGCCGTGGCGACATCCTCGCTGGAAACAGCCTGCGTCGTGCCGCCGGCGGCCGGCGTGGTGAAGCTCTGCCCGGTGACGGCGCCGCGCTCGGTGATGACGGTGGCGAACGCGGCACTGACCTCGGCGAAGCGTTCGCCGCTGACCCATTCCACAAGGTCGCACCAGTGCGAGCCGATGTCGGCGAACACGCGCGAGGTGCCGCCCAGCGAGGGGTCGACACGCCAGTTGTTGCTGGCCGGATCCAGCAGCCAGTCCTGCAGGTAGCTGCCGTGGATCAGGTGCAGCGGCCCCAGCTCGCCCTGCGCGATGCGCGCGCGCGCCTCGCGGACCACCGGGTGGTAGCGGTAGACGAAGGGGACCGTAGCGACCAGACCGGTCCTGGCGGCCAACGCGGCCAATGCCTGGGCGTCTTCCAGGGTGGTGGCCAGCGGCTTCTCGCAGATCACGTGCTTGCCGGCTTCCAGCGCGGCCTGCGCCATGGCGCGGTGCAGATGGTTGGGCGTGCATACATGCACGACCTGCACCTGCGGATCGCTGACCACCTCCTCGATATCGCGGTAGGCATGCGCGACGTTCCACGCCTGCGCCACCTCCTGTGCGCGCTGCGGGGAAGAGGCCGCCACACCGCGAACCTCGGCCCCGGCCAGCAGTGCCGCGCGGCGATGCACCGCACCGATCATGCCCGTGCCGACGATGGCGATTCCAAGCTTGGACATCCGATGGGATCCTCAGGGTGCGGTGGGAGCGGCCGCGACAGCGGGGCGGTCGCGGAACAGCAGCAGGAAGGCGATCAGCACCACCAGTGCGACGCCGGCCGGGAACAACCAGATCTGCTGCCAGTCCGGACCCGCCGCCGTGGTGAAGTGCTCCACCACCGCACCGGACAGGAACGTGCCGATCAGCATGCCTACGCCGTACGTCGCCAGGGTGATGAAGCCCTGCGCGCTGCTGCGCGCATCGGGGCCGGCGTGTGCGTCGGTGTAGATCTGGCCGGTGACGAAGAAGAAGTCATAGCAGATGCCGTGCAGCACGATGCCGATCACCAGCAAGGAGAACGCACCGCCGGCATCGCCAAAGGCGAACATGACGTAGCGCACCACCCACGCGGCCATGCCCACCGCCAGCATCGTCTTGACCCCCAGGCGGACGAACAGGAACGGCATGGCCAGCATCAGCAGCACTTCCGAGACCTGGCCCAGCGACTGCAGCCCGGCGGCACCGCGCACGCCCAGGTCGTTGAGATACGGATTGGTGAAGTTGTAGTAGAACGCCAACGGAATGCAGATGGCGATGGAGGCGAGGAAGAACACCAGGTAGGAGCGCGACTTCAGCAGCCGCAGCGAGTCCAGGCCCAGGATCTGCCCCAGTCGCGCATCGCGCTGCCTGGCCAGCGGCGGTGTATGCGGCAGGGTGAAGGCATACAGACCCAGGGCCAGCGATGCCATCGCCGCCATCCGGAAGGTCAGTTCGAGCCGATGCGCCTGCTCCCAGCCCAGCCAGCCGATCAGCACGCCGGCCACGATCCAGCCGACACTGCCGGCCACGCGCACCAGTGGGAACTGCTTCTCAGGCGATTGCATGTGGCGCATCGCCACGCTGTTGGCCAGGGCCAGCGTCGGCATGAACAGCAGCATGTAGCCCATGACATAGGCGGAGAACTGGCTGAAGGTGGTCGCCGTGGATGCCAGCCACAGCAGCACCGCACCGGCGATGTGCAGTACCGCAAGGATGCGCTGCGCCGCGAAGTAGCGGTCGGCGACCAGTCCGACCAGGAACGGGGCGACGATGGCACCGATGGACTGGCTGAGGAAGGCGGTGGCCACCTGGCTGGCGCTGGCCTGCAGCGGGCCCTGCACCAGATACGTCCCCAGGGTCACAAACCACGCGCCCCAGATGAAGAACTGCAGAAACATCATCGCGCCCAAGCGCGACATGGCGTGCGTCATGGCTTGCCCTCCCGGGGCGTTGGTGGCTCAGAGTCCCAGCATGCGGCGCAGTGATTCCGGCGGCGTGCCGCTGCCGGCGAAGTCGTCAAAGGCATGTTCGGTCACGCGGATGATGTGGTCACGCACGAAGGCGGCTCCCTCGCGTGCGCCGTCCTCCGGGTGCTTCAGGCAGCACTCCCACTCCACGACCGCCCAGCCCGGGAAATCGTACTGCGCGAACCTGGAGAAGATCGCCTTGAAGTCGATCTGGCCGTCGCCGAGCGAGCGGAAGCGCCCCGGCCGGTCGATCCAGTCCTGGTAACCGCCATAGACGCCGCTGCGCGCGCTGGGCCGGAATTCCGCGTCCTTGACGTGGAAGATGCCGATGCGATCGTGATACCGGTCGATGAAGCCCAGGTAGTCGATCTGCTGCAGCAGCAGGTGGCTGGGGTCGTACAGCATCTTCGCGCGCGGGTGGTGGTCCACCACATCGAGGAAGCGCTCGAAGGTGGCACCGTCGTGCAGATCCTCGCCCGGGTGGATCTCGAAGCACAGGTCCACGCCGCTGGCGTCGAACGCCTCCAGGATGGGACGCCAGCGCCGGCCGAGTTCGGCGAAGGCCTCTTCCACCAGTCCCGGTGGGCGTTGCGGCCAGGGATAGAAGTAGGGCCAGGCCAGCGCGCCGGAGAACGTGGCGTGCGCGGTCAATCCCAGGCGCTGGCTGGCGCGGGCGGCCAGCTTCAGCTGTTCCACCGCCCAGGCCTGGCGGGCGGCGGGGTTGCCGCGCTTGTCCACCGGCGCGAAGCCGTCGAACAGGCTGTCGTAGGCGGGGTGGACGGCGACCAGCTGTCCCTGCAGATGGGTGGACAGCTCGGTGATCTGCAGGCCATGGTCGGCCAGCATGCCGCTGATGTCGTCGCAGTACGCCTGGCTGCGCGCGGCCTCGGCCAGATCGAACAGATGCGGCGCGTTCGTGGGCACTTGTACGCCAGAATAGCCCAGGCCCGCGGCCCAGCCGGCCAGCGTGTCCAGCCGATCAAAAGGAGGTGTTTCGCTGATGAACTGCGCCAGGAACAGCGCCGGACCCTTGAGCGTCTTCAACGTGGTTCGCCCGCGATGCAATCGATTGCATTACCCTAGCAGGGTCTCCCGCAAACCCTGTTGTGCACTGCACAGCGGAAACAAGAACTGACGCCATGGCCACCATCTACGACATCGCCAAGCACGTCGGCGTCTCCGCCGGTACGGTGTCGCGGGCGCTGTCCCGGCCGGACAAGGTGCTGCCGGCGACGCGCACGCGCATCGAACAGGCCGCCGCCGCGCTGGGCTATGTGCCCAACACGGTCGCCCGCACACTGAAGACGCAGCGCAGCGGCAAGATCCTGGTGACCGTGCCGGACATTGCCAACCCGTTCTTCGCACAGATCCTGCAGGGTGCCGAAGACGCGGCCCAGGCCGTCGGCTACGCGGTCCTGCTGGGCGACACCCAGCATCGTCCCGACCGCGAGGAGCGCTATGCGCAGATGCTCCGTCGCAACGAGGCCGATGGCCTGATCGTGCTGGGCCATCGCCTGCCGCCTACCGCGCGCGCGATCGTCGAGCAGCAGGGCGCCGCCGCGCCGGTGGTCAACGGCTGTGAATTCGACCCCGCGCTGGGCCTCCCCAGTGTCCACATCGACAATGCTGCCGCCGCGCGTGCGGTGATGGAGCACCTGTACGGACTGGGACATGAGCGGATCGCCGTGGTGGGCGGGCCCCCCGACAACCCCCTGCACCAGCAGCGGCTGGAAGGGGCACGGGCGGCGGGCAGGGCGCGCGGCCGACTGCGCCAGTTGAGTATCGTGCCAGGTGACTTCTCCGTCGAATCCGGCCATGCGGCGGCGACGGCACTGCTGACCGCCGCATCGGCGCCGACCGCGATCTTCTGCTTCAGTGACCAGATGGCGCTGGGAACCCTGGCGGCGTGCAGGGAGCTGGGCGTCCGCGTGCCAGAGGAGCTGTCCATCGTTGGTTTCGACGATCTGGCGTCGTCGCGTTACCTGACGCCGCCGTTGACGACCATCCGGCAGCCCATGCGGGAGATCGGCGACCGCGCAGTCAAACTGCTGCTCGCCATCATCGAAGGGGTCGATGTCCCGCTTCAGCAGACGCTGGACTTCCGTGTGATGCTGCGTGGCTCGACAGCACCGCCTGGGCACAGGTGAAGGCAGCAGCAGCCAGGAACCCCGGCAGGCCTGCGCCTGCCGGGGATGTTTCGTTGCCTGTGATCAGAAGCGCTGGGTGTACTTCATGTACAGGAAGCGGCCGATGTCGAAACCGCCGTAGTAGGACACGTTGGAGCTCGGCTGGCTGTACATCGTCGGGCCAACGCGGTTGAACACGTTGTTGGCGCCCACGGCGACCGTGGCATCCCACGGGGCGTTCCAGCGCAGCTGCACGTCATTGAAGACCGTGGCGCCACGCACGTTGGTCGGGCTGCCGATCGAGACGCCCTGGTTGTTGGGGGAACGGAAGTCCGGATTGCTGCACTCTTCCGGGAATGCCGAGGCACTCAGGCAGGCCTCCTTCATGCTCGAATAGTAGCGGGTGGTCCAGCTGGCACCGAATGCGCCGCCGTCCCATCCCAGCATCAGGTTGGAGCGGATCCGGAAGTTGGAACCCCAGCCTACGCCGGTGTTCGGGTTCGGGTGGAGAACCTTGTTCCGGGTCGTCACCAGATCATCGCGGCTGGTGTAGGTGCTGTTCGACTGCACGCTGAAGGTGCCGAAGCGCTCGGTCGGCAGCCGGTAGCTCACGTCCAGGTCGAAGCCTTCCACCTCGCGGTAGCCGGCGTTGATGCCGGTGCGGCGCAGGTCATTGACGATGCCGGTGATCGGATCGCGGCTGAACACGCTGCAGCGAGCATCGATGTTGTTGATGTAGCAGTCGTTGAGGATCAGGTTGGAGGTGTCGGCGATGATCGTGTTCTTGACCTCGATCTGCCACCAGTCCACTGCGATGTTCAGGTTCTGCACGAAGTGCGGGCTGTACACGAAGCCCAGCGTCTTCGACGTGGAGGTTTCCGGGGTCAGGTTCGGATTGGAGCCCGACAGGAACGCAACCGGGGTCTGCGTGTTGGCGGCGGTGGTCGGCGTAAAGCCCTGCGCGAGCTGGCGGAAGGTGTTTGCATCCACCCCTGCCGGCAGCAGCTGCTGGCAGCGGGCACGCACCGTGGGGCTGTTGGCCGACGCGCCGAAGCGGGTATCGCATGGATCGGTGTAGAAGTCGAACGACTGCGAACCACCCGAGTACAGATCGGCGATGGTGGGCGCACGGAAGCCTTCGGCCCAGGTACCCCGCAGCAGCAGCGAATCGATCGGCTTCCACTTGAAGCCGAACTTGCTGTTGGTGGTGTTGCCGAAGGTGTTGTAGTCGGAGAAGCGGCTGGCGACGTTGAAGCTGAGCTCGCGTGCGCCCGGAAGATCGGCCAGCACCGGGATGTTCAGCTCGGCGTAGACTTCATCGACCTTGTAGCTGCCACCGGTGGGGAAGGCGGTGAGGCCGGAGGTGTTGCCCGACTGCACCAGCGCATCAGGGCTGAACTCGCCGCTTTCCTTGCGCTGCTCGACGCCGATCGCAAAACCCAGATCGCCAGCCGGCAGGGTCAGCACGCTGCCGGCCAGATTCGCGGTGAAGACCTTGGTCTTGGTCTCGGCCGTGGCGTGCATGGTCGGGAACAGATAGCGCATCAGCGCCTCGTTGCCGGTCAGTGCGCCCGGACCGGACTGCCCGAACGAGATGAACGGGTTGTAGGGAACACACTGGTTGAAACTGATCGGGTTGGCTGCCGTGCCGCACTGCACCTGACCGCTGCTGTTGAGGAACGACGGGCCCACGGAGGCCCGCAGCGAGGTCAGGTTGAGATCGCCGGTGGCGGTCTCGGTGAGCTTGTTGTTGTTGTACAGATAGCTGACATCCCAATCGAAGGTGCGGTCGGCGAACTCGAACGTGCCTTCCAGAGCGCCGGTCATGCGATAGGTAGTCAGCTCCGACCGCGTGTTGCGCGGCATCTCCCAGGTACGGCGCCACCAGTTGTTGATGTCCGTGCCCAGCGGGTTGAAATAGCTGTTGGACGCCATCGGCGAACCGAAGGCCAGCGACTGGTACGGATAGCCGGCCACCTGGCGGTTCGCATCGCGGTAGCTGTACAGCATGTTGGTGCGGAAGCGCAGCGTATCGGTGATGTCATAGATGCCGTCGGCGAACACCGAACGGCGTGTCTGCGGCGTGCGCAGATCGGTCTGCAGGTTGGTGTTGCTCTTGTCCTGGGTCGACAGCGAGTTGGTGTTCTGGGGGCGGTAGTCGGCCGGATTGCGCGGGTCGCCACCATCGCGCAGGACCACACGCACTTCGCGGAACGGGTTGGAGGCGCTGGCGGCGGGATAGGTGATGCCGGGCAAGCCGTCGGCCGGGCGGCTGACGAAGCCGCCGAACTCGCCGACCGTGGTCCAGCCGAAGGTCGGATGGTTGGCCGAACGCGGGAAGGCGCCGTAGGGACGGTCGGCTGCGGCAACCCGGTCTTCCTTGGCGTATTCGGCGCCGAGGGTAAGCGACCCGCGGTCGCCCTTGAAGCCCATCACCAGGTCGGCGGTGCGGGTAGCGCCGTCTCCTTCGCTGTACTGGCCGTAGTAGACGCTGCCCTTTGCGCCTTCCACGTTGGTGCGGGTGATGATGTTGATCACGCCGGCGATGGCATCGGAGCCATAGATGGACGAGGCGCCGTCCTTGAGCACCTCCACCCGCTCGATCGCCGACACCGGGATGGTGGAGATGTCCTGCAGGCCGCCGGTGGTGATGCCCAGGCGCTTGCCGTTCACCAGTACCAGGGTGCGGCTCGCGCCAAGGTTGCGCAGGCTGATGTAAGTGCCGCCCACGCTTTCGCCGGAGAGCAGCGGATTGGCGCGGCTGATCGGCGGTGTGCCGACCGCACTGATGTTCTGCAGGATGTCGGCGACCGAGGAGAAGCCCTGCTTCTCGATATCGGTACGAGTGACGGTCAGCACAGGCTGCGCGGTTTCGACATCGACCTGGCGGATTCGCGAACCGGTGACTTCAATGCGGTCAAGCGTCGTTGCCTCTTGCGCCATCGCCACGCCGGTAGCGGCCGTGGAGACTGCGCCTACAGCCAGCGCGAGGCAGATCGCATCGCGCAGCGGATTGCTGTTGCAGGTCATGGGCTCTCTCTCCAATGAAGCTGGGTTGTGTTGGGCGGACCCCGACAGGTGGCTTCGAAAGGCGAGGCCAATGCCTACCAGGTGAGCCGATACTGCGCTTGAAGTCTCATAAATTAAAGTGGCGTTAATGTTTGGCGAAGCAAGTGTGACATGAGCCCTGTTTCGGTATTTTTATGTTTAAAAACAAACAGTTGAAATATTAATGTGAAATAAAGAATGGCGTTGAGACCGCTCTTGGCCACCCTGTATATTCATTGTTCATTCAGTATTGAGTGCGTTTTGAAGTTGTGTGTCTCATTTGTAAGGGTGCTTTCCAGAAGGATCTGCTCGGTGTCCGGAGCGTTCCACTACCATGGGCCACCCCGCACGGACTCATGCCATGCAAGACGCCCTCGTTGCCCAGACCCGGCCCTCCGTTGCAAGGATCGCGGCCTGGTCGTTGATGCTGCTGGGGATGTGGCTGGTACTGAAGCTGGGCCTGGTGGTGACGCTGCTGTCGGGCCTGCTGGTGTTCCAGTTGACCCACCTGCTGGCGTCGACAGTGGAGGGACGCCTGCCGCCCGGGCGCGCGCGTGCGATCGCGGTGATCGTGCTTTCGGCCGTCATCATCGGCGTGCTCGTGCTGGCCGGCATCGGCGTGGCGTCGTTCTTCCGCACGGAGACCGGCGGGCCGGATGCGCTGCTGGCGCGCCTGATGGACATCCTCAACACCTCGCGCCACCAGGTGCCGGCACTGCTGCAGCCCTATATTCCCGAGGACATGCCGGCACTGCGTGCGGCATTGAACGAGTGGGCGGCAGAGCACCAGCGGCAACTGGGCGTCGCCGGTACATCGGCGGTGCAGATCGGCGTGCGCGTGCTGATCGGCATGGTGCTCGGGGCGATGATCGCGCTGTACGACGAGCTTCCGTTGCCGACGATGGGGCCGCTGGCGCAGGAACTGATCGGCCGTACCGGCCGCCTGGCGACCGCATTCCGCCAGGTGGTGTTCGCGCAGGTGAAGATCTCCCTGCTCAACACCGTGTTCACCGCGATTTTCCTGCTGGGGGTGCTGCCGCTGTTCGGCGTGCACCTGCCGCTGTCGAAGACACTGGTACTGATCACGTTCGTCGCCGGCCTGCTGCCCGTGGTGGGCAACATCATCTCCAATACCGTCATCACCATCGTTGCCCTGTCGGTATCGTTCTACGTGGCCGTGGTGGCGCTGCTGTACCTGGTGGTGATCCACAAGCTCGAGTACTTCCTCAATGCCCGCATCGTCGGTGGCGAGATCCAGGCCCGTGCGTGGGAACTGCTGCTGTCGATGCTGGTGATGGAAGCCGCCTTCGGCCTGCCGGGGCTGGTCGCCGCGCCGGTGTTCTATGCCTATGTGAAACGGGAACTGGTGGACCAGCGCTGGATCTGACAGTTGCCGGTGCCACCGGGCGCCACTGCAGCGCCACGTTGGACGCTTGTGGGCGCCCGGCAGCTACAGTGATCCGCACTTCAGGGGAATGGTGAATGGCCCGCAAGGTGTCGCCGATCGGGTTGCGGACCTGGGTCTGGATCCTGGCCGGGCTGTTCGTGGTCTGCACGCTGCCCTTGATGGCCATCGCCCTGGTCCAGGGCACGCTGCGCTACACCGCAGCGGAGGACAACCTCGGCAGCCTGCGCCGGTTGCGGCAGACATTTGATCTGGCCAATCTCGCGTCGGCCGAGCGCGGGCCTGCCAACAGCCTGCTCGGCAGCGATTGCGCCGATGCCGACGAACGCGCGCGGCTGGCGGGATGGCTGTCGCAGGCGCGAAAGCGGGTCGACAGGGCGATGGCGCAGATGGATGCCGTGATCCTGGCCGGGCCCTCCCTGCCCGACGAGCGCCGCACCCTGTCCGAGGCGCAGCATCAGCTCCACCAGGCGCGCGCGGCGGTGGACCGGGTCGTGGCCAAGCCGGCCGTCGCGCGGACGGTCGACGAGGTGGAACATGCGATCAACAGCATGTTCATGGTGACCGATCGCCTGCATCGCCTGGGTTCGGCGCAGATCAACGTGCTGGTGGCCACCGGCCGCGAAGCGGCGATTCCGGCGATCCAGGGCCAGATCCTGATCGACCTGCGCGAGCATGGCGGTCGACTGGCGTCGAATGTGATGGCACCGGTGGCGGTTCCCGGGGCCTGGCGCGTCCGGCAGGTACGCGCGTCGCAGCAGACCGAGGGCCGCCTGCTCGAGCTGTGGCGGCTGGCAGCCAGCCACGAGTCGGTGTTCCGCAGTGATCCTGTGCTGTCCTGGCACTGGGACATGGCACGCCGGCAGTACTTCGCCGAGTCGCTGCCGATGATCGAACAGCTGATCGAGGACGGTCGCCGTGGACGGCCTCCGCCGTGGAGCACCGCGGAATTCACTGCGCGCTACGTTCCGACGCTGCAGTCGCTGGAGGCGCTGCGCGACGGCTACCTGAGCATGTCCATCGATCGCTTCGAACAGGCAAGGAATCGTGAGGCGACACGGCTGGCCGTGCTGTGTGCCACCGCGCTGGGTACGCTGGCGGTGCTGGGTGTGGCCCTGCGCATCGCCAACCGGCAGATCCTCAGGCCGCTGCTGCAGGCACAGGAACAGGTGGTGCAGATCGCGTCCGATGCGCCGGGCCCCGCGCAGCACGTCACTCATCCATTGGCAGAGATGCAGCGGTTGTTCGACGCGATCGAAGTGCTGCGCGAGTCCTCACGTGAACGTTCCGCACTGACCAGCGAACTGCGCCAGCTGGCCGGCACCGATGAGCTGACCGGGTTGCTCAATCGGCGCGCGCTGGACGAACACGTGCAGCAGCGGCACGCCGCGGGCAACGTCATGGCGGTGGTGATCCTGCTCGACGTCGATCATTTCAAGGCGATCAACGACGGCCATGGCCACGCAGCAGGCGATGAGGTACTGGTGCAGGTTGCGCAGCTGCTGCGCCGGCACCTGCGGCAAACCGACAGCATCGCCCGCTACGGTGGCGAGGAGTTCCTTGTGCTGCTGGCGGATGGGGATCTCGGCGCGGGCGGCCGGTTGGCTGAATCGCTGCGCGTCGCACTGCAGCAGTCGGATATCGTGCTGTGCAACGGCAACGTGCTGCGCGTCACTGCCAGTTTCGGCGTGGCCGAAGGCAGCACCGATGCACTGGGCTGGCGTTCCCTGCTGCGCGCTGCCGATGCCGCCATGTATCGGGCCAAGGCGCAGGGACGCGACCGGGTACGGATTGCCGGTGCACGCTGAGGGCCATGGCGCTGGCGATGCCGGCTATGGCGGTACGCAAGGGGCAGCATGCATCTGGCGCCGCACTTCATCCGCATCGCACAGGGCGCGGCCTAGACTTGCAGCCTGACACTGCAGGAGCCCGCCATGTCCGTCGATCCTGCCTTGGTCAGCGCGCAGCCGGCGTCCCTGCTGGCTGTCCTTACCGCGGCGGGGGCGCGCATCGACGCCGATGCGCCGCGCCCTCCGTCGCCGCAGCGCCGTGGTGATGGCCGTGTGGCGGTGCAGTGAGATCGGCCGTGGCGATGCTGGAGATTCCCACGCTGCATACCGCACGGTTGCGCCTGCGCCCGCAGAGGCTGGAGGATTTCGACACCTATGCGAGCTTTCTTGCATCGCCCCGTGCGCGCGCCATGGGGGGGCCGTTTGGTGAGGTCGCAGCCTGGGGACAGTTCTGTCACGACCTGGCCAGCTGGCCCTTGTTCGGCCACGGCGCGCTGATGATCGAGCGGAGCGACAGCGGCGCCTGCATCGGACAGGTCGGCATCAATCACGGCCCGTTGTTTCCGGAAAAGGAACTGGGCTGGCTGCTGTACGACGGCCACGAAGGGCAGGGCTTCGCCAGCGAGGCTGCGGCGGCCCTGCGCGACTGGGCGTTCACGTCGCTGCGGCTGCCGACGCTGGTGAGCTACATGGCACCGGACAACCTCGCATCGCAGGCCGTGGCCCGGCGGCTGGGCGGGGTGCTGGATGCGGACGCGGTGCGCAACGGTCCGGACGATCTGGTGTTCCGCTACGTGCGTTGAGTTAGGACAGTAAACCCCTCGGCAGTTTGCGGAACACGGCCACGGCGTTTCATCCCGCCTTCTATGGATTCAGCGAAGCGACGCTTCACCGTTCCAGGCACCGGGATCCGCCAGTTCGGGCGCAAGGGCATGCTCGACTGCGCGCCGCAGCAGTGCAGGGGCGATGTAGTGCCGGTGCACGCCATCGATCAATGCCATGTAGACACGCCCGAAGACGTTGCGGGTCTGCACACGCGTGCCGAGGCTGATCTCGATGCGACCGTCGGTGTGCCGCTGCACGCGGACGCTGCTGCGGAAGCGCAGGTGGCGATCGTCGGCGCCCAGCAGTACTTCGGCATAGCGGCCATGTGCATCGACCTGTGAATCCAACACGGGATACCGGCCCGCAAAGAGCTGCGTGTGATCGCTGCATGCCAGCGACGAGACCGGGCAGCCCAGCCGGGCGGTGCGCAGCCCCAAGGGAGCCACCAGCCAGTTGCGCACAGCCATCAGCTGGCTGACGCCGCCCGGTGGGTTGCACAGGAAACCTTCCAGCACGTTTGCCAGCAACTGCGAAACAGGTGGCTGCTGCAGTTGAGCACCGTCCAGCCGGAGCATTGTCAGATCATGGTAGTTGCTGGACTGCAGTGCTTTGCCCAGCAGTCCGTCATCGCTGGGCGCGCGGGACTCGATGGTAAATGGAAGGGGGGCACGTTCGACGAAGCCACGCAGTGGACGCAGATTGATCCGTCGCAGCGGGCCGAGCAACGCCCGGATACGGGCGCACAGGGACGCGCACAGGCTGGGAGGTGCGGCCTGCAGTGAGAGACGCAGCAGCGGGGTGGCCGCCAACGTGGCTATGGTGGGCCAGTGCACCTCGGGAAGCACCTCGGTCAAGCTAGGAATATCAGCACTGTTGCATTGCACCTGCGCTCTTGTTTCAGCGCTCATCGCACCGGCCAGTTCGTTGCTGTGGCAAGAAAGTGCGAACAGGGCAGGGTGGCCAGGATGATTCGATACAAACTGGTGCCAGGTACCTCCGCCAAATCGAACGGTGAAAAGGCAATCCGGTGGGATCTGGACGCGACGCAGCGAGCGCGGGAACGCTACGGGATCGATTGCGAGCTGTGCATCGGAGGCCATCGCGAAACGCAGCTCAGCGCCTGCGCTGCCGGCGATGGCGGTGAACATGCGTGGGCCGGCGTGGCGATGGAACGGATGTCCCCCTTCGCCGACCGTGAAACTGTACAGCGAGGACGCGTCGCCGTGCTGCAGATGCATGCCACCGAGCCGCGCAGAGGGCTCATCGAGTGCATCGATGAAGGCGGGGTGGTGGCGCTGACGCTGGCTGGCATCAGCCACCAGAGCGTCTCCGGCACCGATGCCGAGCTGTGCGATCAGTATGACTTCAACGGGGCCGCCGCCCTCCTGAGCCGCAAGCTGTACACCTGGAAACGAACGGCTGTCGTGGGTCGGTCCAGGCATCGGGCGGCTCCTCAGCGGGCGGGTGACTTGCGGCGTGCGCGGGCTTCGCGCTTGAGTGGGCCGCCCACCGGGCAGACTTCGGCAGCCCACGAGAACAAGGTGTTGGCAAGCCGGTCGGGCACCTGTCGGAAGTACACGTACTGGCCACGCTTCTCGCGCTCGATCAGACCTGCCTCTTCAAGGATGCGCAGATGGTTGGACAGTGCCGGCTTGCTGAAATCGAAGCGCTCGGCCAGTTCGCCCGCACTGAGTTCACCGGCGCTGAGATAGGCCAGGACCTGCCGCCGGGCGGTTGAGGCGAGTGCTTCGAAGATGCGATCCATGGGAATGGAATTAACTAATTAGTTAATTAATAATCAAATCGCCACCGGGGTGTCAAGTGCGGAGCCGGGTCCGAAGCTCGCGTGCAACAGCGCCGACGTTCAGCCTTTCACTTCGGGATGTGGTATATCGTTTATCGATAAATCCACCCCGGGGCGGCAGGGCCACCCCAATACCGGAGGCCGCTTGACCGCTCGTCCCGCCCGCGCCAGACCCGCGCGAGGCTTGTTCACCCTGGCCCAGACCGCCGTGCAGGCGGTGCGGGCCATGTGCTGGCTCGGCATCCTGGCCGCACTGTTGGCCGTACCGCTGGTCGCCTACGACCGCCGCTGGCTGCTGGATGCCGTGCATGATGCACGCACTGCCGCCGCCCACGGAGGCGATCTGTTCCTGCACTTCTGCATCGGCCTGGGCGCCATCGTTGCCCTGCTGGTGCTGTGCCTGGTGTTCCTCCGACACCTCGCGCGGATGCTGAGATCCGCCGCCCGCGAACGCCCCTTCACCCATGCCAACGCCCGGCGCCTGCAGCGCATGGCCTGGCTGATGCTGGCGATGGAGCTGCTGTCGATCGTGATCGGCCTCTACGCTGCCTGGATGGGGCCTGATTTCGCCTGGATGGAGGTGGGCGGAGGCATGTCCATCACGGGTCTGGTCGCCGTACTGATGCTGTTCGTGCTGGCGCGCGTGTTCGCGGTCGGCGCGGCGATGCGCGATGACCTGGATGGCCTGATCTGATGGACGTGACCTGATGGCCGTCGTGATCACGTTGGACCGCATGCTGCAGGCGCGTGGCATGACCCTGTCCGAGCTGGCGGGGCGCATCGACATCACGCTGGCCAATCTGTCCATCCTGAAAACCGGCAAGGCCCGCGCCATCCGCTTTTCCACGCTGGATGCCATCTGCCGGGAGCTGCAATGCACACCCGGCGACCTGCTCGGCTACGACCCGACGCAGGCGCACGATGGCGACTGAAGCGTTTGCTTTTCCCCCTGACCTACTGACGAAACGGACCCGAAATGGAATGGTTGGCTGACCCCTCGATATGGATGGGACTTGCAACCCTGGTGGTGCTCGAGATCGTGCTCGGCATCGACAACCTGGTGTTCATCGCGATCCTTGCCGACAAACTGCCGCCGCACCAGCGCGACCGTGCGCGGGTGATCGGCCTGACCCTGGCGCTGCTGATGCGGCTGGTGCTGCTGGCCGCGCTGGCGTGGATCATGAAGCTGACCGAGCCGCTGGTCACGCTGTTCGGTCACAGCTTCTCCGGACGCGACCTGATCCTGTTGGGCGGTGGCCTGTTCCTACTGTTCAAGGGCACCATGGAACTGCATGAGCGGCTGGAAGGCCGCAATCACCAGGAAGACGGCAAGAAGGTCTATGCCAGCTTTGCCATGGTGGTCGCGCAGATCGTGGTGCTGGACGCCGTGTTCTCGCTGGACTCGGTGATCACGGCCGTGGGCATGGTCGACAACCTGGGCGTGATGTATGCCGCGGTGACCATCGCGATGGCACTGATGCTGGTGGCCAGCAAGCCGCTGACCCGCTTCGTCAACAAGCATCCCACGGTGGTGGTGCTGTGCCTGGGCTTCCTGTTGATGATCGGTTTCAGCCTGGTCGCCGAGGGGCTGGGTTACAAGATTCCGAAGGGCTATCTGTATGCGGCGATCGCGTTCTCGATCCTGGTGGAAGCCTTCAACCAGTGGGTGCGCTTCAACCGCGAGCGCAACGAGCGTCGGCAGCCGTTCCGTCAGCGTACTGCCGACGCCGTGCTGCGCCTGCTGGGCGCGCGCCCGGCCAATGGCCACGATGATGCCAGCGAAGAAGACCACGGTGATCCGGAGGAACGCCTGCAGCCGGCCGAGCACGAGATGATCCGCAGCGTGCTGGGTCTGGCTGACCGGCCTGTGTCGAGTGTGATGACCGTACGCGCCGATGTGCAGTGGATCGACATGGCGCGTGGACAGGACGATGCCGTGGCACGCCTTGTGGCCTCGCCGCACACGCGCCTGCTGGTCGGCGAAGGCGATCTGGACAGCCTGCGTGGCGTGGTGCAGAGCCGTGATCTGCTGGCCGACCTGTTGCAGGGCAAGCCGTTGCAGCTGGAGGGCAACCTGCGCGAGCCCCAGTATGTGTTGTCCAGCGCCAGCGCACTGCAGGCGCTGGAGCTGATCCGCCAGCATCCGGTACCACTGGCGGTAGCGGTGGACGAGTATGGAAGTGTGGAAGGCCTGGTGACCGCCAATGACCTGCTGGCGGCGATCGCGGGCGATCTGGTCGATACCCAGGACGAGCGTTACGGTGTTGTCGCGCTGGACGAGGGCCAATGGGAGGCCGACGGCGCGTTGACGCTGGATGACCTGCAACGGCTGGCCGGCGTGTCGCTGCCTCGCAGTGCCGACTACATGACCATCTCCGGCCTGGTGCTGGACCAGCTTGGCCGCCTGCCGGATGTGGGTGATGCGGTCGAAGTAGCGGATGCGCGCATCACCGTACTGGCCATGGAGAAGCGACGCATTGTCCGCCTGCGGGTGGAGCGCCTCGGGCGTTCGTAGCGTCGCGGTTGCTCGACCGGGGCCCGGTAGAGTCGAGATCTGCTCGTTTGCGCACTGAGCAGCCGGGCATGGCCCGGCTCTACACAACGCTGCCCGCAGCCGTCACCATGGCGGGCTCTTGTCTTCGCCCAGGAATGTCGCAGTGCTGAGTACGATTGGTTTGCTGATGGGCGTGTATGTGGCCCTTCGCCTGTTCTGGCCGCTGCGCCTGCCCGTGTGGTTGAAGGCAGTGCTGTCCCTGCTGCTGGTAGCCATCGCCGTGCAGCTGCGGATCGTGGCCACGTTCTGGGGCACGATGGCCTCGCCGGAAATCCCGAAGCCGGCCATCGCCGTGCTCGCCACCGGCTCCACTGCGGTACTGCTGCTGGCACTGGTGATGCTGGTGATGGACGTGGGCCTGCTTGGCGCGTGGTTGCTGCGCAGGCCCCGTGTGACCGCAGCGCTGCGCGCGCCGTGGCTGCGACCTGGCGCAGGCATGCTGGCCCTGCTGGTCAGTGCCTGGGGCGTGAGCCAGGGCATGGCGGTGCCCAAGACCCGTCAGATCGAGGTGGCCATTGCCGGCCTGCCTGCCGCGTTCGAGGGTTACCGCGTACTGCAGCTTACCGACATCCACGCCAGCCGCCTGCTGACCGGCGACTGGGTGCGTCAGGTCGTGGCCGAAAGCAATGCCCTGGCGCCCGACCTGGTCGTCATCACCGGCGATCTGATCGATGGCACCGTACAGGCACGGCGCAATGACTTCCGGCCTCTGGGTGATCTGAGGGCGCCGGACGGGGTGATCGCCATCACCGGCAATCACGAGTACTACGCGCAGTACAGCGAATGGATGCAGGCGTTCCGTGCGCTGCACATGCAGGTGCTGGAGAACAGCCATGTGCAGGTTCGGCGGGGGGATGCAGCGCTGACGATCGCCGGTGTCACCGATCCGGTGGCCGCGCGCTATGGCCTGCCGCTCCCCGACCTGCAGGCGGCGCTGGCAGGTGCGGATCCGGCCGATCCGGTGATTCTGCTCGACCACCGCCCACGCAATGCGAAGGACGCGGCCGCACGCGGGGTCAGACTGCAGTTGTCCGGCCATACCCATGGCGGACAGATCCTCGGCATGGACCAGCTGGTGAAGCGTGCCAACGGCGGGTTCGTCTCCGGCCGGTACCGCGTCGATGGCATGACGCTGTATGTAAGCAACGGTGCGGGCCTGTGGGCCGGCTTCCCGGCACGCATCGGCGTGCCCTCGGAGATCACCCTGATCACGCTGCGCCGCGCACGCTGAGCGGTCTGCGGTCCGCGCCCGTCGTGCAGCGGGTCCACCGTGCCGTCACCCGCGTGGTGGCACCCTGCGTGCAGACCGCAGACAGGGAAACGACGGTGGCGAAGGCGAACAGGCGATGAGTGCGACACAGCAGCGCTCGATGTGGGTCGCCGGCCTGTCCACCGTGGTGGAGTGGTACGACTTCACGCTGTACCTCTACTTCGCCACGGTGCTGTCGCGGGTGTTTTTCGGCGGCGGGGAACAAGCGATGCTGATCACCCTTGCGGGATTCGCCGTGTCCTACCTGATGCGCCCGCTCGGCGCGCTGTGTTTCGGTCACCTCGGCGACCGCTTGGGGCGGCGCTGGATGCTGCTGGCCTCCATGGCACTGATGGCTGCAGCCATGCTGGCCACCGCGCTGCTGCCTACCGCCGCGACGGCGGGCACGACGGCGGGTGTGCTGCTGCTGGTGCTGCGCTGCGTGATGGCATTCTCGGTGGGCGGTGAATACACGGGCGTCGTCGCGTATCTGCTGGAAAGCGCTCCGGCACACCGACGTGGACTGGTGACCTCGTTGGCCTCGGCGGCCAGCGAAGTCGGCGCGCTGTTGGCGGTGGCAATCTCCGCACTGACGGTCGCGCTGCTGCCGCAGGTACACCTGGACAGCTGGGGATGGCGCATTCCGTTCTTCGTCGGTGCTGCACTGGCGCTGGTCATCCTGATCGCGCGTTCGGGCATGCATGAATCGCCGGAGTTCGAGCGGCAGCGTCGCGAGGGCAGCATTCCTGCCACGCCGCTGCGCCACGTGCTGCGCCACCATCCGCAGGCGGTAGCACGCACCTTCGCCATTTCCGCGCTGGGCTCGATCACCTACTACGTCGGCATCACCTATGTGCCCGCGTTCCTGCACGCACAGGGGCACGACGAGGGCGATGCCCTGTGGCTGTCGACGATCGCGGCGGTGGCGGTGATCGCCATCACTCCCTTGTGCGGTGCGTTGTCGGATCGCTTCGGCCGACGCCCGCTGTTGTTGGGCCTGACGGTACTGGCGGCGGTACTGCCGCTGTCGTTGTTTGGCTGGATGGCGCACACCACGCCGCTGGGGATCGCCGTGGCGGCGGTGCTGCTGGCCTGCGTGGCCGGTGGTGTGAGCGCGGTCGCGGCACCGGCCACGGCCGAGCAGTTTCCCGGCGAAGGGCGGGTGAGCGGGCTGGCGCTGGGCGTGACCATGGCCACGGCGGTGTTTGGCGGGGCGACGCCCTGGCTGGCGCAGTGGTGGGTGGAGCGCAGCGGCTGGGCGGCGGCACCGGGCGCCATGATCGCGCTGGTCGCAATGCTGGTGTTGCCGGTGCTGTGGACGTTGCCGGAAACGGCATCGACGCGGATGACCCGCCCCGGCAAGCAGGGCGGATCCTAGCCGGTCACACCTTCAGCGTCTGCTCGATGTCGGCCAGCACGGCGGCGGCATCCACGCCAATGGCAACCGACTGCACCACGTGGCCGTCCCATACGCTGGGGCCGAATGCCAGGCCTTCAGGCTTGGGAATGGTCATGCCGCGGGCGACGCCGTCGGTGGCCACGCGCACGCTCGCGCGCTCGAAGCGGAACAGTTCCGGGCGGGTGAGTGCGATGCAGGCGCAGCAATCGTGCACGACCATGCCCTTGTGGCCAGCCTGCAGGTAGAAGTCCACGTAATCCTGCGACAGCGCACGCACCAGTTCAGCATCGACGCCCCCGACCGCAGCCAGTTTGTCCAGGCCGTCACGGTCCATCTCGACGCGGGTGGTGACGTCCAGCCCGATCGCGGTGACCGGCCACTGTGCGGTGAACACCACGTCGGCGGCTTCCGCATCGCCCCAGATATTGGCCTCGGCAGCCGGGGTGATGTTGCCGTTGACGTGGAAGGCGCCCCCCATGATGACCACACCACGCACCAGGCCGGCGATGTCCGGCGCCTGCTGCAGTGCCAGGGCCAGGTTGGTCATGCGGCCGACCGCGACCAGCGTGACCTCGCCTGGATGGGCCCGCACCAGATCGATGATCAGCTGGTGCGCAGGACGGGCGTCGGCGGTCACGTCCAGCTGTGCAGGTACCGGGTGATTGCCCAGGCCATTGTGGCCGTGGATGTGCACCGGCCAGGCTTCCGGAGTGGCATCGGGCTGCAGTGGGCCCGCGGCGCCACGCGCGACCGGCGCAGTCAGCGCCCAGGCCTGCTTCAGGTACAGCGCGTTGTGGGTGGTCGACTCCACCGAGGCGTTGCCGAAGGTGGTGGTAACGCCGATCAGGTCGATCTGCGGATGCTTGTGCAGGTACAGCAGGGCCAGGGCGTCGTCGACGCCCGGGTCGGTATCGAAAATGACTTTCAGCATGTTGTTGTTCTTCTTCTTCCGTGTGGTGCGGGGGGCCCCGGCGGCCAGGAGGCAGGCCGGCGCGCGCTACATTGTCCCATCTTCATGACAGGCAGGGCCATTGGCGGGGCGGCGGGCCACGCCCGGCGAGGCGACAGCTCGCTCAGGCGCCACCTTCGGTCGGCAGCGGCGCGGGCACGTTCAGCAGACCTCCTGCCGCCACGTAGGCGGCCAGCGCCTGGCCCTGGCTGAGCAGGTGCCGTTCCATCGTGCGTTCTGCCGCGTCGGCATCGCGGCGACGGAAGCAGTCCATCAGCTCGCGGTGCTCGGCCAGCGACTGCGCAGTGCGTCCGGGCGTCAGCAGCTGCCGGCCGCGATGCATCTTCAGGATGCGGTGCAGGTCGTGGGTGATGCGGATCAGCCACGGATTGCCGGCATAGTGCTGCACGGTTTCGTGGATGAGGTAGTTGTTGCGGTAATACTCGGCGATGTTGCCGCCCGCGGCCGCCGCTTCCATTGCGGCATGCAGGGATTCCAGCTGGGCCACGCCCGCATCATCGATATGCCTGACCGCTTCATGCGCGCAGCGGCCCTCCAGCATCGCCATCACCGGGAACAGCTGGTTGAGATCCTCCAGCGTCAGCCGGGTTACCCGGCTGCCGCGCCCGGCGTCGATCTGCACCAGGCCTTCGGCCGCCAGCAGCTTCAATGCCTCGCGCAGCGGGGTGCGGCTGATGCCCAGTTCACTGCACAGTGCAGGCTCGTCGATCCATTCGCCGGGGGGCAGGCGATAGTCATAGATGCGCTCGCGCACATGCTCGGCGACCTCCTCGTACAGGGGGGCGCGCTTCTTCGGGGACCGTGGAGCAGGGGCGATGGCCATTGGCAGAGTGTACCCGCTGGCGGTAGTGCCGGCCGTCAGCCGGCACGACCGGTCATCGCCTACATCCAGCCCGGCACCACGAACACCAGCCAGGCCAGCAGCGGCCCCAATGCCACCACCAGGCCGCTGTAGACCAGGAAGCGGCGGAACAGCGTCTCGCGTTCTTCCTTCGCCGCCGATGCCACGACCAGTGCACCGTTGGTGGAGAAGGGGCTGACATCGACGATGGTGGACGACACTGCCAGTGCGCAGATCACGCCGGCTGCACCCAGGTGCCCCTGCATCAGGAACGGCACCGCCAGTGGAATCGTTGCGCCGAGCACCGCCGCGGACGACGCGAATGCGGAGACGATGCCACCGACGTAGCACACCAGCAGGGCGCCAAGCAGCGGAATGCCGATGTTGGAGACGCCGTTGCCGATGAAGTCGACCGAGCCCGCATGCTCCAGCACGCCGATATAGGTCACCACGCCACAGATCAACAGCACGGTCGACCAGCTGATGCCATCCACCGCACCTTTCTGGCTCTGCGGCGAGAGCAGTGCCAGCGCCACTGCGACGGTGATCGACACCAGGCCGACGTTGAGGTTGTAGATCAGTGCCGCCACGCCCAGGCCGAGCAGGCCGACCAGGGTGAACAACCGCTCCCGGGTCAGACCCACTGCATCCAGCGCCGCCGGATCGTTGCTCAGGGTGCCGCCGCCGGCCGCCACCAGCGCGCCATGGCCTTCGATGGCGAACTGCCGCGACGACGCCTGCGGACCACCGGCCATTGCCGGTTCCGCGCCGCCCGCGGTGATCGAGCCACGTCGCATCAGCGCGATGCCGCCGAAGGCGAGGAAGCAGATGATCGCCATCATGAAGTTGAAGCCGAGGCTGGTCAGGAACACCGCCATCTCGGTGACCTCCAGCCCCGCCTTCTGCACCACGCCATTGGTGATGCTGCCGTACACGCTGATCGGCGAGAAGCCGCCGGCCTGCGCACCGTGGATGACCAGCAGGCCCATCATCAGCGGGTTGATGTTGTACTGCTTGGCGAAGCGCAACGCGACCGGACCGATGATCGCCACCGCTGCCGGGCCGAGGGCGCCGAATGCGGTCAGCACCGCGGTGACCACGAACATCACCCACGGAATGGCCACGATGTGGCCGCGCACCGCGCGTACCGCCCAGTGCACCAGCAGGTCGATGGTGCCGTTCTTCTGCGCGATGGCGAACAGGTAGGTGATGCCCACCAGGGTCAGGAACAGATCGCCGGGAAAGCCGGCGAGGACTTCCTTGCCACCCATGCCGACCCAGACACCACCGATGATGAATGCCAGTGCGAAGGCCACTGCGCCCATGTTGATCGGCAGTGCGGTGGCGACGATGAACATGATCACCAGACCGATGATCGTTGCGATTTGTGGACTCATGCGCCCTCCCAGACACGTGGCTCACGTACAGCGCGGATGGAGACCCGCCATCCCCGGGGTAAGGCGACGTACTGCAGTGTTGCGTGATACGTACTGCTCGAACCCGTTACTGCAGGCGCTGCAGCGCGCTGCGGACCCATGCCGCAGCGCCATGCAGGCTCTGGAACTCTTCCACCGCGCGGAACTCGCAGCAGGGATAGGATGGCGCGACCATGCGTGCGAGCGCAGTGCCCGGGCCCAGCTGCAGGAACACCCGCGCGCCGCGCTCGAAGGCCTGCCGCATCACCTGTGCCCACTCGATGGTCTGTGCCAGCTGTGCCGACAGGCTGTGCACCGCCGTAGCGGCATCACGCACGGGCCGTGCATCGATGCCCGCCAGCAGCGGCAGGCGGGGTACCCGCATGCCCGAGCGCTCCAGCGCGGCGGCGAAGGGCGCCACCGCAGCCGCCAGCAGGGGCGTATGGGCAGCGACGTGGACCGGCAACGGACGCACCTGCGCACCGAGCGCGCGCGCTGCATCGGCCAGCGGCTGCAGGGCGTGCCGGGTGCCTCCCACAATGAAGTGATCCTCGCCGTTGACGATGGCGATGTGGGCACCCTGTGCATCGCACAGTGCTTGCAGCGCCGTACGATCCAGGCCCAGCACCGCCAGCATGCCGGCGCCTGCCGCGCTGGCGCTGGCGCTGTCCATCAGATGCGCGCGCTGCGCCGACAGGGCCAGGCAGCTGCCTGCGTCGAAGGTGCCGGCAATGGCATGCGCCGCAAGTTCGCCGATGCTGTAGCCGGCCACCACGGTCGGCACCGGCAATGCATCGCGCAGGGCGTGCCACTGCGCCAGACTGGCCGCGCACAGCAGCGGTTGCGCCTGCGCATTGTCGAACCGGTCCTCGGCCGCGGCGGCGGTGAACACATCGCGCTGCAGCACCTCGCTGGCGGCGAGCAGCACGCTACGCGCGGTGTCGTTGTCGCGCACGCGATCGAACATCGCAGCATGCTGCGCACCTTGTCCCGGGCAGAGCAGGGCCAGCATCACGCCTGCTCCTGCAACAGCAGGAAGACGCTGCAGGCCAGCAGATCGGCGCTGCCGCCCGGGCTGAGCCGGCGTGCGACGAAGGCATCGCCGATGTCTTGCAGGCGGGGTCGCCAGCCGGCGGCAAAGGCACCACCGGCGTCGAGGAATCCGCGTGCCTGCTGCTGGGCCCAGCGCAGTCCGGCAACACCGCCCCGATGCAGCAGGTTCAGATCCTCGACCTCTGCGACCAGATGCATCAGGGTGTGGGCCAGTGCAGCTTCGCGTGGCAGCCCTGCGCCCAGCGCACGGCGCAGCGCCGGCAGGGCCAACCCACGCAGCAGGGGATATCCAGCGGCCGCCTGCTCGCGTACGCCGGGCACGCCGTGACGGGCGCGCGCGCGCTGCCCGGGACTGTTCACATCCAGGGGCGAGGTGGCGAAGGCGTCCGCCCATTGGCAGACCGCCTGGCATACCTGTTCACCCGTTGCGGTTCGGCCCAGACGCGTGCGGCACGAGGCCGATGCCGCCACCAGCAAGCCCAGGCTGAAGATCGCGCCGCGGTGGGTGTTGACGCCGCCTGTGGCGCGCAGCATCGCCGCTTCGGCGGCCAGGCCGTGGTCGCGCAGCCGATGGAACGGCGCTTCGGCGGCGCCATCGCGGGCAACCGCAGTGAAATAGTGGCGCAGGGCAAACAGGCTGCGCAGGAATGTACCGGCGTCCATGTCGTCATGGCTGCCACTGTCGAACGGCGTGACCAGGCCGGGTTTGGGCGCACAGGCCAGTTCGGCATGCAGCGCGGCGATCGCCATGCGGCCGAGGCGTGCACTGTCGAGCGCGGCGCTGCGGCCGGCAAGGCGCGACGTGACGGCGCTCATGCGGCCACTCCGGTGTCCTCGAAAAGACGGTGGCGTGCTTCCAGTGCTGCGCCGTCAAGGCGTTTGACCAGCAGTTGACGGCTGCTGCCGGCGTACTCGCGCCAGTTCACCGCAGCGCCGCGGGCCAGGCACAGCTCGCCGTCGACCCGCTGCGGATGCTGCGCTTCCCACGCCCGCAGCCGTGTCACCAGCGCATCGGCCCCTGCCGCATCCGGGACCTCCCAGAGCAGGTCGATATCGGAACGGTCATGCACATAGGGCAGGCCAGTGACGTGCTGCCAGGCGAATGCGCCGAACACACGGGCCGGCGCGAGCGCGGCGAGAGCGTACAACGGTGCCTGCCAGGCGGGCGATACACCTGCCGCCAGGACTTCGCTCAGTGCCGGTGGCGCCTGACGGTGCTGTACATCCTGCAGCGGCACCCGCAGTGCAAGTCGTTGTTTGCCTTCGCCCGGTGGCAACGGCACACCCAGCCGCAGGCGGGAATCGGGGTCGTCTGCCGCGCGTCGCGCGACCATTGCCGGCAATCCGTGCGCGAACCATGCGGCGAGCCGCGGTTCCTGCGCAGCCACGTCGGCCCGCCAGTCGGCGTGTGCCGACAACCAGACCAGCGTGTGGCGGGCCAGACGCTCAGGCATCGCCGTTGGCCACCGCGCCCGCGACGGCAGCCGCCTGCAGGCGGCCCCCCCGTTCGGCACCCAGTGCAGCACGGTGGTCGCCGTCGGCCGGCGCGCGCAGGGCATCCAGCAAGGCCTGCGCCAGCTCGCCTGACCACAGCGACCGTACCGCACCCATCGCCACGTAGTTTTCCACCCCGGGTGCGAACACCGGCGAAGTCAGGCTCAGCGCCTGCAGCTTTTCCAGCGGTTGCTTGGTTACGCGAGCCATCGCCCGCAGGTCCATCACCCGAACCTGGGCATCCGGCAGCGCATGGATCGTGTCCGCCATCAGGCCGAACGAGAGGAAGCCACCGCTGACCGACTCGCCATGGACCAGGGTCACCAGCCGTGCGCCGCGTCGCCGCGCGACGTCCAGGCATTGCGCGAGGTGGGCGAAGTAACCGTTGATGCCGAGCAATTCGTCGCGGCGCGACAGGCGTTGGCCTGCGGTATCCACCAGCATCACGATCGGTCGCTGCGGATGTGCGGCGGTGCTGGCGAGTACTGTTGCCGCCAGTGCCAGTGCATGATCGACACCGACTTCCAGCTTGTCGGTGGTGCCGATGACCGTGACCTCGCCGTCTTCGGTACTGGCGCTTCCGGTCAGCACGGAATCGTGCACGGTCACGGCGTGACCGCGCGGGAACAGTGCGTCGAGCAGGGGCTGCAGCGGCGCGGTCATGGCAGTTTCCTGTGGGCGGTGGTGGCGAGGAACGCGTCGGTGTCCAGCAGCGGCAGGCGCTCGGGATCGCCGATTCCCTGGCGTGCCCAGATCTCCAGACCATCGCGGCAATCCCCCCAGGCTTCTGCCCGGGCCTGCAGGGCGGCATGTCGCTGCTGCAGCGCGGCCAGCGCGGCGTCGGCGTCTGCGCTGGTGGCGTCTGGCTGCAGCGCCTCGAATGCGGCCTGGGCGAATGCATCGATGGCATCGGGAACCAGAACCTGCGCCTGGTCGATGAGGTAGCGGTGCTTGCCGCCCGTCACCCGCCATACGAGGGCACGGTCACGCGAGTCGAACTCCTCCACGCCGCGCACGGTCTCGATCACTTCCGGACCGGACAGCGACAGTCGCCCTTCCTCGGACATGATCACCGTGGTACAGCAGCGGGCGACGATGCCCATGCCGCCGAAGGCGCCGTTGCCGCTGCCGATCAGGGCCACCACCGGCACGCCGGCGGCGCGCGCGTCCAGGGTCGCGCGCATGATCTCGGAAATGGCGATCAGGCCCGCATTGGCTTCATGCAGGCGCACGCCGCCGGTGTCGAGCAGCAGCAGCACACCGTCGGGCTTGAGTTGCGCGGCCCGGCGCAGCAGGCCGGTCAGCTTGGCGCCATGCACTTCGCCGACACCGCCCCCCATGAATTCGCCCTGCTGTGCAGCAATCAGTACATGCCTGCCACGCAGCGAGGCCGCCCCGACCACAATGCCGTCGTCGAACGCGGCAGGCTGGTCCAGCTGTGCCAGGTGCGGGCTCATGGCGCGCCTGGCAGGCCCGAGATACTCGGTGAACGATCCGGCATCGACCAGCCCGGCAATACGGGCACGGGCATCGGCCTCGTGGTAGCTGCGTCGTTGCATCGGATTCATCGCGGGTCTCCGGCGAGCAGTGTCTCCACCGCCTGGTCCAGGCGCAGGCTGACCACCGCCGGGGTGGCACCGGCATCGTTGATCGATACGCGCACGTCGCGCAGCGGATGCCGTCGGGCGAAATCGCCGATGACCGCCTGCCAGATGGTGCCGAAGCCCTGCGCGGCGGTGACGACATGCACGGTCATTGCGCCGTCCTGCGTGGCAGGTTCCAGCAGGACTTCCAGATTGCCGGACGCCAGCACGCCCACCAGCACCGCGTCGTGCGGGAACCGCACCGGTGTTCTTCCGTCGAATCGATAGTCGAGGGTTTCCATCGCGTGCCCCTTACCAGTTGCGGAAGCGCTTGGGTGGGTCGTAGAGACCGCCGGACCAGCGCACCAGGTCTTTCACCGAGCGCGCGGCCAGCAGGTCACGACTGGCGTCGCGCACCGAAATGCCGAGGTCTTCCGGTCGTCGGATCACGCCCCGGTCGCGCAGGTTCTCCACCATCGCGCGATCGCGGCCCAGGCCGACCGTGGTGTAACCGGCCACGCCGCGGATCGCCTGTTCGCGCTCCTCCGCAGTGCGGCACAGCAGCAGGTTGGCGATGCCTTCCTCGGTCAGCACATGGCTCACGTCATCGCCATAGATCATCACCGGTGGCAGTGGCATGCCGGCGCGCTCGGCCAATGCCCACGCATCGAGCCGGTCAACGAACGCGGGTGCCATGTGTTCGCGGAAGGTCTCCACCATCTGAACCACCAGCTTGCGCCCGCGTGGCATCTCGCCCGGGCGTGCGGCCTGCTGGCCGGCCTTGATCCAGGCGTCGCTGGCATGACGGCGGCCGCGCGCGTCCGAGCCCATGTTCGGCGCGCCACCGAAGCCGGCGATGCGGTCGCGGGTGGCGGTGGAGCTGTTGCCCTGCAGGTCGACCTGCAGCGTCGAGCCGATGAACATGTCGCACGCATACAGGCCGGCGGTCTGCGAGAACGCGCGGTTGGAGCGCATCGAGCCATCGGCGCCGGTGAAGAACACATCACCGCGCGCGGCGATGTACTTTTCCATGCCCAGTTCCGAACCGAACGAGTGCACGGACTTCACGAAACCCGACTCGATCGCGGGAATCAGCGCGGGATGCGGATTGAGCGCCCAGTGCTGGCAGATCTTGCCCTTCAGGCCCAGCGATTCGGCATAGGTCGGCAGCAGCAGTTCGATCGCGGCCGTGTCGAAGCCGATGCCGTGGTTGAGCCGGTTCACGCCGTACTCGGCGTAGATGCCCTTGATCGCCATCATCGCCATCAGCACCTGGATCTCGGAGATCTGTGCCGGGTCGCGGGTGAACAGGGGTTCGATGTGGTTCGGGCGCGGTGCCTGCACGACGAAGTTGACCCAGTCGGCGGGGATGTCGACGCGGGGGAGGGTGTCGACGATCTCGTTGACCTGGGCGATGACGATGCCGCCACGGAAGGCGGTCGCCTCGACGATCACCGGCGTGTCTTCGGTGTTCGGCCCGGTGTAGAGGTTGCCGTCGCGGTCGGCGGCCTGCGCCGCGACCAGTGCCACGCGCGGCGTAAGGTCGATGAAATAGCGGCCGAACAGTTCCAGATAGGTGTGGATGGCCCCGATCTGGATCCGCCCTTCGGCGACCAGGTTGGCCAGCCGCACCGATTGCGGACCTGAGAAGGAAAAATCCAGCTTCGAGGCAATGCCCCGCTCGAACACGTCCAGATGCGAGGGCAGCGACAGCACCGACTGCACCATGTGCAGATCATGCACGCGGGCGGGGTCCAGGCCGGCAAGGCATTCGGCCAGGAAGTCGGCCTGCTTCTGGTTGTTGCCTTCCAGGCAGACCTTGTCGCCGGGTTCGAGCAGGGCGTGCAGCAGCTCGCCCACATTGTCGGCGGCCACTGCGTGGCCCCTGGTCCAGGGCGCAGCCCGCTGCAGACGTGCCTGGCGGCTGCGTTCCAGCGTGTCCCAGCTCGGGTTCATCGACCGGCTTCCGATTGGCGTTGGGATAATTACGCCATAATTACGAAGCCCGGTGCAACCTGCAGCGCAGCAAAAAGAAGGGCCCGCCAAAGGCGGGCCCATTCAGGTTTCAGGCTTTCAGCCGGTTGTTCTCAGAACTTCCAGCGCAGGCTGGCGGCGACGAAGCGCGGTTCGCCGTAGTTGTTGTAGTCCAGGTTCGCCCAGTAGGTCTTGTCCAGCGCGTTGCGCACGCTCAGCGTGGCCGTCCAGTTGTCGCTGATGCGGTAGTTGGCGTTGAACTGCACCAGCGTGTAGGCCGGCTGGTTCACGGTTACCGTGCCGCCCAGCGGGTAAGGGATGTTGTAGCCCTGCACCTTGCTCTGCCATTGCACGCCGGCGCCCAGGCTCAGGCGTTCCAGCGCACCGCGCAGGCGCACCTGCGTGTTGAGCTGCAGCAGGTCTTCGGGCGGGTTGGCGTACAGCAGGTCGGTGGCGGCGCGGGTCACTTTGACATGGGTGAAGCCGGCGTTGACCGTCCAGCCCGGCAGGATCTCGCCGTTGACGTCCATTTCCCAGCCACGCGACTTGGTGCCGTTGACGCCGATGTAGGCCGAGGTGCCATCGCTCAGCGAGCCTTCCGGCACTCCCATGTCGCGCACGGCATAGTTGTCCTGCTTGGCCTCGAACACGGCGGCGTTGGCGGTCAGGCGCCCGTCGAACCACTGCGTCTTGATGCCCGCTTCCAGATTCGAGCCCTGCACCGGCGCCAGCAGGTTCTCGTTGCGGTCCTTGAAGTTCTGCGGGTTGAAGATCTCGGTGTAGCTGGCATAGACCGAGAACTGCGGCGTGACGTCGTAGACCAGTCCCACGTACGGGGTCACTTCATCACTGACCTTGTAGGCCCCGCTGGTCCCGGTATACGCACCGGCCACGCTGTAGGAGCGGCTGAGCGTTTCCCAGCGGCTCAGGCGCGCGCCCGCGATCAACGACAGCGGATCGGCCAGGCGCAGGCGCGCGGCCAGATAGACGCCGCTCTGCGTGGTCTTCTGCACGCGGCGTGCGCCGGTACGGGTGTAGGTCACCTCGGAGATGTCGCCGTTCCAGTCGTACACGTTGGGGATGTAGTAGCAACGCTCGCGGCCGCAGGTGGCCCAGTCGCGCGGGTAGTTCAGGGCAACGGTGTGGGTGGTGCCTTCCAGGTCAGACCACTGGGCACCGAGGGTGACGTCATGCTCGCGGCCGAACAGCGGGAACGTGCCGGTCAGGTAGGCATCGATGTTGCGCCGGGTGTCCTCCGAGTCGCCAGCGGCGGTGCGCAGGTAGATGCCCGCACCAGTGGCCGGATCGGGATTGCCGGTGCCGTACAGGCGCATGTTCTGCACATTGCCACGGGTGTGGGCGGTGTTGATCTTCAGCAGCCAGTCCTCGCCGAAGCGCTGCTCCAGGTTGGCGAACACCGTGCTGGTCTCGCGCTGCCAGTAGCTCCATTTCGGTGCCAGGTTGGTCGAGCGTGGCAGGTGCGCGAAATCGCCGCGGCTGTCGAAGAACGGCACGGTACCCCAGGTCGAACCGACCGGATTGTTGTCCTGGGTCTGGTAGCCGAGCGTGACCGTGGTGCTGTCGGTCAGGTCGCCTTCCAGCACCGCCATGCCGGCCATCTTGTTCTCCTTGTAGCGGTCGTAATAGAAATCACGATCGGTATAGGCGGCGACCACGCGGCTGCGGAACCGGCCATCTGCGGTCAGCGGCGCGGTGACGTCGGCCTCCATGCGCCGATAGTCCCAGCTGCCGGCGCTCACCGAGAACGAGGCGTCGAAGTCCTTGCCGGGGCGCTTGCGCAGCAGGTTGACCGTGGCCGAAGGCACGCCTGCACCGCTGAGCAGGCCGTTGGCACCGCGGATCACTTCGATGCGGTCATAGAAGGCGGTGTCGTATTCCTGGTTGGTGGAGCCGCTGTAGGTGGGAATGCCATCGACCTGGAAGTCCGTGATGGCAAAGCCACGGGCGTAGTACAGCGGGCGCTGGGTATCGTAGAAGGACACGCTGACGCCGGTGACGTTGCGCAGCACGTCGTTGATGCTGAACAGCGATTCGTCCTGCAGGCGCTGCAGGCTGATGGCCGTGGCCGACTGCGGCGTTTCCTGCAGGGTGATCGGCAGGCGGGTGCTGCTCGAGGGTGGGGCGGCCTGGTCGGCGCGGACGCTGACGCGGTCCAGGGTCTTGGCGTCGGCGGCGCCATCACCGGCAGCAAAGGCCGACGGTGTCGACAGGGACAGGGATGCGAGCAGGGCGGCCGGCAGCAGCGCGCGACGGAGCGGGCGGGTAGGGGAGTGCAGGGACATCTTGGTGGGCTCGATGCGGGAAAGTCGGAAGGGCGGCAACAGCCGGGCGGTACCCGGGGCGGCGGCTTCGGGCTGGGTCAGGTCCGTCTGGTGAGCGCGGGCGGCCCGCGCGAGGCGAAAATGTAAATCGTTCTTAACAACATTACAATTCGCGCGGGGTCATTGGTGCCTGAGACGTTCACAGCAAGCCCCTGGCAGGACCGAGCCCCCTGAATGCGAACGGCCACCCGAAGGTGGCCGTCCGTGTGTCATCGAAGACCCAGACTCAGAGCGCCTGCAGTTCCTCGTTGGCGTTGCGCTTTTCCTTGGCCGGCGCCGGCGGTGTGGCCGGTGCAGCCGTGGCATCGGCCGGCACTTCCAGGTACGGCAGCTTCAGGGTCTGGCTGGTCATCGAACGGATCTCGTTGACCAGCGCGGCACTGTCGTTGAGCTTGCGCCCGTAGGAGGGCACGATCTCACGCAGGCGCGCTTCCCAGCCGGCCTTCATCTGCTTGGGGAAGGCCTTCGCCATCAGATCGAGCATGATCGGCGGCGACGTCGAGGCCCCGGGCGAAGCGCCCAGCAGCGCGGCAATGGTGTGGTCCTTGTCGGTCACGATCTCGGTACCGAACTGCAGCACCGCACCCTTCAACGGGTCGCGCTTGATGATCTGCACGCGCTGGCCGGCGGTGACCAGCTTCCAGTCGCCCGGCTTGGCATTGGGGAAATACTTGACCAGTTCGGCCTGGCGGTCGGCGTCATTCAGCCGCGCCTGGCTCATCAGGTACTGCACCAGGTCCAGGTTGTCCTTGCCCACTTCCAGCATCGGCGCAACGTTGTTGTGGGTCACCGACGAGTACAGGTCCCACCACGAGCCGTGCTTGAGGAACTTGGTGCTGTACAGCGCGAATGGGCCGAACAGGACCACCGGCTTGCCGTCCAGCTTGCGCGCATCCAGGTGCGGCACCGACATCGGCGGCGAACCGGTCTCGGCCATGCCATAGGCCTTGACGCCATGGCGCGAGGTCACGTCCTGGCCCTGGAAGGCGAGGAACTGGCCGCCCACCGGGAAGCCGGCGTAGTCCTTCGACTCGGGAATGCCTGACATCTGCAGCAGCTTCAGCGCGGCGCCGCCGGCACCGATGAACACGAAGCGGGCGTGGGTGGTGCTCTCGGTGCCGGCCTTGAGGTCCTTCACCGTGACGTTCCAGCTCTTGTCCGCGTTCTGCCGCAGTGCCGAGACTTCGTGGTTCAGGTGCAGGCTGAAGTTCGGACTGCGCTGCAGGCCGGCGGTCAACTGGCGGGTGATCACGCCGAAGTTGACGTCGGTACCCAGCGGCATCCAGGTCGCAGCGACCTTCTGCTTCGGATCGCGGCCTTCCATCATCAGCGGGGCCCACTGCCGGATCTGTGCCGGGTCTTCGGAGTACTGCATGCCGTAGAACAGCGGGTTCTTCACCAGCGCCTGCTGGCGCTTGTGCAGGTAGGCGATGTTGTCATCGCCCCAGACGAAGCTCATATGCGGCGTGGGGTTGATGAAGTCGCTGGGCTCGCTGAGCCGGCCTTCCTTCACCTGGTGCGACCAGAACTGGCGCGAGACCTCGAACGATTCGGCGATGCCGACCGCACGCTTGGTCTCGATGCTGCCGTCGGGCAGTTCCGGGGTGTAGTTCAGCTCGGCGAATGCCGAGTGGCCGGTGCCGGCGTTGTTCCAGCCGTCGGAGCTTTCGCCGGCGACGCCGTCGAGGCGTTCATAGACCTGGATGTTCCAGTCCGGCTGCAGTTCCTGCAGGTAGGTGGCCAGGGTGATGCTCATGATGCCGGCGCCGACCAGCACAACGTCGACAGGCTTGTCGTTGCTGGCGGCGGGTACGGAGCGCTGGGTGAGCGGCCAGTACAGGAACACGGCGGCAGCCAGCAGGAACAGCACGAGCAGGGCGAGCAGGGCCTTGCCAAATTTCTTCATGGGGGCGGGATCGTTGGCGGAGGGGAGGAGATCAGGATGCGCGCTGGGCAGGGGAAGGGCGTGAAGAAACAACGCCTTGCAGCATCCTTGCAGAGGATTCTACCCGGAATGGGTCCGTTTTTTGTGCAATGCATCATCCTGCCGGCGGTCGCTCCGGGGTAGACTTGTCGGCTGATTCCAGAACGACCACCGGCCACGGAGGGGCCGCGCAACGATGTCACGGATGCTGATCGTGGTGGGTGACGCCCTGCAGACGGGCGGTTCGGTCCTTACAGGTTCCCCGCATACCGATATCGAAGGACGCGCCGTAGCGCGTGTCGGCGACCGGGTGATCTGTGCACGCCACGGTCCGGGTTCGATCGTTTCCGGCGATGCCACCCTGGTCATCGATGGCCAGCCGGTCGCCCGCGACGGCGACAAGGCCAGCTGCGGCTGCGCGCTGGTATCGGGCAAGCAGCAGCGCGCCCACGTGGTGGCCGGCGGTGGAGGGCGCGCAGGTGCAGGCGCCGGAGTGGCGGCGATCGCAGGGATCGTCGCGCCGTTGTTGAAGACGGCCATGCAGACACCCCCATTCGCAGCGCCCGGCACCGCCGTGCGCGACGAGGACGCGCCGCAGTGCTGGGTGGCGGACCATGATGCGCAGATCGACCGTGACGTGGACGGGCGCTACTACGAGGCCTATGACGTCAACGGCGACAAGCATGACTATCCTTTCCAGGTCAGCTACCGCATCGAGATTCCGCTGCAGGCCCAGGGCGAGGTGGTGGTGTCGATCAAGGTGCAGGTGATGCCCAAGCCCGGCGTCACCGCTGCCGAGGTGGCGGCGGTCAAGGCGCGCATGGAGCGCGGCATCGATCAGTTCTGGAACGGCCGGTTCACGCTGGATGTCCATGATCCCGCGTGCGGCACCCGCAGCTTCCCGATCCGCTACGAAGTGCGGTGGGTGCAGGGTGGCAGTGACTACCGCCTGATCGTCCATCGCACCTATGACCGGGAGCAGGTGGAATTCCCGGATATCGATGTCTCCGTGTCGACCACGGCCTGGACCTTCGCCCACGAGTTCGCCCACACCCTGGGCGTGCCGGACGAGTACTCGTACAACGACCCGGACGAAGAGACCGTGCGTTACGTCCAGCCCGATGGCACTCTGGATCCGGAGGTGCTGGTCGCCGTTCCGGATTCCCGTGAGCTGACCGATCCGGCGGCGACCATCATGAATTCCGTGGACTGCGCGGTGACCCGGCCGCGTCATGCCTGGAACATCGCGCGGGAAGTACGTGAACTGCTGAGCCGGGAGATCGGCCGGGAGATAACATGCACCGTCAAGTGATTTCGTTGATTGCCACTTTTGCCGCTGCCGCAGCGCTGCCGGCCCACAGCAAGGAGCTTCCTCCCATGATCGAACTTCATGCGCGCTGCGTGGACGATGCCCAGTGCCGTTTCCGTGGCGACACCCTCAACGTCGAACTGGAGCTGCGCAACAGCGGCAGCGAGCCCGTGTCGCTGCCGCTGGAGTACATCCGCAGCCGTGGCCCGTCGGTCAGGGTGAAGGACAACCATTCCGAGAAGACCACGGCGTTGCGCAGCGGTATGGCCGCGGCCGCGCTGCGGCAGCAGATGCAGGAGCTGCGCGCGGGCCAGTCCCTGCGCATCGGTTTCCCGATCAAGCCGCAGGAGCTGACACGTTTCGCCCTGCGCCCGATGGATGTGACCCTGCAGTTCTCGATCAATCTGACCCCGGGTTCCACCGGCGCCGAGGCGCAGGTGGTCCAGGCGCAGCTGCGCGTGGTCGACGCCGACTGACCGCAGCGGCCAGCACTCCGCTTCGGGTCAACACCGTTCGGGACTCCGGTCGCCGGCCATGCGACCGCTGGATGCACCCGGGGCAATGCCCTCGTTCCAGCTGTCGATGGGCATTCCCGCGACCTTCAATCGCTGCCGATCGTGAAATATTCGGCGGTGAAATAGCCGAGCTGGTAGAGCAGGGTGACAGCGGCCAGTCGCAGCTGTGCGCGGGCGGAGCGCAGCTTCCAGCCCAGCAGGACCACCAGCAGCATCAGCAGGGTGTGGACCGGATACGCCGCGCCCAGCAGATGCCACCGGCTTGTGCCCTTGATCGCGGTGTCCACCAGGTCCAGCAGCGTCAACGCGCCGATCACGCCGAATATCCAGCGCCGGCGTTGCATCAGGTAATTGCCGTAGCTGCCGTAGTCACGCAGGTCATCCGGGAACAACAGGGCACAGAGCAGGAACCAGGCTGCGCTGTAGCAGATCACGAACAGATAGGTTTCGAACGTCCAGCGATGGACTTCGATCAGGCGGAACTCCCACCACCAGAAGGTGACCAGCGACACCAGCGTCCATGCCACCCAGCACAGATGGAGTGCCGAGCAGCCGCGTCGCTGCGGATGCTCGATGATCTGCGCAAGCCCCTTCAGCAGGGTAGTGATCGACAGGCCCAGGATGATGCCCATCACTACGCGGATATGCAGGAACAGCGGATCGGTCTGCATCGGCCCGTCCTGTCATCGGTTTCCGCACAGTAGAGGCATGCCCGCTGTGGAGGGGATGCATACGGTGTCAGCGCCTGCGCCGCACCAGCGTCGAGGATGCCTCCAGCACCGCGCGGGTCAGCAGGGCCATGGTCTGCACGTCGCCCTTCCAGTGCTGCCAGTACAGCGGGACGTCCTCCCACGCGCGCTGTCGCACGTAGACCAGGCGGCCGGCATCCAGGTGCCGCTTGACCAGCGGCAGGGGGTTCATGGTCCAGCCCATGCCGCCCAGGTTGGCCTGCACGAAGGCACGGGTGGAGGGAATCCACCAGGTCGGCGCGGTACTGGGCAGGTCGTCGCCAGCCATGCGCCGGGCAAAGCGCGACTGCATTTCGTCCTTGCGGTTGAACACCAGTACCGGTGCCTGCGCCAGCGCCTGCGCGGTCACGCCCTTGGCGAAGTGCCGTTCGCGGAACTCCGGCGTGCAGGTGGCCGCGTAACGGATGCTGCCGAGCGCATGGATCTGGCAGCCCTGCACGGGCTCGTCCAGGGTGGTCACCGCGCCGAGCACCGTGCCTTGCCGCAGCAGCTCCACGGTGTGGTCCTGGTCTTCCACGCGCAGGTCCAGCGTGGTGCCGGTACCGAGTGCGAACTGCTGCGCCGCCTGCGGGAACCAGGTTTCCAGGCTGTCGTGGTTCACCGCCACCGGGATGCTCGCCTGGGGCAGATCCTCATCGGCCAGGCCCATCCGGTGCAGGGCGTCATGCTCGAGCAGGGCGGTCTGCTCGGCCAGCTGCACCAGCACCTGGCCTTCGGCGGTGGCAGTGGCGGGGGCGCCACGCTTCACCAGAAGGCGGCCGACACGATCCTCCAGCGCCTTGACCCGCTGCGAGATGGCGGAGGGGGTGACATTCAGCGACTGCGCCGCGCGATCAAAGCTGCCTTCGCGGATCACGGCGGCGAGCGCGCGCAGCTGGGCATGGTCGATGCGCATGGTATTAAGTTCCGCTAATGTTGGTTTAGGAAGTTTAGCTCGTCTTTTCTATGTTGCGGCGCGACAATGGCGCCCGTACCCGGTGCTGTCCGCCTTCGCGAGGCACCGTCCCCCAGCAAGACAAGGCAGTGAATCCCATGTTTTCGGTCATCTCCGCCGGCACCGGCCTCGGTGCCTGGTTCTCTGGTGCAGCTACCGGCATCGGCCTGTTCGCCGTGGTCGGTGCCCAGAGCGCCTTCATCCTGCGCCAGGGCATCCTGCGCAAGCACATCGTGCCGGTGGTCGCCACCTGCGCGGCCATCGATGCGTTCTTCATCTTCGCCAGCGTGGCCGGCCTGCGCACGTTGACCTCGGCGCTGCCGTGGCTGACCTCGGCCGTGCTGTGGACCGGCGTGGCTTTCCTGGCCTGGTACGCGATGAAGTCGGCGCGCCGCGCCATTGCCGGTGGCGGTGGCATGGGTGAGGCCGACAGCGACGACGGCAGCCGCCGCGCGGTGCTGATGGCGGCGGTCGGCTTTTCGCTGATCAACCCGCACTTCTGGCTGGACATGATGGTCATCGGCTCCATTGCCGAGAACTTCGGCCACGCACGCATGGCCTTCGCGGCCGGCGTGGTCACCGCAAGCTGCCTGTGGCTGACCGCGCAGGGTCTCGGTGCGCGCCTGCTGGCGCCGCTGTTCACCAAGCCCAGCACCTGGCGTGTGCTTGACGGCACCATCGCGGTGATCCTCAGCATCCTGGCCCTCACCCTGGCGGTGCGCGGGGTCCACTGACCGGCGCACGCCCCCCGAACCCACGTCCTGACTCTCTCTCCAAGGCAGTGGCAACGACGGCACCGGCAGCGGTGCCGTCGTCTTTTCCGGCTCTGGCATGACAGACGGCGCCTGCCTAGAATCCGTGTACAGGACAAGGTGTCCATCGGAGCAGGGGGAAGGATGCGCAGGACGATGTTGACGGCCGCACTGGTCGTCGTGGGTAGCGTTGCCGCGGGCAGCGCATGGGCGGTGGACCTGACGCAGTTCCTGCGCCAGGAGACCTTCACCGACATCAAGATATCGCCGGGGGGCGAGTATGTCGCTGCCACCGTGCCGATGGAGGACAGCACCGCGATCGCGGTGATGCGGCTGGCCGACAAGCAGCTCGTGGGCAGCTTCCGCCCGCCGCAGAAGAATCACGCCTACGAATTCGACTGGGTCAGCAACGAACGGCTGCTGATCGGCCTGGCCGAGAAGTGGGGCGCGCTGGATAAGCCCAACCCCACCGGCGAGCTCTACGCCATCGATGCCAACGGCAATCGCGGCGAGCTGCTGGTCGGTTACCGCGTCGAAAGCAAGGGCCCGGGTACCCGCATCCAGCCGAAGAAGGTCGAGGCGGTCGCGGCGTTCCTGGCCGATGATCTGCCCGGCGACGAACGCAACGTGCTGGTGACGGTATGGCCGTTCGCGGAGGATCCGTTCACCCGCGTCGAACGCATGGACGTGGCCAGCGGCAGGCGCGTTCGCATGGCCTCCTCCCCGGTGCGGCGCGGTGAGTTCACCACCGACGGCCAGGGCGAAGTCCGGTTCGTCCACGGGTCCGGCAGCGACAATGTCAACAAGCTGTACTACCGCGAGCGATCGGGTGACAGCTGGAAGATGATCAACGATGAGGCAGTGAGCAAGCGCATCGAGACCGCGATCGGCTTCTCCGCGGATGGCAGCCTGGCGTACCTGCAGGCCGAGCAGACGCAGGGGCCGGATGCCATCGTCAGCTGGAATCCGCAGACCGGTGAGCGCGCTGTCGTGCTGCGCGACGAGGTGGTCAATCCGTACCGCATCATCCACCGGCCCGGCACCCATGTGCCGGTGGGCGCCCTGTACATGGGCGACACACCGCGGACCCGGTTCTTCGATGAGAAGTCGCCGGAGGCGCGCCTGTACCGCAGCCTGGAGGCGGCCTTCGGGGGGCCGGTCTACATCACCTCCAGTACCCGGGATGGCCGCGTGGTGCTGGTGGAGACCTGGTCAGGCACCAATCCCGGCGACTTCTATGTGTACGACACGGAGGCCCGCAAGGCTGAGCACCTGATCAGCCGCAGCGACTGGATCGACATCGATCGCAGTGCAACGGTGCGTCCGGTGGCACTCAAGGCGCGCGACGGACTGCCGCTGCACGGCTTCCTCACCGTGCCCTCCGGCAGCGACGGACGCAACCTGCCGATGGTGGTGATGCCGCACGGTGGGCCGTTCCACGTGTTCGACAATGGCCAGTACGACCGCCAGACGCAGATATTGGCCGCCGCCGGCTACGCCGTGCTGCAGGTCAACTTCCGTGGCTCGGGGAACTATGGCCGTGCGCATGCCCAGGCCGGTGCCCAGCAATGGGGTGCCGCGATGCAGGATGACGTCACCGACGCCACCCGCTGGGCGATCGCGCAGGGGATCGCCGATGCCAGACGCATCTGCATCTACGGTGCCAGTTACGGGGCCTACGCCGCGATGATGGGCGCTGCCCGCGAACAGGGGCTGTACCAGTGCGCGGCCGGCTATGTCGGCGTGTACGACCTGCCGCTGATGTTCGCCCGCGGCGATGTGCAGGAGCGCGATTCGGGCGTGACCTTCCTGCGCGAATGGCTGGGTGATCCGGCCAAGCTGGGCGCGGTTTCGCCGGTGAACCTGGCCACGCAGATCAAGGTGCCGGTGTTCCTCGCGGCCGGTGGCGAAGACAAGCGTGCGCCGATCCAGCACACCGAGCGCATGGAAGCAGCGCTGAAGCGTGCCGGGACGCCGGTGGAAAGCCTGTACTACAAGACCGAGGGCCACGGCTTCTACACCCTGGCTCATCGCACCGAGTACTACGACAAGCTGCTCGCATTCCTGTCGCGCAGCCTGGGGGGCAAGACGGCCCAGGCATCGGCGCCGGCAGGGAAGGGCAAGGCGCCGTAAACGCAGAGCGGCGGCGGATCCACGATCCGCCGCCGCGCAGTGCAGTTACCTGACCCCGTGCATCATCCGCTTCAGCAGCGGCGCGGCGATGAAGGCCAGCAGGGCGCAGCCCAGGCCGATCCACATCAGCAGCCAGAACAGGTGCGCATACGCACCGGCCGCCGCCGCCATGTCCAGCGTGCCGCCTTCGGGCACATCGATGGCCGCCAGCTTGCCGAACAGCGCGGCAAGCGTCTCGGAGAAGGCCGTGGCCAGGAACCAGGTGCCCATCATCAGGCTCATCACCCGCGGCACGGCCAGCTGCGTCACGGCCGACAGACCTACCGGCGACAGGCACATCTCACCACTGGCCAACAGGAAATAGGCGAGTACCAGCCACCACACGCTGGCCATCTCGCCGGTGGCGCCGACCTGCTGTGCGGCCAGTGCGAGCGGGACGAACGAGAGCGCGCCGATCACCAGGCCCCAGGCGGATTTGACCGGCTTGCCCGGCTCCCAGCCGCGACGGTCCATCCAGGTCCAGAGGGCGGCGAAGGCCGGCGCCAGCAGCACCAGGAACAGCCCGCCCAGATAGGTCAGGGAGCCGGCGGTCTGCGGAATCACCAGGCAGTCGCGCACCAGCAGGACCAGCATCAGCGCGACGATGGCAATGAAGAACCGGCGTGGCGCGGCCGAACCCGGCCGACGCTCGGTCAGGCGCGCGCTGACCACGAAGCCCAGCGGCGCAAGCAGCAACGACAGGATCGACCAGGGCAGCGGCGTGCCGTCGGTGATCACCAGCGAAGGAACGATGTCCTTGGTCAGCAGGCGATCGGTGAACGTCACCCACGAGCCATAGGACTGCTCGTACAGGGTGAAGAACACCAGCGCCAGGAAAATCAGCACCATCAGCGCGATCATCTGCTGGCGCTGCACCGGCGTGCACTGGCTGCCGGTGAACCAGGCGAACCAGACCAGCACGCCCCCCAGCACCACCAGCATCAGCATCAGCGCCAGGCTGATTTCACCGCCCAGAGCGAACGCACCGTTACCGGCGGCCCACATCAGCCACGCCAGTGGCAGCACCGCGAGCACCGCGCACAGGTAGATCAGCCATTCACGCGGCAGGCCCAGCACCCGCTGTTCCAGCGCGGCCGGCTGTGGCGGCTCGGCATGCCCGTGCAGGTACTTCTGCCCCCACAGGAACATCGCCAGCCCGGCCAGCATGCCGATGCCCGCTGCGCCGAAGCCATACTTCCAGCCATAGGCCTCGCCGAGGAAGCCGCACACCAGCGACGAGAACAGCGCCCCGAGGTTGATGCCGGCATAGAACAGCGAGAAGCCCGAGTCCCGGCGCGGATCGTCCTTGGCGTACAGCTTGCCGACGATGGTGGAGATGTTCGGCTTGAGGAAGCCCACGCCCATGATGATCAGCGCCAGCGACAGATAGGTCACCGCCAGAGCCGAGGTGTCGCGTACCACTTCACCGTTGACCCGGTACGCCGCGTGGCCTTCGAAGGCCATGCCGAGATGGCCCAGCACCAGCAGGATGCCGCCGAACAGCACTGCACGGCGCATGCCCAGCCATCGATCGGCCAGCATGCCGCCGAACACGGGGACGCAGTACACCAGGCCACCGTAGGCGCCAAGCAGGTCCAGTCCGGCCTTGTCGCCGAACAGGTGGTACTTGGTCAGGTACAGCAGCAGCAGCGCCTTCATGCCATAGAAGGAGAAGCGCTCCCACATTTCGGTGAAGAAGCAGACGTAGACGCCCTTGGGGTGGCCAAGGAAGTCGTCGGAAGCGGGAGCGGCAACGGTCATCGACGGCGGGCACTGCGGAAAGGGCGCGATTATAGGCCCGCCGCCGCGCCCGTGGCGGGCAACGCCAGGCCGTGCCCGGCGAGCGGGGTCACAGGTACCGCAGCCAGCCCAGGTCGCGCCGACGGGCCTTGAACCGCGCGAATGCCCGCGTCGGCGGGTACAGCACCACCGCCAGCGTACAGGCGACCAGGAACAGGCCGGCGACCGAATCGAGGGCGTACAGGCTGCCCTGGGTCGGGCCCCACACCCCCAGCGCCGCCAGATACAGCAGCTTCAGCAGATAAAGATGCAGCAGGTAGAAGAACATCGGTGCCGCGCCGATGTCTGCCAGCGGCCTCAACGCCCGTGCCATCGCAGGCCACTCAAACAGGCGAAGCCACAGCAGGCCTACGCCCAGGGTCAGCAACAGGAACTGCAGGGATGGCGGATACTTGGTCACGTTGAACACGCTCATCCAGGTGCGCAGCGCGTCCTGCTGGAACTGCCAGGGCGTATCGCCATAGCCGTTGCCGAACCGCAGCAGGGCGAACATGCCCAGCGCTGCCAGCCCAGCGCACACCAGCCAGCGGTGACGCTGCGCTGGCATGCGGTCCGCGGCGAACCAGGGCCCCATCAGATAGCCGAGCGCGATCACCCCGATCCACGGCAGCACCGGATAGGACGTGCGCAGCCGGAGTGCACCGGCCTCGATCCAGTCCCGCTGGTGCAGCACCTTCCACAGCACCGGCAGCACACCGTCGCCTGCCACGCGCACGTCGTCGAGCAGGTTGTGACCGGCCACCAGCAGTACCGCCAGCGCCAGCAGCGCCGCGCGTGGCAGCCACAGCAGGCCGGCCAGCGCGACCATGCTCAGGCCGATCGCCCAGATCACCTGCAGGTACACGGTGTCCGGAGGCAGCTGGAAGGTCCAGGCGAAATTCACCAGGGTCAGTTCCAGCACCACCAGGAACAGCCCGCGCTTGAGCAGGAAAGCGGCCGTGGCCCGGCGCGGATCCGCCTGGCGCTGGCCATACAGCCAGGCCGACAGGCCGGTCAGCAGCACGAACACCGGTGCGCAGAGGTGGGCCAGCAGGCGGCACGCAAACAGCGCGGGGGAGACGGTCGCCACGTCCATCGGATCGCTGACCTGGTGCTGTAGGAAGAAGGTCTCGCGCACGTGGTCGAGCAGCATCAACAGCATGACGGTGCCGCGCAGCTGGTCGATGGAGGTGAGGCGGGCCGGTGGCGGAGAGGGCATGCGGACGGCGATGGCGTTCAATCGAAAAGATATAACATATCGTTTGCCGAATGCCCAGCCGGAATGTGCCGGATGCGTCTGCTGCCTGTGCCTGATCGGTCTCCTGCCTGACCCGCTGGCGCTTGTCATGCTGCGGTGTGCTGGACTTGCTGCCCCCTGAACGCTAGCGTGGCAGGGATTTTTTGCCAGCAGGGGCTCCCATGAACCACGACGCTGCGCCCAAGCAGCTCACCTTCCGCGCAGTGGCCCTGGCCATCGTGCTGGCGGTGGTGCTGTCCGCGGCCAACGCCTACCTCGGTCTGTTCGCAGGCCTGACCATCGCCACCGCGATTCCCGCCGCAGTCATTTCCATGGGCGTGCTGCGCCTGCTGGGCGGTGGCTCGATCCTCGAGAACAACATCGTGCAGACCGGCGCCTCGGCCGGTTCCTCGATCGCGGCCGGTGTCATCTTCACCATCCCCGCGCTGGTGATCATGGGCTACTGGCCGGACTTCAAGTACTGGTGGGTGCTCGGCATTGCCGGTCTGGGCGGCCTGCTGGGCGTGCTGTTCTCGGTGCCGCTGCGCCGCTCGATGATCGTCGAAGATCCGCTCCCCTTCCCGGAAGGCAAGGCGGCGGCGGAAGTGCTCAAGGCCGGTGAGAACCCGGGTCCGGGCCTGAAGATCCTGGGCCTGTCGGCGGTGATCGGCGCCTTCGTCAAGCTGGCCGCGGAAAGCGGGATGCGCCTGATTCCCGATGCCTGGGCTACCTCGGCCTATGTGGGCAGTTCCAAGGTCACCGCCTTCATCGGCACCAACCTGTCGCCGGCGCTGCTGGGCGTGGGCTACATCGTTGGCCTCAATGTCGGCATCGTGGTGGTGTCCGGCTCGATCCTGACCTGGCACATCGCCATCCCGCTCTACCAGGCGTTCTTCATGAACACCGACCCGGCACTGGCCGCGTCGGTGGCCGCTGCGTCCTCCACCGAGGCCGCATTCGCCATCTGGGGCGCGAAGATGCGCTACCTGGGTGTCGGCGCAATGCTGATCGGTGGTATCTGGACCCTGATTTCGCTGCGCAAGTCGCTGCTCAACGGCGTCAAGAGCGGCTTTGCCGCCGCCCGCAAGAGCGGCGGTCCGGTGCTGGCGCACACCGAGCGCGACCTGCCGATGAAGTGGATGCTGGTCGCCCTGGTGGTCTTCGTGCTGCCGCTGCTCGCGCTGTACCAGGCCATCGTCGGCCAGTGGCACGTGTCGATCCCGATGACCATCATCATGATCGTCGCCGGCTTCCTGTTCGTGTCGGTCTCGGCCTACCTGGCCGGCCTGATCGGTTCGTCCAACAACCCGGTCTCGGGCATCACCATTTCCACCATCCTGTTCGCCTCGGCGGTACTGGTGGTGCTGCTGGGTGCCGATGGCCTCAAGCCGGTCGGTACCGGCGGTGCACCGCTGGGTGCGGTGGCTGCGATCATGATCGGCGCGGTGGTGTGCTGCGCTGCCGCCGTCGGTGGTGACAATCTGCAGGACCTCAAGGCCGGTTACATCGTCGGCGCTACGCCGTGGAAGCAGCAGCTGATGCTGGGCATCGGTGCGTTCTCCTGCGCGCTGATCATGGCCCCGGTGCTGAACCTGCTGGCCACCGCCTATGGCATCGGCGTGAAGACCGAGCTGCACCCGAACGCGCTGGCGGCGCCGCAGGCCAACCTGATGGCGTCGGTGGCCAAGGGCCTGTTCGGTGGCGAGCTGCCGTGGACCTTCATCGGAATCGGTGCCGTGGTCGGCGCCGTCATCATCGCCTTCGACAGCTGGCTGAAGGCGCGCAACGCGCGCTTCCGGGTGCCGGTGCTGGCGGCCGCCATCGGCATCTACCTGCCGCTGGAGCTGATGGTGCCGATCTTCCTCGGCGGCCTGATCGCCTACCTGGTCGAGCGCTTCCACAAGGTGCGTGCCGATGATGAAGAAGGCCGCGACCGCGTGCACAAGCCGGGCGTGCTGTTCGCCGCCGGCCTGATCACCGGTGAGGCGCTGATGGGCATCGCCATCGCCATTCCGATCGTGGTCAGCAGCCGCGCCGACGTACTGGCCGTGCCGTTCCACCTGCCGGCCGCACAGTGGATCGGCCTGGCCGTGCTGTTCCTGGTCGGCTGGCTGATCTACCGCACCGGCAAGTACGCCAAGGCGTGATGCGCGGGGTCGGATCCCTTCCCGCCGGGAAGGGCTCTGACCCCACGCCGGCGGCGCCTGGGGTCAGAGCCGATTCCTACGGAATCGGATCCGACCCCGGGTCCACCCGCAAACCGCGCTACGGCGCGGTTTGCTGTTTCTGGCGGCTGCCCGATCACGGCCATGACCGATGGCCTTGGCAGCCCCGGGCTGCGGGGCCTACCATCGCGTTTTTGCCGTCCTGCGGAGATCCCGATGAAACTGCGTCATGCCCTGCTGCCACTGAGCCTGCTGGCCGCTCTGCCCAGCGTCGCCGCTGCCCGTGGCCTGGAGATCCGCGACATGGTGGCGATGGATCGCGTTTCCGCGCCGGTGCTGAGCGCCGATGGCGGCACCGTGGTGTTTGCCAAGCGCAGCACCGACGCCAGCCTCAAGGCCAGCACCGCCCTGTACGCACGCAACCTGCGCACGCGTGATGCGGCACCGCCGAAGCAGATCACCCCGGCCGGCTGGAACGTCAATTCCGCCTCGCTGTCGGCGGACGGCCAGACGGTGTACTTCCTCAGCGCCAAAAATGGCAGCCAGCAGCTGTACGCGCAGGCGATCAACGGCGGCGCCCCGCGCCAGCTGACCGATTTCCCGGTGGATGTGGACAGCTACCACGTCTCGCCACAGGACGACCGCGTGCTGTTCAGCGCCGGCGTGTTCCAGACCTGCGCGTCGGACCTGGCCTGCACCGAGAAGAAGCTGAAAGAGAAGAAGGACGCCAAGGCCAGCGGCCAGGTCTGGGATTCGATGTTCGTGCGCCATTGGGATACCTGGAACGACGGCCGTCGCAACACCCTGTTCGTCGCGCCGCTGCCGGGCGCCCAGGCCGGCCCGGTCAAGGGGGCTTCGGCGCTGAGCGCCACCCTCGATGGCGATGCGCCGTCCAAGCCATTCGGTGGCAATGATGACTTCGCGTGGTCGCCGGACGGCAGCAGCGTGGTCGCCAGCATCCGCGTGGCTGGCCGCGAGGAACCGTGGTCGACCAACTTCGACCTCTATCGCTTCGATGCTGCCGGCCGTCAGGCACCGGTGAACCTGACCGCCTCCAACCCGGCATGGGATGCGGGCCCGGTGTTCAGTGCCGATGGCAAGACGCTGTTCTACCGTGCGATGAAGCGCCCCGGCTTTGAAGCCGACCGGTTCGGCCTGATGGCGATGGATCTGGCCAGCGGCAAGAGCCGTGAAATCGCCCCGCAGTGGGATCGCTCGGCGGGCGGCATCGTCCTGTCCGCCGACGGCGCCAGCATCTACACCACCGCCGATGATCTGGGCGAGCACCCGCTGTTCCAGATCGATGTCGCCAGCGGCAAGGCTACCCGGCTGATCGGCGATGGCAGCGTGACCGCCGTCGATGTGGCCGGCAACAGCGTGGCGATCACCCGCAACAGCCTGAAGAGCAACGACCAGGTGCTGGTCGGCCTGCTGCCGGCCGCCGGCCAGCCGATGGGCGAGCTGCGTGCGCTGACACCGTCCGCCGGCGACGTGCTGAAGGACGTCAGCTTCGGCGATTTCGAGCAGTTCTCGTTCAAGGGCTGGAACAACGACACCGTGCACGGCTACGTGGTCAAGCCGCACAACTACCAGGAAGGCAAGTCCTACCCGGTCGCGTTCCTGATCCACGGCGGTCCGCAGGGCAGCTTCGGCAACGGCTGGAGCTACCGCTGGAATCCGCAGACCTATGCGGGCCAGGGCTACGCGGTGGTGATGATCGATTTCCACGGCTCCACCGGTTACGGTCAGGCATTCACCGATGCGATCAGCCAGCACTGGGGTGATCGTCCGCTGGAAGACCTGCAGAAGGGCTGGGACGCGGCGCTGAAGAAGTATTCGTTCCTCAACGGTGACAAGGCCTGTGCTCTGGGCGCCAGCTATGGCGGCTTCATGGTCAACTGGATCGCCGGCAACTGGAACGGCCCGTTCAAGTGCCTGGTCAACCATGATGGCGTGTTCGACCAGCGCATGATGGGCTACGCCACCGAAGAGCTGTGGTTCACCGAGTGGGAGCAGGGCGGCACGCCGTACCAGAAGGCGGTGAACTACGAGAAGTTCAACCCGGTCAACCACGTGGCGGACTGGAAGAAGCCGATCCTGATCATCCATGGCCAGCAGGACTTCCGTATTCCGGTCGAGCAGGGCCTGGCGGCATTCACGGCGGCGCAGCGGCAGGGGATCGAGTCGAAGTTCCTGTACTTCCCGGACGAGAACCACTGGGTGCTCAAGCCGCACAACAGCATCCTGTGGCATGACACGGTCAACGGCTGGCTGAAGCAGCATATCGGCAACTGATGATTGAAGCGCCGCCTTGCAGGCGGCGCTTTGCTTTCCGCCTTCATTCCGCCAGCAGTGGCCGAGCCTGGCTCGGCTCTACCCGAGCGCCCGCATGACTTCCAACGCCCTGATCCAGAACGACATCGTGGTCTTCGGCCTGATCGCCGCCACCCTGGGGGCCGTGTTCTGGACCGCCTCGCGCGAGCAGGGGCCGTGGAAGCGCTTCTACACCTTCGTGCCGGCGTTGCTGCTGTGTTATCTCATTCCCGGCATCTACAACACCGTTGGCCTGATCGACGGGCAGAACACCGCGCTGTACAACCCGGTCGCGCGTGACATCCTGCTGCCGGCGGCGCTGGTGCTGCTGACCCTGGCGGTGGACATCAAGGGCATCCTGCGGCTGGGGCCGAAGCTGGTACTGATGTACCTGGGCGCTTCCGCCAGCATCATGCTCGGTGCCGTGGTCGCCTTCCTGCTGATGCGCGCGCTGCACCCGGAAACCGTTGCCGGCGACACCTGGGCGGGCATGGCCGCACTGGCCGGCAGCTGGATCGGCGGTGGGGCGAACATGCTGGCGATGCGCGAAGTATTCGACGTCAACGCCACCACCTTCGGCCAGTTCGCCGTGGTCGATGTGGGTGTCGGCTACGTCTGGATGGCGGTGCTGATCTTCCTTGCCGGGCGCGCCGCGAAGATCGACGCGCGCAGCGGTGCCGATACCTCGGCCATCGACGAACTGAAGGAACGCATCGCGCGCTTCCAGGCCGAACACGAGCGCATTCCCAGCCTGACCGATCTGATGCTGATCGTCGCTGTTGCGTTCGGTGGCGTCGGTCTGGCGCATGCGATCGGCGCGCCGCTGGCGGCCTGGTTCAAGGCCCATGTCGGCTGGGCATCGCAGTTCAGCCTGGATGCTCCCTTCGTCTGGGTGGTGGTGCTGTCGACCACGCTGGGCCTGGGCCTGAGTTTTACCCGGGCGCGCACGCTGGAGGGAGCGGGAGCGTCACGTCTGGGGTCGCTGCTGCTGTACTTCCTGATCGCCTGCATCGGCATGCAGATGGATCTGCTGGCATTGCTGGACCGTCCGTGGCTGTTCCTGCTCGGCCTGATCTGGATCGCCGTGCACATCGTGCTGCTGTGGTGCCTGGGCCGGTTGCTGAAGGTGCCGTTCTTCTACTTTGCCATCGGCTCGCAGTCGAACATCGGCGGTCCGGCCTCGGCGCCCGTGGTGGCCGCCGCCTTCCATCCCGCATTGGCACCGGTAGGCGTGCTGCTGGGAACGATGGGCTACGCCACCGGGACCTACCTGGCGTACATCGTCGGCATCACCCTGCGTGCGCTGGCAGGGCAGGGGTGATGGGGTCAGATCCCTTTTGCTGCGCAAAAGGGATCTGACCCCGTTTCACGACCGCGCCCGCGGCCTTACGCCACTGGCAATCCACGTTCGATCAGCCAGGCCCTCGCATCTTCGGCGTCCTGCTCGAACCACGCCTTCGTCGATCCCAACCGGTACGTATACCCCCACGCGTCCATGTCGGCCATCAGTCGCGCACTGCCGACACCGGGCAGCTGCGCGGCCAGCACGATCTGCAGATAGCAGGTGGCATCTTCCTCGGCGACCGAGTCAGTGGCATCGGTATGCACCTGCGCGCGCCGCTCCGGCGGCAGCACGATCAGGTGGCAGGCCTCGTGCAGCATCGAATGCACGGGCGTGTCGTCGCGCACATAGACGTTGCTGGCGATGATGCCTGCTTCAGGTTCGCCCCAGTAGCTGCCGGGAATCGGCTCGCCGGCGGCGACGTGGTGCAGCTCCAGCCCATGCGCGGCAAGCAGGCGCCGTGCATCTGCGAAGGCGATATCGCCCACGCAGGTGATGTCCACGGGGGTTGTCGGGTCGGTCATGGGCAAGCATGCAGCCCCGCCCATGCAGGCACGGGCGGGGCAGGGGCTCAGGGCTTTTCCGGGCCTTCCGGCAGCGCCACGGAGATGTCCAGCACGTCGTGCTGGCCATCCTTGACCAGGTCGACCTTCACCGCGTCGACGTCGATGTTGACGTACTTCTTGATCACTTCCAGCAGCTCGCGCTGCAGCAGCGGCAGGTAGTCCGGGCCACCGCGATGGCTGCGCTCCTGCGCGATGATGATCTGCAGGCGGTTCTTGGCGGTTTCGGCGGTGGTCTTCTTCGCTTTGAGGAAATCAAACAGGCCCATGCTTACCCTCCGAACAGCTTGCTGAAGAAGCCCTTCTTCTCCACGGTGGTGAAGCGCATCGGCCGCTCCTCGCCCAGGATGCGGCTCACCGCATCGTCATACGCCTGGCCAGCGATCGATTCGCCATCGAGGATCACCGGCTCGCCCTTGTTGGAGGCGTTCAGCACGTCACCCGATTCGGGGATCACGCCGATCGCCTTCAGGCCCAGCACTTCCTCCACGTCGACGATGCTCAGCATCTCGCCGGTTTCCACGCGCGACGGGCTGTAACGGGTCAGCAGCAGGAAGGCCGGCACGTCCTGGCCTGATTCGGCCTTGTGCGTCTTCGAGTCCAGCAGGCCGATGATGCGGTCGGAGTCGCGCACCGAGGATACTTCCGGGTTCACCACCACCACCGCGCGGTCGGCGAAGTACATCGCCAGGAAGGCGCCCTTCTCGATGCCGGCCGGGGAGTCGCAGATCACGAAGTCAAAACCGTCGGCGGCCAGGTCCTTCAGCACCTTGCCCACGCCCTCCTGGGTCAGCGCGTCCTTGTCGCGGGTCTGCGAGGCAGCCAGCACGTACAGGTTGTCGAAGCGCTTGTCCTTGATCAGGGCCTGCTTGAGGGTGGCTTCGCCGTGCACGACGTTGACGAAGTCGTACACCACGCGGCGTTCGCAGCCCATGATCAGGTCGAGGTTGCGCAGGCCGACGTCGAAGTCGATCACCGCCACCTTCTTGCCGCGCCGTGCCAGGCCGCAGGCCAGGCTCGCGCTGGTAGTGGTCTTGCCGACGCCGCCCTTGCCGGAGGTGACTACGATGATTTCAGCCAAAGGACTTCTCCTGGTTCTGCATGATGTTGGGGGCTGCGTCAGTCCAGCGCAGCGATCTTGACCTGGTCCTGTTCCAGCCACACCTGCACGGCCTTGCCGCGCAGGTTGTCCGGGACATCGTCCAGTACCTTGTAGTGGCCGGCAATGGCCACCAGTTCCGCATGGAAATCACGGCAGAAGATGCGTGCCGCGGTGTTGCCCTGGGCACCTGCCAGCGCGCGGCCGCGCAGGGTGCCGTAGATATGGATGCTGCCGTCGGCGATGACCTCGGCACCGGCGCCGACGGTCGCCATGACCGTCAGGTCGCAGTTCTCCGCGTACAGCTGCTGGCCGGAGCGCACATTGCCAAGCTGCATGCGGCCCGGTTGCGGTGCCGTGCCCTCGGCCACCCTGGCCACCGGAGCGGCCGGGGCCGGCTTCGGTTCAGCGCGGGCGGCGCGGCGCGGCTCCGGCGCAGGCGCAGGCGGCGGGGCCGGCTCGCTCTCGACACGCTCGTACTGGGCGCGGAACTTGGCCAGCAGCGGCAGCCCGAGCTGCTGCGAGAGCTGGTCGACCGCGCTGGTGCCATAGGCCAGCGCCACCGGCAGCACGCCGGCGCTGCGCAGGCCATCGACCAGCGCCTGCGCGGTGGCCACGTCCGGTACCTGGCTGAGGCCGCCGAAGTCCAGGATCACCGCGGCACGGCCGAACAGTTTCGGGGCGCGGGTCACCCGTTCGCGCATTTCCTGCACGAGTCGTTCGACATCGAGGGTCCGCACGCGCAGGTTGGCGATGCCGACCTGGCCGATCTTCAGTTCACCTGCCTGTTCGTAATCGAAATTCACCGCCACGCTCAGGTCCCCGTCGGCCGCTGTGCCTGCGCCGGCAGCTGCCGGTCGCGTGTCCATGCCACATCCGGCAGCTTGCCGCCGTAGGTCTCCTGTACCCACGGGTAGCTGCACAGTTCCTTGGCCAGCATGCTGGCGCGCACATCGACCTGCGGCATGGTGTTCTGGCCCAGTTCGCGGAAGCCGAAGCTGCCGTGGAACAGCAGGGCGGCATCGGCACCATGGTCGAGGAAGACTTCGCAGGTCATCTGCGGGTAGCGCAGCTCGGCGAAGCTCTGCGCATCGGCGTAGAACGCCCGGCCGACGCCACCACCGCGGCGGCGGCTGGCGACCACGATGCGGTCGATATAGAAGAACGGGGTGTCCAGCTGCTGCTTGAACCAGGCGAAGTTGCTGCTGTCGTGCTGGCTGTCGCTGCCGAAGCCGATCAGGAACCCGGCCAGGTTGCCGTCGCGCTCGGCGACGCGGAAGTACTCAGCGGTTTCATAGAACAGGCGCAGGCGTGCGGCATCCAGCGGAAGGATGGCCAGGCCAGCGTTGTTGTTCAAAGCCAGGACGGAATCGAGCTCGTGCTCGCGCACGTCGCGGATGACAATCGACATTGTGACTCCGTGGGGTAACGCGGTTGGTCCTGCAACGGACCCTGCGCACGATTATTGCATGGGTGGCTGGCGGGGGCACGCCCGTCGCCATGACTTCTGCCCGGGGGCAGGAGCACTGGTTCAGCCTAAGATGCCTCCATGTTGGGATATCTCAGCCAAATCCGAGTCCTGCGCCTGGCCGGCCTGTTCACCTGGGTCATGGTCGGCCTGCCCGTGGTGTATTCCCAATACGAGTCGATGCTGCGGCACGGCGGCAGCGGCATCGACAGCTGGTCCCTGTGGCTGTTTGCCGCCTACCTGTTCTTCGGCGCCGGCTACTTCTGGCTGACCCGTGGCCTGCGCGACAGCAGCCAGGCCGCCTGGTACGACCGGGTGGTGCTGGTAGTACTGACCGGCTCGGCCCTGGGCGTCAGCTACCTGAGCGGTTCGGGCCTGGGCAGCATCCTGATGATGGTGGCCGCCGGGGTGATCCCGTGGATGCTGCCCGTGCGCAGTGGCGTGATCTGGTTGCTGCTCAGCCAGCTGGCGGTGCTGCCGGTCTACTATCTGATCCTCGACATGCCGTTGTTCGAGGCGCTCATGCAGTCGCTGCTGTATGGCGGCTTCTCCATGTTCATGTTCGTGACCAGCCTGGTCGCACGGCAGCAGACCGACGCCCGCGACGAGCAGCGGCGGCTGAATGCGGAGCTGAGGGCGACCCGCGCCCTGCTGGCCGAGAGCGCACGGGTCAACGAGCGCACCCGCATCTCGCGCGAGCTGCACGACCTGCTGGGGCATCAGTTGACCGCGCTGACCCTGAACCTGGAAGTGGCCGGCCATCTCGCCGAAGGCAAGGCGCTGGACCACGTGAAACGCTCGCACACGCTGGCCAAGCTGCTGCTGGGCAATGTGCGCGAAGTGGTCAGCCAGCTGCGTGAGACCAGCGCCATCGACCTGGCTGCCGCGCTGCGTCCGCTGACCGAGAACGTGCCCTCGCTGGACATCCAGCTGGACATCGAGGACCCCCTGAACGTGGAGGATCCGCAGCGGGCCCACGTGCTGCTGCGCTGCACCCAGGAGATCATCACCAACACCGTGCGCCACTCCGGGGCCCGCCATCTGTGGATCCGGGTGTACCGTGAGGCGCCGGACCGGGTGGTGGTCGAGGCGCGCGACGACGGTGTCGGCGCGGAAATGGTCAATGTGGGCAATGGCTTGCGCGGGATGCGCGAGCGCCTGCAACAATGCGGTGGCCAGCTGCAGGTGGAAACCCGCCCCGGCGAAGGCTTCTGCCTGCGTGCGACGGTGCCGGCAACCGTGCTGGTGGCCGCCCTTACCAAGGTTCCTGAAGGAGTGCGTTGATGATTCGCGTCTGCCTGGTCGACGACCAAACCCTGGTGCGGCAGGGAATCCGCTCGCTGCTGGCGCTGGACGACGGCATCGAGGTGGTGGCCGAGGCCGGCGACGGCCGGCAGGCGGTCGAACTGGTGCCCCAGGTCCGCCCGGATGTGGTCCTGATGGACATGCGCATGCCGGTGATGTCCGGGCTGGAGGCGCTGCAGGTCCTGTCGCGGCTGGAACAGCTGCCGCCGACCATCATCCTGACCACCTTCGACGACGACCAGCTGGTGCTGGCAGGCCTGAAGGCCGGTGCCAAAGGCTATCTGCTCAAGGACGTGACCCTGGACCAGCTGGTCGGCGCCATCCGCACCGTGGCTGACGGCGGATCGCTGGTGCAGCCGGCAGTGACCCAGCGGCTGCTGTCCGGGCTGGAACACATGCGCAATGATTTCGTCAGCCTGGACCGGCCGGACCCGCTGACCGACCGCGAGACGGAGATCCTGCGGCTGATGGCCAGCGGCTTCTCCAACAAGGAGATCGCCAATTCGCTGGGCGTGGCCGAGGGCACCATCAAGAACCATGTGTCCAACATCCTGTCCAAGCTGGGCGTGCGCGACCGCACGCGGGCCGTGCTGAAGGCGTTCGAACTGCAGCTGGTCTGACGAAAAGCCTTCTGCGGCAAAGGTTTGGCCGGCATTCCCGGGCCCCGGGGCGGGTTGCCCCCTACATGCGGGGCGGCCGGATGCGCTACCCTGCCAATCCTTTGTCCATACAAATACGCAGCCGGCAGGGAAACCGGTGCGCCAATCCCGATAAACAATGCCCGCGAAGCCTGCTAGGATTGGCGCTTCGCTTCAATCAACCCGGCCGTGGGATCGGCCCCGGAGACTCCTGAATGACCCGTATTATCGAGTTCCTGATCGCCTTGGGGATCGTGGCTGGCCTGTTCGTCATCATTGGCGTATGTCTGCCGGGCGAGCGCCACATCACCGAAAGCATCGAGACCAACCGCAAGATGACGATCGTGTACGACACGGTCAGCAGCCTGCGCCGCTTCAAGGACTGGAACCCGCTGGTACTGCGCGATCCCGCCGTTGAACTGAAGCTGTCCGGCCCGGCCTCCGGCGTCGGTGCCACCCTCGACTTCTCCTCCAAGGACCTGGGCAACGGTTCCTGGAAGGTGACCGAGGCCGAAGAGAACAAGCGTGTTGTGATCGCCATCGAAGACCCGACCAAGGGTCACGACAAGGTCACCACCTTCAATCTGGAGCCGACCGGCAAGGGCGGTCGCAACGTCAAGATCACCCAGGACTACTCGGTGAAGTACGGCTTCGACCTGTTCGGTCGCTACGCCGGCCTGTATGTCAGCCGCCAGATCGGCGACGACATCAAGCTGGGCCTGTCGCGCATGGCGAACATGCTGGCCACCGTGCCGAACGTCGACTACCGCACCCCGGAAGCGCCGCTGACCGATCTGGGTATCGTGCAGGTGCCGGCCGAAGACCTGCTGGTCGTCAACGCCGGCAACGTCGACCGCGGCCAGGACACCATCACCAAGTCCATCAAGGACAACCAGGAGTGGATCAAGCGCGTGATGGAGGCCAATGGCCTTGAAGCCGCCGGCCCGTTCCGCATCATCACCACCGATTTCGGTGCCGAGAAGTACGCCTTCGACATCGCACAGCCGGTGAAGAAGAAGGGTACCGAAGGTGCCACCGGTGAGGAGCTGACCGTCAAGATCGACGGCGGTGCCCCGGTCAAGTACGTGCATGTCGCCCCGCACCGTTCGGCGCATGCGGCCTACACCGGTCACATGGCCGGCCTGGACGTGGCCCGCAACGGCCTGCGTGCGTGGGCAGTGACCTCGGGCAACGAAGTCATCGACCGTCCGTACGAATCGTGGAAGGACGGCGTGGACAAGTCGTTCACCCAGGAAGGCACCTACGACATCTACTGGGCCGTCAAGTAAGCGCTGGCTGACCCATGTAGTGTTGGACACGAAAACGCGCCGCTTCCTGCGGCGCGTTTTTTTTTCATCCCGCGTCCGCCGCCGGGCGGGCGCCGCGCAAGGAGCAGTCATGTTCAATCTGGAACGACGTGCGCGTAAGCCCTCGCTGCTGGCCTGCATCGGTGCGCTGCTGGCGGCCGCTTCGGTCGGCCTGTCCGCCTATGCCTCGCATGGCGTGTCCGATCCGCAGGCGCAGCAGCATCTGAACATGGCGGCGCTGTATGCGTTCGCCCATGGTGCCGTGCTGGTTGCGCTGGGGCGGCGCGCGCAGGGCGTGATCGCACACCTGGCGCTGTACGTGCTGCTGCTGGGCGTGGTGCTGTTTTCCGGCAGCCTGGTGGGCAGCGCGCTCTGGCAGTGGCCTACACGGCTGGCGCCTGTGGGTGGCACCAGCCTGATGGTCGGATGGGTGCTGCTGGCGATCGACGCCTTGCGGCGCTGAGGGCAATGCGGGGAGGGGCTCAGCCGTTGGCCGGTCTCCAGCACCAGTGCCAGGGCTCGTAGACGATCCCGTGCGGGTTGCCGCGCGGGTAGCTCAGGTGGAATCCATGCCCGCGGGCGTGTGCCTGCAGCCACGCGAACGCATCGGTACTCTCGAACGATTCCTCTGCAGGTGCATCGCCCGGGGTGCCGATGTCCAGCGCGTGCCCGCTGTGGTGTTCGCTGAAGCCCGGCGCGGCGTTGACCTTCAGGATCTCCGCCACGCTCAGGCCGCGGCCGCGCTTCCGCTCGAAGATTCCCAACTGGTACGCATGGCTGCGGAAGCCGGAGATGGCATCCAGGGCAACGCCGTCGCGCGCCGCGTGCAGGCGCATCCGCCGCCACCCCTGCGCCGCATCGCGGCGCAACCACAGGGGCCGCGAAAAGCGATCGCGGCCGGCGAAATGCAGCAGGCACGGCTCGGCTTCCAGCGGCAGGCCGGTGTCATCCGCGTAACCCTGCGCATCCAGGCCAAGATGCTGCAGGCGTTGCTGCAAGCCCGCCAGGGGCAGCCATCGCTGCTCCAGTGCCGCAGCGAAAGGGCGTGACGCGCGGCCATCCAGCAGTGCCAGTGCCTCCTCCACGCCAGGTTCGTGCGGCAGGCGCGGTACCAGCGAATGAACGCCCTGCGCCAGCACGGCGGCCAGGTAGCGGCCATCGCGCTTGCGCCGCAGCACCCAGCGGGCCCGCGCCAGCAGGCGCGCATCGAGGTTGCTGCGCGCGCGCAGCAGATCGGCCGGCCACAGTTCGATGGCCTCGGTGTTCAGCAGCAGCAGCGGTCGGCGATGCATGTCCGCAGCTTACTGCCGTGGCGCGGCTGCGGCCACCGTGCGCAGGGCGTCAAGCAACGCCTGCGGGCGTTCCATGCTCAGCAGCAGGGTGCTGCCGCCGCGCACCGGGATGGCCAGCGTGCGGTGACGGTCGGTGACCAGGGCGAAGCCCTTGCCGCCGCCCTGCAGCCGCATATGCCCGGAATAGAAGCCGGGCATCGAATAGCCGTTGGTCTTGAAGCGGATGCCATAGCGGCGGTCCTGCGCCAGGTCCACCACCTCGGCCTGGTCCAGCAGCATGTCACGCACCGGTGTGCGCCGCCGGTACAGCGTCGAGCGCACATCCAGCACGCCACCCACCAGCTCAACGCGGCGACGGAAGAACGAAGTGCCCAGGCCCACGCCGATCAGCACCAGCACGGCGATGCTCCATGCCGCGCTGCCGTTCATCAGGAAGAACGGTGGCGACAGGGTGACTTCCATCCACGGTGCAGGCGCATGCGCGCGGCTGAACTGCACGTACACGCTGATGACCAGTACGGCCAGCACCGGCAACAGCACCCACAGCACGCGCAGGGGTGAACTGCCGGCCAGCTCGAACGGACGGGCTTCATTGGGGCTCATCGCTGTGCCTCCACCCATCGGGCGATGTCATCGATCAACCCCGCATCGACATGGCCGGGCCGGGTGTACTCCTTCAACGAACTCGGGCCGCTGCCAGCGATGCCGATGTGGTTCAGCGCCGGATAGGTCCGCCACTGCACGTCGTCGCGCCGGGCGAGGGCCTTCTGCCAGAGTGCCCAGTCGGCATCGGGAACCTGGAAATCGCGCCCGCCATGCAGCATCAGCAGCGGAGCGCGCAGCCGCTGTGCATCGGCGCGGGCATCGACGGCTTCGATGCTCTTCCAGAAGGACTGTGGAACGCCGAGCGGCAGTTCGCTGGCGGGTACCGGCGTGCTGCCGCGTGCTGCGGCGATCTGGCTGTCCAGTTTGTCCAGCAGCGCCTGACCGGACGCGCTGATGTCGCCGTCCAGGCTCAGCAGGTAGCGGTTCTGCTCCGGCAGCAGGTCCAGCAGCGTGCGTGCGGGAGCGGCCCACAGGATCGCGCCACGCGCCTGTGGCCAGTGGCTGGCGATGCGTGGCGCCAGCATGCCGCCCTGGCTGTGGCCGAGCACGAACACGCGGCGGCCGTCGATGCGCGGGTCGCTGGCGACGGCCTTCAGTGCCGCCACCGCATCGTCGGTGGATTCGTCATCGACAGTGAACGTGCCGCTCTGGAAATCCTGGGGCCGGGCGAGAGTGCGCTTGTCGTAGCGCAGTACCGCGATACCGTGCGCGGCGAGGCCACGGGCGATATCGAGGAAGGGACGGTTGCCGCCGATGGTCTCGTCACGGTCCTGCGGGCCCGAGCCGTGCACCAGCACCAGCGCCGGGAACGGGCCTTTGCCCTTGGGCAGCGCCAGCGTGCCGGGCAGCGCACCGCGTGCCTGCGGTACGCTGAAATCAACTTCGCTGTAGGTCGCATCGGCCGGCGGCGGCGGTGCCTTGGCCGCGGGGGCGGGGCGCAGCAGCAGGCCGGCGACCTTGTCCTGTGCGTCCACGGCCACCTGCGCGATCACCGCGCCACCGGTGAACTGCAGCGGCACTTCCACCAGGTGCAGGCCCTGCTGCTCGCTGCTGCGGGCCTGGCCGCGCTGCTGCAGTTCGCCCAGGGACCGCCACACGCTGTCGAGCTTCTCGGCGGGAACGGCACGGGCCATCTGCGGGGTCAGCATCGCCTCTGCATCGGCGATGCGGCCGGCCTGCAGGTGGTCCAGCAACCGCGCGGCAACCTGCTGCGGTTCGGCGGCGAATGCGCCACCGCTCAGCAGCGCCAGTGAAAGGGCGAACAGCGAACGGCGGGTCTTCATGGTCAGAGCTCCTTCTTGAAGACCAGCACCGCTGCGCTCATCGGCGCGGGGATCACGATGTTGACCAGCTCCCAGCCAAGCTGCCCCTGCTTGTTCAACGCCTCCTGCACGGCTTCGGTCTTCATGCTGCCCATCAGCGTCGAGGGCACTTCCAGGGTCTGGTACGTCCAGCGCTTGCTCATTCCTTCTCCTCCTGAGGTGGCTTGGGATGCGGCAGCCTGCCGGCCCTGCGCAGCGCGTCGCGCAGCAGGTACTCGATCTGCGCGTTGAGGCTGCGTAGTTCGTCGTCGGCCCAGCGCTGCGCCGCGGCCAGGACGTCGGCGTTGATGCGCAGTGGATAGGCTTTCTTCTCGCTCATGGATGCTCCTGGCGGGGCGGTGGGGCGCCCCGTTGCGAGGGTGATTCAGTACAGCGAACCGGCGTTGACGATCGGCTGCGTGCCCCGGTCCGAACACAGCACGGTCAGCAGGTTGCTGACCATGTGCGCCTTGCGTTCCTCGTCCAGCTGCACCACGCCGTTCTTCTGCAGTTCGCCCAGGGCCATCTCGACCATGCCGACCGCACCGGCAACGATGCGCGTGCGTGCCGCGATCACCGCGTTGGCCTGCTGGCGCTGCAGCATGGCCTGGGCGATTTCGGCAGCATAGGCCAGGTGGCTGATGCGTGCGTCGATCACCTGCACGCCGGCGTCGGCCAGGCGCTCGGCCAGCTCGTTCTTCAGGTGCTGGGAGATCTCGCTGGCGTGGCTGCGCAGTGCCAGCTGGCCCTCTTCATGCTGGTCGTAGGGATAGCTGGTGGCCATCGCGCGCAGCGCCGATTCGGACTGGATGTGCACGAAGCTCTCGTAGTCGTCCACGTTGTAGACCGCCTCGGAGGCATCGACCACCTGCCAGACGATCACCGCGGCGATCTCGATCGGGCTGCCGTCGAGCTCGTTGACCTTTAGCTTGCCGCTTTCGAAATTGCGCACGCGCTGGCTGACGTGGCGCTTGCTGTAGAAGGGGTTGTTCCAGCGCAGGCCATTGTCTTTCACGGTGCCGACGTACTTGCCGAACAGGCTCACCACTGCGGCCTGGTTCGGCTGCACGGTGTACAGGCCCGCCAGCGCGAACAGTGCCACCACCGCGACCAGCGCGCCGGCCAGCATCATCAGCAGGTTGGGGGAGCCGGTCGACGCCTTGGCGGCGATGCCCAGCACGAACAGCACGCCGCCGAAGAGCGCGACGAGCAGCGCGCCCGCCAGAGTGCCCAGGCCGTTGAGGGAGGACAGCGACTTCTCTTTCATGGCAGTACGTCCTTGAGGGTTCGAGGGGACGATATCAAATTGATATCAGATGGCGACTACCGTTCGTCGGGAACCGCCGCTGGACCGGCTAGAATGCCCACCCGCCTTCACATCACCGCCGGACCCCCTCCATGGCCAAGCTCGGAACCCCCCTCTCGCCCTCCGCTACCCGTGTGCTGCTGCTGGGCTCGGGGGAACTCGGCAAGGAAGTGGCCATCGAGCTGCAGCGGCTGGGCGTGGAGGTGATCGCCGCCGACCGTTACGCCGATGCGCCCGCCATGCAGGTCGCACATCGTTCGCACGTGATCGACATGCTGGACGCGATGGCGCTGCGCGCGCTGATCGCCCAGGAACAGCCTCATCTGGTGGTGCCGGAGATCGAAGCGATCCACACCGAGACGCTGGTGCAGCTGGAACAGGAGCAGGGCCTGCGGGTGATCCCCACCGCACGTGCCGCACGCCTGACCATGGACCGCGAGGGCATCCGCCGCCTGGCCGCCGAGACGCTGGGCCTGCCAACCTCGCCCTACCGCTTTGTCGATACCGAGGCGGAGTACCGCGCCGCTGTGGCCGCCATCGGCCTGCCGTGCGTGGTCAAGCCGGTGATGTCCTCCTCGGGCAAGGGGCAGAGCACGCTGCGCAGCGAAGCGGACATCGCGCCGGCCTGGGAGTATGCGCAGACCGGCGGCCGCGCGGGCGCCGGCCGCTGCATCGTCGAGGGCTTCATCGATTTCGACTACGAGATCACTCTGCTGACCGTGCGCCACGCGGCAGGCACGTCGTTCTGCGCGCCGATCGGTCATCTGCAGAAGGACGGCGATTACCGCGAGAGCTGGCAGCCGCAGCCGATGTCGGACAAGGCGCTGGCGCGGGCGGAAGAGATCTCGCGTGCGATCACCGATGACCTGGGTGGCTGGGGCCTGTTCGGCGTGGAGCTGTTCGTGAAGGGCGATGAAGTGTGGTTCAGCGAAGTGTCGCCGCGCCCGCACGACACCGGCCTGGTGACGCTGGTATCGCAGGAACTGAGCGAGTTCGCGCTGCACGCACGCGCCATCCTGGGCCTGCCGGTTCCGGTGATCCGCCAGAGTGGTCCGTCGGCATCCTGCGCATTGCTGGCGCAGGGCGAGGGCGTGCCGTACTTCAACAACGTGGCGGCCGCACTGCAGGTGCCGGATACGGCCGTGCGCCTGTTCGGCAAGCCGAGCGTGCACGGTCAGCGCCGTGTCGGCGTCACCCTGGCGCGCGCCGACACCATCGACGAGGCGCGCTCGATCGCGCGTGATGCCGCCGACGCCATCGGCGTCGAGCTGCGCCCGTAAGCCGGTAGCGCCGGGCTGCGCCCTCTGCAAGGCAGAGCAGCGCGCCCGGCGGTTGGGGTCATTTCACATCCACCCACACCAGGTGATGGTCGCTGCCGTCGGCAATCTTCGCTTCAGGGCTGTTGCTGGCTGGCCAGAACACGCCGCTGCCCACGTACTCGAATCCGGTGGAGGGCAGCACGTAATCCAGTCGCAGGGTGCCTGACTTCGGGCCAAAGTCGCCGGTGGCGTGGAAGGGCGCACCCTTGCGCACGATGCCCTTGGCGGCATAGGCGAGGCTGGTTTCCTCGCCCCCCGCGCTGCGCGGGGTGGGGTAGCGCAATACGCGTGCGTTCTCGATCAGTTCGACGATCGCCTCGTGGCGGCCATCGCCGTCGACCGGGTCGTTGTTGAGATCGCCGAGGATCACGAAGCGTGCATCCTGCGCCAGACCTCCGCACTGGCCCTTGTCGTCGCACAACCAAGGCTTGTCACCCGCGGTGAGATACTCCTGCCACAGGCGCAGTTCGTCGTGGTTGCGCGCCGCGTTGCGCTTTTCCGGGCCATCGAACACCGGCGGCGTCGGGTGCGAGACCAGCGCATGCACCACGCCGGCCGGGGTCTGCACCGGTACATCCCAGTGCGACTTCGACGACAGGCGCAGCTGCGACCACACGGCGTCGCTGTAGAAGCTCTGCCCGCTGCGCGGATCGACCGGACGGATGGCACCCGGCATCGTGCTCCACTTCAGCAGCTGGAAGCTGCGTACCTTGGCCTCATCGATCGGGTAGCGCGACAGCACCAGCATGCCGTACTGGCCCGGGTGCAGGCCGTAGCCCCAGGCATCGTTGCCGCGGCTGCGGCCTTCGCCGCCGACCACGCCGTTGTTGTCCAGGTCCAGGCCACTGGGAACGCCGGTGTTGACCGGGGCCAGGTAGCGGTAGGCGAAGTGCAGCGGCGTGCCGCCGCCCGGCTGCGCCACTTCCAGGTAGCGCTTCTGGAACAGGTCGGCGGCGCGATGGGCTTCGTCGAAATCGAATTCGTTCAGCAGCACCAGGTCCGGGCGCACCTGCTGCAGCACGGCGGCGATCTTGCGCGCATGCGCGCTGTCGCCTTCAAGCTCCCTGATCAGGCCACCGGCCTCATCGGAGTACAGCGAGGTGTTGTAGGTGGCCAGGCGCAGCGATGCGGACGGTGTTTCGGTCATCGCAGGGGTCCTGGCAAGAGCAGGGGCCGCAGCGCCACACAGCAGGGCGAGGGCAAGGATCAGGGGTTGGGCGTTCATGCCGCCTATTGTGCACCCCGCCCGGTGTCAGCGGTTTGTCAGCGGCCGTCCAGATCGCGGTCGAAATCGTGCCAGCGACGGCCATCGTAGGCCTCCAGCGGACGGAAGCGGCGCTTGTAGTCCATTTTCTGGTGTTCACGGATCCAGTAGCCCAGATAGACGTGCGGCAGTCCTTCGCGACGCGCCCATTCGATCTGCTGCAGGATGGCGAACGTGCCCAGTCCCCGCGCTGCGTGGTCTGGATCGAAGAAGGTATAGACCGCCGAAAGGCCGTGCTCGGTGACATCGGTGACGGCCACTCCGAGCAGCTGGCTGGGCCGGCCATCGTGGCCCGGCAGGCGCATCTCCAGGAAGCGGGTGTGCGACCAGCTGCCTATCAGGAACTGCTCGAACTCGTGCGGGCCATGATCGTCCATGCCGCCGTTGGCGTGGCGGTGCACCAGATAGCGGTGGTAGAGGGCAAACAGATCCTCGCGCGCAGTGGCGGCGGTGATCCGCACTTCCAGGTCGGCGTTGCGGGCGGCGCAGCGACGCTGGCTGCGGTCCGGCGCGAACCGGGCCACCGGAATCCGTACCGCCACGCAGGCATGGCACTGCGCGCAGTGGGGCCGATAGACCAGGTCGCCGCTGCGGCGGAAGCCCCAGCTGAGTGCCAGTGGATACAGGCCGCCCAGGCGACGGTCGTGGGGATCCATTACCAGGTCGCGCGCCACCCGGTCCGGCCAGTACCCGCAGGGGTGCTCGCCGGTCTGGAACAACCGCAGTTCGTCGTCTCTGTCGCCGTGGATCGCCATGGCCACAGCATAGCCCCAGCGTGTCGCAATGAACGCGACTGTCCGCCGGATGAACGGAACTGGCGGCTGCGTCAACCGCCGCCGCGGCCGGGCGTTGTTGTCATTCGAGGGTGAACTGATCACCCCGACGCAACCTCATCCCCAGGAGTGACCTCATGATCCGTACCCCCCTGCTGCTGGCCCTGCTGCTTGCCACGTCCGCCTCCGGTGTCGCGCTGGCGGCAACGCCCCCGACCGCACCGGCACAGCGTCCGGCCAAGCTGGACACCAACGGTGACGGTGTCATCGACCGCAGCGAGGCCGCTGCCAACCCACGTCTGGCGGCGAAGTTCGACGAACTGGACCGCAACAAGGACGGCAGGCTGTCGCGCGATGAAATGCCGCGCTGGCAGCATGGTCGTCGTGGCGGCCATGGCGGCGAGCGCTGGGCCAGGCTGGACACCGACAAGGACGGCCGCATCAGCCGCGAAGAGGCCAAGGCCGATCCGCGCCTGGCGGCACGTTTCGACCAGCTCGATCTCAACAAGGACGGCTATCTGGACAAGGCTGATCGCGAGCTGCGCATGAAGCAGCATCGCGACGCCTGGTTCGCCACTGCCGACACCAACAAGGACGGCCAGTTGAGCAAGGCCGAATTCGATGCGGCGAAGGGGCCGATGCATGGCGGCCCGCGCCATGGGGGCCCGCGTGACGGCGCCGTACCAAAGCCGCAGCGCTGATCGCGGCGCAACGTTAGACGACGACGCCGGCAGACTGCCGGCGTCGTCCGTTACAGGCGACCGCTGTCGAGCAGCGTATAGGCCACCAGGGCGATCACCAGCAGGTTCATCGCGATGATGGCGGTGCGGCCGTACATCGCTTCGTACTTCCAGTTGATGCCTTGCCGCCCGCGCCGCGCTGCGTCGCGCACGATCAATGGCCGCATCAGGCGCTGCAGCGGGCCCAGGCACTGGTAGTTGACGGCGCCCAGGCCGATGGCCATGACCACCAGGTGTACCCATACCGGCGTCTGCAGCAGCACGACCAGCAATATGGACAGGCAGCAGGCCATCACGGTCCAGGTGTTGAGATGGACGAAGCGCCTGACCTGGCTCCGCTCTGGTTCCGTTTCGGCGTAGGACAGCAGGAAGCGACCGCCCAGGTAGCTGCCGAGCACGCCGCCCAGCACGGCACCGGCGATCGCTGCCCAGTTGTGGATCGGAACCAGATGCAGGTGCCCCAGCGCCGCTGTCAGCGATCCCATCGCGGTACCGCCGGCTGCGCTGGCGCCGCCCAACCCCAGCTTGCTGCCGCCAATGCCCACACCGGTGCCGAGCAGGATCGCGGCACTGGCCGTGCCGGGCGCAGCGATCAGCACCATCGATACCACTGTGGTTGCGAAGGCGGCGCTGGGTGCGCTGCTGCGCGCGAATTCGCCGAAGCGCTGCAGCAGTCCCTCGCGGACCTGCGCCCGGGCCCGCGACAGGCGCTTGCGCACCGCCGCATCACTCAGGCCCAGCAGGTCCGCCACCTGCTGCGAGCGCTGACCTTCCCGGTAGTAAAGCAGCAGGACTTCGCGGCTGTCGGTGGGCAGCGCCGAGATGATGTCCTCGGCGGCAACCTCCTCTTCCAGTCGCTGCAGGCGGTCGGCGGCAGTCGGCGAGGGGTCGGCCGCCATGCCCAGCGCAACTTCGGCGGCCTCGCCGCTCAGGGGCCTGCCGCGCTGTGCACGCAGCCAGTCGCGCGCGAGGTTGCGGGTGATCTGCCGCAGCCAGGGCAGGAAGCTGGTGGAACTGCGCAGCTGGTGCAGCTGCTGCCAGCCCTTCACGAAGGCTTCCTGCGCGATGTCCTCGCTGGCCTGGCGATCGCCGGTGATGGCCAGGGCGATGGCGGTCACGGTGTTCTGGCAGGCGAGCACGATGCGCCCGTACGCCTGCTGGCAGCCGCTGCTGGCGGCTGGCAGTTCACGTTCCAGGGTCTGGTCGATGCTGGCGGCGAACGTCGTCATGGCAGCGGCTCCTGCAGGGATTGTGTCCCATGACGGGGCCGCGTGCCGAATGTGACCGGTCCGCCTGCCGGTAGCGCCGGGCCATGCCCGGCGGCTTTTCTGTCCGCTGCGCTCGCCGGGCATGGCCCGGCGCTACCGGCGTCGTTACGTCGACGGCTGGATGCGGACCCGCACTTCTTCCTGTTCCGGCGCGGGCTGCTGCGGCTGCGCCTGCGGGGCGGGGGCGGGTGCTGCGGGGGCCGGGCCACCGCGGTGGCGCAGGCCGATCACCAGCGCCACGCCAGCGATCACCACCAGCAGTGCGATTCGGATCCGCCAGGCCCAGCTGCGCCCGCCGCTGCCGGCATCCGGCGTGTCGCGGAACGCGAACTCGGCCGTGGGATGGTCGCGGCGGGTGGTATCGAGCAGGCGTGCATCGCGCAGGATGTCGCGCGCACGCGGCTGGTCGTCGGCGCGCACGATCCAGACCGCTGGATAGCCCTGCGTATTGCCCAGGTCGGTATAGCTGAACTGGCCGCGGCGCCGGGTCTTGTACGAGCGCCCATTGGTCACCTTCACTTCGATGCCATGGCTGCGCAGGAGTTCGGCCACGCCCTCGACGGTTTCCACACGCTGGCTGCTGAAGATCTGACGCATCGGATCAGTCCCTGGCCGGCACGGCGGCCGCTGCAGTCTGGTCCGGAACCACGCGGATCAGGCCCTCCTGTGCCGTGCTGGCCACCAGCACGCCATTTCGGGTGAAGAACTGGCCGCGGGCGAGGCCGCGCGAATCCTGCGCACTGGGGCTGTCCAGAGAATAGAGCAGCCAATCATCGGCGCGGAACGGGCGGTGGAACCAGATCGCGTGGTCGAGCGAGGCCATCTGCACGTGCGGATGGTAGTAGCTGATGCCGTGCGGGAAGGTCGCCGTGCCCAGCAGATGGAAGTCGGACGCGTAGGCCAGCAGCGCCTGGTGCAGCTCGGGGGCATCACCGACCGGTTCGCTCAACCGCATCCAGACCTGGTGATAGGGCGGGCGCTTGGGCGGATTCAGTTCGTCGCGGGGATAGACGTGGCGGAACTCGAACGGGCCACCGCGCGAGAGCCAGCGCTGCACTTTGATCGGCAGCCGCTCCAGCACTTCGGCCGGCAACGGGCGGTTCGGCTCGATGTCTTCCGGCTGCGGCACTTCGGGCATCTTGTGCTGGTGCTCGGCACCGGTCTCCGCCTGCTGGAACGAGGCGGCACAGAAGAAGATCACCTTGCCATGCTGGATCGCGGTCACCCGGCGCACGGAGAAACTGCCGCCATCGCGGGTGCGGTCCACGTCGTAGACGATCGGATGGTCGATGTTGCCGGCCCGCAGGAAATACGCGTGCAGCGAATGCACGTGGCGACCGTTGTCGACCGTGGCCTGGGCGGCGGCCAGCGCCTGGCCCAGCACCTGCCCGCCGAACACGTACTTGGTGCCGATGTCGCGGCTCTGTCCGCGGAACAGGTTGTCCTCCAGCCGCTCCAGGGTGAGCAGGTCGATCAGCTCGGAGACGACGGGTTCGGGCGTGTCGTTCAAGGGGGCGGCCACAACAATGAAGAGGCCTTGATTATACCGGTCCGGGGTCGGATCCCTTTCGCATTGCAAAAGGGATCTGCCCCCGGGGCGCGGAGACCGTTACTTGCCCAGCCGCGCCACCAGCGCCTGCAGGGCATTCTGTGCGTCCGGGGCGAACCAGGCCTCTACGAACCGGTCCAGCTGGATCAGGTCCGGGTGCAGCGCTTCGTGCAGGTCGTTGCGGGCCACGGCGCGGGTCAGCAGCATCGGCTGCCGCGGCTGCCTGAGCAGGTTCTGCAGCCAGGCCACGGCGCGGGCGACCACCAGATCGCCCTCGGCCAGTTCGTCGACCAGGCCGATCTGCAGCGCCTGCTCGGCCGGCACCAGGGCACCGGTGGTGAGCAGCACACCCGCGCGGTGCACGCCGACGGTTCGGCGCAGCAGACGCTGGATGCCTTCCGGTGCGATCAGGCCGACCTGCACTTCGTTCAGTCCGATGGCATACGGGCGTGCGGGGTCGGCGCTGCGCGCCATCACCCGGTAATCGCAGCACAGGGCCAGCACGCAACCGCCGGCAGGGGCGTGGCCGGTGATCGCAGCGACCACCGGGATGCGGCTCTCGGCCAGCGTACGTACCGCGCCGAAGAAGGCATTCCAGGTATCCAGCAGCTTGTGCTTGTCATCGCCATGGGAGAGCAGGTGCGGCACGTCCATGCCGCCGGTGAACACGCGCTCGCTGCCGGACAGCACGATGCCGTGCGCATCGTCGGCCATGGCCTGCTCGACGGCGTGGATCAGCTGCCGGCACAGGTCGGTGTCCAGCGCATTGACCGGCGGCCGCGCCAGGCGCAGTTCGCGGATGGGGCCATGGTTGATCACCTCGATGAGCGTCGTCATGCTGCGGTCTCGTTGCGAAGAAGGAACGTGGGCGATGATAACCAAACCATTCGTTGGCGTACTGTTGCTTCTGTGTGCGTCCGCAGCATCGGCGGCGGAATCGCGCTGTGTGACGGTGGAGCAGGGCTGGGTGCGCCTGCCACCCAACCCGGCCATGCCGATGACGGCGGGTTACGGGACGATCGTGAACCGCTGCGCAGCGGCGGTGACGGTGGTGGGCGCGGGCAGCAGGGCCTTCGGCGACGTGTCGCTGCACGAGACCACCGCGGTCGACGGTGTCAGCCGGATGCGCGAAGTCGAACGGCTGCCGATTGCAGCCGGGGCGCGCGCCGAGCTCAAGCCCGGTGGCCTGCACCTGATGCTGATGGAAGGCAAGAATGCCTTGAAGGAAGGGCAGGTCGTGCCGCTGCAGTTGCAGCTGGAGGGCGGTGGCATCGCCAGCGCAACGCTGACGGTGCGCAAGGCCGCTCCATGATGCAGCGCCCATTCCGCCGGGCATCAGGGTCGGACCGGCGTCGGTAGCGCCGGGCCATGCCCGGCGGGGCGGGGCGGGGCCGACCAGGGTCGGAACCTACCCGCAGTGCATCAGCTCGATGCGCTGCGGATCGCGTCCGGCAGCGGCGCGCTTTTGCCGGTCTGGGTATCCATCCAGACCACCACCACGTTGCCATCGGAGTACAGCTTGGACTCGTCCTGCTGGTCGACGATGCGATGACCGATGGTGACGCTGCTGTTGCCCAGGCGTTCGACGAACAGTTCGACCAGGATGTCGTTGGGCCACACGATCGGCAGCCGGTAGTTGACGTTGGTCGCGGCCACCACCGGCGCGATGCGGTCGGTCATCGACACGCCTTCCACGCCCAGCATCCAGCGCACGCGCGCTTCCTCCAGGTAGGAGATGTACTTGGCGTTGTTCACATGGCCCATGCTGTCCATGTCGCGCCAGCGCACGCTGATCGGGATGCGGGCCAGGATCTTGTGTTCGCTGCTCATCAGGCGTCCTTCTTCTTGGTCGTGCTCTTGCTGGCCTTGCCGGTGCTCTTGGCGGCCACGGCCTTCTTCGCCACCTTCTCCGGCTTCACCTTGCGCGGCGGCCGGGCGTCGGGCTTGTTGGCTACGGCGGCCGGCTGCTCCGGGCGCGCACTGGTGGACGGCAGCATGCGTGCCAGGAACTGCCCGGTGTACGACTGCGGGCAGGCGGCCACGTCTTCCGGCGTGCCGGTGACCAGGATGGTGCCACCCCGATGGCCGCCTTCCGGCCCCAGGTCGACGATCCAGTCGGCGGTCTTGATCACATCGAGGTTGTGCTCGATCACCACCACCGTGTTGCCTTCGTCGCGCAGCTTGTGCAGCACGCCCAGCAGCGCTTCGATGTCGTGGAAGTGCAGGCCGGTGGTGGGTTCGTCGAGGATGTACAGGGTGCGGCCGGTATCGCGGCGCGACAGCTCCTTGGACAGCTTCACGCGCTGCGCTTCACCACCGGACAGCGTGGTCGCGCTCTGCCCCAGCTTGATGTAGCTCAGGCCGACATCCACCAGCGTCTCCAGCTTGCGCGCGATCGACGGCACCGGCTCGAACAGCTTCAGTGCATCCTCGACGGTCATTTCCAGCACGTCGTTGATGTTGAAGCCCTTGTACAGGATCTCCAGCGTTTCGCGGTTGTAGCGCTTGCCGTGGCAGACATCGCAGGGCACGTACACGTCCGGCAGGAAGTGCATCTCGACCTTGATCAGGCCATCACCCTGGCAGGCCTCGCAGCGTCCACCGCGCACGTTGAAGCTGAAGCGTCCCGGCGAATAGCCACGCGCGCGCGACTCGGGGACCTGCGCGAACAGCTCGCGCAGCGGGGTGAACAGGCCGGTGTAGGTGGCCGGGTTCGAGCGCGGGGTGCGGCCGATCGGCGACTGGTCGATGTCCACGACCTTGTCGAACAGATCCAGGCCATCGATCTCCCTGTACGGGGCGACCGGGTGCGAGGAGCCGTTGATCTCGTTGGCGGCCAGCGAGAACAGGGTGTCATTGATCAGCGTCGACTTGCCCGAGCCGGACACGCCGGTCACGCAGGTCAGCAGGCCCGAGGGAATCGACAGGTCCACGCCCTTCAGGTTGTTGCCGCTGGCGCCGCGCAGATGCAGGGTCATCTTCGGGTTCGGCCGGTGCCGGCGCGCCGGGATCTCGATCGAGCGCTTGCCGGACAGGTACTGGCCCGTCAGCGAACGGGGGGCATCCAGGATGTCCCGCAGGGTGCCCTGGCCGACGATCTCGCCACCGTGCACGCCCGCGCCCGGGCCGATGTCCAGCACGTAGTCGGCCAGGCGGATCGCATCTTCGTCATGCTCGACCACGATCACCGTGTTGCCGAGGTCGCGCAGGCGGGTGAGGGTGCCCAGCAGGCGTTCGTTGTCGCGCTGGTGCAGGCCGATCGACGGCTCGTCGAGCACGTACATCACGCCGACCAGGCCGGCACCGATCTGGCTGGCCAGGCGGATGCGCTGTGCCTCGCCACCGGAGAGGGTATCGGCCTTGCGCTCCAGAGTGAGGTAGTCCAGGCCGACGTCGACCAGGAAGCCCAGGCGCTCGCCGATCTCCTTGACGATCTTCGAGGCGATCTCGCCGCGCCAGCCCGGCAGGCTCAGTTCGCTGAAGAACTTCAGGGCTTCGTCGATCGGCAGCACCACCAGGTCCGGCAGCGGCCGGTCGGCCACGAACACGTTGCGCGCAGCCTTGTTCAGGCGGGCACCGTTGCACTCGGGGCAGGCGCGCTCGCTGATGTACTTGCCGAGCTCCTCCTGCACGGCCGCCGACTCGGTTTCCTTGTAGCGGCGTTCCAGGTTGGGAATGATGCCCTCGAAGCGGTGCTTGCGCTGGGTGCGGCCGCCGGCTTCGGTGAAGTAGGTGAACGTGATCGCGTCCTCGCCGCTGCCATACAGCACGGCCTGCTGCACCTTGGCCGGCAGCGAGTTCCAGGCGGCATCGACGTCGAACTTGTAGTGACGTGCCAGCGAGGCGATCAGCTGGAAGTAGTACGCATTGCGACGGTCCCAGCCACGCACTGCGCCGGCGGCCAGGGACAGCTCGGGATGCACGACCACGCGCGAGGGATCGAAGAATTCGGCCATGCCCAGGCCATCGCAACCGGGGCAGGCGCCCATCGGCGCGTTGAACGAGAACAGGCGCGGTTCCAGCTCCGGCAGCGAGTAATCGCAGACCGGGCAGGAGTACTTGGAGGAGAACAGGGTCGGCGCGCTGGCGGTGTTGTCCAGGCTCTGCACCGAGGCCATGCCGTCGCCGAGTTTCAGCGCGGTCTCGAAGCTCTCGGCCAGGCGCTGCTTGATGTCCTCGCGCGGGCGGAAGCGGTCGATCACCGCCTCGATGGTGTGCTTCTGGCGCAGCGCCAGCGGCGGCACCGCGTCGATCTCATGCAGCTCGCCATCCACGCGCACGCGCACGAAACCCTGTGCGCGCAGCTGGTCGAAGACCTGCGCGTGTTCGCCCTTGCGGTCGCGGATCACCGGGGCCAGCAGCATGTAGCGCTGTTCCGGGTCCAGCGTCAGCACCTGGTCGACCATCTGGCTGACCGTCTGCGCTTCCAGCGGATAGCCGTGGTCGGGGCAGCGCGGCGTGCCGACGCGGGCGTACAGCAGGCGCAGGTAGTCGTAGATCTCGGTGATCGTGCCGACCGTCGAGCGCGGGTTGTGCGAGGTCGACTTCTGCTCGATCGAGATCGCGGGAGACAGGCCCTCGATGTGGTCCAGGTCCGGCTTCTCCATCACGCTCAGGAACTGTCGTGCGTAGGCCGACAGCGACTCGACGTAGCGACGCTGGCCTTCGGCGTAGATCGTGTCGAAAGCCAGCGACGACTTGCCCGAGCCGGACAGGCCGGTGATCACGATCAGCTTGTCGCGGGGCAGGTCGAGGTCGAGGTTCTTCAGGTTGTGCGTCCGCGCGCCGCGGATGCGGATGAAATCCATCGCCATGGGGAATCCGGTTGTGGGGGCGTTGGCTGGGTGCCGGGCCAGCAGGGAACGGCAATCGGTCAGCCTACCGAGGTGACCAGATGGGGGCAATAAGCGACAATGCCAGCCCGGTGTCTCACCTCGTGAGACAGGGCGACAGCCAGGGGTCAGATCCCTTTTCACAGGGCGGAAGGGAGGCTGCCCCCCCGTTCCGGCGCGGCAACCCGGCTCGTTCAGGGGTTGACTTGACCCGCGGCCGTTGATCTGCGTACAATTCCGCTCCTGTCCGCCCTCGATGGCGGCAGCTCAGACCACAATAACTACAGAGGAAGGCCTGGTCATGTACGCAGTACTGGTCACCGGCGGTAAGCAATACCGCGTGGCGCAGGGCGAAAAGCTCCGCGTTGAAAAGCTCGAAGTCGAAGTCGGCAGCGAGATCAAGTTCGACAACATCCTGATGCTGGGCGACAGCGATGGCGTGAAGCTGGGCGATGCGCTGAAGGGCGCCGCCGTCACCGCCAAGGTTCTGTCCCAGGGTCGTGCTGACAAGGTCCGGATCATCAAGTTCCGTCGCCGCAAGCACCACATGAAGCGCCAGGGTCACCGTCAGTACTACACCGAAATCGAGATCACCGGCATCGCCGGCTAAGCATCAGGAGAAGCAGTCATGGCACATAAAAAGGGCGTAGGCTCCTCGCGCAACGGTCGCGACTCCAACCCGAAGTACCTCGGCGTCAAGATCTTCGGCGGCCAGGCCATCGAAGCAGGCAACATCATCGTGCGTCAGCGCGGCACCCAGTTCCACCCGGGTTCCGGCGTCGGCCTGGGCCGTGACCACACCCTGTTCGCCCTCGTGGACGGCAAGGTGGAGTTCTCGGTCAAGGGTCCGAAGAAGCGTCGCACCGTCAGCATCGTCTCGGCCGAAGCCTGATCCAGGCATCCGCCGGCACCCGTGCCCCGGCATGGGAATGCTGCATGAAGAGCCCCGCTTCGGCGGGGCTTTTCGTTAGAGTAAAAGCAAGACCGGCTGCGCCGGGTTGCCCGCCATCGGCTGGCATTACATTCAAGGCGACGGCAGGCTGGCCGCGCCCATCGCAGGCATTGAAACAATGAAACTGGTAGACGAAGCAGAAATCGAAGTGTTCGCCGGCAACGGCGGCAACGGCTGCATTGGCTTCCGTCGCGAGAAGTTCATTCCGCTCGGCGGCCCGGACGGCGGCGACGGCGGTGCGGGCGGCAGCGTGTACATCCGCGCCGACGAAAACCTGAACACCCTGGTCGACTTCCGCCATGACCGCATCTTCAGGGCGCAGCGTGGTGAGAACGGCATGGGCCGGCAGGCCTATGGCAAGGGCGGCGAGGATCTGACCATCACGGTGCCGGTCGGCACCGTGGTCATCAACGTCGCCACCGATGAAATCATCGGCGACCTGACCCAGCACAACGACCGCCTGCTGGTGGCCAAGGGGGGCAGGGGCGGCCTGGGCAACATGCACTTCAAGAGCTCGACCAACCGTTCGCCGCGCCAGGCGCTGCCGGGCGAGCCGGGCGAAGAGCGCACGCTGAAGCTGGAACTGAAGCTGCTGGCCGATGTCGGCCTGCTGGGCTTCCCCAATGCCGGCAAGAGCACCCTGATCCGCGCTGTCTCGGCGGCGACGCCGAAGGTGGCCGACTACCCGTTCACTACGCTGTACCCGAATCTGGGCGTGGTGAAGGTCGAGAACTATCGCAGCTTCGTGATCGCCGACATTCCGGGCCTGATCGAGGGTGCGGCCGACGGTGCCGGCCTGGGCGCGCAGTTCCTGCGCCACCTGCAGCGCACCCGCCTGCTGCTGCACCTGGTAGACATCTCGCCGATGGAGGGTGGCGTGGAAGGCATCTCCCCGGTCGAGCAGGTGCGCGCGATCGAGCGCGAGCTGGAAAAGCACGATCCGGAGCTGCTGGAAAAGCCGCGCTGGCTGGTGCTGAACAAGGCTGACCTGATGTTCGAGGACGAGGCCAAGGCGGCGGCCGAGCAGATCGTGGCCGAGCTGGGCTGGAAGGAGCCGTGGTTCCTGGTTTCCGCCCTGGGGCGCGAAGGCACCTTCCCGATCATGAGCCGGATCATGGCCTTCTTCGATCGGCAGAAGGAAGAGGAGCTGGAGGCCCGCAACGCGCAGTAAGGGCGTTGTGGCTCCCGCCCGAAAAACCCGGCTTCGGCCGGGTTTTTTGTGGGTTGCGATTCGCTACGGAAAGCGGGGCAGGGCCGGAGTGCAGGCAACAAAAAACCCGGCCGGAGCCGGGCTTTTGCGTGTCGCCGGGACGGCAGCCCCGGCGGCAACCGGATCAGGCGGCCTTGAGGGCCTTGATGCGGTCGTTCAGGCGGCTCTTGTGGCGAGCAGCCTTGTTCTTGTGGATCAGGCCACGCGCGCTGAAGCGATCCAGGATCGGCTGGGCGACGGCGAAGGCGGCTTCGGCGCCGGCGGCATCGTTGGCGTCCAGCGCCTTGATCACTTTCTTGACAGCGGTGCGCAGCATCGAGCGCTGAGCCACGTTGCGCGCGTTGCGCACGACGGTCTGCTTGGCGCGCTTCTTGGCGGACTTGATATTGGCCACGGTGGTGGTTTCCTGAAAAAATCGGTGTTATGGGAACAGCAAGCTGGCTAGTATGATGGCGCGGGAAATGTACGTCAAGTCGATTGTCAAGAGGGACGTTGAGTGAGTTCACCGAAGATGTTGCGGGGCCTGCTGTCGTTCAGCAGCATGACCATGGTCTCGCGGGTGCTCGGACTTGTCCGGGACCAGGTGATCACCACCACGTTCGGCACCAATGCGGTTACCGACGCGTTCTGGGTGGCGTTCAGGGTACCCAATTTCCTGCGCCGGCTGTTCGCCGAAGGCTCCTTTGCCACCGCCTTCGTGCCGGTGTTCACCGAGGTGAAGGAGACCCGCAGCCACGCCGAACTGCGCGAGCTGATGTCGCGCGTGGCGGGCACGCTGGGCGGGACGCTGCTGGTGGTCACCGCGCTGGCGCTGATCTTCGCGCCCCAGTTGGCGGTGGCGTTCTCAAGCGGCGCTGATACCGACCCGGTCAAACAGACCCTGCTGGTCGATCTGTTCCGCCTGACCTTCCCGTTCCTGCTGTTCGTCTCGCTCACCGCGCTGGCCGGCGGGGCACTGAACAGCTTCCAGCGCTTCGCGATGCCGGCGCTGACCCCGGTCATCCTCAACCTGTGCATGATCGCCGGCGCGCTGTGGTTGGCGCCGCAACTCGGCGGAACCCCGGAGAAGCAGATCCTGGCGCTGGGCTGGGCCGTGCTGGCGGCCGGTATCCTGCAGTTGCTGTTCCAGCTGCCCTCGCTCAAGGGCATCAATCTGCTGACCCTGCCGCGCTGGGGCTGGAGCCACCCGGGTGTGCGCAAGGTGCTGACCCTGATGGTGCCGACCCTGTTCGGTTCCTCGGTGGCGCAGATCAACCTGCTGCTGGACACCCTGATCGCGGCCAAGCTGACGGATGGCTCGCAGTCCTGGCTGTCCTTGGCCGACCGCTTCCTGGAGCTGCCGCTGGGTGTGTTCGGCGTGGCCCTGGGCACGGTGATCCTGCCGGCGTTGGCCCGCCATCACGTCAGCACCGACCGCGAGGGCTTCTCGCGCTCGCTCGACTGGGGCCTGCGCATGACCCTGCTGATCTCGGTGCCGGCCATGCTGGGCCTGGTGCTGCTGGCTGAACCCCTGATCGCCACGCTGTTCCAGTACCGCCAGTTCACCGCCTTCGACACCCGCATGACCGCGCTGTCGGTGTATGGCCTGAGCTTCGGCCTGCCGGCGTTCGCCCTGTTGAAGGTGGTCCTGCCGGCCTTCTATGCCCGCCAGGACACCCGCACCCCGGTACGTGCCGGCGTGGCCGCGCTGGTGGCCAACATGGTGTTCAACTTCGTCCTGCTGGCCGTGCTGTACCAGGTGATGGTGCCGGACGCGCTGAAAGCGCAGGGTGTGATGGCGGCCATCGGCAAGCAGCCCGGCCTGCATCTGGCGCTGGGCATCGCCAGCGCCTTGTCCAGTTACCTGAACCTGGGCCTGCTGTGGTACTGGCTGGGCAAGACCGATGTCTACCAGCGCCTGCCGGGCTGGGGCAGCTACCTGGTGCGGCTGCTGGTGGCCTGTGCGTGCATGGTCGGCGTGCTGCTGGCCCTGCTGTACTGGATGCCGGCCTTCACTGGAATGGACAAATGGCACCGGATCGGCGGCCTGATCCTGCTGGTGGGGGGCGGTGGCCTGACCTATCTGCTGGCGATGCTGGCCATGGGCTTCCGCCCGCGCGACCTGCGCGGGCATTGATCGTCGCCTGCGGCGGCTATACTTCAGGGTTACACCATTGAAGCGGCGGCCCCGGGTGGGCCGGAACGGGAGTTGATGAGCAGGCTGTTCAGAAGCGTCGAGGGCGGGGAGCTGTTCCCCAACGGAAGCGTGGTCTGCATCGGTGCATTCGACGGCCTCCATCTGGGGCATCGTGCACTGGTGCGGCATGCCGTTGCTCGTGCGCGCGCCTTGGGCGTGGCTGCGGTGGCCGTGGCGTTCGAACCGTTGCCCCGTGAGTTCTTCGCCCAGGGTACGCCACCGCCGCGCCTGACGCTGGCACGCAGCAAGGTCGAGATGCTGCGCGAGCTGGGGGTGGACGCGGTGGGGCTGCTGCGCTTCGATGCAGCGATGGCGGCGATGCCGGCCGAAACCTTCGTCCGCCAGCTGCTGGTGCGGCGACTGAATGCCCGCGAAGTGTGGATCGGCCCGGAGTTCTGCTTCGGCAACCGTCGCCGCGGTGATCTGGCCCTGCTGCAGAAGCTGGGTAGCGAGCTGGGCTTCAGCGCGGGCGAGATCGAGGCGGTCGACCTGCACGGCGAGCGCATTTCCAGTACCCGCATCCGCCAGCTGCTGCAGTCCGGCGATTTCGCCCGGGCCGGCGATCTGCTCGGTCGGCCGTACGCGATCAGCGGGCGTGTGGTGCGTGGACGCCAGCTCGGCCGCACGCTGGGCTTCCCGACCGCCAACCTGCGTTTCCCCAAGACCCCGGCGCTGTCGGGCATCTACGCGACCTGGGTGCACGGGGTGTTCGACCAGCCCTGGCCGTCGGTGTCCAGCTTCGGTACGCGGCCGACGGTGGAGGGCGTGGAGCCGCTGCTGGAAGCCCACCTGTTCGATTTCCAGGGTGACCTGTACGGTCGCCACATCGACGTTGAATTCGTCGCCAAGCTGCGTGACGAAGAGAAGTTCAATGATCTGGCGGCGCTGACCGACCAGATGCACCGCGACGCCGAACAGGCGCGCGCCATCCTTTCCGAACATAGATTGCGAGCCACTGCGTGAGCCAGGACTACAAGACCACCCTGAACCTGCCAGCCACCGATTTCCCGATGCGCGGCGATCTGCCCAAGCGCGAGCCGGGCATTCTGGCGCGGTGGGAGGAGCAGGGGCTCTACCAGCAGCTGCGCGACAACGCCGCCGGCCGCCCGCTGTTCGTGCTGCACGACGGCCCGCCGTATGCCAACGGCCGCATCCACCTCGGCCACGCGGTCAACAAGATCTTGAAGGACATCATCGTCAAGTCGCGCTACCTGGCCGGTTTCGATGCGCCGTACGTGCCGGGCTGGGACTGCCACGGCCTGCCGATCGAGATCGCGGTGGAAAAGAAGTGGGGCAAGGTCGGCGTGAAGCTCGATGCCGTTGAATTCCGGCAGAAGTGCCGTGAGTTCGCCGAAGAGCAGATCGACATCCAGCGCGTGGACTTCAAGCGTCTGGGCGTGACCGGTGACTGGGACAACCCGTACAAGACCCTGAGCTTCGACTTCGAGGCCAACGAGATCCGCGCACTGGCCAAGGTGGTGGCCAATGGCCACCTGGTGCGGGGTGCCAAGCCGGTGTACTGGTGCTTCGACTGCGGCTCGGCGCTGGCCGAAGCCGAGATCGAATACCAGGAAAAGGAATCGCCGGCGATCGACGTGGCATACCCCGCGCGCGATCCGCAGGCCATCGGCCAGGCATTCGGCGTGAGCGTGCCGGCCGATGTGGAAGTGGCGGTGCCGATCTGGACCACCACGCCGTGGACGCTGCCGGCGTCGCTGGCCGTGTCGCTGGGTGCGGACATCCGTTACGTGCTGGCCGAAGGCCCGGCGCACAACGGCAAGCGCCGCTGGCTGGTGCTGGCCGCTGCGCTGGCTGGACGTGCGTTGCAGCGCTACGGTGTCGAGGAAGTGGTACTGCACGGTGAAACCACGGGCGCTGCACTGGAGAACCAGCTGCTGTCGCATCCGTTCTATGCCGGGCGCGCGATCCCGCTGCTCAACGGCGACCATGTGTCCGACGAAGACGGCACCGGTGCGGTGCACACCGCTCCCGGCCATGGCCAGGAAGACTACGTGGTCAGCCAGAAGTACGGCCTGCTCGATACGTACAACGCCGGCCAGGTGACGCCGATCGATGGCCGTGGCGTGTACCTGGAATCGACGCCGCCGGCCGGTGACGTGGTACTGGCAGGCCAGCACCTGTGGAAGGCGCAGGAGGCCATCATCGGCGTGCTGCGCGACAACGGCACGCTGCTGGCCTTCCACCCGATCCGCCACAGCTATCCGCACTGCTGGCGCCACAAGACGCCGGTGGTGTTCCGTGCCACCCCGCAGTGGTTCATCTCGATGGACAAGGCCAACCTGCGCAGCGATGCGCTGGCCGCCATCGACACCGTCGGCTGGTTCCCGGCCTGGGGCAAGGCGCGCATCCAGAGCATGGTCGATGGCCGTCCGGACTGGACGATCTCGCGCCAGCGCACCTGGGGCGTGCCGATCGCACTGTTCACTCATCGCCAGACCGGCGAGATCCACCCGCGCTCGGTGGAGCTGATGCAGCAGGTTGCCGACCGTGTCGAAGCCGAGGGCATCGACGTGTGGTACTCGCTGGATGCAACCGAACTGCTGGGCGCCGAAGCGGCCGATTACGAGAAGGTCACCGACATCCTCGACGTCTGGTTCGACTCGGGCGTCACCCATGAAGGCGTGCTGGCCGCGCGTGGCTTCGGCAAGCCGGCCGACCTGTACCTGGAAGGATCGGACCAGCACCGCGGCTGGTTCCAGTCGTCGTTGCTGACCGGCGTGGCAATCGACAGGCGCGCTCCCTACAAGCAGTGCCTCACCCATGGTTTCACCGTGGACGAGCACGGCCGCAAGATGTCCAAGTCGCTGGGCAACGGCATCGAGCCGCAGGACATCATGAACAAGCTGGGCGCGGACATCCTGCGCCTGTGGATCGCCTCGGCCGACTACAGCAACGAGATGTCGCTGTCGCAGGAAATCCTCAAGCGCAATGCCGACGCCTACCGTCGCCTGCGCAACACCGCGCGCTTCCTGCTCGGCAACCTGGACGGCTTCGATCCGGCCCGGGACCTGCGCCCGCTCGACCAGATGGTCGCGCTGGACCGCTGGATCGTGCATCGCGCGTGGGAACTGCAGGAGAAGATCAAGGCGGCCTACGACGGCTACAACATGGCCGAGATCGTGCAGCTGCTGCTGAACTTCTGCAGCGTGGACCTGGGCTCGCTGTACCTGGATGTTACCAAGGACCGCCTGTACACGATGCCGACCAACTCGCACGGTCGCCGTTCGGCGCAGAGCGCGATGTATCACATCGCCGAGGCGTTCACCCGCTGGGTGGCACCGATCCTGACCTTCACCGCCGACGAGCTGTGGGGCTACCTGCCGGGCACGCGCACCGGCCACGTGCTGTTCACCACCTGGTACGAGGGCCTGGCGCCGCTGCCGGCGGATGCCCAGCTCAACGCTGCCGATTTCGACCAGCTGCTGGCCGTGCGCGAGCAGGTGGCCAAGGTGCTCGAGCCGATGCGTGCCAACGGCGCTATCGGTGCCGCCCTGGAGGCCGAGATCACCGTTGCCGCCAGCGAAGAGCAGGCAGCGCGCTGGCAGCCGCTGGCCGACGAACTGCGCTTCCTGTTCATCAGCGGTGACGTGCAGGTGCGTCCGGCAACCACCGACGAGGTATTCGTGAGTGCCCAGCCGACCACCAAGGCCAAGTGCGTGCGCTGCTGGCATCACCGCGCGGACGTCGGCAGCCATGCCGATCACCCGGAACTGTGTGGCCGTTGTGTGAGCAACATCGACGGCGCTGGCGAAGTGCGGAGCTGGTTCTGATGAGCGCCGCCCGTCCGCACCCCAACGCTCTGGTCTGGCTGCTGCTGTCGGCGGCCATCATCGGCCTGGACCAGTGGTCCAAGGCCTGGGTCCTGTCGAGCCTGCCGGAGTTCCAGCCGGTGGTGGTCATCGATGGCTTCTGGAACTGGTACCGCACCTACAACACCGGTGCCGCATTCAGTTTCCTCAGTGACGCCGGTGGCTGGCAGAAGTATTTCTTCACGGCGCTGGCGATCGCCATCAGCGGCCTGATGGCGTGGTGGCTGCGTGGCACTGCCCGTGGCAACTGGAAGGCCGCCGTTCCCTATGCGCTGATCATCGGCGGGGCGATCGGCAACGTGATCGACCGCCAGGTGCACGGTCATGTCGTCGATTTCATCCAGTGGTACGTTGGCAGCTATACCTGGCCGGCGTTCAACATCGCCGACTCGGCCATCGTGGTCGGTGCCATCGGCATCGCCCTGACCGGCCTGTTCGACGGCAGGTCCGCCAAAAAGGCGGATAATGCAACTCCGAAACCGTAAGCCGGCCGCTGCCGGGAGATTGAACTGATGGATGTGCTGCTCGCCAACCCGCGTGGTTTCTGTGCCGGTGTCGATCGTGCGATCGAGATCGTGAAGCGCGCGATCGAAACGCTCGGCGCGCCCATCTACGTCCGTCATGAGGTGGTGCACAACCGCTTCGTGGTCGATGATCTGAAGCAGCGCGGTGCGATCTTCGTCGAGGAACTGGACGAGGTGCCGGACAACAACACCGTCATCTTCAGTGCCCACGGTGTATCGCAGGCAGTGCGGCTGGAAGCGGAGCGTCGTGGCCTGAAGGTATTCGATGCCACCTGTCCGCTGGTCACCAAGGTCCACTTCGAAGTGGCGCGCCATTGCCGTGCGGGCCGCGACGTGGTGCTGATCGGTCACGCCGGCCATCCGGAAGTGGAAGGCACGATGGGGCAGTGGAACCAGGAAGCCGGTACCGGCCAGATCTACCTGGTGGAGGATGTGGAGCAGGTCGCCACGCTGCAGATCAACCAGCCCGAGAACTTCGCCTACACTACCCAGACCACGCTGTCCGTGGACGATACGCGCGGCATCATCGACGCCCTGCGCGAGCGCTTCCCGGCCATGCAGGGGCCGAAGAACGACGATATCTGCTACGCCACGCAGAACCGGCAGGACGCGGTACGTGACCTGGCCAAGCGCTGCGATCTGGTGCTGGTGGTCGGGTCCCCGAACAGCTCCAATTCCAACCGGCTGAGCGAGCTGGCACGGCGCGAAGGCGTCGAGAGCTACCTGATCGACGGCGCCCATGAGATCAACCCGGCCTGGGTGCAGGGCAAGCAGCACATCGGCGTCACCGCCGGTGCGTCGGCACCGCAGGTGCTGGTCGATGGCGTGCTCGCGCGCCTGGCCGAACTGGGCGCCGGAAGTGTGTCCGAGCTTGATGGCGAGCCGGAATCGATGGTGTTCGCGCTGCCGAAGGAACTGCGCCTGCGCCTGATCGACTGATCCGCGCCTGCAGGGGACAGGCCCGGGTGCGCACTTGAGGGTGCGCGGCATCGCGCCCATGACCTTTGGCCATGGGGCGGGGCATTCCGCAGGCCTAGCATCGGAGGATTCTCCGCTGTTGGAAGCCGCCCGATGAAGACCCGTGCCCTGGTGATGTCCGTGTTGTTCGCGCTGGCGGCCACACCCGCGCTGGCGCAGAGCCCGCCGCCAGCCGATGCCGCTGCGCACGGCCTGCTGCGCATCGACGTGGACGCGCGCGATCTGGCCCGGCGCATCTTCAAGGTGACCGCCACCGTGCCGGCAAAACCCGGCCCGATGACCCTGCTGTACCCGCAGTGGATTCCCGGCAACCATTCGCCCACCGGCCCGATCGACAAGCTCGCCGGCCTGCGCGTCACGGCCAATGGCAGGCCGCTGGCCTGGCAGCGCGACCAGTACAACGTCTATGCGTTCAAGGTCGATGTGCCGGAGGGCGTCAGCGAGATCGTGGCGCAGTTCGATTTCCTGTCCTCGCAGGGCGGCAACCAGGGCCGGGTGGTGATGACGCCGGAAATGCTCAACCTGCAGTGGAACGCCAACGCGCTGTATCCGGCCGGGGTCGATGCACGCCATCTGCAGGCCCAGGCCAGCGTGACCCTGCCGGAGGGCTGGAGCTATGCCACCGCGCTGGAAACAGTCCGGCGCGACGGTGACACGGTGGTGTTCAAGCCGATCACGTTCGACCATCTGGTCGATTCGCCGCTGTTCGCCGGTGAGCATTACCAGCGCATTGATCTGGACCCGGGCGCCAAGGCGCCGGTGCACCTGAACGTGTTCGCCGATGAAGCGAAGTCGCTGAAGCCGACCGAGGCACAGATCAAGGCGCACCGCGCCCTGGTACAGCAGGCTGACCGCTTGTACGGCGCGCGCCACTACGACCACTACGAGTTCCTGCTGGCATTGACCGACCGTCTGGGCGGCATCGGGCTGGAGCATCATCGCTCCAGCGAGAACAGCGCTGCGCCGGGCTACTTCACCGAGTGGGATGACTCGGCATGGATGCGTGACCTACTGCCGCACGAGTACACGCATTCCTGGAACGGCAAGTATCGCCGTGGCGCGGACCTGGCAACCGACAACTTCAACGTTCCGATGGGTGACAGCCTGCTGTGGGTGTACGAAGGCCAGACCCAGTTCTGGGGCCAGGTGCTGGCCGCCCGCTCGGGGTTGTGGTCCACCGATCAGGCGCGCGACATGCTGGCCAATGTTGCGGCGACCTATGATCGCGGTCGCCCGGGACTGGCCTGGCGGCCACTGCAGGACACCACCAACGACCCGACCATCGCCCAGCGGCGCACACTGCCGTATCGCAATTACCAGATGAGCGAGGACTACTACTCCGGTGGCCAGATGCTGTGGCTGGAAGTGGAGGGCAGGCTGCGCGCGCTGACCGGCAACCGGCGCAGCCTGGATGATTTTGCCCGCGCCTTCTTTGGCGTAGGCAACGGAGACTGGGACGTCAATCCGTATACGTTCGACGACGTGGTGGCGACGTTGAACGCGATTGCTCCGTATGACTGGGCCGGCTTCCTGCGGCAGCGCCTGGATGGCCATGGATCGCTGACCGGCGGTCTGGAACTGGCCGGCTGGAAGCTGGTCTACCGCGACGCGCCGAACGATGCCTACAAGGCACAGGAAAAGCGCGCCAAGGCGGCGCTGCTGGCGTACTCGCTCGGTGCGACGGTGATGGACAGCGGTGTGGTCGGCGACGTGATCTGGGACAGTCCCGCCTTCAACGCAGGCCTGGCGCCGGGCATGAAGGTGATCGCCATCGGTGACCGCGAGTACAGCAGCGAGCGGTTGAAGGACGCGGTTGCCGTCGCCGCCACCAACAAGGCGCCGATCACTCTGCTGGTCAAGCAGTTCGACCGCATCGTGCCGATCCGGATCGACTATCACGGTGGCCTGCAGTATCCGGTGCTGGAGCGCATTCCCGGCCGCCCGGATCAGCTGGCCGAGCTGTGGAAGCCGCGATGAAACCACGCCTGGGCGGCGGTGCGATCCTGCTGCTGGCGGTGCTGGCCATTGTCGGTGCATTCCTGCCCGGCGAAGGCCGCTGGCTGCACTGGCTGGCGAAGCCGGCAGCGACCCTGCTGATCGCGGCGATGGTATGGCAGGTGCATCCTGCTGGATCGCCATCGTACCGTCGCGCGGTGCTGGCGGGCATGCTGCTCTCGTGCGCAGGCGACATCGCGCTGATGCTGCCGATGGATGCCTTCGTCCCCGGCCTGCTGGCGTTCCTGCTGGCCCACCTCTGCTACATCGTCGCCTTCCGCGCCGGCCTGCGCGCGGGTCGCGGCCTGGTCGCCGCAGGGGGGCTTCTGGGTGTGTTCGCCGCGCTCAACGTGTCCGGTCTATGGCCGCATCTGCCACCGCCGATGCGCATCCCTGTGCTGGCCTATGTGGTGGTACTGGCGTGCATGGCGATCCTGGCGCTGGCGCGGCAGTGGACCCGCCCGCGACCGGACGCTGTCGAAGCGGGCAGTGCGCGCTGGGCGGCAGCCGGCGCCCTGCTGTTCGTGGCCAGTGATTCGCTGCTGGCCTGGGACCGTTTCGGCGGTGGCCTGCCACTGGCCAGCCTGCTGGTGCTGTCGGCCTACTACGCGGCGCAGTACGCGATCGCACGATCGGTGCGCTAGCTACTCGACGTCGCCCGCGTTCTCGCAGGTCCGCTGCCGCGGGCACAGGCGATCCAGCAGTGCCAGTGTCACCCCGTTGCTCCAGCCGAAGCCATCCTGCAGCGGATACTCTCCGCCACCCCCTCCGCCCGCGGAGCCATCGACCACGTACTTCTCCACCAGCTTGCCTTGCCGATCGTAGACCGACTGCACGGTGCGCAGGAAACGCATTCCCAGCTGCCGCGCCAGGCGCTCCTGGCCGTAGTGCTGCAGGCCGTCGACGGCCACCCACTGCAGCGGTGCCCACCCGTTCGGCGCGTCCCACTGTTGGCCGCTGACGAGGGTGGTGGTCAGCAGTCCGCCTTCGCGCAACAGGTGTGCTTCGACTGCGTCGGCGCTGCGTCGTGCCTGCCCATCGGTGGCGATCTTCAACCACAGTGGATACAGCGCGGCAGCGGTCAGGGCAGGGCGCAGGTGTCCGCTGCGCAGATCGTGATCGGCATACCAGCCCTGCGCCGCATCCCACAGCAGGCGATTGATGGCTGTGCGTCGGGCCTCGGCCCGGGCGGAGTACTCGCGGCTCGATGCGCGGTCGCCAGCCACGCGGCTCGCCCGGGCGATGGTCTGCTCGAGGTGGTACAGCAGACTGTTCAGGTCGACTGGAACGATAGACGTGGTATGGATGCTGGACAGTGCACTGGCGTCGTCCATCCATCGCGAGCTGAAATCCCAGCCGGACTCGGCGCCGGCGCGAAGGTCGCGGTACACCTGCGAGGGGGCCCGCCGCGGTGCCTGTGCCGCCGTCGCCAGATCGTCCGTCCACGATTCGCTACGCGGCACCGCGCGCGCATCCCAGTAACGGTTGAGCAGGTCGCCATTGAACATGCGCACCACGCGCTCGCGTGCCTGGCCGGGCGCAAGGCCATCGGCGCCCCGCATCCAGAAGTCGTGCTCGGTGCGCAGCTGTGTCAGATAGCGACGGTACGCCTGATCGCCTTCGTGCGCGGCCAGAAGGGTCACCATCAGGCTGAAGAACGGCGGCTGCGAGCGGCTCAGGTAGTAACTGCGGTTGCCGTTGGGAATGTGCCCGTACTGGTCGAGCTGCCACGCGAAGTTGTCGACCATCGCGCGGACCTGGGGCCAGCGGCCACTGGAGGCCAGTCCCAGCATCGTGAAGTAGCTGTCCCAGTAATACACCTCACGGAAGCGCCCACCGGGCACCACATACGCGTGCGGCAGCGGCAGCAGCGAGCCATGGGGATCGACCGCCGTGGACTGCCGGGTCAGCACGGGCCACAGGCCTTCGATATGCGCGCGCAGGCTCTGGCCGGCGGGTGAGACGTAGGGCGCAGGCCCGCCGGGCAGGTCGAAGGCCCTGCCGACGAAGGCCTGCAGCGTGTAGCCCGGCTGTCGCTGCGCGCGCTGCCAGTCAGCCAGCAGTGCAGCGGGCGACTGACGCGGCACAGCATCGGCAAAGGTCTTCTGGTCGGGGAACAGATGCGCGCGCTGGACCTGCTGGAAAAGCGGCTGCCAGGCCTGGTCCGGTGGCGCAGGTGTCGAAGCGGGCGAGCCGGCGCATGCCGTGCCGGCACTGAGCAACAGAGCCAGTACGCAGACGACCGGGCGGATCGAAGAACGCATGACGTATCTCACGGTGGGCGTGGCACCACCCTAGCGTGCCGCCCGTGTCACCCGCGTGTGGATGCCAGCGGCTTCAACGGAACTGCAGGGTCAGCAGGAAATAGCGGCCGAGCGGATCATCCAGGCCCGGCAACTGTCCGCCGTTGCCGACCAGATAGTTCACCGGCTGCTGGTCAAGCACGTTGTGCACATCCAGCGCGGCAACCACGCGGGGGCCGATCCTGCGCGCCATGTGCAGGTTCCAGCGCAGCTGCCGTGGATTCATGCAATGGTTCCTCTCGCGCTGGTCATCGGGGCATTCCGCGCCGGGCAGCCAGGCGCGCGTGCGTCCCACCTGGTTGCCGCGCAATGCCACGTCCCATGCCGCATTCTGCCATTGCACCGTGAGAATCGCGGCCATTGCCGGCGTGGCATGGCCGCGAAGATCCACGCTGCCATCCTGCCCTCGTTCGCGGCGCAGGGCCTGCTGTTTCAGCGCGTCCAGCGAGAAAAGCCACTGGCCGGTGTCATCGGTGTCGACGCGGTATTCGCCGCGCATCACCCAGTTGCGCGACGTGGTGCGGCCGATGTTGTCGAAGGACAGGCGAAGACTGCTCAGCCGTCCTTCGTCATCCAGCTCCCACGTGTTGCGGTTCCATGCCGCGTCGGTGGGCCGCAGGGCAAGGATCTCGTTGCGCAGCTCGACGATGTTGTGGGTCAGTGACAGCGAGAACGCATCGTTGGGCGTCCACGTGGCTGCCAGCGAATGGCTGCGTGACCTCTCTGCCTTCAGCGCGTCGTTCTCGGCGACCTCCACGTTCACCAGGCAGTTGCCATCGATCGCCGGCTGTGCGCAGGGCGGTAGGCCCGGCGAGGCCGGCAGCGCGACCAGGCCGAAGTAGCCAGGGGGGCGCCGCTGCTCGAACAGGCTGGGCGCACGGTAGCCTTGTCCGCTGGTCAGCAGGAACGACCAGTGGGGCGTTGGACTCCAGCGCAGTCCCGCGCGTGGTGAGAACGCGAGGTAATCGTCATCGCGGTCCCAGCGTGCCGCCACGTCCATGCGCAGCGAGTGGCTGAGCGGCAGGCCGACCTCGGCATAGGTGGCTCCGCTGCGACGGGACAGGCGCCGCTGCTGCTGGGGCAGGCCCAATGCCAGATCGCCCCGGATCAACAACGGATCGGGCAACGAGGTCCATGCTTCGTAGCGCAGATCGATGCCGGTAGCCAGCTGGGCCGGCCCTCCGGGCAACTGCATCAGTTGCCGCTGCATGCCCCACCAGCCCTGCCACTGGTCGGTGCGTCCACGATTGCGGATCGACGGGAACAGCTGTTGCGCTTTGTCCGCGCGCAGCGACGTGAAGCCGGGAAGGAAGTCCAGTGTCTCGGCGGCGTGCAGCAGCGGTTCGGTACGCACGGTGCCCGGCGTGACCAGAGTGACCTGGCTGCGTTGCGCGCTGACGCCTGCATCCCAGCTGCGTGACTGCTGCTCGCGACCGATACCCAAGGTGATGTCGGCATCGCTGGCGCGGACGTACGGGCGCACGTTTCCGGCCTCGCGCAGCACGCTGTTGAATGTGATGCCGTACAGGCCGATGGCAACGGCGGTTGGCCCCAGGTCGAAACGCTGCCGGTTGTGACTGCCACGCGCTTCCAGATAGGCGTAGCGTCCTTCGCCACGCTCGTGTCGGTAACGCAGGTAGGCCGAGGCGGTATCCGACGCGGGTTGCAGCGAGCGCGGCCGCGCGCTGTCGAACCAGCAGCCGTCCTCGCGCTGCACCAAGGGACCTTCGCAGAGTTCGGCCGGCAGGTACTCGCCGTCGTAGAACGCGCCGATCGGATACAACGATGTTTCCGCATGCCACGCGCGGCGATCGCCGGCCACATGCTCGATGCGATGCAGGTCCAGGCCTGCGAACCAGCGGTCCCCCCCTTCGCGTACGCCGCCGTTGGCGATCTGCAGGCGATTCTGCTGCGCGTCGCCGCGGCTGCTGATGCCCGATTGCACCGTCGCCTCCGGGCCTTCGGCCCGTTCGCGGAGGATGATGTTGACCACACCGGACATCGCGTCGGCGCCATAGATGGCCGACGCGCCTCCGCGCACCAGTTCGATGCGCTCGATGAAACTCAGTGGAATGCCGCCCAGGTCGGTGAGCCCGCCCTGTTCCAGCGACACCATCGGATAGCGTGGCAGCCGCCGGCCGTTGACCAGGAACAGGGTCGCACGCGGCCCCATGCCATCCAGGCTGGTGGTGGCTGCAGCGCCCACCGGCAGATACTGCGAATCGCCGCCGCGCGAAGTGGTCATTGCCGGGTGGCCGTTCATGCCGGGAAGGTGCCGCAACAGGTCGAACAGGCTGCCGTAGCCACTGCGCAGGATGTCTTCGCGATCGATGATCGTCATCGGCAGGGTCGTCTGCACGGAGGTGCGCGGCAGGCGGCTGCCGGTGACGTGTACCGGTGCCAGTTCCACCTGCGCAGGGTCCAGTGCGACGGGCGGCGGCGGCTTGGGCGATGTCACTGCCGGGGCACGTGCAGGAGGCGCGGCAGGAGCAGCGACGCGGCGGATGACGAACGCCCCCGAGGGCGTGCGCAGGATGTTTACCGGCATGCCGGAGACCAGCTGCTTGAGAGCGATCGCCGGTGCCTGCCGGCCGTCGGCGCCGGGGGTGTGCAGGCCCGTCAGCTCGCGGGCGTCGAATACCAGGGCGATGCCGCTCTGGCGTGCCCATTGCTGCAGTGCCGGTGCCAGCGGGCCGGGTGCGATGTGGTAGTCGACATTGGCGGGTTGTTGGCCGGCGTGGGCCGGCGCGGCGCTGGCAGCGCCGAACATGACCCACAGCAGCGCCCGGAGCAGCCCCCACTGCAGCGCGCCCGGTCCTGCCATCACCGCCTTTCTCCTCAGTAGGTACGCCGCAGTTCCAGCGCGCCATCCGGACGCGCCTGGCCGGCAACGGACCATCCCAGCTTCAGCGCAGACAGCAGTTCCTCTGCGTCGCCTGCACGGAAGGTGCCGCTGACCGCTAGATTGGCGATCTCCGGATCGGCGATCACCATCTGCGTGCGGCCGTAGCGGTTCATGCGTTCGACCACGGTCGCCAGGGGGGTGGCATCGAACACCAGCCGTCCCTGCAGCCACGCCTCAGCCGCTTCGGTCGAGGCGAGCGCAGGGCCAGGCTGGATCCGTCCGGAGGGCAGTACCTGCAACTGTTGGCCTGGTGCCAGCGTGTGCTGCGCGCTGCCGCTGGTGACCTCCACTGCGCCTTCCAGCAGGGCGACCTCGACATGGCCGTCGCGCAGGCGCTCCACCTGGAAGGTGGTTCCGATATCGCGGATCGAACTGTTGCCCGCCTGCACACGCAGGGCCTTGCGCGACGGTGCCACCTGCAGTTGCAGCCGACCCTGCTCCAGGACCATTTCCCGATGGCGCCAGCCCATGCGCACGGTCAATGTGGTCCCTGCGTCCAGGATGGCGGAGCTGCCATCGGCCAGCGTCTGTTGGCGGGGAGCAAGGCTGTCGTTGGCATAGATGCGGGGCGTGGGATTGCCATCGGTGGCGACCATCCAGCCCATGCCGATGGCCAGGCAGAGGGCCGCCGCAGCAGCGACGCCGGGCAGCCAGCGGCGCCGGGCCGGACGCGCGGCGCGCGTCGCCGCCGTGCGCAGCCAGGGATCCTGGGCCAGGCCCGCACTCTGCTGATAGAGCGTTTCGGCCTGTACCCACGCCTTGACATGGCGGGTGTCCTCCGCCAGCCAGTCTTCGAAGCGCTCGCGTTCCTCGGGGGTGCAGTCGTGTGCCTCCAGGCGTGCCACCCAGGCGCTGGCGCGCTCGAACACTCCCGCCTCTTCCGTGTGCCGGGTGCTGATCATTCCTTGTCCCTGTCGTTGTGCAGCGGGTGTGGCCCCAGCTCCTGACGCAGGCCCTGCAGTGCGCGGGCGATGTGTTTTTCCACGGTCTTGGCGGTGATGCCACAGTGCTGCGCGATCTGCGTGTAGCTCATCCCGGTGATCCGGTTGAGCAGGTACACCTCGCGCGCGCGCTCCGGCAGTTTGAACAGGGCCTGCCGGAGCAGGGCGAGCATCTGCCCGGATTCGGCCTGGCGCAGCGGGTCGGCTGACGTGCTGGAGGGCTCGTCCCTGCCATCGCGCTCGGCCAGCGACAGATGCGGTCTCGCGTGCGGCGAACGGCCACGGTCTGCCAGGCGGTTGCGGGCGATACGATACAGCAGCAGGCGCAGTTCCTCGGTGCCGTGCGCGCGATAGCGGATCAACCGCTCCATGCAGTCCTGGGCGATGTCCTCCGCATCCTCCGGGCCAACCCCACGGGTACGCAGGAAAGTGCACAGCGGCGCGCGTTCTTCCCTTACGAACGTGATGAAGGCGTCCGGAGGCCCAGGCGGATCCGGTGCGCGATGGATCAGGGGGGACGAAGCGGACAGGGCTGGCCTCGGGCAACGATGAGGGGGGGCGTCACCGAGTTTTACGCGACGATGACCGGATGGGGAAGAGCCGCCGGCCTGCACAGATCAATCATGAATTTGTTCACTTTTCTCCCTGACGGCAACTGGGGGTGTTGCTGCCTGTCCTGCGTTTGCGCTCATGCCGGAGGCCGCATTGTTCCTGTGGAAGCGCCCGAGAGCGCCAACGCAGACACAGTTTTGACTGCCAACTCGATCTGAATCGGTTCATTCTTTTCCGTGCGATGCAGTGGGGGAGGGCTTCCCGCTCTGACGTTTAGCTTCCCGTCCGCGTGTTGCGGGGGGAGAGAGAACGGTATGAAGCAGTCCAAGTTGAGTCTGGCCCTGGCCGGCCTGATTGGCGTTGGCGTCATGGTCAAGGCTGATGACGCCATGGCAATGAATTATCACGTGCAGGGAGACCGCATCTTCCTCAGCGGTGGCGTGACCCTCGCCGACGTCGTTTCGCTGCCGGCGATGCTGGCCAAGGCGCAGGCCGAGGGGCGGCCGATCAGGGAGGTAGTGCTGCGCACCTCCAACGGTGGCGCGCTGATCGCCGGCGAGTGGCTGCAGGGGGTGATCCGCACGTCCGGCCTGAACACCATCGTGTCGGGCTACTGCGTCTCGTCCTGCTCGATCATGCAGTCCGGCGGCGTGGAACGCTATCTGGCCGGCGATCTGCCGATTGTCGATTCGGTGGAGATCCACGCGGCCAGCAACGGCGGCAAGGTGATCTACGAGCCGTCGCCGCGTATGACCCAGATCTACACCGGCAACTACGGCGGCGGCATGGATGCCGGCCTGCTGCAGAAGGCGATGTACGAAGTGGTCAAGCCCAGCGGTCTGCTGGTGTTCCGCGATCCTGCGCGCACCCCCGGTACGTCGGTCACGTTCGATCCGGACGGCAGCGGCAGCGCGCTGGAGTCGTTCCCGGGGCAGGACATTCACAGCAACCGGATCATCACCCAAACTGGCTATCGCGATCCGGGCGATACGTTGAACGTCACTGCGGACGTCATCGGTGACATCAATCCGGGCTATCTGCGGACGGGACGCCAACTGCAGACCTTCGTCGACGATGACTTCGCGCGCTGGAGCACCGACTGGCGTTCGACCTACATCAATGTGGCGAAGAACATTTACGATTTCTCCGGCAATGGCCCGCAGGGCATCGGCGCTGATTCGGTGCAGGACTATCTGAGCAATCCCGGCGTGCAGGCCCTGCTGCTGTCCAAGCTTCGGCTGGGCGATCTGGACGCGTCCACGCTGGACAATTCAATGGGCGTGATCCGGATTGCCAATGGCGCTGTCTGGCGCTCGTCCGCAACCACCGGCGCGGACTTCATGCTGGTCGACAATGGCGCCATCGCCCTGGAAGGTGGCGCCCTGCGTGCCCCGGAGGTGCGTGTGCTCGCTGCGGGCATGCTGGTCGGCCACGGCGACGTGGCGGGCACCGCGATGGACAGCACTGCATTGCTGGGTGGTACCGGCCCGTCCTGGCGAGAGGATGGCTTCAACCGCCTGCGCGTGTTCGGCACGCTGATGCCGCGCGGGGGTGATCTGGCCACCCATGGCTACGTCAACATCATGCCCGGCGGCAAAGTGCTGTTCGACGTGACGGAGAGCGGTGGCAGTGCCGGTGGTCGCGTGCGCGTGGGCAATTTCTTCGACCCCTCCACCACCAAGGTGCTCGATGGCGCGCTGGTGATCTCCAAGGGTGCCTTCCTTGAACTGAACGTGGCGCAGGGCTATTACAGCAAGGACTTCCGTCGCGATCTGGTTGAAGGCCCGATCTACCAGGACGGCTTCCAGGAGGTCGTGCGGTTGGGCGACACCGGCTACAGCGCCAGCATCAGCGGCGGTGAGGTGTTCCGTCCGCGCCACAACTCGCTGTTGAGTTTCAATGTCAGGCAGACGGCCGACGGTCTGTGGCTGACCGCCAACCCGGGCTTCGACCAGTGGGATCTGTTCGCCAACGGCCCGTCCGGTGATGACCTGGGGCGTGTGCTGGGAGCCGCATCTGATCGCCAGGACAGTGGCCTGAAGCCGCTGCTGGGCGCCCTGCAGTTTGCCGACCGCGACGTGGTCGCGCAGCAGGCCGGTGCGCTGCGTGGCGATGCGCACGCCACCCTGCGCCTGGCCGACAACGCCCTGCTGGGCAGCATCGGCAACGTGGTCCAGCAGCATCAGGCGGCGATGCGCAGTGCCGGTGGCGATGCCGATGGCCTGGCCGCGCAGGTCGCGCAGTCGATGTCGGCACAGCCAGGCATGCGCCATGGCACCCTGTTCAACCAGCTGGCAATGCATCTGGTCGAGCCGACGGCAGCAGGTGCAGGGGCCAGCGATGATGACCCGCGTGGCCACGGTCTGTGGGCACGCGGCTTCGCCAGCCATGGCCGCATCGATGCCGATGCCGGCGTGGCCGGGATGAGCCATACCGTGGGCGGCATCGTGGTCGGTGCCGATACGCGCCTGGCCGATGACCGTGTCGGCCTGGGCGTAAGCGTGGCGGCCGCGGACATGTCGACCAAGGCCCGTGGCACCTCCAGCTTCACCGGCGACGTGCGTGCGCTGGATGTGGGCGGTTACCTGGACGCGATCTACGCGCGCGGCTACCTGTCCGCGGCGGTGCGCTACACCGACCTGCGCCACGACACCCGGCGCAGCATCGCCGGCATCGAGGGCCTGCAGGACCCGCTGCGTGCGAAGTACAGCAACGATGCGATCTCCGCGCGGATGGAACATGCGTTCTCCTTCACCAGCGGCAAGGGCGTGGTGATCCAGCCGCTGCTGCCGGTGGTGGACTACGCGCGCACCTCCGCGACGCGGTTCAACGAAGGGCAGGGCGTGGCGGCGCTGGCCGGGCGTGGCGGCAGCCTGGAGAGCATCCGGGTCGGTGCGGGCCTGCAGCTGTTCAAGACCTTCGAGGGCAACAACGGCGAACGCATCACCCCACGCGCGCGGGTGGTGTGGCAGAAGGAGCTGGGGGATACGCAGGCCCGTTACAGCACCGGCTTTGCGGCGGCGCCGGATCTGGTGTTCGGCAGCAACAGCCAGACGGTGGGCGAGCAGGTGCTGAGCTGGAACCTGGGTGTGACCAGCCGGGCCAGCGAGCGCCTGTCGGTGATGGTCGACTATGTGGGCGAGCGCCGCGACGGCCAGCTGCAGAATGGCGTGCAGCTGGGGCTGGGTTACCGGTTCTGAGTGGCCGGCGGCACCGGCGATGTCCGCATCGCCGGTGCCATCCCAGGACGCACGCTGCTGCGGTATGGTTCGGCATGGAATTCCACCCAGGCCCCTCCATGCAGATCGCAGTCTTCAGCGCCCGGCCCTACGATCGTCGCTTTCTTGACGAGGCCAATCAGCGCGGCGCCGCAGAACAGGATTTCGCGTTCGTCTACTTCGATGCCTCGCTCGACCTGCATACCGCCACGCTGGCACAGGGCTGCGACGCCGTCTGCGTGTTCGTCAATGATCGTCTTGATGCCCCTGTGCTGCAGGCCCTGCACGCGCAGGGCGTGCGTGCCGTGCTGCTGCGGTGCGCCGGCTTCAACAACGTCGATCTCGCCGCTGCGACGTCGCTGGGCCTGTTTGTCGCGCGCGTGCCGGCTTACTCGCCTGAAGCCGTCGCCGAGCATGCACTGGCCCTGGTGATGACCCTCAACCGGCAGACACATCGCGCCTACAACCGCGTGCGCGAAGGCAACTTCATGCTCGATGGCCTGCTTGGGCACACCCTGCATGGCCGCACCGTCGGCATCGTCGGCACCGGCAAGATCGGTGTGGCGACGGCGCGCATCTTCAAGGGCCTGGGCTGCACGGTGCTGGGCCATGATCCCTATCCATCGGCATCCTTCGCCGGGCTGGGAGAAAACGTGGCTCTGGCCGAGCTGCTGTCCCGCGCCGACATCGTGTCGCTGCACTGCCCATTGACGGCGGACACCCATCACCTGATCAACGATGCATCGCTGGCGCAGATGAAGGCGGGCGCCATGCTGGTCAACACCTCGCGTGGCGGTCTGGTCGACACCCATGCAGTCATCCGCGCGCTGAAATCACGCCGGCTGGGCCACCTGGCCATCGACGTCTACGAGCAGGAAAGCGCGCTGTTCTTCCAGGATCTCTCCGGGGAAATCATCGACGATGAAGCATTCCAGCGCCTGATGGCCTTCCCCAACGTACTGGTGACCGGCCATCAGGGCTTCTTCACCGTGGAGGCGCTGCAGGAGATTTCGGCGATCACGCTGGGCAACCTGGCGGATTTCGCGGCCGGGCGGGCGTGCGCGAACCGGGTGGAGGCAGGCTGACCGAGGGTGGATTGACCACCGGGCAGGGGAGCCCGTAAAATCCCGTGCTCGGCCGGAATAGCTCAGTTGGTAGAGCGGCGCATTCGTAATGCGTAGGTCGCAGGTTCGACTCCTGTTTCCGGCACCATGTTTGATGAAAAGCCCCGGCCCTGGTCGGGGCTTTTTTGTGTCTGGTAGCGCCGGGCCATGCCCGGCGGAATGCGGGGGGGCAGGTGGCGCGATTCGCCGCCCGACTGGGGGTGAGGGCGACCTTCGGCCGTTAGTGCTTCCTGTCGTCGGCCACAGGCGCGACGGATGGCACTGCGACGTCCAACGGCCCTGCATCGGCAGGGGCGTTGGCGGGGCGGCACTCTCTCGAACACAGGTAACCCGCATGTCGAATTCGTCGATCTCCCCCCTCATTTCCCGGTCCAGGCTGAGCATGGCGATGTCGATCGCTCTGATGGCGGGACTCTCCACGCTGGATGCGCAGGCAAGCACCTTTCATCTGAACGGCGACACGATCTACTACTCCGGCGGCGTCGAGAGCAGCGATCCCAGGACCTTGGAGCGCATTCTCAGCGCGGCAAACAGGCAGGGACGGACCATCCGCCAGATCGTCTTCCGCAATTCACCCGGTGGCGCTGCCAGCGGTGGCGTTGGCATGGGCGAGGTCATCCGCCGCAATGGCCTGGATACCGTGCTGGACGGTGGCTGCTACTCGGCGTGTGCCGATGCGTTCGTCGCCGGTGTCAATCGTCGCATCACCCGCTTCGCCTTGCCGGTGTATGACGGTTACGACATGACCGTGCTGGGGATCCATGGCGAAGCCCGGGATGGTGTTCCCACACCGTACCCGGGCCAGGAGAAGTACATCCAGTACTACCGGGACATGTTTGGCGCAAGAGACTTTGCCGTCATTGAAGGCCGGATCACCCAGGCCCACTACGAACTGACGGAAAGCTCCGGCTTCCTGCGCTACTTCGATCCAGCCACGATGGCCATCGCGACCCGCTTCTGCCCGACCCGCGACACCAGCGAGGACGGTGGCTGCACGGCCTATCCGGACGTGACGCTGTTCAGCGACAGGGTGGCGACCTCGATGGACTATGCAACGACCAACGATGTCCTGGTCATCGATGGCAAGCAGGTGAGCGGAAACATCAATCCGGCATTCGATCCGGCGCAGTTCTCCTATGTGCGCGATGTGGACGTGGACAAGGTCGTCGGCGGCGATGCCTTTGGCGTGATCAAGCTCACCGCGGGCGCCCACTGGTCCGCGACAGAAGACAGCGGTGCGTCGATCCTGTGGGTGGACTCGGGAAGGCTGGACATCACAGCGCAGAGCAGCCTGCTTACCGGCAACAGCGTGATAGGACGCAACGGTGCCGTCGACGTGAGGGACGGTCTGCTGAAGGCCGGGAGCACGATCGTGGACGGTTCGCTGGCCCTCGCCTCGACCGGCGAACTGGACAACAGCGATACGCTGCTGGTCCGGCGTGGAGGTGAGGTGGCGATGGCCGGTGGTCGAATCTCCACGGCCGTCGTGACGCTGGATCCCGGGGCCGCACTGAAGGGGCATGGAACCATCGGCCCGACGGCCTATGTCGGGGACCCGGACTATCCCGACTTCCCCTGGAATGTTCCGCAGGTGGCGCGGGTGAGGGTGGCCGGTGGCGATCTTCATCCGCAGGGCGGCCCGTTGACGGTCAACGGCTATGTCAGCTTCGCCTATCCCAATGCCGGCCGGCTGCTGTTCGACATCACCCCGGAAACGCGCCAGGCGGGCCTTGTACTGGACGCATTCGAAGTCCATCGCTGCGACAGCCAGGGCAGCTACTACTATTGCGGAAACGGGGCGGCCACCGCGGCGCCGGGCTTCCTGATCGGCGGCACGGTCGGCAAACTCGCGCTGGATATCGCACCGGGCTACTACCGCCAGGATCTTTCGATCCCGCTGGTACAGGGCCGCATCTATGGCAGCAAGGAGGGCAACGAACTGACCACCGCGCTGTTGAACGACAGTGACAGCGAGTTCGATGCCAGCGTGCCGCAGCTGCAGGCCGGACAGGTCGCCTTCACCCGTGCCGAGCGGCAGGACGGTTCGGGTTACAGTGCCGATCTGACCAGTGCCGACACGGCACAGCGCAGGTTCCATCCGCGCGAGAACTCGCTGCTCACGTTCAATATCGTGCAGACCGGCGACGGCATCTGGGCGGTCGCCAATCCGGCCTTCGATGACGTGTCTCCGTTTGCCAACGTGGCGTCGGGCGCGGGCCTCGGCCAGGCATTGAGGACGGCCGCGTCGCAGCCGCCGTCGGCGCTGGAGCCGCTGCTGGGCGCACTGCAGTTTGCCGACCGCGACGTGGTCGCGCAGCAGGCCGGTGCGCTGCGTGGCGATGCGCACGCCACCCTGCGCCTGGCCGACAACGCCCTGCT
>FOZF01000002.1:358105-512796 GCA_900113425.1 Stenotrophomonas maltophilia
GCGAGCGCCTGTCGGTGATGGTCGACTATGTGGGCGAGCGCCGCGACGGCCAGCTGCAGAATGGCGTGCAGCTGGGGCTGGGTTACCGGTTCTGATGCAGGCGATCGGACCGCACAGGTTGGCGCAGGAGTGTCTTCAGTCGCGAAGGAGCGGTCTTCCGTGGGTCGCTCAGATAGATCTCATGGTGCGGGCCGGCAAACGTGTAGCCCAGCGATGGCATCACCTCCTGGTGCAGCCTCGCGAGTGTCGGGCCTTCATCCTCATAGGGGCCCACATGCAGCGTCTGCAGGCAGAGACCCTCCTCCAGCCGCTGCAGGCGCAGGCTGGAGGGTGGCGCACCGAGCTTCGCCCTCACCTTCTCCGTTGCCGCAGCGAACCGCGGCGTGTCGACGGCATCCGGGGTGCGGATCATCAGGGTCCACGTCCATTCGTCCTTGCGGCGGGCGACGAAGCTGCCCGGATCCTCAGCGCTCCAGAGCCCCTCCAGCGGCGCAACCACATGGTCCTGTCCCACCGCCTTGAGGGCGAACTTCAACGCATAGCTGACGGAGTACAGCCAGCGTACGGCCTCGGCGTAGGCGATTGCCGTGTTGGGGTCGCCGCGACCGTCAATCATCACGAACGGCAGGGAAGGCACTTGGAGCAGGACGAAGTCGCCGGTCGGCGCCCGGTACAGGGTGCGGTCAAGCGTCTTGAAATCGACTTTGCCCATCGGCGATCTCCAGTAGACGGACAGCATCGCACGCGCGCCAGCATGCCACGGTTCCTGAATGCGTTCATTCGACTTTGCCGAACGAGGGATTCCGGCGTGGCGACACCTGCGGCTGCGATGCTTCGGGCCCCATTGGGCGCACGGTGCGACAACGTGTCGCAGCCAGAATGGGGCCTTTCCTGCGGTGGATCATTGTCAATGCCTTTCTTAAATGGTGGGTGACGGCCTAAAATTGCAAGGCTGACTCGACCCCACCTCCCTGCCTGTCCATCGGACGGGTGGGACCGGCTTTTGGCCGGAGCGGGCAGGACGGGGAACGGCATTCCCTCGCAATTGGATCGACCGATGATTCCGTTGAAAACCCTTGGGCGCTGGTTGCGCCCGGGCCTGCTGCTCGCAGTGCTGGTGATGCTCACCGGCTGTGATGCCGTGGCCATCCTCAGTCCGAAGGGCCAGATCGGCCAGGATGAGAAGACCCTGCTGATCACGGCCACCGTGCTCATGCTGCTGGTCGTCATCCCGGTCATCATCATGACCCTGACCTTCGCGTGGAAGTACCGCGCTTCCAACACCAAGGCCCGTTACGAGCCGAAGTGGTCGCACTCGACGGCGATCGAGGTGGTGGTGTGGTCGATCCCCTGCATGATCGTGCTGGTGCTGGCCGTGCTGACCTGGCGCTCGTCGCACGCGCTGGATCCGTACAAGCCGCTGGAATCGGACGTCAAGCCGGTCACCATCGAGGCGATCTCGCTGGACTGGAAGTGGCTGTTCATCTATCCGGAAGAGAAGATCGCGGTCGTCAACGAGATCAAGTTCCCGGTCAACACCCCGCTGAACTTCAAGATCACCTCCGACACGGTGATGAATGCCTTCTTCATCCCGCACCTGGGCAGCATGATCTATTCGATGGCGGCGATGGAGACCAAGCTCCACCTGATCGCCAACGAAACCGGTGAATTCCCGGGCATGTCCTCGCACTACAGCGGTGCGGGCTTCGCCAAGATGCACTTCACTGCCTATTCGGTCACCGATGCCGAGTACCGCCAGTGGCTGGACCAGGTCCGCGCCGGTGAGCAGACGCTGGACAAGGCCTCGTTCAAGGCCCTGGGTGAAGCGCGCAATGCTGAGTGGTATCCGGTGACCTATTACGGCCGGTCCGAGGAGGGCCTGTTCGACTGGGTCATCGCCAAGCACATGGGCGACAACAAGCACTACGGCATGAAGCACGCCCATGCGGGCGCCGCTGCCGCCGATGCTGCCAGCCATGAAGGGCACGAAGGCCACGCCCCGAGCGAAGAGCACAAGTCCAAGGAGTCCGGGGAAAACCTGGATGCCACTGAACACGAGCACGCCGGCCACGCCGGTCATGCGGGCTCGGGAGAATGAACATGCTGGGAAAACTCTCTCTTGAGTCGATCCCCCACGATCCGATCGTGCTGACCACACTGGTCGGTGCGGTGCTGGGTGGCCTGGGCGTCGTCGCCCTGATCACCAAGTTCAAGCTGTGGGGCTATCTGTGGAAGGAGTGGTTCACCTCGGTGGATCACAAGAAGATCGGCGTGATGTACCTCATCGTCGCCTTCGTCATGCTGCTGCGCGGTTTCTCCGACGCGATCATGATGCGTACCCAGCAGGCCATCGCCGTCGGTGGCTCCGAGGGTTACCTGCCGCCGCACCACTACGACCAGATCTTCACCGCCCACGGCGTGATCATGATCTTCTTCGTGGCGATGCCGTTGATCACCGGCCTGATGAATCTGGCCGTGCCGCTGCAGATCGGTGCGCGCGACGTCGCGTTCCCGTTCGTCAACTCGCTCAGCTTCTGGCTGTTCGTCGCGGGTGCGGTGCTGATCATGCTGTCGCTGTGGATCGGTGAGTTCGCCGCCACCGGCTGGCTGGCATTCCCGCCCTTGTCAGGGATCGAATACAGTCCAAGCGTAGGCATGGACTACTACATCTGGGGTCTACAGGTGGCGGGTCTGGGTACCACGCTGAGTGGTATCAACTTCTTCATCACCATCCTCAAGATGCGCACGCCGAGCATGAAGCTGATGCAGATGCCGGTGTTCACCTGGACCGCCCTGGTGACCAACGTGCTGATCGTCGCCGCCTTCCCGGTGCTGACCATCACCCTGGTGCTGCTGACCCTGGACCGTTACCTGGGGACGCACTTCTTCACCAATGACGGTGGCGGCAACGCCATGCTGTACATCAACCTGATCTGGATCTGGGGCCACCCGGAGGTGTACATCCTGGTCCTGCCGGCGTTCGGCGTGTTCTCGGAAGTGATCGCCACGTATTCGCGCAAGGCCCTGTTCGGTTACAAGGGCATGGTCTACGCCACCGCCTGTATCGGCGTGCTGTCGTTCATCGTGTGGCTGCACCACTTCTTCACCATGGGTTCGGGTGCCAACGTCAATGCCTTCTTCGGCATCACGACGATGATCATCTCCATTCCCACAGGCGTGAAGATCTTCAACTGGCTGTTCACCATGTTCCGCGGTCGCGTGCAGTTCACCACGCCGGTGCTGTGGACGATCGGCTTCATGGTCACCTTCACCATCGGCGGCATGACCGGCGTGATGCTGGCCATCCCGGCCATCGATTTCGTGCTGCACAACAGCCTGTTCCTGATCGCGCACTTCCATAACGTGATCATCGGCGGCGTGGTGTTCGGCATGTTCGCGGGCATCACCTACTGGTGGCCGAAGATGTTCGGCTTCCGCCTCAATGAGTTCTGGGGCAAGTGCGCGTTCTGGTGCTGGTTCATCGGCTTCTACGTGACCTTCATGCCGATGTACGTGCTGGGCTTCATGGGCATGACCCGTCGCCTGCAGAGCACGGTCAATCCGGCCTATGAGCCGCTGCTGCTGGTTGCCGCTGCAGGTGCCTTCATCGTCGGCGCCGGCATCCTGTGCCAGATCATCCAGGTGGCCGTGTCGATCCGCGACCGCAAGAAGACCGTCGACCTGACCGGCGATCCGTGGGATGCCCGTACGCTGGAGTGGGAAACCTCTTCGCCGCCGGCGTTCTACAACTTCGCCACGCTGCCGGACGTCACCGAGCTGGACGATTTCTGGGAGCGCAAGCAGCGCGGTGAGGCCTGGCCGAAGCCGGCGAAGTACACCGACATCCACATGCCGCGCAATACCGGCACGGGCGTTGTCATCGGTGCCTTCAGCCTGGTGTTCGGCTTCGCGATGATCTGGCACATCTGGTGGCTGGCCATCGTCGGCTTCGTCGGCATGATCGCCACGTTCATCTACCGCACCTTCGACCAGGACGTGGATTACTGGGTCCCGGCCGCCGAGGTGGAACGCATCGAGAACGAACACCGCAAGCACCTGGAAGCCCAGGGCCTGGTGAAGTCGGAGCTGAAGGCATGAGCACCAATACCTCGACCCTGAGCCACGGGCACGCCGCGCATGCGGCGGCCCATGGCCATGACGACCACGAGCATCACGACACCGGCGGCAACACCGTCTTCGGTTTCTGGGTGTACCTGATGAGCGACTGCCTCATCTTCGCGTCGCTGTTCGCCACCTATGTGGTACTGGCCGGCGGCACCGATGGTGGCCCCGGTCCGAAGGACCTGTTCGAACTGTCATTCGTGGCCTGGGAAACCGCGCTGCTGCTGACCTCTTCGCTGACCTTCGGCCTGGGCATGATCGCCCTGCACCGCAAGCAGGTGGGCCAGATGTACCTGTGGCTGGCGATCACCTGGCTGCTGGGCTTCGGCTTCATGTGCATGGAAGTGTGGGAATTCCAGCACCTGATCCACCAGGGCTATGGTCCGGACCGCAGTGCCTTCCTGTCGGCGTTCTTCGCCCTGGTCGGTACCCACGGCCTGCACGTCAGCGCCGGCCTGCTGTGGCTGCTGGTGATGTTCGTGCAGCTGAAGAAGTACGGCCTGACCCCGACCAACAAGACCCGCATGGCGTGCCTGAGCTTGTTCTGGCACTTCCTGGACCTGATCTGGATCGGCGTGTTCTCCGTCGTCTACCTCAATGGAGCGCTGTAATGGCACATGACAACCACGCACACGATCATGGCACCGGTGGCGAAAGCCACGGCAGCGTGAAGTCGTACCTGATCGGCTTCGTGCTGGCAGTGGTGCTGACCGTCATCCCGTTCTGGATGGTGATGTCGGGCGACTTCTCCCGCACCGTCAACGGTGTGGTGATCGCGGTCACCGCCGTGCTGCAGATGCTGGTCCACCTGGTGTTCTTCCTGCACCTGGACCGCTCCTCGGAGAGCCGCTGGAACGTCAACGCTGCTGCCTTCACCATCGTGGTGATCGGCATCATCGTGGTCGGCACCCTGTGGGTCATGCACAACATGAACGTGCACATGATGCACTGACGTCCCCGCGACGTTGCCACGCAGAAAGGCCGCCTTCGGGCGGCCTTTCTGTTGTCGGGTGGATGTCGGATCCCATGTCGCAGGCGAGGGCACCGGCCTCGCACGCCGGGCCTCAGCCCACCTTTCGCAGGAACTCCTCGGGATCCATCGGCCGACCCAGGTGGTAGCCCTGCAGCTGGTCGCAGCCCAGTTCGCTCAGGTACTCGCGCTGGGCCTGGGTCTCCACGCCCTCGGCCACCACCTGCAACTGCAGCGTACGGCCAAGGGCGATGATCGAGGAGACGATCGCGGCGTCTTCGGCATTGCGTTCCAGGTCGTGCACGAAGGCCCGGTCGATCTTCAGCTCGGTGGCCGGCATGCGCTTGAGGTAGAGCAGGCTGGAATAGCCGGTGCCGAAATCATCGATGGCGATGTGCACGCCCATCGCGGTGAGATCGTTGAGAATCGCCAGGCTCGCTTCGACATCCTTCATCGCAGTCGTTTCGGTGATCTCAAGCGTCAGCAGAGCCGGATCGATGGCGTGTCGTTCCAGCGCCGCACGCACGCTGGCCAGCAGCGTCGGCGAGGCGAACTGCAGCGGAGACAGGTTGACCGCCATCGTCCAGCCGCCATGGCCGGCGTCATGCCACGCCCGCAGCTGGGCGCAGGCGCGATCCAGTACCCAGTCACCGATCGGCAGGATCAGCCCGCTGCGCTCGGCGATCGGGATGAACACGTCCGGTGCCAGCAGGCCCAGTTCCGGGTGCTGCCAGCGCAGCAGCGCTTCGGCGCCGCTGGCGGGGGCATCGGCGGCGGGAAATTTCGGCTGGTAGTGCAGCACCAGTTCGTCCCGGGCGATGGCCTTGCGCAGATCCTGCAGCAGCCGCAGCTGGCGGTTTGCACTGAGCTGCATCGAGGGAGTGAAGAACGTGTAGCCGTTCCGGCCGGTGTCCTTGGTGTGGTACATGGCGGCATCGGCGTGGGCCATCAGCTCGCGTTCGTTGCCGGCGTCATCCGGGTACAGGGCGATGCCGAGGCTGGCGCTGACCTGCAGTTCGGCCGCGTCGAGAATGAAAGGCTCGCTGGCCGCGGCGATGATGCGCTCTGCGACGACCACGGCGTCATCCGGGATGTCGATCGCCAGCACGATCACGAATTCGTCCCCGCCCAGCCGCGCGAAGGTGTCCTGCGGTCGCAGCAGGCCGCCGATGCGTTGCGCGACGGCGACCAGCAGGCGATCACCCAGTTGATGACCGTAGGCGTCGTTGACCGTCTTGAATCCGTCAAGATCGCAGAACATCACGGCCACCGCGTGCTGGTGCCGGCGCGCCTTCTCGATGGCCTGTTCGATGCGATCCTGCAGCAGCATGCGGTTGGGCAGCTGGGTCAGCGGGTCGTGCAGCGCGGCCTGGATCAGCCGGTTGTTGGCGTGGGCCAGTGAATCGGCCAGCAGCCCGGTGCGGACCCGCATCTGGCGGTCGAACAGGGAGGCCACCAGCGCGATGCCAAGCGTCGCCACGGTGGTGACGATGACCAGTACCGCCAGCCAGCGGGCATCGATGCCGCCATTGACCACGGCACCGCAGATGCTGCCGTCCGCGAAGCGTGCGGCCGCCATGCCGGTGTAATGCATGCCGACGATGGCCAGCCCCATCACCAGCGAGGCGAGCAGGCGCAGGCGCAGCGTGTTGCGCTGCTCGGTGCGCAGGCGGAAGGCGATCCACAGCGCAGCGCCGGCTGCGCCGATGGCCACCACGATCGATGTCGCGAACCATCCCGGGTGGTAGTCGATGCCGGGCTGCATGCGCATGGCGGCCATGCCCAGGTAATGCATAGCGGCGATGCCGGTGCCCATCAGCACCGCGCCGGCCAGCAGCCGCCGTCGCGGCAGGCTGGGGCGGGAGACCAGCCACAGCGCGTAGGCCGATGCGCCGATCGATACCGCGAGGGAGTAGAGGGTGATGGCCAGGTCGTAACCGATCGGGATCGGCAGGTCGAATGCCAGCATGCCGATGAAGTGCATGGACCAGATGCCCAGCCCCATCGCGGCGGCGCCACCGGCCAGCCACCAGCGGGCGACGCGTCCCTGGGCGCTGGCGACACGCCCGGCCATGTCCAGGGCCGTGTACGAAGCAAGAATGGCCACCAGCAGAGAGATGGCGACCAGGCTCTGACTGTAACTTCCAGTCATGTTGAATCCAGTGGGAAAGGGAGGGGCGCCCGCAAGGCGCACGCCCGCGACCCCTATCGGCGCAGGTGGGCGGTACTTGAGCGGTCGCAGCACCTGCGACCAGGCTCGGCTATCCTGCCACGCCCGTCCCCGCCGCAGGAAATTCCCAGATGGCAAAAGCCCGCACCGCCTACGTCTGCAATGAATGCGGCGCTGAATACAGCAAATGGCAGGGCCAGTGCACCGAGTGCAATGCCTGGAATTCGCTGTCGGAAATCGTCCTGGAAAGCGCGGCGGCGGCCAAGGCGCCGGCATCGCGACGAGCCGGCTGGGCGGGCAAGGTCGATCCGCCGAAGATCACCGCCCTGAAGGACGTGGAGCAGACCGAGCATCGCCGGGTCAGCACCGGCATCGGCGAGTTCGACCGCGTGCTCGGCGGCGGCCTGGTGGAGGGGGCGGTGGTGCTGGTCGGCGGCGATCCCGGCATCGGCAAGTCGACCCTGCTGCTGCAGGCGGTCGCCAGGATGGCGGCCGAGCTGCCGGTGCTCTACGTCACCGGTGAGGAGTCGCTGGCCCAGGTGGCCGGTCGCGCGCATCGGCTGGAACTGCCCCTGGATGGCGTCAACGCGCTCGCCGAGACCGGCGTCGAGTCGATCCTCCAGCACGCGGCCAAGGCCGGCCCGCGCCTCATCGTGGCCGACTCGGTGCAGACGCTGTGGACGGAAAGCCTGACCGCCGCACCGGGGTCGGTCAGCCAGGTGCGCGAGAGTGCCGCACGGCTGGTGCGTTTCGCCAAGGAAACCGGCACCGCCGTGTTCCTGGTCGGCCACGTCACCAAGGAGGGTGGCATCGCCGGCCCGCGTGTGCTGGAACACATGGTCGATGCGGTGCTGTACTTCGAAGGCGAGAGCGGCAGCCGCTTCCGGCTGCTGCGTGCGTTCAAGAACCGTTTCGGCGCGGTCAACGAGCTGGGCGTGTTCGCCATGGGCGACAAGGGCCTGAAGGAGGTCTCCAATCCTTCGGCCATCTTCCTGTCCGGTGGCAGTACGCACCAGCCCGGCAGCTGCGTGATGGTGACCCGTGAAGGAACCCGTCCGCTGCTGGTGGAGGTACAGGCGCTGGTCGACGCGTCACCGCTGTCGAACCCGCGCCGTGTCGCCGTGGGCCTGGAGCAGAATCGTCTGGCCATGCTGCTGGCGGTGCTGCACCGGCACGGCGGTGTGCTGGTGGGCGACCAGGATGTGTTCGTCAATGTCGTCGGCGGCATCCGCGTGCAGGAGACGGCCGCCGACCTCCCGGTGCTGCTGGCGGTGCTGTCTTCGCTGCAGGACCGGCCGTTGGCCGAGAAGACCATCGCCTTCGGCGAAGTGGGCCTGTCCGGCGAGATCCGCCCGGTGCCCAATGGTGAGGACCGGCTGCGCGAGGCGGCCACCCACGGTTTCAGGCGTGCGATCGTGCCGAAGGCCAATGCGCCCAAGGGCGGCTCGGTCAAGGGCATGGAGGTGATCGCCGTTGAGCGCCTGTCCGAGGCGATCGACGCGGCGTGATTCCATTGGAGGCGTGCCGGCGGCCGCGATCCTGTTGAGCCGGGCCACGCGCGTCTGCTTCCCGGCGAAGGACCGCCGGGCATGGGCCAGACGCTGCAGACGTCAGATGCGGCTACGGTCAGCCTCCCTGTGCTAGTTTTTCCCGCTCGACGAAGGCGCCCTGTGGCGCCTTTCCGTGCCCAGGAGTAAACGATTACATGCAGGACCCCGCGCTTACCGCCCCCGCCGCCGAAATCCGCCGTGCGGGCGTCGACCTCAATGGACTGATGACGGTGCTGGGCAAGCACCTGTACTCCACGCCGATGGTGGCCCTGCGCGAGCTGGTGCAGAACGCGCATGACTCGATCATCCGCCGTCGCATCGAGCAGCCGGGCAGGGACGTGCCTTCACGGATCTCCGTCCAGGTCGACGCTGCCGCCGGCGTGCTGCGCATCAGCGATACCGGAGCGGGCCTGACCCGCCAGGAGATCCACGATTACCTGGCCACCGTCGGTGTCGGCTACACCCGTGGCCTGCGCCAGGGCGGCGCCGATGAGGATGGCCTGATCGGCATGTTCGGTCTCGGCTTCCTGTCCGCCTTCGTGCTGGCGCGTCGGGTCAGCGTTCGCACCACCTCCTACCAGACGCCGGAACTCGGCCATCTGTACGTGTCCAGCAATGCCGAGCAGTACACGGTCAGCGAAGTGCCCGCGCGCGAGATCGGAACCGAGGTCGAGCTGGAACTCCACCCCGACTTCCTGCCGCTGGCCAACGAAGCACGCCTGCACGAGGTGCTGGGGCGGTACTGCGCGCTGCTGTCCGAACCGATCTTCATCGGTGCCGCCACCTCGGCGATCAATCCGGAGCCGCCGCCGTGGCGGGGGCAGGGCGAGGTCGCGCTGCACCCGGTGCAGGCGCGCCGGCAGTCCCTGCAGTTCGCCGCGCGTTTCGAGCATGACTTCGAGCCCATCGTCACCCTGCCGCTGCGCGCCGACGGCGTCAGCGACGCCACCGGCCTGTTGTGGGTGCAGGACGGCGCCACCTATGGCACCAGTGACAACCGCAATCTGTCGGTGTTCGTACGCGGCATGCTGCTGGACGACGATGCACGTGACCTGCTGCCGCCCTGGGCCGGCTTCATCGGTGGCGTGATCGAGTCCTCGCGGCTGACGCCCACCGCCAGTCGTGAGGATCTGCAGCGCGATGATCATTACCGCGCCGTGCAGCACGCCCTGCTGGAAGCGTTGATCGATGGCCTGGCCGAGGTCGCGCGGCAGCAGCCTGAAGCCTGGCGGCGGGTGCTGGCTCGCCACAACGAAGCGCTGCTGGGCGCGGCGCTGTGTGATGACCGCCTGTTCGAACTGCTCGTGGAGCACGTGCGCGTACCGACTTCGCAGGGCGATCTGCCGGCCAGCGCGCTGCCGGCACGCGGTGCCGTGCATGTGATCCTCGACAACGGTGGCGGTTTCGAAGAAATGCTGTTCCGCGCGATGGGGGTGCCGGTCGCGCATGGCCATCGTTATGCGGTGGTTCCGTTCCTGCGTCGCTGGGCCCAGGCCAAGGGCCTGCGCCTGGTGGAGCTGGGCACCGAGCAGGGCAACCGCGCACTGTTCCGTACCGATGACAGCCTCGATGAGGGGCAGCTGGCCTGGCTGCGCGAGCAGCTGGGGGATGGTGAGCAGCTGCTGCCGGCGCGCTTCAGTCCGGAGGCACTGCCGGTGGTGGTGGTGCCCGACCGCGAGGCCGAACTGAAGCAGCGCCTGGAGGACGACGAGAACGACAAGCGGGTGTCGATGGCCGCGCTGCGGCTGGCCCGACAGTTCACCGCACGCATCGAATCGCGTGCACCCTCGCGGCTGTATCTCAACCTCGACAACACCGCGGTGCAGGCGCTGCTGCGCGCGCAGCGCGAGGGCCACCCGCAGGCCGAGGCGGCCGCACGCCTGCTGCGCTCCCTGAAGATCATCGTCGCCGCGCAGGGCAGGCCCCTGGCGCGGACGACGGCAACCGCAGGCCCCGACCTCAATGGAGCCTTCACCGACATCGCGGGCGCGCTGCAGCAGATGCTGCGCTGACGCCCGCTCTCATCCAGCCTTCGCTAGACAGGAGCACGTAATCCCCTCATGGACATCTGGAACTGGGTAGAAAAACTGCAGGGCGACCTGCGCCAGGCCGGGCAGGCGCAGAACGCGTACCTGCTGAACCGCCTTGCGGACGACGTCAGCGAGTTGCAGGTCGACCGCGTCGATGCGCTGCTGCCCGAGGCGCGTGCGCTGGGCAAGGCGCTGGACAATCCCTGGGTCGATGTCTACGTCGGCCACTGGGCGCTGCGCAACCGCGTGGGCAACCGCGTCGAAGGTGAAAGCGCACTGGGCGAGGCGGTCGCGCTGTTCGAGCGTGCGCATCGCGAGGACACCCTGGAGTGTCCGCAGTCGATCTGCGTGACCCAGGATCTGGCCGCCTGCTACGGCAACATCGACGGCCCCGGCTGGGTGCCCGAACGGGTCGAGGTCTGCGACGAGACCCTGGCACGCATCGATCCGAGCTGGGCGTGCTTCCAGTGCCTGAGCTGCGAGAAGGCGGACGCGCTGCTGGACGACGACCGGGGCCAGGAGGCGCTGGATTACCTGCAGGCACAGGCCGACGCGATCGAGGCCTGCGGCAAGGAGGTGTTCGACAGCTTCCCGGAGATGCAGATCAAGATCCTTCTGGGCCTGGGCCGCGCTGAGGAAGCGCTGGCGCTGATCGAGAAGCGGGAGGCCGAGGTGATCGCGTCGGGCGAGTATGAGCCGGCCAACTGCACCGTACCGCGCCGCCTGTCCAAGGCCTGGGCGCTGGCACAGCTGGGCCGCGACGAAGAAGCGCTGCAGCAGATGGTGCCGTGGAGCGAACTGACGCCGAACTACTGGCGACTGTGGGCGAACACCGCCGCTGCGCTGTGCCGGCGCGATCCGGCGCGCAACACCTGGGACCTGGGTACGCGCTTCAACACCATCATCGAGCATTTCGCCCGCGTCGGTTCGCACCGGCTGTTGATCGAGGTGGCTGCACTCAGCCTGGAGCTGGCACTGCAGCGGGGCGCGCGCTGGGTGGCGCAGCGGCAGCTGGGTCTGGCCCGTGCCCACCTTCCGCAGCTGCGCCAGGATCGCGGCGCGTCCGCGCTGGTGGCCGCCCTGGCTGCACGCGTGGAAAGCCTGCCGGAGGTCGCGCCATTGCCGGTGCCGGCCACGGAGCTGCTGGCGTGGCTGGAAGCGCGCGGGGAGCAGAGCCACTCGCGCGATCCCGAGCAGGAGGCGCAATGGTTGCTGCAGGCCCACGCACAGTGTCCCGATGATGAGCCGTTGGCCGACACGGCGGCTTCGGCGCTCAATGCCTGCGGCGCGCAGGCTGAAGCACGCACACTGCTGTGGGACTTCGTGGCGGCGCATCCGCAGCACGATGGTGCAGCGGCGTACACGCTGATGCGGTGGCTGGCCGAACAGGGCGATGACGCGGGCCTGCGCCGGCTGGCGGATGTCTTCCGCGACAGCGTGCCGGTGTTCGCCCACTGGTGCGAAGTGCAGCGCGCGCGCCGGGTGTCCGACTGGCCGGCGCTGGAGCAGGCGGCAACGGCATTGCTGGAGCTGTCGCCGGGATCGCATGGCGCGCGCGGCACGCTGGCCCGCATGTACATGGAGACCGGACGCTTCAGCGATGCCCAGGCCTGCTACGCGCAGCTGATCGAACTGCTGGAGGAGCCCAATGCCGCGCATTGGGACCACATGAGTGCCGCCAGTGCCGCGCATGACTGGGACGCGGTGCGGCGGTCGGCGGCGGCGATCGGCATGGAACTGTCCAGCACCGAGGGTGTGGTCGAAGAGCCGTGGGGCTGGGTGATCATCCGCAGCGAGGAAGAGGGCGAGCCGATGGAGTACTACGCCCGGCGCAGCGGCCCGGTGACCGCCCGCATCGTCGAGAACGCGCCGGCCAACCGCGCCCAGCAGGTGGGTGACTGGGTGGTGTTCGACGCGGCGCTGGTGCATCCGGCACCGGAAGACGAGGAGGCACGCGAGCACTTCATCCCGACCTACGCACAGGTGCATGTGCTGGAGCGTGGCGGCTTCGCCCGCAGCTGGCTGATCGACGGCGCCCATCCGGGTGAGGACGCCTGGAATGCCCTGGTCGAGGCGGTGGAGGCGCAGGGCTGGAAAATCTGGGCCCACAGCCGTCCCGACTACACCGTGACCGACCCGGAGGCCGAGGACGGCACGCTGCCGGGGCTGCTGTTCACCATCGCCCAGCCTCAGGATCACGCACCGCTCGCGCTGCACCGGTTCCTGCAGCAGGCCACCGCGGGCTGGTCACATCCACTGTGCTGGCTGCGCCTGGCCGAAGCCTGCGACCAGGATCGCCAGCCGCATCTGGACGTGATCGAACGGTACGGCCTGTAGGCACGCCGCGCTTGCCGGGCATCGCCCGGCGCTACTGCTCTGCGCCGCCGGGCGATGCCCGGCGGACCTGTCATCCGATCAACGGGAGTGCCCGAACACCAGCTCGATCGCGAACTGGCTGCCGAAGAAGGCCAGCAGCAGCAACAGCATGGCCGTCAGTGTCCAGTGCACCGCCTTCACCCCGCGCCAGCCGTAGCGGCGGCGGCCGATCAGCAGCACGCCGAAAACGATCCACGACAGCACGCTCAGTACGGTCTTGTGCACCAGCTTCTGTGCAAGCAGGTCATCGACGAACAGGACGCCGGTGACCAGGGTCAGCGTGAGCAGGGCGAAGCCCACCGCGATGACCCGGAACAGCAGCGCTTCCAGATCGGCCAGCGGGGGCAGGGCGCGCAGCCAGGGCCGGAATTCGCGGCGGCGCAGGGCGCGTTCCTGCAGCCACAGCATGATCGCCAGCAATGCCGCGATGCTCAGCGTGGCGTAGGCCAGCAGGGCCAGCCAGGCATGGCTGGCCAACCGCCAGCCCAGTACCTTGCTCGGCTCGTGGCCATAGCCGTGATAGGCCAGCAGCAACAGCGCCGCGAGCGGAAACACCACCACGCCCAGCGCGGACATGCGGCCGCGTGCGCCCACCAGCGACGTCAGCCAGGCCATGCCCAGGCCGACCAGCGACAGCGCCGCGAAGAAATGCATGTCCGGCCCGCCGTTCGTGCGCATCGCCACCATCACGTGATAGCCGCCATGCAGCAGGATGGCCGGCAGCGCCGGCCACAGCCAGGCGGGCGAACCTGCCGCACCATCGCGGCCGAGCGCGCGCACCAGCAGGACGCTGGCGGCCAGGTAAAGCAGGACGGCGATGAGAACGATTGTCATCGTGGCAGTTTCGCATACCCCCGGGGTGCTGGCGACGGCCGCCGTGTCGCAGCCCGGGAGCAGGGGCGGACCGGCTATACTGTGTGCCTTATTGTCCCCCGTTTTCAGACAGGTCGCACCGCATGTTCGAGTCCCTGACCCAGCGCCTTTCCGGCACCATCGAGCGCCTGCGCGGCCGTGGCCGCCTGACCGAGGAGAACATCCGCGAGGCGACCCGCGAGGTACGCATCGCGCTGCTCGAGGCCGATGTCGCGCTGCCGGTGGTACAGGCGCTGATCGAGCGCATCAAGGTGCGCGCCGTCGGCCAGGAAGTATTGAAGTCGCTGACCCCGGGCCAGGCGCTGATCAAGGTTGTCCGCGACGAGCTGACCGCGGTGATGGGCGCTGAAGCCAGCGACCTGAACCTCAACGTGCCGGCGCCGGCCATCATCCTGATGGCGGGCCTGCAGGGTGCCGGCAAGACCACGACCGTGGGCAAGCTGGCCAAGCACCTGAAGGAAAAGCGCAAGAAGAAGGTGATGGTGGTCTCGGCCGACGTCTACCGTCCGGCGGCGATCGAACAGCTGAAGACCCTGGCCGAACAGGTCGGCGTGCTGTTCTTCCCGTCCAGCGCCGACCAGAAGCCGGAAGCCATCGTCCGCGCCGCCATCGACGATGCGCGCAAGTCGTTCGTCGACGTGCTGCTGGTCGATACCGCCGGCCGTCTGGCCATCGACGAAGCGATGATGGCCGAGATCAAGGCCCTGCACGCAGCGGTCAACCCGGCAGAAACCCTGTTCGTGGTCGATGCCATGACCGGCCAGGACGCGGCCAACACCGCCAAGGCCTTCGGTGATGCCCTGCCGCTGACCGGCGTGGTGCTGACCAAGACCGACGGTGACGCCCGCGGCGGTGCCGCGCTGAGCGTGCGCTACATCACCGGCAAGCCGATCAAGTTCGTCGGTGTCAGCGAAAAGCCGGACGGCCTGGATGTGTTCCATCCGGATCGCATCGCCAGCCGCATCCTGGACATGGGCGATGTGCTGTCGCTGGTCGAGCAGGTCGAGCAGCAGGTCGACAAGGACAAGGCGGCCAAGCTGGCCGAGAAGGTCGCCAAGGGCAAGAAGTTCGACCTGAACGACATGCGCGACCAGCTGGAGCAGATGCAGAACATGGGCGGCATCGGCGGGCTGATGGACAAGCTGCCGGGCCTGGGCAACATCCCGGACCACCTCAAGCAGCAGGTCAGCCAGGGCAAGGAAGTGCCACGCATGATCGCCATCATCAGTTCGATGACCAAGAAGGAACGGCGCAACCCGAACCTGCTCAACGGCTCACGCCGCGCGCGCATCGCCAAGGGCTCGGGCGTGACCCCGGCCGACGTCAACAAGCTCATGAAGCAGTACATGCAGATGGAAAAGATGATGAGCAAGATGGCCGGCGGCGGCATGAAGGGCATGATGCGCAGCATGAAGGGCATGATGGGCGCCATGGGTGGCCGCGGCATGCCGTTCCGTTGATTTTCACCGGCGGGCGCGTGCGTGTCGGGATCTGCACTTGCGCGCCCGCTGCCGAATTGCTTGACTACCTGCCTGTCTGACAAGGGAATGTTCATGAACAGAACCATCATGGTGATCGCGCTGGCCTTTGGGCTGGTCGCATGCAAGGACGACACGTCCGTCTCGCAGAAGGCTGGCAGCGCCATCAGCGGTACGGCGGCGGATTTCGTCGCGGGACTCGGTGAAGGCGTGGACAAGCGCATGAACGTGACGCTGCAGGCCGATCCAGGTCTGGCTGCGCGCGGCCTGACCATCACGTTGGGCAAGAGCCGTGGCATGGGCTCCAAGGAGGCCGCGGTGTATGTGGTGGCCGACAAGGCCTTCAATGGCAAACTGGTTGCGCGGGCACTGGACGCTGAGGGCACCGAGATCGGCCGTGCCTCGGCTGATGTCGAATTCGCCGCCGACGACGCACGCTATGTGACCTTCCAGTTCAACGAGGAAATGGACAGCCAACTGGTCCGCAGCTACGCGGTCGCGGCGCGCTGACCTCCGCAGCTGGATCTACGGATCAGACCGTGGCGACTGGCGTATGCTGGGCGGCGACCTTTCCCGCAGGTATGTCGCGTGAACGCATCGCCGATTCTTGAACGCGCCGACGCCTTCTGTCGGCGTTTTTCATTGCAGCTTCCGATTCTCCTCGCCCCCATGGCCGGTGCCTGTCCGGTGCCGTTGTCAGCGGCGCTGGCCAATGCCGGCAGCATGGGCGCGATGGGCGCGGTGCTGTCCCCGGCCGCCGATATCGGGCGGTGGATGGATGAGTTCCGGGCCATCTCCACCGGCCCGGCGCAGGTGAACCTGTGGTTGCCGGACCCGGCGCCGACGCGCGACGTGGTCGCCGAATCCGCCAGCCGGGCCTTCCTCGCGCAGTGGGGACCGGAGGTGCCGGCCAGTGCGGGCGATGTCACGCCAGCCGATTTCGAGGACCAGTTCGCTGCGTTGCTGGCCGCGCGCCCGGCGGTGGCCTCGACCATCATGGGCGTGCTTTCCCCCGCGCATGTGCAGCGGTTGAAGGACGCAGGCATTGCCTGGATCGCCTGTGCCACCACGCTGGCCGAAGCGCGGGCCGCACAGGACGCCGGGGCCGATGCGGTGGTGGCACAGGGGGCTGAAGCCGGTGGCCATCGCGGGGCCTTCGATCCGGCGCTGGCCGAGCGCCAGCTGGTCGGCCTGTTCGCACTGCTGCCGCGGCTGGCGGACCATCTGCGGATTCCGGTGATCGCGGCCGGCGGCATCGCCGACGGGCGTGGCATCGCCGCGGCATTGACGCTGGGCGCCAGCGCGGTGCAGGTCGGCACCGCGTTCCTGCGCACACCGGAGGCGGCACTGGCGCCGGCCTGGGCCGACGCGCTGGCGATCACGGAACCGGAGGACACCTGGCCGACGCGTGCGTTCAGTGGCCGACTGGGCCGCGGCCTGGCAACGCCCTATGTACGTGCCGCTGCGGCGGCCGGTGCACCGGCTCCACGGCCGTATCCGGTACAGCGCGGGCTGACCGGGCCGATGCGCGCGCAGGCCACACGCGAGAACCGGCTGGCGGCGATGCAGGCCTGGGCCGGGCAGTCGGCGTGGATGGCACCGGCGCGGCCGGCCGCGGACGTGCTGCGCGGCATGTGGGAACAGGCGCAGGCGCTGCTGCGATGATGCTGACCTGCAACGGCCAGCCGGCGCAGGTGGAGGATCTGCTGCCGGCGCTGGTGAACTACGGTCACTTCACCTCGCTGCAGGTGCGTGGCGGAGCGGTGCAGGGATTGGACCTGCATCTGGCTCGACTGTCGCAGGCCACGCGTGAACTGTTTGGCGGCGAGCTGGATACGGCGCAGGTGCGGGGCTGGATGGCGCAGGCGCTGCAGAAGGCCGGTCTTGCCGACGCCTCGCTGCGGGTGACGGTGTTCTCGCGTCACTTCGATTTTCGCGATCCACTGGCCCGCGTGGCGGTCGATGTGCTGGTGGCGGTATCCGCGCCGGTATCGCTGTCCGCGCCGCGGCGCGTGCGCAGCGTCACCTGGCAGCGGGAGCTGCCGCAGATCAAGCACGTCGGCACGTTCGGCCTGTTCGCGCAGCGTCGCGCGGCGATGGCCGATGGGTATGACGACGCGCTTTTCGTGGACACGCAGGGGCACGTCAGCGAGGGCACGACCTGGAACGTGGCCGTGCATGATGGGCATCAGCTGATCTGGCCTCGCGCCGCCGCACTGCGTGGCACCGCAGAGGCCCTGTTGCGTGAGCATTGGAACGGACCGCAGGTGTGCCGGCCCCTGCCGGCAGGCGCGCTGCAAGGCGTGCAGGCTGCGTTTGCCTGCAACGCCAGCGGGCTCTGGGCGCTGCAGAGCATTGATGGGCGGGCCCTGACCGGCTCGCTGGCGTTGGCTGAACAGGGCAGGGCGGTACTGGCTGGCGTGCCATGGCAACCGCTTTCCTGAACGGAAGCATGGCCTGCTGGCCGCCGGGCCTGGCCCGGCGCTACCGTGAAGAGGGTTTCACCCCGGGGTTGGCTCAGCGGGACGGGGCCGCTATAATCGCCCGCTTACCTCGCCATCCTGGCGACTGGGCAATAGGAAAACACACCATGGTCAAGATTCGACTGACCCGCGGCGGCGCCAAGAAGCGTCCGTTCTACCACATCATCGTCACCGACGTGCGCAGCGCGCGCGACGGCCGCAACATCGAGCGCGTTGGCTTCTACAACCCGGTCGCCCAGGGCGCCGAGAAGCGCATCGAGCTGGATCTGGCCCGCGTTGACCATTGGGTCAAGAACGGCGCCCAGCCGACCGACAAGGTCCGCAACCTGATCAAGGAAGCGACCAAGTCCCAGGCCGCTGCGGCCTGATCCTGACGGGCCACGCTCCGGCGTGGCCCTCTTGGTTGAAGCAGATGAAAGATATCGAGCGCCGCATCCTGCTGGGCAGGATTGTCGGCGCTTTTGGTGTGCGCGGCGAGATCAAGCTCGAGTCCTGGACCGAGCCACGTTCCGCCATTTTCCGTTACCAGCCATGGATCGTGCGCAGTCCGTCCGGCGTGGAAACCACGATTGAAGGTGTGCGGGGCCGCGACAGCGGCAAGCACCTGGTCGCGCGTTTCCCCGGCGTCGAGGACCGTGACGCGGTCGAAGCCATGCGTGGCACCGAGATCTACGTGGCGCGCAGCGCGCTGCCGCCGCCGAATCCGGATGAGTATTACTGGGTCGACCTGGAAGGCCTGGACGTGAAGACGACCGAGGGCGTTGCCCTGGGCCAGGTCTCGCACCTGTTCAGCACCGGCGCCAACGACGTGGTGGTGGTCCGGGGCGACCGCGAGCGGATGATCCCGTTCGTGCTGCCGGACTTCGTCGTTTCGGTGGACTTCGAGGCGAACCTGGTCGTGGTCGACTGGGATCCCGAGTTCTGAGCATGCGTTTCGACGTCATCACCCTGTTCCCCGAGTTCCTCGCCCAGTCTGCTGGACTGGGCGTGGTCGGACGCGCGCAGGAGAAAGGGTTGTTCAGCCTCCACGGCTGGAATCCCCGTGATTACGCCGAAGGCAACTACCGCCGGGTGGACGACCGTCCCTTCGGCGGTGGCCCGGGCATGGTGATGCTGATCGAACCGCTGCAGGCCTGCCTGCAGGCGATCCGCGACGCCGATCCGACCCCGGCCAGGGTGATCTACCTCAGCCCGCAGGGGGCGCCGTTGACCCAGGCCAAGGTCCGTGAACTGGCGGCGCTGCCGCGCATGGTCCTGCTCTGTGGCCGCTACGAGGGCATCGACGAGCGCTTCCTGGAAGCCAATGTCGACGAGGAGATTTCCCTCGGCGACTACGTTCTGTCCGGCGGCGAGCTGGGCGCAGCGGTCATCATCGACGCCGTGGCCCGCCTGCAGGAAGGGGCCCTGAACGACGCTGAATCGGCGGCCCAGGACAGCTTCGAGGGCGACCTCGGCCTGCTCGACTGCCCGCATTACAGCCAGCCGGCCCAGCACCCGCTGGGTGACGTGCCGGAGGTGCTGCGCTCGGGCAACCACGCGGCCATCGCCGCCTGGCGCCGTCAGCAGTCGCTGGTCCGTACCGCCCAGCGGCGTCCGGACCTGCTGGATGAACAGGCGCTGGGCAAGGCCGACCGCAAGCTGCTGGAGCAGGGCCGCCAGGCCCGGAAACAATAGGCCAGCCCCTAGCGCAGGGCTGGCGTTATCGGCTATCATGGCCAATTCCCGCCGGCCCCGGCTGGCGTGCGCCGTACCCAAAACAAACGTGCAGCACAGTCCGGTGACTGCATGAGCCTACGTTGTCGAATCGACACGCCCACCCGAACAAGAATCGGTGTAACCCATGAGCAAGCTGAACAAGTCCATCGTCGCGGAATTCGAATCCGCCCAGATCACCCGCGAACTGCCGAAGTTCAGCCAGGGCGACACCGTTGTCGTCAACGTGAAGGTGAAGGAAGGCAACCGTGAGCGCGTGCAGGCCTACGAAGGCGTTGTGATCGGCACCAAGAATGCCGGCCTGAACTCCTCGTTCACCGTCCGCAAGATCTCGCACGGCTACGGCGTCGAGCGCGTCTTCCAGACCCACAGCGCCATCATCGACTCGGTCGAAGTGAAGCGCCGCGGCAAGGTCCGCGCCGGCAAGCTGTACTACCTGCGTGGCCTGGAAGGCAAGGCTGCCCGCATCAAGGAAGACCTGGCTGCCGCTGCGCAGGCCAAGGCTGCCCGTCTGGCCGAAAAGGCCTGATAGACAACTCCGGTTGTTGCCGCGACGGCCGCCTTCGGGCGGCCGTTTGCGTTTGTGCTCCTGCATCCGCTAGGTTCGTGCGATGAACAAGAACGACCTGCGCTATCCCGACCGCATCCGCGCGGCGCTTCGTCTGCTGGACGACAAGGGCCTGCCGCGCACGCAGTCCGCACCGTTGCTGCATCGGACGCTGTGGCGGATGGGCGTCGCCGTGCCGCCGCCGATCCTGGCCGGTTTCCGCACCAACGCGCTGGTGCAGGGGCTGCTGTTCGGCCTGTTCTGGTGCGCCCTGATGTGGCTGCTGCTGTGGCAGGGCGGTGAGCGTCCACTCGGCCTGCTGCTGGGTGCAGGATTGCTGGCGGGCGGCCTGTTCGGTGTGGTGATGGCGTTTCTGATGCGCTCGCTTCAACGCCAACGACGGCTGCCCGAATGGCGCCAGTTCCTGGCCTCGCTGGCGGACTGAAGCGATGGCGCAGTGCGCCGTGACCGCAGGGCGCCGATGGCGTTAGTCTGCGGCTTCATTCCGATGCATGCGCCGTGCGATGCCTTCCAAGCGAGCCGCACCTTCCACTGCACCCACGCTCCTGTCCGGGGGAAATCCGCAGATCGCCAAGGGCGAGGGTGATGCGCCGGTGCAGGCGTACATCGCCGCCATGCCGGACTGGAAGCAGCCCATCGGCGCACGCCTCGACGCACTGATCGGCCAGGCCGTGCCCGGCGTGCACAGGGCGGTGAAGTGGAACTCGCCAATGTACGCGGTGGCCGCCGATGCCGGCTGGTTCCTCAGCTTCCATTGCTTCGCCCGCTACATCAAGGTCGCGTTCTTCCGCGGTGCGGCCCTGCAACCGATGCCCCCGGAGCCGTCCAGAAGTGCCGATACCCGCTATCTGCACATCACGCAGGAGGGCACGCTGGATGAAGCGCAGTTCCTCGACTGGGTCCGCCAAGCCGCTGCATTGCCCGGCGAACGCATGTAAGCCCGCCATTCCGGACGTTCCGCCGACGAGAGCACACGATGACCACGCATGCACCGAACCCCGACGACGCCGGAACACCCGCAGCCGCACTGATCGATGCGCGCATCGCAGAACTGGGTGACTGGCGCGGTGAAACGCTGGCACGCGTTCGGGCACTGATCCATGAAGCGCTGCCAGAGGTGCAGGAAACCTGGAAATGGCGGGGCACACCGGTATGGGAGCATCACGGCATCCTGTGCACCGGTGAGACCTACAAGCAGGCAGTAAAGCTGACCTTCGCCCGAGGCGCGGCCTTGCCGGACCCGAAGCACCTGTTCAACGCCAGCCTGGAAGGCAACACCCGGCGCGCGATCGACATCCATGAAGGCACGATGCCCGATGCCACGGCGTTCAAGACCCTGATGCGCGCGGCGGCCAAGCACAACGCCGCGAAGAACAAGCGGTAGCGCCGGGCCATGCCCGGCGGATTTCCGGCAACCCGTGCGCTCGCCGGGCGTGGTCCGGCGCTACCGCGTCACGGCATCCGGGTCCGCCACCGGTGACGGTGGGCAGGCGGGAATCTCCGACGGTGTGGCAATCGCCTCGGCCTTGGCGGGTGTGCTGATCATCTTCGCCTTGCGCCAACCACCCCAGCGGTAGTACGCCAGCGACAGCAGCATCGACACCAGAGAACTGACCGGGAAACTCCACCAGATGGCATCTGCGCCCCAATAGGGCTGCAGCAGTTCGGCGAACGGAACGCGCACGCCCCACAGTGACGCGGCCAGGATCAGCAGCGGTGGAATCACCGCACCCGTCGAGCGCACCACGCCGGAAATCACGAAGCTCACGCCGAAGAACAGGAACGAGCCGATCACCACATGGTTGAGGTGGCGCGCGATCTGCAGCGACTCGCTGCCCTGCGGCAGGAACAGGGCCAGCGAGTACTGGTCCAGCAGCACCAGCGGCAGGATCAACGCACCGGTCAGCAGGAAGTTGAACAGCACGCCCTTGCGTGCCGTGCCGCGAACGCGATCCCACTGCTGGGCACCCACGTTCTGTGCGGCCATCGTCGAACAGGCCGCGCCGATCGCCATCGCCGGCATCTGCACGTAGTTCCACAATTGCAGCGAGGCGCCATAGGCCGCTGCGGTTTCGGTGCCGTACTGGTTGACCATGGTCATCAGCAGGATCACCGACAGCGAGATCAGCACCATCTGCAGGCCCATCGGCACGCCTTTGACCACCAGTGCCTTCAGGATGGTCAGGTCCAGCTTGAACAGGCGCATGTCGGCGCGACCCAGCCACAGCGTGTGGCGCTTGTGCCGCATGTACAGCAGCAGACCGCACAGCGAGAGGGTCTGCGACACCAGCGTGGCCCAGGCCGAACCGGCGATGCCCAGCTCCGGGAACGGCCCCATGCCGAAGATCAGTACCGGATTCAATGCGATGTCCAGCACGACCGACAGCAGCAGGAAGCGGAACGGCGTACGCGAGTCACCGGCACCGCGCAGCGCGGCGCTGAGGAAGGCAAAGGCATACAACGTCGGCATTGCCAGGAAGATGATGCGCAGATAGGCCTCGGCCAGTGGCAGCGAGGCCGCCGGCGTGCCCATCGCCGCCAGCAGCGGATGGGCCATGAACCAGCCGGCGATGGCGATGATCGCCGACAGGCCGATGAAGAACGTGGCGCTGGTGCCGACCACGCGCCGTGCCTGGGCGATATCCCGTGCACCGATGGCCTGGCCGATCAGGATGGTGGAGGCCATGCCGAAGCCGAACACCGAACCGATCAGGAAGAACATGATGTTGTTGGCGTTCGCGGTGGCGGTCAGTGCCGCTTCGCCGAGGAAGCGCCCGACCCATACCGCGTTCACCGAACCGTTCAGCGACTGCGCGATGTTGCCCGCCAGGATCGGCAGCGAGAACAACAGGAGATTGCGGCCGATCGGGCCGGCGGTCAGGTCAAGCGGCGCTTTGGCCATGGGGTGGTGATCGAATCCCGGGAGGCGCACACTAGCACCAAGCCGGTTCGCGGGATGTGGCAATGCATCAACGACAGCAGGTGAGGCCGATGACGTTGGCCTTGATTGGCGGCCTGTTGGCCGCATGTTCGTCGGGAGACCGGCTGGGCGACACCCAGGTGCGGCCGACCGACCGCCCCGAATGCCTGGTCGGCAGCCAGCGCCAGGATCTCGCTGCCGGAGCACCGACCTTGATCGGGGGCAGCGGCTGCCGCACCGACCCCGATAATCCGCGTCCCCTGAACAAGCGAACGGAGTAGTCCCTGCCGATGCCTGAGCTTTCCCCGCTGTCGCCCAGTGTCCGTCTGGACATCTGGTTGTGGGCGGCCCGTTTCTTCAAGACCCGCAGCCTGGCCAAGCAGGCCATCGAAACCGGCAAGGTCAGCGTGGCCGGTCAGCGGCCGAAGTCCTCGCGCGCGGTGCGCGTGGGTGAGCACCTGCAGGTCGATCGCGGCGAGGAGCATTTCGAGATCCAGGTGATGGGCCTGAGCGACCAGCGCGGGCCTGCCCCGGTCGCGCACCAGCTGTATGCCGAGAGCGAGGCGTCGAAGGCGCGTCGCGCCGAGCAGCGCGCATTGCGCATCGCCGCGCGCGACGGCTTCCAGCCACCGGAGCACAAGCCGGACAAGCGCGCGCGGCGTCTGATCCGCGCGCTGGGCGACATCGACGCCCTGTAACGCAAACGGCCCCAGGGCAGCGCCGGGCCATGCCCGGCGGGCCTTCCGACAGCAGCGCCGGACCTGCCGATGATCAGCTGTGCAGGTCGTAGCGGTCCAGCTCCATCACCCGGGTCCACGCCGCAACGAAGTCCTGCACGAACTTCTTCTCGCCGTCGGCACTGCCGTAGACCTCTGCCAGCGCACGCAGCACGGCATTGGATCCAAACACCAGATCAGCACGGGTGGCGGTCCAGCGTGCGGCGCCGTCGTTGCGACCGCGGCCCTCGTAGGTTTCACGACCGGTGGCCTTCCACTGCGTGCCCATATCCAGCAGGTTGACGAAGAAGTCGTTGCTGAGTGTCCCGGGCCGGTCGGTGAACACGCCGTGCGCGCTGCCATCGGCGTTGGCACCCAGTACGCGCAGGCCACCGATCAGCACGGTCAGCTCCGGGGCGGTCAGCGTCAGCAGTTGCGCCCGGTCGATCAGCAGCGCTTCGCCCGGAACGCTGTAGGCGCCCTTGAGATAGTTGCGGAATCCATCGGCCACCGGTTCCAGCACCGCGAACGATTCCACGTCGGTCTGCTCCTGGCTGGCGTCGGTACGGCCCGGAGTGAACGGTACGCTGATGTCGTACCCACCGGCCTTGGCGGCCTGTTCGATGCCCACGCCCCCGGCCAGCACGATCAGGTCGGCCAGAGACACCTGCCTTTCACTGCTGGCATTGAACCCGCCCTGCACCTTCTCCAGCGCGGCCAGCACCTTGGCCAGACGGGTGGGCTGGTTGACCGGCCAGTCCTTCTGCGGTGCCAGGCGGATGCGCGCACCATTGGCGCCGCCCCGCTTGTCCGAGCCACGGAAGGTGGAGGCCGATGCCCAGGCCGTGGAGACCAGTTCAGAGACGCTCAGGCCGCTTGCGGCGATCGCCTGCTTCAGCGTGGCCACGTCCTTGGCATCAATGAGCGGGTGCTTTGCGGCCGGCAGCGGATCCTGCCAGATGAACTCTTCGGCCGGCACTTCCGGCCCCAGATAGCGCGCGCGCGGCCCCATGTCGCGGTGGGTCAGCTTGAACCAGGCGCGCGCGAACGCATCGGCAAACGCCTGCGGATCGGCCAGGAAGCGGCGCGAGATCTTTTCGTAGGCGGGATCCATGCGCAGCGACAGGTCGGTGGTCAGCATGGTCGGGCGGTGCTTCTTCGAGGCGTCGTGCGCATCGGGAATAACCGCCTCGGCATCCTTGGCCACCCATTGATGAGCGCCGGCCGGACTCTTGGTCAGTTCCCATTCGTACTTGAACAGGTTCTCGAAGAAGTCATGGCTCCACTGCGCAGGGGTACGGGTCCAGGTGACTTCCAGGCCACTGGTGATGGTGTCGCCGCCCTTGCCGCTGCCGAAGCTGTTGGCCCAGCCCAGGCCCTGGCTCTCAAGATCGGCCGCTTCAGGCTCCTTGCCGACGTTGTCGGCGGGGCCGGCGCCATGGGTCTTGCCGAAGCTGTGCCCGCCTGCAATCAGCGCCACCGTTTCTTCATCGTCCATCGCCATGCGGCCGAACGTGTCACGGATGTCGTGTGCAGCCAGTACGGGGTCAGGATTCCCGTCGGGGCCCTCGGGATTCACATAGATCAGGCCCATCTGCACTGCGGCCAGCGGGTTCTCCAGCTTGCGCGAATGCACGTCGCCATCGGCATCGTCATCGGACACCAGCACGCCGTGCGATTCCACCACGCCTTCGGAGCCGTGCTTGTAGCGCACGTCACCGCCCAGCCATGTGGTTTCACGGCCCCAGTACACATCCTGGTCCGGTTCCCAGGTATCGGGACGGCCACCGGCGAAGCCCAGTGTCTTGAAGCCCATCGACTCCAGCGCGACATTGCCGGTCAGGATCAGCAGGTCGGCCCAGGAGATGGCCTGGCCGTACTTCTGCTTGATCGGCCACAGCAGGCGTCGCGCCTTGTCCAGGCTGACGTTGTCCGGCCAGCTGTTGAGCGGAGCGAAGCGCTGCTGGCCGCGGCCGCCGCCACCGCGGCCATCACCGATGCGATAGGTGCCGGCGCTGTGCCACGCCATGCGGATGAACAGGCCGCCGTAGTGACCGAAATCGGCCGGCCACCAGTCCTGCGAGTCCGTCATCAGCGCCTTCAGGTCTGCCTTCAGCGCGGCATAGTCCAGGCCCTTGAACGCCGTTGCGTAGTCAAAGCCGGCATCGAGCGGGTTGGAGCGCGCGGAATGCTGGTTGAGCAGGTCCACACGCAGCTGGTTCGGCCACCAGTCGCGGTTGGTCGTCGCGTCACCGACGACGGCATGATTGAAGGGGCACTTCGCTTCGCTTTTCATGGGTCTCTACCTGTGGACTGGCGAAAGGTGGAATCGGGGAGGCCGACCCACATTAGGCGGCGCCTGTGGATCGGTAAATTCGATTGATTCAACCAATGCGATAGTGTCTGCCTATTAAATCCAAGGCTTGTACGGGTGTGTGCGATCAGCGCTTGAGCAGCCCCGCGCCGAGCTTCAGCAGGTCGCTGGCCCCGAACTGGCCGTCGCCGTCCTGATCGAGCACCCCGCCCAGCATGTTGCCGATGCCGCCGGACTGCTGCGCCTCCTGGCCGAGGGCGCTGCTGAGTTCGCTGGCGTTGCCCTGTCGGGCGAAGCGCTGGGCCAGGAAGGACATGACGATGGGCGCAAGGATCGCCAGCAGCTTGCCGGAGGTGCCGCTGTCCAGCCCGGTCTTCTGGCCCAGCACCTGCGCGGCCTGCGGCTGCTGCCCACCGAAGATGTGACCGAGGATGCCGGCCCCGTCGGTGGCGCTGCTGCCACCGCCGCCCATCACTGCGCCGAGGATGCTGCCGAGGTCGAAGCTGCCACCCCCACCAGTGCCCAGATGGTCACGCTGCAGCGCATTGAGCAGGGACTGCGCGCCCTGCGGCTCGCTGGCGTTCTGGCCCATCGCGCCCAGCAGCAGCGGCAAGGCGCTGCCCACCGCCTGGGTGGTCTGGCTGCTGTCCAGGCCGAGCTGCTGGGAGACCTGCTGCAGGCCTTGCCCCTGCTGCAGCTGCTGGAAGAGGGATGCGGCGAGGGATTCGGTGTTCATGGCGGTCTCCGTTCTGTGAAGGAAGGACCGCCCGAGCATAACGCCGCCTGCACGACGGAAATGCGAAGGCCGCCGGGTGCAGGCTCGGCTCCGCCGGTGGGAGTGCGGGGGCGGCGTTGCGCCGGACTCCTGCCCGGTGCAACGCGCGCATGCCTGCCGGTTACAGCAGTGACTTCAGCCGATACAGCGCTTCCAGTGCCTGTTTGGGCGTCAGTTCGTCCGGATCGATGGCGGCCAGCGCCTCCTGCGCCTTGCTGGACGGGGTGTTGAACAGGCCGAACTGCTGCGGGGCATCCAGCGCCCGAGGGGCCAGCTCCGCCGCATGGCTCTCGCTGCCCCGTTGTTCCAGCTCGGCCAAGCGCCGCCGCGCCTGCGCCACGGTCGAGCGCGGCAGGCCGGCCAGTGCGGCCACCTGCAGTCCGAAGCTGCGGTTGGCCGGGCCGTCCTTCACAGCGTGCATGAACACCAGCGCTTCGCCATGCTCGACCGCATCCAGGTGCACGTTGGCGATACCGCTGCGGCCTCCCTCGTGCTGCTCGTCGGCCAGCGCGGTCAGCTCGAAGTAGTGGGTGGCGAACAGTGTGTAGCAGCGGTTCTCGTAGGCGAGGTGGCGGGCCACCGCGTCGGCCAGGGCAAGGCCGTCATAGGTGGAGGTGCCGCGGCCGATCTCATCCATAAGCACCAGCGAATGTGCGCTGGCGTGGTGCAGGATGTAGCTGGTCTCGGCCATTTCGACCATGAAGGTCGACTGCCCGCGGGCGAGATCGTCGCCGGCGCCGATGCGGGTCAGGATGCGGTCGATCGGGCCGATCACGGCGCGGCTGGCCGGCACGAAGGAGCCGATGTGTGCCAGAAGCACGATCAGTGCATTCTGCCGCATGTAGGTGGATTTACCGCCCATGTTCGGGCCGGTGATGACCAGCATCCGGCGGTCCGGGTGCAGGTCCAGATCGTTCGGCTCGAAGGGCTGCTCGCGCACGGCTTCCACGACGGGGTGACGGCCGCGCTCGATCTTCAGGCAGGGTGCCGTTTCCAGTTCCGGGCGCGACCAGTCCAGTGCCTGCGCGCGCTCGGCGAATGCGGCCAGCACATCCAGTTCGCTCAACGCGGCGGCACACTGCTTCAGCGGCTCCAGCTGTGCGCCCAGCGTGTCCAGCAGCTGCTCGTACAGGAACTTCTCGCGCGACAGCGAGCGGTCGCGCGCGGACAGTACCTTGTCCTCGAACGCCTTCAGTTCTTCGGTGATGTAGCGCTCGGCGTTGGTGAGGGTCTGGCGGCGCGTGTAGTGCACCGGTGCGCGGTCGGCCTGGCCCTTGCTGATTTCGATGTAATAGCCGTGCACACGGTTGTAGCCGACCTTCAGTGTGGCAATGCCGCTGCTTTCCCGCTCGCGCCGTTCAAGGTCGACCAGGAACTGGTCGGCGTTGGTGGACAGGCGCCGCAGCTCATCCAGTTCCTCGTCGAAGCCGTCGGCCAGCACGCCACCATCGCTGAGTTTCAGCGGCGGCATTTCGGCGATGGCACGTGCGAGCAGCCGCGCGCAGTCGTCATGCTCGCCCAGCGCGGCGTACAGCGCCTGCAGGCGTGGCGAGTCCAGCGGCGCCAGCACGTCGCGCACCGCAGGCAACAGGCCCAGGCCATCGCGCAGTGTCGAGAAATCGCGGGGGCGTGCCGAGCGCAGGGCGACGCGGGTGAGGATGCGCTCGAGGTCACCCAGGCGACGGAACTGTTCGCGGATGTCGGCATCGCTGCCGCGATCGATCAGCGTCGCTACCGCATGGTGGCGCTGTACCAGCACCTCGCGCAGGCGCAACGGGCGATGCAGCCAGCGACGCAGCAGGCGGCCGCCCATCGGGGTGACGGTGCTGTCGAGCACGCCCAGCAGGGTGTTGCGGGTATCGCCGTCGACCCGCGTATCCAGCTCCAGGTGGCGGCGGGTCGCGGCGTTCATGGCGATCGCCTCGCCAGCGGTTTCCATCGCGATCGAGGTCAGGTGCGGCAGGCGCTGCTTCTGGGTTTCTTCGACATAGCCGAGCAGGGCGCCTGCGGCGGCCGTGGCGCGTGGCTTGTCGTCGATGCCGAAACCGCTCAGGTCATGCAGCTTGAAGAAGGCCAGCAGCTGTCGACGACCGCTGTCCGCATCGAACAGCCATGGCGCGCGGCGACGCACACCGCTGCGCTGGCGCAGGAAGTCCGGCCAGTTCTCCTCGTCAGGCACCAGCAGTTCGGCCGGCTCCAGGCGCGCCAGCTCGGCTTCCAGCGCGTCGTCGGTGTCGACTTCGTTGACCAGGAAGCGGCCACCGGCGAGGTCGGCCCAGGCCAGGCCGTAGCCCTGCCGGGTGCGCGACAGGGCCATCAACAGGGTGTCGCGGCGTTCGTCGAGCAGTGCTTCGTCGGTGACCGTACCGGGGGTGACGATGCGGACCACCTTGCGCTCGACCAGTCCCTTGGCCAGGGCCGGGTCGCCGATCTGCTCGCAGATCGCTACGGATTCGCCCAGCGCCACCAGGCGTGCCAGGTAGCCCTCGTAGGCATGCACGGGCACACCGGCCATCGGAATCGGGGCGCCGCCGGAACTGCCGCGCTGGGTCAGGGTGATGTCGAGCAGGCGTGCCGCCTTGCGTGCATCGTCGTAGAACAGCTCGTAGAAGTCGCCCATGCGGAAGAACAGCAGCAGATCCGGGTACTCGGACTTCGCTGCGAAGAACTGCTTCATGAGGGGCGTGTGCTCTGCACTGGCCTTCGATGCAGACGGTTTCGCTTTTGAATCAGTGGTTTGCAAGAGAACTTCCTACGGGTTGTAGCGGTCGATCCCGGCGGCTGACGGCAAGTAACGGGGTTCTTCGTTGCGCCGCAGTTGCGGTGGTCAATCAAAGAGGATCAAATCGATGTTGCGACGGACAGACGGCGGATCGACCATGGATACGGTTGTTGCGGCGCAGGCAAAGGCCCCGCGCCGCCGAGGCACCAAGTTTAAGCTGACCTACCGGCAAATCTGCGAACTGAGCGTGGCCAAAGGCCCGGTCGAAGGCAAGCAGGGAAGGGTGGTCATCGCTCCTCGACTGCCCGGAGACGCCGGGAAGCCTTACCGCGTCCTGGACGGCAATCAGGGCGCGCCAACGGGCTTTGGCTTCTACGTGGGCACCACCCGCACCACTTACGAAGTCGTGGTGCGAGGCCCGGCCGGGGTTCGTCGGTTCTCCCTGGGCAGCGTCACCGACATGGGACCGGAGCAAGCCTACGAGCTGGCGCGGCGGAAGTTGGCCGTGGTTCGAGAAACGGGCGAGCATCCTTCGAAGGAAGAGGCCCGAGCCGAGCAGCTGGTGGAGCTGAAGGGGCTCACGCTGGCGGACTGCTTCGCGGCTTACGTTGAAGACCTGCAGAAGCGCGTGCGCAACAAGAAGGCCAAGCCCGCAAGCATCCGGGCCATCCAAGACAGCCTGGCGCGGTTTGCCCGCCCGGAAGTCGGGCTGGCGGACAAACCGATCCTTCAGCTTTTGGACAAGGACATCCACCGTGCGTTCGACGGCCTGCGGCGTTCGTCCATGGTGCGTTCCAACCGGATCCCCACCCCGATGCGCCAAGCACTGGCCAACCAGTCGGATTGGGCCGCGCTCTCCACGCAACAGCTCGAAGCGTTGGGCGTGACCGGGAAGTACATCCAGCGAGTCAAAGCAGCCGGTTTGGCGTCGACCGAGCACGCGTTCACAGACGCGAAGAGGGCGGTCGACCTGGTGCTGAAGCGGGAACGCAAAGCGGCAGCTCAGCAGCAGCGTGACCCGGTGCTGCGCTACAACCCGTTCCAGGTCATCCACGACGACGACATGCTGCGGGACTCGCAAGCACTTCGCCGGCACTACGAGCGCGCGGAAGTGCGCAATCCGTTGGGGGACGAGACGCTGCCCACGGTCCTGAAGGTGATCTTGGCAAGACGGGATGAGCAGGGCGGCTTGAACGCCACCGGCGCGGACTACTTGCTGCTGACCCTGCTCTGGGGCACCCGCCGCGGCGAGGCCGCTCCGCTACGCTGGTTTGACCGGTGCTCCCCGGGCGAGCTGCGCCAGTCGGAAGTGTCCTGGGTCTGGTTGGCCGGGCCGGATGAGGTCAACCCTTATACGAGGCGGGCAGGGTCTCAGGTCTACCTGTTTGACACCAAAAATGGCGAGGAGCGCTACCTGCCGGTGGCCTACTTTGCTGAAAAGATTTTGCAGCGGCGTTACGACGAACGCGCGGACGAAACCAAGCTCAAGCAAGATCTGGCGGACGCGGAAGAAGTGTTGGGCGCCGCTCGAGCTAGGCGTGCCCGCCGGGATCTGCTGGACCGGCTGGAAAAAGAGGTGGAGAGGACACGCCGCGCGCTGGCCAAAACCATGTTCGTCTTCCCCGCTCGATCGGAGCGAAGCACCACGGGGCACTACTCGGACAGCAAGAGCATCGTGGCAAACGTGCGCCGGGACGCGGGGTTGCTCGATCTGCGGGCAGAGGTGGACATTGGGCTGACCCTCCACGATCTGCGCCGCACGCTTGGTCGCTACGCGGCTCTCCTGTTTGGCGAGAGCCGGATCGTTTCCCAATTGCTCCACCATCGAACTCTTGGCCGGGGCGATGATCGCATGGCCGCTGTCTCGGAGCGCTACACCGAGCAGGAGTGGTCGAAGCTCCGCGAGGCCATGGGCCGGGTGGAAGAGCACATGGTGGCGACGAGTCCCCGTGTTTGGAATAGGCTCAAAGGGACGGACAAGCCTAGGCTTGATGAGCTGGGTGACGAGGTGGCCATTTTCGCCCCACGGAATCGAAGGATAGGCTTGGCGGGAGACAGCGTGTAGCGTTGTAGTCTCTTGCCCATTTGGTGGGCGAAGCTCCCTGAGCTTGATCAATCGACACGAATTAACATGGAGGTGGATAGAAATGGCCGACATTTGGGAAAATTCTGCCGTAATGGCGCTGCGCGATCTCCAGTGGCTGTTTGCTCGAAATCGCGAACTCCCTGAGGCCGGAGTAAACCTTTCCGGAAATGCCGAGGGAAGGCTTGGTGACTCCGCATTGAAAATGGGAGGACGTTTCTTTCTGTTGGAGATCAAGGCGCAATCTTCAAACTTTCCGTCTGAGTGGAAGGAGAAGAAGAGGAAGGATGGGGAGGTTCGTGCGAAACACGCCTATTTGCACGCAATACGTCTGGTTCAGGAGTTTTCCGAAAGACCAAGCGATGAGCAGCGATGGGCGAACGTAATTGCCTCGTTGCGATGCCATCACTTTGCCTACTGGCATGTTGGACTTCCAAGCGCGATGCACAGTCGCCTAAGTCTTCAGCCCTATCTTTTTGCGGTGGCAAAGGGAAGTGCGGGACTACGCGGGATTACAGGGGCGATCCATCGCTTGGAGGAGCGTCTCTCGCTTGCATATGGTGACCGGCTGCCCGATGACCACGTCAGCTATTACCGAGCGCGCTCTGCGACGGTGTCTGGAATCTATTATGAAAAGCTGGGTATCGTGAAATCAACGGAAGGTGGCAACGAGTGGTTTCCACTGGGTCTTTCCAAGGAAGATTTCCAGGGCTACATCAATAGCTTGATGAAGGGTGCGAAGGGTGGCTCGGATAAGCTCAATCTGGTTGCCATTTCGAGTAGGGGTTGGTATCGGCCCCTGAAGACCACCCAGCACCTGGCTAGTCTATTAGATGAGCTAAGCCGAGCGCCGGTTTCCAGCGATACAAGCGAACCGGACGACCTTCAGGGGCGCGTGACAATGGACTCCCGGCATCCTTGCCAGAGCTTCGCCGAGAAAGAAAATCAACCTCGCCCACTGCAAGCGCGGTGGATGAACGAACAGACCGAGTTGAATTCGAATTTTCATGGGCCGAGGCTTTGAATAGTCGGCATCTAGTGCGACGGATCAAGCTGCTTGCAAATAACTCATGAATAGATTTCTTTGAATCTCGGCCTCGCCTCCCGCGTCAACCGGATGTGCGTGGAGCAAGGCGGACAGGTAGTGCAGTGCCCAGATCCAGTCGTCCATAACAAGTATTATTTTCTGATTTGGGAGGTACTTATCAAAGATATCTAGGGCTGCCTTGGCATGAAGTTCGGGCGTAAGGTTTGCACCGGCAGTCAGTGCTCCCAGCCACGCGAAATGCCAAGTGGCCCTGCGAAGAGCTGAGCGTGTGACGGCAGGATATGCGGTATGGGTCTTGTCAGATGATGGATCGGTCGCAAGCCGTATCATCTTATGTATGTTCCCATCGTAGGCCGCATCGCCGCGCGATGTGAGGCCTCCTTCAATATTGCTTTGATTTTCTACTAGATGAAGAAGCGCATCCCAAAAGCACTTGTCTATCATGTCTGGGCCTCCGGTGGAAGTTTGGTACTACGCTTCATGGTGGAATTGTCAAGGGGTGTGGTGAGGGTGGCGCGGGTAGCGGATGCGGGTGCATGGGGTTTGTTGTCGCGAAGCTCATTTCGATACGCTTAGTGAGTGGCGTTGGCAAGGAGGCGTTCGTCAAATCTCTCCCGTACGCGGAGCTGCTCATCACACAAGGCAATTGAAGTCTTCGTTTGGCCGATCGGGCGCTGAACTGTGTAAGGATGATCAATGTGATTCTTCAACGAAGCGTGGAAAGCTATGTAGAGCGGATGTCTACACGAGTAGATGAAGAGCTCGCTAGAGCCGCTGGTGGGCTTCCTCCTCCCACGGTCAGTACTAAGGCGGCAGCCCGTTATCTCGGTGTCCACTTCGACACGCTTGGGGAGTGGCGCCGGCGAACCCCTCCTGCAGGGCCGCCCTTTGTGAAAGGTGTCGGCCGCGCTGGTGGAGGGGCGAACGAGCATGTTCGTTACCCTTACACCGAACTCGTCGCTTGGCAGGCCTCACGCGTGGGGCGCAGTGCCAAAGAACGTCGATTGATCGACGAGCTGGACGCAGCACAACAACGGGTCCGCGAGCTCGAAATCGAACTGGCCCTGCGGCATGCCCGGGACGATGCGAGCCGGCTTCAGAGGAAGTTGGGCCGAATCACAACGCTGGCCACGCTCGATGACATTGCCGTGGTTACTCATGAGTGGGCATTGGTGGACGGCCGGGTAGCCGGCCATGTCTTGGTGGTGAGCGACGATGTGCTGAGCTGTGCGCTTGAACGTTGTGAGGTGTGGGATGCCACGGTCGAGGTGGCCCTGCAGGCACCTTGGATCGACGGGGAGGCACGTGAGCCCTATCACTCTGCTTATGCCAATGTGCTGAGCGCGGTGACGCAAGATCTCTGCAAAGCCCAGGCCGCCCAGCGAGCCACCGATTTGGAGGCGCGTTGGACGCCAGCGACGGCGGCACATCGCTACAAACGCCCCTTCGCCGAAGAGGGAAGATGATTCCCTTCCTTGCGGCAGAAATCGACTGCCTCACCCGAACAGTCGGTGGACGCTGCAAGCCGCAGCGTCAGGTCAGGACTTCAGACGTTTTTGAATGAAGGGTAGGGTTAGCCACGGCTGTAACTTGAATAGGCTCTAATCAAGGAGGAGCGATCTATGTATTCATCAACTGCACAGGCCATGGGGTACTCGGACCTTTATCGCTCGGATGGGGCATTCAGGGAGCGGTTCGATGAAATGTGCGTTGCAGTGGATGCGCTGCCTCCAGAATTGAAGGAACGAGGCAAGGCGCTTGGTTACCCTCAATTGCACAATGCATGCGTCTTGGGTGAGCTGGACTTGGTGAAGGCACTCTTGGCCACAGGCCTTGATCCGGATGCTTACACCTACACAGATGGCGACGATGATCAGCCGCCGCTGGTTTGGATTGCTGGTGCCGTTGATCTCGATCATCCGACAAAAATTCTGATCGCTGAAGCATTGATCGTGTCAGGCGCGTCGGTTGAAGAGGGGGAGCCACGTCAGGAAGCAGAAGACGCTGGTGATCACCAGTTCGCTGCCTATTTGGCTTCAAAGGCGGCGTTGTAGGTCTTTCGTCAGGAAGACTCGCAGGTGCGCTGGCGCGGCTATCTAGCAGCAGGTGCGCCAGCGGAGCACATGGGAATCGATCAGTCGGGTGCCCGATTGGTCCAGTTCAAAATTGCAGTTGACCACGGTCACAGAGGGCCTAGAAATGCTGGCATGGCTAAGGAAGTGGTGGGGTCCAAACAAAGTTGGCTCCGCAGGATTGAGGACCAGCGCTGATGAGCCCATTCATGCAGACGTGGACACAGGTTTGGAGACGGAAGGCGCGGAAGCTCCTCACAGTGATCAGTTTCTAGACGATCAGCCCATCACCGATCGCTTGTCTGACCGGTTCAATCGTGCGCCGTTCGCGTCCCGATTGGCTCAGACTCTAGCCCAGCGCGCTGATCCGTCCAGCATCGTCGTTGGTCTCTATGGCCCGTGGGGGGATGGGAAAACATCTGTCCTTGAAATGATGGGGGAGGCATTAAAGGAGTATCCGCGGGTCATTCTTGTGCGCTTCAACCCGTGGCACTTTCAAAGCCAAGACGCCCTGCTGCGAGGGTTCTTCGCGACGCTCGCTGAGGCGATGGACGAATCCTTGCCAAATAAGAAGGAGAGGGTGGGCGAGCTTCTGAAGCAATACGGAGGACTCTTGTCTCTTGCGAACGTGACCTTCGCTGGTGCGGTTCAGATTTCCCCGGGGGAGGCCGCAAAGAGTGTGGGCGAGTCGTTGTCCACTGTGAGCCTGGAAGAGTTGCGCTCGCGAATAGATCGAATGCTGGGCCAATCCAAGCGCCGGCTGGTGGTTCTTGTTGACGACATCGACAGGCTGGATCGCGAGGAAACCCATGCCATCTTTAAGCTGGTCAAGCTGTCCGCCAGCTTCAAGCACACCTCGTACGTTCTGGCCTTCGACGATGACGTGGTTGCAGCGGCGTTGGGTGAACGCTACGGAGAGGGCGGGGCCAAGGGGGGGCGAGCGTTTCTCGAGAAAATCATCCAAGTGCCACTCAATCTTCCTCCTGCAGACCCCAACAGTTTGCGAATGATTGCTTTAGAGGGCGTGCAGAGGGCCGTGAATCAAGCGGGATTGGTGCTCGCCCAGAGCCAGGTGGATGCATTCATTAGGCCATTTGATGACGTCATTGCACCCGCGCTCGGAACACCACGTAAGTCGAAGCTCCTTTCCAACGCTCTCCTGTTTGCCCTGCCGATCCTCAAAGACGAGGTGAACACGGTGGAACTGATGCTGATTGAAGGCATTCGGGTGATCTACCCGGGCTTATACGCCGCGATACGGTCTAATCGACACCTTTTTCTCAAGGGCGGACGCGAGGATGGGCGTGATGATCGTCAAAGAAAGGAAGCAGATATTTCAGCCGTGCTAGAGAAAGCACTTCCAGGACTGTCCTTGGACGATAGGGATAGGGTGCGCCGACGGCTCTTGGAGCCACTGTTCCCTCGGCTAGGAGGCTCTATCTACGGAAGCGATTGGGATTTAACGTGGGCGTCAGAGCAAAGGATCGCCTCTGGTGACTACTTTCAACGATACTTTGCCTATGGTGTGCCGCTGGGTGACGTGTCGGATCGGATGATCGCGGAATTCATTAAGGCTGCTCCTGGCCTGTCGGCCTCCGATTCGAGAGCTGTGCTCCGGCGCTTCAGTGAAACTCATGCTATGCCGCGCTTGGTTATGAGGCTTCGCCAGAGAAAGGAAACGATCGGAGCTTCTGAAGCAAAAGCGATAGCGCTCGCGTTTGCAAGGAATGGTGATCTGTTGCCGCGCGAGCGAGGCATGCTTATGTTGGTGGACACCAGAGGATCAGCGGCCATTCTCATCAGCGACATGCTTAAACAGTTGCAGATAGGTCCCGAGAGGCAGAGCGCGGCCGAGCAGGTCATCCGTGAGGCTTCCTCAGTTGGATTCGCTTCTGAATGTCTGCGTTGGATTCATCACAACAACGATCGGCCCGAAGATCGGAGGGTGCTTTCCGACGACGGCGATAAGGCGCTTTCTAGACTGGCTAGTGAGCGCATAGAGGCTGAAAGCGCCAAAGCTCCATTGTTCCTCACCGAACCCAAGGACGCCCCCACGCTCTACTGGCTATGGTGCCAAGAGACATCGGATGCACATGTGCAACAGATGCTACGTGCCCAGTTGGACACGTCGACGGACCGAGTAGAGGCATTTCTGGCGTGTTTCGTGGGAGAGTCTTGGGGAGTTGAGAGTGGGATCCCTAGGCCGGGAGATTTTGAACGACGGCAATACGACTCAGTTTCTAAGCTTGTTGGCGCGGACTACATTGCTGTCAAGCTAAAGGAGCGGTATGGGGCTGAATTGGACAGTCCTGAGGAATACCCTGCTGAGGGGATGGATCAACCCCGCCGAGTAGCGCATCAGTTCATGAGCGTACACAGCTTCGTGATCCAGGAGCAGAAGTCGTCGAGCAGTGGCGCCTTAGCTCATGAGGGCGAAGAATCCAAGTAGTAGCTTGGTTGGAGCGATTTTCTAGATGGAAGTTTGCGCCTTTCACTTGAACCCGAAGCGGCGATGCCGTACCAAGCCATCGTCGAGTGTTCCAATTTGGGTGCAGGGGCTTGGCAGGTCGCAGCAGCCACCTGATCATTCGGGACACCTGCAATCTTGTTCCTGCCCTTGCAGTGGCTTAGCGAAGGCCATCACGCAATCGCAAATAGATGCGCCAACAAATCGCCTTTTTGCGTCGAAAAGTTGACGGTATTGGGGGAGGTCACGTCCTTTGTTAGTCTCTTTTGCCGTCACCCGTTTCTAGGTTAAAGATGTCGCAGCTTGTCGTGAACGCCTTGAACGGCCTTGCCCTCGCCGTTCGGAAGGCGCTGGCGTGGGCTATACGCGATCACATCGAAGCCATCCGAATGAGGGCCTACCGACAGGGAAGCGATAGTGGGTTGCGCGTAGGGCGAGAGGAGGGCTATGCCACTGGTTTCGCTGATGGACAACTCGTCTACCGAGTCGAAGACATTGCGCCGGAGCCCAAATGCCTCGATCCGGGGTTGTATGGACCTGTCTGTTTCGCGGTGGCACCTGTGGAAGCCGCGATGCGCGCGAGGGTGGCTCAGGCGGTTGAGGATGAGATTGTGCGCCCGCCCACTCCCGAGCAATGGGACATGATCCTGGCGAGTCACCCGGCCACGTGCATTTCGGCAGGTGCCGGTTCGGGGAAATCAACAACTCTAGTCCTCCGCGTAGTGTTCATGCTCGAATACTTGGGTGTTCGGGACGAAGAAGTGACTGTCATCTCGTTTACCCGAAAGTCCTGTGACGATCTTCGCAAATCTTTGGGAAAGGTTCTGGGCTATTGGCGCCAAAGAGACGTGCCCGAGAGGTGGTTGCTGGATAGGGTGCGAACCTTCCATTCGGTCCTGGTTGGTCTAGCCAGAAGCAGTCTGCCTGGACGGGATTTCTTCGACAATCTTGACGTAAAAGGAAAAAAGACGGCAGAGTCAGGTTCTGGCGAAGACGATGTCGACAATCCAGCCGGAACCTCGTCGAAACTGAGCGAGCCTCAGGCAGTCCTTCTGCGTGAGGCCTACATTTCTCTTTTTGCAATTGACCGGGACTTTCGGGAAGCCGTCGCTGAGATTCTGATACATCAGGTCGCAATTGCTCAGCGTAAACCCAATGACAACCCCGACTGGGACGTCAAGCTCTCCTCGCTGCTTTCCGCTCGGGAAGCGGCGCTTAACCCGATGGTCGAGGCCAGCTGGGTGGAGGATGGTTGGCCCTTCCCCGGGGTGGAAGCTATCCGAACGGTGGTCCCCACCTCTTTCGCACGCTGCGATATATTTGCGAATGGGATTGAAACGGCTACAGGCATTCCAGTTATTCTTGGTGTTGGTCCTCGTCTTTCCGACGATGAAAGAAAGGTGCCGGTGGGAGCCCCTGGCGCCAGGCCCTTCCGGTTTGATGCTGCAGCTACGGCGAAGTTGAATTTCCTAGGTCGGCAGGCGGAAAAGCGTTTCATCTTGATTGACTCGGATGAAAGCTTGGAAGCCTTTCGCGTTCGCCAAAGATTTCTGCGCGGATTGGGGCAAGACATCGCAATGCAGGTAGCGCCAGTGTTTAACCTAAGGTTGCCAGGTGAGCTCAAGGCGGCGCCGATCTATGAAGCGCTCTACAACCAAGGAAGCTTCATTGAAACCTTGGGCGTCGAGGTGACCACCCTCCTTGGACGGATGCCATCGCCACAAGTGATGGACGTTAATTCGCGCTTCGCTGTCGCGCTCGGACGCTTCTGGCCCCACCTGCGGGCGTTCTTGGAGAGCAGCAAGCTTCACACCTACAACCAATGCTTCCTAACCATGACGAAAAAGGCAGATCGGTTGGCGCTGCCCGTTCGTCGTCTGGAGGCGGTTCGTCACCTATTGGTTGACGAATTTCAGGACATCTCTCCCCAAATTGCCGAGTGGCTCAAAGCCATGCAGCGCCGTCTTCTTGCGGAGAACCCTGGTAAACCAGTGAGCATCATGGCAATTGGCGACGATTGGCAGTCGATCTACGGCTGGCGGGGAAGCGCACCTCAACTGTTCATAAAGTTCAGCGACTACTTTCCATCCCACGAAGCCATCGGTTTAGCGCCGCGGCTATTGTTCACTGGAAACTTCAGGTCCGTGCGCCAAATTGTGGAAGACGCCGAGCGCCTGATCGCCAAGGTGAGGTCAAAGGTCACCAAAACATGCGTGCCGCAGGTTGCTTGCCAAGCGGGTGACCATGGAGTCCGTTACGTGGCCTACGGCCAGGACAGGAAGATGGATGAAGCGGCCGAGCTTGGGTACTTGGCTGCGGCAGTGAAGGAACAGTACGCCGCTGCGCTGGAGATGGCGTCCAAGCACGAGGACAAAGTCATCGTGATGACGAGGACGGGAAAGCTGGCAAATAGACTCGCCCGCTGCCTGCCAGAAGATGCCTATCCAGGTCTATCGATCGGTACCTACCACGCAGCAAAGGGACTTGAAGCGGACATCGCGATCATGATCGATGATACCTATACGGGCGATAGCTACCCTTTGCGCAACCAGCTCTACGCCATCAGTGGCCTCTATCCTAACTACAGCTACGACGACGCCAGCGCTGATGAGGCACTTCGTCTGGCCTACGTAGGTGTCACACGGGGTAGGCGGCGAGTGATCTGGTTGGTCAAATCCCCAAGAGTGGACGGCAGCTCCGCAACGTTCGATCCGGCGGCTGGCCAGGGCAGAGCCTTGCCAGTGCGGTGATCGCAAGTCGGTGTAGTGTGGGGCCGCATCAGCGGCATCGAAGTTAGGACACTGATTCATCCATGGAGCTTTTCGCGCTCGCGGATCCAATGGTGTTCATTCGGGAGCGATGGAACACAGGCGGCGAACATAGGTGGGATAGGCGCCCGACGCGGCGCCGACGATGACCACGTTGTCGTTGATGCGACGCGCTCTATCGCCAGGCTTTGTGGCGCACGCCGGGTCATCGTAGAGGTCTAGGAACACTGCTGACTTCCGCGCCACGGTTTCCATCCAGGTCGGCACAATAGTGGCGCTGCTCGTGCTGGAGATGATGATTGCGATCGAAAAACCTGCAAGAAGTCGTGCCAGAAGGAGCCAAAAGTCTTTGTCTTCCAGTGGCCCCCAAGTCAGAAGCACTTTTGCTCCTGCCCAGAGCATTAGCGCTACAGTGGAAAGTGTGCTGACGACAATCGCCACCACTGACACGACCCGTAGCACAGAAAGCGGCAGCAGCAACGCAATTGTCGTTGGGAAGTGCGAGGGGTCTTGGCCGGTCGCCTCGTTCACCGCCATTCTGCTGATCCCCGTTGCTGCCGCCAGTACCATCACGCTAGCGCCGGTCATCAACAGCTTCACAAGCGGAAGCTGGAGCTTGGGTGTGACCCATAGGTATGCCTCGCGCAGAAAACCAAAAGCTAGAAGCCCGCTTGAAGCGTAGGTCAGACACTCGGTCAGCAGTCCTCGAGGGGAGGCGTGAAAGCAGGCAATGGCCATCAGCAGAAGCGCTGAACCTCCGAAGTAAACCTTGATTGCCAACGACTGGCCTTCCCACCAAGCAGAAAAGCGTTGGTACCAGATTGGGTCTTCCGCAGCACCGGCCATCCATACCCCCCTCTCTCATGAGAGAGGATCATCTCGTGCTTTTGTCGCAAAGGATGAGACTACCGATGCATCAAGGCGGTGGGCAGGTCTATTCAGAGTCCGCCAATAGGCGAGCAATGGCTTCTTTTCGCTTGCCCGGCGGGAGCGCGGCCAGTCCTTCAAGGGCTTGAGACAATTTGGCTTGATGGGCCTCGCTTTGAATGCCCAGCGTCAAAATCGCGTCGGCCATCGCCGGCGTCGTCGCCAGCAGGTAGGCCGGCGGCACGTCCAGTGCCTGCGCCAGCTCAAACAGTGCTTCCAGGCTCACCGTCATCGATTCGCTCTCATAGCGACTGATGCGAGCCGATGCGGTGTCTTTGTCCAGGCCCATCCTGACCCCCACTTCGCGCTGGCTGAAGCCTCGAAGGATCCTGGCTTGGCGCAAGCGCGCGGCCACGATCGCTCGCGGAGTTGTCGGCGTAGTCACAGGCTGAACGGATGCAGTGCAAGCATGCACCGATCATGACGCAAGGCCTACGCCCCGGGTAGACTCTACGTGCCACGTAAGTATGTGGCAAGTCCATCCAAAGGAACGAGGGGCTGTATGAAGAACGGGGCAGTTCTAGCTGGCGCGCTCGCGCTGGCCTTATCGACGGGCGCTAACGCCCAATCCACGACCGCATCGGGCCTGCTTCGCCAGATCGGCGGGGCCCTTTCTGGAAAGTCCGGCTCGCAGGCCAAGGTGTCCCATCCCCTGTACGCCGAGCCTGTTGGCATGTATTGGGACCTGGACGGGGACACCCTTGATGGTGCTCAGCACCTGCGCGAAGGGCTGTCCTCCACCGGCGCGCAAGGGATCGACATGTGCGACATGGGCCTGCTGGCGATGGCCCATTCCGTCTACCAGTTGCGGCCTGACAAGCGGCAGTGGTGCTTGCGGCAGGCGTGGGTGGCCGCAAAGAGGACGACGGGTAGCAAAGAGGCGGAGCCGTCAGCGGCGGTGATCGAGCAGCGCTTTGGCCCGGCCTTCGACGCACGGATGGAGCGGTTCAAAGGGACTCGGCGGTATGCCGTGCGCCCGAACTTCAAAGCGCTCGGCGGGGTCAGCTACAACCCGGATCGGGGCGTCATGGAAGTGTTCGTGCCCATGCCGCAAATCTCGCTCGCTGGCTTGAGTGTCACGGGAAAGAACTTCGTCCCCTGGATCCGCAAGACGCCCACCGGCGTGTCCAGCCCTCCGAACGCGGGGCGCTACCGGTTGCTGATTCGGATGGACCCCGCCGAAGCGGCCAATCTCGCGCGGCAAGGCCGCTCGTTCCAAGACGATCGCGTGGTCTTCTCGGTCAATCGGGTTTGGGTCGACGGCACGGAACCCAAGATGGACGTGACCGTCGAGAAGGTGAGCCTGGGCTATCGGAACGAAACGATCGAAGTGGACATCACCAAGAGCCGAGGAGAAGGTGCATGAAGCGTGGAATGGTGGTCGCCGCAGTAGCCGTTGTCGTCTTGGCCGCATGCAGCAAGGCGGACCAGGCACCTTCGGTGGAGCAGGTGGCGAAGGGTTACGAGCAGTATTTGAACGCGAACCTGTTGGCCGAGCTGGGACAGCGCGTGGAAGTGCGTGGCTGGGACAACTTGAACGTCGACTGCAAGCAGAGCGGGCCCGGGCGAACGACGTGCGTCACGGGCGGCACCCTCGATGTGATCGGTTTCCAGGGCGGTCGCCAGCTCAAGGAGAGTCCTGCACCCGTGCCGGCGCGAGCGGATCTGGTGTTTGAAAAGCGGGCAGGGCAGTGGCTGCTTGTTGATGCGCAGAAGAAGCCCTGATCGGCCCCTGTAACCCGCCCTCGGTTTCGCTCATTTGGAGGTTCCATGAATGTCCACGTTCGCTCTCACTCGACCGCGTCCAATATGCAGTGGGCCCTGCTCGCACCCGCAACGGTCCTTCTTGGAGGCGCTGGCCTGCTCGCCTTCGTAGGAGGTGCAGAAATTTCTGGAGAGCTTGGGCTTGCCTGGCAGGCTGTGGCGGCGTTCTCGGCTGGCGTCGGCGTGCTGGCGCTCCTCCTGCTGCTTTACGTGCTGAACTGGCGGGCCGCGCGCGTTAGGGCAGCCAGGGCGGCCAACCCCTTCCTGGAACCGAAGCGCGGGGGCTTTTGGAAGGGGGCATTGATGGGCACGTTGGTTGTGGTGGCCGTGCAGATCGGAAGCACCGGGGTGGGGATCTTCTACCCTGGTCTGATTGAATCGGAACGCAATTTCTTCGTTTCCGTCCCGCCGCTGGCGTTGGCCGCCCTCTACACCGTCTTCCCGATTGCGCCACTGGTGGGCGGGTTGATCGGGCGCGTGTGGCGCGCCACCAGCCTGTAGGGCGGGCCGGGGGCTTCTGACAACCATCAAAGGGGGCAAATGCCCCCTTTCAGCGGTTCGCGAAAGATGCCAGCGACGATCGCCGCCTACGCCCCTCGATGCTCGAACTGGCCTCCCAGAGCCGCGGGATCGAGGGCGTCGAGGGCTAGATCCGCACGCCAAGCGCGTCCAGGGTGGGAGTCGTCATCGTTCCGGTGGCCCGGATGCCGTGGGCCAATTGGAACATCCGCAGCGCCGACTGGGTTTCAGGGGTAAGCACTCCGTCGATGGCGCCTGGATCATAACCTTTGGAATAGAGCGCTGCCTGGACGCGCATGATCAGCAGCTTGAGCGCATCGGCGTCCCGTCCCTCCGTGACCGGCTTGTCGTAGGTGCCGGGCTCCAAGGTCAGGTTGTTCGTGGATCTCGAGTTGGCTCGGGTGGCTGGATCCAGATTCTGGGTTGGGTAGCTATTCAAATGGCTGCCGCCACTGCTGCCCGTGCCAGTGGTTCGTGGAGCTGCTGGGGCCAGCGGTGCCGCTGGCGTGGTGTAGCGGGTGGGCGGTGGGGTATAGGTCGCCGGCGGTGGGGTGTAGGAGCGATACGAGCTTCCCGATCCTGACGAATGGGAGCGATGGGAACTGTGCGATCGATGGGAGCTGTGGCTGCGGTGCCCTGCATACAGGTTGTGCCGGCCTGCATTCAACGAGGTGCTCAGGACGGTCGCGTATTTCCCGTCCAACTCGGAGAGTCTGGAAAGGTCGGACTGGCCCTTGGGCGGCTCCGTGCCCAAGGTTCCCAAGGTGGCGGCGCCGACGATCATCAGTGCGTTGGACATGATCAGGTTTCCAGGACGGGAGAGATGGACCGGCTGGTCCAAGCCGGTGTGACCCACGAGAAGAAGCCGCCGCACCGCTGCCGAACCGAGCAGCCGTCACAGGCGGGCAGGTAGTCGTTCTTCCAAGGCGAAATGCTCTGCACGGCGTAGGGCCAAAGCGATCGGTCCAGCGCGCACAGGGGCAGGTTGTAGAGCGAGACCGGAATTCCGCCCTCGGCCAGCAGTCCCACAGCTTCGGAGAGGACGTCACCGTAGTCCGCTGGGTCTGCCCAAAGCTCACGCTGATGCGCTTTGGCAAACCCGATGGGCTCGATGCCCATCAGTGCAACGTGTTCGACGAAGGGGAGGTTCCGCAAGATGTAGCGGGCCAGCTGTACAAGCCGCTCGACCGTGGGCTTGACCAACACGACTCGGATCTCCACCCGCTGCTGGGCGGCTTCCAATGCGTAAAGCCCACGAAGGGTCTGAGCGAACGCACCCTCGCTTTGCACCACGTAGTCGTGCAGGGCATAGCGATCCCCATAGAGCGGAACACCCCAGCTCAGGTTCGGATGGAGGCCCGCGAATTTCGCGTGCAGACCCGGCTCACACAGTCGGCCGTTGGACAGGATGTGCAGGTGGGTGTTGGGCAGCACGTGCGCGCATTTGGCCACCACGTCGACCAACCCGTCACCCAGCAGGGTCGGTTCCCCGCCGCTGATCGCCAGCGAAGGTTCCTCCGGATCGATGAGGTCGATCAGGTCCAGGAGGTGCCTCACCCGCCAATCGTCTTGAACGTCTCGGGGCGGCTGAGAGCACATCAGGCAGTAGCTGTTGCAGCGCTCGGTGGCGAACAAGACATTGCCGGTGTCTCCGCGCCGGTAGCGGATGGCCACTTTCTTCTGCAGGGGATTGAGCTCCACCACATCCCCAGGCTTGCAAACACCCGGCGGTCCTTCCAAGTGAACGAGAGGGGCCTCACTGGGTGAGCGCAACCCGCTCGAGGGCAAGACTGCACCCCAAGGCAGGTTGAGCAGCTCATTGCTGGCGTGGTCCGCTGGGACGCCCCGCAGGTCCAGGGCCAAGCGCTCGAAGGGAAGTGGTGATTGGGCAAACTCTGCCAGCGACACGACCTTGAGCAGGCTGGCCTTCGCTGACGGCGCCAGCTCGGCTCTGGTTTCAAGCGGCAGCATGGACGGGGTCCTCCACCGGCGGCTTCGGATTGGCCCAGGAGCGCATCAACCCTTGGATGTTCCGGTCAGCCTTCTCGTATCGCTCCAGCAGGAAATCAAAGAGCCCCATGTTCCGCCGGCAGAAGTCGCTGCTGGGCCGATGGCCGATAGGATCTCCTTGACGGGCGTAGTGCTCGATCGGATCGGCGCCGCACATCGGCACAAACGCGCAGTCGGAGCACGTGGGTAGGGCCTCGGCGACCCCAGCGTCCAGCAAGCGGGCCATGGCGGGCGAGGACAGCCATTGGCTGACCGGTTGGCTGACGTGGCCCAAGGCAAAGGCATCGTCCCCCATGGCGGCCAGCATGCGTGCCTCGTCCGACGGATAGACCCGTCCGTCGTGGTCGTAGATGACGGCGCCCAACCCGGCTCCGGAGGGCGATCGGAGATCGACGTAGCCGTGCCCGAAGGACGTGAAGAGCTGGGAGAGAAGGAGAGACGCGTAGGACTCTTCCATGGCGTAGCCGGCCAGGTTCACCGACAGCAAGTGGTCGAAGGCGCGCCGGTAGAAGGCCAGGAAGTCTTCCGTGGGGTAGCCGGTGCGCCGGGCCGTCTTGGTGGCGAAGCCGTAGGGGCTCAACGGACGTAGGGAGATGCTGTGGAATCCCAGCTTCCGGTATTCGTCGATGATGGTCTCAGGAACCTCGAGGCTCTGGCGGGTCAGCGTCGTCAGCGCCGAGACGCCATCGTCTCCCAGCCAACGGCGCCCGCGTTCAATCCCCTCCACAGTCCGCCGGTAGCTGTCGCGGCCGGGCCGGGGGCGATTGGCGTTGTGAAGCCATTCGGGGCCGTCCAGTGACGTAGACAACTTGAAGCGATGTTCAGTCAGAAACGCCAGCTGGTCGTCGGTGAGGTCATGCAGGGTGGATGCCAGCACGAAGCGCAGGGTGCGTCGGGCGCTCCGATTGCGCTCGACGATCCGCCGGGTGATGGCCTTCACTTGCTCAAAATTGAGCAGGGGCTCACCCCCTTGGAATTCGATCGTCAGTTCTTGGCTCGGCCATTCGAACAACCGTTCCACTGCCTGTTCGGCGTGCGCACCTTCCATGTCGAACGCAGTGGCGCTCGTCTCCTGTCGCGACACCTGGCAGTAGTTGCAGGTGTGGTGGCAGCGCAGGGACACCACGAAGATGTGGAGAGCGGGTCCACCTATCAGGTAGGACTTTCGGCTACGGATTTGACTAAGCAGGGGCGCCAAGCTGCTTCGGTCGGTCCCCGCAACGGCAAGGTGCCGGGCTTCCAAGTCCCCAAAGAGGGCGGACTCGGTCGGAAGCTGGTGGTTCACCAGGCGCTCGACGTCCTCCATCTTCATCAAGAGCCAGTCGCCGGCCATCGACGAGACGAAAGCCCGATCGTGATCCCACGGAAGTCGCCGGAACCGTAGAGGCAACAGTTGGTAGTCCGATGGGGCGGCGAAAGCCTCAGCGGACCTAAACCTCGACACGGGAAACCACCGGCTCTGCTTGGTTTAGCGCTGCGCGAAGCAGCTCCTGCTGCAGCCCGTTGGTCTCTGATCGCACGGCCGCTCGCAGGCGTTCGTCCAGCAAGTCTCGGGAAAACCGGGTCCAGATATCCTCTGGCAGGTTGGAGCCGTCCAGAGACCAAAAGCCAACGGTGAGGTTGGCGCCTTGGCTACAAACCTCGACACCAAGCTCGCCGGTATAACGATGCGCGGCCCGAGCCGCGACGTCGTCTGAATACAGTGCGCGATCAATAGTGAATTGCGAGCGTTCCATTGCTCATCCCCCCTGGATGAGTGAACTTTGCTCCTGAGCAGCCCATGTTGCAAGTCGCCAGAAGTCGAAATTCTCCTCTGACTCGAGCTGCCTTGAGTGCGCTCGGAGCCCGACGCTGTCGACTATTTGATCAGGAATTCACTGGGCTCTTTACCCTTCTGGACCAGCGCAGCAAGCCACTTTGGTTGGCGGCCACGGCCGGACCACGTTTCGCTAGGGTTGGCCGGATTGCGGTACTTGGGCGCGACCTTGCTTCCGGCCGACTTCGTGGGCTTGCGGCCGGTGCGCTTCTTGGAGGTCTCGGAAGAGGCTGTTGAAACCGCTCCGTAAAGCTCCTCAATCGTGTAACCGTGGTCTTTGACGTATTGGTTGATCTTGGCTCGCATGGCGGCAGCCTTGGGCCGAGTCAGCACCTTGGTTTGCTGCTTCTCTGCCTGAGTAATGAGGGCTTTAAGTTCTTTTGCCGACAGGCCGCTGACATCAATGGTCATCTGTGTGGTCCAAGCGTAGAGGCCTTTAGCGTAATTCCAAATGGAATTCGATGCGAACGCGCCCTGATCAGCCTAGGCCCCCTCCAGAACTTGGCTGGGGCCTGGGCAACAGCTGCTGGTATCACGGATGGAACTTGCTCGGGTCCTTCAACTGCTCGGCAAATTGCCCGCGCTCGTAGCGCGGCAGTTCCACGTTGGGCTGATACAACTCCAGGGCGCTGATCTGCTTGCTCCGGGTTACCTGCGGTTTCTTGTGGAGATAGTGCTTGCGCAACACCTGGACCCGGTCCCGGGGATCGGTGCTGTGGCCGGTTACCAGCGCAATCTCCCTCTCCGGAACATCGTTCACATCAAGCTCTGTCGCCAGGGTGTGGCGGAAGGCATGGAAGCCGATCCCTTTGGCGAACCCAAGGCTCTTCAAGTAGCGGCCGAAATCCACCACGAATTGCTGGCTGTAGCGGGCGTTGGTCTCTCCGGTCTTCCGGTTCACGCCGGCAGAGAGCAGGGGGAACAGCCGCGGGTGGCCAGTGGCCTTCATGTCTTCGACGAACTCGAGGAAACCGGCGTCCAATAGGGGCTTGGCGATGGGAACGATGCGCATGCACCCGGCTCCCTTCATGCTTTGCCGGCTACGCCGTTGGCGCTTCGGATCCGCAGCGAGGTCTTCATCGATGGTCTTTTGGAAGGCGATGCACCAGATGCCGCGCTCCTGGAGGATGTCGGTCAGCTTCAGCTGGCACACTTCGTTGACGCGAGCGCCCGTGTAGAGGCCAATCATCGGTGCCCACCAGTGCTGCGGCTTTCTCGCCCAAGGGATGAAGGCTGCCGGGTCGAAGATGGCCTGCAGGTCTCCGTCCTCGAACAGGCGGATGGCCTTGTCGGGATCGATGGCGTGATCTTCTTTTGGTTTGCGGAAGGCCTTCATGGGCGAGGACGCGATGGCTTGCCCGTTGACCAGGTGGTTGAAGAAGGCGACCAAGAAGCGCCGATGGCGCTCTTCGGTGGCCGGAGCCAAGGGCGGCACGTCTTGCTCTTTGCCCAAGGTGATCGCGTCTTCGAAGCTTAGGCGTTTCAGCAAGGGATCCGACAACAGGTTTTTCGGAGCCCAGCGCAGCAGCTGCCACAACGCTTGGATGTGTTTGTAATCTACGCGGCAGGCCGAAATGTTGCCGCAGGTCAGCAGGAGAAGCTTCAGGGTGCGCTCGGTGGCGAGGACGGTCTTGGGATCCAGCTGCCGGCGGCGCATGTCCGCGAGGTGATCATCGATCTCTTTGGCCAAGGGACGAGCCGGTGTCCCCATGGGCAGTTGCTGGGGATACCGGGTGCCGCTCTTTAGGGTGTTCTTGCGGCCGGTCTCGTCCAAGGCAGCCAAGATGCATTCCTGGAGATTGATAGCCGCCTCGCGACCTTGGATGGTGGCTCGGTCGATGCGGAAGCGGCCGATATGGATGCCTTCCAAGTGAAGGGTGCCGAAAGGCGATGCGATGTAGTCGGCGAGTGCTGAGGAGGGTAGAGCGGTCATTGTTTCACTTCCATCTGGGGATGGAAGTACGGATAAAACAGGGCGCAAATTCGTCAACCGGGTTGATACAAAAATTTTCGCCCCACTCAACACCCCTAGGTGTTGGTCTGGCTGCGAGGGTGCCCTCACCAACTCACTAAATCAGTTATCTCCGTGAAGTCATTTAAAACAAGGGATTTCGAGCGATTTTCAAGCAATCAATAGCAGTCAATTGCGTACTGTTTGCAAGTTATAGGCTAACAACAGAGCCAATTTCAATGCTTTTAAATATTAATGGATGATAAATACGTGCCCATTACCGAGCTTAGCCAGCATTGCGGACGTTAGCTAACTTGTAAGGCCGGTGAGGAATGCATCACATCCATCGGCTGCTTCCCGTGAGCCGAATGAAATCGGCTTCGGGGTGCAGGAGGACGCGCTCTATTCGGGACGGCTCCAAGTCAAACCTGCTGTAGTCCTCAAATCGACCTGGTGGATCGTCTACTTCAAAGCCCTGGTCGATTAGGTCTGCTCGATAAGCCTCTGTAGCCAGCTTAATGGTGCTACTCAGGTAAGCCGTCGGGACATGCGCTTGGACCACGGCAGGCCTACCAATGGAGCGCAGCAAAGGACCAAGAGCGTGATCGCTGGTATTGGAGTTGTAGAGCGCTTCACCTCCCCAGTTATCGAGGAGTGGCCGCACGCCGCTTTCGAACGCCTCAACAGGCGGATAGAAGCAAAACCAAGCCATTCGAACACGGTTGGGATCCCGGACTTGATTGGTCTTCAGCAGCTGTGCCGCATGCTCCGAAGTCAGGGAGCCGCTTTTGACTTGGTTCGCTATACGGTGCCCAATCAGTTCGGGGGTCAGAACCCTCAAGCCGCTCAGCCGTATCTCTGTAGCTTCGTCATTTGTCAGACGGGTGAGGTGGAAGCCTAGAATGGAAAATGGCAGTAGCGCATTGCCGAGCTGCTTCATCGCTATGTCGAATTGTGCCGCTGACTTTCCGGGAAGATCCTTTTCCCAGGCGATGAACACAGGACGCAGTTCATCGATGACTTGACGAAGCTCTGTGGGCCAACTGGTCGGTTGACTGAGGTCTAAGAGGGGGGCTCTCATTGGATCTCCAGGTGCGAGAAACAGCCCGAGCTCTGCTATGAGGGGCCGTTCATGCGTTGTCGATGATGTGGATATGGGGACACATGACTCTGAGGCTATCGAAGCGGCAGTCAAATCAGTACGCCACACTCGGCTTGCACGTATCTAGGGTTTCTAGCCTAAATCAGAATGGGGCGTTCGAACGCCTCGGTGGCAGATTGATAGTTGTGGAGGTGGGGAGATGCCGGGTTAGATGTCTTCCCACTCCAGGCCAGATCGCTGCTTTAGGTAGTGGGAAGCCCGGAACGATGGAATGGAAGGCATATTGCGCGCCTCGTTGAGCAGTCGGTAAAGCCAAGAATGCGCGGGGGATCTCGGATCGACGCCTGCTAACGGTTGATAGCGATAGTAGCCCGGCAGTGGACCTTCCTCGTAGACGATTTGACGCTCGTAGATGGGGTGGACGTAATGGTATAGCGCCCATGTCAGCTCGTTGAGCAGCTCTGCGAGCCAGCTTCCGTAGTAGATGAACATGTTGTCGCCTAGGTGTGCACGCAAGTCTTCGAGTGCGAACGGTATCAACTCAAAAGGCACGTCGTATCCGTTGATAGCCAGCAGTTCTTGAACTTGAATGCACACACCGGTAAGTCGAGAAACATTGTGTTTAGCTTGGTTCCCAGAGATCTTCAGAAGTTGCAGTCTTGTGACCGAAAGCCTCGCACTCACGTTGATCTCGCCGAGCCAGAGCTTGGGTTGAACGGTATGCTCCAGCCAATTTCGCAGTTTGGCGGCAGAACGAGCGAGGTCCTCGGCGGATTTCTGAGTAGATAGCCTGGGGGTCGAACCAACGGTCTCCAGAATTTCCAAGCAAGACATATTCTTTGAAGTGCCGAGCAACCTCTTGCTGCCGCCCTCATGAGCAAAGTCTAGTAGCCTGATGTAGAAAAGGTCGCGGTGGGTCGCGGACTTGAACCTGACTTCGACTTCGCCAGAGCCATCGGATAGGTGGAGGATGTCCAGCATAGAGCGGTTAAGCATGCTCTTCAGCGCTTCATAGGCAATGCTCAGGCCAATCACTTCGAGTGTTTCAGGGGATTGATCAGTCATAGGGAGACATCGGGGTTGGGCCATGCAATGATGATGCATCGGAATGGAAGATGGTGCTAATGGATAAAGCCGAGCAAGCACTCAAAACGGTTGAGGAATACTCTGATGCCTTCAGGGATATGGTTAACGAGTGCGTTCAATGGAAGCCTGAGCCCGCAAGGAGGTTGAGGCTTGAGAAGGACGAGGACTGGAGCTTTGTTTGCGTCGCAATGGACATCTTGGGCGACGCAAGCCTTGCTATTGCGAACGTATTGCGGTTTGGGCTCGATGGGCCAACAAAATACGACCAGGTGGGTGAAAAGTATCTGCGTCTCTATGGTTTGCTTGGCGCCACCTACAGTCAGCAGAGGGCAGCCCTCAAGCTGCACAAGCTGACCAGCTGTCCAGGCGTAAGGCAGTTCCAAGACAAGGCAAAGGGGCTCCGTGCCACGAGCCTTCGCCATCAGATCGCGGCGCATAGTCTCGACAACATGGACGAACAGGGTAGGGTTGTCGCCGCCTTCGTTCCTGTGAGGATCGACTTGGGCGGATTCAACTGCACCGTGACCAAAAATCGCGGAGACGCGATGGATTCCTATGACCTGCTCGATGCAATCAAAGAGCATTCGGAGTTCGTTGCAGAGGTTATGGATGTTGTCTACGAGAAATGTGCAAGGACCTTCTTTAAGAACGATTCAATTCGGCGGCAGTCGCATCTGGAGAAGCTAAGGGAGTTGAGATTGATACGGGACGGAGCCATGGTGTTTAACGCAGGAGAAGCTCGCATTGTTGTTAATATTGTTGGCATGGAACGCGAGGAAGAGAAGGGCGCGAGTGGCTCACTAACCGACCCGCAGAGCCAATAGTCTTCTCTTCATCCATGCGCGTTGTAGGTGTCGTAAAACTCGCGGTCGGCGACTGCGTGAACGCCATGTCCAATTGAAGCAGTGTCCTGTAGAAGCGATCAATAGCGATCGCGTGGCTCAATAGGAGTTCCTTTCCTTCCCAAAAGCTTGTGAGCATGGGAAGTTCCTGGCGCTATTTGGCGGTGGAGCTAATGCAGGGATTTCTCTCGGTCTCTCATATGGGTAATTAGCAGCGTTCGGAGTTCTGTGTCTTCCAGAACGTGTGCGCCCGTCGAAACAATAAGCTCCGCCAAGTGGTGCCGTCGCTTTCGTTCTTCGCGCCTTGCGACCTCCCTAGCCTTTGCTTCGTGGCGCTGATTTGCCAAGAGCTCTCGCGCTTGGAGTTGGGCTAATCGCTCTGTAGCTCTGCGAATTTTCTGATGATAGTGGGTTGGCTCGATCATGCTCTTCTCCTCTGTGAACTTTACGAGTGAACCAAAGAAATGGCGCTCGTCAAGTTGGAGCGTTCTTGAAAATATAGGTCCGCCTCGAATTCAAAAATTTCTAGAGAGCAAGGCTTCAAAGAAAGAAGCAAGAGCGCACCTAGGCGTCACTGCGTGACGCGTGCGCAAAGGGCTTCGCCCCTTGGACCCCAATCGCTTTCAGCGCTTGCGTAAATGCAAAGCCACGGCATAAACAAAGCCACATCCACTGCTTTGGAGCCACATGGCCATCTACCATGCGAACGTCAAAACCTTCAGTCGAGCCAAGGGGCACTCGTCCATTGCCGCTGCCGCCTACCGCGCTGGGCTTCTTCTCGAAGACACGCGCACCGGGCAGCGCCATGACTACCGTCGACGAGACGGCGTTGTTGAATCGCGCTGCATCATTCCCGACGACGCACCAGATTGGGCCCTGGTGCCTGCCTCACTTTGGACCGAGGCCGAGGCCGCGGAACGCCGCAAGGACTCCACCATCGCACGGGAGTTTGAGTTCGCACTTCCGCACGAGCTCGACGATGACCAGCGATCATCTCTTGCGATCGCAGTGGCGCGGGCGTTGGTAGACCGTTACGGTTTTGCCGCACAAGCCAGCATCCACAGTCCAGGAAGCAAAGGAGGCATGAATTGGCATGTCCACATCCTCGCAACAACCCGGCGGCTCGGTCCTGACGGCTTCCTGGACAAAACCCGAGAGCTCGACGGGGGACCCGCGGGCCGGGCCGAGGTCGAGTGGATCCGGGAACTGGTGGCCGCGACGACGAATGCGCATCTGGAAGCTGCGAACCTGGACGTTCGCGTGGATCACCGCAGTCTGAAGGCTCAGGCAGACGACGCGTTGGCGCGCGGCGACCTTGTGGCCGCTGCGGTGCTATTGAGGGCTCCCACGCGACACTTGGGGAAGGACGCGTCGGCCATCGAACGCCGAGGGGAGCACTCAGAGCTAGGGGAGAGGAACAGGTCCATTCAAAAGGCCAACGGGGATGCCTTCGATGAACTGCTAGCAACGTTTGAACAGAAAGGCCGGGCCATGCCGGTTCCAGAGGGGCACGATGAAGCGCGGGCCCAACAGGAGGCGAAGCGCTCGAGCACCAATCAGACGCTTGCCTTCTCCGATGGCCAGATCGTCGTCTCAAAGGGATTGGGTAAAGCCATTGACCAGAGGCGCTCAGACGGCAGCGCCGAGGATGTGCCAAGCGAAGGCCCGTCTGTTGAGGCAATTCGGACTGAGCTGGTCCGCCAAGGTGAACTGCTCAGGGGTCAATTGGTCGTCCATGCGCTCCATTCCACGCTGAAAGCGGTCAGTGCACTGGCGAGCGGAGAAGTCATTCCCCAAGAGTGCAAGGAGCATCGTTCGGCGCTCAACGGGCTGCTGCTGGGCTTGAAGCGGTTTGCAGCGGCATTGATCCGTTTCCCCAAGCGTCTTAAAGCTGTGCGCCGTGCGATCCGATTGCGGCACATGGCTGAACAGGCGTGGGACGACTTTGTGGCCAACCACCCGGAACCCGGGGTGTCTTGGACGGCTCGTGAGTGGGCCAGGCGTCGCGGCCGCCGGTTGGCAGCTCTGGAGCAGCGCTCTGCTGAGTTGGCTGCAGCCCAAGCTGCCGCAACCCCGGAACAAGAGGCGATCTTGGCCGAAGAGCTGCGGCTGCGGGCTGAGTGCCTGGAAGCTGCGAGCCTGGCGGTCTTGGCGCGTTGCTGTGGTCACGCCGAGCCAGCAACAGAAGCGTTGCAGACTATCCAGGAGGCGACGGTCGCGGTGCATGCGCCCGAGCTGGGGCTGCCTCCACGGCGCCCTCGGTTGCACTGAACGCAAGGAGCCCTGCCTTGCTGGGCTCCTAGCACTTCAGAGGCATCTTTCAGTGAAGAGAAGGGCCAGAGTTCCGCGATACTGAAGGTAGCGTGCCCTTCTTGGCGCGGCTTCGCCGCCATTCATCTGTCGGGATGAACGCGCGGTCCACCACGGCTTCACGCGTGCGCGTTTGGGGAACTGGCGCTGGGGGCGTGAACTTGCCGCCCCGCGGCTGGTCCTCTTCCCATTGTCGGATCAATTCAGCGGACACGTCCAAGGCGTGTCTCACGTCTTGGACGCGATCGCTCAATTGGCGAGAGGAGCCCTGGGACATGAGCCCGATAAGCAGTTGGCTGGCGATTTGGAACTGTGGGTGAGAGAACATAGTTGAGCTCCTTTGAGCCGAGGTGGTGTGCTCATCAAAGCACCATCGCCCCTCTTGGCAACCCAGGATTTTGCGTCTTCTTTCACAGAAGCCGAAGTTGGTTGTGCCGGAAAACCATCAGCTTTGGTCGAGCTGAAAACGCGCATAGGCATGCCGTTCGCACTTTGGCAGGGCTGGTCGGTGACTGGCTGCCGCAAGGCCAAGCATTGCTCTAAAGACTAGATGCGGAAGCTCAGCAGGCTACCCTGCTTTGAGAAGCTTGATGTCTGCAATGCGCTGAAGCTGTTGAAGATGATCCGGCTTGTTCTTGGCAAGCCATCTCACAACTGCTGCATTGTCCAAGAGGGTCGACCCAATGTGGGTTTTGACGATTTCGAGCTGGAGGCTGGCTGGACCATAATTCTCCTCCAGCAGCTTCGTATCGGCTTGCAGCGCTGCCAGCTCCCGTTCCAGGCGTTGGAGCGCCTCGATAGGCGCACCGCTGGCCGTCTTTGCTGCCAATGGCTCTATCAACTGTTCGACCGGCGTGTTTTGGACAAGCGCGGTTGCAAGCTTGATCGAGTAATCCCCCAAGTTGACCATGGTCTGGGCAGCATCGATCTGCCGGAAGGGCTTCATTTTCCGCAGCAACCGAAAGACGCCTGCGGCGGCGGGTTTGTCGGCCAGGATGGCGGTCGCTTCGTCGCAAACGCCATCCAGAAGCCGGAATTTGTCCCGGATGGAGCTGGCCGAGATGTTGAGCACCTCCGACAGCTGTTCCACGGAAACCCCTCGCTCTGCTGCTCTGAGGATCATCCGATGCTCTTGGACTACCGAAAGACGGTTCACCTGCTTATTGTAGGTGTAGCCTTCGTCGTCCGTCGAGATGAGGCAGGGGGCCACGGATGCTCCCAGTTCCCTCAGGGCCTCCAGGCGCATTCGCCCATCTAGGACCAAGAACCGCCCGGCGGTGCCCCGGTCTAGGGTAACCACGATGGGTTCGACCAATCCTACCGTCCTGACCGAGCTCACGATCTGCTGATACTTGACGGAGGCCTTGGTCCCCGTGGGCATGGCCACGCTGTAGTGCAACTGGGCCAGCTGAATGTCCACGCAGTCCTTTTCAAAGCCCAGGCGTACGCCCGAAGATTGCTTCTTGCTCATCGGGCCAACCCTCTGCGCGGCAGCAGGTCAGCCAGTGGTTGCGGGACGCTGGTCAGCCCCTCCGATTGGAGAAGTCCGCAGAACTCCTTGGAGGCAAACAGCTCTTTGAAGATCTGCCGGGCCAGGAGGAGCGATTGTTGCGTGAACTCGGCCTTCTTCTGGATGCGTTGGTGCATCTCCACGTCGCGCTTGTAGAGCTTGGCAAGGTCCTCGGGGGTAAGCTTCTTCCGCGGCGCGCCGTGCGCGTAAGTGCTGGTTCCCTTTTTGCCGCTTCTGGCTCGATGGGCAAGGATCTGTCGGACGACGGTCACCTTTTTTCCCTTGAGCTCACCGGCCTCGTAGGCGTCCATCAGCAACTGTTGCGCATCGCGATCATTTGCCCGGGAGATGTTCACGGCAAGCGCCAAGGAAATGTGACCCGCTTCGGCGGCGGCGAGCAGACGTCGCTCTCCTCGCTCCATGAGGTTAGCCACGCTGTTCACCCAGGACGGAGTGCAGCCCAGCTTGGTGGCTATCTCCGGGTCTGAGTAACCGCGCTCTCTAAGCACCTGGACCTGTTCCATGGTCTCGGCCGCCCTGGGCGTGCGGCGGGCGACGTTCTCCACGATGCTCATGACGTGACCGGTGTGCTCATCCACGTCCAAGATCAGGGCGGGGATCTCGCGATGCCCCAGCAGCTTGCAGGCCTCAAGGCGGCCTTGGCCGCAGATCAGTGCATAGGGGAGCGACGTTTCATCAGGAGATGCCTTACGAACGCTAACGGGGCGTTTGAGCCCCACCGTTTCGATGCTTCGAGTGATGCCACGGTGGATGCGTTGGTTTCTGACACGCGGATTGGCGACGTGGATGTCGGCAATGGGGATCATCTGAACGCTTGTGCTTTTGTTCGTCATGCGGCCTCCAGCAATGCGGCCCGACCGGCCAAGGCGAAGAACTCCTCCAGCGTGTCCATGCGGTAGGCGTCCAAGGAAAAGCCGTTGTCCTCCATGGAGGGCATGCCATCGGGAGTGAAGTCGATGGAGGGAAGCACGTAGTAATCGTGGGCATGACGGTTACCGGGATCCATCCGGATCACTACAGTCAGATGCGGCGTCAGGCTTGCATCCAGTCGGATGCGCCAGCGGTTAGAGCCAGCGGGTGTGGGCTTGCACCGTGCGATGACGACGGACGTGAGGAGCTCACCGTTCACCCGCAGCAGATCAGTATCCCGGCATGGCTCGACCCACCCACCGTGTTGGGCGATGCCATCCACCACCAGCTGGACCATCTCGGGATGCCGCTGCCGAAGGGCGCGGTTGATCTCCAAGTAGGCGTAGTCGCGTTTGGGGGAGTAGCCAACCAAGCTATAGGCCCGGAGCAGGCTACCAAACCGATGGCGGAAGGCGCTGCTGGAGGGGGCGCCCTCTTCTTCGTCGATCAGCATCCCTGACAGCGCACCATGCCGCTCGAGCAGCGACCGCAGGGCGTCCAGCATCTGGTCGTCGTCCAAGTGGACCGAACGTGCCGCTATGACTGCTTGAACGCGCTCGAACAGATCAAGCGGAACAATGGCTTCAAACGCATGTTCCTTTCGCACCCACGCTTCCGGCGGGTTCTGAACGTGTTGCAGCTTCAGCTTGAACGAGGTCCGGTTGTAGACGTTGTGGCCGACGTATTTCTCATTCGTCAGTATTTGATGGATCGTCCCTCTGCTCCAGGGGCCACCCACTTCATTGGGGATGCCTTCTCGGTTCAGAACGGAGGCGATGACCCGTTCGGGCATAGCGTCCTTTAGAAACAGCCCATAGATCCGCAAGACGGTGGCGACTTCTTGCGCAGGCCCGGGCACCAGGATCACCCGATCGGTCTGGATGCTCTTCTGTTCTCCTCGAGCGAGCACAGCTTTGGGCTGGAGATGCTCGTCGACGAGTTGGCGGCGCAAGCCATACCCCGGCGTGCCCCCTTGTCGGAACCCGTGCCGCACGATGTTGCAGGCCCCTTTGAACACCTTGTCAGATAGCTCACGGCTGTATTCGGCGGCCATGCTCCGCTTGAGGCCAATCATGATGGTGGATGGTAACGAGCCATCGTTCTTGAACGCTTCCGCGCAATAGATGACCGGCACACCATGGCTCTTACAGGCGTGAACGTAGGCGGCGGCCTCGTCGGGGTCGGGGAAGCGCCCCCAACGGCTGACGTCGTAGACCAAAATAGCGTTGAAGCCGGGGGAGGGGAGCTTCACATCCCGGAGAAGGGCTTGAAGAGCGCTTCGACCTTTGAGGTTTAGTCCACTCTTGCCGGAGTCCTCGTAGGTCTGGACGATCTCCATGCCGTGCGCCTTGGCATATTCGGCAATTGCCGCAGCCTGGTTCTCCGTGGAGTAGCGCTGATGCTCGGTCGACATGCGCACATACTGGGCAACCGGAATGTGCCGATCGGGAGACTGAATAGCATCGGTCACTGCGTGGTGCGAGGACACGGCCAGCGCTTCCCATCTATGACTATGTATTCAGCGACCGTAGGCGGGTAGATTGACGGTCTTGTGACGCTTTGAGTTGTTGACTGAACCAATCAAGTTCGTGACGCACGGGTGTGGAGAGGAGGCCGCGGGCACCTGAAGGCGCATTGGCTACAAAGTGGACGCTTCAAGCACGTAAACCAGCGCCACTCTCCTTTCCTCTATGTGCTCTCTACCACTGAAATAGCGGTCGAGAGAGAGGCGGATCGGCGACGGCGTCGTGCGGGAGGCAGCGTGCTTCGTAGCTTCTGAGCTTCTGCTTTTAGGGCCTTCCCGCGCTGCTGGTCCAGATTGCCGATGTTCTCAAGTTGACCAACCAACCCGCGTTTGACCTTGGTATTGGCACTGGTGCCTTTAACCAGAGTTCGAGACTCGTGCATCTCCTTGTGTTTCCTGTTGGGCGCCCTGCTGATCCCATCGCGAAAGGCTCGTCCAGTAACAACTTTGGCGCTCGCCTTCCTAAAGACCTTTGCTTTCTCCACTTTCGAGGCAAAGCCGAACCTTCTTAGGACATGATCCAGCCACCGAACGTCACCGTGTCCGATGGTGTTGCCTGTGATTGCAACGTCATCCACGTAGAGCGAGAACGCGCCTCCCTGGTCCGCAACACGCTTAGCGATCAGGTCGAACATGTCACGGCAGGCCCAAAATGACAGAAGTACACTGGCAGGGGAGCCGGTCGCTAGTTTTCCGTTGTAGCAGACCAAGTCAGCCATCGCATCAGCAACATCCCCAGGGCATTGGAATACGTTTCTGAAAAGCTTGAAGACGCGTTGACGCGTGATGCTAGGGTAGAAATCGGAGACATCCACCGTCACCGTTGCGCCTTCCGCAAGCATGTGGCGTTCGGAGTTGGTGAGGTGAGAGCGCTTCGGGATACCAGAGTGCAGATAGTCCGGGACGCAGATCTGCTTGAGCAGCACGTTAAGTCGCTTCTGAAGCGGCTTAACGACCGCGTTTGGAGCTTGAATTAGACGTTTTTTCCCGGTCCGACGATGAGTTTGGTAGAGCTCGCTGAAGTTGTCGGGCCGTTTGCACAGTGCTCGCAGGGCGCTTGGGGTTCCATCCCATTGAAGCACTCGCGCGAGTGCTTTTAAGGTCGGTAGCCGAAAGAACGCGGACGACGTGATGTCATAGCGGTTAGCGCTTTTCCGGGGGAGCGTCATCGTTAGAATCCAGTGTCCATTCCAGAATTTTCATCAGCCTCTTGGCGTTCTTCTGACGTCGCTCCGAGGAGCCTTCAAGGGCTTCGGCGAAGCTTAGGAATGTTGAAGGCGGCACATCGAATACTTCTGCGAACTTGTGTAGAAGCTCGACTGACGCAGCCTTCTTTCCTGACTCGATCTCAGATAGATGAGAGCGTGATATGCCCAGGCGCTCCGCCAGCTCACCTTGTTGCATTCGGTGAACCTCGCGGACCGTCTTTAAAGCCTTGTAAAGCATTTCCTCTCTTCCTGCATGTGTAGATAAAAAGGAGGGTGCTACTGATGAGTCTTAGAGTCCGAATTTCCTGCGCCGTGCTTAGCGATCAAAGTGGTCATACAACTTCCACACGATCATCAAGAAACGGAACAACCAAGGACCACCAAAAACTCGTTTGAACCATTTCAGCAGCAGCTGGCGCTTGTCATCTTTCCTGTCAACAGGTGAGACCATGTTGGTGTCCTCGATGCACCTTTCCGGGATTGGAAAGGCTCCGTTGCTACATCGAGAATGGGGAAACGCCAGTTACTACCCTCCTCCAATCTATGGCTGCGAGCCGTTGCCGCAGCCACCTGACCCTTCCCGATGGTCCCGGCCGTTGCCGGCCGCTGACGCGTCGCTCGGGGTGTTTTGGGCTATTCGCCCTCGAGTAGTCGCCTACTCACACCATGGCACGGATTGTTGCTCCCCGCGATGACGACATCAGCCTAACAGCTAAGCACCCGTTATGTCGCTCAGAGCGACATCATTTCGCCTCTTTTCGTTCAGCTATTGGTCATAGACCTGTTGCGGCGATGTTGCGTTGGTGCGCGGGTCTCGCGGGGGGCGCCTAAGATCCTTGCTGCACAAGGCTCCTGGTGACTAAGATCTTCTTTTAGTCGTTTTGCTTCATGAGGGGCGTGTGTTCTGCACTGGCCTTCGATGCAGACGGTTTCGCTTTTGAATCAGTGGTTTGCAAGAGAGCTTCCTACCGGTTGTAGCGGTCGATCCGGGCCACGGCGGCAGTGACTCAAACAGGATCACATTGATGGCGCGACAGGCACACAGCGGTTCGACCATGGAGACGGTTGTTGCGACGCAGGCAGAGGCCCGGCGCCGCCGACGCACCAAGTTTAAGCTGACCTACCGGCAAATCTGCCAACTGGGCATTATCGGCTGAGACATCACGCAGGAGGTGGAGCTGTGACGCAGCGATTCGGTCCGTTGTGGGTGATTGCAGTCCTCCTCGCGCCACTGGCCGCCAGCGGTGGGACGCCTGCTGACCCGGAGCTGCGCGGCGAGCTTCTGCGGATGAAGGATGCCGATCAGGCGATCCGGGAGCTTCCGCTGGCCACAGAGGGCGAGGAGAGGGTGCTCAGTGCCGTCGATGCGGTACATACCGCTCGATTGAAGGCGATCGTTGCCGCCCAAGGCTGGCCGACCGTGGCGCAGGTGGGCCAGGACGGGGCGGACGCGGCGTGGCTGCTGGCCCAGCATGCCGACAAGGATCCGGCGTTCCAGCGCTCTGTTGCGGAAGCCATGGAGCCCCTGGTAACGACGGGGCAGGTCAAAGCGTCCAACTACGCCTATCTCTGGGACCGCACCCACGACCCTCAGCGCTATGGAACGCAGGGGCGTTGTTCAGCCCCGGGGCGTTGGGAACCACGTGCGGTTGAAGCACCTGGAACGCTTGACGAGCGTCGCGCTCGAATGGGCCTGGCGCCCATGGCGGAGTATCAAGCGATGGTCTCCAGGCATTGCGAGCAGTTTGGGCGTTAAGATCGGATCAGCAGCTGCGGCGCTGCACGGGGAAAGGCAGGCATCGGGCCGGTTCTCCGGCATGGGGAGTGAGAGCCCCGAGCAGTTCCGGTGCCCCGTCGCGGGGTCGCAGGGCGTGCGGGTCGGCAACCACGTAGCGAGGGAGATGCATGGGGGCTTTCGTGGGTCGCGCGAAGAGGTGGCTTGGGACGGCGCTCGCACTTGGCGCTTTCAGCCTGCCCGTGGGGGCGAGCACCCCGGAAGCGGCGTCGCACGCCCCGGCGGCAGTCTCGAAGCCGGTGGACATCCCCTTTGAGCGCTTCACCTTGCCCAATGGATTGCGTGTCATCGTGCATACCGACCGGAAGGCGCCCATCGTGGCTGTCCACGTGTGGTATCAGGTCGGATCCGGTGATGAGCCTGCCGGTCGCACCGGTTTCGCGCACCTCTTCGAGCATTTGATGTTCCGCGGCACCGAGCATTACCGCGACGCCTACTACGGCCCGCTGCAACGTGTCGGCGCCACCGACGTCAATGCCACGGTTACGCCTGAGCGCACCAACTATCTGCAAGTGGTCCCATCCACAGCACTGGACCTGGCGCTCTGGATGGAGTCCGATCGCATGGGGCATCTGCTGGGTGCCATCGACCAGAAGGCGCTGGATACCGAACGGGGCATTGTCGAGAACGAGAAGCTGCAGCGGCGTGGCGTGCCTTACGGACGCGTATGGGAGCAGCTCTCCCGTTCAAGCTACCCGCCGGGGCACCCGTACCATCATTCGACCTTCGGATCCGCACGCGATCTGCAGGCGGCCACGCTTGCCGACGTCGAGGACTGGTTCCGGACCTGGTACGGCCCAAACAACGCGGTGCTGGTGCTGTCAGGCGATGTCGGCGTTGAAGAGGCCAGGAAGAAGGTTGAGTCCTACTTCGGGCATATCCCATCGGCGCCCGACGTAGCCAGGTCTTCCGTGGACGTCGCCAAGCGGGCTTCCACCACCCGGGAAACCCTGTCCGATCAGGTCCCTCAAGCGCGTGTTCACCGGACATGGAACATCGCAGCTCGTGGGACGCCGGACTTTGATCAGCTGCGGGTGTTGGCTTACCTCCTGGGAGGAGGCAATGCCTCCCGGCTGGGCAAGCGCCTGGTGCACTCCGATCAACTTGCCACTGACGTCACGGCCGAGGCAGGGGGGCAGCTCGGATCGCGACTCATGATCGTCGCCAATGTGCGCGACGGTGTCGACCCGTCGGCCGTGGAAACCGCCATCGAGGTGGAGCTTCAGCGTCTGCTGAAGGAAGGTCCCACCCTCGATGAGGTGCAACGTGCGCGGGCCGCGATGCGGGCCGAGTTCGTGAAGAGCATCGAGCGTAACGGTGGGATGGACGGAAAGGCAGAAGTGCTCGCCGCCTGTGAGGTATTTGAAGGCGATGCAGGCTGCTATCGGCGGTCCGCCGACGTGGTGGCATCCGCCACGCCCGACCAGCTGGTTCGCGTCGCTCGCCGCTGGCTGGGGCAGGGGGATCACATCCTGACGGTCATTCCGGGCGCCCGCGTTGCGTTCGCTGAGGAGGCCGAGCCGGCTGACGCGGTGTCCCACGCGCAAAGCCCAGGCAAAGCCCATCGCGCTGCGGCACCGGGCGTGGATCGCAGTGCAGGGCCGCCGTTTCCTGAAAGCTATCCGGAGTTGAGATTCCCTGCGATCGAGCGGGCGGCGCTGTCGAACGGCACCCACGTGATCCTGGCTCGACGGGAGGACGTCCCGCTTGTTCGCATGTCCTATCAGTTCCCGGTGGATCCCGCGTCAACTGCGGGTCTGGCAGACATGGCGTTCAGCATGCTGGCGGAAGGGGCCGGGGACTACGACGCCCTGGCGTTCGCGGTGCGCGCTGAATCGCTGGGGGCGGAGCTGGGCTCCAGTGTCGACGTGGGCAGCGGCGCGGTGACCCTGGTCGGTCTCAGAGACACGCTTGACGATTCGGTTGCGCTGTACGCGGACATGCTGCGCCGACCGCGTTTTGAGCAGGCAGCAATGGAGCGCATGCGTGCGGGCAGGCAGGGCGCCCTTCGAGAGGAGGCGGCCAATCCGCAGCGCTTGGCCACCAGCCTTCTCCCTGCGTTGCTGTTCGGGCTGGATCACCCCTACGCGCAAGCCTTCGGACGCGGCACCGTGGCCTCCGTTGAGGCTCTGCGCCGCGATGACCTCGTGGAGTTCCACCGCGCCTGGATCCGGCCGGAGCGGGGCACGCTTGTCGTGGTCGGGGATACGACGCTCCAGGAGCTGATCCCGGTCCTTGAGAGGCATCTCGGCGACTGGCGCGGGTCGGGTGGGATCCCTGAGGTGCGCATCGACGACCGCCTGCCCGCGCAGGCGAAGCCACGGGTGTTTCTGGTCGACAGCCCTGGCGCTCTGCAGGCCACCCTGGTGGCCGGGCAGCTGGTCGCGCCAAGTTCAGACCCCCAGACGTTGGCCTTCGAGGTCGCCAATTCCGTCCTGGGGGGATCGCCAAGCGCGCGCCTCAACATGAATCTGCGAGAAGCCAAGGGCTGGTCCTACGGCGTGATCTCCAGTGCCGCCAATGCCCCGATAGCGCGACCCTGGCGCGTGGTGGCGCCGGTGCAGTCCGACCGCGTGGCGGAGGCGATGGCGGAGATTCAGCGCGAGATTGCGGAGTACGCGTCCGGACCGGCGCCTGCCAGGCAGGACGAGGTTGCACGCTTCCGGGACAGCCAGGTGCGGCGTCTGGCGGGCAGTTTCGAGACGCGGGAGGCCGTCGCCTCGGAGATCGCAGACATCGTGCGGTTCGACCGGCCAGACGATTGGATCACACAGCGCAGCAGCGCCCTCCGACAACTCGATCTCAACGAGGTCCGGGCCGCTGCCGCCGCGCTGGACGCCGACAGGTTGACGTGGGTCGTGGCGGGTGACCTGTCCCGTATCGAGGCACCCGTGCGCGCCATGGGCTTCGGGGAGGCAACAGTCGTTGACTCACAAGGACGTCGTGTTGGCGGGCGGACCGACGACAAGCGCTGAGTCGCACACGCCTTCGGTTCAGGCCGATGGCGGAGGGGAGGGAATGCCGGCCAGCGGATCCCGCAGGATGCCGAGCCAGGGCTCGACGATCTGCTCGAATGCAAAGACGTGTTCCCGGTGCAGGTCCATGCCGCTGAGGTAGTGGCGGATGCTGCGTTCGAATTCATCAGCCGCGTCCAGATTGCCTGCGTTCGTGCGGAGCAGAAGAACGGTGGCCGCTTCCAGTGCCGCCACACGGACATGCATCCGGTTCATTGCCCCCTGGAGGCGCAGCAGGGCATCCCGCGTCTCAGTGTTCATCGGGCCTCCCGGGGAAGATCGCTGCATCGGTCCGCGAACCTGCGAGCCGCCGCTGGAGAGTGAGAGCGACGCTCGGATCAATGAGGGCAACCTCCTGGTTGGATGCCAGGCAGACCCGGTGGCTGCAGAGCGGCAATCCCTGCCCATCGTTGCTGATGGGGTGGACGTGGCCGAGCGGGACACTCTCGATGGTGAGCACCTCGTCAAGCGCCAGGGCGACAAGCTGGACGCCAGCCTGCACCAGCAGCATCGCCGGGCAGCGGGCACCGCAGCGGGTGCCGCCCGTGACAAGGCCGAGATCCACGACGGGCACCGTCTGCCCGCGTACGGACACGCTGGACAGGCCGTCCGTACCCCGGATCAGAGCCTCCGGGCCACGTATTTCCACCGCCGATTCAACATCGATCCCGAACAGCGCCGCGCCGGCACGAACAACCACCAGTTCCAGGAACGGCTGCGGTGACGCGTGGTGCGCGGGAGCGGCGGCAAGCGGGGGGGCACTGTGGTCGATGGCGTCCGCGCGGGGCAACCGCTTGACGAACTCCTCGAAGCGCATGCGGCTGACCGCCTGCCGGTTGTGGCAGCAGGGGCAGACCAGGATCCCTGCGCCACGCAGATCGGTCAGGCCTGCGCCCGCCTTCAGCATCGAGGTGTGGTTGCATGCACGGCATGTTGCTTGCACTGCGTGCAGGCGTGTCAGCGCTCCTTCCGTGGTCAGGTCTCCCTGAACAAGGCGAAGCAGAAAGGAACCTGTGTTGGCCACTGGCAGACTTCTCGGATGGATCAGGAGCAGGCAACTGCCCCGGGATTCTCGGCGGCTTCCATGAAGGGATCAAACGCACGCCGCGTAGTCCATCCGCGGGTGCAGGCCTGGCTCATTCGAGCAGGTGGGGTGCAACAGTGAGTCTATCGGTCAGTTCGGTCGCACTGATGGGCCTGCACAATGCAAAGCCCTGGATCTGGTCGCATCCGAGCTCCCGTAGCGTGGTGACCTGGTCGGCGGTTTCAGCCCCCTCGGCGACGGCGGTGTAGCCCAGATCATGGGCCAGGCCAATGATGGCACGGACTTTCAGGCGGGCCCGCGTGTCGGTGGAGATTCCGTCAATCAGCGATTTGTCCAGCTTCAGCGTGTGGATCGGCAGTTCGGTCAGGTAGGCGAAGTTGCTGTAGCCGCTGCCGAAGTCGTCCAATGCCAGGCGGATTCCCGCCGATGCCATCTGCCTGAGCTGCTCGCCGGGCAGGGAGTTCACCCTCAACCATTCTCCTTCGGTGATCTCGATTTCGAGATCGCTGCAGCGCAGCCCCTCGGCATGGATCCTGGCCACCAGCGCATCGGCCATGCCGGCACGGGCCACATTCCGTGCAGACAGATTGATCGACAGGCCCAGCGTGATGCCGTCGCGTTTCCAGCGTGACAGCTGCTTCAGCGCTCGGTCGACGACCCACTCCGTGACCTTCTCCATCAGTGCGTTACGTTCGAATACCGGGATGAATTCGGCAGGGCTGACCGGGCCAAGCCGAGGATGATTCCAGCGGATCAGCGCCTCCGCTGACACCGGACTGAGATCAGACCCGCGGAAACGAGGCTGGTAGAGCAGATGGAATTCGTCGTGGTGCAGGCCGTCGCGGACGCCGGCAAGCAGGTGATACTCGCGCCGCAGACGCTCATCGCGCGGGGCGGAGTACCAGCAGTAGGGGACCTGGCTGGACACCGCCCAGTGAAGTCCCACGAACATCCTGCGGATGATGTCGTCGGCGCTGTCCTTGCCGGTTTCGGCCTGGCAGAGGCCCACGTGGACGAGAGGCCGGAGCGGCTGCGCCGCACTCGCGCTTGGCCGCGCCAGGCGCAGGTGCAGCGCTTCCACCAGGCGCTCGACGGCGTCACGGGTGGGCAGCTCCACGATGAAGGCAAAACGGCTGCCGCCCATATGGTGGACCTGCGTCTGGCCGTCCACGGCGTCCTCGATGCGTGCTGCGTCCTGCCTGACCCGCGTCTCCAGCGAGGCCATGCCGAATGGCGGGCAGGGCTCGGCAGCCTGCGGCAGGTCAAGAACATCGACGAGGACGGCGACTGGCGATCGGCCCGGTAACCGGCGTGATCGTGTGGTGTAGTCGATCGCGAAGGTATGTCTGTCCAGCAGCCCGCTGGAGGGCCCGTGGCGGCTGGACAACGCATGCAGCTGCAGGGGGCGTGTCACCGCCCCGATGAAGGACGGCAACGTGCGCCGATCAGTCAAAGAGAGTTTCCTGGGCAGGCTTTCCATCGAAGGACCCCGGGCATCGAGGGCGGCGCGCAGTGGCACCGCCCTTGGGGCTTACTGCCGGGCCACCAGGGTCAGCCCGGAATATGTTCCCGTGAGGCGGATCATGTAGGTGACAGCCGAGGGCGAGCCGATCCGCACCGACTCCGAATTGGTCGGTCGGGTCGATTTCGCATCGTAATCGGAGGCGCTGGGGACGCGCTGCGCCGCTACATACAGCGATACGTCGCCTTTGCCGCCCAGCGTCATGATGGTCAACGGCGTGCCGGCCCGGGCGGTGAAACTGTAGGTCCGCTCTGCGGCGGTGCTCGACAGCCCGCGCAGTTCGACCGCGTTGCTCAGTTCCATATTCGGCGGGGTGCAACTCTCGACGGCGGGATCGCAGGGTTCGCTGGTCGCGGCGGTTACCAGTGCATTGGCGTCGAGGATTCCCGCGCCCATCGGTGTGCTGGTGGGAATGCTGGCCGGGAAAGGACGCGCGGTGGATTTCAGCAGGTCCCGCATCTGGTCCCAGCGCAGCGGCGTGGTGGCCACGCTCTGGACCAGCGCTGCCGCCGCGGCCACATGTGGCGATGCCATCGAGGTGCCGGTATATCCCCCGATGCCGAACTCGGTCGTGGGGCGGGTGGTGCCCGTGTTGACGATCTGGAAGATGTAGCCGTTCGGATCTCCATCAACACCTCCACCGCCACCCGGCGCAGACAGGTCCACCCGGTTGCCCCAGCTGGAGTAGCTGGCCTTGCCACCGGTGACACGCGTAGCACCGACGCTGATCACATCCTTGCAGGAGGACATCGTGTAGGTGCCGGCATCGGCGTTGGAGTTGCCGGCTGCCACCACCACCATCGCACCGCGTCGGTTCACTTCGTCGATGGCGTCCTGGTAGATCTGCGGGCAGGCATCGGGCCCGTTGCTGCCCAGGCTCATGTTGAGCACTTCTGCCGGATTGGCATTGACCGGCAGGCCGGCAACGGTCGCGCCGACCGCCCACAACATGCCATCGGCAATGTCGCTGCCGTAGCCGCCACAGGAACCCAGCACACGCACCGGCAGAATCCTGGCGTTGTGGGCCAGACCGGCCAGGCCGACACCGTTGTTGGTCTGCTGCGCGACGGTACCGGAGACGTGGGTGCCGTGCCAGGAGCTGTCGCGGGCGGCGTGCGGAGGCGCGCCCAGCGCCGTGCAGTAGTTGGCTTCCATCCAGTCGCCCTGGTCCCAGCCACCGGCGACGCGGGCATCGGTGTCGCGGCGGGAGATCAAGCGGTCGGAGATCATGTCATAGCCCGGCAGCACGTTGTCCTTCAGGTCGGGCGTGTTTTCCACGACGCCGGTGTCGATCACCGCCACCACGACGCCTGCGCCGGTGGAGATGTCCCACGCCTGGTCGGCGCGTACTCCACCGGTCTGATCTCGGAAGTTCCACTGCAGCTGGGCGTATTGAGGATCATTCGGGATCAGCTTCGGCTGCACCATGCCGCTCCCGGTGTCGAGCGCCTGGTAGAGCCGGTCCACGTCCACCGACGTCACGCCGGGTTCGGCCGCCAGCTCGCGGACGAAGGCTGCCGTCTCGGCGGAGTTGAGCCGGCGTGAGGTCTGCACCACGTACCAGCCGGGTACGGCCATGTTGCGCAGGACGCTGGCCCGGGCGGCCGGACGGGCGGCTGCGCGTGCCGTCGCCGCAGCCGCCGTGGTGATGCCCGAGCGCTGCGCCGAGCTGGCGAGCGACTGGGTCAACAGGCTGCGTGACTGGGTGGTGGTGCCGGTGGTCTTGACGATGAAGCGCTGGCCGGCCGACGGCTGGGCGGTCGATGTGGCGGCAGCCACGTTGCGCTTGATCACCTTGCTGGTATCCAGGCGGGGTGCAGCATGGGCGGCGCTGGTGGTGATCAACACCGAAACGATTGCAGCGGCCAGTGAGGTGTGGACGGACATGGTGGGTCTCCAGGGAAAGGGTGAAGCGCGTCGGAGCGGGAGTGGTCGGTGTCGCTCTGTCACAGGTCGATGCCGAAGCCCACGCCTGCGGAGGATTCGCCACCACTGAAGGCCCCGCCGAGGCTGAAGGAGCCGCGCTCTCCGATCTTCCGTGCATAGCCCACCGACAGCGCCTGCTCGCCGCTCTGGAAGCCTGCACCGACCGCAATGCGCCCGCGTTCGCTGCGGGTGCCTGCTGCGTTGGTGGCCATGTTCAGCATCGCCGCGCTCATCGCACCCTGGCGGTCCAGGCGGCGATCCACCGAGCTGAGGCGGCGGTCCACGTCCGTACGATAGGTTTCGAAGGAGTCGTTCAATGCGGTGAACCGTGCATCGGTATAGGATTTCGCCGCGTTGACACCGGCATTGACCTGGCCCACGTTCGCAGCATCGGTCGCCTGGGTGCCGGCGGCCACATGGGTGATCTGGCGCTCCGCACCGCTGGCACCGACGGACACCGTGTCGGCGCGATCGGCGAGCGAGCCGCGCCCCAATGCGACAGCGTTGTCGGCGGTGACGCTGGCACCTTGGCCGAGTGCGGTGCCGGAAGCGCTGCTGACGGAGGCCGACTCGCCCAGGGCCACGGCGTTGCTGGCCTGGGCACTGATGCGGCTGTTGGCACCGACGGCCGTGCTGCCGTCGGCATTGACGCGCGCGTTGCCGCCCAACGCCGTATCGTTGGGTCCGTGGGCGTAGGCACCGGCGCCCAGCGCCACGCTGTTGTCCGCGTTGGCGGTCGCGCCGGATCCCACTGCCACGGCGTTGGTCCCTTCCCCCGCCTGGGCGGCGGAATCGCCTCCCACGGCGACCTGGTCGTTGCGGCCATGACCGGCACCGACGTCGGCCTCGATGTCATCCAGTCGGGTGGTCAGTCTGCCGATCTGCACGTCGATGGCTGCGAAACTGTCGGCGAAGTTGCCGAGCGCACCCGACACCGCATCCAGCTGTGCCTTGTTGACCGCATCGGTTGCCGCCGTACCGGCCGCCACGTTGACGATCTGGCGTTCGCTGCCTGCGCGTCCCACTGAGATGGTGTTGTCACGATCGGCATAAGAGCCCGCACCGAGCGCCACCGCACGGTCGACGGGGTGCGTCTTGCCGTCGACGAACGACGGGTCGCCCACGGTTGCACCGCCGCCGATGGCCACCGACTCGCTGCCCCACACATCCGAATCCGTGCCGATCGCCACGCTGTTGGTGAACAGCCGCGGTGTATCCCCCCAGAAATCGCCATTCCAGGTCATGCCGTCACCGACCACCACGCTGCCTTTGCCGGCGGCCCAGGCGCCATAACCGACCGCGGTGGCGCCCTCGATCAGGGCCAGAGCGTTGGCGCCCAGGGCCGTGGTGTTGAGCGCGCCGGCCCGGGCATTGCTGCCCACGGCCACGGTCAGGTCATACAGGGCCAGTGCGCCCGAACCGAACGCATTGGAGAACTCGCCCAGAGCCTGGGCCCGGTCACCGACGGCCATGGCGTCATACGCACTGGCCACCGCGCGGTAGCCGATCGCGGTGGAGCGGATAGCGCTGGCGCTGGCCAGCCCGCCCATGGAGATGGCTGCATAGGCGGTGGACTGCGCGCCACCGCCGACGGCCACCGAAAGGCGACCGGTGGCCTGCGTGTTCTGCAGCAGCTGGCCGGCAAAACCTTCCCCGATCTGGTCCTCCAGATCGTCGGCAATGCCGCCGATCGCCACGCTGGATTTGCCGCTGCCCAGCGCGCCGGCGCCCCCGGCAGTGGCAAAGTCACCTTCGGCCTGCGCGCCTGCGCCCAGCGCCGTGGACGCCACGCCGGTGGCGGCGGTCTGCTGGAACAGGACTACGCCATGCGGGTTCTGCGACTGGTAGTCGATGTCCAGCATGCCGCCGATCGCGGTGCTCGAGTCGGCGGTCGCCAGCGCTTCATTGCCCACCGCGGTGGCGCGGTTGGCGTAGGCCACGCTGCCGGCACCCAGCGCGGTCGTGCCTTCCCCGACCGCGGCGCTCGCCTCGCCTGCGGCCAGCGCGTTGTCGCCGTCGGCGTAGGCGCCGGCATTGCTGTCCTCGCTGCCGGTGGCGGCGAGGTAGGGCACTGGATCAGCCGCGAAATCGGCGGCGTACACGATCTGCTCCGGCGCGGACACCTGCTCGACGCCCAGTGCCGTGACGATCCCGCTGGCCAGGGCGGAGCAGGACACCAGCAGCGAGCCGGTGGCCAGCAGCGCCGCGACCTGGCGGCGGCGCCCGGAGCGCGTCCGGCTGCACGCGATCTCGGACACAACCACCTGCCGGCCCAGCGCGGCGTTCCACACGATACGGTAAATCCGGTTCATTGCTCTGATCCTCGATCTGGAGTGCAGGCCCCTCGTCGTGGCTGCCCGTATGGCGTTGACGAGTGGGGCGGTGTAGTCGTCGTGTCACGGCAGTGGCGTAGGCGCCCGCCGACAACATGAACGTAGGCCCACCAAGGGGGCATGTCGACTGCAACTCCTGACAGAAATATGATCGGTTTCTCGCCATCTCTTCACGCCGCCCATGCTCCGTTCATTCCTGCGCTGGCTGGACCGGGCCCCGATCGAAGACCCGGTGGACCGCCGCAACGCGCGCGTCATCCAGCTGCTGCTCCTGTTTCTGGGGGTGACCATCCCGGCGACCCTGGCCTTCGCGGTGATCGTGGCCTGGTCGCAGCTGGTCTCGAGCGAGGTGCACTGGTCGACGCATGCCTCGTTGGCGATGAGCCTGTCCATCGGTGCAGCCGCATGGATCGGACTGGTACTGACGCGACGCGGTGCGTTCGCTGCGGCGGTCAAGTTGTTGATCGGTGCCATGCTGCTGGTCACGACGATCAATCTGGGCGTCAACGGCCTGCAACGGCAGATGCCCGACCAGCTCGCCCAGATGCTGGTGCTCGTGCTGAGTGGTCTGGTGCTGGGTCGCGGCGCGCTGTGGACCACGCTGGCGGTCCTGGTAGGCAGCGTGGTGCTGGGTGCAGGACGCGATGCGATGAGCGTCTTCGCCGACGATCCCGCGCGTGCGTTCTACAACCTGCCCCCACTGCTGTTCACTTACCTGCTGGTCACCCTGCTGATCGACCGGACGACCCAGGCCCTGCGCGAAAGCCTGCGCGAGTCGAACGAGCGGGGGCGGCAACTTGCCGAAGAGATGCGCGAACGCGAGCGCACCCATGCCCAGCTGATCCATGCGCAGAAGAAGGAGATCACCGAACGCATGGCCAGTGGGATGGCGCATGATTTCAACAACATCTTTGCGGTGATCGTCGGCTTCGCCAACCAGCGGCATGAAGACGACGGCGAAGGCAGCCGGCAGCGTCTGGTGCAGCTTGAAGGGCACCTGTCAGACGTGGAGGAGACCGCGCGGCGAGGCATGGCCATCAGCCGGCGGCTGCTGCGTTTCAGCCGTCGTGATGGCGAGCAGGCAGTCGTGTTTGATGCCGCGCAGGCGGTCCAGGAGCTTGAGTCGATGCTGCGCCAGCTGCTTGGGCCGGGGATCGTGCTGTCCGTGCGCAGCGATGGTGAAGCGGCGCCGGTGCGGATGGACCGCAGCCAGTTCGAGCTGATGCTGTTGAACATCGCGTCGAACGCCCGAGACGCGCTTTGCGATACCGGGCGGTTCGAGATCGACATCGACCGCGAGGGTGACCGCGTCCGGATCCGCCTGCGTGACAATGGCAGCGGCATGCGCGCCGAGGTGGCGGCCCGGATCTTCGAACCCTTCTTCAGCACCAAGCCGGCGGATTCGGGCACGGGACTGGGGCTGGCGGTCGTGAACGAGCTGGTGACCGAGGCCGGCGGTGGCATCGGCGTCGAGAGCATCTTTGGCGAAGGAACGACGTTCCTGATCAGCCTGCCGTGCGCCCGGCAGGATTCAGCATGTATCCCCGGCCATGAACCACCGTAAGCGGCAGTTCCATGCCACAGCGCTTGCGTGCCTTCACGCGCAGCCGGTAGACCATGGCGTCGAGCCGGTGCGCATCGAAATCATCTGAATCATCTGCAATGGCCAGGATCAGCTGCTCGCGTGACACCAGCTCCCCGGCGTGCTGGAACAGTTCCGCGCACAGGCTGCGCTCGCTGCGGGTGAGCGCGGCCGAGGTGCCGTCGGGCGCGATCAGGCCCCATTGGTCCTCACTCATCCTCCAGCCGGGCAGTGACCGGTGCGCTGTTGCCGGCGTGGCGATCCGTCGTGCCAGGCTGTGCAGTGCCGCCGCCAGCAGATCGATCTCGATCGGCTTGGAAAAATACACGTCGGCACCTTCGGTCAGGCCGCGGATGCGATCACTCACATCGGCAAGGCTGGTCAGCATGATGACGCCGAGGCCCGGTTGTCGTTGGCGCATTTCGCGCGCCAGGCTGAAGCCATCGCCGTCAGGCAGGCTCACGTCGAGCACGAGCAGATCGGCGGGCTGCCTCGCCATTCCGGCGCGGAACGCGGCGACGCTGGCGTAGCCGGTCGCCAGGAATCCATAGCGCGCCAGTCCTGGCAGGATGATGCGCTCGCGCAGGGCAGGCTCATCCTCCAGTACCGCCACCCTCAAGCTTTCTGATTCCTGCACATCCACGTCCAGATGCCTGCGGCCTTTGTCGGTTGATCATAGCCGCATGCGCGCTGCCCTCGGGAGGGGCCGCGCGGGTCGGCGCACCGGTGCAGGGGCGCCTACTCCCTTGGTGGCGACCGGACGGGAGCCTCTGCCAGGTGCCGGGATTGCTGCATGGCCGCGGTTCTGATCATGAACGGAGCATGGCCGATGAAGTCCTGATGACACCGATTTCACCCGTGGTTGCCAGCGGCAGGGGGAGACTGGACCCATCCCGGAAGACAGGAGCTGGCCATGAAGACCTCGACCCGACTGCTCGTGCTGGGCACCCTGATGGCGGCATCGTCGATGGCGGGTGCGCAGACCTACGGGCCCCGCGATGAAGGCCGCAAGTTCAACGACGGCAGCCGCGTGGAATGCAGGAACGTTGAAGTCCAGCGCAACTCGCGCGATCCGAACCGCATTGCCGGTACCGCCACAGGTGCGGTGGTGGGCGGCCTGCTGGGCAACCAGGTGGGCGGCGGCAATGGCAAGAAGCTGGCCACTGTCGCCGGTGCAGTCGCCGGCGGCGCCGCCGGACGGCAGATCCAGGGCAACCACCAGCAGAAGACCGGCGATCGGGTGGTGGAACGCCGCTGCGAGCGCGTCTACCGCTGATCGCTGTTTTCCCCTTCCACGTAGTGATGCAACGAACGCCGGCTCCGTGCCGGCGTTCGTCTGTGCTCAGGGGCGCACCCCGCCCGACGGCCTGCCATGCAGCCGCCAGATGGCAAGACCGCCGTAGATCACCAGCAGCGCCGCGAGCGTGGCAAGTTCACGGCTGACTTCGCCCAGCCGTGCGTCCATCTGGTTCAACCGCACCATCAGATTGATGCCGGAGGTGGTCGGCAGCAGCTGCGCCAGCCACACCAGCGGGCGGGGCGTCATCACCGCCGGCCAGGAGAGGTTGGCGAGGAAGAACAGCGGAATGGAGGTGGCGATGATGTACTGGAAGGCGCGTTCGCGGGTGCGGAAGAAGCTGCCGATGAACAGCCCGAAGGCCACGGTGGCGGCAATGAACAGCGTGCCGCCCAGCAGCTGACCCAGCGGATTTCCGCCGCGCGGGTAGTCCTGCACCCAGGCGGTGAAGCCGGCGTAGTAGAGCAGGCCGAACAGCCCGATCAGGCCGAAGCCCATCGCCATGCCTGCCAGGGTCGGAAGATCGAAGCGCAGTCGGCGTCCCAGTACCAGACGCCGGCCTCCCAGCAGTACGCCGATGCCCATCAGCAGTGTCTGGTGCACGATCAGTTCGGCCACGCCGGGCACGATGGCGCTGCCATAGCCTTCCTGCGTGTTGTACAGGGGCCGCTGCACGAGAGTGACCGGCGCTGCCTGCGGCGCGCCCATGAACGCGGCCTGGGTCACCGCGGCGTCGCGGCCGAATGCGCCCAGCGCATCGGCGATGCTGCCCAGCACCCAGCTGGCGCGCCCCAGGTAGGCGCCATTGCCCAGCAACACCAGCCTGGCCGGCTGGCCACGCAGGACGTCGCGCTCCAGATTCGCGGGGATGAGTACGATGCCTTCGGCATGCCCGGCTTCCAGCTGGTGGCGCGCGCTGTCCAGATCCGCCGGCTGGCCGACCACGCGGGCCACGCGCAGGCCATCGAGGGTGCGCAGCAGTTCGCGGCTGGTGGCACTGTGATCCTGGTCGACCACCAGCACCGGCAGATTGCCGGCCACCTGGTGGCGGTACGCGGCGGGGTAGAAGAACGAGTACAGGATGACCGCACCGACCATCACCACGATGGCATAGCGGTCGCCGAGCACCGCCAGCAGGGTCTGCCGCAGGCTGCGCCAGACCGCGCTCACGCGTCGGCTCCGGCCGGTCGCGCGGCCTCCGGGGTGCGGCCGAAAGCGATCAACCGCAGGCTGCCGACGCCGCCGGCCACCACCGACATCAACAACAGCGTGGCCAATGGCCACAGCGAGACGGACAGCGGCGCGCCGACGAACTGCTGCTCGGTCTGCACCTTGATGTACGCGCTGAGCGGCAGCAGCTGGTGCCAGATGCGGGTGAACAGCGGGCCATCCAGTACCGGGAAGGTGGCGCTGGAGAAGGCCAGCGCGGTGCCGATGGTCAGGCCGACCACCGACAGCGCGGTACCCATGTCACGGGCAAGGCCGACGAAGAACAGCGCATATGCGGCCGTGGCCAGGTAGAACGCCGGCTGCGCAGCCAGCAGCAGGAGCAGGCTGCCTGCGATGCCGTCACCGCGCAGCCATGCGAGGTAGCCGACGCCCAGCGTGCCGTACAACGCGAACAACAGTACGTAGGGCGCGAGCTTGCCGGCGATCGAGGCCCTTGGCGTGTCACCGAGCCAGGCCGGCAGGGTGCCATCGCGGATTTCCCGGCCCACGCTTCCGGCCACGGCCAGCGCCAGCACCAGCGACAGGACGGCCGGGAAGATCAGCGGCAGCAGGAACAGCTCATAACTGCGTGCCGGGTTGTAGAGGATGTCGGACTGCACGGCGATCGGGGCGGCGCGCAGCTTTGCGGGCCCCACCTGCAGGCCGATGCGCTCGCGCAGCATGCGTGCGTTCCAGACCGACACCGCATCGGCGATATCGCGCGCGGCCGATTGCCCGGTGGTCATGTAGGTGGCGTTGTAATAGGCGAACACCGTGCCCTGGCGGCCGCGCAGGGCTTGCCGGGTCACGTCGCGCGGCACCAGCACCACTGCGAACACCTCCAGGCTGCGCAGCTGCGAGCGCGCGGTGTCCATGTCGGCGGGCTGGCGGACGATGCGCACCCCCGGGCTGGCATCGAGCATGCGCAGCAGCTGCCGGCTGTCGCTGCTGTGGTCGAGGTCGACCACGGCGATGGGTACATCACGCATGACCGATGGCGTGAACATCCAGGCCATCAGCACCAGCATCAGCAGCGGCAGCACCGTGACCAGCGCCAGGTCGGCACGGTTGCCACCAAGACCACGCAGCTCGCGCTGCCAGGCAGCAGCAAAGCCGTTGCCGCCAGGGCTCAGTGCTGGGGCCATGCGAACAGCACGCTCATGCCGGGGCGGAAGCCCTCGATGCGGCGTACCGGGCGCACCCGCACCTCGAAGCTGCGGACATCGTAGCCGGACGACTGCCGGGTGGTACGCCAGGTGGCATAGTCGCCGGCCGGGTTGATGAAGTAGACCTTGAAGTCGCTGTCCTGACCGAGGGCCGGCACGCTGCCACGCAGCGTGCTGCCGACCTTCAGGCCCTGCATCTGGGATTCGCGCAGGTTCATCGATACCCACATGCGGTCGATGTCGACCAGGGTGAATACCGGGTAGCCGGCGGGTACCAGCTCGCCGGGATCGGCCATGCGCTTGTTGATCTCGCCGGCCACCGGTGCGCGGCCCTCCACTTCGACGCGGGCCGCGTCCACTTCGGCCACGGCGCCCTGCGCCTGCTGCACCTGGCCCTGCGCGGCACGCTTGTCCTGTTCTCGCGCACCGGACAGTGCCATGTCGTACTGGGCACGGGCGGCACGGGCCAGTTCGCGCGAACTGGTGGCCTGGGCATGTGCTTCATCGCGCTTCTGTCGGGTCATCACCCCTTCGTTGAACAGGTTCTGCACGCGGCGGTAGGTGGCTTCGGCCAGCGTTGCTCCGGCTTCGGCACGCTTCCAGTTGGCTTCGGCAGCACGGATGTCCTCACTGCGCGCACCTTCGGCAGCCTTGTCGGCCACCGCCTGCGCAGCGGCCAGAGCGCCGCGTGCCTGCTGTTCCTTCGCCGTCACTTCGGGGCTGTCGAGCAGGAACACGACCTGGCCGGCCTGCACGCGGTCGCCTTCGCGGACCTTGAGCTCGGCGACACGGGCGGTGATCTTCGCGGCCACGTTGATCGTGTCCGCGTCGGCCATGCCCTGGATCTGGTCGGCCGGGCTGCGCCAGGCGAGCCACAGGCCGAGCACCACGACCACCAGCAGCACCACGAGCAGGATCCGGCCCAGCCGGCGCTTGTCTGGTGGTGTCGTTGCTTCATCCCGCAATACGTCACTCATGGTCGATCACCTCGTCTGCGCGACGCCGGAATTCCTCGAAGCGGTCCATCTGCCCACTGATCTCCAGCAGCTGTGCCAGCGCGACATCGTACTGGTAGGCGGCCTGCGCACGCTCCACGCGAGCGCCTCCCAGGCCCAGCCGCGCATCGATGACGTCCAGCGACGTGGACTGCCCCTCGCGGAATGCCAGCTCCTGCAGGCGCAGGTTCTCCTGTGCCTGGGCGATGCTGCTGTCGAGCAGCACGAACTGCTGGCGCGCCGTTTCCAGCTCGTTCCACGCCTTGCGCACGCCGAGCGCGACCTGGTTCTCGGCTTCGCGCAGCCCGGCTTCGGCCTGCTCCTGCTGCGCACGCGCTGCGCTGATCTGCGCCGGTCGCGAGTTCGGCGACAGGAAGGTGTACTTCAGGCCAATGCCGAACGCCCAGTCCGGATCAGTCAGCATCTCGTCGCGGCGACGAAAGTCGTACTGGCCAAAGGCGAATATCTGCGGCTTGAGCTTGGCCTGTTGTACGCGCACGCCCTGTTCGGCCTGCGCCACCATGGCCCGCAGCCGCGCGATCTGGGGTTGCCGCGCCTGCGCGATGCGCTCGAAGCTGGCGGCGGGCTCCAGCGGCACGCGCTGCACGAACAGCGGCGATACCGGCTGCACCTCGCCGCCACTGCGCAGCAGGGTGGCCAGCGCGGCCTTCAACGTGGCCAGATCGTTGACGGTCTTCTGGTACTCGCGCTCTGCCTTGTCGCGCGCCACGGTGGCCTGCAGTCGCTGCGCGCGGGTGGCGAAGCCTTCGCGCTCCAGCTTCAGCGCATCGGCCAGATGGCGTTCCAGGCCATCACGGACGTCACGGCGCACGTCCACCGCCTGCTCGGCCAGGCGCTGGCCGAAGTAGGCCTGGGCCAGCTGCACGGTCAACGACTGCCGCTGTGCTTCGCGTTCCGCGCTGGCCTGCTCGTGGGCTGCGCTGGCGGCACGCTGTGCGGCAGGAATGACGCCACCGGTGTAGAGCGGCAGCACGGCGGTGACGACAGGTCGGGTGCGCCAGTCGCGTTCGGTGAACGACAGCGGGGAATCGATGCCAAAGGCCTCGGCAACCGGTGCCAGCGAGCCCAGTGGCAGGGTCAGGGTCTTCTGGAACTGCAGGCGACGGACCTCGCCGGTGATCTCCGGCAGGCGCAGAAGGCGCGTGGCATCCTGCAGATCCTGTTTGTTGCGGACGGCGGCGTCGGCCGCGGCCAGCGCGTCGGAAACCTGCTCCAGGCGCTGCCGCGCCTGCTCCCAGTCCAATGCCGGTGTATCGGTGATGGCCTGCGCTGACGTGGCGAAGGGCAAGCAGGCCGCAAAGGCCATGCCGGCGACGCCCATCGCGCTGCGCATCCTTGTCCGTGGGCGGCTCACGCGCATGCCGTTCCTGTGGTTAAGAAGTGAGCAAACGTTAGTGGTCTGCGCGTGAAGCCCGGGTCTGCGGTCGTCGTGTGGACCTCAGCGCAGGGCGCGGCTGGCCGCAATGCGCAATGCCTGGGTGATGTGCTGCAGCGTGCTTGAGCGCACGGCCGCGTGCTGCCAGTGCAAGGGCACGTCAAGCCAGCGGCGGGGTTCCAGTACCACCACGCGGCCGGCATGCACGGCTGGCCCGACCAGGGTTTCCGGGGCCATGCCCCAGCCCAGTCCGCACGCGGCGGCTTCGACGAAACCGGTCGAGGAGGGCAGGTAATGCAGCGGCGGCTGCAGCCGCGCGCGGGTCAGCCGTCGCACGAAGCGCCACTGCAGTTCATCTTTGCGGTTGAACACCAGCATCGGCGCACGTGCCAGCGCCGCAGCCTGCATGCCCTCGCTGAAGTGCTGGCGGGCGAAGCCGGGCGAGGCGATGGCGTGGTAACGCATGGCGCCGAGCAGATGCACGTTGCAGCCCTTCACCGGCTGGCTTTCGGCGGTGACCGCGCCGAGCACGCTGCCGTCGCGCAGCAACTGCAGGGTGTGGTCCTGGTCATCCATGCGCAGGTCGAAGAGATAGCCATGGCGCTGGTGCAGCTCGGCGATGGCCGGCACGAACCAGGTATCGAGCGAGTCGTCGTTGACCGCCAAGGGGATCGGTGTGCGCGGGGCGTCGCTGCCGCGTTCGGGCAGCAGTTCGGCCAGCGCCTCGGCCTCGAGCGTCTGCATCGGTCGCACCCTGCGCAGCAGCGCTTCACCTGCGGCGGTAGGTCGGCACGGTGCCTGACGTACCACCAGTACCTGGCCGAGCCGGTCCTCCAGTGCCTTGATCCGTTGCGACAGTGCCGACGGGCTGATCGACAGGCGCCGGGCCGCAGCCTCGAAGCTGCCTTCCTCCAGCACCGCAGCAAACGCAGCCAGTTGTGGATGTAGCAGATCCATGCCGGTGCCTCTTCAGTTTTCCTGCACAGGATAAAGAAAAATCAGATTGTCTAAACAGGGACGGCGGCCGCACTCTGCGCGTCCCCTCCCTGCCAAGCCTGTCCCCATGTGGATCGCCGCTGCCGCCGCCGGCCTGTTCGCAGGTGCCGGCCTGATCATCGCCATCGGTGCACAGAACGCCTTCGTACTGCGGCAGGGCCTGCAGCAGCGTCATGTGGGAAAGGTGGTGCTGGCCTGCGCCGGCGCGGACATCGTGCTGATACTGGCCGGTGTCGGTGGCATGGGCGCGCTGGTGCTGCAGTGGCCACAGCTGCTGCAGGTGCTGCGCTTTGGTGGTGCGGCGTTCCTGCTGTGGTATGGCCTGCAGGCGGGACTGCGCGCGTGGCGGGGTGGCAGTGCACTGGCCGCCGCCGAGGCGCAGGGCGGCAGCGGGCGCGAGGTACTGCTGACCTGCCTGGCCTTCACCCTGCTCAATCCGCACGTCTACCTGGATACCGTGGTTCTGCTCGGCAGCCTGTCCACGCGCTATCCAGGCGATCTGCGCTGGGCGTTCGCCGCAGGAGCCTGCGTGGCCAGCGTGGCCTGGTTCTGCACGCTGGGCTATGGCGCGCGCTTGCTGCAGCCGGTGTTCCGCAGGTCGAGCGCGTGGAGGGCGCTGGATGCCGGCGTGGCGATCTTCATGTTCTGCCTCGCCACCCTGTTGCTGTTGCGTCCGCTCTAGGCCGCGTCCACGGCGCACAACGGTGTCTCGTCGGGGCGCAGCGTCAGCACCCGCACGCCCTTGCGGGTCACGGCCACGGTGTGCTCGAACTGTGCTGACAGCGTGCCGTCGCGGGTATAGACCGGCCATTCGCCCTCGCGCTGGCGGATCGCCGGCCTGCCCTGGTTGAGCATGGGCTCGATGGTGAACACCATGCCTTCTTCCAGCACCCTGCCGGTGTTGGGATGGCCGTAGTGCAGGATCTGCGGTTCTTCGTGCATCTCCCGGCCGATGCCATGGCCGCAGTATTCCTTGACTACGCTGTAGCCGTGGCGGCGTGCGTAGCGGGCGATGGCGTGGCCGATGTCGCCCAGGCGCGCGCCGGGCCGTACCACGGCGATGCCTTTCCACATCGCTTCGTAGGCGGTGCGCACCAGCCGCCGGGCGGCAGGGGTGACCGCGCCAACGGCGTAGGTGGTGCTGGAATCAGCGATGTAGCCGTTCTTTTCCAGGGTGATGTCGAGATTCACGATCTGGCCCTCGTGCAGCACGTCTGCGGTACTGGGCACGCCGTGGCAGACCACGTTGTCGATGGAGGTGTTGAGCACGTACGGAAAGCCATACTGGCCCTTGCTGGCAGGCCGCGCCTGCAGCTCGTCGACGATCATCCGTTCGACGAAGTCGTTGATCTCCATCGTGCTGCGGCCCTGCAGCGGCCAGCTGTCGAGCGCGGCGAACACCTGTGCCAGCAGGCGGCCGGATTCGGCCATCAGCGCGATCTCGTCGGGCCGTTTGATGATGCTCACGTCAGGCCCGTGCGGGTGCCAGCGGCTGCGGCTGCACGCCGGCGGCGCGCAGTTCGCTGGCCACGATGTCCTGGAAGCTCAGGGTCGGGTTCATTTCGCACAGCATGCCCACGCGGATCCAGAAACTGGCCTGGGCGTTGATCGAGCGGCTGGAGACGGTGCAGGCACGGCGCAGCTGGTCGTGCAGGGTGTCATCGATGTTGACGATGCCCATGGGCGGATCCGGGTAAGGGGAATATACGTATCGTATATGTTTCGTATATTCCTCTCAAGCCTGCGGGGACTCAGTCCGTTTCGGTGGCGAAGCGCAGGCGGTTGCGGTCCGGATCGAGCAGCAGCATTTCGCGGCTGCCCCACTCGGTGTCATGCGGCGGCTGTTCGATCGGTACCCCCGCGGCGCTGAAAGCACGATGCAGCGCGTCGACATCCTCGACGATGAAGTAGACCGCGCCGCCCACTTCGCAGTCGCCGCTGTGCTCGGTGAGGAACAGCGTCTGGCCGTCGCGGGTGAGCTGGGCGAACAACGGAAACCCCGGCTCGAACCGATGCTCCCAGTCGACGACGAAGCTCAGGCCCTGCACGTAGAAGGGCAGGCTGGCATCGGCGTGGCGCATGCGCAGTTGCGGGATGACGGTCTGGCGCATCATGGTGGCTCGCAGGGGTGAGCCGGCAGTGTATCGCCGGCAGGGTGCTGCTACCTTCGTGGTCAGTCCTGCAGGCCGGATTCACCCTGGACCAACGGCACCCGTGAGCCGTCCAGCAGACCGCGGCTGAGCCGGCCATCCTCGATGAACAGCAGCTCGCCGTTCTCGCCGTTCTTGATGCTGCTGTCGATGGCGATCACGCGATCACCATGGAACGTACTGACATGCGGCATCGACGTGTGTCCGACCACGATGCGCTTGAGCTGCAGCGTGTCGAGCACGTCCTGCACGCCCCGTGCATCGAGACGGCCATCGAAGTAGCCGCGGTACCAGATCGGGCTGGTCTTGCCGTCGTACAGCGGTGCAGTTGCGGGGTCGGCCTTCACTTCGGCCTTGGGCAGTCCCAGCGAGGCCTGGTAGGCGGCGTTGGTGCGTGCCGGGTGCAGTGCCAGTTCCACCGCTTCAGGCGAGATGCCGCCATGCAGGAAGAGGGTGTCGCCGATCTTCAGCAGCACCGGCCGCGTCCGCAGCCATTGCCCGATCACCGAATCGGTGCCGTACAGCTGCGGATAGCTGCGGCCGAGCAGCTGCGCGCTGCGCAGGTACTTCGGATTGACATAGCGCAGGTCGTCGTACAGGACCATGGTCTCGTGGTTGCCGAGCACGAAGTGCACCGCACCGCCGGCGGCCGCCGCCTGCTGCTGCAGGCCATACAACAGCCAGAACGCTTCGGTGACCTGCGGGCCGCGATCGAACACGTCGCCAGCGACCACCAGGGTGTCCTGGCCGAGGGCCCAGCGGTCCTGCGCATCGATCACATGGTGGGCGCGCAGTAGTCGTACCAGCAGGTTGTACTGGCCGTGGATGTCGGACAGGGCAACGATGCGCGGTACCGCAGGCAGCTCCGACACCGAGGGCGCGACCGGTGGCAGCACGTGCACGCTGTGCGGGTAGCCGCACAGGGGCGCGACATCGGCAGCCCCCGTGGTGGTGTCCAGCGAGCGGGTCTGCACAGCGTCAGCGCAGATCCACTGGGCCTGCAGCTGATCGCCGTTGCGGAACACGTAGGGGCCATCGGCCTCGACGTGAGCGGCAGGCGCGGCGACTTCGCGGCCCTGCGCGCCTGGCACGCCCAACAGCAGGAGCAGGGGCAGCACCACGGACGCGGATCGGGGCAGGGCGCGATGGAGCATGGGCGGAGTCCTTGGCAGCAACGGAAGGGGGGGCGGCAGGGCCTGCCCGTGATCCTACGCTGGCATTGCTACACGGTGCATGCGCGGGCGGCACGCAGGCTTTGCCGTGCGAGGCGGATCATCGATCCGGCGCATCGCGCTCATGTGGAACGGCACGCGAGGCTCGGGTTAGCGGATGTCCACCTTGCGGACCACGGTCTGTTCCGCCAGCAGCGGCGTGCCGGTGTGGTCGTGCGGCTGCATGTAGGGAAGGGGGGCTCCGCTGGTACGCGCGACCAGCTGCGAGTGCGCCTCGCCCGCTGCGAAACGATGGCGTTCGCCCCATTGGCGCAGGGCCACCAGCAGTGGGAACAGATCGCGTCCTGCTGCGGTCAGCACGTACTGCTGGTAGGCGCTGCCATCGCTGGCAGGTTGCTGCAGGAGCAGCCCGGCCTCGACCAGGCGCCGCAGGCGGTCGCTGAGGATGTTGCGCGCGGCACCGAGGCTGCGCTGGAAGTCACTGAAGCGGGTAACGCCATCAAAGGCATCGCGGATGATCAGCAGGGCCCAGCGATCACCGAGCAGATCGGCGCTGCGGGCAACGGGGCAGGGGCTGTCGGCGTGCATGGGCAAGGCTCGTGACGATGTGGTTGCATTTTAAAACCATTGGCGATACGGTGCATCAAGTTTCAATATGCAACCACATTCATGGCCGCGTCCGTCCTTCCGCGCGCCCTGCTGGGACTGCTGGCCATCGCGGCGGGTGCCAGCGTGGCCAATGTCTATTACGCACAGCCCCTGCTGGAACGCCTGGCGCAGGCCTTCGCGATGGAGCGCGCGACGGCCGGCGCTGTGGTTGCCGCCACCCAGGCCGGCAGCGTGCTGGCCCTGCTTGGGCTGCTGCCGCTGGCCGACCGCGGCGATCGTCGCCGCCTGCTGCGCGTGCAGCTGCTGGCACTGGTGATGGTCCTGCTGGGACTGGCGGCAGCGCGCAGTACCGCCTGGCTGCTGGGGAGCATGCTGCTGGCGGGCCTGCTCGGGACGGCGCTCACCCAGGGGCTCATCGCATACGCAGCCACGCTGGCACCGCCGGGGCAGCGGGGGCGCGTGGTTGGCATGGTGCAGGGCGGGGTGTTCATCGGCCTGCTGGCTGCGCGTGTGGTGTCCGGCGCGGTGGCGGCCCTGGCCGGCTGGCGCGCGGTGTATCTGCTGTCAGCAGTGATGATGGCGGCGTTGGCGATGCTGCTGTGGCGACGCCTGCCTGCCGTGCCGATTCCCTCGCAGCCGCCGGCCTGGCGCGCGCTGCTCGGCTCGATGATGACGATGCTGCGCAATGATCGCACGCTGCGCGAGCGTGGCCCTCTGGCGCTGCTGTTGTTCGCCGGCCTCAACGTGTTCTGGGCGGCCGTACCGCTACCCCTGTCGGCCTCACCGATGAACTGGTCGACCGCGGCCATCGGCGCGCTTGGTGTGGCAGGCATGGTCGGTGCGCTGCTGGCTGCGCGGGTGGGGCACTGGATGGATCAGGGTTTCTGCCTGCGGGTGAGCCTGGGGGCGCTGCTGCTGATGCTGCTTGCGTGGTGGCCCCTGCTGGGTCTGCCGCACGCCCTGGCATGGCTGCTGCTGGGCGTGGTGGTGCTCGATCTGGGGGGACAGGCGCTGCATGTCTCCAACCAGGCGTTGCTGCTGCGCGCGCCTGCCGAACAGCACGGTCGCCTGGTGGCGCTGTACATGCTGTTCTACGCGGTCGGCAGCGGCGCCGGTGCTGCGGCCGGTACGTGGATGCAGGCGCACCACGGCTGGACCATGGTCTGTGCGCTCGGTGCAGGCATCGCGGTGACAGCGCTGGCCTGGTGGGCGGTGCATGCCGCTGCGCCGGCAGCGCGTCACCCCGGCGGCCACCGGCCTCCTGCGTAGTGCCCCTCGGCCGTGGTGCGGCGAACGACCGCACGCGGCCCCATGCACATTTCCGAAGCGGTTGCACTGCGTTGACGCATTTGAGAATCAATCGCATTGATGGGAGAATGCGCGCACGGACCGGCCTGCGGAAGATGTGCGGCGTCGCTCCCACTCCCCTCGTCGTCGCCTCAAGCCCTTTGCCAGAGGTCCCGTTGCCCTGCCAGAAGGTGTTGAAGATGTCTGCCGTCCTTGTTCCGCCGCCGCGCCCGTTGGCGCTTGCCGTTGCTGCCCTGCTTGCGGGCAGTGCCCTGGTTGCCCATGCGCAGACCGGCGCGACCGATATCGATACGGTGCACGTCACCGCCTCGCAGATCGCGCGCCAGGCACTGGGTACATCCACCATCACCGCCGAGGACATTGCGCGCCGTCCACCTGCCAACGACATCGCGGAGCTGCTGCGGACCATGCCCGGTGTCAATCTCACCGGCAACAGTGCGTCTGGCCAGTATGGCAACAACCGCCAGATCGACCTGCGCGGCATGGGGCCGGAGAACACGCTGATCCTGGTGGACGGCAAACGCATCGGTGCCCGCGACGCCGTGCGCATGGGCCGCAGTGGCGAGCGCAATACCCGTGGCGACACCAACTGGGTGCCGGCGGAGATGATCGAGCGCATCGAAGTGCTGCGCGGTCCGGCAGCGGCGCGCTACGGATCCGGCGCCTCCGGCGGCGTGGTCAACATCATCACCAAGCGCCCGACGGGCGATCTGACCGGAGCGGTCGACCTGTACGGACTGGTACCCGAGCACAGTGCCGAAGGTGGCAGTGAGCGCGTGGGCCTGCAGTTGAGCGGCCCGATGACCGATGCGTTGTCCTTCCGCCTGTACGGCAACCTCAACAGGACCGACGCGGATTCGCTCGAACTCAATCGCGCGTTCGCCACCGCGCCGGGCGCCGTACCTCCTGCGGGCCGCGAGGGCGTCAAGAACCGCGATGTCAACGCGCTGCTGCGCTGGGACATCAGCGCCGGCCAGGTGGTGGAATTCGAAGCCGGTACCAGCCGCCAGGGCAACATCTATGCGGGCGACCGTGCCGTGAGCAACACCGGTACCTCCACGCCGGTCGATCTGGCGGCGCTGGCCGAGAGCGAGGCAGAGACCAACCGCATGTACCGCACTACCGGGGCGATCACCCATCGTGGCCGCTGGGGCGATGTGACCTCGCGGGTCACCGCTGCGGTGGAAGCGGTCAACAATTCGCGCATCAACGAAGGCCTGGCCGGTGGCCCCGAGGGCAGCTTCAACGGCACCGACTGGTCCACCTCCCGCCTGCGCAATTACCAGCTCGACGGCGAGGTCAGTTTCCCGACCACGATCGGCGCGGCGGAGAATGTGTGGACGCTGGGCTTCGAGCATCTCGACAGCCGCCTGACCGATCCGTATTCGATGAGCCAGTCCGGCAGCAGTGGCGGTGGCCTGCCGGGCCTGTCGGCCGATCGCGCACGCGGCAAGTCCGACGCGCAGACCACTGCGGTCTTCGCCGAAGACAACATCTACCTGGGCGAACGCTGGATCGTGACGCCGGGCCTGCGCTTCGACCACCACAGCCAGTTCGGCAACAACGCCAGCCCCAGCCTCAACGCGCAGTTCCGCATCAATGGCGACTGGGTGGTGAAGGGCGGCATCGCGCGCGCGTTCAAGGCTCCCAACCTCTACCAGTCCAATCCGGACTACCTGTACTACACCCGTGGCAACGGCTGTCCCAACGCACTGCCCAGCCTGGGCGCGGGCTGCTACCTGCAGGGCAACGCGGAGCTGGACGCCGAGACCAGCCTGAACAAGGAACTGGGCGTGGAATGGGCTCCGCAGAGTGGCTGGCAGGCCTCGTTGACCTACTTCCACAACGACTACAAGGACAAGATCGAGGCCGGGTATACCCAGGTCGGCCTCACCGCCGATACCCGTGGCCGGATCTTCCGCTGGGAAAATGCACCGAAGGCCATCGTGCAGGGCCTGGAGGGCAACCTGGTGGTGCCGCTGCTGGGCGAGCAGGGCGACCGGCTGAAGTGGAGCAGCAACTTCACCTACATGGTGGAGAACGAGAACAAGAGCACCGGCCAGCCGTTGTCGGTGATACCGCGGTACACGGTCAACACGATGCTGGACTGGCAGGCCACCGAAAAGCTGTCGCTGCTGCTGACCGGCACCTTCTACGGCAGGCAGGAGCCGGCCACCACCAACATCAACAACGATCCGCGCTGCACCGGAAGCTGCGATCCGTCGGTGGTGCTGCAGGATCGCGGTGCATACAACATCTGGGGCGTGAGCGCGCGCTACAGGGTTACCGGGACGGTCAGCTTCGGTTTCGGCGTGAACAACCTGGCCGACAAGCGCCTGTTCCGCGAAGCCAACAGCAGCGACGCCGGCGCGGCAACCTACAACGAACCGGGCCGCGCATACTGGGCCAGCCTGCGTTTCGGCTTCTGAGCACGCGGTGCCTGCCAGGCATGGCACGGTGCAGTCGGTGAGCGCCGGGCCACGCCCGGCGCCGCCGGCGCTGCACAGCTGCAATGTTATAAACACCGTAATAGTCTCCCCCGCAGCCACGCCGTAGCCTTACCGCATCGCACAGGAGCTGTTGCATGGGCCACGACCACGATCACCTGCCGTCCCAGATCCGCCACGAGAAGCCGTTGTGGTGGGCATTGGGGTTGACTTCCACCTTCCTTGTCGTCGAAGTCGTCGGCGCGTTCTGGACCAACAGCCTGGCGCTGCTGTCCGATGCGGCCCACATGGCCACCGACGCGCTGGCACTGATGATCGCGCTGGTCGCGGTGCGCTTGAGCCGGCGCCCGCCGGACGCGCGCCGCACCTATGGCTATGCGCGGCTGGAAGCCCTTGGCGCGATGATCAATGGCGCGATGCTGTTCGTGGTGGCCGGCTACATCCTGTGGGAAGCGGTCGGCCGCTTCCGCGAACCGCAGGAGATTGCCTCCACCGGCATGCTGGTGATCGCCGCCGCCGGTCTGGTCATCAACCTGATCTCGATGCGCCTGCTGCAGGCCGGCAGCGGTGAAAGCCTCAACGTCAAGGGTGCCTACCTGGAAGTGTGGGCCGACATGCTCGGCTCGGTGGCGGTGATCGTCGGCGCGCTGCTGATCCGCTGGACCGGCTGGCAGCCGATCGACCCGATCCTGGCGGTGCTGATCGGCCTGTGGGTGCTGCCACGCACCTATGTGCTGATGCGCGAGGCGATCAACGTTCTGCTGGAAGGCGTGCCCAAGGGCATGGATGTGGCGAAGGTCCGCGACAGCCTGTCCGGCCATGCCGCGGTGCTGGACGTGCATGACCTGCATGTGTGGGCACTGGCCTCGAGCACGCCGGCGCTGACCGCGCATGTCGTGATGCGCGACGGTACCGACGCCGACGTGCTGCGCCGTGAGCTGGGAGGTCGCCTGCACGATGACTTCGGCATCGAGCATGTGACGCTGCAGATTGAAGCGGATCACTGCGGAGAGGCATGCGGAGATCCCGCGCCGCCCGATCGGGCGGCACTGGATGCACGGCACGATCACGACCACGGTGAGGACGCGCAGGGCCATCGCGGCCACGTGCACCGCTGATCTGCCGCTACGCGTCCCTTCGCGACGCCAGCCGATCCGCCAGGCGGGTCGGCTCCGGCAGGCGATAGCCACGCAGCGTGCGCTGCACCCACTGCAGCGCGGTATCGGCGCTGACGCGGTGCCCGCCAGCGACGAACAGCGGCCTGCAGCGGACCTTGCTGCGCAGCACCCAGCCGAGCTGTTCATCGCCATCGAGCAAGGGCGTATGCGCGCCAGCCTCGTCAGCGGGCTCGACGAAGCGGCCGACCAGTTTCGACTTGGCCACGCCGATGCTCGGCAGATCGGTGACCACGCCCAGGTGCGCCGCCACGCCCAGCCGTCGCGGGTGGCTGATGCCGTGCCCATCGACGAAGACCAGGTCCGGCGAACGCGGCAGCAGGGCCAGTGCAGCGAGCAGGGCGGGCAGCTCGCGGAAGCTGAGCAGGCCGGGGATGTAAGGCATCACCGTGGGAATGCGGGCGATCTCCCGCGCCACCGGTTGCAGGGTGGCAGCATCCAGCAGCACGGCTGCGGCGCGGGTGGTGCGGCCGTCGTCCTCGAAACCGACGTCCAGCCCGGCCAGCCAGCGCACGGTGCCCGGCAGCCGGTCGCTGCGCTCAACCCGCGCCGCAAGCCGCAGCTGTTGCTCGCGTGCGGCGGCGACGCTGCCCTGCCAGCGCCCGGGATCGATCACGGTATTCATCGATCACAGCATCGCATGGGCCGCGCCACGGCACGGTGAGCGGCCCCGGGGCTACAATGGCGGCCTGCCTTTCCTCGCGTTGGAGATCCTGCAGTGACCCGTAAACTCGTACTGTTGCGCCATGGCCAGAGCCAGTGGAACCTGGACAACCGCTTCACCGGCTGGGTCGATGTCGACCTGACGGAGCAGGGGCGCCGGGAAGCGGCCGCCGCTGGCCGCCTGATGCGCGAGGAAGGCCTGCAGTTCGACGTCGCCCATACCTCGGTGTTGAAGCGCGCCATCCACACCCTGCAGGGCGCCCTGGCCGAGCTGGAGCAGGACTGGCTGCCGGTGAACAAGTCCTGGCGTCTCAACGAGCGCCATTACGGCGGCCTGCAGGGCCTGGACAAGGCCGAGACCGCTGCCAAGCACGGCGAGGAGCAGGTCAAGGTGTGGCGACGCTCCTATGACATCCCGCCGCCGCCGATGGATCTGGAAGACCCGGGCCATCCAATCCACGACCGTCGCTACGCCGGGCTGGACCGCAACGCGCTGCCGGGCACCGAATCGCTGGCCACCACCCTCGACCGCGTGCTGCCGTACTGGCACGACGCCATCGCGCCGCAGCTGAAGGACGGCAAGACGGTGCTGGTCACCGCCCACGGCAACTCGCTGCGCGCGCTGTACAAGTACCTCAACAATGTTTCGCGCGAGGAGATCCTCGAGCTGAACATTCCGACCGGCATTCCGCTGCTGTTCGAACTGAACGATGACCTGACCGTGCAGTCGTTCCGCTACCTGGGCGACCCGGAAGCAGCGCGGAAGGCCGCTGAGGCCGTGGCGAACCAGGGCAAGGCCAAGTAGGAATCGGAAGGCCGGCGCACGCCGGCCTTCGCTTTTGTGGCGTCGAGCAGGGCCCGGCGCCACATGACGAGCGCTCTGTGACCTTTGGCCGGTCCCTGCCGCAGGCGTCCCCGTCTACCCTGTGGAATTACCCGCAGGAGAGCCTCATGAACGTCCGCAACCTGGCCCCGCTGGGCCTGACCATCGCCATCGCCGCCTCCCTGGCTGCGTGTGGCAAGAACGAAACTGCACCGGCGGCCAGTGCCGACGCCACGCCGGCCTTCGACCTGTCACAGATCAAGACGCCGCTGATCTCGCTCAACAGCGCCGATCTCGATCCGGCCATCGCCGCATGCACCGACCTCAATGGCTTCGTCAACAGCAAGTGGCTGAAGGCCAACCCGGTACCGGGCGACCAGACCACCTGGGGCAGCTTCGAGATCCTGCGCGAGCGCTCGCTGGAAGTGCAGCATGCGCTGGTGCAGCAGGCTGCCGCCGGCCAGGCCAAGGCCGGTTCGGTGGAAGCCAAGATCGGCGACATCTGGAAGACCGGCAACGACGAAGCGAAGATCGAGGCTGCCGGCCTGGCGCCGCTGCAGCCGCAGCTCGACAAGATCGCCGCGCTGAAGGACACCGCCACCATCACCCAGTACCTGCGCGACAGCCAGGCCGAGGGCAAGGGCGTGCTGTTCTCGCTGTTCGCCAATGCCGATTACAAGGATTCGGCCAACGTCATCGCCTACGTCGGCCAGGGCGGCCTCGGCCTGCCGGAGAAGGGCTACTACTTCGACGATGCACAGGCCAGGATCCGCGACGCCTACGTGGCCTACATCGCGCAGGTGCTGACCCTGTCCGGCGTGGACGCCGCGCAGGCCGCCGAGCAGGCCAAGGCCGTGATGGACTTCGAAACCCGCCTGGCGAAGGCGTCCATGTCGCGCATCGAAATGCGTGACCCGGCCAAGCGCTACAACCCGCTCAGCGCGGCCGACGCCGACAGGCTGACCCCGAATTTCAGCTGGACCGCGCTGTTCGACACCCTGAAGGTGCCGGCCGCGCAGAAGTTCTCGCTGGCCCAGCCGGGCTTCTTCTCCGAGATGGACAAGATGCTGGCCGATGTGCCGGCCAGCACCTGGCAGGCCTACCTGCGCTTCCACACCATCGACGACGCCTCGCCGTACCTGAGCAGCCAGTTCGAGAAGGCCAACTTCGATTTCTACGGCACCACCCTGCGTGGCCAGAAGGAAATGCAGCCGCGCTGGAAGCGCGTGCTGGAGTCGGTCAACGGCGGCATGGGTGAGGCCCTGGGCCAGCTGTACGTCGACGCCGTGTTCCCGGCTGAGTCGAAGGTGGCCATGCAGCACCTGGTGGAAAACCTGTCGCAGGCGTTGAAGGTGCGCCTGGAGCAGCTGCCGTGGATGGGCGAGGAAACCAAGAAGAAGGCGCTGGAGAAGTGGGCCAGCTTCACCCCGAAGATCGGTTACCCGGACAAGTGGCGTGACTGGGCAGGCCTGCAGACCAACGGCGACAGCTACCTCGGCAACATGCAGGCGGCGCGTGCGTTCAACTACCGCTACATGCTGGACAAGATCGGCAAGCCGGTGGACAGGACCGAGTGGGGCATGACGCCGCAGACCGTCAACGCCTACTACAACGCCACCAAGAACGAGATCGTGTTCCCGGCGGCGATCCTGCAGGCGCCGTTCTTCGATGCCAAGGCCGACCCGGCACTGAACTACGGTGGCATCGGCGCGGTGATCGGCCACGAGATGATGCATGGCTACGACGATTCGGGCAGCCAGTTCGCCGCCAACGGCAACTTCGACAACTGGTGGACCGATGCCGACCGCAAGGCGTTCACCGAACGTACCGACCAGCTGGTCGCGCAGTTCGATGGCTACGAAGCGGTGCCCGGCGTGCACGTGAAGGGCAAGCTGACCCTGGGTGAGAACATCGGCGACCTGGGCGGCCTGACCGTGGCCTATGACGCGCTGCAGATGGCGCTGAAGGAAGATCCGAAGGCGAACGTCGAGGTCGATGGACACACCCAGGACCAGCGCTTCTTCATGAACTGGGCCACCGTGTGGCGTCGCAACTTCACCGATGGTGAACTGCGCGTGCGCCTGAACACCGATCCGCATGCGCCGGCCAACTTCCGCGCCAACGGTGCACCCTCGAACATGCCGTCGTTCGCGGCTGCGTTCCAGTGCAAGGCCGGCGACGCGATGGTGCGCGCCGACGACAAGCGCGTGGTGATCTGGTAACCGATCACCTGTGAAGCGTGATGCGAAAGGCCCGGCGCAAGCCGGGCCTTTTGTCTGTTCGCCCGGTAGCGCCGGATCTCAGGCCAGCGCAGGTTCCTGCGCCAGCAGGCGATGGAAGCGCTGCAGCACGTAAGGATCGATCAGGCCGCCGGCCTGGTCATCGAGGATGCGCAGTGCCGTTCCGTGCGCCATCGCCGCCCGGTACGGACGATCACTGGTCATCGCATCGTAGGCGTCGGCGAGCGTGACAATGCGCGCGCCCAGCGGGATGTGCTCGCCGTGCAGGCCGTCGGGATAGCCGCTGCCGTCGAATGCCTCGTGATGGGCCCGGATCAGACTGGCCACCGCGGCGGCATCGCTGCGGCCGGTGGTCAGGAAGATGTGCTCGCCCCGCACGGGATGCTCACGCATGATCGCGCGCTCCTGCTCGGTGTGCCTGCGAGGGCTCAGCAGCACGTCGTCCGGAATGCCGATCTTGCCGATGTCATGGAATCGCGCGGCCAGCGCGACCCGCGTGCCGGCCTCCTGGTCAAGGTCGCAGTGCGTGGCCAGGCGCTGGGCCAGCCGGCCGACCCGGTCACAGTGATGGCGGGTGTAGGCATCGCGCATCTGCAGCGACATGGCCAGGGCATCGATCAGGCAGGCCTGTGCGTGCAGCAGGTCGGGGGCGGTTACGGCGTCAGGCAGCATGGTCGTCCGCCCGCACCGGGTGGGGCCGGTGCGGGGTGGTGGCGGTGGGAAATCAACCCGGGGCGAGGGTCGTCAGCAGGGCGCGGGCCGCATTGAAGCGGTCTTCCGGCAAGGGCAGCGGGTGCTTGATGCGGAGCTTGTCCGGGCCTTCCATCGCATACAGGTTCGGCTGCTTCTGGATCAGCTGGATCACGGCCATCGGGTCGATGTCCGGCTTCGATTCGAACACGATGCGGCCACCGCTTTCGCCCAGGTCCAGCTTGCGGATGCCCAGCGCGTTGGCCCGCAGCTTCAGCTCGGCAACCGCGAACAGGTGCTTGGCCGGGTCCGGCAGCAGCCCGAAGCGATCGATCATCTCGACCTGCAGCTCGCGCAGCGCATCGCTGTCGCGCGCGCTGGAAATGCGCTTGTACAGCGTCAGGCGGGTATGCACGTCCGGCAGGTAGTCTTCCGGAATCAGCGCCGGCACATGCAGCTCGACGTCGGCACCGCGCACTTCCTCGCCGGCATCCAGGTCGGGCAGCTTGCCCTGCTTGATGCTGCGTACCGCGCGCTCCAGCAGCTCGGTATACAGGCTGAAGCCCACTTCGGCCATCTGCCCGCTCTGGTCCTCGCCGAGCAGTTCACCGGCACCGCGGATTTCCAGATCGTGCGTGGCCAGGGTGAAGCCGGCGCCCAGCTCGTCCATGGAGGCGATGGCTTCCAGGCGCTTCTCGGCATCCGGGGTGATCGCACGGCGGTCAGGCGTGATCAGGTAGGCGTAGGCGCGGTGGTGCGAGCGCCCCACGCGGCCGCGCAGCTGGTGCAGCTGGGCCAGGCCGAAGCGGTCAGCGCGGTTGATGATGATGGTGTTGGCGTTGGGAATGTCGATGCCCGACTCGATGATCGTGGTCGACAGCAGCACGTTGAAGCGCTGCTTCTGGAAATCCAGCATCACCTTTTCCAGTTCGCGCTCCGGCATCTGGCCATGGGCGATGCCGATGCGCGCTTCCGGCACGAGTTCGGACAGCTCGCGCTGCATGCGGCCGATGCTCTCCACGTCGTTGTGCAGGAAGTACAGCTGGCCACCACGCGCCAGTTCGCGCTGGAAGGCCTCGCGCAGCAGCGCGTTGTCCCACTGGGTGATGAAGGTCTGTACCGCCAGCCGGTTCGGCGGCGGCGTGGCGATGATCGACAGGTCGCGAAGGCCGGCCATGGCCATGTTCAGCGTGCGCGGGATCGGCGTGGCAGTCAGGGTCAGCAGGTGCACGTTGGCACGCAACGCCTTCAGCGCCTCCTTCTGGCGTACGCCGAACCGTTGTTCCTCGTCGACGATGACCATGCCCAGATCCTTGAACTTCACGTCCGGCTGCAGCAGGCGGTGGGTGCCCACGATGACATCGATGGTGCCGGCAGCGACCTTCTCCAGTTCGGCCTTGATCTCCTTGGTGCTCTTGAAGCGCGACAGCACTTCCACCCTCAGTGGGTAATCGGCGAAGCGGTCGCGGAAGTTGCGGTAGTGCTGTTCGGCCAGCAGCGTGGTCGGCACCAGCACCGCCACCTGCTTGCCCGCACTGGCAGCGGCGAACGCGGCGCGCACGGCAACCTCGGTCTTGCCGAAGCCCACATCGCCGCAGACCACGCGGTCCATCGGCTGGCTGCTGGCGAGGTCGCGCAGGGTCGCGTCGATGGCGGCCAGCTGGTCGGGCGTCTCCTCGAACGGGAAGCCGGCGGCGAATGGTTCGTACATCGCGCGGTCGACCTGCAGGGCCAGTCCGGCACGTGCCTGCCGGCGCGCCTGGATTTCCAGCAGTTCGGCGGCGACGTCGCGCACCTTCTCGGCGGCCTTGCGCTTGGCCTTGGTCCACTGCTCGCCCCCGAGCGAATGCAGGGGCGCGGTCTCCGCGGATGCGCCGGAGTAGCGGCTGATGAGGTGCAGCTGTGCGACCGGCACGTAAAGGCGGTCGCCCTTGGCATACTCGATTTCCAGGAACTCGCCCGGCATGCCACCGACGTCCATCGCGATCAGGCCGCGATAACGGCCCACGCCATGATCCTCATGCACGATCGGCGCGCCTTCGGTCAGCTCGCCCAGGTCACGGATGATCGCTTCCGGTTCGCGGCCGGCGCGGCGCGTGCGGCGGGTGCTGCCGGCGCGCTCGGGGAACAGCTGGCGTTCGGTGAGGACCGCCAGGCGCGGATCGTCCAGGGCGAAGCCATCTTCCAGCGGCGCCACGGTGATGGCAAAGCGCACATCGCTGGCGAGGAAGGCGGGCAGGTCGGCCACCACCGGCGGCTTCAGTTCGGCCGCCTGCAGCACTTCCAGCAGGGCTTCGCGGCGACCGGGTGAATCTGCGGCGATCAGCACCCGGCCAGGGTAGTGGCCGAGGAAGGATTTCAGCGCATCGCCAGCGGGCGCTTCGCGGGCCGCTACCGGCAGCGCCGGCAGGGGCTGGTCGCCCAGCGCATGTGCATCGGCGATGCGTGCATGGTCGGCCGCCCACACTTCGATGCGTGGCGCGTCGTTCAGCCGCTCGCGCAGCTGCTCAGGCGAAAGATACAGCGCCGAGGGCGGCAGCAGCGGGCGCTCGACATCGTGGCGGCGTTGCTCGTAGCGTTCGCCGGTCTGTGCCCAGAACGCGTCGGCGGCTTCGCCGGCACCGGCACACACCACCGGCAGGCTGCCGGCAGGCAGGTAGTCGAACAGGCTGGCGGTGCGATCGAAGAACAGCGGCAGGTAGTACTCGATGCCGGCCGGGGCCAATCCGGACTTGAGGTCCTGGTACAGCGCACTGCGGCGCGTGTCGACATCGAAGCGTTCACGCAGGGTGGCCAGCACGCGGCCGATGCTGGCCTCATCCATCGGTACTTCGCGGCCGGGCAGCATGTGCACCGACGCGACCCTGTCCAGCGAGCGCTGGCTTTCCGGGTCGAAGGCGCGGATCGAGTCGATATCCTCGTCCAGCAGCTCCACCCGCAAGGGCTCGTCGGCGCCCATCGGGAACACATCGAGCAGGCCACCGCGCACGGCGAAGTCACCGGGGTCCATCACCTGCGGCACGTTGCGGTAGCCGGCGCTTTCCAGGCGGCGTTTCTCGGCCTCCAGGTCCAGGCGCTGGCCGACCTTCAGGTCGAAGCTGCCGCCGATCACGTAGCTGCGCGGGGCCAGCTGCTGCAGCAGGGTCTGGACCGGCACCACCACCAGGCCACGCTTGAGCGCAGGCAGGCGGTGCAGGGCCGCCAGGCGCTGCGAGATGATGTCCGGATGCGGGCTGAAGCGGTCGTAGGGCAGGGTTTCCCAGTCCGGGAAAGCGATCACCGGAAGTGCGGGATCGTTGCCCAGCAGGGTCTGCAGATCGGCTTCGAGCTGGTTGGCGCCGTGGTTGTCACGGGCAACCACCAGCAACGGCGCGTCATGCGCGCGCGCCGCCTGGGCCAGGTACCAGGCCAGGGCGGTAGGTGAAGCGGGGGCGCGCCACCAGGCGCGGAGCTGGCCGGCGCGCGGCAGCGGCGGGGCGGGGTATGAAGTACGCGACATGGACCGCGGATTTTAGCAGAAGCCTCCACCCGCCCCATGATTGCTGCGTGAGCGGGCAGGGCCGGGCCATGCCCGGCGGGCGCAATGGCTGCAAGGGCATCGCCGGGCGGCGCCCGGCGCCACCGTCAGTTGTCCAGTTCCAGCACCATGCGCACCAGCCCTTCGGTGCCGTTCGGGTGCGGAACGGGCTTGAAGCCCAGCGAGGCGGCCAGTTGCTTCATCGGCTCGTTCTCGGCCGCTACGTCGCCGTACAGGCGATCCAGGTACTTGCCCCGGCCCCACTTCACCAGCTTGCGCATCAGCTGCCGGCCCAGGCCCTGGCCGATGAGGAAGCGGCTGATCAGGATCGCGTACTCGGCTTCGCGGGTACCGGGGATGATCGAGGCCCGGGCGACCGCACCGACCACCGCCTCACCGGCAGGCAGGGACTCGGCCGCGACCAGGGTGATCTCGGTCTTTGGATTCGGATGGGTCAGGCGCTGGGTGGTTTCCGGTGACAGCTCGGTCACCGCCTGCAGGAAACGGTCTCGGATTTCTTCCGGCCCGAACAGGCTGAAGGCCGCTTGCAGCGGCGCGCTGTCTTCCGGGCGGATGGGGCGGATCAGCAGCTCGTGGCCGCTGGGAGCCTTGAAGATCTCATGCCAGGGCGGCATGCGGTTGCGAGTGGCCATACCGGGTGATTCCTTGGTGGTCCATCGATTGTGGCATCACCGGGGCTGTCTTCCGTGAACAAAAGGCTCACGGGCGTACAGCCTCGTGAAGGCCATTATTCAGGTGCCTTGAGCCAATCCAGGCGGGTGCTGGCGCCGGGTTCACCCAGGTGCTGGCGCAGCGCCGGCAGGGCCGGACCGACCGTCCGGTCGAACTGCCAGGGGGCATTGAGCACCAGCATGCCGCTGCCGTTGAGGCGCAGCGGTGAGTCGTCGGGGCGTACCAGGAACTCGATGGTCACTGCCGACTTGACCGGCAGGGCAGTGGCCTTGCGCAGGAAATGCAGGATCGTGCGGCGCTGCTTGATCGGGAACCACACCGCGCAGGTGGCCTGCGGCCAGCGCGCCAGCGTCTCGGCCAGTGCTGCCAGGATGCGCTGGTACTCGGCGTCCTGGGCTTCGTAGGGCGGGTCGATCAGCACCAGGCCGCGGCCGATCTTGCTGCCGTTGACCTTCGGTGGCAGCAGCGAGCGCAGCAGTGCATAGCCGTCGCCCGGGTGCACGCCGACCCGGCTGTCATGGGCGAACAGGGCCTTGAGCGTGCCCACTTCGTCTTCCTGCAGCTCGCACACCGCCATCCTGTCCTGCGCGCGCATGGCCTGGGCGGTGAGCAGGGGCGAGCCGGGGTAGTTGGTCAGCGCGCCGACCGGATTGTCGGCCTGTACGGCCTTCAGGTAGCGCTCGACCACGTCCGGCAGCTTCGGCTGCGCCATCAGGCGCATGACCCCGGATTCGGCCTCCAGCGTCTTGCGGCTCTCTTCGCTGGCCAGCAGATAGCGGCCTGCGCCGCCGTGGGTGTCCAGCACGAAGAACGGGCTGTCCTTGCGCTTGAAGCTGTCGATCAGGGCCAGCTGCACGATGTGCTTGAGGACATCGGCATGGTTGCCGGCGTGGAAGGCATGGCGGTAATTCATGCGGGCAGTGTACGGGGCGGCGGCCGCAGCGGCTATGCTGCGCGCCATGACAGCTCCCGTTGCCCATGTCCTGGTGGTCGAGGACGAAGCCGCCATCGCCGAAACCGTGCTCTACGCGCTGCGCAGCGAGGGCTACCTGGCCAGCCACTGCCTGCTCGGCAGCGATGCCCTGCAGCGGCTGCGGGACGGTGGCATCGATGTGGTGGTGCTGGACGTGGGCCTGCCGGACCTGAGCGGCTTCGAGGTCTGCCGACGGCTGCGTGCGCTGCCCGGGCCGCAGGCGCAGCTGCCGGTGATCTTCCTGACCGCCCGCAACGACGAGTTGGACCGGGTGCTCGGCCTGGAACTGGGCGCCGACGATTACATGGCCAAGCCGTTCTCGCCGCGCGAGCTGGTGGCGCGGGTGCGCGCGCGGCTGCGGCGGGCGGTGCCTGCTGCCAGGGACACCGACGCGGGCTGGCAGTCGCATGGCGTCTTCGCCATCGACCGCGAGGGGCGGCGCGTCCGCTTCCACGGCCAGCCACTGGACCTGACCCGCTACGAGTACGCACTGCTGGAAGCCCTGCTGCAACGCCCCGGGGCCATCCTCAGCCGCGCCCAGCTGATGGACCGCGGCTGGGACAGCAGTGCCGACAGCGCCGACCGCACGGTCGATACGCACGTCAAGACTCTGCGTGCCAAGCTGCGCGCGGCCGGCGCCAGCACCGACCCGATCCGGACCCACCGTGGCCTGGGCTACGCCCTGGAGGTGTGAGCGATGCGTCTGGTGATGAAGCTGTTCCTGGGCTTCTTCCTGATCGTGGGCATCGCCGCGTTCTTCGTCATGCGCGTGTTCGTCAACGAAGTGAAGCCGGGCGTCCGCCAGGCGATGGAATCGACCCTGGTCGATGCGGCCAACGTGCTGGCCGAGATGGCGGCGGCGGACGTCAAGGCAGGCACCATCAACAGTGGCAGTTTCACCCGCAACCTGGCCAAGGCGCGGCAGCGCGACCTGAAAGCGATGGTGTGGCGCTTTCCCAAGCGCGCCCTCGATTACCGGGTGACGATCACCGATGCGAAAGGCATCGTGATCTACGATTCGCTGGGCCGCGACGTCGGTCGTGACAACTCGCGCTGGAACGATGTCTACCGCACTCTGCGCGGCGAGTACGGCGCCCGCTCCAGCCCGGAGACGCCGGGTGAGGAGGGCAACACCGTGATGCATGTGGCCGCGCCGGTGTACGACCCGGGCGATGGCCGCACCCTCATCGGCGTGCTCACCCTGGCCCAGCCCAACCGCAGCATCGATCCGTTCATTGCGGCCAGCCAGCGCGCCATCATCGAACGCGGCGCATGGCTGATCGGGCTCTCGGCGCTGGTCGGTGTGCTGGTGACGATGTGGTTGACCACCGGCCTGGGCCAGCTCAGCCGCTATGCGCGCGCGGTCACCGCCGGTGAGCCGGTGCCGCCGCCACGCCGCCGCCGCGATGAGATCGGTGATCTCGGCCAGGCACTGGAGACCATGCGGCGCAAACTCGAGGGCAAGGCCTACGTCGAGCAGTATGTGCAGTCGCTGACGCACGAAATGAAGAGTCCGCTGGCCGCGATACGCGGCGCCGCGGAGCTGCTGCAGGAACCGATGGCCGATGCCGACCGTGCGCACTTCGCGCGCAGCATCCTCGAGCAGCAGGAGCGGTTGACCGAAACCATCGACAAGCTGCTGGCGCTGGCCGAAGTGGAGCAGCATGGCTGGCTGCAGACCCGTGCTCCGATCGCGCTGCCGGACCTGCTGCAGCAGACCGTCGCAGCCGCGCAGGTGCGCGCGCAGGCGGCCGGTGTCGAGGTGCGTACCGACGCCGTGGCCGATCTGAGCGTGCAGGGCGATGCCTATCTGCTGCGGCAGGCGCTGAACAACCTGGTCGACAACGCGGTTGCCTTCTCTCCATCGGGGACGGAGGTGGTGCTGCAGGCGCAGGTTGAGGACGGCGGCGTGCGCCTGCAGGTGGCCGATCGGGGTGCCGGCATCCCCGACTATGCCCGTGATCGCGTGTTCGAGCGCTTCTATTCGTTGGCCCGTCCCGGCAGTGGCCGCCGCAGCTCCGGCCTCGGGCTGCCGTTCGTGCAGGAAGTGGCGCGCCTGCACGATGGCCGTGTCCAGCTGCAGGCCCGCGACGGCGGCGGGACCGTGGCCAGCCTGTGGTTGCCGCTGGGCATGCCCGGCCCGCGCACGCGGCGCTGACTTCACATCCGCTTCAAACTCGCCACAAACCCCGCTCACCGCCACGGTCCATGCTGCAGCCCTCTCCAACGAGGATGGACCATGAAATCCCTGAAGATGCTGCTGCGGTTCGCCATTGTCGGCGGGCTGATCCTGCTGCTGATGATTCCGTTGATGATGATCCGCAGCGTGATCAACGAGCGCAGTCAATACCGGGACGAAGCCTTCGCGCGGGTCGCTGACAGCCGCGCCGGCGCGCAGCAGCTGGTGGGACCGGTGCGGGTGGTGCCGTGGGTGGAGCGCCAGCAGGTGGACGTCGTCGATGCCAAGGGCAACAAGAAGACCGAGGTGCAGGTCAGCGAAGGTCACTGGCTGCAGATGCCGGCGTCGCTCGACGTTGGCGGCGAGATGCTGCCCAGCCAGCGTGAGGTCGGGCTGTTCAAGGTGCCGGTGTACAGCTGGAACGGCCAGTTGAAGGCCTCCTTCGCGGCCGACGACTATCCGGTCAAGCCAGGCCGCACCTATGGCCAGCCCTATGTGGCGCTGGGGGTGTCCGACGCGCGTGGTCTGGTCGGCACGCCCAACCTGCGCGTGGATGGCCGCCAGGTGCGCCTGCTGCCGGGCGTCGGCGCCGCTGCGGAACTGGGGCGTGGCCTGCATGCGCCAGTGGCCGGTTTTGCCGCGGTGCAGGGCGGGCTGCTGGCAGCGAGCACGGTGGAGCTGGAACTGCGGCTGGACGGCAGTCGCATGCTGTCGGTCGTGCCGGTAGGCGATGACAACCGCATCGCACTGCGTTCGCGCTGGCCGCATCCGTCCTTCGCCGGCGCCTTCCTGCCGAACGAACGCCGCGTCGATGCGCAGGGCTTCGACGCGCGCTGGGCGGTGTCCTCGCTGGCCTCCGACGCCCAGCGCCAGCTGCGCGGCGATGGCGAGGTGGCGTCGCAGGCGGTGAGCGTGTCGCTGGTTGATCCGGTCGACGCCTACACGCAGGCGGATCGCGCCTCCAAGTACGGCGTGCTGTTCGTGCTGCTCACCTTCGTCGGCTTCATTCTGTTCGAGCTGATCAAATCGCTGCGCATCCACCCGCTGCAGTACCTGATGGTGGGTCTGGCACTGGCGATCTTCTTCCTGCTGCTGATCAGCCTGTCCGAGCACATCGCCTTCTGGAAGGCGTACCTGGTCTCGGCGGCGGCCTGCATCGGCCTGCAGGCGGTGTACCTGGCCAACGTGCTCGGTCACTGGAAGCGCGGTCTGGGCTTCGCCGCGCTGCTGACCGTGCTGTATGGCGCGCTTTACGGGCTGCTGGTCTCGGAGAACAACGCGCTGCTGATGGGCTCGCTGCTGCTGTTCGTGATCCTGGCGCTGGCGATGTGGGTGACCCGCCGCGTGGACTGGTATGCGCTGGGCGCGGAAGCAAAGTGAGGAGAACGCGATGGGGTGGCGCCAGGGATTGCGGCTGAGAGCCCAGCAGGGCATTCCGGCCCTGCTTGAAGTGGATGCATTGCTGCAGGCGCACGGCGTGCTGGCGGCCCTGCCGGGGGCACGGATCGCCCCCGGCCTGGTCCGCTTCCAGCTGGCGGCGGCCACCTGCGAAGGAGTGCTGGGGCAGGGGCTGGAGTGGCTGGACGGTGCACGGCAGGGACGGGGCGTGTTGGGTGGAAAGGTGCCGCGCTACCGGCCCTGGAAGGCCGGGCCGGGGGCGTTGGCCGAGATCGGCGTCGCCGGGCTGCCCGGCGACTGGCCCACGCATGCTGCGGTTTACGGCTGCAGCAGCATCGACCGGCGGCACTGGTTGCTGCTGCTGCCCATGCGCGCCCAGTTGTGGCTGGGCTGGAGCGGATGAGGCGTCTGCACCGCCCATGACCGATGGGACGGGGGCCGAGCGCCCCCGCTGGCTAGACTCGAGGGGTTGATGATCGAGCCGAAGGGCAGGGGTGGGATGTGCTGAAGTGGGGTGTGCTGGCGGTTGCGCTGGCGATGAGCGGCAATGCAATGGCGCAGCAGCGCGAGCCGGTGGACCTGGACATGGTCAGCCGCATCCGCCAGGAGGCGTTCCATCGCTCGCAGGTGATGGACACCTTCAGCTATCTCACCGAACGCATCGGGCCGCGCCTGACCAACTCCCCGGCGATGGGGCGTGCCAACGCGTGGACCCGCAGCAAGTTCACCGAATGGAAACTGGACAACGTCCACGACGAAGCGTTCGACGACTTCGGCCGTGGCTGGGAGTTCACGTCGGCCAGCGTGGAGATGCTCGGTGACCGCGTGATGCCGCTGCACGCACTCCCCAAGGCCTGGACGCCGGGCACCCGCGGGCCGGTCGAGGGCGAGCTGGTACAGGTGGACATCAAGAAGCCGGAAGACATCGAGAAGTACCGCGGCAAGCTGCGCGGGAAGATCCTGCTGCTCGGCGAGGCGCGCGAGTACAAGCGGGGTACCGAGCCGGACTCGCATCGTCACGACGCCACCTCGCTGGAGGGGCTGCAGGAATTCACCCTGCCCAAGGACAAGGACGCCACCGCCGAGCGCGCCAAGCGGGTGAAGGAGTACCAGGAGCGGCAGGCGCTGGCGGCCAAGGTCAACGCCTTCTTCGTCGAGGAAGGCGCACTGGCCTCGATCAGCATCAGCAGCTGGGACAACGGCATCATCCGCGTGGCCGGTGGCGGCTCGCGCAAGGCCGGGGAATCGGTCGGCATTCCGGAGCTGGCGATGATCGCCGAGCACTTCAATCCGCTGGTGCGTGCACTGGATGCCAAGCAGCCCGTGCGCCTGCGGGTGGACGTGAGCGCGCGTTTCACCGACGACAGCGATCAGCCCGGCTACAACACGCTGGCGGAGATCCGTGGCAGCAGCAGACCGGATGAGGTGGTGATGATCGGCGCGCACCTCGATTCCTGGCACAGCGGCACCGGCGCGGCCGACAACGCGGCCGGCGTGGCGGTGATGATGGAAGCCATGCGCATCCTCAAGGCCACCGGTGCCAAGCCCCGGCGCACCATCCGGGTGGCGCTGTGGAGCGGCGAGGAGCAGGGCCTGATCGGCTCGCAGGCCTACGTCGCCAAGCACTTCGGCCAGTTCCCGGAACCGGTGGACGCTGCGCAGAAGGCATTGCCGGCCTCGCTGCGCGACCCCACCGGACCGCTGCGCAAGACCCGCGACTACAGCAAGTTCCAGGTCTACTTCAACATGGACAACGGCTCCGGCCGCTTCCGTGGCATCTACGCGCAGGAAAACCTGGCGGCGATGCCGATCTTCGAGGCCTGGCTCGCCCCGTTCCATGATGTCGGCGCCACCACGGTGGCGACCCGCAACACCGGCAGCACCGACCACATCAGCTTCGACCGCATCGGCCTGCCCGGCTTCCAGTTCATCCAGGACCGGCTGGATTACTTCACCAATGTCCACCACAGCCACCTGGACACCTGGGACCACGCCGAGCCCGAAGATCTGAAGCAGGCAGCGGCGATCGTCGCCTCCTTCGCCTACAACGCGGCGATGCGCGAGCAGTCGTTCCCGCGCAAGGCCGAGCCGCAGCCGTAACGGGAGCCGGAGGGGCGGACCCCGTCCGTCCCTCCGTGCCGGCGCAGGGCTGGTGGTAAAATCGGGAAATTCCCGTTCCTCGAGCCCCACATGACCTGCCGCACCCGCTTCGCCCCCAGTCCTACCGGTTATCTGCATATCGGTGGCGCCCGCACCGCGCTGTACTGCTGGCTGGAGGCCCGCCACCGCGGCGGCGAGTTCGTGCTGCGCATCGAGGATACCGACCGTGAACGCAGTACCCAGGGGGCGATCGACGCCATCCTGGAGGCGATGGAGTGGCTGGGCCTGGACTACGACGAAGGCCCGATCTACCAGACCGACCGGGTGGCCCGTTACCGGGAGGTCGCCGAGCAGCTGATTGCCGATGGCAAGGCCTACTACGCCTATGAAACCCGGGAAGAGCTGGATGCGATGCGCGAAGCCGCCATGGCCAGGCAGGAAAAGCCGCGCTACAACGGTGCCGCGCGCGAGCTGGGCCTGCCGTACCGGGACGACCCGAACCGCGTCATCCGCTTCAAGAATCCGCTGCAGGGCACGGTAGTGTTCGATGACCTGATCAAGGGCCGGATCGAGATCGCCAACAGCGAACTGGATGACATGGTCATCTTCCGTCCGGACGGCTATCCCACCTACAACTTCGCGGTGGTGGTGGATGACTGGGACATGGGCATCACCGAGGTCATCCGCGGTGACGACCACATCAACAACACGCCGCGCCAGATCAACCTGTACGAAGGCATCGGTGCACCCGTGCCGAAGTTCGGCCACATGCCGATGATCCTGGACGAGCAGGGCGCCAAGCTGTCCAAGCGCACCGGTGCCGCCGACGTGATGCAGTACCGGGATGCCGGCTACCTGCCGGACGCACTGTTGAGCTACCTGGCCCGCCTGGGCTGGTCGCATGGCGACCAGGAACTGTTCACCCGCCAGGAACTGATCGACCTGTTCGATGTGAAGGACTGCAACTCCAAGGCGTCGCGCCTGGACATGGCCAAGCTGGGCTGGGTCAACCAGCACTTCCTGAAGACCGGGGAGCCGGCCGACATCGTGCCGCACCTGGTCTACCAGCTGCAGAAGCTGGGCCTGGACGTGGCGGCGGGCCCGGCACCGGTGGACGTGGTGATCGCCCTGCGTGAACGTGTGCAGACCCTGAAGGAAATGGCCGAGAAGGCCGTGGTCTGGTACCAGCCGCTGAACGACTACGACGAAGCCGCAGTGGCCAAGCACTTCAAGGCCGGGGCCGAGGTCGCCCTGGGCAAGGCCCGTGAACTGCTGGCGGCGCTGCCGGAATGGACGGCCGAAGCGGTCGGCACGGCCCTGCACGACACGGCCGCCGCGCTGGAGATCGGCATGGGCAAGGTCGCCCAGCCGCTGCGCGTGGCCATCACCGGTACCCAGGTCAGCCCTGACATTTCCCACACCGTGTACCTGGCCGGTCGTGAGCAGGCCTTGAAACGCATCGACGCGGCCATTACCAAGGTAGCAACGGTCTGAGGCATCCTTGCCAGGCCGAACCGGAGAACGCGCATGCCCGCCAAGACTGCAACTGCCTGTACCGCCCCCCACCACCACGTCCATGACGCATCGGATTTCGTGGCGGTGGTCGAGCGTGTCTCGCGCGAACGCGGGCTTCGCCTGACCCCCATCCGCGCCAACGTACTGAAGCTGATCGCCGAAGCCGGCAAGCCGGTCAAGGCCTACGAGCTGCTGGAATGGGTGCGCAACGGCAAGGGCGTGGGCGCCGATGCCCCGCCCACCGTGTACCGCGCGCTGGACTTCCTGATGGCCAATGGCTTCGTGCACAAGCTGGAATCGGTGAATGCTTTCGTGGCCTGCCACCACCCCAGCAGTGCGGCGCATTCGGTGCCGTTCCTGATCTGCAACAGCTGCCACAGCGCGGTGGAACTGGAAGACCGCGAGATCGTCGGCCAGCTGGAGAAGCGGGCCAAGGAGCTTGGCTTCCAGCCACAGGCGCAGACGCTGGAAGTGCACGGACTCTGCGCCCGCTGCGCGGGCTGAGCGGCCGGTGGGAGTGGGGTCAGATCCCTTTTGCCTTGGCAAAAGGGATCTGACCCCGTTTCACGAGCTCGATCCTAACGGGCGGGCGCAGGCTCTGCCGCCGTGTCCACCCGTGCGATCACCGACATGCCGGGACGCAGTCGCGCGGCCAGTTCCTGCCCCGGATCGATCGAGATCCGGATTGGCAGCCGCTGCACCACCTTGGTGAAGTTGCCGCTGGCATTGTCCGGGCGCAGGACGCTGAATTCCGAGCCGGTGGCGGGGGCGATCTGCTCCACATGGCCGCGCAGCACCTGGCCCTGGAACGCGTCCACGGCGAAGGTTGCAGGTTGGCCGATGCGCATCTGCCAGGTCTGGCCCTCCTTGTAGTTGGCGACCACCCACAGCGCGTCGGGCACCAGGAACAGCAGCTGCGAGCCGGCGGCCACGTACTGGCCGGTCCGCACGCTGGCCTCGCTGATCTGCCCGTCGCGCGGCGCATGGATCACGGTATTGGCCAGGTCGATGCGTGCCAGTTCCAGCTGCGCCTGTGCGCTTTCCACCTGTGCCTCCAGGCTCTTGCGTGCCACCTGGGTGGAGACCAGCGTTTCCTCGGCGATGCGGATCTGCGCCTGTGACTGCTGCACGCTGGCCTGCGCCGACGCCTGGGTCGTGCGGAACCGGTCGCGGTCATTGATCGATACCAGGCGTTGTGCGGCGAGTTGCTCGTACCGCTTCAGCTCGTTGCGGGAGCGCTCAAGCTCGGCCTTGCCGGCCGACAGGGTGGCCTGGGCCGCAGCGATCTGCGCGCGGTTCTGCGCCTGCGACTGATCGGAGTTGGCCAATGCCGCGCGCGCGCTGTCCAGCGTGGCCTGTGCCTGCGCCACGCGCTGCGCATAGATGCGGTCATCGATGCGCAGCAGGGGTTCGCCCTTCTTCACGTGCTGGAAGTCCTTCACCAGCACCTCGGTCACATAGCCATTCACCTGGGGTGCCATCACCGTGATCTGCCCGCGCACGTAGGCGTTGTCGGTGACCATCACGCTGCTGGCAAACGGCCACAGGTGCCACGCGCGCAAGATCAGTGCGATGCCCAGCAGGGCCACCACGACCATCACTGCCACGCTGCGGGCGCTGGGTTTGAGGTACTTCGGCGCGACCGCCGGCTCAGCCGGCGTGGGCGCAGGTGCCGCGTCGGTCGGCGGCGGTGGGGTCACGTTGTCGGCATCGTCGGGACGGGGCGGGACGGGAGGCATGGCGAAGGACTCAGCGGGGCGCTGCGGGGGAGGCCGCAGCGGAGGAGGGCGGATGGCGCTTGCGCCACTGCTTGAGCACGGCGGTACGCAGCGACAGCAGCAGCAGCCAGCACAGGAAGCCGATCGCCAGCCAGCCGCTCAGGGTGAACACATCATTGAACCCACGGACATTGGCCTCGCGGCGCGTCGTCTGTGCCAGCTGCGCGGTGCCCTGCGCGCTGCGCAGTACCGGATCGGTGATCTGCGCGGCGTACAGCTGCTGCTGGATGCGCAGGCGCTGCGCCACCACCGGGTCGGCGGGATCAAGCTGGCTGGTCAGCGCGCTGGAATAGAGCTGTTCGCGATGCAGCTGGAAGGTTCCCAGCAGCGCCGAGCCGGCCAGCCCGCCCAGCGTCTGGGTGATCGACAGCGTTACCAGGAAGGTGATCATGTGGTCCACGCCCTGTTTCAGGGCGGCGGAGATGCCCAGCATGATCAGCGGACCCATGAACATCCCGGCACCGACCGAGGCCAGGAACTGGCTGAGGTAGAAATCGTGGGGGCGGTCCATGCTGGTGCGGTTCTGGTCGAAGAACGCCGCCGAACCCAGCAGCAGGATCGCCATCAGCAGCTGCGGGATCAGCCGCTTCGGGCCGAAGGTCACGGCGGTACCGATGATGCCGGTGACAACCCCTGCCAGAATCACCACGAACAGGGGGCGCAGCTGGTCCGGGCCCATGCCCAGGGTGCGCATCAGGCTGACCACGCCGTAGGACTGCTCGGTGGTCAGGAAGCGGATGAGGAAAGCGCCCACGATGAAGTGCAGTACCGGCAGGCTGGCCAGCCAGCGCGTCTGCAGCAGTGGATTGCGCCGGTAGTGCTCGATGATGAACGCGGTGGTCGACAATGCGATCGAGGCGACCAGCGCCCAGCCCAGCCACGGCGTGTCCAGCCACCAGCGCGTGTAGCCCTGGGCCAGCACCACCACCAGCAGCGCAACCGCCGGGGCAAGCAGGCTGAAGGTGAGGAAATCCATGGGCTCGAAGGCCTTGATCTGCACGCCTGGCGGCAGCTTCAGCACCACCACCGCCGCGAACGCACACAGCGCCAGCCCTGCTTCGAAGGAATACAGCTGGTGCCATTGCCCGGTATCGACCAGGCCGGGCGACACGATCCAGGCCAGCGGAACTGCCAGCTGTGACAGACCGACGCCGACCACCAGCAGGTTGCCGGTGAAGCGCCGCGGCAACGCCTGCAGCATGTACAGCGTACCCAGCGTCGAACACGCCGCACCGGCGAAACCGCTGGCCGCGCGCGTCAGCATCGTGGTTTCGAAGCTGCCCACGAACAGGTGCAGTACGGCCAGCGCGGCATACAGCCCCAGGCCGATCTCGGCGAACAGGCGGATGCCGTACTGCTGGCGGAACTTGAAGGCCAGCAGGTTGGCGGTGACGTTGACCATCGCGTAAGCGGCCACCAGCCAGCTGCCCTGGGTCGGGGTGAGCTGCAGTTGCCCCTGCAGGAACGGCAGGTTGGCGGTGACCAGCGCGTTGCCGAGGCCACCGGTGATCGCCACCAGCAGTGACACCAGGGCATAGGCTGCACGCCGGTAGGGGGGGTGCCACGGCATTGAAGCCGATCCGGGCATGGTCGGCTTCTCATGCTCCTCCCAGTCCGGCACCGGCTTCAGATACGGCTGCACCATCAGCGTGCTCCGCTGGCTGCTCCCTGGAGTCCTCCGCGCAGCAGTTGCAGGGCACGCCCGGCCAGACGGGCGCGCTCGTCACGGGTCTTGCCGCGAAGGGCCGCTCCCAGCATGCCTGAGATCAGTGAAATATCCGTTTTTTCCAGATCGGGACGGCACAGGCCTGCGGCGATGGCCCGCTGGATCGGTGCTTCCAGCAGGTCGCGTACGGTCTCGCGCGCGGCGCGCATGGAGGGCACGTCCGAATCAACGGCGCGCCAGTAATCGGCCAGCGCAGGTGAATCGATGATGCGCTGGGCCATCCCCTCGAACACCTCGAACAGGGCGTCGTCACGGTCGCCCAGCTGCTCCACCTGGCGGCGGATGCGGTCGACCGCACGCTGCAGCAGGGCCTGGATCAGCGCGGTACGGTCGGGGAAATTGCGGTACAGCGTGGCCCGGCCCACCTGGGCGCGTTCGACCACCAGGTCCAGCGGAGCGGTCACGCCGTGTTGTCCGAACACATGGTCGGCGGCGTCGAGAATGAGGGCACGGCGGGCAGCGGCATCAGCGCGTTGAGCGGTCATGGGTTCATTTTCGGACAGAAGTGTCCGATGTGCGAGACATTGAGTGACGGGATTGTCCGGTTGTTGTCCTACGCACATCTTTGTGATCAGTGTGTGAATTCGTATTCATGGCAGTGGGGAGGTGCCCCCAGGCCGTGTCGATAGCGCCACGGCGCGGCTCACGACTGCAGCCGTACCGGGTCCAAAAAAAAGCGGGGGGCCAGCAGGCCCCCCGGGAGAGAACGACAACGAGCGTCGTCAGGGATCAGTGGATCGGCGTCCTGCTGCTGGACGGGTCAGAAGTACGCACGGATGCCGAACGCGACACCGCGGCCCGGCAGCGGCGAGTAGTCGCGCAGCAGCGAGGTGTGCGGGCGCACTTCCCGGTTGGTCAGGTTGCTGCCATCCAGGAACACCTCATAGCTGTTGCTGTCGTTGCGATCCCAGCGGTAGGCCAGGTGCGCATCGACCAGGGTGTAGCCGTTGCTCGGCTCTTCGTTCTGCGCCACGTCCTTCTGCCGGCTGTAACGCACGGCGCCCACCGACGCGCGCCAGCCGTCCTTCGCCCAGCGCAGGTCGGCACCGACGCGGGCCGGGGCGATGCGCGGCAGGTAGCCGGTGTTGGCCAGCTCCACGGTGTAGTTGTGGTTGTGGTCACCGTGCGGCACCGCGATGTCGAGGTTGCGGCTGCCGTTGCCATCCAGCTTGGCCTGCACGTAATCGCCGAACAGGCGCAGATCCCAGTCGCCTGCGACGCCTTCGAACAGATGCACCAGGGCCTCCGCCTCGGCACCCTTGAACACCGCATCCTGCTGCGTCCATGCACGCACCGGCAGACCTTCGGTGACGCCGGTATCGGCCAGGTAGATGAAGTCCTTGAACTTCGTCTGGTAGATCGAGGCGGAGAAGTCCAGGCGATCGCTGTGGGTGTGGATGCCCAGCTCGACACGCTGGCCGCGCTCGGTCTTCAGGTTGGCGTCGCCGATTTCCAGCGAGCGGGTGGCAATGTGGGCGCCAGCGGCATACAGCTCTTCATTGGTGGGGGCACGTTCGGAGCTGTCCACGCCGATGCGCAGGTCGACCGCGTCGTTGAGCTTCCAGATGCCGGCCGCGGACAGATTGGTGGCATCGAACTGCCGGCGGCGGTAGTCGCCCGTCGGATCCAGCTTGACCTGGTCGTGGCGGCCGCCGAGTTCGAGCTTGAACGGGCCGAACTGCTTCTCCTGCAGCACGAACAGGCCGATGTTCTTCGTCCCGGTGTCCGGCACGAATGCTTCTTCACCCTTGGCGCCGAAATCACTGTTGCCGAACTGCACGCCGAAGGCGCCGTCCCAGCCGCCGATCTGCTGCTGTACGGCTTCCAGGCGGGTTTCGATGCCGCGGTTGGTGAAGCGCGTGGAGGGTGTGCCGGCCTCCAGCTCGACATGCTCATAGTCGGTGTAGGCCACGCGGGCATTGATGTTCTTCAGGAACGAGACCGGGTTGTAGATGCCGGCCTTGGTCTCGAAGCGGTTCTGCACCATGTCGATGCGCACGTCATGCTCGTCGCCGCCTTCCTCTTCCTCGCCGTGATCATGATCATGGTCATGATCGTCGCCGTCCGCGTGGACGTGGGCGCCATTGGGGATGCCATAGTTGGTGCGATAGGTGCTGGCCGACACGCCGAAGTAGCCGCCTTCGCCCAGCCAGGTGGCTCCCACACCGCCGGCGCGCGTGCGGATGGAGCTGTTGTCCAGGCGGCCGCGGCGCGGCTCCTCGCCTTCCTCGCCCGCGTGGTCGTGGTCATGGTCTTCGTGGTGGTCTTCCAGGCTGTCGATCACCGCGTAGCCGGGAATGCGGTAGTCGTCGCCATTGCGGACCAGACCGTCGACATGCAGCACGACATTGCCGCTGACGCCGTCGAGGCGGAACATGCCGCTGCGTTCGTCATTGACCGAGTTGCCGCGCAGTTCAGCGCGGCCGCTGAGCGGACGGTCGGGCAGCTCGCGGGCAATGCGGCCATCGACCACGTTGACCGCGCCGCCGATAGCACCACTGCCGAACAGCAGTGTCGCCGGGCCCTTCAGCACTTCGATCTGATCAGCCAGGAACGGCTCGATGCTGGTGGCATGGTCGGCGCTGACGGTGGAGGCATCCATGTTGCCCATGCCATTGGACAGCACGGCCACCCGCGGGCCTTCCTGGCCGCGGATGATCGGGCGACCGACACCGGGGCCGAAGAAGGTGCTCTGCACGCCCGGCAGCTTGGCCACCGTATCGCCGAGGGTGCCCGCCTTCTGTTCGTCCAGGCGCTCGCCGGCGAGCACTTCCACCGGGCGCGCCAGCGACTCGGCGTCGCCCTGCAGCGGCGAGGCGGTGACCTGTACCGACGACAGCTCGGTCAGGTGGCGGTCACGGTGCGCATCGTCGTCGCCTGCGGCGAATGCGGCCGACGGCAGCAGCGCGGTGAGCGCCAGGGCGAGGGTGTGCGGCTTGAACCGCAGGGAAGGGGCGGGCATCGATAAGTCCTTGTTACTGTGTATCAATTGTGAAGCGCACGTATCCCGTCGCGGGACAGGGGGAGAGGAGATCGTGCGGACCAGGAAGGGATGTTATATTATTCCATAACGATTCGCCGACCCTGCTGGAAGTCATGTCCCTCTCCTCCCACCTGCGCCATCTGCTCGACCGTTTCGGTGCCACCGGATCGATGCTGTGCGCAGTGCACTGTGCGGTGATTCCGGTGCTGCTGGCCGCAGCGCCTTCGCTGGGCCTGTCGTTCTGGCTCAGCGATGGCGTTGAACAGGCGCTGGTCGTGTTCGTGACACTGCTGGGGCTGTTCAGCCTTGTCTGGGGCTACCGCCGTCATGGCGCCCTGCGCGCGCTGGCGTTCCTGATTCCCGGGCTGGTCGCGCTGTGGGCCGGCGTGCTGTACGACCCGCTGCATCACAACGCCGTGCCGCACGCGGTGGTGATGACCATTGGCGGTCTGCTGGTCGGCGTTGCCCATCTTGTCAATCTCCGGCTCAACCACAGCCACGTACACGACGCCAGCTGCGCGCACTAGGCGCTCCGTGATAGGCTTTCCGATCGTGCGCGGGGGCGTCCAGCAAGGCGGCCCCGCCGAACCCGTGTCAGCACGGGGTAACCAGATTTCACATTTGAGGAGTTGAAGACATGGGTAAGGGTGACCGCAAGACCGCCAAGGGCAAGCGCTACAACGCCAGCTACGGCAACGCCCGTTCGCACACCGCGAGCAAGGTCGCCGTAGGCGCCGCCGCCCCGGTCGCCAAGAAGACCGTGGCCAAGGCTCCGGCGAAGAAGGCCGTGGCGAAGAAGTCCGTCGCCAAGGCCTGATCGGCCGGCCGATGGGTCAACGAAGAACGCGGCGCCTGGCGCCGCGTTTTTTTATGCGCGTCGTCCCGGCCGCCGCGTTCGCCGGGCATGGCCCGGCGCTACCCCGTTGGCGCGGTAGCGCCGGGCCATGCCCGGCGGAAACGTCCGACCCCCCATTGCCGCGGTAGCGCCGGGCCATGCCCGGCGGAAACGTCCGATCAACGCAGCGTCTTTTTCAGTGTCTCCGCATTGCCGTCGTTCGGCGCGGCTGGAACCTGCAGCAGGTGCGCCAGCAGCGGATAGACATCGACGTTGTCGAAGCCGTCGATCACCAGCCCCTGCCGAAACGACGGGCCGCTCGCCACGAACACCGCACGCATCGACGGCAGCGCCGGATCGTAGCCGTGCGAGCCGCCGTCGCGACGATCGCGCCTGGCGATCCAGTCCCGGGTCAGCGCGTCCCAGCCTTCATCCATCTGGCAGACGATGGCGGGTATGCGTGGATGCGTGCCGTAATGCCAGCGCGCAGGCAGGTTCTCCTTCTTCCAGCATTCGTAGTGGGCATGACGGCCGAGCAGGGCACGTTCGGCCTCGGCTTCACGTCCCGCGACCGGCGCGAAGCCGACCGACTGGCCCTGGCTGACGTTGCGTGCGATGGCCGGGTCCACCATCGACTCGGTGGCGATCACCTGGCCGTCGCCCACCGCGGCCATGCCGTGATCGGAAACCACGATCACATTGGTGGTTGCTGCCAGGCCACGCTGCTGCAGCCCGTCGAGCACCTGGCCGACAACCTGGTCGGCCCGCACGATGGCTGCCGTGTACTGCTGCGACTGCGGCCCATGGTGATGCCCGGCCTTGTCGACGTGTTCCATGTACAGCGTGGCCAGGCGCGGCGCGTCGGCATCGCTGCGTGCCAGCCAGCCCAGTACTGTCTGCACGCGTTGCTCGAACGGTTCCTTGTCGTTGTACGCCAGCCACTGGCTGGGGCGCACGCCCTTGATCTCCGCTTCGCTGCCTGGCCAGGACCATGTCGCGGAACGCACGCCGGCCTTCTCCGCGCTGACCCAGATCGGCTCGCCGCCCCACCAGTCGCTGCGGGTGACCGCCTCGCGGTTGCTCAGAGCGAAACTGCCCAGCGATGCGTCGTCCATCGCATTGTGGATGATGCCGTGATGGTCAGGGCGCAGACCGGTCACGATGGTGTAGTGGTTGGGGAAGGTCAGCGAGGGATAGGAGGGCGTCATCCAGCGTGCGCGCACGCCGCCGTCGATCATCCGCTGCAGGTTCGGCGTCAGTCCGCGGTCCAGCGCGTCGGCACGCAGGCCATCGATGGAGATCAGCAGCAGCTTCGGTGGTGTGGCCGTTGCCGCAGGGGTGGGGACGGTGGCGGACGGGGCGGGTGCGGTGGTGCAGGCGGCCAACGGCAGCAGCAGCGCCAGCGCGCAGGTCAGGCGTACGGAATTCATCCGCCCATGATAGTGCGAGGTAATGACGCGCCCAAGACACGGAAAAGGGATCTGACCCCAATCTCCGCCACCGCGCGTGTCAGGCGAACAACGGCACCTGGCGTTGTTCCAGCCGCAGCAGTGCTGCCTTGGTTTCCAGTCCGCCGCCGAAACCGGTCAGCGCTCCGTTGCTGCCGATCACGCGATGGCAGGGCAGGATGATCGGCAGGGGATTGCGGCCGTTGGCGGCGCCGACCGCGCGCGTCGCGCTGGGCTGGCCCAGGTGCTGCGCCAGCTGCAGGTAGCTCCAGGTCTGGCCGAACGGAATCAACGCCAGGGCGTGCCACACGCGCAGCTGGAACGGAGTGCCGCGCGGTGCCAGCAGCAGATCGAACGTGCTGCGTTCGCCATGCAGGTACTGCAGCAGCTGTTCGCGGGCCTCGGGCAAAGCGCCGGGCGCATTGTGCCAGTCGCTGCGTCCGCGCGCGGGGTGGCGGTTTTCAGGAAACAGCACGTGGGCCAGGCCACGTTCGTCGCCGGCGATGGTGAGCTCGCCGATCGGACTGTCAAAACGGTCGAACAACAACGTCATGTCGGTTCTCCAACGAACGTGCCGGACAGATGCCACAGATGCAGCACCGCATACGAGCGCCAGGGGCGCCAGGGCTGGGATCGCGCTTCGGTGGCGCGTTCGCTCAGGCGCTGCCTCTGGGCATGGCCGAGCACCTGCTGCAGCACCAAGTCACCTGCTGGAAAGGCGTCGGGCTGGCCCAGGCCGCGCAGGGCGATGTACTGCGCCGTCCACGGGCCGATGCCGGGCAGTGCCACGCAGCGGGCGACGAATTCCTCCAGTGCCTGGCCGGGCCCGAAGTCGAGCTGGCCACTGACGCAGGCTGCGGCCAGTGCGCGCACGGTGGCGGCGCGGCTGCGTGGCAGACCGATCGATTCCAGAGGGGCGTCCGCCAGTACGGCGGGAGAGGGGAACTGGCGGTCGAACTCCGTCGGCATGCCCGGCAGGTGGGCGCCATGCGCGTCGACCAGCCGGCGCGCGAAGGTGGTCGCCGCCGCGACGCTGACCTGCTGGCCGAGCACGGCACGCACCGCCACCTCGAAGCCATCCCAGCCGCCCGGCACGCGCAGGCCAGGGCGTTCGGCGATGCCGCGCGCCAGCAGCGGCTCTTCGCCGAGCGCGGCATGCACCTGCTGCAGGTCGGCATCGAGATCGAATACCCGACGCACGCGCCGCACGATGTCCGGTATCAGCCGCGGATCGACCGCACCCAGCTGCAGGCGCAGTTCCGGCCGCTTCGGATCCGCCGTCACCCGCAGCAGGGTGGGGCGCTCGGGCGTGCCGAGCACGCGCTGGTAGCTGTCATCGCCGATCAGTTCGATGCCCGGCAGGCTGCGCTTGCGCAGGAACGCCAGCATGCGCGGAAAATCCAGGGGAGGGCGGTAGCCCAGGCGCAGCACCAGGCCACCGTCGTCGGCAGCCAAGGGAATGTGCTGGCGGCGCAGCGTTGTCGGCGCCATCCCGCAGCCCTGCAGGAAGGCAGTGTTGAAGCGGCGCAGGCTGTTATAGCCCGCTGCGAGTGCAACGTCGGTGACCGGCAGGGTGGTTTCGGTCAGCAGCTGCTTGGCCAGCAGCAGGCGGTGGGTGGCGTGGATCTGGCCGGGCGTGGCGCCCAGGTGCTCCACGAACAGGCGCTGCAGCTGGCGTGCGCTGAGGCCGATCTTCGCGGCCAGACCGCCAACCGGCTGCTCCTGCAGGAAGCCGCCGTGGATCAACGCCAGCGCCCGCTGCACGGCCTGGCCAGCCAGCGCCTGCTGTGCCTGCGGCGCCAGTTCGGGACGGCAGCGCAGGCAGGGCCGGTAACCGGCGGCAGAGGCTGCGGCCGCACTCGGGAAATAGGTGATGTTGCGCGGCTTCGGCGGCGGCGCCGGGCAGACCGGCCGGCAGTAGATGCCGGTGCTGCGCACGGCGGTGAAGAACACGCCATCGAAGCGCGCGTCACGGGCGAGGCGGGCACGGTCGCAGGCAGCGGTGTCGAGGACGAGGGCGGTGTTCATGGGGCCAGTCTAGGCCGCCCTCGCGGTAGATACTCGCCGGATTCGGACATGGATGCAGCGGGTCGCGATCCGGGGTCAGAACCGGTTCAGTGCCGGGCGCTGAATGCGCGCCCGGGGCGGGTAGACTGTGGTCCTTGTTCCTGCGAAATCCGGTTGCCTGATGTCCGCCTTGATCCGCTGGTTGCCCCTGTTGTGCCTGGCCCTTGCGGGCTGCAGCCAGTTGGAGAATCCAGGCAACGTGACCGCGGCTGACAAGGCGGCACGGGCACCGGCCAGCGATGGCGACAACATGGTGTCGATCAATGCCGCCGACGCCCCACCGCCGCCGCCCCCGCCGCGCAGCCGCGCGGATCGGCCGTGGCCGCAGGCGCGGCTGGAGAACGGCCGGGCCTGGGTCAGCTGCAGCACCGATTACGCAGCCGAAGGCGGCGACGGCGTGGAGCTGGAAGGGCTGCAGCGCGAGCAGATCAGCCAGGCGCTGCAGCCGTGCGCCGAGCGGGGCCTGCTGCGGGTGCGCTACAACGGCAAGATCAATCCCGGGTTCGCCGAAATGATGTGGCGCCTGGCCGTGGTGGCCGACGCGCTGGAGATCCACAAGCGCATCCTCGATCTCGACTCCAGTGGTGGCCAGGTCGAATCGGCGATCATTGCCGGCGACAGCATCGGCGAATCGGGTTGGACCATCTGGGTGCGCGAAGGATCGATCTGCCACAGCGCCTGCGTGTTCGTACTCGCGGCCGGCGACAATCGCCTGCTGACCGGCAAGGTCGGCATCCACCGCATGATGCGCATCAGCTCCAAGGCGACCTCGCGCGCCGAGCTCAACCGCGAGCTGCACGAGGTCTACGACAATGTGAAGGATTATCTGCAGCGCAACGGTGTGGCGGTCGGCGTTGCTGATCTGATGATGACCGTGCCCAATCGCAGCCTGCGCCTGCTGACCCCGGAGGAACTGCGGCAGTTCGGCCTGGATGGCACCAATGCGGTGCAGGACGACCTGGAACGGATCAAGCAGATGCGCGCGTGTGGCGACGATTTCGTGCAGCGCAAGGACGCGTTCCTGATCGCCTTCGACCAGCAGTGCAAGCGCGACGGTGCGGACATGGAATCGATCAACAGCTGCGGCCAGTCGCTCAAGCAACGGTTCGGCTTCCCCGATCCGGTCTGCCCCGAGGAGAGCCCGCTGTCGGAGATCGACGTGGCGACGCTGCCACCGTCTCCTCCCCCGCAGGTTCCGGTGGCGGAACAGCCGGCAGTGGAGGCGGAGACCCAGGCCGCACAGGCGGATGCCGAAGCAACCCAGGGCAGCGTGCCGTTGCGCTGACAAACGGCTCACCCGGCTGGCGTAGACTGCGGTTCCTTCCGATGAACCGGTGGTGTCCATGAAGCGCGCGCTCCTGCTGCTGTCCCTGTTGCCGCTTGCTGCATTCGCCCAGGTGCCCGCGCCTGCCACGCCGGCGCCAGCGCCGGCGCGCCCGGCGCCGAGTGCGCCGGCCGCCGCGCCACCGGCGACGGCGACGGCGGCACGGCCGCCCGCACCGGCCCTCAGCCCGGCACAGCAGGCGCAGGTGCAGAAGCAGGACGCGGAGATGGGGGCGGCCGCACTGAGGGCCGCGCAGATGGTCGACGCCAATCGCGCGGGTGAGTTGTGGGATGGCGCGTCGGCCGTAGCGCGGCGCGCGGTGACCAAGCCGGCCTTCATCAGCCAGCTGACCGCCGACCGCACCCGTCTGGGTGCCTTGAGTGGTCGCGGCCAACCGTCCATTACCCGGGTGAAGTACGCGGCCGGCGCCGCCGTGCCCGAAGGCCTGTACATCAATGTCAGCTTCCCGACCCGCTTCGCCAACAGTGCGCAGCCCGTGCGCGAGCTGGTCTCGTTCCGCTTCGATGAGGACCAGGTCTGGCGCCTGGCCGGTTACAGCCTGCGCGCGCCCGGGCCCTGAAGGAGAACGGCATGGCCACCGAATTGACAATGCTGGCGTGGTCGACGCTGCTGGGGTTTGTCTACATCTTCGCCACCTCCACGGTAGTGACCCGCGAGCGGGGCATGAAGTGGAACGCGTCGGCACGCGACGAACAGGGCCGGCCACTCAGCCCGCTGGCAGGGCGGCTGCAACGGGCCCAGTCCAACTTCCTTGAAACGTTCCCGTTCTTCGCCGCCGCCGCGATCGCGGTGGTGGTGGCCGGTCGCAGCAGCGAGACCACGGCACTGGCTGCACAGGCGTACTTCTGGGCCCGCGTGGTCTACCTGCCGCTGTACGCCGCAGGCGTGCCCTACCTGCGCAGCCTGGTGTGGCTGGTGTCGCTGCTGTCGATCCTGGCGCTGGTGTTCGCACTGCTGTGAGCCGGGCCTGATCCAGATCAAGGCCGGTCAGCTTTGCGGCGCTATGCTGGCCGCGACTGGATCAACGGCGGGAGTCGCGCATGCGCAGGATGGACGTGGTGGTGGTCGGCGCGGGGCCGGCAGGACTGTGCTTCGCACGCGCGCTGGCCGGCAGCGGGCTGCAGGTCGGACTGGTCGAAGCGCAGCCACGCCAGGCGCTCGCCGAAGCGGCATTCGACGGCCGCGAGATCGCGCTGACCCACGCGTCGCGGCAGAGCCTGGAGCAGCTGGGGCTGTGGGCACGCCTGCCGGAGGCCGAGATCTCCGAACTGCGCGATGCCAAGGTGATGAACGGCGGCTCGCCGTTCGCACTGACCTTCGCCAGCAGCCAGGTCGATGGCCAGCCGCTGGGGTGGCTGGTGCCCAATCATCTGATCCGCCGTGCGGCGTGGGACGCGGTGCAGCGCCAGGACGGCCTGGAACTGTTCGACGGGCGCAAGGTGCAGGGCGTGCAGGCCGATGCGCAGGGCCATGTAGTCGCGCTGGACGACGGCAGCAGGCTGCATGCGCGGTTGCTGGTGGCCGCGGACAGCCGCTTCTCCGCAACCCGGCGCATGCTCGGCATCGGTGCGCAGATGCGCGACTTCGGCAAGTCGATGCTGGTGTGCCGCATGCGCATCGAACGCGACCATCACCACACCGCGTGGGAATGGTTCGGCTATGGTCGTACGATGGCGCTGCTGCCGCTCAACGAAGGCCAGGCATCTGCGGTGATCACGCTGCCCCCGCGGCGGATCGAGGATCTGCTGGCGATGGATGAGGTGGCCTTCGGTGAGGCCGTCAGTGGCTTTTTCGAGCATCGGCTGGGCAGGATGCAGCCGGTCGCCACGCCGCAGGCCTATCCGTTGGTGGGGGTCTATGCACACCATTTCGCAGGCGAGCGCTCGGCGCTGATCGGCGATGCCGCGGTGGGCATGCACCCGGTCACCGCCCATGGCTTCAATCTGGGCCTGGCCAGTGCCCAGCGCCTGGCGCGGGGCATCGCCGGCCAGCAGCGCCGTGGTGCGGACATCGCCGCGGCCGGCATGCTGGCCAGCTACCAGCGTGGCCATCGGATGGCGGCGCGACCGCTGTACGAGGCGACCAATGCGATCGCCAGCCTGTACACCGATGATCGGCGCCCGGCGCGGCTGCTGCGCGCAGCGGGCCTGCGCGTCGCCCAGGGCGTGGCGCCGTTCAGGCAGCTGATCGCCTCGCACCTGACCCAGCGCGTGGCCTGAACAGCGTCAGATCAGCCGGCAGCCAGCACCCGGATCTGGCTGTCGGCGAATTCGACCACCTGGCCTGCGCGGATCTTGCAGGCCTTGCGCAGTTCAACTTCGCCGTCGACCCGTACCTGGCCCTCGCTGATGACCATCTTGGCCTCGCCGCCACTGGTCACCAGGTCGGCCAGCTTGAGCAGCTGCTTGAGTTCGACGTAGTCACCGTCGAGGTCGAATTCGAGAATCTGCATGGAGCGGGGTTCCTGGGAAGGGGCGCAGGCCAGCGGCCGGGCCGGGAAAAGGGCGCGTATTGTGCGCCAGCACGGGGCCTGACGGCACGCGAACGGAAAACTGTACGCCTCGTTCAGGATCAATGCGGTATCATTCCGCTCTGAGCGAGTGAAATCTCCTCCGACCGAGCAGCGCCAGGGCACGCGATAAGAAGGGCGCCCAAAGCGCGGACCATCACCTTTTTTATCGCACTGCCAGGAAGACGGCAGTGCCTTCGGAGTTCCCCATGTCCCAAGATTCCCAAGCGCCGCTGCAGTTCGCGCAGCTCGGCCTGTCCGAGCCCGTGATGCAGGCGGTCACCGCCATCGGCTACGAAACCCCGTCGCCGATCCAGGCCGCCACCATCCCGGCGATGCTGGAAGGCCGCGACGTGCTGGGCCAGGCGCAGACCGGTACCGGCAAGACCGCCGCCTTCGCACTGCCCGTACTGTCCAACATCGACCTGCAGCAGATCAAGCCCCAGGCGCTGATCCTTGCGCCGACCCGCGAACTGGCCATCCAGGTCGCCGAAGCGTTCCAGTCCTATTCGTCGAAGATCCCCGGCTTCCGCGTGCTGCCGGTGTATGGCGGCCAGCCGTATGGCCAGCAGCTGTCGGCCCTGCGCCGCGGCGTGCACATCGTGGTCGGTACCCCCGGCCGCGTGATCGACCATCTGGACCGCAGCACCCTGGACCTGTCCGAGCTGAAGACCCTGGTGCTGGACGAAGCCGATGAAATGCTGCGCATGGGCTTCATCGACGACGTCGAAGCCGTGCTGAAGAAGCTGCCGGAGCAGCGCCAGGTGGCCCTGTTCTCGGCCACCATGCCGCCGCAGATCCGCCGCATCGCGCAGACCTACCTGCAGGACCCGGTCGAAGTCACCATCGCGGCCAAGACCACCACCTCGGCCAACATCCGCCAGCGCTACTGGTGGGTGAGCGGCATGCACAAACTGGACGCGCTGACCCGCATCCTGGAAGTCGAGCCGTTCGACGCGATGATCATCTTCGCGCGTACCAAGGCCGGTACCGAAGAACTGGCCAGCAAGCTGCAGGCCCGTGGCCTGGCCGCTGCCGCCATCAATGGCGACATGCAGCAGGCCCAGCGTGAGCGCACCATCGCCATGCTGAAGGAAGGCAAGCTGGACATCCTGGTGGCCACCGACGTTGCCGCCCGCGGCCTGGACGTCGAGCGCATCAGCCACGTGCTGAACTACGACATTCCGTACGACACCGAAAGCTATGTGCACCGCATCGGCCGTACCGGTCGTGCCGGCCGCAGCGGCGAGGCGATCCTGTTCGCTACTCCGCGCGAGAAGGGCATGCTGCGCCAGATCGAGCGCGCCACCCGCCAGCCGATCGAAGAGATGCAGCTGCCGAGCGTGGAAGCGGTCAACGATACCCGCATCAACAAGTTCACCTCGCGCATCAGCGAAACGCTCGGCGCCGGCGGCCTGGACTTCTACCGCCAGCTGCTGGAGCGCTTCGAGAACGAGCAGAACGTGCCGGCCATCGAAATTGCTGCCGCGCTGGCGAAGATGCTGCAGGGCGACACCCCGTTCCTGCTGCAGCCGCCGGTGCGTGCCCCGCGGGAAGAGCGTGCGCCGCGCGAGCGCTTCGACCGGGGCGACCGTCCGGAGCGTGGCGATCGCTTCGACCGCAACGAACGTGGCCCGCGCTTCGAGCGTGGTCCCCGCCGGGACGACGCCGAAGGTGGTTTCGAGCAGCGTCCGCGCCGTGAGGTTCCGCCGCGCGGTGCGCCGGAGCAGGGCATGGAGACCTACCGCATCTCGGTCGGTCACCAGCATGGCGTGAAGCCGGCGAACATCGTCGGCGCCATCGCCAACGAAGCCGGGCTGGAAAGCCGTTACATCGGTCGCATCGACATCCACGACGACTTCTCGCTGCTGGACCTGCCGGCGCAGATGCCGCAGGACGTGCTGACCCACCTGCAGAAGGTGTGGGTGTCCGGCCAGCAGCTGCAGATGCGTCCGCTGGCTGCCGGTGAAGAGATCAATCCGGCACCGCGTCCGTTCAAGCCGCGCTTCGACAAGCGGGGTCCGGGTGGCCCGGGTGGCCCGCGTCGTGGCGGCCCGGGTGGTCCGGGCGGCGACCGCGATGGCCGTCCGCCGCGCCGTGATGGCTTCAAGCCGCGCGGCCCGCGCAGCTACTGAGCCAGACCTGCCGTGATCGACAACGCCAGCCCCCGGGCTGGCGTTGCTCGTTTGTGGACCCCGGTTTCGCACCGCCCACACATTCAGGGTCATAGGCTGGGCCGGTTCGAAGGGAGGTTGTCACCGCAGCACATTCGGGGGGATCCGGGATGGGTAGGAGTGGCACGGACATTCACAGCCGCCGGGTACCGATGTCCCGTGGGCTGGGGCTGAGGTTTGCGCTGCTGACGGGCATGGCGATCGGGCTGGTCGCACTGTCGGCGCTGATCCAGGAACTGCAGGCGGCTTCGACGGCGTGGATCGCCGGCCAGGGCTACTGGTCGCGTGGCCAGCAGGACGCGACGGCCGCTCTCAGCCGCTACCTGGCGCGGGGGGATGCCCGCGATCTGGAAGACGCCCGCCAGGCCCTGCGCGTGCCGATGGGAGACCTGCAGGGACGCCTGGCGCTGGAGCAGCCGAGACCGGATATCGAGCGTGCCCGACAGGGCTTCCTGCAGGGCGGTAACGCGCGTGCCGATGTGCCGCGGCTGATCTTTTCATTCCGTCATGCCCGTGACCTCGGCGCCTTCCGTGAAGCGACCGCCCTCTGGCGGGCGACCGACGGCGACCTGATGGCCGTGCACCGGCTGGTCGATGAACTGCAGCATCGTCATGCCGACGGTCCACTGCCGGTCGCCGCGCGCGACCGGTACCTGCAGCAGCTCCGTGATCTCGACCGGCGGCTGCAGGTGCAGGCGCAGGCGTTTTCGCAGGCGCTGCTGCGGATGGCTGCGGCGGTACGGATGGCGACCCTGGTCGTCGGCGGCCTGTCGGTGCTGGCGATCAGCCTGATGGCAGTCGCCCTGGCGCGACGGGTCGGCAAGGATCTGACCGAGCATGAAAGCCGCTTCCGCGCGGCCTTCTATCAGGCCAACGTTGGCATGCTGAAGCTTGATGCCGGTGGCCGGGTGCTGGAAGCCAACCAGGCGATGGCGGACATCCTCGACCATCGCCGCGACGCGCTGCTGCAGATGTCGCTGGGTGACCTGCTGATGGAAGGAGAGCTGGTCATCGACGGTGTTGGCCGGATCGACTGGGAGCGTCAGCTGCGGCCGAGCGAGCTGCGCTTCCGCCGTCGCGACGGCAGCCTGGTATGGGGGCGCTGGAGCGGTACCGGCGTGCGCAGCTCCGGTGGCGGGCTGTCGGTGTTCGCGATTGTCGAGGATGTCAGCCAGAACCATGCGCTGGCCCGCGAGATCGAACACCATGCCAGCCACGATCCGCTGACGGGCCTGATCAACCGGCGCGAGATCGAGCGCCTGCTCGAACGTGCACTGCTGCAGGTGCGCGGCGAAGGGGGCAAGCACGCGTTGTGCTACATCAACCTGGACCATTTCAAGCTGGTCAATGACAGCTTCGGCCATGCCGCTGGCGACCAGATGCTGCGTGGTTTTGCTGACTATCTGGTTGCCGCCGTGCGCGAGGGCGACTGGGTTGGCCGGTTGGGCGCCGACGAATTCGCGGTGTTCCTGGCCCATGCGGGCCAGGATGAGGCCAAGCGCGTGCTGCAGCGGGTGATCCGCAATCTTGGCCAGGCCACGTTCCCGATCAGCGAAGGGAGCCTGCAACTGAGCTGCAGCATCGGCGTAGTCGAGGTCAGCCAGGAGGCACCCGATGTCAACTGGCTGATGAGCGCAGCCGACAGTGCCTGTTACGCAGCCAAGCAGGCCGGTCGCAACCGCGTGCACTGTTTCAACGAGGACCGCATGGCGCTGGACGAACGGCGGCTGGAGGCCGAGCGCCTGCAGGGCGTGAGCCGGGCAATGGCCGAAAACCGCATGTTGCTGTATGCGCAGCGCATCGCCCGGGTGGGTGACCCGGGCTATCTGCACTACGAGGTGCTGGTACGCATGCGCGACAGCGACGGTACGCTGCATCTGCCCGGCCAGTTCATGCCGGCCGTGGAGCGCTACGGCATGGCGGTGACACTGGACCGGCATGTGCTCGGCCTGCTGTTCCGGCACCTGCAGGTATGCCCGGCGCATGTGCGCCAGCTTGGCCTGTGCAACGTCAACGTCTCCGCACAGTCGATCGCCGAACCCAGCTTCCTGGCCTTCGTCTGCGACCTGCTGGAGCGCAACCGCGTACTGGCGTCCAAGCTCTGCTTCGAGATCACCGAGACGGCCGCGATCAGCAATCTGAGCCAGGCGCGGGCATTCATCGATGCGGTGAAGGCGCGTGGCTGCCGGCTGGCGCTGGACGATTTCGGCTCGGGTCTGTCTTCGTTCGGTTACCTGCGCCAGCTGCCGGCCGACATGCTGAAGATCGACGGTGCATTCGTGCGCGACATGGATGTCGATCCGGTCAGTCATGCGACCGTGCGTGCGATCACCGAGCTGGGCCGCGAACTGCAGATGGAGGTCGTCGCCGAGTGGGTGGAGAGCAGCGAAGTGGCAGGGGCACTGACCCGGCTGGGCGTGCAGGGTCTGCAGGGCTATGCGATCGAGCGGCCGCAGCCGTTGGAGCGGATGACCCTGACCGACCTGCGGCCGGTCCGGCTGAAGGCGGTGAAGGGCCCGCCAGCCGCAGGCTGAACGACAGTCCGACGATTGTCTACACCTGCATGCCTCGGACGGCTGCGATAATGCACGCCAGGGGCGACGCGCAGTGGGCGCGGGCGTAAGCAGAACAGGATGTGGCGTGGTCGTCAGGCAGTGGCAGTACGGAACTGGGGTGGTGCTGGTCGTGCTGCTGGTGTGGTTGGCAATGCCGTGGCCTGCGCAGGCCGGTGCGGCCATGTCCGGTCGCGACTACCTGCTGGTGGGCATTGCCACCGGCGAGCCTACGCCGCATCGCGCCTGTACCGCGCAGATGCTGGCCGGACCACGCCAGCAGGTATGGGTGCCGGCACCGCCGGCAGGCTGGTCGGGCGAACCCCAGGCCCTGGATGTGTTCAATGTATTCGCGGGCGAAGTCCAGGTACGGCACGGCGACCGCGAGATCTGCGGCAACATGCATGATGCGCGTACCCGCGACTCGCGTTTCCGTGCCGGCGTGGGCCTGGTTGCGGTGCCGCCGGCCGGCAGTCACGAGCCGTTCCTGGTCTCGTGGCAGACGCCGCTGAAGGATCGTTGGGTTCCGACGCTGCGGCTCGGCGCACCCAGCCCGGTCCAGCAGAACGACACTGCGCGGCTGCTGGTCCGCGCGGCCTGCATCGCGGTGGCGCTGGCCTTGGCGCTGTCGGCACTGATGGCCTATCTGACCACCCGTGATCGCAGCTTCCTGGTGTACATCGCGGGCACCGGCGTGCTGGTGCTGTGGCAGGCCATCCTCGGAGGCCTCAGCGGCTATCCGGAGCCGTGGCTGCCGGTCGGCACGCGTGGTGCCTGGTGGCTGCTGGCGCTGACGGCAGCGAGCCAGGCACTGGTGCTGCCGGCCCTGTGGTGGCTGAACGGTGGCGACCGGTTGTGGCCGAAGTCGCGCCTGCTCCAGCAGATGGTCCTGTGGGTCCTGCTGGGCGTAGCCGTGCTGGTGCCATGGCTGCGCTGGGATCAGCTCGGATGGGTCGCACAGGGGCTGCAGGTGACCTACCTGGCCGGCTGCGGCGTCTCCCTGCTGATGGGGATAGGGGCGCGGTGGCATGGCGACCGCTGGGCACTGGCTGGATTGGCGGCGCTGGCGCCGATGCTGGTGCTGATCGGCGCCGACGCCTGCGCTGCGGAATGGCTGCTGGAGTACCGGGTGGAGGCGCTGCAGCTGGCGATCACCTGGCTGCTGATGATGGCGGCCTACGCCCTGAACCTGCGGCTGGGGCGCCTGCGCCAGCAGCGTGACGAGATGCGCCAGCTGGCCGAGACCGACGGCCTGACCGGGCTGCCCAACCGCCGCGCCGGCCTGCGGCAGCTCGGCCATCATCTGGAACGGGTGGACCGTGAGCGTGGCCCGATGGTGATCGGCTTCCTGGACATTGATCTGTTCAAGGACATCAACGACCGCCACGGGCATGAGGTCGGTGACCAGGTGCTGGTCGCCGTGGCCCGTGCGCTGCGGGCCGCCGTGCGCAGCCAGGACCAGGTGGTGCGGATGGGCGGCGAGGAGTTCCTGCTGCTGATGCCGGGCATGCCGCGCGAGGCAGCGGCGGCGCGGCTGGAGCGCCTGCGCCAGCGCATCACCGAGGCCTGCCAGGCCCTGCAGGTGCCGGGGCTGGAGGTGACCGCCAGCATCGGCCTGGCCCAGTGGCGGCCGGGCGAGGACGACCTGGCCGCGCTGCTGCGCCGGGCCGACCATGCCATGTACGTGGCCAAGCGCGCGGGCCGCAACCGGGTGTTCGACGGCGAAGAACTGGATCCACCCGCACCGGCATGAACCTGACAGGGCGGCGATGCCGGATAATAGGGTGATGACCACCCGACTCAACAAACATATCGCCGATACCGGCTTCTGCTCCCGTCGCGAGGCCGACCGCCTGATCGCCGCCCGCCGGGTCACCGTCAACGGCCATCCGGCCGGCACCGGTGCCGTGGTCGGCGAGGGCGACCAGGTGCTGGTCGACGGCCAGCCGCTGCGCGCCCGCACCGCACGCAAGCCGGGGGCGCGCCGCCACGTCTACATCGCGCTGAACAAGCCGGTCGGCGTCACCTGCACCACCGAAAGCTCGGTGAAGGGCAACATCGTCGACTTCGTCGGCCACGAGCAGCGCATCTTCCCGATCGGCCGCCTGGACAAGGAGTCGGAAGGACTGATCCTGATGACCAGCAATGGCGACATCGTCAACCAGATCCTGCGTGCCGAGAATGGTCACCAGAAGGAGTATCTGGTGGCGGTGAACAAGCCGGTCACCGACGAGTTCCTGCGCGGCATGGCCCGCGGTGTGCGCATCCACAACCAGATGACCCTGCCTTGCCGCACCTCGCGCATCGCCAAATTCGGGTTCCGCATCACCCTGGAGCAGGGCCTGAACCGGCAGATCCGCCTGATGGCGGCGGAATTCGGTTACCGCGTCACCCAGCTGCGCCGCGTCCGCATCGACAACATCAAGATCGGCGCGCTGAAGCCGGGCCAGTGGCGCAACCTGACCGAGCAGGAGCTGCACGGCCTGCTGCCGCAGCAGCAGGACTGGTAAACGACAACGGTTGGACGTCGGCCCGGCCGCGCATCGGATAGACTCCGCCGAGACCTGCCGGAACATGACGCTGCATGATCAAGCCCGACAAGCCCGCCAATGAAGCGCTTCGCCTGGAAGCGCTGTACCGCTACCGCATCCTTGATTCGGAACGCGAGAGATCGTTCGACGATCTGGTGGTGATCGCCAAGGCGGTCTGCGGCACGTCGATGGCGGCAGTCACCCTGATCGACGTTGAACGGCAATGGTTCAAGTCGATCCAGGGCATCGATGCCGCCGAGAACCTGCGCAGCGAATCGATGTGCGGCCATGCGATCCTGCAGCCGCAGGAGGTGATGGTGGTCGAGGACGCACTGCAGGACGTGCGCTTCCATGACAATCCGGTGGTGGTGGGCGATCCGCACATCCGCTTCTACGCCGGCGCACCGCTGATCAGCTCCGACGGACTGCCGCTGGGGACGCTGTGCGTGTTCGATGCGCGCCCGCAGCATCTGGAACGGGCCAAGGCCGAGGCACTCAGTGCGCTGTCACGGCAGGTGATGCTGGTGATGGAGCTGCGCCGCTTTGCACTGGACATCCAGAAGCACATGCTGGAACGCGATGACTACGAACGCCTGTTGTCCGAGTATCACGATGTGCTGCTGGCACAGAACGCGGATCTGGCCGAACAGAGCCGTACCGATGTACTGACCGGGCTTCCGAACCGGCGGGCGATGGCGGTCGCGCTGGAAGAGTCCCTCGCCGATGCCGATGGCCAGCCCCGACAGGTCTGCGTGGCATTGCTGGACATCGACCACTTCAAGAACATCAATGATTTCCACGGGCATGCGACCGGTGACCGTGTGCTGGCCGAACTGGGGTCACTGCTGCGCGCGCATTTCGCTGGCGGCGGAATGGCGGCGCGCTATGGCGGCGAGGAATTCGTGGCGGTGATGCCGGACACGGATCTTCACGCGGCAGGCGTGCAGTGCGAGTTCCTGCGCGTGGCGGTGGGCAACCTGCCGCTCGGCTTCCCGGTCACGGTCAGCATCGGCGTGGCGATGCACCGCAGCGGCGACAGTGTCGACCAGACCCTGGCCCGTGCCGACGCGGCGCTGTACCGGGCCAAGGGCAGCGGACGCAACCGCGTGGAGTTCGCGGACTGAGCCGGCCGTCCGCAACCGGCGGCCCCGTCGCTGCATGGCGCCGGGTCGCAGCGGGTGCGAACGCCCCAGGTCACCATGGTTGCCTTGTTTCCAAGGATGACCACCATGCTGCAGACCCTGGCCATCGCCAACTACCGCTCGCTGCACGGGCTGGTGCTGCCGTTGCAGCAGTTGAACGTGATCACCGGCGACAACGGCAGCGGCAAGTCCAGCCTGTACCGGGCGCTGCGCCTGCTGGCTGAAACCGCGCAGGGCGGGGTGGCGGCCGCGCTGGCACGCGAGGGTGGGCTGGGCTCGGCGCTGTGGGCGGGCCCCGACAGGATCGACCGGCGGGTGGCCGCAGGCGAGATTCCGCTGCAGGGAGGGCCACGACAGGAGCCGGTAGGCCTCCGACTGGGTTTTGCCACCGATGACTATGGCTACGCCATCGATCTTGGTTACCCGATGCCCAGCCTGTCGGCATTCGCCCTGGATCCGCAGATCAAGGTCGAAGCAATCTGGGCCGGTCCCTTCCTGCGCAGTGCCGGTCAGCTGGTGGATCGCCGGGGCGGGATGGTGCGGCAGCGCCATACACGTGGCTGGGATGTGCTGGACGACCGGTTGTCGCTGTTCGACAGCCTGTTCACCCAGGTGGCTGATCCGCAGCGCATGCCGGAAACCTTCGCCCTGCGCGAGTACATCCGGCGCTGGCGCTTCTACGATCACTTCCGCAGCGATGCCGATGCCCCGGCACGGCAGCCGGCGATGGCCACGCGTACCCCGGTGCTGCATCACGATGGCCGCGATCTGGCCGCAGCGTGGGTGACCATCCTGGAAAACGGTGATCCTGTTGCGTTGGCACGCACGGTGGACGATGCGTTTCCCGGGGCTTCGGTGGGGTTCGAGGTGCTGGATGGACGGATGGTGCTGCGGTTCCACCAGCCCGGCCTGCTGCGACCGCTGTCGATGGCCGAACTGTCCGACGGCACGCTGCGTTTCCTGCTGCTGGCCGCCGCCCTGCACACGCCGCGGCCGCCGCCGCTGACGGTCCTCAACGAGCCGGAAACCAGCCTGCATCCTGACCTGCTGCCTGCGTTGGCGCGGCTGATCGTGGCCGCCAGTTCACGCAGCCAGGTGTGGGTGGTGTCGCATGCCAGCCGCCTGATCGCCGCCCTGGAGCAGGCGCCCGCGTGCCATTCCGTGCATCTGTACAAGGAACACGGCCGCACCCTGCTGAGCGGGCAGGGCTTGCTGGACGTGCCGGCATGGCACTGGCCGCGGCGGTGACTGCCGGCTCAATCGGCGATGTTGCGGGCCTCCGCGGTGCCGAGGATTTCCGGATGCTGCAACGGCTTGCGGCGGTTCAGCAGCGGATGCAGGAAGACCGCACCGACGATGATCGCCACGCCCAGGTAGAACCAGGGGGTGACTTCGTGCTGCTCGCGCAGCAGCAGTACCGCCAGCAGCACCGCATACACCGGTTCCAGGTTGGTCACCAGCTGCACGGTGTAGGCGCTGAGGTGGCGCAGCGCGACCAGGGCGAGGGCGAACGGCAGCAGCGTGCAGACACCTGCCAGTACCAGCAGCAGGATGCCGTCGTGCAGGTCCGGCACCACCCAGAGCGGGCTGGCCAGGGCCGGCAGCAGGTAGGGCATCAGGGGCGCAAGCAGGGTCAGGGTCAGGGTGCCGGCACCCAGTTCAAGCGCAGTCACCGTCAACGGATCGGCGTGGCTGACCATGCGCTTGTTGAGTGAGCCGAACACCGCCACCAGCAAGGCGGACAGCGCGCCAACCAGAACCCCCAGACGCATGCCATCCGGCACGCCGCCCACCACCAGCGCCACGCCCGGCAGAACCGCCAGTCCGAAGGCCAGTTCGCGCAGCTGGAACGGACGCTTGGCAACCCACGGTTCGATGATCGAGGTGAACACCGGTGCCAGCGCGATGCAGGTCGCTGCGACGGAGGCATTGGCCAGCTTCACCGCGCCGTAGAACGTCAGCCAGTGCAGGGCGACCAGCGCGCCGATGCCGGCGTATCCGGCCACCACCCGCAACGGCAGCGTGCGCAGGCCGCGCCACACCCGTGGCAGCAGCGCCAGCATCGCCGTCACCAGCAGCATGCGCCACCACACCAGCGGCAGCGCCGGCAAGGTGATCAGCTTGCCGAGGATGGCCGTGACGCCCCACAACAGGACACAGAAGTGGATCTGCCAAAGTGCTTTGCGGGTGTCGGGTGTGCTCATCCGCCTATTGTGCGGCAAGGCGGTGACCGCTGGGCGTCGGCAGCTCGATCCTGGCCGCGTTTACCGCCCCTGAGACCCGAGCAGGTCGTCCACCCGCCGCTGCAGGGCCATCGCCGCGGCCGGATTGCGTGCCTTGCCGGCACCGATGCAGAGCAGGTACACCTCTCGCGGCATCGACGGGGCGGAACCGTCATGGCATGGCAGGTCCTCGACCGGCTCGCCGACGGCCCAGCGCCGGGCGCGTTCGGCCCAACGCTGCTGCGTGGCGGCAGGCAGCCCCTGCAGCAGGCGGGCCTGGCTGCGCTTGATGCGCGCATAGACGAAGCTGGCGGTGACGTCGCCGTGCAGCGGTGCTTCGTCGCTGTCTTCGATGACCAGCGCCACCCCATGCCTGCGCGCGGCAGTGACCAGGGGCGCGCCGTGCACCTGCGGATTGCGGATTTCAACAGCGTGCTGCAGCGCCACGCCATCGAGCTGCTTCGGCAGCTGGGCCATCAGCGCGTCCAGTGCCCGGGCATCGGCAGGATGGCGGGGATCGAACTGCCACAGCAGCGGCCCGAGACGGTCGCCCAGGGCGATCGCCGCCTGCAGGAACGGCGCGGCTGCCTCCACGGTGCCGGACAGGTCGCGACGCTGCACCAAGTAGCGGGGGGCTTTCAGGGAGAAGCGGAAGCCAGCGGGAGTCTGCGACGCCCACTGCGCACACTGGGCCGGAGTCGGCGTGCGATAGAAGGTGCCGTTAATCTCGATGCAGCGCAGGGCACGGCTGGCATGTGCCAGTTCCTCCCGCTGCGGCAGGCCGGGCGGATAGAACATGCCGCCGCGCCATTCCGGGAATACCCAGCCGCCGATGCCGCAGCGGACGGCGGCGGGTGCCGGCGCGGTCACTGGCGGTGGTCCGCGCGCCAGGGATCGTAGCTGCCGAACCACCACACGTGGCCTTCCGGATCGGCACAGGCATAGCCACGGCCGCCGTACGCCTGGTCGGCAATGTCGATCACGATGCGCGCGCCGGCCGCCTTGGCCCGTGCATAGTGCGTGTCGGCGTCGCTGACGATCACGCAGGCGCTCTGGGTCTGGCGGCCCCCTGTTTCGTCAGGCATCACCGCCAGCTTCGACCACGCGCTGTCGTTGCTGGTCGAACCGAGCATGATCATGCCGTGCCCGAACACCAGCTGCGCGTGGAACACCACGTCGCCGTCGGCGTACACCGCCTGCGCCTGGAAGCCGAACGCGCGCTGCAGCCAGTCGATAGCGGCCAGCGCGTCGCGGTAGCGCAGGCATGGAATGATGGTGGATCCACTGCTTGATCGGCCGTTCTCGTCCATGGCACCCCTCCTATGGCACACGGCACGATGCGCCGGCGACCGTTACCATCCCGCGAAACCCCGGTGATGGCCTGCACATGGCCGCCACCCCTGCTCGGAGATGGTTCTGGATGAATACCTGGATTGGAGGAGCCGTGCTGCTGGCCTGCACGACCATGGCGAACGCTGCAACGCCCCCGCAGCTGCAGGATCTGGATGCGACCGTCGAGCGCGTGCGTGCGCAGTTCGACGTGCCGGGCATCGCCGTTGCCGTGGTCAAGGACGGCAAGGTGGTGCTGGAACGCGGCTGGGGCGTGCGTGAGCAGGGCAGGCCGGATCCTGTGCAGGCCGATACCCTGTTCGCGATCGCCTCCAATACCAAAGCGTTCACCGCCACCTCGCTGAACCTGCTGGCCGAGGACGGCAAGCTGAAGATGGACGACAAGGTGATTGACCACCTGCCGTCGTTCCGCATGTCCGATCCGTTCGTGACCGGGCAGATGACGATCCGTGACCTGCTCTCGCATCGCAGCGGCCTCAGCCTGGGCGCGGGCGACCTGCTGTTCTGGCCGGCCACCGCCTACAGCAATGCCGAAGTGGTGGAGCGGCTGGGCAAGGTGCCGCTGAAAGGGGGATTCCGCGAGAGCTATGCCTACGACAACATCCTGTACGCCGTCGCCCAGCAGGTGATCGAGCACGTTTCCGGCATGAGCTACCAGCAGTTCCTGCAGACCCGCATCTTCGACAAGGTGGGCATGGCGGGCACGCGCTACAACGCCGACCACCTGCGGCCCGGCGACAAGCCGGCCGTCGGACACGCCAAGTACGATTTCAAGGATCTGCGCACCGTCGCACCACTGACGTGGTCGAACAATGCCGGTGCCGGTGGCATCTATTCCAGCGCGCACGACATGGCGCGCTGGATGCAGGTGCAGCTGGCCGAGGGCACGCTGGCCGATGGCAGCCCGCTGTTCACCGCGAAGAGCCAGCAGCAGATGTGGCGCATGATCACGCCGCAGTCGATTCCGGCGCCGAGCGTGCCGGAGCTGGCACCGGCGCGGCCGAATTTCGCCGGCTACGGCGAAGGCTGGAGCCTGAGCGATTACCGCGGGCAGAAGCTGGTCTGGCACACCGGTGGCTGGCCGGGCATGGTCTCGCGGCTTACGCTGGTGCCGGGCGAGAAGCTGGGCGTCGTGGTGCTGACCAACCAGGAAGTGGGCGCCGCGTTCAACGCGATCACGCTGAGCGTGCTCGATGCCTATCTGGGTGCGGAGAAGCACGACTGGGTGGACGCCTATGCCAAGGCCGTGGCCAAGGGCCAGGACAAGGCCGATGAGGCCTGGGCCAAGCACCAGGCAGCGCGTGTCAGGGGCAGCACTCCCTCGCTGCCGCTGGCCGGTTACACCGGCACCTTCCGCGACCGCTGGTATGGCGACATGCAGATCAGCACGGAAGGCAAGGGGCTGCGACTGCGCTTCATGAAGACCGCGCAGCTGAGCGGCCGGCTGGAGCACTGGCAGCACGACACCTTCATCGTGCGCTGGGACGACCGTTCGCTTAATGCCGATGCCTTCGTGAACGTCAGTCTCGACCCGGATGGCAAGGTGCGCGAGGTGCGCATGCAGCCGATCTCCGACCTGACCGATTTCAGCTTCGACTTCCAGGATCTGCTGTTCACCCCGGTCAACTGACGCCGCATGATCGGTGGCGCCGGGCCACGCCCGGCGAGCATGGCCCGGTGCTACCGGCACCGGGCATCGTCGGTTGGCGTACACATCCGGCATGGGATACTCCGCCGGTTGCAAGAGGCGAGGGAATGCGATGTTCCGTTGGTTTGAATCCCTGATTCCGGTGTTCCCGCCCGTGGATGGGCGCATGCCGCCGCGCAGGGTGCTGCCGTTCTACCTGCACTACCTCCGGCCGGTGTGGCCGGTGCTGCTGGCCACGCTGATCGCCGGCCTGCTGCTGGCGCTGGTGGAAGTGGCGATGTTCGATTACCTGGGCCGCATCGTCGACATGGTCGCCGAGCAGCCCGGTGCCGGCTTTTTCACGCGTCACGCCAATGAGCTGGGCTGGATGCTGTTCATCACCGTGATCGCGCGTCCGGTGCTGGTCGGCCTGCACAACCTGCTGGTCAACCAGGCCATCGTGCCAGGCCTGAGCAATCGTTCGCGCTGGTTGATGCACAACTACGTGGTGCGGCAGAGCCTGAGCTTCTTCCAGAACGACTTCGCAGGCAGCGTCGCCAACCGGGTGATGCAGACCGGCACGTCGCTGCGCGAATCGGCCGTGCAGATGGTCGACTCGCTCTGGTACATCGTGGTCTATACCGGCACCGCGCTGTATCTGTTCGCGCAGGCCGACTGGCGATTGATGATGCCGTTGCTGCTGTGGCTGATCGCCTATGCGGTGATCATGGTCTACTTCGTGCCGCGCGCGAAGGAGCGGGCATGGATCGCCTCGGAAGCACGCTCCAAGGCGATGGGCCGCATCGTCGACGGCTACACCAACATCCCCACGCTGAAGCTGTTCGCCCATGGCGGCCGCGAGCAGGCCTACGTGGCCGAGTCGATCCAGGAGCTGGCGGTCAAGCACCGCGCGCAGACCCGGGTGACGACCGGCATGGACCTGGCCATCGCCATCGTCAACGGCTTCCTGATCGCCGGGACCTGCGGCCTGGCACTGTGGCTGTGGAACGGTGGCCACATCACCGTCGGCGCGATCACGTTGGCGACGGGCCTGGTCATCCGCATCCACAACATGTCGGGCTGGATCATGTGGACCATCAACGGCATCTTCGAGGACATCGGTACGGTGCAGGACGGCATCACCACCATCGCCCAGCCGCTGACCGTGCAGGACCGTGAGGATGCCGTGCCGCTGCAGGTGACCCAGGGCGGCGTGCACTTCCAGGATGTCCATTTCCACTACGGCAAGAAGGGCGGCGTGATCGCCGGCCTGGACCTGGTGGTGAAGCCGGGCGAGAAGATCGGCCTGGTCGGGCCCTCCGGTGCCGGCAAGTCGACCCTGGTCAATGTGCTGCTGCGGCTGTATGACCTGGAAAGCGGCCGCATCCTGATCGACGGCCAGGACATCGCGCATGTCACACAGGAGAGCCTGCGCCAGCAGATCGGCGTGGTGACCCAGGACACCTCGCTGCTGCACCGCTCGATCCGCGACAACCTGCTGTACGGGCGCCCGGATGCCACCGATGATCAGTTGCGTGCTGCGGTCGCCAAGGCGCGTGCCGAAGCGTTCATCGACACGCTGGTGGACGGGCAGGGACGCCGTGGCTACGACGCACACGTCGGCGAGCGCGGGGTGAAGCTGTCCGGCGGCCAGCGCCAGCGCATCGCCATTGCCCGCGTGCTGCTGAAGGACGCGCCGATCCTGGTACTGGACGAGGCGACGTCGGCGCTGGATTCGGAAGTGGAAGCAGCGATCCAGGACAGCCTGGACGAACTGATGGGAGGCAAGACGGTGATCGCGATCGCGCATCGGTTGTCGACCATCGCGCGCATGGACCGGCTGGTGGTCATGGACCAGGGCCGGATCGTGGAAACCGGCAGCCATGCCGAGCTGATCGCGGCCGGTGGCCTGTATGCGCGGCTGTGGGCACGGCAGACCGGCGGTTTCGTGGCGGCCGACCAGTAGAAAGAAGAACGGCCCGGTTACCCGGGCCGTTCCTCATCCACATCCAGCGCAGCCGCTTACTCGATCGGCTCGTCCAGCATCAGCTGGCGGGCGAAGCGCACCGGCGGTGCGCCGTAGGAGAGCATCTGGTCGTGGTAGGCCTTCAGGTTGAATTTGTCGCCCAGCTTGTCCTGCATCGCCTTGCGGGTGTCGAAGTGCTCCTGCGCGCCAACGAAGTAGGTCGGCAGCTGCGCCGAGGTCAGCTGCGCGCGCACCCACTTGCCGGCCGCTTCGCTCTCCTGCTGGAACGCGTCGTGGGTCATCAGGTGCATCGCCTTCTCGCGATCCCAGTTGTCCACGTGCACGCCCTGGTCGAGGATGGCGTTGGAGATCGTGCGCAGGTAGAACTTCAGCTGCACCAGGTGGAACAGCGGATCGTTGTCGAGGTAGCCCTGCTCCTGCATCATGCGCTCGGTGTAGACCGCCCAGCCTTCGGCGAACAGGCCAGAACGCAGTACCGCGCGCAGGGTGGAGGGGAACTTGGCCGAATGCCAGCCTTCCAGGTAATGGCCCGGCGTGCCTTCATGGATGCTCAGCAGGTGGATCATGCGCGAGTTGTACTCACGCAGGAAGGAATCGACCTGCTTGTCGTTCCAGTCGTCGGGAATCGGCGACACCGCGTAGAAGGTCTTCAGGTTCTTGTCCAGCGGGCCCGGAGAATCGCAGTAGGCCACGGCCACGCCACGCTGGAATTCCGGCATCAGGATGATGTCCACCGGCGCATCCGGCAGCGTCATCAGGTCGTGCTCGCGCACGAACGCAGTGGACTGGTCCAGCGCGGCCTTGGCGTCGTCGACCACCTTGTCACGCGCCGGCTTGTCGGCGTAGGCCAGTTCCAGCGCGGCCTCGATGGCCTTCTGCTGCTGCTCGTCGGTCGGCTGCGCCGGCATCTCCGGCGCGCCCGGCTTGTCCTTCAGCACCGTCTGCGCGATGCCGTACATGTCTTCGCGCACGCGCTTGAGCTCGGCACGCGCGCGCTCACCGATCTCCTGCCGCGACAGCGAAGAACTGAGGGCGAACTTGAGCTTCTGGTCGTACTTCTCCGCACCGATGCGGAAATCACCCTTGGCGTTCGGCACGAGGGTCTTGTCCAGCCAGGCCTGCTGCTCGTCCACGGCCTTCTTCAGGCCATCGATGGCGGCCTGCAGGCGCTGCTGGTCGGCCTGCGGCAGCTCGCCGATATGTGGGGTGATGAAGGTATCGACGATGCTGAGAATGCCCTTGTTCTGCTTGGCCACCGTCTCGGCATGGATCTTCGGCACACGCGCCGGGTCGAGATTCTCGCGGGCCTGGGCGAAGATCGCCGGCAGCTTTTCCATGCGCGCGGTGGCCGACTTCAGCCGTTCCGGCAGCGGTGCGAACTCGCGTGCCATCAGGCCGTAGATCGCACTGCCGGCGATGCCGTTGTACAGCTGCGGATCCCACTTGCCGGACTGCAGCACTTCGGCGTTCCAGATTTCCGACTGCAGCTGGTTGCGCAGGATGGCGGCATCGACCTGGTTCTCCCGGCCCAGCTTGGCCACGTCAATGCTGTCCAGCTCGCCCAGCAATGCCTTGTAGGCGGCGACGGTCTTCTGCTGGCCGGCCGCACTCAGGTCGTCGATCTCGCTGTCGTAGCGGTGGTCGCCGATCTGGGTGGCGCTGACCGGGGACAACTGCATCCAGGTGTCCAGGGCGCGCTTGGACAGATCGGCAAAGGCCGCATCGGCTGCCGCGTCACCGGCCTGCTGGCTGGCGGCGGAGGTGGAACCGGGGGTCGGGGCGTCGGCCTGCTGGCAGCCGGCGAGAGCGGCGACCAGGGCGAGGGCAAGAAGATGCGGGCGCATCGGCGTTCCTGTACGGGGTCAAACCCCGAGCATAGGCCGCCGGGGCTGCTTTGTCCCCGTGCCATAGGATTACCATGGGCACCGATACGGACCCGCCAGCGGAGCAAAGGATATGGAATACCAGGGAAGCTGCCATTGCGGCAGGATCGCATTCACGGTGCAGGCCGAGGCCCCGATCAGCGACGTCATCGACTGCAACTGCTCGATGTGCCGCCGCCGCGGCAGCCTGCTGTGGTTTGCGCCGCGCGAGGCATTCCAGCTGCAGACCGATCCAGCCGATGTGGCCACCTACCAGTTCAACAGGCACCACATCGACCACCACCATTGCCGCGAGTGCGGCACTGCACCCTACAGCGAGGCCCTGGATCCGCGCAGCGGTGCGGCCATGGTGGCGGTCAACGTGCGTTGCCTGCCGCAGGTCGATCTGGCCGGCCTCTCTGTGACCTCCTATGACGGAGCCTCAGCGTGACGGTCCGGCGTGGATGGGTGGGCGCACTGACCGTGCCGGCACTGGTGCTGGCCCTGGCGGCCTGCGCGAAGGTGGAGCACGCGGCCGGCGGTGGTGGTGCCGCAGCCGAAGCCGAAGCCGTGGCGTCGCCCGAAGGCGCCTTCCTGGCCTATGAACACGACGTACAGGTACAGCTGGACGCGGAAACGATCGCGCCGCGCATCCAGCAGGTCGCGCAGGCCTGCCAGAGTGCGAAGTTCGGTGACTGTGCGGTGCTGCAGGTCGACCAGCGCAGTGGCGATTCACCCAGCGGCGAGGTCAGGGTGCGCATCGCGCCGAAGGGCGTGGAGCCCCTGATCGGCTTGGCGGGCGAGGGCGGCAGGCTGCAGTCGCGCACCACCCGTGCCGAGGACCTTGCACAGCAGGTGGCCGATACCGCGCTGACCAAGGCACGGCTGGAGAAGGAACACGCACGCCTGCTCGCCTACCAGGACCGTGGCGGTCTGAAGATCGAGGATCTGCTGGCGATCAGCACGCGCCTGTCGGAGATCGAGGCGGGGGTGGAGCAGGCCAGCAAGGACGCCGCGCAGCAGCGTCGCCGCATCGATACGCAGCTGCTGACGCTGCACTTCGGCACCACCTCCGGCGAGCGCGGCCGCAGCGAGATCGGCGATGCGCTGAGCGAGTCGGGCAGCATCCTCAGCACCAGTATCGCCTTCCTGATCCGCGCGGCGGCCGCATTGCTGCCGGTCGCGGTACTGGCGTTGATCGCAGCATGGGGCGTGCGGGCCGGGTTGCGTCGCCGCCGTCGCACGCCGTAACGCGCGGGTTCGCCGGGCATGGCCCGGCGCTACCGGAATGTGCATGGAGCAGCGCCGGGCCACGCCCGGCGATCCTCAGCCTTCGTCGGTCTCGTATTCGACGAACACGTCCAGCTCCAGCGCAAGCTCCTGCACCGCGTCACGTACCTTCTGCGCGGTACTCTCGTTGCCCACTTCCACTTCCAGCTCGTGGATGCCCGGACCGATGTCATCGGACAGTCCTGCCGAACTGGAGTCATCGTCGTCCATGTGCGGCATCAGATCGTCGGTTTCCTCGACATGTTCGATGCCTTCCAGTCCCAGCAGCAGGTCGCTGATCGCACGGGCGTCGTCTTCGGTTCCAGTGATGCGCATTCGCAGCAGGGCCATGGCAGATGCAGGTCGTTGTGGAGGTGTCCGCAGCGTAGCCAGCGATGGGCAAAGACCGGGTGAGGGCCTGGTCAGCCAGGCGTGGGCGCGCGGCCGAGCAGACTGTCGGGTAATGCCGGGATCGGTGTGCGGTCGTCCTGTGCCTGGGCCAGCAGCCAATCGATGAACAGGCGTGCGGCAGGGCTGGGCGGTTGGCCTTCGGCATGCACGACGTAATAGGCATAGCGGGCCTTCAGGGCGGGGCCAGGCAGCCGCACGACCTCGTAGCGCTGCAGGTAGGGTTGGGCGATGTGGGTGCGCGCCAGGACCGCGCCCATGCCGTACACCGCGGCCCGCATCGCATCGGTGCTGTCGGCGAAGGTGTGCATCGGCGGCAGCGGCGAGGGCGGGCGCACGCCCGCATGGCGGAACCAGTCGCGCCAGCCCTGCGGCGAGAGGTCGGTCAGCAGCGGCAGCCCGGCGATGCGCGCCGGATCGTGCAGGGCTTCCACGCCCGGCAGCGCCGGCGAGGCGACCGGGAACAGGCTGTCGTCCATCAGGTGCTGCGCGTGCAGCCCCGGCCACTGGCCCAGGCCGTAGCGGATGCCGACCTCCGGTCCGTTGTCGTCGTAGCGGTCCAGGCCGCTGCCGGTGTGCAGTTCCACCCGGATGTGCGGATGCGCCTGGGTGAAGCGCGGCAGGCGTGGCAGCAGCCAGCAGTACGACAGCGAGCGCAGGGTGGTGATGCGCAGCGGCACACTGTCCGCATCCGGATGCAGATTGTGGGCGACGGCGGCGACATCGGTGAACGCCGCACTGGCGGCGTCGGCCAGCTGCCGGCCTTCGGCGGTCAGCCGCACGCCGCGGGCATGGCGCAGGAACAGGCGGGTTTCCAGCACCTCTTCCAGGCGGCGGACATGGTGGCTGACCGCGCTGGCGGTCAGGTGCAGTTCCTGCGCGGCCTGGGCGAAGTTCTGGTGGCGCGCAGCGACCGCGAAAACGGCCAGGGCAGGGAGCAGGGAAGGGCGTAGCTGCATGTCAAGCCTCAAACCATATTTGTGGCTGGCAGCGATACTACGCGCTTGTGCGGCGGGCGTCTGCGTCTGATCCTGTTGTACCAACCGAGGAGTGGATGATGGACGGAGGCAGGGCATGAATGCGGTCCCACAGGTGGCCGAGCGCGACTGGCGCACACCGCTGGAGTTGACCCTGCTGGGCGCCATCTGGGGGTGCTCGTTCCTGTTCATGCGGGTGGCGGTGCCATCGTTCGGTCCGTTCGCCCTGGTCGAGGTGCGTCTGCTGCTGGGGGCACTGGTACTGCTGCCGTTCCTGTGGCGCGCGCGGGCGCAGTTCCCGCCGCGGCGCTGGCTGTGGCTGGCGCCGATCGGCCTGGTCAACTCGGCGTTGCCGTTCGTACTGTTCGCCTACGCCGCCGAGCACGCACCGGCGGCGATCGGTGCGATCTGCAATGCGATGACGGTCCTGTTCGCCGCGCTCATCGCCTTCCTGTTCTTCGGCGAGAAGATCGGCATGCGTCGCGCCGGTGCGTTGCTGGTCGGCTTTGCCGGCGTAGTGGTGCTGGCGACGGCCAAGGTCTCGGGCCTGGGCATCGGCACGGCCGTGCTGGCCGGTGCCGCGGCATCGCTGCTGTACGGCCTGGGGGTGAACCTGGTGAAGCGGCACATGGCCGGCCTGCCGTCCGCTGCCGCGGCGGCGGCGACGCTGTCCTGCGCCTCGCTGTGGATGCTGCCGATGGCGGTGAGCCATTGGCCGCAGGCCGCGATTCCGCTCAAGGCGTGGGGCGCGGCGATTGCCTTGGGCGTGGCCTGCACCGGGCTGGCGTTCCTGATGTTCTATCGCCTGATCGGCCGCATCGGCCCGTCGCGTGCGTCGACGGTGACCTACCTGATTCCGCTGTTCGGTGCCGCATTCGCGTGGCTGTTCCTGGGTGAGCCGGTGACGCTGCAGATGCTGATTGCGGGTGCGTTGATTCTGGGTAGCGTGGCGGTGAGTCAGAAGGGCTGAGCGGTTTCGCGCGTGACGCTTGCTGAAGGTGCTTCACTGTTCATGGGCGTCACTTTTCTTTTCGCGCGAAAAGAAAAGTAACCAAAAGAAACGCGCCGCCAGGTCGCGAGCCGCCGCGCTTCGCACGTCGGTGCCCTGCGCTTCTCGGTGAATCAGGGGACGGTGCCGAACTCGCTGCGCTCAGACATCGGCACCTCTTCGCCCCTGATTCCCCTGCGATGCTCGGCTCGCTCAAGGCGGACTGAAGATCAAGATCAAGATCAAGATCAACAGCAACAGCAACAGCAACAGCAACAGCAACAGCAGCATCTACGCTTGACGTGGGTTTACTGGGTGCAGCTGTGGACTTTGATCTGGGTCCGCCTTGAGCGGGCCGAGGAGCGCAGGGTACCCATGCGCAACGCGCATCGGCTCGCGGTCGGCGGAACGTTTCTTTTGGTTACTTTTCTTTGCGTACAAAGAAAAGTAACGCCCATGAACAGTGAAGCACCTCCAGCACGCGTCACGCGCAGTAAGCCAGGCTCCTACCGCACCGGCACCGGAACATTGCACAGATCGATATGCCCCGCCGGGCGCTTGTAGAAATCATCCACGCGATTGCGCCGCGCTTCTACCGTATCGGCGAAGGTCTTCGAATCGGTACGCAACACCTGGATCGGCGTGCGTTCGGCGGCCGCCACGTCGCTGGCACGGCGAATCGAAATGATCGGCGTGCGCAGTTTCGGGTCTTCATAGAAGCCCATCGGCGCCGGGCCGCGCGGGATCGCGCTGAGCAGTTCCATGCCTTTCAGGACGCGACCGACCAGGGTGATGTTGCGGTCCAGCTGACGTGGCGACTGCCCGGTCACCACGTACAGTTCGGCACCGATGCTGCTGTCCTCGTCGTTGTTGCGACCGGCCCCCAGCATGCCGTAGCAGTGCGCCAGCCAGGCCTTGCCGGCCTGCGGATCCTGTCCGACCGGGAAGCCATCGACGAAACCGGTCTGCGCCGCCCAGCCATCGCGGTCCGGCAGCACGCTCACCTTCAGGCCGGCGCTGGCACGCTCGAACTCGGCCGGCAGCTTGCGCGCGGCGCTGCCGAACGGCTTGGCCTTGGCCGGGTCATCGGCGTCGGCATCGCCGAACTGCACGACGAAGTTGTCCTGAGAACGGTAGATGCTGGTGCCGTCCCAGAAGTGCTCGTGGGCGAACGTCTGGATGTTGGCGACATGACGTGGTGCGAACTGGGGCGCCAGTTCGATGATCACCCGGCCGGCAGGCAGATCCATGTACAGCAGGTTGGCCGGGTCGGGGGTGCGCCAGTCGCTGGCGGCCGAGGCGTCAAGGATCTGCTGCGGGCTGCGGTAGGGCGTCGCTGCGCTGGCCAGCGAGGGCAACAGGCAGGCCAGGGCGAGGGCGGTCAGGGCAAGGCGACGGCGGTGCGGCATGGAAACCCCGGAACATGAACGAGCCCTCGATTCTGCGCGAGCCGCAGGGCCACGCCAACCGGCAGGATGACTAACGACACATTCGCTATACCGAACTTCGCACTACTGTGGACTTCAACGTAGTGGAGGGCCGGGCATGTCGGAAGACGACATCCACCTGAAGAAATTCCAGAAGGAGCTCAGCGCCGGAACCGTGTCGCTGGCCCTGCTGGCGGTGCTGGCCCGTACCGGCGAGCCGCTGTACGGGTACCTCATCGCCAAGGAGCTGGAGCGCGTGGGCGAGGGCGTGCTGAGTGGCAAGCAGAGCGCGCTGTACCCGGTGCTGCGCAACCTGGAGGGCGGCGGCCTGCTGGAGAGCCATGTCGAGCCCTCCAGCAGCGGGCCGCCCCGGCGCTACTACCGCATCAATGACCGTGGCCGCGAAGTGCTGGCGCAGTGGCGCCAGGCCTGGCAGGCCACCCGTGATTCCGTCGATTCCGTGTTGGAGGGGGTACCGCAATGAACGACCCGAGCCTGGCAGGCCGTGCTCTGCCGACCACCATCCCGCAGTACCTGGCGCAGCTGCGCGAGGCGCTGCAAGGCGCCGATCCGGCGATGGTGCAGGACGCCCTGTATGACGCCGAGGAATACCTGCGTTCCGAGCTGGCCGCCCAGCCCGGCCGCAGCGAGGCCGAGGTGATTGCCGATGTTGCCGGCAGCTACGGTGCGCCGGATGAAGTGGCGGAGATCTACCGCGAAACGGAAGTCACCGTGAACCGTGCATTGCGCACGCCGCGCGCCGACACCGCGCCGGTGCTGCGAGCGGCAGCCGAGGCCAGTGGTGTGGAACCGGCCGCGGCACCGCCGGTGCCGGTGCAGCGCTCGCTGCTGTCGCGCTTCTTTGGCGTGGTGGCCGATCCGCACACCTATGGCGCGCTGTTCTACATGCTGCTGTCGCTGGCCACCGGCATCTTCTTCTTCACCTGGGTGGTGACCGGCCTGTCGCTGTCGCTCGGCCTGCTGATCCTGATCATCGGCGTGCCGTTGACCGTGCTGTTCTTCGGTTCGGTGCGCGGGCTGGCCCTGCTGGAGGGGCGCCTGGTCGAGGCGCTGCTGGGCGAGCGCATGCCGCGGCGGCCGCGCTATACCGACCGCAGCCGCAGCTGGCTGCAGCGCATCGGCGACATGTTCACGGACGGCCGCACCTGGCTGACCCTGTTGTACTTCGTGCTGATGCTGCCCTTGGGCATCGTCTACTTCACCATCGCAGTGACGCTGCTGTCGCTGTCGCTGGGACTGATCTGGGCGCCGGTGGCAGCGATCTTCAGCGGGGACATTCCGGGTGTGTACGTTGATGGCGTGAACGTGCTGCCGATGGCCGCCTCGCCGCTGGTCGGAATCGTGGTCGCAGCGGCGGGTGCCCTGCTGCTGCTGCTGACGCTGCACCTGGCACGGGGCATCGGCAAGCTGCATGGCCTGATCGCCAAGAACCTGCTGGTGCGCCTGTAAGCGGCAAGGGGGGCGGGCAAGGGGGGCGGATCCCTGTTCGCAGAACAGGGCTCTGCCCCCCGTTTGAGCGGGGTACCGGGGTCAGAGCCCTTTCCGTGGAAAGGGACCCGACCCCCGGCAGGGGTCAGCCCGCCTTGCGGCGCAGCGGGGTGACGTTGCTCTTCTTCTTCGCTTTTGCGGCTGGCGCTTCTGCGTGCGCGGCGAAGAAGTCGCGCACCTTCGGGTACACCACCTCGCGCCAGCGGCGGCCGCTGAAGATGCCGTAATGGCCGGCGCCTTCGACGATGAAATGCTCGCGGCGCTCGGCCGGGATGCCCGTACACAGCGCCTGCGCGGCTTCGGTCTGGCCGAGGCCCGCGATATCGTCCAGTTCGCCTTCGATGCTCAGCAGCGCGGTATCGCGGATCGCAGAAGGGTCGACCTTTTCGCCGTTGACCACCCACTCTCCGCGCGGCAGCAGGAAGTCCTGGAAGACCACGCGGATGGTGTCCAGGTAGTACCTGGCGGGCATGTCCAGCACCGCGTTGTACTCATCATAGAAGCGGCGGTGCGCGTCGGCGTCTTCCAGATCGCCCTTGACCAGGTCGGCGTAGAAGTCCCAGTGCGAGCTGAAATGGCGGCTGGGATTCATCGACAGGAAGCCGGCGTGCTGCAGGAAGCCCGGGTACACGCGACGGCCTGCACCGGGGTAGCCGGCCGGCACGCTGTGGATGACGTTGTTCTCGAACCAGGACAGCGGGTTCTGGGTCGCCAGATTGTTCACCGCGGTGGGGCTGCAGCGTGCGTCGATCGGACCGCCCATCATCACCAGCGTGCGCGGGGTGGGCTCGCCACGGCTGGCCATCAGTGACACCGCAGCAAGCACCGGTACGGTCGGCTGGCACACGCTGACCACATGCAGGCGCTCGACGCCAAGGTGGCGGATGAACTCCTGGATGTAGGCGATGTAGTCGTCCAGGCCGAAATCACCTTCGCTGGCCGCAACCATGCGTGCATCGACCCAGTCGGTAACGTAGACACGATGGTCGCGCAGCAGCGTGCGAACGGTATCGCGCAGCAGCGTGGCGTGATGGCCGGACAGCGGCGCCACCACCAGCACGAAGGGCTGGTTGAGCATGGTGTGCAGCTGGTCGGCTTCATTGCTGTGACGCTTGAAGCGCAGCAGCTTGCAGAACGGCTTGCTCACTTCTTCGTGCACGACGATCGGCACGCGTTCGCCTTCGACCTCGATTTCGTTGATGCCCCACTCGGGCTTCTCGTAATCCTTGCCGATGCGATGGAACAGTTCGTTGACCGCCGCCAGGCGTTCGGCACCGGGCATCTGCGACCACCAGTGGCCGGGATTGGCGAAGAACTTGGCGTTGGCCTGGGCCTGGTGCACCCAGGGGGCGAGCAGGTTGCGGGTCAGTTCGTGCAGTTGATAGAGCATGACGACCGAATATGTATGGTCATATGTTGCCGCGCAGCATAGCGCATCCCGGTGTCCCACACGTTAAGCGGACACCCGGGTCCGGATTCAGCGGGCGGCGCGTTCCAGTGCCGAGGCTTCGCCGGCCAGACCGGGGCCCAGCCACAGGTGCGAGCCGACGGCCTGCAGGCCCTGCCGGGCCAGTTCACGCCGGTACCAGCGCGCCGGACGGGCCTGGAAACCGTCGTGGTCGCCTTCGAACGCGTCCTCGGCGGCGAAGGTCTCCAGGAAGGCGACGCCGCCGGTCAGCTCGGCCACGCCTGCCAGGCCGGCACGCAGCTCGCGGTCGGGCACATAGTGCATCACGTCCGAGCAGACCAGCAGGTCCACCGGCGCGCAGGGCCGCAGCCAGGCAAAGTCGCCGAAGCGGGCCAGATGCAGGTTGCGGGTCCGGCCATAGCGACGCACAGCGTACTCGCTGCTGTCGAAGCCCAGATACTCGACCTTCGGACGCAGCTTCCGCAGCGGCGCGCGCCAGGCTCCCTCGCCGCAGCCGATGTCCAGCACGCTGCGGATCGGCCGCTCCAGGTAGTACTCGGCACTGGCCACCGCCAATGCCACCTTGCGGGCGAGGCGGGCGCTGCCGCCGATGTCGGCCCGGCGGTACCAGCGCTGGAAGTAGGCGGCGTCGTAGGTCTTGTCCACGCAGAAGGAGATTTCGTTGAAAACGGCGCCTATCGTACGGGGTTGCCGCTCGCGGTGCGTCGATCGGTCGCGCCGACCGCAGCCGGTACGCCGGCACGCCATGCGAGAATGGCCGCCACCTACGCCAGCCGCTGGAGCGAGCGCATGCAGAGCTACTACTGGGTCAAGACCTTCCACATCGTGTTCGTGGTGGCGTGGATGGCGACGGTGTTCTATCTGCCGCGCATCCTGGTGAACCTGGCCGAGACGGCAGGACAACCGGCGGTGGTGGAGCGCCTGCAGCTGATGGGCCTGCGTCTGTACCGTTTCGGCCACTCGATGTTCGGCCTGGCCTTCATCCTGGGACTGGTGCTGTGGCTGGGCTACCGGGTCATTCCGGACTTCCCGACGATGGTCGCGCCGGGCGGTGCCGGCTGGCTGCATGCCAAGCTCGGCCTGGTGGTGCTGCTGCTGGTCTACTTCGGCTGGACCGGCCGTCTGCTCAAGGGCGTCGCCAAGGGCCGGCCTCTGCCGTCCTCGCGCGCGCTGCGCTGGATCAACGAGATCCCGCTGCTGGCCTTCATTCCGATCGTCTGGCTGGTGCTGGCCAAACCCTTCTGAGCCGGCGCACATCGCGCCCCCCCAGATGAACCACCCCGCAACCTGATACGCGGCGCGGCGTTCCTTGCAACAAATTGCATGGGCCCCGCCCGTGCGTCTCCAGATACTGCGCGCCTTCGACACAGCGGCTGCCTGCAGCAGTCCCGCCATCGCTCCACGTGGGCACAGGCTGGATTGCGAGGTACTGCACGCACGCTGTGCCGCTTACCTGCCCCCTTCTGGAGATCCGTCATGAAACACCCCCATCGTTCCGCCGCAGGCGGGCGTTCTCTTGCACTGCGTCCACTCTCGCAGTGCCTGCTGTTGGCGCTGGCCCTGCCGTTGGCGCAGCACGCGTTGGCCGGCAACCTCGACGACGAGGACCACGACGTCGTGCAGGGGGATCCGACCGAGGCATGGCATGTGACCAATGGCTCCAACCTGACGGTGACCGACGCGTCCACCTACGGCATCGATGCGTCCTATGGCTCCAACGTCGTGCTCACGCGTGCGGACGTGCTGGTCCGCAACAAGGATGAGAACATGCTCGTGCAATCGGGTTCCAGCCTGATCGCCCACGACAGCCGCATCGATCTGGGCATGAGCCAGTTCAACATCGCGGTCGATTCGTCCGCCAGGTTCTACAACACGCAGATCAACTCTGTTGGTGGTGCCATCTCCCTGTACCCGGACTTCCGCGGTGGCCAGGGCGACGTATACCTGCTGATGGACAACTCCCACCTGGACGTCGCGTACCGCGAAAGTGCGCAGTGGTCCCACAATGTCGGCCTGCTCATGGGTGCCGGCCGTGCGGATATCCTCAACGGCTCGACGGTCCGGGCCAGCCGCGCGGCCGCGGTCATGTACTTCGATTATCCCGGCGCGGACAGCCTGGTGTTGAACGTCGACAATTCCACCCTGGAGTCCCTGAATGGCTCGGCGATCTGGGTCAATCCCGATGCCGATGTCGACGGCGAATCAGCGGAGATCAACATCCGCAATGGTGCGCGCCTGATTGCCGGGAACGGCACGCTGCTGCTGGTCAGTCATGCCGAGGAAGGGCAGATCGGCAACGCCACGGTCCGATTCAACGTGGAGAACGCGGCGCTGACCGGCGACATCATTGCCGATCGCGAGTCCTACAGCGGCCAGCTGGATGTCTCGCTGCGCAACCGCGCCACGCTGATCGGCCGCATCACCGGTGCTAGCTCGGTGGCGGTGGGCAACCAGAGCACCTGGCAGCTGACCGGCGACAGCAGTGTCGGCCGTCTGCAGCTGGATGCGGGCAGCATGGTCAAGCTGGGCGACGGCGCCGGCCGCTTCAACACGCTGTCCCTGGACGAATTCGTCGGCAACGGTGGCACGCTGGTGTTCAACACCGTGCTTGGCGAGGACGACTCGAAGACGGACCGCCTGGTGATTGCCGGTGATGCCACCGGGCAGGCCAATGTGCGCGTGCTCAACGCCGGCGGCCAGGGCGCGCAGACCGACAAGGGCATCGAGCTGATCGAGATCAACGGCGCGTCCGACGCGCAGTTCGATCTGGTCGGCCGTGCGGTGGGTGGCCAGTACGAGTACTTCCTGTTCAAGGATGATGCCGACGGCAACTGGTACCTGCGTTCGGAACTGCCGGTGACGCCGCCGGATCCCTGCGATCTGGACCCGTCGCTGCCGGGATGCGACCCCACCGACCCCACCGATCCGTCGGATCCGTCCGATCCGATCACGCCGCCGGTGCCGGTGCTGCGCCCGGAGACCGGCGCTTACCTGGTCAACCAGTACGCCGCGGGGCAGTTCTTCCGGCTGCAGCGGAGCGATCGCGACGGCAACGCAGCCGTTGCAGAGGGCGTGCACGGCTGGGCGCGCGTGGACAGCCAGCAGGCGCGCCTGGGTGCGATGCAGGAGCAGCTGGACCTTCGCACGCAGCGCCACGTGGTGCAGGTGGGCGCAGACGTGGGGCTGTTCGACGAAGGGCGTGGCCGCCTGGGCGTGATGCTCGGCAGCGGGCGTGCCGACAGCACCAGCACCTCGGCGCTGACCGGCTTTGCGGCACGAGGCAAGGTCGCCGGCGTGGCTGCAGGCGTGTACGGCAGCTGGAACAATGACCGCGCCTATGTGGACAGCTGGGTGCAGCACGGCCGCTTCAACAACCGGGTGGAAGGCGATGGCCTGGCTGCCGAGCGTTACGACAGCGACCTGTGGCAGGGTTCGCTGGAGGCGGGTTACCGCATCGGCCTCGGCACGCTGGGCGACAGCAGGGTCAGCCTGCAGCCGGAGCTGCAGCTGGTCTACACCAACGTCAGCACGGATCGACATACCGAGCAGAACGGCACCGTGGTGCGTGGCCTGGGCGAAAGCGGCCTGTCCGGCCGCCTCGGCCTGCGCCTGGAAGCGGAATCGACCAGCACGCATGGCGCCGTGGTGACCCCGTACCTGACCGCCAACTGGTATCGCGACGCCCGCACGGGTGGCATGGCGTTCGATGACGTGGCCATGGACAGCGACGCGCCGCGCAACCGCTACGCGCTGGGTGCAGGCGCGCGGGTCGCGTTCGGCAAGGGCTGGACGGGGTGGGGTGGTCTGACCCTGAGCCGCGGTGATTCCGGCTATCGCGAAGCCACTGCCAAGCTCGGCATGTCCTACAGCTGGTAAGCAGATCGGCGTACGGCGGGTCCGTACGCGCAGGAACAGGAACGTATCGCCACACGGAGGTGGCACTTCTGAAGCCGGGCATTGCCCGGCTTCAGGCGTTCCGTGCAGCGGAAGCCGCGATTACGCGGCCTCGTAGGTGCCGTAGCTGCGCAGGCGCTTGTAGCGCTGCTCGAGCAGTTCCGCGGTGGACAGCTTGTCCAGCGCGTCCAGCTCGTTCAGCAGCACCGCCTTCAGGCGCCGGCCCATCTGCGTCGGGTTGCGGTGGGCGCCGCCGGTCGGCTCGCGCACGACCTTGTCGACCAGGCCCAGGCTCTTCAGGCGCGGAGCGGTCAGGCCCAGCTGTTCGGCCGCGTCCTTGGCCTTGCCGGCGTCCTTCCACAGGATCGAGGCGCAGCCTTCCGGGGTAATGGTCGAATACACCGCGTACTCCAGCATCACGGTGCGGTCGCCCACGCCCAGTGCCAGCGCGCCGCCCGAGCCGCCTTCGCCGATCACGGTGCAGATCACCGGTACCTTCAGTTCGGCCATTTCCATCAGGTTGCGCGCGATCGCTTCGGACTGGCCGCGCGATTCGGCGTCGATGCCCGGCCAGGCGCCGGCGGTGTCGATCAGGGTCAGCACCGGCAGGCCGAAGCGCTCGGCCATCTTCATCAGGCGCAGCGCCTTGCGGTAGCCCTCGGGCTTGGGCATGCCGAAGTTGCGCTTGATCTTCTCCTTGGTGTCGCGGCCCTTCTGGTGGCCGATGACCATCACCGCGCGGCCATTGATGCGGGCCAGGCCGCCCATGATGGCCTTGTCGTCGGCAAAGGCGCGATCACCGGCCAGTTCCTGGAACTCATCGAAGATGATGCGGATGTAATCGGCGGTATAGGGCCGCGACGGGTGGCGGGCCAGCTGCAGCACCTGCCAGGAGGTCAGGTTGCGGAAGATCTGTGCGGTACGCATGCGCAGCTTGTCCTGCAGCGCGTGCACTTCGGCCTCGACATTGACCGCCGGACCGGCACTGGCGTTGCGCAGCTCCTGGATCTTCGCTTCCAGGTCGGCGATGGGTTGCTCGAAGTCGAGGTAGTTCGGATTCATCGGAAGCCGTCGTGTAAAGAAGGAGGAAAGTGTAGCCGAACCCGGTGAAATTCCCCGTACGCCCCTGTCTGGAGCGTACGGAGCAGTGGCGCCGGCCGGTGGCCGGGCCGGTTGGACGCGGGACCCGGCGGGCCGGGATCAGCTGGCCCAGGGCGGGCTGTAGCGCACCTTCAGGGTGCGCACGGCCGGGTCGGCGCGCAGCGCTTCCATCAGCTTCGAGTCGATGCGCACGGCACTCTGCCCGGAGACGTCGAGCATGCCGGCGATACCGCCGTGCGGACCCTTCAGCAGCAGGTCCAGGCGCAGGGGGGTGCGGCCCGGGCGATGGCGGTCGAGCAGGGCATCGATACGCTCCCACACCGGCCGCTGCTGGCGCAGGTCCAGCCGCAGCGACAGGCGCGTAGCGTAGTTGGCGCAGACCTCATCGAAATCCCAGCACTGGCGGATGCGCAGGGCGTAGCCACCGTTGAACTCGTCTTCGCGCAGGCCGCCCTTGACCACCAGGATGCGGTCCTTGGTCATCAGGTGGCCGAACTCGGCCAAGGTGTCGGAGAACGCGCTGCACTCGACGCGTCCACGCCCGTCCTCGAGCTGGATGAAGATCTGGCTCTCGCCCTTGCGGCGCACGCCGACCACCTGGCCGGCCAGCACGGTCTGCACTTCCGGACGCCAGCGCTTCTCACCGCCGCCACCACCGCCGCTGTTGGCGCTCCAGATCTTTTCCACCGCGCCCAGATCGTTGCCGACCAGATCGCGCACGTCGTCGCGCCACGGATCGAATGGATGCCCGCTGAGGTAGAAGCCCAGCGTGTCGCGCTCGCCGTTCAGGCGCTGCAGCAGGGGCCACTCTTCGGCCTCCGGCAGGTCCAGCTGGATCGTCGTCGCGCTCGGGTCCGGCCCACCGAACAGCGAGTTCTGCCCGGAGGCGCGCTCGCGTGCCATCTGCTCGGTGGCCTTGATCACTTCCGGCAGCTGCAGCATCAGCGAGGCGCGGTTGCGGCCCAGCTCATCCAGTGCGCCGCAGTTGATCATCGCTTCCAGCGTGCGCCGGTTGAGCTTGGCCGAGCCGACGCGGGTACAGAAATCGAGCAGGTCGGTGTAGTTCCCGCCCCGCAGCCGCTCGTCCACCACCGCTTCGCAGGCACCCTGGCCGACCCCCTTGATCGCGCCCAGCCCGTACTGGATGGTGTCCGGCGTCGCTGCCTCGAACATGAAGGCGGACTGGTTCACCTTCGGCGGCAGCACGGTCAGGCCGAGGTTGCGCACCTCGTCGAGGAAGCCGACCACCTTGTCGGTGTTGTCCATGTCCGAAGACAGCGTGGCCGCCATGAACTCGGCCGGGTAGTGGCGCTTGAGCCACGCGGTCTGGTAACTGACCAGCGCGTAGGCAGCGGCGTGCGACTTGTTGAAGCCGTAGCCGGCGAACTTCTCCATCAGGTCGAAGATCTCGTCGGCCTTGGGGCCGTCGACGCCGCCCTTGGCCGCGCCCTCGCGGAAGATCTCGCGGTGCTTGGCCATTTCCGCCGGCACCTTCTTGCCCATCGCACGACGCAGCAGGTCGGCGCCGCCCAGCGAGTAGCCGCCGACGATCTGCGCCATCTGCATCACCTGCTCCTGGTACACCATGATGCCGTAGGTGTCCTTGAGGATGGCTTCGGTGCGCGGATCGGGATAGATGATTTCTTCCTGCCCGTGCTTGCGCGCGTTGAAGGACGGAATCAGGTCCATCGGGCCGGGGCGGTACAGCGACACCAGCGCGATCAGGTCTTCGAAACGGTCGGGGCGTGCGTCCTTCAGCAGGCGGCGCATGCCGGAGGATTCGAACTGGAAGACCGCACCGGTGTTGCCGTTGGCGAAGATGTCCTTGTAGGTCGGCGCGTCGTCGAGCGGGATCGCCGCGATGTCCACCGGCGGGATGCCGGCGCGCTCGTGGCGCTTGTTGATCGCCTTCACTGCCCAGTCGATGATGGTCAGCGTGCGCAGGCCGAGGAAGTCGAACTTCACCAGGCCTACTTCTTCCACGTCGTTCTTGTCGAACTGGGTGACCGGATTCTTGCCGATGCCGTTCTCGTCGTGTTCGGCGTACAGCGGGCAGAACTCGCTCAGCGGCTCGGGACCGATCACCACGCCACCGGCGTGCTTGCCGGCGTTGCGGGTGAGATCTTCCAGCTGCAGCGCCAGATTGATCAGGTCACGGACATCGTCTTCGGTCTCGTAACGCTGGATCAGCTCGGCCGATGCCATCTCCGAGCCCGGGCCTTCCTTGCCCTTGCCGAGCGCATCCTTCAGGTGGATGCCGAGGATGTTCGGGATCAGCTTGGAGACGCCATCAACCAGGCCATAGGGGAAGCCGAGCACACGGCCGGAATCGCGCACCACGGCCTTGGCAGCCATGGTGCCGTAGGTGATGATCTGGCTGACGCGTTCGCGCCCGTATTTGCGCGCGACGTAGTCGATCACTTCATCGCGGCGGTCCATGCAGAAATCGATGTCGAAGTCGGGCATCGACACGCGTTCCGGATTCAGGAACCGCTCGAACAGCAGGTTATAGGGCAGCGGATCCAGGTCGGTGATCTTCAACGCCCACGCCACCAGCGAACCGGCACCGGAACCACGGCCCGGGCCGATCGGGATGCCCTGGTTCTTGCCCCACTGGATGAAGTCGGCCACGATCAGGAAGTAGCCGGGGAAACCCATCTTGATGATGGTATCGAGCTCGAATTCGAGGCGCTCGAAGTACTCCTCGCGGGTCTTGCCCGGCGCCAGCGGATTCTTCTGCAGGCGTTCCTCCAGGCCGTCGCGCGACATCTTCTGGATCCAGGTGTCCAGGGTCTCGTCGTCAGGCACCGGGTAGTTGGGCAGGAAGTAGGTGCCCAGCCGCATCTCGATGTTGCAGCGTTCGGCCAGCGCCAGCGTGTTGTCGATCGCATCGGGGATGTCGGCGAACAGCGCACACATCTCCTCGGCCGACTTCAGGTACTGCTGGTCACTGTATTCGCGCGGCCGCTTGGGATCGTCCAGCACGCGGCCGGTCGAGATGCACACGCGTGCCTCATGCGCGCTGAAGTCCGACGGTGCAAGGAAGCGCACATCGTTGCTGGCCACCACCGGCAGACCGCGCTGGCCGGCGGCCATCAGCGCGAAACGGTTGAAGGCCTCCTCGCCGTCGCGGCCGGTGCGGGTCAGCTCCAGGTGCAGGCCATCACCGAACACCCGCTGCCAGTCGGCCAGGTGCTGCTCGGCAAGGTCGTGCTTGCCGTCCAGCGCCAGGCGCCCGGCCAGGCTCTCGCGCCCGGCCAGCGCGAACAGGTTGGCGTTGCCGGCCTTCAACCAGTCCGGATGCACGGCGACGCCGCCTTCCGGACGATGGCCCTCCATCCAGGCACGGGTCAGCAGCCGTGACAGGCTCAGGTAGCCTTCGCGGTCGCGGCACAGCAGGGTCATCCGCCACGGGTCCTGGCCCTCCTCGGCGATCATCACGTCGGCGCCGGCGATCGGCTTGATGCCCACGCCTTCGGCTGCCTTGTAGAACTTGATCAGGGCGAACAGATTGTTGAGGTCGGTCACCGCCAGCGCGGGCAGGCCAAGCTCGACCGAGCGTGACAGCAGGTTGGCCTGCTTGGCCTTCTTCGGGTCGGCCTGGTCCGGCTTGGCCGGCACACGGATGGTCGAGTCCGCCAGCGAGAACTCGGTGTGGACGTGGAGATGTACGAAGCGGGAGTTGGACATGCCGGACCAGGTTGGAGCGCGGGGGCCCCGGGTGCCGACGGGAGTTCGTCGCCGGGGTCGGGAAGCGCTGGAATGCCCGGTCAGGGTAGCGAGGGCAGGGGGAGGCGACAAGCTCTTGACGGCGCGTCGATTGCGCGAACATGCCGCCGGGCATGGCCCGGCGCTACCGCGGCGATGTGGGCGCACGATGCCGCCGGGCATGGCCCGGCGCTACC
>FOZF01000002.1:513026-1125188 GCA_900113425.1 Stenotrophomonas maltophilia
TGGCCCGGCGCTACCGCGGCGATGTGGGCGCACGATGCCGCCAGGCATGGCCCGGCGCTACCGCGGCGATGTGAGCGCACGATGCCGCCGGGCATGGCCCGGCGCTACCACGGCAATGTGAACCCACCCGGTAGCGCCGGGCCATGCCCGGCGGCTGTTGTTCAGGCGATGGCCGCGGTCGCCGGGTTCTCCAGGCATTCACGCACAGGGGCGAAACTGCGCCGGTGCTCGCCACACGGGCCGTGTTCACGCAGTGCCGCCAGGTGGGCCGGAGTGCCGTAGCCCTTGTGCTGGTCGAAACCGTAGTGCGGATGCTGCACGTGCAGGTCCTGCATGTACCGGTCGCGCGACACCTTGGCCAGGATCGACGCCGCCATGATCGCGCGGTCGATGCCATCGCCGCCGACCAGCGCCTGCGCCGGCAGTACCAGCCCCTTCGGGACCACGTTGCCGTCGATGCGGGCGAAGCCAGCCACATGGGCCACGGCCGCCACCACGTCGCGCATGCCCTGCAGGGTGGCCTGGTAGATGTTCAGGCGGTCGATCGCCGCTACGTCCACCAGCACCACATGCCAGGCCAGGGCGCGGTCGATGATGCGGTCGTACAGCTGCTCGCGACGCGCGGCGGTGAGCTGCTTGGAGTCATCCAGGCCGTTGATGCGCGGGCGGCCTGGATCGAACACCACCGCCGCCACGGCGACCGGCCCGGCCAGCGGGCCACGGCCGGCCTCATCGACACCGGCGACCAGGCGGTCCGGTTCGACCCGAAGTGAACCGTCGAACAGGGCCAGGCTGGCTGCGGCGGCGTGGCGGCGGCTCATGCCTTGTCCAGCTCGCGGACCAGCAGCTCGCCGACAGCGTCGGCGGCGCGCGCCGAGGCATTGCGGCGCAGGCGTTCATGCAGACGGGAATAGGTTCCCTGCAGGTCGGCGGCCCGTTGCGGATGGTCGAACCACTGCTGGATGGCGGCCGCCAGCTTGTCCGGCGTGCAGTCGTGCTGCATCAGCTCCGGTGCCAGGTCCTGGCCGGCCAGGATGTTGGGCAGGGCGAAGCGGTCGACCTTGATCAGGCCCAGTGCCTTGACCAAGCGGTAGGTCAGTTCGTTGACGCGATAGCCGACCACCATCGGCCGCTTCACCAGCATGGCTTCCAGGGTCGCGGTGCCGGAGGCGAGCACCACCACGTCGGCGGCGATCATCGCGTCGCGGGCCTGGCCATCAAGCACATGCGAGTACGCGACCGGCAGCGCCGAACGCGACAGCTGTTCCTCGATCAGGCGACGGCAGGCGGCATTGGCGGCAGGCACCACGACGTGCAGCCCCGGAATCCGCTCGGAAACCTGCCACGCGGCCTCGAAGAACGGTTCGCCCAGGCGCGAGATCTCGCCCAGGCGGCTGCCCGGCAGCACCGCCAGCACCTTGGCCGTGGCCGGCAGGCCCAGCGCGGCACGGGCTTCGTCGCGGTTGCCCTGCAGCGGAATGTCATCGGCCATCGGATGACCGACGAAGCGCGCGTCGATTCCGTGCCGGGCGTAGATGGGGGGTTCCATCGGGAACAGGCACAGCACCAGGTCGGCACTGTTGCCGATCTTCTCGGCGCGCTTCTCGCGCCAGGCCCAGACCGAAGGGCTGACGTAATGCACGGTGCGCACGCCACGCTGCTTCAGCCAGCGCTCGATGCCCAGGTTGAAGTCGGGTGCATCGATGCCGATGAACACGTCCGGCTGCCACTCGAGCGCACGCTGGCGGAAGGCCGAGCGCAGCTTCAGCAGGCGCGGCAGGTGGCGCAGGACTTCGGTCAGTCCCATCACCGCCAGTTCGCTGGCGTCGTGCCAGGTCTGGCAGCCGGCATTGCGCATGGCATCGCCGCCGATGCCGGCGAATTCGGCGTTCGGGAAGCGGGCCTTCAACTCGCGCACCAGGCCGGCCCCGAGCAGGTCGCCGGAGGCCTCACCGGCCACCAGTGCGATCCGCAACGGCCGCTCGCTGAGCACCCGCTGTGCAGGCACGCTGCCGGCCAGGGAGGCCAGCGGAATGACAGCGGCGCCGGCCGGCGCCTGGCCGGACGTGCTGCTCATCGCAGCAGGGGCCTCTCTGCGTGCTCGATGAACTCCAGCATGGACTTGACGTCCTCGCTGTCGCGCGCCTGTTCCACCAGCTGCTGCTTGGCTTCGGCCAGCGGCAGGCCGGCCACGTACAGGGTCCGGTAGGCACGCTTGATGGCGGAGATGCGTTCGGCATCGAAACCACGGCGCTTCAGGCCTTCACTGTTGATGCCGCGCGGGCGGCCCAGCGAATCGGAGCCCACCATGGTGAACGGCGGAACATCGCCGTTGGTCAGCGCACCCATGCCGAGGAAGGCGTGGGCACCGATGCGGCAGAACTGGTGGGCACCGGCGAAGCCGCTGATGATCACGTAGTCGCCGACAGTGACGTGGCCGGCCAGCGTGGTGTTGTTGGAGAACACGCAGGCGTTGCCGACGTGGCAGTCGTGCGCAACATGCGTATAGGCCAGCATCCAGTTGTCGTCACCGATCGTGGTGATGCCGCCGCCGCCGCCGGTACCGCGGTTGACGGTGACGAACTCGCGGAACACGTTGCGGTCGCCGATCACCAGTTCGGTGCGTTCACCGGCGAATTTCTTGTCCTGCGGCTCGCCGCCGATGGCTGCGTGGCCGATGAAGCGATTGTCGCGGCCGATCCGGGTCGGTCCGAGAATGCTGCAGTGCGGGCCGACGACCGTGCCTGCGCCGATGTCCACATCGGCACCGATCAGGGTGAAGGCACCGACCTGCACGTCATCGGCCAGCCGGGCGGACGGGTCGATGACGGCGGTGGGGTGGATCCGTGGGGCGTTGTCAGTCATTCCTGGCTCCGTTATGGCTCAGCCCTTGGCACCGGCGCACATGACCTCGGCAGAGGCCACCACTTCGCCGTTGACCTTGGCTTCGCCGTAGTACCAGCCCATGTTGCGGATCAGCCGCTTCATCTGCACGTCCAGCAGCAGCACATCGCCCGGCACCACCTGCTTGTTGAAGCGGGCGTTCTCCACCTTGACCATGTAGAACAGCTTGGACTGCGCATCGCGGCCGAGCGAGAGCTGGGTCATCACACCGCCGGCCTGCGCCAGTGCTTCGATGATCAGCACGCCGGGCATGATCGGGCGGCCCGGGAAATGGCCCTGGAAGAACGGCTCGTTGATGCTCACGTTCTTCTGGGCAAGGATGCGCTTGGCGTCCACATCCAGCTCGAGGACCTTGTCCACCAGCAGGAACGGGTAGCGGTGCGGGATCAGCTCCTGGATCTGGAGGACATCGATCGGAAGCTGCAGCGTGTCGTTCATTCTTTCTCCTTGCTCACAGCCAGGATGCGCCGGGCCAGCGTATCGAGCTGCTTGAAGCGCGCGGCGTTCTTGCGCCACGTGCGGTTGTCGGTCAACGGGGTGCCGGACGAATACTCGCCCGGCTCATGGATGGAGTTGCGCACCACCGATTTGCCGGTGATCACGACCTTGTCGCAGATCTCCAGGTGGCCGACCACGCCGACGTGGCCGCCGAGCAGGCAGTAACGTCCGATCTTGGCGCTGCCGGCGATGCCGGTGCAGCCCGCGATGGCCGAGTGCGCGCCGATCTGCACGTTGTGTGCGATCTGCACCAGATTGTCCAGGCGCACGTCTTCGTCCAGCACGGTGTCTTCCAGCGCGCCGCGGTCCACACAGGTGTTGGCGCCGATTTCGCAGTCGTCGCCGATGCGCACGCCGCCAAGCTGCGGCACCTTGATCCACCTGCCCGCATCCATCGCCAGGCCGAAGCCATCGGCGCCGAGTACGGCACCGGGGTGGACGCGCACACGCTTGCCCAGCCGGACGCGGGTGACCAAGGTGACCCGGGCAATCAGTTCGCAGCCGTTGTCCAGGCTGCAATCCTCGCCGATCACGCTGCCGGTGCCGATGATGCAGTTCTCGCCGACCACGCTGCGGGCGCCGATGGACACGAACGGACCGATATGGGCGCTTGCTGCAACCTGGGCAGTGGGATCGATGACGGCGCTGGGATGGATGCCCGGTGGACGTGCCGGCGCGATGTCGAACAGTGCGGCGATCTTGGCGAAGGTGGTGTACGGGTCCTTGGCCACGAGCGCGGCGCCGGGAGCCGCCTCGGCATCGTCGGCACGCAGCACCACCAGGGAGGCCTGGCTGTCGGCCAGCTGGGTGCGGTAGCGCGGATTGGCGAGGAAGGTCAGCTGGCCAGGGCCGGCATGGGCGAGGGTGGCCACGCCATGGATGGCGGTGGCGGGGTCGCCATGGACCTGCAGGCCGAACTGCTCGGCGAGTTGCTGGGCGGTGTAGGAGGGAGTATTCACGGCGGGAGTTTAACGTGTGACGCCATTGCGGTCATGCGGGGGGCAGAGCGTGGCGCCTGCCTGGTATGGGCGGGAGACGGCGGGTGGCCCCGGCCAGGACACGCAGAAGCCCCTCCATGGTGCTCGATGGCGCCATCCATGGCGCCAACGGTCCTGTCCAGGGCCACCCGCCGCCTCAGGACAGTCTCCCGCGAGCGCGGCCAAGGGCCCGTGCAATGCAGTGTCATCTGCATCAACGAAAACGCCGGGCAGAGCCCGGCGCTTCGTACCCCGTCTGGTGGAGAGCCCCCCTTCTGTTAAGGGGGGCGCGCCAGCGGCGCGGGGGATAGGGGGTAGGTCGGGACCCGCTGCTTGCGCAGCAAGCCGCGGCGCACCTTCGGTGGTCAGTTCTTAGAACTGCCCACCGAAGGTGAATTGCAGACGCTCGATCTTGTCGTCGTCTTCCTTCTTCAGCGGGAACGCATAGCTGATCGAGATCGGACCGACCGGGGCGCGCCACAGCAGGGCCACACCGGTGGACACGCGCAGCTCGTTGGCCTTGAAGTTCTTCGTGCCGTTGTAGACGTTGCCGAAGTCGACGAAGGCCGACACGCGCGCCGAGGGGCTGTCGAACAGGCGCGGGAAGTAGGCTTCCACCGAGCCGACCGTCTTCACCGAGCCGCCCAGCGGCTGGCCCTCCGGATAGCCGGCAGTGACTTCGCGCGGGCCCAGCGTGTTGTCCTCGAAGCCGCGCACCGAGTTGGTACCGCCGGCGTAGAAGTTCTCGTAGAACGGCAGGCCGCTGGCGGTGACCGTCTTCCTGTAATCCGGTGAGCCCGGGTTGCAGTTGACCGTCTGGGTCGGGTTCGGGTTGGCCTCGGTCGGCGCGGTGTAGCAGAGATCACGCGAGGTGTCCTTGCCATAGCTGTCGCCGTAGCCGATTTCCGCACGCGTGTTGATCACCAGCGACGGCATGATCGGCCAGTACTTGGAGATCTGGTAGTTCAGCTTGTAGTACTCGACGGTCGAACCCGGCAGCGTGGTCTCCAGGCCGATGCGCTGGTAGGTACCGCGGGTCGGCATGAAGTAGTCGTTGCGCGAGTCGCGTGCCCAGCCGAGCTCGGTGCGCCAGGCATGGAAGGTGCGGCGGCCGACGGCGTTGATGTAGTCGATGATCGATTGCGGCGTTGCGTTCTGATACGTCGAGATCTGGTTGCTGTCGATGCCGAACATCAGCGAGACCGAGTCGGTTTCGGTCAGCGGCACGCCGAACACCACCTGCGCGGCACCGTTGGTGCTGTTGTACTGCGCGGTGTTGAAGTCGGAGTAGTCCAGTTCGCGCCAGGACAGGTTGTAGCCCAGCGACACGCCGTCATCGGTGAAGTACGGGTTGGTGTAGCTGAAGCCGTAGCGCTGCAGGTAGCTGCTGCGCGAGGCTTCCACCGACACGCGGTTGCCGCCGCCGAGGAAGTTGTTCTGCGACAGCTGCACGGAGGTGGTCATGCCGTAGGACTGCGAGTAGCCCAGGCCGAACACGAAGCTGCCGGAGGTGGTTTCCTTGACGTTGTAGACGACGTCGACCTGGTCGTTGCTGCCGCTGACGGCCGGGGTTTCCACATCCACCGATTCGAAATAGCCCAGGCGCTGCAGGCGGATCTTGGAGCGGTCGATCGCGGCCTGCGAGTACCAGCTGTTCTCGAACTGGCGCATTTCGCGACGCATCACCTCGTCGGAGGTGCGGGTATTGCCGCGGAAGACGATGCGACGCACCGACACACGCGGGCCCGGTACCACCTGCATGTTGATGGCAACGGTCTGGTCAGCACGGTTGGTGGTCGGGATCGGGTTCACCTTGGCGAACGCGTAGCCGATGTTGGACAGCGAGTTGGTGATCGTGTCCGAGCTGAATTCCAGCAGCGCCCGCGAGAAGGTATCGCCGGACTTCTGGATCACCATGCGCTCCACGTCCTCCTGCGGGAGGATGGTGTCGCCGCTGACCTTGATCTCGGAGATCTTGTACTGCTCACCCTCGGTCACGCCGGCGGTGAGGAACATGTCGCGCTTGTCGGGGCTGATCGACACCTGGGTGGAGTCGATGCTGAAGTCGACGTAGCCGCGGTCGAGGTACCACGAGTTCAGCTTTTCCAGGTCGCCGGACAGCTTTTCCTTGGAGTACTGGTCATCGCGGCGGTACCACGAGGCCCAGTTGTGCTCCTTGGATTCCCAGGTTTCCAGGATGTCCTTGCTGTCGTACTTCTCGGTACCGACCAGGTTGACATGGCGGATCTTGGCGGCCTTGCCTTCCTTGATCGCGATGGCGATGTCCACACGGTTGCGGTCCAGCGGGCTCACCGTCGGGGTGATCTCGACGTTGTACTTGCCGCGGTCGTTGTACTGGCGGCGCAGTTCCTGGGTCACGCGATCCAGGCTCAGGCGATCGAACGTGCCACCCTCGGTCAGGCCGATGTCGGACAGGCCCTTGAGCAGCTGGTCGGACTTGATGTCCTTGTTGCCGGTCACGGTCAGCTTGTTGATCGCCGGGCGTTCCTTGACCGTCACCACCAGGATGTTGCCCTGGCGGTCCAGCTGCACGTCCTCAAAGAAGCCGGTCTTGTACAGGGCGCGGATGGTTTCGCCGACCTTGCTGTCGGTGACCGTCTCGCCACGCTCCACCGGCAGGTAGGTGAATACCGTACCCGAGCTGATGCGCTGCAGGCCGTCGACGCGGATGTCGCTGACAGTGAAGGGCTCGGCTGCCTGGGCCAGGGCGGGAGCGCCGGTGACGGCGGCGAGGGCGAGGGCCAGCAGGCGGCGATTGGGGAGTCGCGTCATGTCACGTCCGGTAGGAAGGTCGATTTCATTGGTGCGGGATGCCGACGCTGTAGACGGCAACAACGTGGAAAAGTTCATCGCGGGACCAGGCCGAGGATGTCGTTGTAGAACGCCAACCCCATCAGCCCGGCCAGCAACGCCAGGCCGATGTATTGGCCGGCGGCGATGGCACGCTCGCTCAGCGGGCTGCCCTTGACCAACTCGATAAGGTAATACAGCAGGTGGCCGCCGTCCAAGATCGGGATCGGCAGCAGATTGATGATGCACAGGCTCAGCGACAGCAGCGCGAGGAACTGCAGGAACCAGTCGAGCCCACGTTTGGCCGATACATTGGCCACGCGGGCGATGGTGACCGGGCCGGAAACGTTCTGCAGCGAGGCCTTGCCGGTCACGATGCGGGCCATCATGCCCAGCGAGTCGGCGGCCAGCCGGCCGGTTTCACGCACCGCCACGGTGACCGCGTCCAGCGGCCCGTAACGCAGCAGGGTGTCGTAGGCCGGGCTGTAGGTGGTGGGGAAACCGACGCCGATCTGCCAGACCGGCTCGCCCTTGCCGTCCTTGCCCTGGCGCGGAGTCACTTCCAGTGCCAGCCGCTCGCCGCCACGCAGGACTTCGATCATGCCGGGGCCGCCGGTTCGGCCCAGGGCCTGGATCTCGCCGATCACCTGGTCGACGCTGTCGATGCGCTGCCCGTCGATGGCCACGATGAGGTCGCCCGGCTGCAGCTGGCCCGCGACAACGGAGTCCGGGGTGAGCCTGTCGACCAGGGCGGGCTGCAGCCATGACTGCCAGTACAGGCCCGCCAGGATCGGCACCCGCCGTTCATCGAAGCCTGCCGGCAGCTGCGACAGCGGCAGGGTACGGGCATGCACCTGGTCGCTGCGGTCGATCACCTCCAGCGTGACATCACGACGGTCCATCGCTGCCGCGGTCAGCGCCATGCTGGCCTCGCCCAGGGTGCTGACCGGGCGGTCGTCAACGCGCAGCACGCGGTCACCACTGTCGAGCCCCGCCGTCTCCGCGATGCCGCTGGTGCGGCCGATGGTGGGCGAATAGTCCTGCTTGCCGATCACGAACATCGCCCACAGCAGCAGGATGCACAGCAGCAGGTTGGCGACCGGGCCGGCAGCGACGATCGCGATGCGCTGCCAGACCGTCTTGTGGTTGAACGCCTGGCCGCGTTCCTGCGGATGCACCTCGACTTCACGCTCGTCGAGGAATTTCACGTAGCCGCCCAGCGGAATCGCAGCAATGGCGAATTCGGTTCCATGCCGGTCGCGCCGCGACCACAGCGGCCGGCCGAAGCCGACAGAGAAGCGCAGCACCTTGACGCCGCACAGGCGGCCGACCCAGTAATGCCCAAGCTCGTGGAAGGTGACCAGCAGCCCGAGGCTGACAATCATCCACCAGACCGATCCGAAGAAGTCAGTCATGCAGGCTCACGTTGGCGGGCAGGGGCGGCGTCGTCATGCAGGGCTGGGCAGGCGGGCGGTTCAGGCGGCGTCGATGGCGTTCAGGGTCAGCAGGCGTGCGCGCTGGTCGGCGGACAACAGGACCTCCAGTGTATCGGCTGGCTCGGTCGGCAGTGTTGAAAGAGCGTTAGCGACCAGAGCCGGGATGGTCAGGAAACCGATCCGGCCCTGAAGAAACGCTGAAACTGCCTCTTCATTGGCGGCGTTCAGCATCGCCGGGGCGGTGCCACCGGCGCGCATCGCCTGCCAGGCCAGCGCCAGGCAGGGGAAGGCCTCGGTATCGGGCGCCTCGAAATCCAGCCGGCCCTGGGCCAGCAGGTCCAGCCCGGCAACGCCCGAGGCGATGCGTTGCGGCCAGCCCAGGCCAACGGCCAGGGTGGTGCGCATGTCCGGCAGGCCCATCTGCGCCAGGGTCGAGCCGTCGACGAACTCGACCAGCGAGTGGACCAGGCTCTGCGGATGGACCAGCACCTCGATGCGTTCACCCGGCACGGCGAACAGGTGGTGGGCCTCGATCACTTCCAGACCCTTGTTCATCAGGGTGGCGGAATCGACCGAGATCTTCGGCCCCATCGACCACTTCGGGTGGGCCACGGCCTGGGCCGGGGTGACCTGCGCCAGTTCGGCGCGGCTGCGGCCACGGAACGGGCCACCGGAGGCGGTGAGCAGGATCCGGCGCACCCCGGCGCCTTCGAGGCTGGCGTCGCGCGAGCGCAGGCACTGGAAGATGGCGCTGTGCTCGCTGTCGATCGGGATGATCTCGGCTCCGGCACGTTCGGCGGTACGGGTCAGCAGTTCGCCCGCCAGCACCAGCGATTCCTTGTTCGCCAGCAGGATGCGCTTGCCCGCGGCGGCGGCGGCCAGGGTCGAGGACAGCCCCGCCGCGCCGACGATGGCGGCCACCACGGTGTCGCAGGCGTCACTGGCGGCAAGCTGGTCCAGCGCTGCCTGGCCGGCGTGGGCCTGGGTCGCCAGGCCGGCCTCGCGCAGGCCGTCGCGCAGCGCAGGGTACAGGGCCTCGTCGGCGATCACCGCGTGCAGGGGATGATGCTGGCGGCACAGCGCCAGCAGCGCCTGCACCTGGCGGCCGGCGGCAAGCACGGTCGCCCGGTAGCGCTGCGGATGGCGCGCGATCACATCCAGGGTGGAGGCACCGATCGATCCGGTGGCGCCGAACACGGCGACCCGGCGCAGGTCTGCTGCTGCATGCATGGTCAGAATCCGAAGATTTCCTTGCCCAGCGCGAACACCGGCACGGCTGCCAGGACGCCGTCGACACGGTCGAGCACGCCTCCATGGCCGGGGATCAGGTTGCCCGAGTCCTTGGCACCGGCATGGCGCTTGATCAGGCTCTCGAACAGATCGCCCAGCACCGAGGCCAGCACGGCGACCACGGACGTGATCAGCAGGCCCGGCAGGTGGGCCAGGTCGATACCGGCCAGCCAGCCCAGGCCGACGGCCACGGCCACGCCGGCCAGCAGGCCGCCGACCAGGCCTTCCCAGGTCTTGTTCGGGCTGATGCGCGGGGCCAGCTTGTGCCTGCCGAAGCGGCGGCCGGCAAAGTAGGCGCCCGAATCGGCGGCCCAGACCAGCGCCAGCGCGGCCAGCAGCCACAGATGCCCCTGCTGGCCGGGCGGGTCGCCGCCGGCGTGGATCAGCACCAGTGCGGCCCAGGCCGGGACGATGGCCAGTGTGCCGGCCAGCAGCTTGAGGATGCGCGCGGGGCTGCCCGGCTGTGCACCGAAGTTGAAGAAGCGCAGCCAGACCAGCGCCGCCAGCCACCAGGCGACGCCGACCAGCGTGGTGATCTGGAACAGCACCAGGGTACTGCCGTCGGCCCACACCAGCAGCACCATCAGCAGCAGGTTCAGTACCAGCAGCACGGTGCGCGCCAGGGTGTCTTCGACGTCGGCCAGCTTCAGCCATTCCCACAGGCCGATCAGCAGGACGGCGGCGGCCGCGGCGGCCAGCCATTGCGTCGGCAGCAGCAGGATCGCGGCAATGGCGACCGGCGCCATGATCAGCGCGGCGAGGACTCGGGTCTTGGTCATGGGCTGGACGTCTCGGTGGCCAGGGCGGCGATCTGGGCGCTGGTCAGGCCGAAGCGGCGCTCACGGCCCGCATAGGCATCCAGCGCCTGTTGCAGCATCGCGGCATCGAAGTCCGGCCACAGTGCCTCGGTGAACCACAGCTCGGTATAGGCCAGCTGCCACAGCAGGAAATTGCTGATGCGGGTGTCGCCACCGGTCCGGATGAACAGGTCCGGTGCCGGCAGGTCGGCCAGGGCCATCTGCCGGCCCAGCAGCGATTCGTCGATCTGTTCAGGCAGCAGGCGCCCGGCCGCCACTTCGGCAGCCAGTGCGCGCGCCGCGCGGGCAATGTCCTGGCGGCCGCCATAGCTGGCGGCGATCGACAGGGTCAGCGTGGTGTTGCCGGCGGTGCGCTGTTCGGCCAGCTGCATGCGGCTGACCAGCGACGCGCCGAAGCGCTCGCGCTCGCCGATGAAGCGCACGCGCACGCCCCGGCGGTGCAACTCGTCCACTTCGCGGTCGAGCGCACCCAGGAACAGCTTCATCAGCGCATCGACTTCGTCCTGCGGCCGGCCCCAGTTCTCGCTGGAGAAGGCGAACAGGGTCAGCGCCGGGATGCCCAGTTCAAGGCAGCGCTCGATGGTGCGGTTGACCGCGCGCGCGCCGGCACGGTGGCCGATCACGCGCGGGCGGCGGCGCTGCTGTGCCCAGCGTCCGTTGCCATCCATGATGATGGCAACGTGGCGGGGCAGGGCGGCCGGCAGGGGAGGCGGGACTGAAGGCATCGACTTCAGACCGACAACAGTTCCTTTTCCTTGTCCGCGACGACTTTGTCGACATCCTTGATGTTGCTGTCGGTCAGCTTCTGGATATCGTCTTCGCCGCGCTTCTTCTCGTCTTCGCTGATCGCCTTGTCCTTGACCAGCTTGGCGATTTCCTTGTTCGCGTCCTGACGGATGTTGCGGATCGCGATCTTGGCGCCTTCGCCTTCCTTCTGCACCTGCTTGACCAGTTCCTTGCGGCGCTCTTCGGTCGGCGGCGGCATGTTGATGCGGATCGCGGTGCCCAGCGTATTCGGGGTGAACTCGGCGTTGTACAGCCCCTTCTCGATCTCCTTGATCATGCTCTTGTCGAACGGCGTGACCAGCAGCGAGTGGGCGTCGGCGTTGGAGATCGAGGCGACCTGGTTCAGCGGGGTGCTGGCATTGCCGTAGGCATTGACGGTGACGCGGTCCAGCAGGGCCGGAGTGGCACGCCCGGTGCGGATCGAGGTGAGGGTGTGCTTCAGAGCGTCGATGCTCTTGGCCATGCGCGTCTGCGCGTTGTTCTTGATGTCGTTGAGCATCGCCCGGGTCCTGGATGTAACTGGAATCGGGCGATTATAGGCGAATACGGGACGCTGCCGGGCCTGGATCGGCCCGGGCGTCGCCTTGCGCTCAGGCTCAGGCCGGGTCGCGGCCCTGGACCAGGGTGCCGATGTTCTCGCCGCTGAGGATCTTCAGCAGCTCGCCCGGCTGGCCCATGTCGAACACCCGCATCGGCAGATCGCTGTCGCGGGCCAGTGCGAAGGCGGCGGTGTCCATCACTTCCAGCCCGCGGCGGATCACTTCGTCATAGCTCAGGCTGTCGAAGCGGACGGCGTCGCTGTGCTTGTTCGGATCCTTGTCGTACACGCCATCGACCTTGGTGGCCTTGAGCAGCAGGTCCGCACCGATCTCGATCGCGCGCAGGGCAGCGCCGGAATCGGTGGTGAAGAAGGGGCTGCCGACGCCGGCAGCGAAGATCACCAGCCGGCCTTTTTCCAGGTGGCGGATGGCGCGGCGGCGGATGTAGTCCTCGCACACGTCGTTGATCTTGATCGCGCTCATCACGCGGGCCTTGGCGCCCAGCTTCTCCAGGGCGTCCTGCATGGCCAGCGCGTTGATGACGGTGGCCAGCATGCCCATCTGGTCGCCGGTGACCCGGTCCATGCCGCCGGCAGCCAGGCCGGCGCCGCGGAAGATGTTGCCGCCGCCGATCACCAGTGCAACTTCGGCCCCCGCCTGCTGGGCCTCGATCACTTCACGGGCCAGGCGGTTGATGACCTTCGGGTCGATGCCGTAGTCCTCGTCTCCCATCAGCGCCTCCCCGGAGAGTTTCAGCAGGATGCGGCGATAGGCGAGCTTGGACATGGGGACCTCGGGTGCGTGGAAATCGCGGGCGATTCTACGCGCATGCGGCGCCCGGCCAAAGTGTTTTGTGCACTGCGGCGCAAAATCCGCTGGATCGCCCCGCTCATCGGGGCGTCCCGTTCAGCCCGCTTCGAGGCCGGCAGTGGCGGACAGTTCGTCGTGGCCCAGCGCGCCTGGGGAGCGGGCGATCACCCGGTTGCGGCCCAGGTTCTTGGATCGATACAGCACGTCATCGGCGGCGCGCAGCAGGTCCTGCACGTCGGCGAAGCGTTCGTAGCCCCCCTGCGTGGCCACGCCGGCGGAGAAGGTGACGAACAGCGGCCCTCCCTCGAGCTCGGCCATCGGCGTGGCGACGATGTTCGCCAGCACGCGCCGGATCACCTCCAGCGCCACCGATTCGCTGGTATTGGGCAGCAGCGCCACGAACTCCTCGCCGCCGAAGCGGGCGACGGTGTCGCTGTTGCGCAGCTGGCCCTGCAGTTTGCCGGCGAAGGCGCGCAGCACCTCGTCGCCGGTCAGATGACCGTGGGCGTCGTTGATCTTCTTGAAGTCGTCCAGGTCGATGAAGGCCACCGACAGCGGCCAGCCATGCCGGCCGGCGCGCAGGAATTCCTGCTCCAGCACCGCTTCCAGCTGGCGGCGGTTGAGTACGCCGGTCAGCGCGTCGCGGTGGGCCTGGTCGGCCAGCCGCTTGGCCCGCGCCTCGAATTCATCGGCGCGTCGGCGTGCCTGGTCGGCATCCTGCATTTCGCGCAGGTTGCGCAGGGTGGCCAGCTCCTGCGCGTGATCGATCAGCTCGTGCACCCGCGCCGGGGAATTCAGGCCGGCTTCGAACAGGCTGGCGATATCCGGCAGGGCATCGCTGATGCGGGCCAGGACCTGGTCGAAGCGGGCGCTGTCCAGATCCAGGCGGTCATGCACCTGCTGCAGCGCCCGTTCGCGGGCCGCGTCGGCGTCACCGTCCAGCCAGATGTCGGCGACCGCGCCGGACAGCTGCACGCACGCCTGGAAGGGTGAATCGGCGGCGTCCTCGTCTTCGCTGTGGCTGATGCTCTCCACCAGGTAGCGCGGCAGGCCCCACTGCTCGGCCACCCAGGCGCCGACATCGGCGTGGCTGCAGCCCAGTACGTCGCGCTCGCGGGCGACCAGGTCGAGGTTGTCGCGTGCCTCACGCAGCAGAGGCAGGTAGCGCTCGGCTTCGGCCTGGGCCAGGCACAGCACGCCCATGTCCTGCAGCAGTCCGGCCAGCATCAGTTCTTCCAGGCGGCGCAGCCCGCGCGCCTGGCCGAGCTGGCTGGCGGCCAGTGCACTGAGGATGCTGCGCTTCCAGGCCCGCTGGCGCAGGTCGTGATCGGCACCGCTGCCGGTCAGTCCCTGGGTGACCGTGAAACCCAGCGCCAGGCTGATGGTGGCGTTGAGGCCCAGCATGGTCAGTGCCTGGCCGAGATTCTCGATGCGCCGCCGGCTGGCATACAGCGGCGAGTTGGCGATGCGCAGCATGCGGGCGCTGAGCGCCATGTCGATGGCGATGATGTCGGCGGCGGTGGCGATGTCCGCTTCCGGATCCTGGGCCAGTTCGATGATGCGCAGGGCAATACCGGGTGGCGAGGGAAGGTTGCGGCAGAGCGCCAGGGCAGCTGTCAGCTCGGGAGGCATGGCGGATCGTTCAATTCCATTAGGGCAAGAATACCTAGGAATTCATCACAGTCTGCGACTTTCTATCCTGCTATGTGACTGAGGATTCCCTGCGCCGAGTATCGGCCTGATTCGCGCGCAACGCAAAGTTCCCGGATGGCATAAAAAAAGAGCCGCGGTTCCCCGCGGCTCCTTCTGGTCGCTTCACAGCCGGAAGGCTGGACTCAGACCTGCATCGCCTTGGCAACTTCGGCGGCGTAGTCTTCCACCACCTTCTCGATGCCTTCGCCGACGACCAGCAGCTGGAAACCAGCGACGTCGGCACCGGCGGCCTTGACCACCTGCTCGACGGTCTTGTCGCCGTCCAGCACGTAGGCCTGGCCGTACAGGGTCACTTCGCTGACGATCTTGTTGATCTTGCCGCTGATGATCTTTTCCAGGATATCGGCCGGCTTCGACTTGTCCTTCTCGGACATCTTGGCCAGTTCGATTTCCTTTTCCTTCTCGACGAAGTCGGCCGGAACGTCGGCGGCCTTGTTGTGCGGCGGCTTCAGCGCAGCCACGTGCATGGCCAGGCCGCGGGCCAGTTCGGCGTCGCCGCCGACCAGGTCCACCAGCACGCCGACCTTGCCATTGGTGTGCACGTAGGCACCCACGGTGTTGTTGCCGTCGACCTTGGCGATGCGGCGGATCTGGATGTTCTCCCCCAGCTTCTGCACGGCCAGGGCGCGGGCTTCTTCGACGGTCTCGCCGGAGGCCAGCTTGGCGGTCTTCAGCGCTTCGACGTCGGCAGCGCCCGATGCCAGGGCGGCAGCGGCAACGGCGTCGACGAAGGTCTTGAAGTTGACGTCGTTGGCGACGAAGTCGGTTTCCGAGTTGACTTCGACCAGCACGGCCTTGCCGCCGTCCTGTGCCAGGCCCAGACGGCCTTCGGCGGCCACGCGGTCAGCCTTCTTGTCGGCCTTGGCAGCGCCGGACTTGCGCAGCAGTTCCGCCGCAGCGTCGATGTCGCCGGCGGCTTCGGTCAGCGCCTTCTTGCATTCCATCATGCCGGCGCCGGTGCGCTCGCGCAGTTCCTTGACCAGGGAAGCAGTGATTTCCACGGGATTACCTCACGAAAGAAAGGGGTTGGGCCGGCATGGTGGCCGGCCCGTATGACATGGTCCTGTCACGCGCCGAGGGCGGCATGCAGGAAGGGTGGGCGCCGGGCGCCCACCCCGGGGCCTGGATCAGGCCTGGGCTTCGTCGCCCTTCTTGGCGGTCTTCTTGGCCGGGGCGCGACGGGCCGGCTTCTCTTCGCCTTCAGCGGCGGCTTCAGCGAACTCTTCCTCGCGCACCGAGGCGGCGTGCGGAGCAGCGGCCTTGCCCTCCAGCACGGCGTCGGCGGCGGCACGGGCGTACAGCTGCACGGCGCGGATGGCGTCGTCGTTGCCCGGGATGGCGTAATCGACCAGTTCCGGGTTGTAGTTGGTATCAACCACGGCGATCACCGGGATGCCGAGCTTCTTGGCTTCCTTGATGGCGATGTCTTCGTGACCGATGTCGATGACGAAGATGGCGTCCGGCAGACGGTTCATGTCCTTGATGCCGCCCAGCGAGGCTTCCAGCTTGTCGCGCTCGCGGCGCAGGCCCAGCACTTCGTGCTTGACCAGCTTCTCGAAGGTGCCGTCGGTTTCACCGGCTTCCAGTTCCTTCAGGCGGGCAACCGACTGCTTGACGGTACGGAAGTTGGTCAGGGTGCCGCCCAGCCAACGCTGGTTCATGAACGGCATGCCGCAACGCTCGGCTTCTTCCTTGATGGTTTCGCGGGCGCTGCGCTTGGTGCCCAGGAACAGGACGGTGCCGCGCTTCTGGGCAACCGACGAGATGAAGTTCATCGCGTCGTTGAACAGCGGGACGGTCTTTTCCAGGTTGATGATGTGGATCTTGCCGCGGGCGCCGAAGATGTACGGAGCCATCTTCGGGTTCCAGTAGCGGGTCTGGTGGCCGAAGTGGACGCCGGCTTCCAGCATCTGACGCATGGTGACCTGGGGCATTGCAGTACTCCTGATATGGAACCAGCGATTCCGCCCGCGGGATAGGTATGCGGGACGCGTGGAAGCGCGATCGGTTCCGGGGTTGGGCTTCCCTGTTGCCTCCGTGGCCGAACTCCTTGCGGAGCACCCCGGCACGGATGGGGGCAGCAGGTGTGGATTCACCGGTGACGTCCGGTGTGGACGGTAGTCCCGCGCACGGGGCGGCAGGACATCCCGGCGATTATAGCCCGGCCGGCGGGTTCACCGCAATTGACGGGCCCCATGCGCCCAGAACGACCTCCCGGCCATCCTGCAGGCGGGCCCGGAAGCGGCCGCCGAGATAGCCGTCGCGGCGTGGCGGCAGCGTCCAGCGCCGTTCCCGTCCTGCCAGCACATAGCCGGCCAGGCCTGGCAGCAGCACGCTGCGATGGCCGCCGGCGGACTCGAATGAAAGCCCGTCCAGGCGCGCATGCAGGCGGCCCGGGTTGTCCAGTCGCAGATGAGTCTGCGACCCGTTGGATTCGACGTGGGCACGCACGGCCGGGCGCGCAGACGACGAAGCCGCACCCTGGAACAGCGGCAGCGAGTAGCGTGGCAGGCTGCTTCTGTCGGGGGCGAGCACGATACGGTAGGCCTGCTCGGCAGCGACCGGGACGGCGCTGCGGGGCAGCAGCCAGACCCGCTGGCGGGCACCGGGCGCCAGATCCAGTCGGGTCGGACTGGCCAGGATGCGGTCGCTCGGCTGCAGCCGTTCGGCGTCCAGCTGCTGCTCCCAGGCCAGGATCTGCACCTCGCCCTGCCAGCGCTCGGGGCCGGGGTTGTGCAGCCAGAGTTCGGTGCGGCCCCCTTCGGCGGGCAGCTGCAGGGTCGTGGGCAGCAGGTCCAGCGCGGCGGCAGGCAGCCCCGGCAGCAGCAGGAACAGGGCCAGGAGTGCGCGCATCGGCATCAGTAGATGAACGTCGGCGCGGCGGGAGCGTCGTCGGTCGGCGCGGGGGCGAGTTCACGCAGCTGTGCCGGCAGCTGCGGGGCATCGCTGCGCTGGTGCGGAACGGCACAGGTGCGGCCTCCGGCATCGCCCTGGCAGGCTTCCACTACGACCAGGCGCACCTGCACCGGGGCTGCGGGCTCGGCCCAGGCCAAGGGGGCGGCGAGCATCATCGCCAGGATCGGAACTGCGCGAACCACCTGTCATCCACCGTGCCGGGATACCTGCTGGACGCTATCGGCCGGGCGCGCCGGATCTATAGGGGCAGGTGCCCCAGGCACCGGTCAGTAGGTGATCGTCACCTGCACCACATCGTTGTAGGTACCTGCCGGCGGCTGGCCGGTGACCGGCGGCACCCGGCCGTAGATCGTCAGCTGCTGCGCACTGCCGGTACCGGTTCCGCTGGCGGTATCGACCGTGAGCGTGTTGCCCCAGCGCTGGTTGCGTGCGCTGTCGCGGTACAGCTCATAGGCCAGGTAGTAACTGCTGCCCCCGATGGTGGTGCGCATGCGCCGGGTCGGGGTGGCCGGGGGATTGTTCTGGCCGTTGTCCAGACCGATCTGGAATGGCGTGTTCTTCAGGCAGGTCAGGGTCAGGGTGGCGGTCCGGTCGATGTTGCTGGTGATGCTGCCGGTGACGTTGCCGAAGTCCAGAGGGGTGGTGAGGTAGCTGCCGCACTGTGGCAGCACGGTCGCGGTCGCGGTGAAGCTGAAGGCCGCGCTGGCGCTGTTGGTGCCGGTGGCGCCGCCGTTGCAGGTGGCCGGCACGGTCGCGTTGCCGAGCAGCACTTCGTTCCAGGCCCAGGTCAGCACCACGTCGGCGCCGCTGAAGGTGCTGCTGTAGTTGCCTGCGGCCAGCACCTGGTTGGCCGGGATCTGCGCGAACAGCTGGGTGGCCTGCGCGCCGCTGCCGCCGGTCACCAGCGGCACGTTGTAGGTCATGGCCAGCTCCTGCGCCGGTGGTGTACCGCGGGGCACCAGGCCGGTGACCTGGCTGTAGCCGGCATTGTTGTAGAGCTGGAAGTTCAGGGTGTCGGGAGGGGTGCCGGTACTGGTGCGCAGGGTCCGCCAGGTGCTGCTGCTGCCACCGCCGCTGCCGGAACCGACGCCCACGCAGACGCGCACGCCGGTGGTGGCCAGCAGGCTCAGCGCCGCCGTCGCGCAGGTGACGGTGATGTTCAGCGTGGCCGAGGTGGGGCCGGCGGCATTGCTGTTGACGTTGCCGAACGGCAGGGTGGGGTTGGCGGTGGCCGTGCACACTGCCGCCGCGCGCGCCGGTGTGGCGGCCAGCAGGCCGAGCACGAGCAGCAGGGCGAGCAGGGGCATCTTCATGGCGCCACCTCGGGAATGCACGGTACCGGTGCCGGGCGGGGCCGGGCGCCGCTGGCAGCCACTTCCGGTGTGGCCGGCACCTTCACCCGGCACTGGCTGCGGCTGGTGGTGATGTACAGCACGCTGCCCGGCGCCACGTCCTCCAGGTACAGCAGGCCGTCGTAGCCGACGGTGGCCTGGCGACCCTGCGGCAGCTGCACTTCGCTGCCCACCTCCAGCGGTTGTCCGGCCATGTCCTGCAGGACCAGGGTCAGCGACGGCCGCGAGCGCAGATGGAACGTCACGCCGGTGCCGGCGCGCTGGCGGGGTGTCACCCAGTCCTCGACGCGGTCGGCGCGCATGTCCGCCGGCAGGTCGAGAGTGTCGATGGAGACCCGGTTGCGCTGCCACGACAGCAGGGGGCTGACCAGCAGCAGGCCACGGTCGTCGGTGACGCCGATCAGGCGGTTTTCCAGCCGTACCGGCACACCAGCGACGCCGCTGGTGCTGACCACCGCGAAGGCGTCGGAGACCTCGCGGGTGGCAAAGGTGTGCCCGTCCATCCACACCAGGCTGCCGCTGGCGCTGGCATAGGCGTAGTCAATGCCGGCCTGGCGCGATGCGCCCAGCGCGTAACGCCCCACGTCGTTGAGGAGGCCGACCTCGGCCAGGCCGCCTGTGCCCTCGTCGCCCCCGCGTACCTGCGCGCGCCAGCCGATGCCGCCGGCACTGCCATCGCCGGGAACCGGCTGGGTGATGTCGGCCACCCAGGCCTGGCTGTCGCCGTTGCGCTGGCTGGAGAGGCTGGCCTGGCGGTTGTTGCCGAGGCTGGCGCTGACTGACAGGTAGATGTTGCGGTCGTCGCTGCTGTCCAGATTCTGGTTGACCGACAGGTAGGCCGACCAGCGCTGGCTCCAGGTGCGCGACCAGAACAGGCTGGCATAGCGGTTGTCGTCGCCATCGGGGTAGCGCAGCCGCAGGTAGCTTGCGCTCAGCGTTCCCAGCCCCAGCAGATCGAGACCGGCAGTGGCCTGTTCGCTGATGCGCGGGGGCAGGTTGTCCTGCAGTGCGCCCAGATCGCGGTAGTCGCCGTGGGTGCGTACGCTGCGCACATTGAAATTGAAGCGGCGGTTGTTCCAGCTGTAGCCCAGTGCCCATTGGCCGCCCTGCAGGCCCTGCAGGCGGCTGTACGCGTAGGCGGCATTGAACACGCCGGCCTCGCCCGCCAGCCACCCGCCACCGACGCCGGCCTGCAGCAGGCCGCCACCGCCTTCGGCGTGCGCTTCGCCGGTAAAGGTATCGCTGATGCCGCCACGCCAGCTGGCGCTGGCCACCGTGCGGCTGTCGTACTCGAAGGAGCGTTCGCCGAACGCTTCGCGCAGTTGTCCGGCACCGACCGACCAGTCCGACAGGCCCTTGGCCAGCAGCTGCTGGGTGCCATAGAAGCTGAAATCCAGCGTCTGCATGCGGCCGAAGGCATCGGTCACCACGACCTGCGCGGTGCCGGTGCCGCTGATGCCCGGCTGTGCGGCCAGTTGGAACGGTCCGACCGGCACCTGGCCGCTGTACTGGCGCAACCCGTCGACGTACAGCTCCACCGTTGACGGCACCACCGCCTCGCCCAGGAAGCCGGGCGTCGGTGTCAGTACGCGGTAGGGCTGCAGCCCGTAGTTGCGTCCGACCTGCACGCCGCCCAGGCGCACCGGCCGCGTCCAGTCGACAAAACCGCTGTAGAAATCACCGATCTCCAGCGTGGTCGCCGACTCGGGAAAATCCAGTGTCCAGCGCGTATCCAGGCGCACGCTTTCGCTGCGCCAGTGGCGGTCGTCCGGCTGCTGGTAGCGACGGGTGACCGCCGTGTTCTCGAAGGTGCCGCTGCCGATGCCGAACAGGCGCAGTTCCGAGCTCAGAGTAAGGTTGCCGAGTGCTTCGATGCGGCTGCCGTATACGTCGTAGTTGAGCAACAGGCCCGGCGAGGCGCTGCCGGCCGGCGTGCGCACCTGCGGGCGGCCGAGCAGGGTGGTGGGCAGGGTGAGCTGGTCCAGCGGCACATCCAGCGCCAGTGCCTGCAGCTGGGCGTCGTAGCGCGCGACCACGCCGCTGATCTGATCCAGAAACACCGGTGCATCGCCGGTGGCGCTGAAGCCGAGCTGGCGCAGCACCTCCGGGCTGGCCTGCAGGCGGCCGCGTGCTTCAGTGAAGGGCAGCAGGCCGCGCGGCGTGCTGTTCAGCGAGACGTCCAGGTACAGCGTCTGGCCGGCCGTCAGTGGTGTCGGGGGAGGCAGCAGGGCATCGGCGGAGACGCCGGAGATGCCGGACACGTCGGCGGCCGGAGCCGCGGGAACCCACGCGGCAGCGAGCACCGTGCCCACCACCGCCTCAGCGAGCCGGTGGCGGCGATAGCGGTGTCTGCGTCGACTCGCCATTGATCTTGGCCGTGATCTGGTCGTTGTTCCGGTCGACCGCCGTGCGCTCCACGGGCCAGCGCATCACCTGGCCGGGCAGCACATAGCCCAGCAGGCCGGGGTGGACGATACGCGGGCGTTCGACACTGCCCAGCGCCAGGTCGGCGATCTGCGCGTAGCTGTCGCCGGAATTGCCGATCTCGACGCCGCTGCGACCGTCGTCCAGCCGCACCAGGCGTGCCTGCAGGCGAGGCGCCGGCGTGCCCCCGGCCGGCTGGATGAACACCGGGATCGAATAGCGCAGCACGAACTGCATGCCGCTGGCGCGGGTGGCCAGGTCCGGCACTTCGTCGACGATCAGGCGGTAATGCTGCTGGGAGGCCGGTGCCTCGCTGTCCGTGCGCATCACCCGCACCAGCTGCTGCTGGCCTGCGGCCAGTTCCTGCATCGGTGGGGTCGCCAGCAGCCCATCGGCAGGCAGCAGCTGCTCCCTGCCATCCTGCTGGACCCAGCGGACACCCGCACCTGCAGCTTCACCGGCGCGGTGCCGCTGTTGGTCAGCCACAGCTCGGCGGCACGCTGGCGCGGCTCCAGCTGCAGGGTGGTGGGCGCGACCTGCAGGCTGGTGGCGGCGGAGGTGGCCATGACGCTGGCCAGCAGGCAGGCGAGCAACGCCACCCCGGCGGCGCGCCACAGGCGGGGTCGGGACATGGAGGCGTGCTCCATCAATAAGTGATCGTGGCGGTGATCGTGTCCAGGTAGTTGCCGGCGGCCGCGTTGTTGGTACTCAGGTTCAGGATCTGGCCGTAGACGATGTAGGGGACCGCCAGGCCCGTGCCGATGCCGGCCTGGGTATTGGTGCCGGTGGTCGACCCCCAGACCAGGCTGTGTGCCGCGTCGCGGTACAGCTGGTAACCGACGTAGTTGTTGGCGGTCACGGCCGCGTCGGTGTTCTTCATGCGCCGGGTGGTGACGTCGCCGGCCGTGCCGGCGTTCGCACCCGCGTTCAGCGCGATCGTATACGGGGTCAGCGCAGAGCACTGGGCGGTCACGGTGCCCTGGCCCAGGGTAGGTATGGCGGTGGTCGATGCGGCGGTACCGAAGTCGACGTTGGTGGCGGCCGCGGCCGTGATGGTGCAGGCCTTGGTGACCACGAGGGTGACGTTGAAGGTGGTGGTATCGGCCGCCAGCGCCGGGCCGGCCACCAGCAGCGCGGTCATGGCCCCGGCAAGGGAGGAGCGCAGTGGGATTCGCATGGACAACCTCCTTGACCCGAAGGTCCGTTGAACAAGGCGAAGGCGGCACGTTCGAGGCCGCTTCGGCGACGCTGGCGCCAGCTTAGGACCGCCAAGTGTCTGTAATCCGTGATAAACAGAGAGTGCGGAATGTGGGCGCGATCACGCTTTCGCTTGCCTTGCCGGAACTGTGCATGGCCGGGAACGTCCAGTTGGGTGGCGTTCGTTCAGATTGCGACCGGATCGGCGATAATGGGCGCCATGAGCGTGAATCTGAAAACCCCGCAGGAAATCGAGATGATGCGCATCGCCGGCCGCCTGGCCAGCGAAGTGCTCGACATCGTCACCCCCCACGTCAAGCCCGGTGTCACCACCGAGGAACTGGACCGCATCTGCCACGACCATATCGTCAACGTGCAGGGCGCCATTCCGGCCAACGTCGGCTACCGCGGCTTCCCCAAGACCGTGTGCACCTCGGTCAACAATGTCATCTGCCACGGCATTCCGAGCGAAGGCAAGGTGCTCAAGGACGGCGACATCGTCAACATCGACGTGACCGTCATCAAGGATGGCTGGCACGGCGATACCAGTCGCATGTACTTCGTCGGCACACCGTCGGTGATGGCGCGCCGCCTGGTGGAGACCACCTACGAAGCGATGTGGCGCGGCATCCGCGCGGTACGTCCGGGGGCGACCCTGGGCGACATCGGCCACGCGATCCAGAGCTATGCCGAAGGCGAGCGCTTCAGCGTGGTGCGCGAGTACTGCGGCCACGGCATCGGCAAGGTCTATCACGACGAGCCGCAGGTGGTGCATTACGGTCGCCCGGGGCAGGGCCTGGTGCTGCAGCCGGGCATGACCTTCACCATCGAGCCGATGATCAACGAGGGCACCCGCTACAACAAGGTGCTGCCGGATGGCTGGACCGTGGTGACCAAGGACCGCAAGCTGTCGGCGCAGTGGGAGCACATGATCGCGGTTACCGAAACCGGCGTTGACGTGCTGACCCTGTCGCCGGGCGAATCGCAGGTCTCCTGAGGATGCTGCCGGCGAGTTCGCTGCTGGACACGCCGGCCGCGTCGCTCAACGACCCGGACTGGGCTTCCGCTGCACGGCAGGCGTTGCAGCAGGCCGATGCGCGGCTGTACCGCCGTTTCGACCAGGGCGACAATATCGAGCGCCTGCTGGCGCTGCGCGCGCGTGCAGCCGATCACCTGATCCGGCTGGCGTGGCAGCGCTGCCTGCCGTCCGACAGCGGGCTGTCCCTGTTCGCAGTGGGCGGCTACGGCCGTGGTGAGCTGTTCCCACGGTCTGACATCGATCTGCTGGTGTTCGGCGCGCCGCCGGCGCAGCTCGCCCACGAGACGGACCTGGCGAGGTTGTTCGCCCTGCTGTGGGATTGCGGATTGGCGGTCAGCCATGCCGTGCGCTCGGCGGCGCAGTGCCGCGAGGCGGCCGCCGACCAGACCGTGCTGACCGCGCTGATCGAAGCGCGCCCGATCCTGGCCGACGATGCGGCGCGCCGGGCGCTGCGCGAAGCAACCGACGACAGCGGACTGTGGCCGGCGCGCACCTTCTTCCTGGCCAAGCTGGAGGAACTGCGCAACCGCCACCAGCGTTTCGGCGATACCGCCGACAACCTCGAGCCCGATCTGAAGGATGGCCCCGGCGGGCTGCGTGATCTCAATACGCTGGGGTGGATGGCGCTGCGCGCGTTCGGCGTTCGCGACCTCGAGGCGCTGGTCGGGCTGGGCCATCTGGGCGCCGACGAAGCCGCGGCGCTCCAGCGAGAGCGCGCGGTGCTGGCGCGCCTGCGCTTCGGCCTGCACCTGGTGGCACGGCGGCCGGAGGAGCGCCTCCGCTTCGATTACCAGAAGACACTGGCCGCGCGGCTGGGTTTTGAGGACGACGCCGAGAACCTGGGCGTCGAGAAGATGATGCAGGGGTTCTATCGCGCCGCTTCGGTGGTGCGCCGGATCAGCGACCGCCTGCTGCAACGCTTCGAGGAGCAGTTCGACGGCGAAGCGCTGCCGGAACCACTGACCGTGGGCTTCTCGCTGCGTCGCGGCTATCTGGCGGCGAACGAGGCGGGATGGCCGCGCGGCGACATCGGCCAGGTATTCGCCCTGTTCGCCGGCTGGGCCAACAACCCGCAGGTGCGTGGCCTGCATTCGCTGACCGCGCGCGCACTGGCCGAGTCGCTGCCGCTGCTGCCCGCCTATGACCAGGCCGATGCCGACGCGCGTGAGCAGTTCATGGCGCTGCTGCGTGGCCAGCGCCCGGTCGACACGCTCTCGCGGATGGCCCGGCTGGGTGTGCTTGGCCAGTGGATTCCCGCGTTCGCCCAGGTCAGCGGGCGCATGCAGTTCGACCTGTTCCACGTCTACACCGTCGATCAGCACACGCTGATGGTTCTGCGCAACATCGGCCAGTTCGCCAGCAGCCGGGCCGACGAGCGCTTCTCGATCGCGCATGAAGTGTGGCCGCGGCTGCGCAAGCCGGAGCTGCTGCTGCTGGCCGGGCTGTTCCATGACATTGCCAAGGGCCGCGGCGGCGATCATTCCGAGCTGGGAGCGGTGGATGCGCGCGCCTTCTGCCAGGCGCATGCGCTCAGTGCCTCCGATACCGAACTGGTGGCGTGGCTGGTCGAACAGCACCTGCGCATGTCGGTGACAGCGCAGAAGCAGGACATCGCCGATCCGGCCGTGATCCACCGTTTCGCAACCCTGGTCGGCAGCCGCGACCGCCTGGACTACCTGTACCTGCTGACCTGCGCCGACATCGCCGGGACCAGCCCCAAGCTGTGGAACGCCTGGAAGGATCGGCTGCTGGCCGATCTGTACTTCGCCACGCGGCGCGCGCTGCGCGAGGGCCTGGAGCATCCGGTGCCGGCCGCCGAGCGGGTTGCCGAGGCGCGTGACAGCGTGCGCGCGCTGGTACGCGAGCAGGGCTATGACGACGCCACGATCGACCGCCAGTTCGCCGTCATGCCTGATGAAGGCTTCATCCGCCTGCGTCCGGAGCAGCTGGCCTGGCAGGCCGCTGCGCTGGTGCCGGTGAAGCAGGGCCAGGCGCTGGTGAAGGTGCGCCGCATCAGCGTCGACGACCCCGCGCTGGAAGTGTTCGTGCATTCGCCGGATCGCGACGGCCTGTTCGCCGCCATCGTGATGACGCTGGACCGCAAGGGCTACGGCATCCATCGCGCACGGGTACTGGACGGCCCCGCGGGGACCATCTTCGATACCTTTGAAGTCAGCCCCGCCGATACCTTCGCCGATGGCAGCAGCGCCAACCTGGAAGCTGCGCTGCGCGAGGCGCTGGCTGGTGACCTGGGCCGCCTGCGCCCGTCGCGGCGGGTGGTGCCGCGGCAGCTGCGTCATTTCCGCTTCGTGCCGCGCATCGAGTTCCGCGATGAACCCGGTGCAACCCGATTCGCCCTGGTCGCACCCGACCGCCCCGGCCTGCTGGCCGACGTGGCGTTCGTGCTGCGCAACCAGGGCCTGCGCGTGCATGACGCGCGCATTGCCACGTTCGGCGAACGCGCCGAAGACACCTTCGTGATCAGTGACGAACACGACCTCCCCCTGACCGAACCCGCCCGGCAGCAGCTGCATGACGCGATGCTGGCCTGCCTGGACCCTGATCGAAACGCCGGAGACCCCACCTGATGGCCACCAAGCCTGCAAAGAAGACCGCCGCGACCGCCAAGAGCGCAGCGGCCCGAAAGACCGCTGCCGCGACGGCCGCAAAGAAGACCGTTGCCCCGGTGAAGAAGGTGGCTGCCGCGAAGAAGCCGGCGCCGAAGAAGGCCCCGGCCAAGAGCGCGGAAGCCGCGCGCGCCGAGACCATCGCCCGCAAGTCGCTGCGCAGGCCGGCCGCGCCGGGTGTGGAAGAACTGAAGTTCGGCATCGAAAGCGCCTTCGAGCGCCGCGCGACGCTGACCCTGCATGAGCTGGAAGGCTCGACCCGGGTGCTGGTCAACCGCGTGATCGACGGCCTGGAAAGCGGCGAGTTCCGCGTCGCCGAGCCGGACGGGCAGGGGGGCTGGAAGGTCAACGAATGGCTGAAGAAGGCGGTGCTGCTGTACTTCCGCGTCAACGACATGGCGGTGGTCGATGCCCGTCCGGCCCCGTTCTGGGACAAGGTCGAATCGCGCTTTGCCGGATACGATGAAGCGAAGTTCCGTCGTGCCGGGGTACGGGTGGTGCCGGGCGCGATCGCGCGCCGGGGTACCTACTTCGGCAAGGATGTGGTGCTGATGCCGAGCTTCACCAACATCGGGGCCCATGTCGGCGAAGGCACCATGGTCGACACCTGGGCCACCGTCGGTTCCTGCGCGCAGATCGGCCAGCACTGCCACCTGTCCGGTGGCGCCGGTATCGGCGGCGTGCTCGAACCGCTGCAGGCCAGCCCGACCATCATCGAAGACCATTGCTTCATCGGCGCGCGTTCGGAAGTGGTGGAGGGCGTAGTGGTCGGCCACCACAGCGTGATCGGCATGGGCGTTTTCCTCAGCCAGAGCACCCGCATCTACAACCGCGCCACCGGTGAGATCACCTACGGCTACATCCCGCCGTACAGCGTGGTGGTATCGGGCTCGCTGCCGAGCAAGGACGGCACCCACTCGCTGTACTGCGCGGTGATCGTCAAGCAGGTCGATGCCCGCACCCGCAGCAAGACCAGCGTCAACGATCTTCTGCGCGGCCTGGCGGACTGACAGTGACTGCGCCGGACGACCTGGCGCAGTCCGCGATCTACCGGCATCCGTTCGACAACATGTTCGCGCGGGTGCTGCCGCACCTGCTGCACGCACCGCGCTGGACCCGGCTGCGCCGCGCGCTGTCGCGGCGCTGGCCGATGCCGGCGCTGATCAGCGATGTGCGCGACGTGGTCTACGCGAGCTGGTGGGTCGATGTGCGTCATGCGCCGTCACCACCGCCTGGCCATCACTACGTGGTCCATGCCGGCCGTACGCCCTATACCATTCTCAGCTATCGCCACGGCCACTTCGGGCCGGCCCTGGCCGGCCCTCTGCGTGCGCTGATGCCATCGCCGCAGCAGAGCAACTGGCGCTGGTACCTGCGCCGCGACGACGATCCGGACGGCACCCCGGTCGTGCTGTTCGACCGCAACGTGATGGATCAGCTGGCGTTCGTCGCCGGTGCGCGGGCCTTCAGCGATGCCATGCAACCTCACCTCTCCGTGCGCTTCGCGCATGTGCTCGAGGCCGATGGCGGCCATACCCTGATCGAAGGTGCGCACGGCAGCGCGCCGGCGCTTCGACTGCAGTGGCAGGTTGCCGCAGGCTGGGACGATGCCACGTGGTCGGCGGCCTTTGGCGGCCATCACGCCCTGCTGCGTTTCCTGACCTGCCAGGACGAGGCCATCGCCCGTACCTGTGACGGGCACTGGGCCAGCACCCGCATCGACCTGCCGGTGGAGCTGGCCCATCTGCGGCCGCTGCACCTGCAGGGCACGCTGCAGTGTCCACGCCTGCAGGCGATGGGCGTTGCGCTGCCTGACGGGCTGGCCTTCCACCTGCCACGCGTGCCGTTCCGGGTCGTGTCCGAGCGCCTGTTGTGAGATTCTGCCCCTCTGTTTTCCAGCATTGCCGACGGCCATGAGCACCACTGTCTACGGATTGAAGAACTGCGATACCTGCAAGAAGGCGACCAAGTGGCTGGACCGCTTCGGCGTGCCATACACCTTCGTCGACTACCGCGAGACCAAGCCCAGCCCGGAAACGCTGGTCGAGTGGGCCGCGCAGCTGGGCGGCCTGTCCGCGATGGTCAACCGGTCATCGACCACCTGGCGGCAACTGCCGGACAATCGCAAGGCGGCCGCCTCCGATGCCGAGTGGAAGCTGCTGCTGCGCGAGTACCCGCAGTTGATCAAGCGCCCGCTGGTGGTGACGTCCGACGGCAAGGTCAGCCAGGGATTCAGCGACAACGGGTTCAAGGCGCGCTTCGGCGTGGGCGGCGCGTGAGCGCGGTGCTGGACCTGGCCAGCGAGCTGATCGCACGGCCATCGGTCACGCCGGACGATGCCGGCTGCCAGGCGCTGCTTGCGGCGCGGCTGCAGCGTGCAGGGTTCGACTGCGAGCACCTGCGCCTGGGCGACGTCGACAACCTGTGGGCGACCCATGGCAGCGGTGCGCCGGTGCTGGTCCTGCTGGGCCACACCGACGTGGTGCCACCGGGACCGCGCGAGGCCTGGCAGAGCGATCCGTTCGTCCCGCAGATCCGCGATGGCGTGCTGTACGGCCGTGGCGCGGCCGACATGAAGGGCAGCGTAGCCGCGTTCGTGATCGCGGCCGAGCAGTTCGCCGCAGCCCACCCGCATCATGCCGGAACGCTGGCGGTGCTGCTGACCAGCGACGAGGAGGGCGATGCGATCGACGGCGTGCGCCATGTCGCGCGCCTGTTCGCGGAGCGGGGCCAGCGCATCGACTGGTGCATCACCGGCGAACCCTCGTCGACCGCAACGCTGGGCGATCTGCTCCGCGTCGGCCGCCGCGGCAGCCTGTCGGCGAAGCTGCGCGTGCAGGGCGTGCAGGGCCATGTGGCCTACCCGGAGAAGGCGCGCAATCCGATCCACCAGGCGGCGCCGGCGTTGGCCGAACTGAGTGCGCGGCGCTGGGACGAGGGTTACGAGAGCTTTCCGCCAACCAGCCTGCAGATCTCCAACATCCATGCCGGCACCGGTGCCAACAACGTGATTCCGGGCGAGCTGGAGGTGGATTTCAACATCCGCTACAACCCGCATTGGGATGCGCCGAAGCTGGAAGCGGAGATCACCGCACTGCTGGACCGGCACGGCCTGCAGTACACGCTGAAGTGGCACCGCAGCGGCGAGCCGTTCTACACGCCCGAAGGCACGCTGCGTGCTGCCGCGCGCACCGTGCTGGCCGACCACATCGGCCGTGCGCCGGAAGAAAGTACCGGTGGCGGAACGTCCGACGCCCGCTTCATCGCGCCCTTGGGCGCGCAGTGCATCGAAGTGGGACCGGTCAACGCCAGCATTCACCAGGTGGATGAGAACGTCCGCGTGGATGAGCTGGAGGCCCTGCCGGGCCTGTACCTGCGTCTGGTCGAGCGCCTGCTGGTGTGACGCACGACGCCGGGCATGGCCCGGCGCCGCCCTTGGCCGACGGTAGCGCCGGGCCATGCCCGGCGTAGGACGCACGTGGTTGCCAACGCAACTGTTGCGCGGCCCCGGAAACCGGGTTAGGGTCGGGTCATGTCGATCCGCCTGGCCACCGCCGTCAACAACAACCGCAATAATCTGCGCGCGAACAATCGTGCGCGGCCGATGCGGGACTGCGCCCTGGGTAGATAGACAGCAACACTCGCCCGGATACCAGAAAACCCGCATCGGCCGATGCGGGTTTTTTTGTGCCCGGGCGCAGCGCTACCCGGGCCTGGATGGCCGGTCGAACACCTTGCCCCTCGTAGAACCGACAACAGGAGTTCCCCCCCATGTGTTCGATCTTCGCAATCTTCGGCCTGCAGGCCGGTGATGATCTTCCCGCCCTGCGCCGGCATGCGTTGGAGCTGTCGCAGCGGCAGCGCCATCGTGGCCCGGACTGGAGCGGCGTCTACCTTGATGACGGTGCGCTGCTGGTGCACGAGCGCCTGGCCATCGTCGATCCGGCGGGTGGCTCGCAGCCGCTGTTGTCGGCGGACGGCCAGCTGGCGCTGGCGGTCAACGGCGAAATCTACAACCATCAGCTGCTCAAGGCCGCGCTGGCCCACCCCTACGACTTCCAGACCGGCTCGGACTGCGAGGTGATCAACGCGCTGTACCGGCAGGGAGGCTCGCCGTCGCGCTGGCTGGAACAGCTCAACGGCATCTTCGCCTTCGCGCTGTGGGACCGCGATGCCGGTCGCGTACTGGTGGCGCGCGATCCGGTCGGCGTGGTGCCGCTGTATTGGGGGCACGACGCGCAGGGGCGCCTGCGCGTGGCCTCGGAGATGAAAGCGCTGGTGGATACCTGTGCCGACGTTGCCCAGTTCCCGCCGGGTCATTACTACGACAGTGCCAGTGGCGAACTGGTGCGCTACTACCAGCAGCCCTGGCGCGAGTACGCGGACGTCGAAGGACGCCAGGCCGACCTGGCCGAACTGCGCGAAGCATTCGAGCATGCCGTGGAGCGTCAGCTCATGAGCGACGTGCCCTACGGCGTACTGCTTTCGGGTGGTCTGGATTCTTCGCTGGTGGCCGCCGTCGCCGCCCGCTATGCTCGCCGCCGCATCGAGGATGGTGGCCAGAGCGAAGCCTGGTGGCCGCGCCTGCACTCCTTCGCGATCGGCCTGCAGGGCTCGCCCGACCTGGCTGCCGCGGCGGTGGCGGCGGAGGCACTGGGTACCGTCCACCACGGCTTCGAATACACCTTCGAGGAAGGCCTCGACGTGCTCCCCGAGGTGATCCGCCATATCGAAACCTACGATGTCACCACCATCCGCGCGTCCACGCCGATGTTCCTGCTGGCCCGACGGATCAAGGCGATGGGGGTGAAGATGGTGTTGTCCGGCGAAGGCAGCGACGAGATCTTCGGCGGCTACCTGTACTTCCACAAGGCACCGGACGCGCGCGAATTCCACCAGGAGCTGGTGCGCAAGCTCGACGCCCTGCACAACTACGACTGCCTGCGTGCCAACAAGTCGATGATGGCCTGGGGCGTGGAGCCTCGCGTGCCGTTCCTGGACCGCGACTTCCTCGATGTCGCGATGCGCATCGACGCCGCGCACAAGATGGTCGGCAGCGGCTTCGGCGGTCGCCGTATCGAGAAGGCGGTGTTGCGTGAAGCGTTCGATGGCTACCTGCCGGACAGCATCCTGTGGCGCCAGAAGGAGCAGTTCAGCGATGGCGTCGGCTACGGCTGGATCGACGGATTGAAGGCGCACGCCGAGGCGCAGGTCAGCGACCGGGTACTGGCCGCCGCCGACAAGCGCTTCCCGCACAACCCGCCGCAGACCAAGGAGGCGTACTACTATCGCCACCTGTTCGAGCAGTTCTTCCCGAGCCGGGCCGCGGCCGAAACGGTCCCGGGTGGAAAATCGATCGCCTGTTCCTCGCCGGCCGCGATTGCCTGGGACGCGAGTTTCGCTGCCGCGGCCGACCCGTCGGGCCGGGCGATCGCCGGGGTACACGAGCAGGCCCTGGCGTGACCGGCAGGGCCCGGCCACGCCCGGCGGGCGCGCAGCGTCGGCGCAGGCAAGGACGTATCATCGCCCCCCTGCACATTGGGGAATGTTCATGGACGTACAGAGCGAGGGCCGGGCGCCGCCGATGAAGTGGGGGTGGCGCTACGTGGCCTGGGCCGGGCTGCCGTTGCTGGCCGGCCTGCTGCTGGCGCGGTATGCCGGTCCGGCGGCGCCCGGGGCGGTCGCACGCGCCACGGTTGCCGACGAAGGCAGCTGGGCCCAGCATCTGTCATCGCCGCTGGGCTTGTTCCTGCTGCAGCTGCTGGTACTGCTGCTGGTGGCCAAGGGCGCGGGAGCGCTGCTCAAGCGCTTCGGCCAGCCGGCCGTGATCGGCGAAATGGCGGCAGGACTGATGATGGGCCCGCTGGTGCTGGGCAGCCTGTTGCCACAGTTGCATGGCGCGCTGTTCCCGGCGGTGTCGCTGGCGCCGTTGGGCCTGCTCAGCCAGCTGGGTGTGCTGATGTTCCTGCTGGTGGCCGGTGCCGAACTCGACCTGGCCGCACTGCGCGGACGACGGCGGTTCGCGTTCACCGTTAGCCATGCCGGTATCGCCGTGCCGTTCGTGCTGGGCGTGGCCCTGGCGATCTGGCTGTACCCGCAGCACGGTCCGCAGGGCGTGGGCTTCACGTCCTTCGCGCTGTTCGTCGGGATATCGATGAGCATCACGGCATTCCCCGTGCTGCTGCGGATCCTCGCCGATCGCGGCATCACCCATACCCCGCTGGGACAGACCGCCATCGCCTGCGCGGCACTCGGCGACGCCACGGCCTGGTGCCTGCTGGCGCTGATCGTGGCGGCTGCACAGGCCGGTGGCTGGCTGCCGGCAAGCCTCAACCTGCTGGGCGTGGTGGCCTTCGTGGCGCTGATGCTTGGCCTGGTGAGACCGTGGTTTGCCCGCCAGCAGGTGGTGGCAGGGCGCGAAGGACGGTGGTTGCTGGGCATCCTGCTGCTGTCGCTGGCCAGTGCGCTGGTGACCGAGATGCTGGGCATCCACGCCTTGTTCGGTGCATTCGCCGCGGGCGTGGCGGTGTCATCCAATGCGCCGCTGCGTGCGCTGCTGATGGCCCGCGTCGAGCCGTTCGCGGTGACCCTGCTGCTGCCCCTGTTCTTCGCCATGACCGGTCTGCGCATACGCGCCGACGCACTGCACGCCGGCGACATCGTGCTGTGCCTGGTGGTGATCGCGGTGGCTACGGCCGGCAAGCTGCTGGGCACATTCAGCGCCGCCCGCAGCACCGGCCTGCCGGCCCGCGAGGCATGGCGGCTGGGAGCGCTGATGAACACGCGCGGCCTGATGGAACTGATCGTGCTCAACCTGGGCTATGAACTGGGCCTGCTCGGGGATCGCCTGTTCGCGGTACTGGTGATCATGGCGCTGGTGACCACTGCGATGACCGGGCCGTTGTTGAACCTGATCGAGCGCCGCCGCACCTGAGCCGGTAGCGCCGGGCCATGCCGGCGGCTTTGCTGCTCGTCCGCGCTGCGGGCTCGTCGGGCATGGCCCGGCGCTACCCCTCTATCTCGCCGGCACCAGCGTCATCACGTGCTGGGCCTTGCCCGGCAGGAACGGCGAGGGACGGCCATGCACCCAGTCTTCGTGCCCCGCGCCCCAGTAGGGGGACAGCGGATGACCACTCTGGCCACCGGGCATGTGCACGATGCCGTCGGCTTCGTGACCGGGGGAGACCACCATCCGCTGCGAAGCACCGAAATCCGGGGCCTGCACCCGTGGCATGTCGCGGTCGCCGGGCAACGGCTCGGCCGGCATGCACAACGCGCGGCGTGCGAAGGCGGGCAGGGCGCGACTGACCGGGTGGCAGATCGACGCGGTGTTGCGCTCTCCCCAGCGGCGCTGGGCCAGCGGTCCCTGGCTGGCAAGATCTGCTTCCAGCTCACGTGCGGCCTTCGCCAGCAACGCATCCCAGCTGTCGATACCGGGTGGCAGCAGATGTGCCGGGCGCTGTTCCAGCATCGGCCAGACCACGCCTTCCAGCTCGGGCAGCCGCGGCGGCAGGTAGTCGGCGCCCAGCTGCGCGCGGGCAGGCGCGAGCAGCGCGCCTTCGACCGCATCGAGCACCTTGCCACGGAAGCCGCGGGTGATGCGATAGCTCACCGAGTCCACCGATGCCCGTCCTTCCCAGTGCGCATTGGCTTCATGCAGGCGCCGCAGTGCAGGGTCGCTGCTGTGTGCGGTGATCTGCTGCAGCAGCGCCCACCAGCGTTGCAGCATTACCGCGCGGTCATCGAGCTGGATCGCCAGCAGGTCGTGCTCATCGAAACGCTCCTGGACCGCCAGCAGGTCGCGGATCTGCCGCGCGCGGGCGCCAAGGTCGTAGCCGCCATTGCCGGCCACTGCCAGGGCGGCGCCGTCCAGCACGCGGCCGTTGGCGGTCCACAGACGGTGGTCGGCGGGATCGATCAATGCGGGAGCAGCGTCGCTGCGCAGCGACCAGGGCGCGCAGGCGTCATTGCGGGCTGGCGCGTAGCCGGCTGCTGCACATCCGGGGCCACGGTCCGGGCGGGCACCGATCAGGCGCCAGGCGATGCGCCCGCTGCGGTCGCCGATCACCAGGTTCTGTGCAGGAATGCCGGCGTGGTCGGCCACGCGCAGGGCCTGGTCCAGGTCGCCCGCGCGGGCCATGTCGGCGAAATCCAGGCGCACCGCGCCGGGCAGATGTGCGACCCAGCGCAGTGCGTCGCCGCTGCCATCGGCGTGGGTATGCAGGATCGGCCCCCAGGCGGTCTCGCGCACCGGGAATACCACGTCATCCTGGCCGGCCACGGCGATGCGCTCTTCATGCACCGTCACCGGGGCAGTGGCCGGTTCGTTGCGGAAATCGGCGGTGTCGATGTAGCTGTTGGTGAACCCCCAGGCGACATGCCCGTTGCTGCCGACGATGACGGCCGGCAGACCGGGCAGCGAGAAGCCGCTGATGTCGACCTGGCCACCGGCCGCCTGCGGATCGGGATAGCGCAGGCGCACGCGGAACCAGAGGCCGGGTGCACGCAGGCCCAGGTGCATGTCGTCGGCAACGATGGCACGGCCATCGGCAGTGAGTGCGCCGGCCACGGCGAAGTTGTTGCTGCCCACTGCGCCGGTCTCCACCGGCACGGGGGCGGGCGAGGCGGCCAGCATGCGCAGATCCAGTTGCCCTGCATCGGGCAGCAGGGCATTGCCGCGCGCCTCGCCGAACAGCGGCGCATCCCATTCGCTGCCCTGATGCGCGATCAGCGCATGCAGCGCCGGTGGCACCACCGCCTGGATGCGGCTGAGCGCCAATTCGGTCCGGTTGCCCGGATCCTGCAGGTCGGCATACATGGCCAGCCCGGCCAGCACGCTGTCGCTGGCGGTCCATGACTGCGGCGCCTGCCGCAGCAGCAGATAGGCCCACGGGCGCACGGAGAGATCGGCAAGGCCCTGGTTGACCCCATCGACATACGCGTTCACCGCCGCGGCGTTGCTGCCAAGGGCGGCCTCCAGATGGGCTTCGGTCCGCGCGCGCAGGCGATGAACCCGCATGCGCTTGTCCACCTCGATGGCCTTCGGGCCGAACAGCGCAGCCAGTTCGCCGGCCGCACTGCGCCGCATCAGGTCCATCTCGAAGTAGCGCTCCTGCGCGTGGACACGGCCGAGCGCACGCATGGCGTCGGCCTGGCTGCCCGCGGTGATGGTGACCACGCCCAGGGCGTCGCGCTCGACAGTGACCGCTGCGCTGAGGCCGGGCAGGGCATGTTCACCTTCCAGATCGGCCAGGCTGCCGCGCAGCAGCAGCCACGCTGCCAGGGCCGCCACCAGCAGGATGGCGATCAGCACGCCGAGTAGCCAACGCCATGTACGTCGCATTGCAGGTCCTTTCCGAACGCCGGGGCCGATTGTAGCCGCAGGCGCAACTGCGACTGATTCCGATTAGATCACCGTATCCTGAAATGGGGCACCCTATGCCGCATCGATTCACAGGAGCCCCCCATGAAAGGCAACCCGGACGTCATCGCCTGCCTGAAGGAACTGCTGCGCGGCGAGCTTGCCGCGCGCGACCAGTACTTCATCCACTCCCGCCGCTACGAGGACCAGGGCCTGTTCGCGCTGTACGAGCGCCTGAACCACGAGATGGAGGAAGAGACCCAGCATGCCGACGCGCTGCTGCGCCGCATCCTGTTCCTTGGCGGTGATCCTGACATGCGCCCGCACCTGACCGAGCCGGGTACGACGGTGGTTGAGATGCTGCAGAAGGATCTGGACACCGAGTACGCCGTGCGCAACAACCTCGCCGCCGGCATGAAGCTGTGCGAAGAGAAGGGCGACTACGTGAGCCGCGACATCCTGCTGGCGCAGCTGAAGGACACCGAAGAGGACCACGCGTGGTGGCTGGAGCAGCAGCTGGGCCTGATCAAGCGCATCGGCCTGGAGCTGTACCAGCTGAGCAAGATCGACGGCAGCGGCGCCCCGGCGCACTGAGCCTGTATCGTCGCCCGCCAGCACCGGAGCACCGCTCGCCAGCCTTCGCCCGCCAGCCGCTCCACCGCCCGCCAGCCGACAACGAAAAAGCCGGGGAATGCCCCGGCTTTTTCGTCTCTGGTGCTGCGTTTCCGGTAGCGCCGGGCCATGCCTGGCGGGCAGAGCGGGTCGACCGGGGCCGATGCAGCCCGAAGCGGGAGCCCGACCCCGCTACGTCATTCCACTGACAGGCCTTCGACCTTCTGCCAGCCACGCGGCAGCAGGTGGCCGCGGGTCGCCCGGGCGCCGAGGTAGGCATCGAGCTCGTTGAACTTCAGGCCCATGGTGCGCTGGCCGGCGCGCACCTGCAGGGTCTGCCCCGGCCCGACCGCCACGATGGCGACCACGCGTTCCGTGGCCAGCTTGGCCTTGGGGATCTCGATGATCTTGTTGCCCTTGCCCTTGTCCAGTTCGGGCAGATCACTGGCCGGAATCGCCAGCAGGTTGCCCGAGCTGGTCACCGCCACGATGCGGTCGCTGTCGACATTGGCGACCATCGCCGGCGGCAGCACCGACGAGCCGGCAGACAGGTTCAGCATCGCCTTGCCGGCCTTGTTGCGGCCGATCAGGTTCTCGAAGCGGGTGACGAAGCCGTAGCCATGGCTGGACGCGAGCACGAAGCGTGCGTCCGGCTCGGCGCTGGCGAGGGTGACGAAGCTGGTGCCGGGTGCCGGCGAGAAACGGCCGGTCAGCGGCTCACCGTTGCCCCGTGCAGAAGGCAGGGTGTGCACCGCCGTTGAATAGGCCCGGCCTTCGCTGTCCAGGAATGCGACCTGCTGGGTGCTGCGCGCGCGCACGGCGCCCTGCAGCGCATCGCCATCGCGATAGGACAGGGCCGACGCGTCCACGTCATGACCCTTGGCGGCGCGGATCCAGCCCTTCTGCGACAGCACCACCGTCATCGGCTCGCTCGGCACCAGCTCGGTCTCGTCGATGGCCTGCGCCGCCTGGCGCTGGACCAGCGGCGAGCGGCGCTCGTCACCGAACTTCTTCGCATCGGCCTGCAGCTCGTCGCGGATCAGTTTCTTCAGCTTGGCCTTGCTGTCGAGGATGCCGATGATCTTCTCGCGTTCCTTGGCCAGCTCGTCCTGCTCGCCGCGGATCTTCATTTCCTCCAGGCGGGCCAGCTGCTTCAGCTTGGTCTCCAGAATGTACTCGGCCTGTTCTTCGGACAGGCCGAAGCGCGCGATCAGTGCGGCCTTCGGTTCGTCCTCGGTACGGATGATATGGATCACCTCGTCCAGGTTGAGGAAGGCCACCAGCAGACCTTCCAGCAGGTGCAGGCGGCGTTCGACCTTCTGCAGGCGATGCTGCAGGCGGCGGGTGACGGTGTTGCTGCGGAACGTCAGCCATTCGCTGAGCAGCATCTTCAGGTTCTTCACCTGCGGACGGCCGTCCAGCCCGATCACGTTGAGGTTGACGCGGTAGCTGCGCTCCAGGTCGGTGGTGGCGAACAGGTGGCCCATCAGCTGCTCGGCATCGACGCGGTTCGAGCGCGGCACCAGCACCACCCGCACCGGATTGGCGTGGTCGGATTCATCGCGGATGTCTTCCAGCCACGGCAGCTTCTTGGCGCGCATCTGCGCGGCGATCTGCTCGATCACCTTCGAGGGCGATACCTGGAACGGCAGTGCGGTGACCACGATGTTGCCGGCTTCACGGCTGAACGTCGCGCGCGCACGCACGCTGCCGTTGCCGGTCTCGTACAGGGTGCGCAGATCGGTGGCGGCCGTGATGATCTCGGCGCTGGAGGGATAGTCCGGGCCTTTCACGTGCTCGCACAGGTCGCGCACGGTGGCGTCCGGATCGTCCAGCAGGTGCAGCAGCGCGCTGACGATCTCGTTGAGATTGTGCGGCGGCACATCGGTGGCCATGCCCACGGCGATGCCGGTGGTGCCGTTGAGCAGCAGGTGCGGCAGGCGGGCCGGCATCCACGTCGGCTCCTGCAGCGTGCCATCGAAGTTGGGCGCCCAGTCGGTGGTGCCCTGGCCCAGCTCGCCCAGCAGCACTTCGGCGATGGGGGTCAGCTTGGATTCGGTGTAGCGCATCGCCGCGAACGACTTCGGGTCGTCGCTGGAGCCGAAGTTGCCCTGGCCCTCGATCAGCGGATAGCGGTAGGAGAACGGCTGGGCCATCAGCACCAGCGCCTCGTAGCACGCGCTGTCGCCGTGCGGGTGGTATTTACCGATGACGTCACCGACGGTACGTGCGGACTTCTTCGGCTTGGACGCGGCATTCAGGCCCAGCTCGCTCATCGAATAGATGATGCGGCGCTGCACCGGCTTCAGGCCGTCGCCGACGAACGGCAGGGCGCGGTCCAGGACCACGTACATCGAGTAGTCGAGGTAGGCGCGTTCGGCGTACTCGCGCAACGGCAGTTGTTCGAATCCGTGGAACACGGGGCGGGCAAGTTCGGTCATGCGGCGTTGTTACCTATGTCGGGAGGCGGCGACGGCGGTCGCCGCTCGCAATCCTGTGATTATCCGGATGCGGCCGGGGATGCCAAGCCGCGCGCAGGGTCCAGCCCGGTTTCCAGTCCATTCCCGGCCCGCGCCAGGTAGCGCCCGGGCGGCAGGCCGAAATGGCGGCGGAACACGGTGACGAAGGCACTGGCGCTGCTGAAGCCCAGCGCATGGGCGATATCGGCCACGCTGCGGCCATCGGTCAGCTGCCGCAGCGCTTCGGACAGACGGGCCTGCTGGCGCCACTGCGCGAAGCTCAGCGTGGTCTCGTCGCGGAAGTGGCGGGTCAGGCTGCGCGGCGAAAGCCCGGCCCAATGCGCCCATTCGGCCAGGCTGCGCTCGTCGGAGGGATCGGCCAGCAGCTGCGAGGCGATCTTCAGCAGGCGCCGATCGTGCGGCATCGGCAGGTGCATGCGCTGGCGCGGTGCGGTGCGGATCTCATCCAGCAGAACCTCGATGATGTGCTGGTGCTCGGGCGTGGCGACCTGGTCGAGCGACCAGCCGCAGATCCGGTCCGCCAGTGCCTGCGCCAGCTTGGACAGGCCCAGCACGCAGGGGGCGGCGGGAAGGGTGGTGCAGGCCGGCGCGGCCAGCGCCATGCCCCAGCCACGCAGCGGGCCGTCGAGAGCGACCGTGTGCGGTTCCAGGGGCGGCATCCAGCCGGCCGAACCGGGCGCCAGCGACCACGTTCCATGCGAGGTGCGGGTGGTCAGCAAGCCGCGCTCGACGCAGATCAGCTGCGCACGCTGGTGATGGTGCCAGTCGACTTCACGGGCGAGGCCCTGCGGGCTGTCGAAGCGGAAGCCGACGACCGGCGGGCCATCGTTGCGCTCGAACCAGTCCAGCGCCTCGTTGCGCATCAACTGCCGGGCCGGGGCGATGTCCTCCTTGTTCATCCTGCTTCCTGGCTGGAATGTGTCATTCATTGGCTTGATTGTACTACCGGGCCATCCCGGAGCGCCATTAAGGTAGGCGCCTTCACTGATCCAGCCCGCTGCTGCAACACAGCATTCGATGCCAGATCGAATATTTCCATTGAGAAATATTTTTTTTGGAAGAGAATGCACTCCCATGATCTGTCCTGCAACCACTCCCCCCAGCTTCGGCCTGCTGCTGCGCCAGGTGCGCGACGGCCTGGTCCGCCAGCTTGACGCGTCCATGGCCGAAGAAGACCTGGGCATCGGCTTCACCCACTACATCGGGTTGAAGGTGCTCTCGAACATGGCCCCATGCACCGCCAACGAATTGGCCCAGGCCATCGACCAGGTACCCAGTGCCGTCACCCGCCTGCTGGACAAGCTGGAAGCCCTGGGTTGCGTTCGCCGCGAGGCACATGCGCAGGACCGCCGTGCGCTGCAGATCGTGCTGACCGACGAAGGCCGCGCACTGTGGGCGCGCTTGAAGCTGCGCGGCGACGCGGTGATGGATTACGCCCTGCGCGATCTGTCCGCCGATGAGCGCACGCTGCTGTTGTCCCTCCTGACCCGAATCCGCGATTCCCTGACGACCCCATGAACCCGATCCCGCATTCCTCATTCCGCCGGTACGGGCGCGCGCTGCTGCTGTCGGCGCTGGCGCTGGCGCTGGCCGCCTGTGCCAGCAGCCGCGGCCTCGAACCGCAGGGCCGCCTGCTCGATGTGGACAGCCTGCACAGCGAGCGCACCCTGGCCGACACCGATCTCAGCGCCACCGGCTTCCCCGCACAGGACTGGTGGAAGGCATTGGGCGATGCGCAGCTGGACGCGCTGATCGCCGAAGGCCTGGCCGGTCATCCGAGCCTGGACGCCGCCGACGCACGCCTGCGCCAGGCGCAGGCCAAGGTCGGTACTGCTCGTGCCGACCGCCTGCCCAGTCTCTCCGTTTCCGGTGGCTATACCGGACTTCGCCTGCCGGAGTCGATGGCCGGCGACGAGATCGGTGGCCACTACGCAGGCAGCAGCCAGGTCGCTTTCGACTTCAGTTATGGCATCGACCTGTGGGGCGGCAAGCGCGCCGCCTGGGAAGCGGCCGTGGATGGCGCGCACGCCGCCACCGTGGAGGCCCAGGCCGCGCGCCTGAACCTGTCCACCGGCATCGCTCAGGCCTATGCGGACCTTGCTTACGCGTGGCAGCTCGACGATGTCGCCGAAGAAGAACTGACGCGGTCGCAGAAGTCGCTGGAACTGACCCGGCAGCGTCGCCGCGCGGGCATCGACAGCGATCTGCAGGTGCGCCAGGCCGAAGCCCGCGTACCCGCCGCGCAACAGCAGGTGCAGGCCGCGCAGCAACGCATCGACGCCGCCCGCACCGCATTGGCCGCCCTGGTCGGCAAGGGGCCCGACCGTGGCCTGACGATCGAGCGCCCGCAGCCGTTGAACCCGACGGCCCTGCAGCTGCCAGGCGTGCTGCCCAGCGAGCTGCTCGGCCGTCGTCCTGACATCGTCGCCGCGCGCTGGCGCGTGGAAGCGGCCAACAAGCAGATCAAGGTCGCCAGGACGAAGTTCTACCCGAGCCTCAACCTGACCGCGCTGGCCGGCGTGGTGGCGCCGAATGTCGGCGATCTGCTGCAGAGCAGTTCCACCTTCGCCTACATCGGCCCGGCGTTGAGCCTGCCGATCTTCGAAGGCGGCAAGCTGCGCGCCAACCTGGCCGACACCGATGCGCAGTACGACCTGGCGGTGGCCAATTACAACCAGGCGGTGCTTGACGCACTGCGCGACGTGGCCGACCAGGTCAATGCGGTGCGCTCGCTGGCGCAGCAGGCGCAGTCGCAGCAGCAGGCCGTGGACACGGCGCGCGCAGCGTTCGACCTGGCCGGGCAGCGTTACCGCGCCGGCATCGGCAGCTACCTGGATGTGCTGTCCGCACAGTCCACCCTGCTGCAGTCACAACAGCAGCTGGCCGGCCTGCAGTCGCAGCAGGTGCAGACCTCGGTGCGCCTGAGCAAGGCGCTGGGCGGCGGCTTCCAGCCCAGTGATGCCGATCGCGCGCCGCTTGCCTCCCATTCCGATTCCTCGCATTCCTGAAGATCCCCGCCATGAGCCAGACCCAAGACACTGCGGCCCCGGCCGCCTCCAACCGCCGCAGCAACCTGCTGCGCGGCCTGTTCGTCATCGTCGTGCTGCTGCTTGCCGCACTGGCGCTGTGGTATTTCATGTTCGGCCGTTGGTTCGAAGAAACCGACGACGCCTACGTGCAGGGCAACCTGGTGCAGATCACCCCGCTGGTGGCCGGCACCGTGGTCGCCATCAACGCCGATGACGGCATGCGCGTGGAGCGTGGCCAGCTGCTGGTGCAGCTGGACCCGGCCGATACGTCCGTGGCCCTGCAGCAGGCTGAAGCCAACCTGGCCAAGACCGTTCGCCAGACCCGTGGCCTGTATCGCAGCGTGGAAGGCGCGCAGGCAGACCTGAATGCCCGTCAGGTGACCCTGAAGCGCGTGCGCGAGGACTTCGCACGCCGCAGGGACCTGGCCGCCACCGGTGCGATCTCCAACGAAGAACTCGCCCATGCACGCGATGAGCTGGCGGCCGCGGAAGCCGCGGTGGCCGGTTCGCGCGAGACCGTCGAGCGCAACCGCGCGCTGGTCGACGACACGGTGATCGCCACCCAGCCCGACGTGCAGGCTGCCGCCGCGCAGCTGCGCCAGGCCTACCTCAACAACGCCCGCGCCGGCATCGTCGCGCCGGTTACCGGTTATGTGGCCCGTCGCTCGGTGCAGGTGGGCCAGCGCGTGCAGCCGGGTGCCGCACTGATGGCCGTGGTGCCGACCGAGCAGATGTGGGTGGAGGCCAACTTCAAGGAAACCCAGCTGCGCCACATGCGCCTGGGCCAGGAAGTGGAGCTGAAGTCTGACCTGTACGCCGGCGATGTGAAGTACAAGGGCCGCGTGCAGAGCCTGGGCCTGGGGACCGGCTCGGCGTTCTCGCTGCTGCCGGCGCAGAACGCCAGCGGCAACTGGATCAAGATCGTGCAGCGCGTTCCGGTGCGCATCGCCATCGATGCCAAGCAGCTTGCCGAACATCCGTTGCGTATCGGCCTGTCGATGAAGGCCGAGGTGAGCCTGCGCGACCAGAAGGGCGAGGTGCTGCCGAGCGCCCCGGCCAAGGGCACGGTGTTCGACACCGACGTCTATGCCAAGCAGCTGCATGATGCCGACGAGGTGATCCACTCGATCATCCAGGGCAACGTGCCGCAGCAGTCGAAGGTGGGCTGAGGTCGCCATGTCCGCCCAAGCTCCAGCCGCGCCCGGAAGCCCGGGCGCACCGGCGGCGCCGGGTGCGGCCGCCGGGTTCCTGCCGCCGAGCGTGGCGCTGTGCACCGTGGGCCTGGCGATGGCCTCGTTCATGCAGGTGCTCGACACCACCATCGCCAACGTCTCGCTGCCGACCATCGCCGGCAATCTCGGCGCCAGTTCGCAGCAGGCGACGTGGGTCATCACTTCGTTCGCGGTCAGCACGGCCATCGCACTGCCGTTGACCGGCTGGCTCAGCCGCCGTTTCGGCGAGCGCAAGCTGTTCGTCTGGGCCACGCTGGCCTTCGTCATCACCTCGCTGCTGTGTGGCCTGGCGCAGAGCATGGGCATGCTGGTGGTGTCGCGCGCCCTGCAGGGCTTCGTGGCCGGCCCGATGTATCCGATCACGCAGTCGTTGCTGGTCTCGATCTATCCACGCGAGAAACGCGGGCAGGCGTTGGCGCTGCTGGCGATGATCACCGTGGTCGCGCCGATCTGCGGGCCGATTCTCGGGGGCTGGATCACGGACAACTACAGCTGGGAATGGATCTTCCTGATCAACGTGCCGCTGGGCATCTTCGCCGCGCTGGTGGTGGGCAACCAGCTGAAGGGCCGTCCGGAACACGTGGAGAAGCCGAAGATGGACTACGTCGGCCTGATCACGCTGGTGATCGGCGTCGGCGCACTGCAGCTGGTGCTCGACCTGGGCAACGACGAGGACTGGTTCTCCTCCACCCGGATCGTGGTGCTGGCCTGCGTGGCGGTGGTGGCGCTGACGGTGTTCCTGATCTGGGAGCTGACCGACAAGGACCCGATCGTCGACCTGAAGCTGTTCCGCCACCGCAACTTCCGCGCCGGCACGCTGGCGATGGTGGTGGCCTATGCCGCGTTCTTCAGCGTGGCCCTGCTGATTCCGCAGTGGCTGCAGCGCGACATGGGGTACACGGCGATCTGGGCAGGCCTGGCGACGGCGCCCATCGGTGTGCTGCCGGTGATCATGACGCCGTTCGTGGGCAAGTATGCCTCGCGCTTCGACATGCGCATGCTGGCGACCATCGCCTTCGTGTTCCTGTCGATGACCAGCTTCCTGCGCTCGGGCTTCAATCTGCAGGTGGACTTCCAGCACGTGGCCGGCGTGCAGCTGATCATGGGCATCGGCGTGGCGCTGTTCTTCATGCCGGTGCTGCAGATCCTGCTGTCGGATCTGGATGGTCGCGAAATCGCCGCGGGTTCGGGCCTGGCCACGTTCCTGCGCACGCTGGGCGGCAGCTTCGCAGCATCGCTGACCACCTGGCTGTGGGCACGTCGCACGCAGGTGCACCACGCCGATCTGACCGAACACATTTCGGCGTATCAGCCGGGCATGCAGGACCAGGTGGCGGCGATGGGGCAGGGCGACCTGCAGCATGGTGCAGCAGTGCTCAACACCATGATCAACCACCAGGCATCGCAGATGGGCTTCAACGACATCTTCTTCCTGCTGGGCTGGATCTTCCTGGCCATCATCACCTTCCTGTGGCTGGCCAAGCCGCCGTTCGGTGCCGGTGCCGGTGCAGCGGCCGGTGGCGGGCACTGAAACTGCCCGGAAACACGGCTGTATGTCGACCCCGCCGCAAGGCGGGGTTTTTGTCTGCGGTGAGTTCTGCCGGGCGGCGATTGCGCAACGCGCGGAAGGCGTCGCCGTTGCGTCGACGCTGCGGATTCCAGAAACGAAAAAACCCGCTTTCGCGGGTTTCATCATCATGAGTCGTGGTGCCCAGGAGAGGACTCGAACCTCCACGGTTTTACCCGCTAGTACCTGAAACTAGTGCGTCTACCAATTCCGCCACCTGGGCGACTCAGGAGAGGAATTCTGCGGTACGGCATCGGATGTGTCAACACCATTTCATGCTTTTTTCTCTGCTTCCACGCCGAGGTGCAGCAGCAGGCTGCGCATCGCCGTCGACAGCCGTGCCCAGTCGGCGAAGCAGGCACACAGGCGGCGCTGTGCCCACGCATCCGCGAGCGGCACCGCCAGCGCCTGTGTCGCGCGGCGGTGCTGGCGGGCGATGGTGCGCGGCACGATACCCACGCCGATGCCGTGACCCACCATGATGCACACGCCTTCGAAGGTCTTCATGCGGATGCGCACGTCCAGCCGATGGCCGATGTCGCGTGCCTGCGCTTCGATGTAGGTCTGCAGCGCATTGCCATCGGCCAGCGCGACGAAGGTTTCGCTGGCCACCTCGGCGAAGGCCAGCGTGCGACGGGCCGCGAAACGATGGCCGGCGGGCAGCAGCATCACCAGGGGATCCTCAGCAACGACATGGCGCTGCAGGCCGGTTGCCTCGACCGCATCACTGATGATTCCCGCTTCAGCCTGGCCAGCGGTCAGCGCACGGACCACTTCCGGGCTGGTGCGTTCGTGCAGTTCGACGTGCAGGCGTGGGCGTTCGGCCAGCCACGGAGCCAACCGGGAAGGCAGGTAACTGGTCAGTGCGGCGGTGTTTGCATACAGGTGCAGCGTGCCGCGCGCGCCCTTCGCGAAGGCCTGCAGTTCGCCACGCAGCTGTGCCTGTTGATGCAGGATCTGGCGCGCGTGGTGGGCGAGGGCGGCACCGGCTTCGGTCAGGCTCACGCCGCGCGGGTGACGGACCAGCAGCGCGGTGCCCGCGTCGTTCTCGATCGCGCGCAGGCGTTCGCTGGCAGAGCCCAGCGCCAGGTTCGCCTGCGCGGCGCCTGCGGTGATGCTGCCGGCGTCGGCCACGGCCAGGAACAGGCGCAGGTCGGCGATGTCCATCCGCATGTCACGGCCCTCGTTGCGTGCCGCCTGCCTTCGGATCAGCCGAAGGGTGGGGCGCATAAGCCGCATTGTGCGCGGAAGGCGCGCTGGTTCCAATGACGGCATGAGTGAGACGACATTTTTCTATGGTCTGCTGGTCGCCGTGTTCATGCTGGCGGGGGTGGTCAAGGGCGTGACCGGCATGGGCCTGCCAACCGTGGCGATGGGCCTGCTGGGAGGGGCGCTGTCGCCGGTGGCGGCGGCGTCGATGCTGTTCATTCCGACCTTCGTCACCAACGCATGGCAACTGCTGGCCGGGCCATCACTGGGGCCGATCGTGCGACGCCTGTGGCCGATGATGCTGGCAGTGGTGGTGGTGACCCTGGGCGCGGCGACGTTGCTGGTGCGGGTCGACCGCACGTGGTCGCGGGTGGCGCTGGGCGTGGCGCTGGTGGTGTATGCGCTGTACGCCTTGGTTGCGCCGGTATTCCGTGTGCCGCAGCGGCGTGAGCACTGGCTGGGGCCGCTGGTGGGGGCGATGTCCGGCGTGGTGACCGGGGCGACCGGAGTGTTCGTGATGCCCGCGGTGCCGTACCTGCAGTCGCTGGGACTGCAGCGCGAAGAGCTGGTGCAGGCGCTGGGCCTGGCGTTCACGGTGTCGACCCTCTCGTTGACGGGCGGGCTGGTGCTGCACGGCGCATTCGGTGTGCAGCAGCTGGGACTGAGCGCGCTGGCGGTGTTGCCGGCGCTGGCGGGCATGTGGCTGGGGCAGGTGATCCGGCAGCGGATCAGTGCGCGGGTGTTCCGCGTGTGCTTCCTGGGCTTCCTGCTGCTGCTGGGCCTGGAGCTGGTGCTGCGGCCGTTGTTCTGATCCTGGCTGGCGCCCGGACATGAAAAAACCCGCTTTCGCGGGTTTTTCTCAGTCTCGACGTGGTGCCCAGGAGAGGACTCGAACCTCCACGGTTTTACCCGCTAGTACCTGAAACTAGTGCGTCTACCAATTCCGCCACCTGGGCGTCGAGGAGCGAGATTATGGGGTGCCGTGACGGGGGTGTCAACACCCTTGTGAACGTCCGGCCCCACTGCGGAACGACGGCAGGAAACGCGGACAAAAAAAATCCCCGCCGAAGCGAGGAGATTTTTCGTTGGTGCCCAGGAGAGGACTCGAACCTCCACGGTTTTACCCGCTAGTACCTGAAACTAGTGCGTCTACCAATTCCGCCACCTGGGCGTTCCAGAGGCGCAATTGTGAAGATGAATCCGCAGGCTGTCAACGACTTCGCGGAGTTTTTTCACGTGGCGCCTGCAAGCAGGTCGCTGACCGGTTCTGCACGCCGTCAGCGGCTACCATGGAAGGCGATGACTACCAAAAAATCAAGCAAGGGCGGGAGCAAGTCCCGCAGCCAGGCCCCGAAGAAGGGCGCCAAGACGGGTGCAGCCCGTACCTCCCAGCCGGGCAAGCCACTGCCGGGCTGGTTCCCGGAACTGGGCGGTGGCGGCGCACCGCCACGCGGTCGCCCGGGCCGTGGCGGCGACGCCCCGGGACCAGCGCCGGGCCGCAAGCTGCCGCCGGCCGGCAAGGTGATCGAGGATCCCTACGCGTCCCGCGAAGCCGAGAAATACGAACAGCCCATCGCCAGCCGCGAGGCCATCCTGGCCCTGCTGGAGCGCTGCGAAGGGCCGCAGACTGCCGAGGAGCTGGGTGCACGCCTGGGCCTGACCGCGCCGGACCGGGCCGAAGCGCTGTCGCGCCGGCTGGGTGCGATGGTCCGTGATGGCCAGTTGGTGCAGAACCGCCGTGGAGGATTCGCGCCGGTGCAGGCGCTGAGCCTGGTCACCGGCGTGGTGATCGCCAATCCGGAAGGATTCGGGTTCCTGCGCCCGGTCGAGGGCGGCGACGACCTGTTCCTGCCGCCCTATGAAATGCGCAAGGTGATGCACGGCGACAAGGTGCTGGCGCGTGTCACCGGCATCGATCATCGCGGCCGCCGCGAAGGCAGCATCGCCCGCGTGCTCGAGCGCGGCATGACCCGTCTGATCGGTCGCTTCAGCATCGAGATGGGCATCAATTACGTGGTGCCCGATGACAAGCGCGTGCAGCGCAACGTGCAGGTACCGCCCGATCAGACCGGAGGTGCCCGTGATGGCCAGCTGGTGGTCTGCGAACTGACGCAGGCGCCGGACAGCCGCCGGCCGCCGATCGGCCGCATCATCGCGGTACTGGGTGACAAGCTGACCGCTTCGCTGGTGGTGGAGACCGCCATCCACGGCCACGAGCTGCCGTTCGAGTTTCCGCAGGAGGTGCTGGACGAGGCCGCCTCGGTGCCGCTGGTGGTCGAGCCGGCGATGATCGGCGATCGCGTCGACCTGCGTCGCACGCCGCTGGTGACCATCGATGGCGAGGATGCCAAGGACTTCGACGATGCGGTGTATTGCGAGCCGAACGCGGAGGGTTTCCGCCTGGTGGTGGCCATCGCCGATGTCTCCAACTATGTGCGTCCGGGCACGCCGCTGGATGAGGAGGCACAGAAGCGCGCCACCTCGGTGTACTTCCCGGGCTTCGTCGTGCCGATGCTGCCGGAGACCCTGTCCAACGGCATCTGCTCGCTGATGCCCAAGGTCGACCGCATGTGCTTCGTCTGCGACATGCAGATCGACCGCGATGGCCAGGTCGTCCACTCGCGCTTCTACGAAGCGGTGATGAATTCGCACGCACGCCTGACCTATACCCAGGTGTGGCAGGCAGTGGGCGAGGACGATGCCGGCGCGAAGGCCGCCATCGGCGATCTGCTGCCCCAGGTGCAGCGCCTGCATCAGCTGTACAAGGTGCTGGCCAAGGCACGTGCCAAGCGGGGGGCCATCGAGTTCGAGAGCAGTGAAGTGCGCTTCGTGCTGGACAACCGTGGCGAAGTCACCCAGGCCGGCATGCTGGTGCGCAACGACGCGCACAAGCTGATCGAGGAATGCATGATCGCCGCCAATGTGGAGGCGGCGAAGTACCTGCTGTCGCACCATGTGCCGGCGCCGTATCGCGTGCACGAGAAGCCGCCGGAGACCAAGTACGCCGACCTGCTGGAATTCCTCAAGGAGTTCAAGCTGAGCCTGCCGCCGTGGTCGAAGGTGCGCCCCGGTGACTACACCAAGCTGTTGAAGAAGATCCGCGACCGTCCCGATGCCACCCTGCTGGAGTCGGTGCTGCTGCGCAGCCAGAGCCTGGCCGTCTACAGTCCGGACAACCACGGTCACTTCGGGCTGGCGCTGGAGGCGTACGCGCACTTCACTTCGCCGATCCGCCGCTATCCCGACCTGCTGGTGCATCGCGCGATCAAGCATGCGTTGTCGGGCAAGCCGTTGGACAAGTTCACCTACACCGCACGCGAGATGGCAGCGCTGGCGCTGCAGTGCTCCGAGCGCGAGCGTCGCGCTGACGAGGCCGAACGCGAGGTCGACGAGCGTTACCGGGCCGCGTGGATGGAGAAGCATGTCGGCGGCCAGTTCGATGGCGTGATCAGTGGCGTGACCAGCTTCGGCCTGTTCGTGGAACTGGACGATTCCAAGGTGCAGGGCCTGGTCCATGTCACCCAGCTGCCGCAGGACTATTACAAGTTCGACGCGACCCGCAAGACACTGACCGGTGAACGTCGTGGCAGCAGCTACCGGCTGGGTGACCGCGTGCGCATCCTCGTACTGAAGGCCAGCATGGAAGAGCGCAAGATCGACTTCCGGCTGGTCGAACACAAGGGCGAGGAGGAAGAGGCAGGGCTGTCGCCGCTGCCCGAACGCGGCAAACCGGCCAAGCGCAGGAAAGAGAAGTACTGATCCGTAGAGCCCGTTCCGGAGGAAAGCAGCATGCAGGGCCAACCCGAGTACAGCGGCGGCTGCCAGTGCGGTGCCATCCGCTTCCAGGCGCGCGGTGAACTGGCCGACAGCTCGATCTGCCACTGCCGGATGTGCCAGAAGGCCTTTGGCGCGTATTACGCGCCTTTGGTCTCGGTGCGCGGCGTGCAGTTCAGCTGGACCCGCGGCCAGCCGCGCTATTTCCAGTCCTCCAATGTGGTCCGGCGCGGTTTCTGTGGTGACTGCGGCACGCCGCTGACCTATGAAGCCCCCGACGGCATGGCCGTGGCGGCGGGGGCGTTTGACCAGCCGGAACGGTTGCCGCCGACGATCCAGTACGGCGTCGAGCGCAAGCTGCCCTTCGTCGATGCCCTGGGCAGCCTGCCGGCACGCCGGACGGAGGAGGACGTGGCGGCATTGGACTTCCTGGCTGTGATCGTTTCCCACCAGCATCCCGACCACGACACGCCACACTGGCCGCCGCGCAGCCGTTCAGCCGAAGGGTGAACGTCGGCCAGCGCCGGGCCCTGCCCGGCGAGCGCGAAGCGCGGCCGTCGCCGATGCTCTACCATAGCCACCCCCTTTCCGGTCCCGCCCGCATGAGCAAGAACAGCCAGTGGATCGTCGGCGTCAACGCCGTCGCCTCCTCCATCGAGAACGACGCCGAGAACGTCCGCGAAGTGCTGGTCGAGGCCGGTGCGAAGAATCCGCGCCTGACCGAAATCGAAGAGAACGCGCGCCGCAAGGGCATCGATGTCCGCCGGGTGACCGCGCAGGCGCTGGACGGCGTTGGCGGTGCGGTCCGCCATCAGGGCGTGGCCGCGCGCTATGCCGCTGCGCGCACCTACAGCGAGAATGAACTGGAAGGCCTGGTCACTGCCGCTGAAGGCAGGGCCCTGCTGCTGGTGCTGGATGAGGTGCAGGACCCGCACAACCTGGGCGCCTGCCTGCGTTCGGCCGCGGCGGCCGGTGCCACTGCGGTGATCATTCCCAAGGACAAGTCGGCGACGGTGAATGCCACCGTGCGCAAGACCTCGGCCGGCGCCGCCGACCGTATCCCGGTGGTGGCCGTGACCAACCTGTCGCGCTGCCTGAAGGATCTGCAGAAGCAGGGCGTGTGGATCTACGGCCTGGCCGGTGAAGCGACCGCATCGCTGTACGATCTGGACCTGAAGGGCAACATTGCCCTGGTGCTGGGCGGTGAAGCCGACGGCCTGCGCCGCCTGACCCGCGAGAACTGCGATGGACTGGTCAAGATCCCGATGCCGGGCGAGATCGAGAGCCTGAACGTATCGGTCGCCGCGGGCGTCAGCCTGTTCGAGGCCGTGCGCCAGCGCGGCTGATCGTCCCGTGGCAGCGCCGGGCCATGCCCGGCGGATCCAGTCCGGCCACGCTCATGGCGTGCCGCGCTCCACGCCGCCGGGCACGGCCCGGCGCTACCCCGCGCTGCCGCCCAGCGCCTTGAACAGCGTCACATCGTTGGTCAACTGGCTCTGCCGGACGCGGGCCAGTGACAACTCCGCATCGCGCCGGGTCTGCTGGGCTTCCAGCCAGGTCCGCAGGTCAGTGGCACCCACGCGATAGCGCACTTCCTGCATGCGTTCCACTTCGACCGCCTCGTCATACGAGGCCTGCGACGCCGCCACCTGGCGCGCCAGCTGCTCGCGTGCCGACAGCGCGTTGTCCACTTCCGACAGGGCGGTGTACAGCGTCTTGCGGAACCCGGTCGCGGCGATCTGGTAGTTGGTACCGGCCACGTCGGTATCCAGCTGTGCGCGCTGCAGGTTGAGGAAGGGCAGGGACAGGCCGGCCCCGAGCGTGGCCACCGGATTGCGCAGGACATCGCCCAGCGAGGTCGCGCTGGAACCGAGGCTGCCGGTCAGGCTCAACGCCGGGTAGTACTGGGTGGCGGTGACCTTGATCGTCTTCAGGCTGTTGCGCAGCCGCAGCTCGGCCGCGCGCAGGTCGGGACGGCGAGCGAGCAGGTCCGCCGGCAGGCCTTCAGCGATGGCAGGGCTGCGTGCCTGCAGCAGGTTCTGCGGCTCGTCCTGTTGCGGCCACGGGGTGCCGTCGAGCAGCACGGTCAATGCATTGCGCACTTCCACGCGCTGCTGTTCCAGCGCACTCTGCGCAGCGCGCTGCGACTGCAGATTCTGCAGGGCCTGGCGTACTTCCAGGCGCGAAACCGCACCGGCGTCGAAACGGGCCTGGACCAGTTCGCGGGTGCGTTCCAGCCGCTCCAGGTTGGCCTGGCCGGTGCTGATCGACTGGTTGAGATACGCCAACGCCCAGTACTGACTGATGGCATCGCCGATCACCAGCAGGGCGGTGTTCTGTCGATCTTCCTCGGTGGCTTCAGCCTCCCAGCGTGCGATGTCGCGCTGGGTCCTGAGCCGGCCCCACAGATCGACTTCCCAGGCCAGCGAAACGCCGGTGGAATAGCTGCGGCGCCAGTCGTCGGCCTGGTCGGTGGCGCGGCTGCCGCTGCCACTGACGCCCGACGAGGACGGCTGTGGCCAAAGCGCGTTGCTGGCCAGCCCGGCCTGCAGGCGGGAACGCTGCACGGCCAGGCCGGCGGCGGCAAGGTCACTGTTGGCAGCCAGCGCCCGGGCCACCAGACGGTCCAGACGTTCATCGCCGAAACCGCTCCACCAGGCATCCTCGCGGATGTCGCGGGCAGGCGTATCCAGGCCGCTGCGCGGAGCGTCCACCGGTGCGTTGAGTGCGGCATCGCCAAGCCCATAGGTGGCGGCCACGTCGGGATCGGCAACCGGATAACGGCCGACCGAGGCACAGCCGGACAGCGCAATCAGTACGGCGCCGGCCAGCAGCAGGCGCGAGGGAGCAGGAAAGGGGAGCATGGGCATCGTCTTCATTCGCGGGCCAGGGCCTCCACCGGGTCGAGCTGCGCGGCATTGCGCGCGGGAAGGAAGCCGAAGCCCACGCCGATCAGGGTGGAACAGGCAAATGCGGCGATGATCGAAGCGGTGGAGAACAGCACCTGGAAGTCGCTGGCGAAGCGTCCGATCATCGAGCCCAGCAGCAGCGCCAGGCCGACGCCGAGCAGGCCACCGAGCAGGCACACCAGCACCGCCTCGATCAGGAACTGCTGGCGGATGTCACTCTGCCGCGCACCCACGGCCATGCGCACACCGATCTCGCGGGTCCGCTCGGTGACCGACACCAGCATGATGTTCATCACGCCGATGCCGCCGACCAGCAGTGCGATGGCGGCGATCGCGCCGATCAGCAGGGTCATCGTGCGCGTGGTCTGCTCGATGGTCTGGCGGATCTCGGCGCTGTTGCTGAGGAAGAAATCCTCGGTGCCATGGCGCATCGTCAGCAGGCGGGTGATCGCCTCCTGCGCTGCGTCCATCGGCGTGGCGTCATCCACGCGCACGGTGATGCTGGAGACGTGACTCTGGCCCAGCATGCGTGACATCACGGTCGTGTACGGCACCCAGACACTGAGACTGGTGCTGCCACCAAAGCCGAAGCTCTGCCGTTTGGCGACACCGACCACCCGCACCGGCACGTTGCCGAGCAGGATGACCTGGCCGACAGGATCGACGTCGGGGAAGAACTGGGTCTGGGTGTTCTCGTCGATGATCGCGACCTGGGCCAGCCCTCGCACCGCATCGGCGTCGAAGAAGCTGCCACTGAGCAGGGTCACGCCCTTGACCCGGAAGAACTGCTCGCCAACCCCGCTGACCTGGGTGGTGGAGGACTGGTTGCGGTAACGCGCGGTGACCGAGGTCGACACGCTGGGCGTGGCGCTGTCCACGTAGCTCTGCCGTGAGAGTGCATCGGCATCGCTGGCCTTGAGCGTCTGCACGCGTGCCGAGCGCATGTCGCCGAAACCGCGGCCGGGATACACATCGATGGTGTTGGTGCCCAGCGCGCTGATGTTCTGCAGGATCTGCTGCTGCGAGCCGTTGCCGAGCGCGACCACCGAGACCACCGAAGCGATGCCGATGATGATGCCGAGCATGGTCAGGAACGTGCGCAGGCGGTGCGCGTTCATCGCCAGCAGGGCCATGCGGAACGCTTCGGTGAAGCGGTCGCGCGCTGCGCGCCAGCTGTTGCCGTGGGCAACGCCGGTGCTGGCCTCGCGTCGCGCGCGGTAGGACGGCGCATCAGGGTTGGCGCGGTCGGCGATGATCTCGCCATCGCGGATCTCGATGATGCGCTGGGCATGCTCGGCCACGCTCATGTCGTGGGTGACGATGATGATGGTATGTCCCTCGGCATGCAGCTCGCCCAGGATCGCCATCACCTCCTCGCCGGATTTCGTATCCAGGGCACCGGTGGGTTCATCGGCCAGGATCACCTCCCCGCCATTCATCAGTGCACGCGCGATCGACACACGCTGCTGCTGGCCACCGGACAGCTGGCCGGGCTTGTGATGCATGCGGTCGCCCAGGCCGAGCCGTTGCAGCAGCTGCTCGGCCCGCGCGTTGCGTACCGGGCCGGGGCTGCCCGCGTATACCGCCGGCACTTCCACGTTGCCCCGTGCATCCAGGTCACCGAGCAGGTGGTAGCGCTGGAAGATGAAGCCGAAGTGCCCGCGCCGCAGTTCGGCCAGCTCGTCCGGCTGCATCCGGCCGGTTTCGCGGCCGGCCACCTGGTAGCTGCCCCGGGTCGGGCGATCCAGGCAGCCGAGGATGTTCATCAGGGTGGACTTGCCCGAACCGGACTGGCCGACGATGGCGACCATTTCGCCGGCGTGGATGTCCAGGTTGACGTCGCGCAGCACGGCGATGACGTCGTCGCCGGCCGGGAATTCACGTCGCAGGTCGCGCAGGCGCAGCAGCGGCGCCGTCGTGCTCATCGGCGCGGGCCCATGCCCGGGCCGCCGACGCGCATCTGCATGCCTCCCCGGTTGCCGCCGCCCGCAGACGCTGCCGCGGCGCTGGCCTCGCCGACCACCACGCGTTCGCCCTCCTGCAGGCCTGAAAGGATTTCAGCCGACGCACCATTGTTGATGCCGACCTTGACGTTGCGCGGTTGTGGCTGGCCCCGATCATCCACCACCCGCACCACGCGCTCGCCGTCGCGGGTCTTCGGCCCCAGTGCCACCGCCGGTACCATCAGCACGCCCTTGGCCTGCTTGAGCAGGACCGATACCTGCGCGGTCATGTCGATGCGCAGGGTGCCGTCCGGGTTCTCCACGTCGAACAGGGCGTTGTAGTACACCGCGCTGCTGGAGCTGGAACTGGAGGAGCTGCTGGAGCTGGACGAGCTTTCATTGGCGATCGATGCCGGTGCCGGATTGATCTGCCGCAGCGTGGCGTGATACTTCCGGTCCGGGTCGCCCAGCGTGGTGAAGTACACCGGCATGCCGGCCTTGATCTTCACAACGTCCGCCTCGGACACCTCGGCATTGACCGTCACCACGTCCAGGCGCGCCAGCATGACGATGGTCGGCGCGGTCTGGTTGGCGTTCACCGTGCGGCCTTCCTCGGCCACCACCGCGACCACGGTGCCGTCCATCGGCGCGGTGATCCGGGTGTAGGCCAGGTTGGCGCGGGCGGTGCCCAGCTCGGTTTCGCGACCCTTGATCTGTGCCTCGTAGGACTGCAGCTGGGCGCGTGCGGTTTTCAGCTGCGCTTCGGCGGCATCGTACTCCTGGCGGGAGGTGGCCTCGGCGGCCAGCATCTGCTGCTGGCGTGCGAATTCCAGCTCGGCCTGGCGCAGTGTCGCCTGCTGCACCGCCCGCTGCGCGATCACCTGGTCCAGCGAGGCCTGTGCGTTGAGCACCTGGTTCTGCTGGGTGGTGGCGTCGATCTCGGCGATCAGGTCGCCTTCCTTCACCGTATCGCCCAGCTGCACCTTCAGCGATTTGATCTGGCCGGAGGCCTGCGCACCTACGCTGACCAGCTTGTAGGCGTCGATCACCCCGGTGGCCTCGACGGTCTGTTCGATGTCGCCACGGCTTACGGCGGTGGTGGCCAGGGCCGGAGCGGCCGGCTTGCGCAGCAGCCACCAGGCGGCCACGGCAGCGATCAGGACGAGCAGGGCGGCCAGCATCAGGCGGCCCCGGCGGGTTGCGGGCAACAGGCGGCGGATCACGTGGTGGCTTCACTCTCGGTGCCGCGATGGCGGCGATGGTGGGCATTGTGAAGACCGGGCGATCAACCGCTCAATCCTCAGGGTGTGTCTGTGTGTAACACTGTCGGCGAAGGCGCGTATCGACAGGTATCCGGCCCGCGGGTGGATACAGTGGTACGCATTGGCCAGGATGCGGTTCAGCTCCCGACACGGGATGATCCGCGATATGGAGACTGAAAACCCGATGCATCGACTGCTGATCGTCGACGACGACAACGACATCCGCACCCTGCTGGCCGAGCAGCTTGGGCGCGCCGGCTACCAGGTCAGCACGGCGGCCGACGGCACCAGCATGCGCCAGCTGCTGGAGCGCGAACATGTGGACCTGATCGTGCTCGACCTCAACCTGCCGCGCGAGGATGGCCTGACCCTGTGCCGTGACCTGCGCGCACGCTCGAACACGCCGGTGATCATGCTGACCGCCCGCGCGGAACCGATCGATCGCGTGCTGGGCCTGGAAATGGGCGCCGATGACTATCTGGCCAAGCCGTTCGAGCCGCGCGAGCTGCTGGCGCGCATCCGCAACGTGCTGCGCCGTACCGAAGCCCTGCCGGCCAATCTGGAGCCACTGGCGGTGCGCCGTGCACGATTCTCGCGCTGGGTGTTCGATCTGGAGCACCGCCACCTGGTCGATCCGGATGGGCGCGTGGTGGTGCTGTCCGGCGCAGAGTTCCGCCTGCTGCGGGTGTTCATCGCGCATGCCAACAAGGTCCTGTCGCGCGAGCAGCTGGTCGCGCTCAGCAGCGGCCGCAATTATGAGGCGCAGGATCGCGCGATCGACCTGCAGGTCAGCCGCCTGCGCAACAAGCTGGGTGACGATGGCGGTCCCGATGGGCTGATCAAGACCGTGCGCAACGAGGGCTATGTCCTCGCCTCGGCCGTCAACCTGGAATAAGCCGCGATGAATCGCCTGCGCCACTTTCTGTCCTCGATGGTCGGGCGGCTGTTCGTGATCCTGCTGCTGGGCATGTCGGTGGCGGCGATCGGCGCGACCATGCTGGCCACCTCCAAGCGGCAGCAGGAGTTCGAGCGGCAGAACCTCAACCGCATCGCCGATCGCCTGCAGGGCTACGTCAACCTGCTCGACGGCAATCCCGAGCTGCGCGAGCGCCTGCTGGAAGTGGGCGGGCCGAGCGTGCGCGCGCTGCAGCCCGGTGCGCGCGTGGGACGTGCCGATGCTGCGCTGATGGAAGTGCTGGAGGACCGCCCGGGCCCGGTCGCGCGGGCGCAGGTGCACTTCACTTCGTTCCGCTCCTGCATTCCCAGGCTGCAGGAACTGCTGCCACCGCCGCCGCCCGGCTACCGCAAGCATCCGCGCGAGCGCGATCCGGCGTTCATCCCGCCCAAATGCCGCGCGGTGGACGTCACCCTCAACGACGGTACGTTGCTGAAGCTGGCACTGGATTCCCCCGCGGTGGCCCACAACGGCATCCTGGCCGTGGACCCGCTGTTCCTGACCCTGCTCGTGCTGGCCATCGCGGTACTGGCCTACATCGTGGCCCGCATGGCCAGCGCACCGCTGCAGGAGCTGGCCGCCGCCGCCGAGGACCTTGGCGACGACCTGCAGCGCGATCCGCTGCCGCTGCGCGGTCCGCGTGAAGTGCAGCGCGCCGCCGAGGCCTTCAATGCCATGCAGCACCGCCTGCAGCGCCACCTGGCCGAGCGTACGCAGATGCTGGCGGCGATCACCCACGATCTGCAGACACCGCTGACCCGCCTGCGCCTGCGGCTGGAGAACGTGACCGATGAGGCACTGCGCGAGCGCCTGATCGGCGATCTGGCCGCGATGCAGGCACTGGTCCGCGAAGGCCTGGAGCTGGCCCGAAGTGCCGAGAGCGCCGAGCAGCGCGCTGCACTGGACCTGGATTCGCTGCTGGAGAGCATCGTCGAGGACACCGCAGAAGGTGGGGCTGACGTCGTCTTCGAGGGCAGGAGCGATGCGGTGCTGATGCTGCGGCCACTGGCGATGCACCGCCTGTTCTCGAACCTGGTGGACAACGCGGTGATGTATGGCCAGCGCGTGCGGGTGCGCATCGAGCGGGGCGGCGGCAGCATCACCGTGGTAGTGGCCGACGATGGTCCCGGCCTGGCCGACGACCAGCTGGAAGCCTTATTCGACCCGTTCGTGCGGGTGGAGACCTCGCGCTCGCGCGAAACCGGCGGGGCCGGGCTGGGCCTGACCATTGCGCGCGCTCTGGCCGAGAAGGACGGCGCGCGGCTGTGGCTGCGCAACCGTGCCGAGGGCGGACTGGAAGCCGTGGTGCAATGGCCGGCCAGTGCGCAGGTGGTGGCGCCGGGCCGGGCAGGCTGAGCAGACGCGGTGGGCTGCATTCCGGCAGGCCCCTCGTAAAAACTGACGCGATAGCCCTGCCTGCAGCACGATAGGGCGAATGCGTCACCCACGGTAATTGCCTGCGCTGGAAGGCGTTGTACAGGCAGTCGAGGCAATTGCGTCAGCGTTGAATTGCCTGCGCTGCGTGCGGCCGGTCACCTGAAGCCATCGAAGTTCCTCGCGGATGGCAGATGGCACGGATGTGGATCGTGGTGGGCGACGCCACCACGGGCGGCGGGCGGGTACTGACCGGATCGTCGAATACGGATATCGAAGGCAAGGCCGTCGCCTGCGTGGGCGACAAGGCAACGTGCCCGAAGCATGGCGGCGCGTTCGAGCGCCGGCAGCAGTGAACCTGTGGAGCGCCACGCCACCGCCCGCGGTTTCGTTGCCCGCGATGCGGTCGCTACGCGCGAGGTCGTGCTGCATTGCCACTACGGCGACCTGGACTGCACGCCCGCGCGTGGTGTCAGTTACCGGGCGACCCTGTCCGATGGCCGCGTGCTCAGCGGCCATCTCGATGACGAAGGCCGTGCACGCCTGCCGCAGGTCAGCGTGGGGCCGGTGCAGGTGATCTACCAGCACGAGGCCGACAGCACCGACTCGCCTGAGATCGAGGCCTGCCGCGAGCGCCTTCGTGCGGCCCTGCAGCGTATCGTGCAGCAGACCCGGCAGGATTTTGCTGAGGACTGGCGGCAATGGAACAGTGCCAGCGCTGCGCATCAGGCCTTCCTGATGGAACTGAACCGCATCGAAGGCCAGGCCAGAGGCGCATGGGACTGGGCCAGCGGCAGCGTGGAAGCGGTGTGGCAACTGGCGGTGCTGCGCTTCAAGGCTGATGCGGAACTGCGCGAACTGAGCGGACTGCTGCTGACGGGCGACTGGGACGGGCTGGATGCACGCATCGCGGGGCATCGTGCAGCAGGCGAGCAGGTGCTGGGCAAGGCCAGTGCGATCAAGGAGCAGCTGATCCTGCTGTTCGACGACGGCCCGACCTGGCAGCTGTTGGCGGCGTTCCCCGCGGACTGGGCGAAGGCGGTGCCGCCAGACGAGCTGCAGCAGTTGACCCAGCGCTACGGCAGCCAGTTTGCGCTCGATGTCGTGATCAGCGTGCTGCTGGGCGCGTTCAGCGCAGGCACGGCCGGAACCGCCTATGGCGGCGCAACCTGGGCGGCCCGGATCGGGCGGCTGGGGCAGCGTCTGGCAGCGCTGCTGGACGAACTGGGCGAGGCGTTCACCACATTGGCGCGGGCATTGCGCTTGCGCAAGCGCCGGCACACGGAAAGCCGGGTGCCGGATGCCGATGGGGTGGTGGAAACCCGGCTGCCGCGCACGCGCGCCGCAGGTGCCGCGTTCGGCGAGGCGAGGGCGCATCAGGCGATGCTGGACAAGGGCCTGACGCCAGTGGGAAAGACCGATGGCGTGTATCGTCCGGGAGAGAATGGCATCGATGGGGTCTACAGCCACCCGGATCCGCCGCCTGACTATGTGATCACCGAAGCGAAGTACAACACGGGCCGGTTGGGTGGACCGTACAGGGACGGTACGCGGCAGATGGATGATGAGTGGGTGAGGAGGCGATTGGACAACAAGGTGGGAAGCCGGAAGGCTGACTCGATCAGAGAAGCGATGAGGCAAGGACGTGTAGAGAAGGTTCTTGTCAGGTCAGCGGAAGATGGAACATTAGTGATGAAGAAAATCGGCGACACCGGTTCTTTGATCGGCCCGTGGGACGATGGCGCATGAGTGCGCAGCGTGACACCCGGATGCTGGAGCCGTACTTCACGGATTGGATCGATTATGACTCCGTGGAGGTGGCGCGTATTGATCATTCAATCGCGACTCGAGCCTATCCTCCCAAGGGGTGTGTTCTCGGCGCGTCGGATGTGTCCGGTCGCATCCTTCGTCGGTTGGTCATGCGATTCTCAAGGGGCGACGCTATTGTTTCGCTTCATGATGACCTGAACCAGCTGCTTGTTTCGCGTGGGCAGCTTCTGCATCAGTGTGATCAATTGCCTTTGTCGGACCAGAACTATCGCGCACAGTTCGAGGATCTTCGTGAAGATCACTACGTCGATCACCTCTGGTGGCTGGCGATCGCCGTCAGCGCCGGTATGGGCTCGACCTACCTTGCGAAGGCCCTCACGCTGATTGGGAATGCGGGAAAGGATCGACTCTTTGACGAAATCGCGATACTCCTGGTTGAAAACGGAAGAGTTCCGGGGAAGCAGGTGCTGTATCGCCAGTACCTCCCGCTGATGGAAGCAATCGCCTCACCCTCGGACCGGCCCGGGCTCGTAAAGAAATTCCTGGACGGCTGGTACGCAGGCAGCCGCAACGTGTATTGGCACGGGAATCACCGTGACGATGACAGCGGCTACATGGGCTACTGGGCCTTCGAGGCCGCGCTGGTCGTGATGCTGTTCGATATCGACGATTCGGGCTTCCGCGACCACGAGTACTATCCGGCCGATCTGGTGGCCTATTACAGGCGTCGTACTGGCGCAGGAATCTGATGGTCAGGCGGCTCAGATGTTTGCACCGCGTGCGGGGACGAATCGAACGCGGCGGCGATGGGATCAGCCGGCGGACGCGTTGTCGGTCCAACATCAATCTGATCGGTGGCTTACGATGTTGCGGGATACCAAGAAGTCATATGACTACTTCTCGGAAAAAATAGCTTTTCAGTCGCGATTCATTCTTGGCTTCGTGTCTGGTATTCGAGAAGGGCGCTACCCTTCTGAGGGGGGGCTCAAGTGCTCAGGCAGCATTTTTACCAAGCAGCTTCACGTGATGGTGATGCGTTACTCGAGGGGAGATGACATCGGTGGCCTGTCTGCAGATCTGGACGAGGTTCTCGCCGCTAGAGTCAGGATCAGGCGATACGCAGACGGGCTTCCTTTGGAAGGCCAAGCAACCCGATCTCTGTGGGAGGAGCTGCGACTGGATAGATACGTCCAGTACCTTTGGTGGTTGGCATTCACGGTTGCAGTTGGAGCTTCGCGCGACTATCTGCATGAAATGTGGGTATTGATAGGCAATACGGGGAAGGACAAACTTCTCGACAGCGTTGCCGTTGCTTCGGGCGGAGCAAAAAGGTCCATCCCCGATCAATTGCTGTATCGGCACTACCTCCCGCTCATGGAAGCAATCGCCTCACCCTCGGACCGACCCGGGCTCGTAAAGAAATTCCTGGACGGCTGGTATGCAGGCAGCCGCAACGTGTACTGGCACGGCAACCACCGTGACGACGACAGCGGCTACATGGGCTACTGGGCCTTCGAGGCCGCGCTGGTCGTGATGCTGTTCGACATCGACGATTCGAGCTTCCGCGACCACGAGTACTATCCGGCCGATCTGGTACCCATTACAGGCGTCGTTCTGGCGACAGGACGTAGCTGTCCCTCCGCAGAGGCGCCAGGCGTGGGGCCTTCTGGACCGGCCTGTGGTCACCGCCTGGGCTCGGGAAGGTCTGCCGGACCACGCCCTTCCGCCAGAAATCCGTACCGCCTGCACGGCTGGACCAGAATGCCTGCCGTTGCTGCCCGGGGGGAGGAGGATGGCTGGGCAGGCGCGGCGGGCTGGCGTTTGCCCTATCATTCGCGCATCTCCCCAGACGCCCCCCGATGAGCCAGCCTGTTCCCGTCGGCATGCCGCCCCGCGCTGCCTGGGCATTTCCCCCTGCCGCCCCGCCTGGCCGCAGTACCCGGCCGCCACTGCTGCGGTGATGGGCGGGCAGGGGGACGACGGGCGCTGGGTGGAGCGTCACGCGTGGGACTGGAGGGCGGTGCTACGACACAGCCTCCTGTGGCTGCTGCTGGCTGCAGCATTGCCGTTGCATGCACAGAGCGGTGCACCGCCGCTGCGCGACTACGCCATCGATGTGTGGACCTCGCGCAACGGCCTGCCGCACAACTCGCTGCGCGACATCGCGCAGACGCCGGAAGGCCATCTCTGGTTTGCCACCTGGGAAGGCCTGGTGCGCTACAACGGCCTGGATTTCACCGTGTTCGACCGCAGCACGCGGCCCGGGCTGCGCGATAACGGTATCGGCGCGTTGTTCGTCGACCGTCAGGGCGGGCTGTGGATCAGCGACTCGCGCGGCAATGTCAGCCGACGTGGCAGTGATGGCCAGTGGCGTGTGTGGGAGCACCAGCCCGATACTCCGCAGGTGCTGATCCAGTCGATGCAGATGGACAGCCAGGGGCGTCTGTGGCTGCTCTACGAAGGCAAGGGCCTGGGTTATCTCGCGCCGGACAAAGGCCTTGTCTACCAGGCCCCGGCTGCCGATCTGCCGATGGCGATGAGCTTCACCAAACTGGTGGTGGATGCGCAGGATCGGGTCTGGGTCGGCACGCTCGATGGCCTGGTACTGCGTGACAACGACGGCGTGCTGAAGCGCGCGCCCGCCGCCTGGGGGCTGGGCGCGGGCAGTGGCCTGTCCTGGCCGTACCGGGCGCCGGACGGTGCGCTGTGGATCGTGGCGGGCGAGCGCCTGTACCGGGTCGAGGATGACCGGCTGGTGCTGGTGCACCGGCTGCCGGGCCAGCTGCACCTGACCTCGATGCTGCAGGACCGCCACGGTGATCTCTGGCTGGGCACCGAGAACCAGGGTCTGCTGCGCATTTCCTCGCATGGACTGGAGCGGCTGCCTGCGGGCCTGAGCCTGCCGGGCGGGCGCGTGGTGAGTCTGCGCGAGGATGATGAAGGCAGCATCTGGGTGGGGGCCAACGGCGGCCTGTACCGCCTGCGCGAGACCTTGTTCAGCAGTTACACCGAGCGCGATGGGCTCAGCGGCGACTACGTGCGCACCGTGCTGGAAGATCGTGACCGCCAGCTGTGGGTGGGCAGTGCCAGTGGCCTGGATCGACAGAGTACTGATGGCCGTTTCCAGGCCATGCCGCTGCACAACCGTGGTGGCAAGGCGCCGTCGGTGCTGAGCCTGGCGCAGGGGCCGGACGGCGATCTCTGGGTGGGAACCTTCGGTGACGGTGTCTACCGCCTGTCCCGGGACGGCCGCCTGCGCCACAACTACGCCGCCGACGATGGCATGCCCGGTGGCAATATCCGCGCGATCAGCGTGGATTCGAGCGGGGCGGTCTGGGCCGGAACGCAGAAGGGAGTGGTGCGCATCGACGGTGACCGGGTGCAGGTGTCGCCGGTTGCGGGCATGCCGACCGGCCTGATCACAGCGCTGGAACACGATCACCAGGGCAACCTGTGGATCGGCACGATCGAGGGCATCCGCGTGCTGCGCGGCAACCGTGTGCAGGCGATCGATCTGGCGCCGCTGGGGGGCGGACGCAGTGTGTTCGGCTTCCACCAGCTGGGTGACGCGATGTGGATCAGCAGTGATCGTGGCCTGTACCGCTGGCAGGGCGGGCGGCTGGCCCGTGTCGGCCTGGAGCAGGGCATGCCGGTCGACGCGGTGTTCCAGCTGGTGCCCGACCGGCTGGGCAACGTATGGATCAGCAGCAACCGTGGCGTGCTGCGCACCGACATGGCGACCCTCAATGCGGTGGCCGACGGCCGCGCGCCGCGGGTGAGCGTGGAGCGCTACAACGAGATCGATGGCATGGCCAATGCACAGGCCAATGGCAGCTCTGGGCCATCGGCGATCCTGCGCCAGGATGGCACCTTCTGGGTGGTCACCGCGGGCGGCCTCAGTACGGTCGACCCGCAGCGCCTGCAGCGCTTCCGCGAACGGCGGGCACCGCCAGCGGCGATCGAGAACGTGCAGGTGGACGGCGCGCCGGTGCACTGGGAGGGTGCCGAACGCAATCTGATTCCCGGTGGTCGTCGCCTCGCGGTGAGCTATGTCGGCCTGAGCTACCTGATGTCGGACCGGATCCGCTACCGCACGCGCCTGGATGGACTGGACAGCGGCTGGGTCGAGCGTGGCCCACAGCGCAGCGTGGAGTTCGTTGGCCTGCCACCGGGCGATTACACGCTGCACGTGGCCGCCGCGCACCCGAGTGGCGCCTGGGGCCAGCAGGAAGCCGTCTGGAGCTTCAGCGTGGAGCCGTTCTGGTGGCAACGGCGCAGCGTGCAGGCGCTGGGTGGCATGCTGCTGCTGGCCGGGCTGGTGGCGCTGTACCGCTTGCTGCTGCAGCAGCTGAAGGCCAGCAACCTGCGTCTGGCCCGCCGCGTGGACGAGGCCACCTTCGACCTGCAGGCCAAGACCGTCCATCTGCAGGCGGTGAACCAGGAGAAGACCGAACTGGCCGAACGCCTCGCGCGGCAGGCCGAAGCGTTCGAGCGCCAGGCGCGGGAGGATGCGCTGACCGGATTGGCCAACCGCCGCGGCTTCGATGAAACCCTGGCGCGTGACTTCGCACGATCGCAGCGCAGCGGCCACCCGCTATGCCTGGTGGTGCTGGATATCGATCACTTCAAGGGTGTCAACGATCGCTACAGCCACAGTACCGGTGATGCGGTACTGGTCGAGGTGGCGCGGGTGATCGCCACGGCCTGCCGTGATTCGGACCTGCCTGCGCGCACGGGCGGCGAAGAATTCGCGCTGCTGCTCAACGACACCCGGCTGGAGGAAGCCGCGCAGCTGTGCGCGCGGTTGCGGGGGCTGTTCCATGACCACCCGGACTGGGCCGGCGTGGAAGGGCTGAGGGTGACCTTCAGTGCGGGACTGGTCGAACTGGAGGCCGATGACCGCACCCCGGCCCTGTTGTACCAGCGCGCCGACCGCGCGCTGTACCGTGCCAAGAGCGACGGGCGGGATCGCACGAGCATCGGTTGATGCGCCGGCGGTGCCGGCCCACGGTCGGCACCCGCTGCAGCAGTTCACCCAGCACGGCCGGACCCGCCTGCGCGGCGAGAGGGGCGCTTGCGGTTACCGTGGCCAGGCGTTGGCGATCGTGCAGAACAGCCGTGCCGTCTGCTCGGTGTCGTACACCGCGCTGTGCGCTTCGTTGGCATCCCAGCCCAGTCCCGCCGCATTGGCAGCACGTGCCAGCACCGTCTGCCCGTATGCGATGCCGGCCAGCGTCACCGTGTCGAATACGCTGAAGGGGTGGAACGGATTGCGCTTGTGGCCGGTACGGGCGACAGCGGCATTGACGAAACCGAGGTCGAAATGCGCGTTGTGGCCGACCAGGATCGCGCGCTGACAGCCGTACTTCTTCATCGCAGCGCGAACCGGGGTGAAGATATGGTCCAGCGCGGCGCGCTCTTCCTTGGCCAGCCGGAACGGGTGATCCAGGATGATGCCGGTGACTTCCAGCGACTTCGGATCGATTTCCAGCCCTTCGGCCGGCACGACATGCGCGCTGGCGGTCTGCCCGGGGAAGAGCAGGCCGTTCTCGTCCATCTCGATCGGCACCGCCGCGATCTCCAGCAGCGCGTTGCGCTGGGCGTCGAAGCCGCCAGTCTCCACGTCCACCACCACCGGCAGGAAGCCACGGAAGCGTTGTGACATCGCACGCTGCGCCTGCGGTACTGCGGAAACGGGGGCGACGTCAGGTGCGGGGGTGGGGTCGGTCATGCGTGGATTCTAGCAGAGCGTTCCTGAGCGCCCGGTGCGCGCAGCCGGATGGGGCGCAGCGGGCGGCGCGCCAATCAGCGGCGTCGCGGACCGGCTCCCGCCCAGGTGCCTCCGCCAGCGCCATGCCGGGCCAGCAGTGCATCGACGCTCAGCCTGCCGGCGCCAGCGAACAGCAACGGCAGCAGCATCGCCATGAACAGCACGGGCAGTTTGAAGTTGCCGAAGCCCTGGTCGCTGATTGCATATCCCATGGCGAGGTCGCCCAGCGAGTGCCATTCCATCGGCCAGTGCACCGCATGGGTCGCCACCACGGTCAGCACCAGCAGGCTGGCAGCGGCAAAGCGGGTGCCGAAACCGACGAGCAGGCAGGCGGCACCCAGCAGCTCGAACCAGGTGGCCAGTTGCCAGTTCAGCGCGGCCGGCAACTGGTTGAATGGAAACGGAAAGGCCTGCTGCAGGTCGGCGAACCAGTTCTGGCCGCGCAGTTTCTCGAGGCCGGATTCGAAGTACTCCCAGGCCAGCAGTATGCGCAGGCCCAGCGGGGCCAACCAGGGGGCGAGACGGTCCAGCTGGCCACGCGCGGTGGCCAGGATCGGGTAGTTCATCGGGAATCTCCGGGAGTGGGGCGTCAGGGCGGCGGCGTGATCGGGCCGATCACGCCGGCTTGCAGGAACTGTTGCAGCAGGGCGGCACCGGCCTCGTCCAATGCGTGCTCCTCCAGCCCGTGCGCGAGGGCCAGCTGCCGCAGGTAGGTGTTGCCATCGGCGCCGGGTTGCTCTCCGATGCGGGCCATCAGATGCACCGCCAACGGGCTGAGGCTGGCGAAACGCACCTCACCGTCGGCATCGCGCCGGACCAGCAGGCCGGTCGGCTCGGCCGGGGCCGCGCGCGGCGCATTGTCCGCGCCAAGCCGGTGGACCGGCCATTGGTACAGCAAGGGCCAGGCCAGTGGCGAACGCTGCAGGGCGACCACCCGCGGATCGATCGCGCCGGCCACCGGCAGCGGCTCGGCCTGCAGCTGGTACAACGCCGTTTCCACCCACTCGTAGTGGGCCAGCTCGGCCAGCGCAGGGTGCGGAAGCTGCGGCTGTGCCTGCAGCCACTGCACGAACTCGGCAGCCAGCTCGGTGAACAAGGGACTGCGGCAGCGATGGGTCGCAAAGTAGCTGCGCACCAGCGCACTCCAGCCGGGTTCACCGAGCAGGCGCACGCAGACCGGGAACCCGTTGCTCAGCAGACCCAGCAGGTTGTTGAATAGCAGGCGCTGGTATACCGCTACGCGTCGCGGCTCCATGCCAGCCGGCACAGCCACGGTGTCCGGGTCGCGCAGATGCGCGGTGAATGCATGCTGCTGCGCACGCAGCCGCTCCGGCGCTTCAGCCATGCGTGCCTCCGGCAGGATTGGCCTGCAGGCGGCGGATGGTCTGCAGCTCGCTCTGGAGCTCGGCGTATGGCGGGAAGTTGAAGTCGCGTTCGAGCAGGGTGGGGCGGGGGCCGATGCGCGCATAGGTGCGTGCCAGCAGCTCCCAGACCGGATCGATCACTGCACTGCCGTGTGTGTCGATCTTCAGGTCCGGCGCTTCATCCAGGTGCCCGGCCACGTGCAGGCAGACGATGCGCTGTGCCGGCAGGCCGGCGATGAATGTGTCGGCGTCGTAGCCATGGTTGCAGGCGTTGACGTAGACGTTGTTGACGTCCAGCAGCAGGTCGCAGTCGGCTTCGGCAAGCACCGCGTTGGTGAAGGCCAGTTCGTCCATGGACGGTTCCGGTGCGAGGTAGTAGGACACGTTCTCCACCGCGATGCGCCGGCCGAGCAGGTCCTGCACACGGGCAATGCGCGTGGCGGTATGGCGCACGGCCTCATCGGTGAACGGAATCGGCAGCAGGTCGTACAGATGGCCGTCGTCGCTGCAGTAGCTCAGATGCTCGCTGTAGAGCGGCACGCGATGCTCGTCCAGGAACCGGCCAACCTGTGCCAGCAGCTGCGTGTCCAGCGGTGCGCTACCGCCCAGCGACAGCGACAGGCCGTGGCAGCTCAGCGGATGCCGCGTCGCCAGTTCGGCCAGTGCATCGCCGGCCGGGCCACCTACGTGGATCCAGTTTTCCGGCGCACATTCGAGGAAGTCGAAGTCGCCGGCCGGCGCCTCGCGCAGGGCCTGCAGCAGCGCGCGGCGCAGGCCCAGCCCGGCGGCCGCCGCGGGAAGCGGCGACCGCCGGTGGACAGCGCTGGCGCGGACGTCAGTGCTTGCCACCGCACTTGCCTTCGCCGCACTTGCCTTCGGCCGTCTTCTTGTCGCCGGTGCTCTTGGCCTTGGCATCGGTGCCGGCGGCGGCCTTGCCCTTGTCGCCACCACACTTGCCTTCGGCGCTCTTGCCATCGGCGCCGCACTTGCCTTCGGCATGCTTGGCGGCGTCGCCGGTGCGCGCGTCGGCAGCCTTGGCATCGGTGGCCTTGGCGGCCTGGCCAGCCACCAGATAGCCCTGCGCCAGATCGCTCATGCTCAGAGCCGAAGCGCTGGCCGTCATGCCCAGGCCGGCGACAAGGGCGGTAGCGGTCAGCAGGGACAGGGTCTTGTTGGTACTGCTCATCGGTTGTGCTCCTGGGTGGTGTGGGCGGCTGCCCGGGTGGCCGGCAGGGGTGCCGGTGGAAGTGATCGTGCGCCGATCCTACTCAACGAATCCTCGCAGAGAACTCAAATTTTCGTGAGATTTTCCACGCAGACAGGTACGGGGCCTTGCCGGGCAGGCGCGGCGCCTCTGGAAACGCGCTGGAGCGCACAAAAAGAAAGGCCGCTGTCGCGCGGACAGCGGCCACTCTGGAGTCGAGTCCGGTGTTGCAGTGCAGCGTCAGGGCTGGCCGGTGCTGGAGGTTTCGTCGCGCTTCTCGCGCGGCGGCAGCGGCTGCTCGCCATGCACGAGGAACCAGACGTTCTCGGCGATGTTGGTGGCATGGTCGCCCACGCGTTCCAGATTCTTGGCCATGAACAGCAGGTGGGTGCACGGCGTGATGTTGCGCGGATCTTCCATCATGTAGGTCAGCAGTTCGCGGAACAGGGCGGTGTACTGCGCATCCAGGCGCGCGTCATCCTCGCGCAGGGCCAGCGCCGCCTCCGCATCATTGTCGCGGTAGGCCGCGATGGCGCGGCGCACCTGCTGTGCGGCCAGCCGGCCCAGGGCGCGCAGGCCCTGGATCTGCGGCAGCGGCGGCACCTTGCCCAGTGCGATCGAACGCTTGGCAACGTTGGCCGCGTAGTCGCCGATCCGCTCGATGTCGGCGGGGATGCGCAGGCCCGCAAGAATTTCGCGCAGGTCGCGCGCCATCGGGCCGCGCAGCGCAAGACGCATCACGTCGTGGCTGATCTGCTGCTCCAGTGCATCGATCGCCTCATCGTTGGCGATGATGCGATGGGCGGCGTTCTCATCGCGCTTCTCGATCACGTCCATCGATGCTTCGAGCTGGGCGACGGCCATCTCGCCCATGCGCACGATTTCGGCCACCAGGCGCTGCTGCTCTTCGTCGTAGCTCTTGACGATGTGGTCGTTGGGAAGATTCATGGTTGTTCCGTCATGTAGAGCCGGGCCATGCCCGGCTGGCGTTGTCTGTGAAGAAGCCGCGGTCCGGTCAGCCGAAGCGACCGGTGATGTAGTCCTCGGTCTGCTGCTTGGACGGCTGCGAGAAGATCACTTCGGTGCGGTCATGTTCGATCAGGTCGCCCAGGTACATGAAGGCGGTGTAGTCCGATACGCGGGCGGCCTGCTGCATGTTGTGGGTGACGATGACGATGGTGTAATCGTTCTTGAGCTCTTCCACCAGCTGCTCGATGCGGCTGGTGGAGATCGGGTCCAGTGCCGAAGTCGGTTCGTCCAGCAGCAGCACGTCGGGGCGCAGGGCGACGGCGCGGGCGATGCACAGGCGCTGCTGCTGGCCACCGGAAAGACCCAGTGCGCTCTGGTTGAGCTTGTCCTTCACCTCGTCCCACAGCGCGCCCTGGCGCAGTGCCTGTTCGACGCGATCGCTCATCTCACCCTTGGACAGCTTCTCGTGGTGGCGGATGCCGTAGGCCACGTTCTCGAAGATGGTCATCGGGAACGGCACCGGCTTCTGGAACACCATGCCCACTTTGCTGCGCAGCCGGTTCATCGGGAACTTCGGCGACAGGATGTTCTCGCCGTCCAGCAGCACTTCGCCGCGTGCTTCCAGCTTCGGGTACAGCGCGTAGATGCGGTTGAAGATGCGCAGCAGGGTCGACTTGCCGCAACCGGAGGGGCCGATCAGCGCGGTGACGCGCTTCTCCGGGATCTCCAGGTTGATGCCCTTGAGCGCGTGGAACTTGTCGTAGTAGAAGTCCAGGCCACGCGCGGCGAGCTTGACCGGAGCCGGGGTATGCAGGTTCTCGTGCGAGGCCGGCACGGCGATGCGCTGCATCGGCACGGCATTGGAAAGATCGTTCATGGTGGTTTCCACGGAAAGGTCAGTCATGGGAGATGCGGTTGCGCAGCAGGAGGCCGCGGGCGGCGAGGCTGACCAGCAACACGAAGACGGTCAGCACCAGGGCACCGGCCCAGGCCAGCACCTGCCAGGATTCGTATGGGCTGCCGGCGAACTGGTTCATCACCACCGGTACCGAGGCCATCGGCTGGAAGACGTTGCTGTTCCAGTACTGGTTGCCGAAGGCAGTGAACAGCAGCGGCGCGGTCTCACCGGAGATGCGGGCCAGCGCCAGCAGGATGCCGGTGATGATGCCGGCCGAGGCGCTGCGGTAGAGCACCTGCACGATCACCTTCCATTGCGGGATGCCCAGCGACAGCGCCGCTTCGCGCATCTGCGAAGGGACCAGTCGCAGCATTTCGTCGGTGGTACGCACCACCACCGGCAGCACGATGAAGGCCAGCGACAGCGCGCCGGCGAAGGCGGAGAACTGGCCACCGGTCTGCATCACGTACAGGGTGTAGACAAACAGGCCGAGCACGATCGACGGGGCCGACAGCAGGATGTCGTTGACGAAGCGGACCACGGTGCCGGCCTTGCGGGCATTGCCGTACTCGGCCAGCCAGGTGCCGGCCAGGACGCCCAGCGGGGTGCCGATGCCGATCGCCAGCGCGCACATCACCGCGCTGCCGAAGAAGGCGTTGGCCAGGCCGCCTTCCTGCATCGGCGGTGGTGTCATCTTGGTGAACAGGTCCAGGTTGATGCCGGCCAGGCCCTTCGCGGCCAGGGTGAACAGGATCCAGCCCAGGAAGAACAGACCGAACAGCGCGGTGGCGCAGGACAGCGCGATGGCGACGACATTGCCGATGCGACGGCGCAAGTACAGCGAGTCAGCGGTGGTGGACATCAGTTGCCCTCCTTGCGGGCCAGGCGCATCAGCATCAGGCGGGCGATGGCGAGCACCACGAAGGTGACGATGAACAGGACGAAGCCAAGCAGCAGCAGCGCCGAGCGGTAGGTTTCAGTGGCCTCGCCGAAGTCGTTGGCGATCAGGGCGGCGATGGTGGTGCCCGGCTCCAGCAGCGACGGCGACAGGCGCACGCTGTTGCCGATCACGAAGGCCACGGCCATGGTCTCGCCCAGTGCCCGGCCAAGGCCGAGGAAGACGCCGCCGATCACCGCCGAACGGGTGTAGGGCAGCACGATGTCCCAGCTCACTTCCCACTTGGTCGAACCCAGCGCATAGGCCGATTCCTTCAGGCGGGTCGGTACGGTCAGGAACACCTCGCGCATGACCGAAGAGATGAACGGGATGACCATGATGGCCAGCACGAAGCCGGCGGTCAGCATGCCGATGCCCAGCGGCGGGCCCTGGAAAATCGGGCCGATGACCGGCCATTCGCCCAGCGTTTCGTTGAGGAACGGGGTGACGTACTCGGTCATCACCGGTACCAGCACGAACAGGCCCCACATGCCGTAGATGATGGAGGGAATGCCGGCCAGCAGTTCGATGGCGGTGCCGACCGGGCCCCGCAGCCAGCGCGGCGCCACTTCGGTCAGGAAGAAGGCGATGCCGAAGCTGACCGGCACGGCGATGACCATCGCGATCAGCGCGGTGACCAGGGTGCCGTAGATCGGAGCGAGCGCACCGAACTTGTTTTCGACCGGATTCCAGTCGGAAGAGAAGAAGAAGCTCAGGCCCTGCATCTGCAGGGCATGGCGGCCGCCCCACAGCATCGACAGCGCGGCGCAGGCCAGGGCGATCAGGACGAAGATGACGGTGCCGACCAGCACCCATCGGAACAGTTTGTCGTTGCGGGCATCACGCGCGTCACGCGTGGACGGGGCGGCTACAGGCTGGGCGATGGCATTCATGGGGACGGCAGGGCCAGGAAGGGGCGGGGCGGCACGGCGTGGAAGACACGGTGCCCGCACGCGGCGGGCACCGTCGGGTCCATCACTTCAGTTCGGTCGCCCAGTAGGCCTCGATCTGCGTGACCAGTTCGGCCGGCAGCGGCACATAGTGCAGCTCGTTGGCCTGGGCCTGGCCGTTCTCGAAGGCCCACTTGAAGAAGGCCAGGGTGTCCTGGTTGCGCTTGGCATCCTTCGGCTGCTTCTGCATCAGCATGAAGTTGGTGGCGGTGATCGGCCACGCCTGCTCACCCGGAGCGTTGGTGATGACCAGATTGAAGTCCTTGGCGCTGGCCCAGTCGGCGCTGGCGGCCGCAGCGGCGAAGGTCTCCGCGCTCGGCTGCACCCAGGTGCCGGCGGCATTCTGCAGCGAGGTGTACGGCATGGCGTTCTGCAGCGCGTAGGCCAGTTCGACGTAGCCGATCGAGCCCTTGATCTGCTTGACGTACGAGGCGACGCCTTCGTTGCCCTTGCCACCGACGCCGTCCGGCCACTGCACCGAGGTGCCTTCGCCGACCTTGCTCTTCCACTCCGGGCTGACCTTGGACAGGTAGTTGGAGAAGTTGAAGGTGGTGCCCGAACCATCCGAACGGTGGACGATGGTGATCTTGCCGTCCGGCAGGGTCACGCCAGGATTGGCAGCGACGATCGCCGGGTCGTTCCAGGTCTTGACCTTGCCGAGGAAGATGTCGGCCAGCAGGGCGCCGCTCAGGCGCAGCTTGCCAGCTTCCAGGCCTTCGATGTTGACGACCGGCACCACGCCGCCGATGGCCGACGGGAACTGGGCCAGGCCGGCCTGCGCCAGCTCCTCGCTGCTCAGCGGCTTGTCCGACGAGCCGAAGTCGACCGTGCCGGCCTTGATCTGGGCGATGCCGCCGCCGGAACCGATGGACTGGTAGTTGATCTTGGCGCCGGTGCTGGCGTTGTAGTCAGCCGACCACTTCGACACCAACGGGAAGATGAAGGATGCGCCGGCACCGGAGACTTCGGCGGTCACCTTCGCACCGGCGGCAGCCGGGGCGGCGGCACCATCGGCAGCCGGCTGCTGCGCGGCCTGCTTGTCGCCACCGCAGGCCGACAGGCCCAGGGCGATGGCCAGGGAAAGGGCGGCGAGGCCGGCCGAGTGCAGTTTCATGGTCACTCCATAGCGGGGAAGAGCCGACGGCGTCGGCGGATGCGGCTATGAAATGATGTTTTTGTTACAGCCGTATGACGTCCATGACAGAGGTGTCCTGGATCACGTTCCGACAAGGGTTTCACAGGGTCGTCGCCCATCGCGGAGGCCCCCCGAAGACCGCCGCGGCCCCCCGATCTGCGCACCGGCAGGGTTGCCGGGCCAGTGCGGGGTCGAGCCCGCCACGCCCCCCGCTGCGGCGGCAGGCCGGACCCCACAAACGAGAAGAGCGCGAGATCCCGAGGATCTCGCGCCCGGTGGGGCCGGCGGGGGAGAGAGGACCCGCCGGCCCCGCTCCTGCGGGGGAGGCCTTGCTCAGTACTTCAGGTTCTGGGTCCAGTAGGTCTCGATCTGGCGGACCAGGGTGTCCGGCAGCGGCACGTAATCGAGCTGCTTGGCCTGCTGGTCGCCGTTCCTGTAGATCCAGCGGAAGAACTCCTGCGTGGCCTTGGCGCCGGCGACGTTCTTCGGCTGCTTGCGGACCAGGATGAAGTTGGTGGCGGTGATCGGCCACGCGTCGGCACCCGGGGCATTGGTCATCACCAGGTAGAAGTCACGGGCGTTGGCCCAGTCGGCGCTGGCGGCGGCGGCCGAGAACGAGGCGTCCGACGGCTGCACGATCTTGCCGGCGGCGTTCTTCATCGCCGCGTACGACATCTTGTTCTGCAGCGCATAGGACAGCTCGACGTAGCCGATGCCACCCTTGATCTGCTTGACGTAGGCGGCCACGCCTTCGTTGCCCTTGCCACCGATGCCCGCCGGCCACTGCACCGAGGTGCCTTCACCGACCTTGCTCTTCCACTCCGGGCTGACCTTGGACAGGTAGTTGACGAAGTTGAAGGTGGTGCCCGAACCGTCGGAGCGGTGCACGATGGTGATCTTGCCGCTGGGCAGGGTCAGGCCCGGGTTCAGTGCAGCGATGGCCGGATCGTTCCAGGTGGTGATCTTGCCCAGGAAGATGTTGGCCAGGGTCGGGCCATCGAGCTTCAGCGCGCCCGGCGCGACGCCGGCAACGTTGATCACCGGCACCACGCCGCCGATCACCGACGGGAACTGGGCCAGGCCGGCCGCGGCCAGTTCTTCCGGCTTCAGCGGCGCGTCGGAGGAACCAAAATCGACGGTCGCTGCCTTGATCTGGGCAATACCGCCGCCGGAACCGATCGACTGGTAGTTGACCTTCTTGCCGGTGGCAGTGCTGTAGTCCGCCGACCACTTGGACATCACCGGGTAGATGAAGGAGGCGCCCGCGCCGGTGACATCGGCAGCATTGGCGGCGAACACGGACGACGCGGCCAGGATGGCGACAGCGGCGCGCGACTTGAAGGCGTGGATCACGGGAGAGACTCCTGGGGTGGTCGAAGGGCGGTTGCCCAACGTATGGGTGCACATTCCATAACCATTCCGTGACACGGAAAGGTCTGTCATATGACGCCGGTGTGACATCGGATGAGGGGATCGCGCTGCGGTACAGGCGCCACCGCACGTGGCAAGGGCACGACCGCAGTCGTGCCCTTGCCGGTGCGTGATGCGATGACGCGGGGTCTTACCAGAAGAACTGCGCGCGGGCTTCCAGGATGTTCGGATCGTCGTTGACGAAGCCGCGGGCGCTGGAGCTGTACTTCTTGCTGTCGACCTTCACGTAGTTCAGCATCAGCTTGAAGTTCGAGCGCCAGTACCAGTTGGCGCCGACGGTCCACACATCCATCTTGCCGCCGAGCACGCCATCGACGATCGGCGGGCGACCGGCGACCGGGTTCGCGGCCAGGTTGCCGTCGTTGAGGTCCATGTGGTCGTAGCGCACGCCCAGCTGCCACTGGCCGCTGGCCGGGTTGTTCGGCAGGCCGGTGCCGGGCGTGCCGCCCTTGTAGCTCCAGGTCTCGCCGGTGACATTCCACAGGCCGCTGATGTAGTAGCCGTCGCTGGTGTAGTTGTCGTGGTCGTAGCGCTTGGCCTTGCTGGTGTAGTACTCGGCCTGGGCCTTGAACGGGCCCTGGAAGTACATGGCTTCGGCGCCGACGGTGCTGACGCGGTCGGTGTCGGTCAGGTTGCCGCTGTCGATCAGTCGGGCGGTGGCCAGGTCGGCGTTCGGACGTGCGCGCACGCGCAGGGTGTCGGCGTCCGCGTCGTAGTCCACGTAGCTCAGGCCGAAGTGCAGGACCTGGCCCTTCTCGTTGATCGGAGCCCAGGTGCCACGCGCACCGTAGCCGCTGCCATGGGCCAGGTTGCGGGTCAGCTCGCGGCCGAAGGCGCTGGCGGTGACCGACCAGTTGTCCTGGCCGTAGCTGTAGGCGCCACCCAGGCGGCGGGCGATCGCGTAGGTGTTGGTGACCGCGGCCTTGGAGATGAAGTCGTTGTTCTTGGTGCTGGACAGCTCTTCCAGGCTGTTGGGCTGCTTGAACTGGCCGACCTGGATGAAATGGTTGGCATTGCCCAGCAGCTTGTACTTCACGTTGGTGTCGAGGAACTTGTCGGCCTTGGCGTCGTAGCCGAGCACCCACTCCACGTTGCCCGGGCCCTTGCCCTTGAGCACCAGCTCGGCGCGGCGCAGCTCGAACTCGCTGTCCTTGCCGTTGCCGGCATCGCCACCATTGAGGTCCACGACGTCGTTGTGGAACCAGTTGCCATCGGCCTGGACCAGGCCTTCGAAGGTGATTTCCGAACCGCCGATCACGTCGATGGCGACTTCAGCGTGGGCAGCCGGCACATAGAGCGCAGCGGCCACGGCCACCGTCAGGAGTTGGTGATGCAGTTTCATGGAGAGGAGCCTTGCAGGCAGGTGGGAAGATGCGCGCAGGCTAGAAGGTAAAGATTGCGTAAATGTGACAGTTTCCGCGCGCAGTCTGCCCGCCGCGACCCTTGCCACGACTGGGCCCGGCATTGATGCCGGGCCGATATGACGTGGGGATTGCGCTGCGATGGCATTTACCCGCAGGCGCTGCGCGGATGGCTCAGGTGGCCGATGTCTTGTCTTTGAAGCGGCACAGATCAGCGATCACGCATCCCGGGCAGTCCGGCTTGCGTGCCTTGCAGACGTAGCGTCCGTGCAGAATCAACCAGTGATGTGCGTCGAGCAGGAATTCATCAGGAATCGCCTTGACCAGCCTGTCCTCGACTTCGCGCACGTTCTTTCCCGGCGCCAGTCCCGTGCGGTTCGCAACGCGGAAGATGTGCGTATCCACCGCCATCACGGGTTCGCCGAAGGCAGTGTTGAGCACGACGTTGGCGGTCTTGCGGCCGACGCCGGGCAGGGCTTCCAGTGCCTCGCGGTCACGTGGTACTTCACCGCCATGCTTCTCCAGCAGGATCGCGCAGGTGGCGATCACGTTTTTCGCCTTGGCGTTGAACAGGCCGATGGTGGCGATGTATTTCTTCAGCCCGTCCTCGCCCAGCGCCAGGATCTGCGCGGGCGTGTTGGCAACGGGAAACAGGCGGCGCGTGGCCTTGTTGACGCCGACATCGGTGGCCTGCGCCGACAAGGCCACCGCCACCAGCAGTTCAAACGGCGAGCTGTATTCCAGTTCGGTCTTCGGATGCGGGTTGAGTTCGCGCAGGCGCGTGAACATTTCCACCACGTCGGCGCGCGGCATGCTGCTGCCACGCCGCGCTGGCGCGCGGGCGGCCTTCTTCGCAGTGGCCATCAGCGCTCCTTGCCGGTGGCGCGTGCCTTGGCACGGGCGAGGATGGCGGCAGCGGCGGCGGGCAGCGCCGGTTTCACGTCCGGCGCCGGGCGCGGCGTGCGACGCGCATCGCGTTCTGCGTCGCGGCGGGCCAGGCGCACCGCGCGGGCGCGGTAACGGTCACGTGCGGCCCACGCGCGCTGCAGCTGCTGCCGCGCCTGGCTGAGCACCTCCGGCAGTTCCGGGTGCCCGGGAACCTCGTGTCTGTCGCCTTCGTTGGCGACATAGTCCATCAGGCCGGCCTGCAGGGCACCATCAAGATCGTCTGCCTGGACCCGGGCGAACAGCAGCGCGGGGTTGGGTCGGGATGCCATGGTGTCAACGGTTCTGGAAGGCGGGGGGACGGCGTTGCAGGAAGGCCCCGGTGCCTTCGCGCATGTCCTCGGTGGCGAACAGCAGGCCGAACTGCGCGCTTTCGTATTCCAGTCCCGCCTCCAGGCTGCACTCGCCGCCGATGTGGACCGCATCGAGCAGGGCGCGCAGCGCCAGTGGCGCCGAGCGTGCCAGCTGCCGGGCGATGTCCTGCACGCGGTTGTCCAGATCGGCCGCCGGGACCACCTCGTTGACGATGCCCAGCGCGAGTGCACGGGCGGCATCGATGGGCGCACCCAGCAGGCACAGTTCCAGGGTGGCGGCCCGGCCGCACAGGCGCAGCAGGCGCTGGCTGCCGCCGAAGCCGGGGATCAGGCCGAGGTTGATCTCCGGCTGGCCGAGCTTGGCCGAGTCAGCAGCAACGCGCAGATGGCAGGCCAGCGCCAGTTCCAGGCCGCCGCCCAGGGCGAAACCGTTGACGCGGGCGATGACCGGCTTGGGCATGCGTTCGATCTGTCGCATCAGCCCTTGGCCGAGCAGGGAGAAATCACGTCCCTGAACCGCGCTGAGCGTGTTCATCTCGGCGATGTCGGCGCCGGCGACGAAGGCCTTCTGCCCAGCACCGGTCAGCACCACCACACGCACCTCGGGGTCGGCCGCGGCGTCCCTGAACGCATCGGCCAGGCCCTGCAGGGTCGCGGCATTGAGGGCATTGAGCTTGTCCGGGCGCTGGACGGTCACGGTGCGGATGGCGCCATCGTCGGTGACAGCGATCAGGTCATCGGCCACGGTGGAACTCCTGGAACGTTAAAAAAAAGTGATTTTGAACTCTGCCCGCGCAGACAGGTCATAGCCTGCGTGGTGAGTAGCGGTTACACGTTGTGGCCGTTATCCTAACCCGTCGCCTCAGGGCGGCGCAGAACGTCCCTGAGTTACCACCCCTGGAGAACTGTTTGATGAAGTTGCGTTCTATCGCGGTCGCCGTCGCGGCCCTGGCCCTGACGGGCAATGCCTTCGCCCAGGACGTCTCGTCCGAAAAGGGCAAGCTGAGCTACTACTTCGGTTACGACTACGGCAACAACCTGGCGGAGCTGACCGGTCGTGGTGAGCAGCTGGACATCAACTCGGTGGTGAAGGGCCTGCAGGATGCCTACGCCAAGAAGCAGCCGGCGATCACCGCCGAGCAGCTGAAGCCGGCCGTTGAAGCGTTCCAGAAGCGCGAGCAGGGTCGTGCCCAGGCCGCCAAGGCCGAGTACGAAAAGGCCGCTGCCGAAAACAAGACCAAGAGCGATCAGTTCATCGCGGCGAACAAGGCCAAGGCCGGCGTGCAGTCCCTGCCGAGCGGCGTCCAGTACCGCGTGATCGAAGCCGGCAAGGGCGCCAAGCCGACCCAGGCCAGCACCGTGCAGCTGGAAGTCGCCGGTCCGTTCCCGTACGGCCAGCGCCCGACCGAGGCCCGCCCGGCCCAGCAGATTCCGTCGATCAAGGTCAGCGAAGTCGAAATGAAGGCCATGCGTGAGACCCTGCTGCAGATGCCGGCGGGTTCGAAGTGGGAAGTCACCCTGCCGCCGGACCAGGCGTACGGTGCCGACCCGCGCACCCCGTTCCCGCCGAACGTGGCCGTGCAGTTCGAGATCAAGCTGGTCAGCGTCAAGTAAACCTCAGCATCAACATCAACGCGCCGGTGATCCCACCGGCGCGTTTTTGTTTGCGCAGAGCGCGGCCTGCAGCATCGGGCCATGCTCGGCGAAGGCGCGCGCCGAAAGACCCTCTGCCGCATCTTCAGCCCGCGCAAATTCAGCGCAATCGCGCTACTGTTGCAACGTGCAAACTACGGAAGACCCGGCGCGTGTTGTCGCAAGCCCCTGCATCGGAACGTGCAAGCTGGATGGCAACCGGCTGTGCCGCGGTTGCCGACGGCACATCGACGAGATCACACGGTGGTCGTCGATGAGCGACAGCGAACGCAGCCACATCCTGCATCGCGTGCTGCCGCTGCGCGAGCAGCTGCAGCAATCGCTGCACGGCTCGCTGGCCGACCATGATCGCCTGTTGCGCGCGTTGCATCCGCTGGCCGCCCCGCCCGCCGGTGACGGTTGGAACCGCAGTGAACTGATCGACCTGCTGCCGCCGGGTCCGCCGGTGGAAGCGGCGGTGCTGGCCGGCATCGTGCCGCGCGCCAACGGCGCGCAGGTGATCCTGACCCGTCGCACTGAAACCCTGCGACAGCACGGTGGCCAGGTCGGGTTTCCCGGCGGGCGTACCGAGCCGGATGATCGCGATGCGCTGGCCGCAGCGCTGCGCGAAAGCCAGGAAGAGATCGCGCTGGCGCCTGCGCAGGTGCAGCCGCTGGGCTACCTCGATCCGTTCGTCACCATCACCGGTTACCGCGTCACCCCGGTGGTGGCGGTGGTCGATCCGGATTTCGTGCCCGTGCCACAGCCCAGTGAAGTGGCCGAGGTATTCGAGGTGCCGCTGGATTACCTGATGGCGGCCGACAACCTGCGCCAGGTCGAAATCAACCATCGCGGCCGCATCCGTCATGTGCTCGAGTACGGCTGGCCTGGCCAGCGGATCTGGGGGGCGACGGCGGCCATTCTCTACAACCTGCGTCGCCGCCTGGAGCAAGTGCAATGAAGCCGATCGATCCGCCGTGGACCACCCTGGTCGATGTCGCCACCCTCGCCGCTGCACTGGGCGAGGACGTGCGCGTGGTCGACGCCCGTGCAACGGCGAGCACCGTCGTGCGCGTGGTCGATGCCCGCGCGTCGCTGGGCGATCCGCAGGCGGGCGAGGGCCAGTACCTGGCCGGTCATATCCCCGGTGCGGTGTACGCCGATCTCAACCGGGATCTGTCCGACCTCACGCGTGCCGGCCACGGTCGCCACCCGCTGCCGGACAGCGACGCGTTCGCCGCACGGCTGGGTCGCTGGGGTATTGCCCCGGAGACCCAGGTCGTGGTCTATGACGGCAGCGATGGCAGCATGGCCGCCGCGCGCCTGTGGTGGCTGCTGCGCCTGATGGGCCACGCGCGGGTGGCGGTGCTCGATGGAGGCATTGCCGCCTGGCAGGCAGCGGGGCTGCCGCTGGCGACCGGTGCGGGCGAGGTTCCGGCCCAGCCGGCCTATCCGGGGCGCTTTGACACCACCCAGATCGCCAATGCCGACGAGATCACCGCCCGGCTCAAGCATGCGCCGGGCTGGTTGCTGGACGCCCGCGCGGGAGAGCGCTTCCGCGGCGAGGTCGAACCGCTGGATCCGGTGGCCGGCCACGTGCCCGGCGCGGTCAACCGCCCGTTCGCGTCCAATGTGCTCGATGGCCGCATGCGCGATACGCAGCAGCTGCGTGCCGAGCTGCAGGGCATCATCGGCAATCGCGATCCGCAGCAGGTCGTACTGATGTGCGGTTCCGGCGTGACGGCGTGCCATCTGCTGCTGGCGATGGAGGCGGCGGGTCTGTCCGGGGCGCGCATCTATGCCGATTCCTGGAGCGGCTGGGTGAGCGACAGCAGCCGACCGATCGCCAGCGGTGCCTGAGACAGAGCCGGGGGCAGATCCGTTTTCCTGCGGAGAACGGATCTGACCTCTTCAGGCAGCAGTCCTGCCGGTTACCCGATCGATTGCAACGGCACCTTCGCCAGCACCCGTGCCCACGGGAACAACGGCCCCGGATCGCGCTTGCGGGCCACGCTCAACGTCGGATCGTCACTGGCCGGCACCTGTTCCCGGTCCAGCTGGTCGTGGCCGGCGATCCGCTGCAGTGACGGGTAGCGCGCCACCAGGGCCAGCAGCAGCTGTTCCAGGGCGCGCAGCTGCGGCTCGGTGTACGGCTCGTCCATCGCCTGGTGACGGCTGTCGAACCAGTCGGGGTAGCGTCCGCTGTTGACCAGCTCGATGCCCAGCGTCCGTGCGTTCATGCCGCGGACGTGGTGGGCCACGCGCTCAGGGGCCACGTACTGCACGACGCTGCCGTCGCGGTCGATGTAGAAATGGCCGCTGTTGCCGGCGCCGCTGTCGTACAGCACCCGCTCGCCATAGGCACGGGCCGTGGCCAGGTCGGGCAGCTCGGTGCAGTGGATCACCACCATCTCCAGCGTGTCCGGCGCGCGCAGCGGCAGAAGGTCGTGATAGGGCAGGGGCTGCAGCAGCAGGCCGGGCAGGAGCGGGTTGGGCATGCGGCGATGCTAGCATTGCGCAATGAACCTGCATTCTCTTTCGTTGTCGGTGCGCGCCTGCGGAGCGTGCGCATGAGCCGCGGTCACTGCATCCTCTCCCATGGCTTCGAGAGCGGGCCGGAGGCCACCAAGGTCACGGCACTGGCCGAGGTCGCCCAGCGCCTGGGCTGGACCCATGAGCGGCCGGACTACACCGATCTGGACGCGATGAGCGAAGTGAGCCGCGTCGGTGACGTGCCGGGGCGTCTGCAGCGCCTGCTGGAACGCGCTGCACATGCGGCGGCACAAGGGCCGCTGGTACTGGCGGGTTCCAGCCTGGGCGCCTACATCTCTGCGATCGCCTCGTTGCAGGTGCCGGTGGCGGGCCTGTTCCTGATGGTCCCGCCGACCACCATGGGGCCCATGCCGGCGCTGGATGCCGCAGCGGTCCCGACCACGGTGGTCCAGGCCTGGCACGATGATGTCGTGCCCGCCGCCGGGGTGATCGCCTGGGCGCAGGCGCGCTCGGCGCAGCTGCTGCTGGTGGACGATGGCCACCGCCTGGAGCGGCACGTGGATGCATCCGCACAGGCCTTCGAGCGCCTGCTGCGCCAACTGTGAAGCCGGGGCGCACGGCGCGCCGGCCCGCATTGACTACAATGGCAGCCCCGCCGCCCCCGGCGCGGGCCTGCCGGCCGTTCCCACGGCCCTCCTTTTCGACTGGCGCGGCTCCCCTGCCGCGCCCGACCACCTGCGAACCGATCCCGTGAAATTCTTCGTCTCCTGCGCCAAGGGCCTGGAATACCTGCTTGCCGATGAACTGTCGGCCCTGGGCCTGGGCAAGGCCACTGCCACCATTGCCGGCGTCAATGCCGAGGGCGAACTGGAGCAGGCGCTGCGGATCGTGATGTGGTCACGCCTGGCCAGCCGCGTGCTGTGGCCGATCGACGAGTTCGAATGCCCGGACGAGCAGGCCCTGTATGACGGCGTGCGTGCGCTGCCGTGGCATGAGCACATCAAGCCGGAGATGACTCTGGCGGTGGATGCACATGTGTCCGGCGACAAGATCACCCACGCCCGCTTTGCCGCGCAGCGGATCAAGGACGCCATCGTCGACCGCATGCGCGATGAGGGCTTGGAGCGGCCGTCGGTCAACACTGATCTGCCGGATGTGCGCGTCAACCTGTCGCTGCGCAAGGGCCGTGCCTCGCTGTCGATCGACCTCGGCGGTGGCCCGCTGCACCGCCGTGGTTGGCGTGGTGCCGCGCACGAAGCGCCACTGAAGGAGAACCTGGCGGCCGCGTTGCTGCTGCGGGCGCAGTGGCCGCGCCTGCATGCCGCCGGTGGTGGGCTGCTGGACCCGATGTGCGGCAGCGGCACGTTGTTGATCGAAGGCGCGCTGATGGCGGCCGACGTCGCGCCGGGACTGATGCGCCACGGCAGCCTGCCGCCGAGCCGCTGGCTGGGCTTCGACAAGGCGGCCTGGAAGGCGATCCAGAGCGAGGCGCGCGAGCGCGAGGCCACCGGCCTAGCCGCGCTGAAGCCGGTGATCCACGGCAGCGACATCGATCCGACGGCGATCCAAGCGGCACGCGAGAATGCCGAAGTGGCGGGCGTGGCCCACGCCATCCGCTTCACCCGCGCCGACGTGTCCGAGCTCACCTCGCCGGAGCAGGAGATCGGTGCGGTGGTCTGCAACCCGCCCTACGACGAGCGCCTGGCCGCCGATCCGGCGCTGTACCGCGCCCTGGGCAGCGCGCTGCAGAAGGCGGTGCCGCAGTGGCGCGCCAGCCTGCTGTGCGGCAACGACGAGCTGGCCTTCGCCACGGGACTTCGTGCGGCCAAGAAGTACCAGATGTTCAATGGCGCGCTGGAATGCGCGCTGATTGTCTGCGACCCGATCGCGGTGCCGGGGCGTGATCCGGCACAGCCGCGGGAGCTGAGCGAAGGTGCGCAGATGGTGGCCAACCGCCTGCGCAAGAACCTGAAGAAGTTCAAGAGCTGGCGTGCGCGCGAGGACATCACCTGCTTCCGTGCCTACGATGCGGACCTGCCGGAATACGCGGCGGCCATCGATGTCTACGAAGAGGACGGTGGCCAGCGCCGTACCTTCCTGCACGTGCAGGAATACGCTGCACCGGCGGCGATTCCCGAGAACGACGTGCGCCGCCGCCGCAACGAACTGCTCGCCGCCGCGCGTGAAGTATTCGGCGTGCCGCCCGAACAGGTATCGATGAAGTCGCGCGAGCGTGGCAAGGGTGGCAGCAAGTACGGCCGTTTCGAGCAGCGCGACGAGTTCGTGGTGGTGCGCGAGAATCACGCGCTGCTGCAGGTGAACCTGTTCGACTATCTCGATACCGGCCTGTTCCTGGACCATCGCCCGCTGCGCCGGATGATGGCCGAGCAGGTGCGTGGCAAGCGCTTCCTCAATCTGTTCTGCTACACCGGCGTGGCCAGCGTGCAGGCAGCCGTGGCCGGCGCGGCCAGCACCACCAGCGTCGACCTGTCCGCTACCTACCTGCAATGGTGCTACGACAACCTGGCCCTGAATGGCCAGGGCGGCAACCAGCATCTTCTGGTGCAGGCCGATGCGATGGCCTGGCTGGAAGCCGACCGAGGCCAGTACGATGTGATCTTCTGCGATCCGCCGACGTTCTCCAACTCCGCCCGCGCCGATGATTTCGATGTGCAGCGCGAGCAGCTGCGGCTGCTGCGTGCGGCGGTGGCACGGCTGGCACCGGCAGGCGTTCTGTACTTCTCCAACAACTTCCGCCGTTTCAAGCTGGAAGAGAACGCGATCGCCGAGTTCGCCCAGTGCCGTGAGATCACCGCACGTACCATCGGCCCGGACTTCGAGCGGAACGCACGCATCCACCGTGCGTGGGAGTTGAAGCGTTTGGGATGAAGTGTCGCCGGGCATGGCCCGGCGCTACCGGCTATGCCAGCGCCACCAGCAGGCCCAGCAACGGCAGGGCGATCGCCAGCGGTACGATCCACTGCGGGCGGTAGGGATACAGCCCGAACGACAGCGTCACGCCGCCCACCGTCATCACGCCCAGCCACTGCACCGGGCCCATGGCCCAGCCATGGTCGGCAACGCACAGGGCGAAGGTCACCGCCAGCAGCAACCAGCCCAGAACCCGCCACTGGGCGCGCCGTGCCGGAACGGCGGCGGCTTTGCCGTGCAGGTCGTGCTGGTGCCTTTCCATCGCCAGCGACAATGCGGTGAACGCGGAGAAGGAAAGCGCCAACGCCAGCAGCATCATGCGCTGGCCTCCACTTCGGCGGTTTCAGTCGGCGCCCTCGGCACAACGGTTGCCGCGGCACGTTTTTTCTTCTCGGCCGCAGACAGCGGTGGCGTCCAGCGCTGCATGCGCCAGCCGCACAGCGCCAGCATCGCACCGAAGGCGATCATCGACAGGTCGAAGCCCGCCAGCACCCAGTCGCCGCTGCGCAGGGTGATGCCCAGATGGGCGTGGGTGGTCAGTGCGTTGACCACCGGAACCAGCGCGAATGCGGCCGCACCCAGGTACAGCTGCCACGTCCACATCATCCGTTTCGGCCAGATGAACGCGGCCAGCAGGGCGCCGCCCCACACATAGAAGAACACATTGGCTTCGGCGCTGGAGCGATCAGCCAGATCCAGCGGCAGCAGTCGATTGCCCCAGAAGTAGGCGGCAAAGGCGATCGGCAGGCCGGCCACGGTACCGATGTTCAACGCATCGACCAGGCGCAGGCCGAAGCCGGTACGCCCGCTCTTGGCGTGCTTCGGTCGTTCCTTCACTGCCCACAGCACCACGCCGCTGGCCACCATCAGGCAGCCGACCAGACCGGACAGGAAGAACAGCGCCCGCAGCCCCCAGTCGGCGAAGCGCGCCAGGTGCAGGCCGTACAGTACACCGCGGGTGGCGGTGGCACCCCCGGAGGCCGGAGTCTGTTCCAGCAGCCTGCCGTCCACCATGTCGTAACGCAGCGAGGGCGTGTCGATCGAGAGACGCTTGCCGTCATGCTGGCGGATGTCGATCACCGCATTGCGCGCGCCCGGATTGGACACGGTGAAGCCGGCCACTTCGGCGCCATGCCAGTGGGCGCGCGCATCGTCCAGCAGGCGGGCGATCGGCAGCGGTGCGGCGCGACCTTCGGCCGGCGCGGTTACTTCGGGCAGGCCACCGAAGGCTTCGCTGAGGAATTTGCTCTCATCCTGCGGGTAGGCCACTTTCACACCCCAGGGCAGGTACATGATCATCAGGGTGACGATGCCCGTGTAGGTGATCATCGCGTGGTACGGCAGCGCCATCACCGCGCTGACATTGTGGAAATCCAGCCAGGAACGCAGGCCCTTGTCTTTGCGGAAAGTGAAGAAGTCCTTGAAGATCTTCTTGTGGGTGATCACCCCGGTGATGATGGCCACCAGCATGAACATGGCGCAGAAGCCGACCAGGTAACGGGCCCACAGCACCGGGATGTAGTGCAGGTCGAAATGCAGGCGGTAGAAGAAATCTCCGCCGCGCGTCTGGCGGGCCTTCAGTTCGTCGCCGGTGTTCGGGTCGAGCGTGGCATCGCCGAAGGCACCGCGGCGGCCACGGCTTGGATCGGCCAGCTCGGGTGGCAGGCGCCAGAACAACTGCATGGCCGGGTTGCGCGGCTGCGGCAGGGTCACGAACCAGGTCTGGGCCTGCGCCGCATGGGCCTGCAGGTAGTCCACGCTGCGTTGCGCGGCCACATCGATGCTGACGGTGCTGGCCGGCAGTTCCGGGCGCATCCAGCGGCTGATCTCTTCACGGTAGTAGCTTGCGGTACCGGCCATGAAGATCAGCAGCAGCAGCCAGCCGACCAGCAGGCCGGTCCAGGTGTGCAGCCAGGCCATCGACTGACGGAATCCGTTCTTCATGCCCAGGCTCCCATCAGCCGCGCGATGCCGGCCATCAGCAGGGCAGGGGCGAGGATGCCGATCCACGCACGCAGGGCGCTGCGGGCGGCGAACGCCCACAGCGCGGCACAGGCGGCGACCAGGATGGCCAGCAGCATGCCGGTCAGCACGGTCTGGCCCCGTGCGCCCGGCAGGACGACGGCACAGAACACGCCGGTCATGGAGGCCAGCGCATAGCCACCGAAGATCGCGGCCAGGGAGCGCGACAGGACGCCCCAGCGCGGGTTGCGGAAGAAAACACGGGAGCTGGCGGTTGCGGGCGAGCGGTCCACGGTGGTCCTGTCGGTCGGGGAGGGGATCGGACGCGCCTGCGGCCCCCTTGCGCCCCGCGCACGTCGCCCAGCGTGTCCCATCAATGCAGCGCTGCCCGCGCAGACGGGCAGCCGGAGGTCAGGGCTGCACATGGGCGCCGGGCAGGTCTTCCTTGCCCGCGCGGCCACGCGCACCACCGATCAGTAAATGATAGGCATTCGCATTATGTTAATCAAGGCCGCGTGACGAAAGGGGGGTGGTTCCATGTCCAAGCAGCGGGTCGGCGGACCCACCGCTCAGAAGCGGAACACCACCGTTGCCGCATGCAGCAGCAAGCCGATCAGGCCGCCGACCAGGGTGCCGTTGAAGCGGATGAACTGCAGGTCGCGCCCGACGCTCAGTTCCAGCTGCTCGACCAGATGGCGCTCGTCCCAGCCCCTGACCGTCTGCGCGATGTGCGTGGTGACCCCCTCGCGCAGTCGCCCGGTCAGGCGCTGTGCGCCTTCCAGCAGATGCTGGTTCAGTGCATCGCGCAGTGCCGGGTCGGATTGCAGGGTGCTTCCCAGCGAGGCGAGGCTGCGCTGCAGGTGGCCGACCAGCGCTGAATCCTCGCGCTGCAGGTCGGCGCGCAGACTGGCGTGGATGCGTGCCCAGAGCCCCTGCACGTACTCCTGCAGGGCAGGATGGTCGATCATCTCCTGCTTGAGCTGTTCGATGCGCTCGGCCAGCGCCGGGTCTTCGCGCAGGCGCTGGACGTAGTTGCCCAGCCACGCCTCGTAATCCTGCCGCAGCGGATGCTGCGGCTCGGCCAGTACCTGCTGCAGCTCCTCCAGCACGGCGCGTGCCAACCGCTCGGCCAGGCTGTCACCGATCTCGTCGATGGGTTTCACCCAGTTCACCGTGCTTGAGAGCGTCGGCCATTCGCGCTGGATGTAGCGCACGATCAGCTGCGACGCGCGCTCCTTCACTTCCGGCTGCTCCAGCCAGCGCCCCAGCCTCTGCAGACCTTCATCCAGCACACGCTGGTGGCGCCCGTCGGCGGTCAGCAGAGCAAGCAGCTCACCGGCGGTGGATGCCGCGTTCCACTGTCGCAACTGCTGCACCACGAACGCGTGCAGCTGCCGGCGCACGGCGCGTTCGTCGAAGAAGTCCAGTGCCTGCAACGCCCAGCCGCGTGCCATGTCGGCCAGCATGCGTGCGCGCGCCGGTTCGGCCAGCCAGCTGCCGAGACGGCCAGCCGGATCGAACACCTTCAGCTTGGCCAGCAGCACCTGTGGTTCCAGGAACTGATCGCGCACGAACAGCGCCAGGCTGTCGCCGATGCGCTCCTTGCTGCGCGGGATGATGGCGGTATGGGGAATCGGCAGGCCCATCGGCCTGCGGAACAGGGCGACCACCGCGAACCAGTCTGCCAGCGCGCCCACCGCTGCTGCCTCGCAGAAGGCGGACACCCAGGCCCAGGCGCCGCGCTCGCCCCGCCAGTGGCTGACCGCGAAACCGGCCAGCATCAGCGCCAGCAGGCCCAGGGCGATGGCTTTCAGGCGTCGCAGCTGGGCGCGGCGCGGATCGATTGCAGACGTCATGGCACGAGTCTAACCGCCACTGGATGATGCCGGCGCATCGGTACGCCGGGCCATGCCCGGCGGCTTTTCAGAGCCCGCTGCGCTCGCCGGGCATGGCCCGGCGCTACCCACCTGTTACAGCGCTTCCAGCTGCCTGCGCAACGCCGCCAGCTGTGTGCGCAGGGCATCGTTCTCGCGGGTGAGCGCGACGACGCGGCGGCGCAGTGCCGGTGCATCCTCACCCAGCTGCTCCAGCGCGGACAGCACTTCCGCATCACGCAGGGCGATCTCGTCCTCGCTGGGCTCCTCGAACGCCATTTCCGCCGGTTCTGGTTTCGCCGCGCGCGGCTTGCGCTTGGACTCGCGTACGCGCTTGGCGGCCTGCTTCAGTTCGTCCTTGCCGCCTGCGGCTGCCGCGCGCTGCTCTTCCTCGGGCAGGTCGGCCACGGCCGCGGCCGCGCTGATCGAGATCACGCCGGCCTTGACCGCTTCCACGACTTCGGCGGCGGCCTGTGCGTGAATGCGCTCGATCATGCCGACCTGGCTGGTGCTCAGCTTCGCTTCGCGGGCCAGTTCAGCACGGCTGATTTTCGGCGCGGGTTCCCACGGTGGGCTGTCTTCACCGGCATCGTCGGCCGATGCGGCGGTGCCATCGCTTTCGCGTTGCAGCTGGGCCTGCTCGATCTGCTTGCGTGCCGACAGGATGTCGCGCTTGCGCAGGGCCAGCACGCCGCGCTGGAAATCGGACACGCTGCGGCGGCCCAGGTGCTGTTCGATCATCCACAGGTGCACGTCCTCCATGCTCTGGAAGCGGCTGTTCTGCACCGTGTTGAACGGCAGGCCATGCTTCTGGCAGATGCCGTAGCGGTTGTGGCCATCCACCAGGACATCGCCCCACAGTACCAGTGCATCGCGGCAGCCCTCGGCGAGGATGCTGCGCTCCAGCGCCTCATGTTCGTCGGGCGTGAGCGGGTCGATGTAGGCCTTGAGTTCTTCTTTGACGACGATGTCCATGGGCACGGCAACGGGCAGGAACGGAACCGACCATTGTACCTGCTTGCTGTCGCCGGCCCGGGCTTACGCGGTGGCCCGGATCATCTCGCCCAGGGTGCCGGTGATCTGGTCGATCTGGGCCTTGTCCACGATCAGCGGCGGCGACAGCGCGATGATGTCGCCTGTACAGCGCACCAGCAGTCCGCCGTCGTGGAAACAGCGCCGGTAGACCTCGTGACCACGGCTGCCCGGAGCGTCCTTGCGCGGGGCCAGCTCGACCGCACCGACCAGCCCGAAGTTGCGGATGTCGATCACGTTGGGAAGCCCCTGCAGGGCGTGCAGCCGCTCCTGCCAGTACTCGCCCAGCTCGATGGCGCGCTCGAACAGGCGCTCCTCTGCGTAGACGTCGAGTGTGGCCAGGGCTGCCGCGCAGGCCAGCGGGTGGCCCGAATAGGTGTACCCATGGAACAGCTCGATGGCCTGTGCCGGGCCCTGCATCAGGCCGGCGTGCACCGCATCGCTGGCCAGCACGCCGCCCAGCGGAACCGCGCCGTTGCTGACTCCCTTGGCGAAGGTCAGCAGGTCCGGCGTGACCCCGAAACGCTGTGCGGCGAACGGCATGCCGACCCGGCCGAAACCGGTGATGACCTCGTCGAACACCAGCAGGATGCCGTGCTGGTCGCAGATCTCACGCAGCCGCTGCAGATAGCCTGGCGCAGGCAGGATCACCCCCGCAGAACCAGCGATGGGCTCGACGAACACGGCGGCAATGGTGGACGCGTCGTGCAGGCCGATCAGCCGCTCCAGATCGTCGGCCAGTTCCGCGCCCTGCCGCGGCAGGCCCTTGCTGAACGCGTTGCGCTGCAGATCCAGGGTGTGCCGCAGATAGTCCACGCCCGCCAGCTGCAGGCCGAACTGGCGACGGTTGTTGGGCAGGCCGCCGAGCGCCATGCCGCCGAAGCCCACGCCGTGATAAGCCTTCTCGCGGCTGATGAAACGGGTACGCTGGCCTTCGCCGCGCTGGCGGTGATAGGCCAGCACGATCTTCATCGCGGTATCCACCGCCTCGGAGCCCGAGTTGGTGAAGAACACGTGGTTGAGCCCGGCCGGAGCCAGCGCGGCCAAGCGCTGCGCCAGCGCGAATGCCGGTGGCGAACCCATCTGGAAGGCGGGTGAGTAATCTAGCGTGCGTGCCTGTTCGACAATCGCCTCGACGATGCGCGGGCGGGCGTGGCCGGCATTGCAGCACCACAGGCCGGCAGTACCATCGAGAACCGTGCGCCCATCCACGTCTTCGTAATGCATGCCTTCAGCCCGTACCAGCATGCGCGGCGCGCCCTTGAACTGGCGGTTGGCGGTGAAGGGCATCCAGTACGCCTCCAGGGAGTCGGGGCGCTGGATGGCCAGCTCGTGCACGTCGCTCGCGGGGTTCTTCATGCCGGTTCCGTCGGGTCCGATGCAGGGACTGTAGCGCAGCCGTCGTCGCCCGGGCCATGCCCGCCGTGCACAGCAGGCATGGCCTGTCACGGCGAGGTCGCGGTGGCACCGGTATAACCGGAACAACATGCATTGCAGGATCCTGTCATGGCCGATTTCCCCGACCGCAGCCACTGGCAGGCACTGGCCGGCCAGCTTTCCATCCCCGGCCAGGCCTTCATCGCAGGCCGCTACGTGGATGCCGCCAGCGGTGCCCGTTTCGACTGCGTCAGCCCGATCGACGGCCGCGTGCTTGGCACCGTCGCCGACTGCGACGCACAGGACGTGGAGTGTGCTGCGCAGGCGGCACGGCGCGCCTTCGAGGCCGGCCACTGGTCGCAGATGAGCCCTGCGCAACGCAAGCGCGTGCTGCTGGCATTGGCCGCGCTGGTGGAAGCGCACGCCGACGAACTGGCCCTGCTGGAAACACTGGACATGGGCAAGCCGGTGCGCGATGCACGGCGCATCGACCTGCCGGGCGTGGTGCGTTGCCTGGCCTGGACCGCAGAGGCGGTGGACAAGCTGTACGGAGAGATCGCACCGACCGGACCGCAGGAGCTGGGCCTGGTCACGCGTGAGCCTGCGGGTGTGGTCGGTGCCATCGTGCCGTGGAACTTCCCGTTGCTGATGGCCTGCTGGAAAATCGCGCCGGCGCTGGCCATGGGCAATTCGGTGATCCTCAAGCCCTCCGAACGCTCGCCGCTGACGGCGTTGCGGCTGGCGGCGCTGGCCAGCGAGGCCGGTCTGCCCGATGGCGTGCTCAACGTTCTGCCGGGCCATGGTGCGCGCGTGGGCGAGCCGCTGGCGCTGCACAGGGATGTCGACGTGCTGGCCTTCACCGGCTCCACCGCCACCGGCGCCAAGCTGCTCGAGCATGCCGGACGCTCCAATCTGAAGCGGGTCTGGCTGGAGTGCGGCGGCAAGAGCCCGCACATCGTGTTCGCCGATGCGCCCGACCTGGAGCGGGCGGCCAAGGGGGTGGCGCAAGGCATCTTCTTCAACCAGGGAGAAGTCTGCACCGCCGGCTCGCGGTTGCTGGTGCAGCGTTCGATCCGCGAGGAGTTCGTGCATCGGGTGATCGCCCATGGCCAGCGCATGCAGCCGCGGCACCCGTTGGAGGCCGACGCACCGATGGGTGCCCTGGTCGATGCCGCGCACGTGGACAAGGTACTGGCGGACATCGCCATGGCCGAAGCTGACGGAGCGCGCCTGCTGCTGGGGGGACGCCGCGCCGAGGTGGAAGCAGGCGGCTGCTACGTGCAGCCGACCGTGTTCGACCAGGTCCGGCCGGAACAGGCACTGGCGCGCGAGGAGGTGTTCGGTCCGGTGCTGGCGGTGCTGGGCTTCGACGACGAGGCCGAAGCGGTGCGCCTGGCCAATGACAGCCGCTACGGCCTGGCGGCGGGCGTGTGGACGCGGGACCTGGGCCGGGCTCACCGGGTCGCGCGGCAGCTGCGCGCGGGCAGCGTCTGGGTCAACGGCTGGGACGGCGGTGACATGACCGCCCCCTTCGGGGGTTACAAGCAGTCCGGCAATGGCCGCGACAAATCACTGCATGCCTTCGACAAGTACAGCGAGATCAAGGCCACCTGGATCCAGCTGTAGCAGCGGGCCGCGCCCCGTGGGGAGCGCGGCACCACCGCCCTGAACACATCGCATCGCGTGTGGTTGCATCCGTGTCGGCTGAAACCATCGTCACGCCTGCCGGGTCATGCGTGGCAGAATCGGGCGATCCGGATTGCCTGCCTTGCCGATGTCGACGACCACCGCTGCCGCGTCACCCGTGAATTCCCCTCGCCGTGTACTGCTGGCCAGCCTGATCGGCACGACCATCGAGTTCTTCGACTTCTACATCTACGCCACCGCCGCGGTGCTGGTGTTCCCGCATCTGTTCTTCCCGGAAAGCAGTGACCAGGCCGCGCTGCTGCAATCCCTGGCCACCTTCGCGGTGGCGTTCATCGCGCGGCCGGTGGGGTCGGCGGTATTCGGCCACTTCGGCGACCGCATCGGCCGCAAGGCCACCCTGGTCGCGGCATTGCTCACCATGGGACTGTCGACTGTTGCAATCGGCCTGCTGCCGACCCATGCGCAGATCGGGCTGTGGGCTCCGGCGCTGCTGGCGCTGTGCCGGTTCGGCCAGGGGCTGGGGCTGGGCGGCGAGTGGGGCGGGGCGGTGCTGCTGGCAACCGAGAACGCACCGCCGGGCAAGCGCGCGTGGTACGGCATGTTCCCGCAGCTGGGCGCGCCGCTCGGTTTCCTGCTGTCGGCAGGTATCTTCCTGGTGCTGGGCCGAAGCATGGGGCAGGACGACTTCCTGCAGTGGGGCTGGCGTATTCCGTTCGTGGCCAGCGCATTGCTGGTCGGGCTGGGCCTGTGGGTGCGCCTGAACATCCATGAGACGCCGGACTTCCAGAAGGCACTGGAACGCCGAGCGCCGGTGCGGCTGCCGATGTGGACGGTGCTGCGCGACCATCCCCTGCCGATGCTGCTGGGTACGCTGGGCGCATTCGCCACCTTCGTGCTGTTCTATCTGATGACGGTATTCAGCCTGGGCCATGGCACGGCGGTACTCGGTTACAGCCGCGAGCAGTTCCTGCTGATGCAGATGGCCGCCATGCTGTTCTTCGCGCTGGGCATCCCGCTGTCGGCGCGCTACGGCGACCGTTGGGGCACCCGCCGGACGATGATCGTGGCCAGCGTGCTGATCCTGGGCTTCGGCCTGCTGTTCAGCCCGTTGTTCCAGCCCGGCAGCCCGTGGCTGGTGCTGGGCTTCCTGTGCTTGGGCCTGTTCCTGATGGGCCTGACCTATGGCCCCTGCGGCACATTCCTGGCCGAGATCTATCCGGTGGAGGTGCGCTATACCGGCGCATCGCTATCGTTCAATCTGGCCGGCATTCTCGGCGCGGCGCCTGCCCCGTACCTGGCGACCTGGCTGGCCGAGCGCTTCGGCCTCGTCGCGGTCGGCTACTACCTGTGCCTGACCGCGATTGCGACGTTGGCCGCACTGGTGGCACTGCAGCGTCGTGTGCGCTGATCAGCCGAAGATCCGTTTGAGCGTGCGGCCCAGCCAGCCCCCGCCCTGGTGTTCACGGGTGAACTGGTTCAGATGTGACTTGACCTGTTCGGCGTAGGCCTGGTCGTCGCCGCGGATATGGTTGAACAGCCAGCGCGAGAGCATCGTGCGCAGCTCGTCGCTGATGTCCTCGCCGGCCTGGAACCGCAGCCGGTACTCGGCCACGCGCTTGATGAAGACCTCATGCACGCGCTTGTGTGCCGCGCAGAACGGATAGCCGGCTTCCTCCATCAGCTCTTCTTCGAACGCGAAGTGCGACATGGTGTAATCAACCACCTCGTCGATCACCTCGCCGACAGCCGCACGCTGCATGCTGGCCTGGGCGACATGCAGATGATTGAGCATCTCGATGATGCGGCGGTGTTGTTGGTCGATCACATCGATGCCGATGTTCAGATCGTCCTGCCAGACCAGTAGTGCCATCCCCGGCTCCCCTTCATGCGTAATGTCGGGGCCGACTGTAGGACTGCTGCTGGCAGGCAGCGTTGATCTGGATCAAAGCGGATCGATCAGGGCAGGGCGGGCTCGCGTGGACGCAGCGGGCTGCCCATGGTGGTGCAGCTGACCCGGTTGCGGCCACCGGCCTTGGCCAGGTACAGCTGACGATCGGCTTCGGAAATCAGGCGATGCAGCGCATCGCGCTGCGGGCGAAGGCAGCACAGGCCGATGCTGACGGTCATGCGCAGTGTGGCAGTGCCGATATCCACTTCCAGCGCCGCGATGCGCTGGCGGAGTTCCTCGAAGTAGAGCATTGCCTCGTCCTGCTCCATGTCCGGCACCAGCAGGCAGAACTCCTCGCCGCCGAAGCGCGCGATCAAGTCCTGGCTGCGTGCATGCACGGCCACCGCCCCGGCCACGGCACGCAGGGCATCATCGCCGGCCTCATGGCCGTGCGTATCGTTGATGTGCTTGAAGTGATCGATATCGATCATCGCCACCGCCACGCTCTGGCCATGGGTCTGCAGCTGGGGCAGCTGGCGCTGGCTCTGTTCCAGGAAGCAGCGGCGGTTGGGCAGGCCGGTCAGGAAGTCCCGGGTGGCCAGATCCTGCAGGGTGCCGATCAGCTCAAGCTGGTCCACGTTCTGCGACACGCGGCAGAAGAATTCCTCGCGCGAGAAGGGCTTGCGCAGGAAGTCGTTGGCGCCGTTCTTCAGGAAGCGCGGAATCAGTGATGCGTCGGTATTGCCGGAAATGCCGATCACCGCCACCTTGTCGCGCGACCGCAGGGTGCGCAGGCGGCGGGTGAATTCCACGCCCTGCATGCCGGGCATCTCCTGGTCGACCACCGCCAGCCGGATCGCAGGATGGGCTTCGATCGCCGCCAGGCCTTCATTGCCATCGGCAGCCTCGTACACTTCGTGGCCGTACATGCGCAGCAGTGCGGCCGCATAGCCGCGTGCCGAGGGCGAATCGTCCACTACCAGCGCGGCGATGCGACGGTTGCGTTCCAGGCGCTGCACCAGCCACACCAGATAGTCGATGCTGCCGGGCGTGTTCTTCAGGACGTAGTCGATGATCTGCTGCTGCAGCACGCGCTTGCGCAGATCCTCGTCATACACGCCACTGACCACCACGGTGGGCAGATCGCGTTTCAGGAAGAATTCGACCACCGCGTCCCTGTCGCCATCGGCCAGAACCAGGCCGGTCAGGACCAGGAACCAGCCGCCGCCCTCATTGAGCAGGCGGTCAGCCTCGGCCAGGGTGGGGGCGACCACGACGGGCAGCTCCAGACGCTGTTCGATCGCCTCGCGCAGCATGCCGGTGAAGGCACGGGAGTTTTCGACCAGCAGGATCCGCTGCGGAAGCGGATCGGCGAGGTCGCCATCGACGGCGGCCTGCGGCAGGACGGGCATGATGCGGAGGCTCACGTCAGGGAAGTCTTGGCACGGGTAGCGGCGGTTTCGGCCGTAACTTTAGTGGTGGTACCGCATACGTTGTCATCGCGTGAACGCCGGCCGACACGTTCAGTGACGGGGCCCGACGAGCTGAGTGGCGAAGTTCTGCTCGTGGCGCTGGTGTTGGATGATGGTTATGCTGGCTGCGCCACCCTGCCGGCGGCCTGAAGTTGACTCCGTCCGGCTGAGGCAGCCCGCAAGCGAGGCCGAGAGCCCATCCAGTCATGGGGTGGCGAAGTGAGTTTGCCTGGCGTTGTCCAACCGAACACGGGGGTGAGTGTGAATTTCTCTGGTCTGCGTTTTCTGATACCTGCAATGACTCTGTTGTCCGCACCCGCTGTCGCAGAGGCGGCATGCTGCCCGAGTGACGACAACGGAACACATATGGCTCAGGCGGGGCTTGGTGAGTCCCGTCCAGCAGCGACGAATCTGAGTGCAGATCCGAACTGGCTGGTGTATGGGTTCGAGCGTGAGGGAATCACCTATTACCAGGTGAATGACCTCTCCGGACAGGTCCTGCTGATAATCGGCAAGGTTGACACCACGTTCTGGACGCTCCCGGCCGGTAAAAGTCCAATCGCCGTGTCATTGCCGTCGCAGCGACTGGCATTGCCGGAAAAGTCCCAGCGGCGTGTGGTGCTCAGGCAAGCCGAGTTCTCGCTGGTCGTATACGGTGATGGTAGCAACGCAACGTGGGCGATCGAACTGCCGGCTGCGAGCCGCTGAAGCACGATCTTTTCCTTGATCGAGGCGGATGAGTGAGAGTCAGGTGATGTCGGCGCGAGCAATCCACGCTGCATGCGTGCTGCCGTGGGTTGCACCTGTGGCCGTTTCCTGCAGCAGCACCCTTACGCGATTTCGACGTGTCTGCACTTTGCCTCCATAAGCCAGTGCGCGTGAACTCAGGCGCTCAACGATCAGTTTTGCGGTTTCCAGCGACAAGTGGCGATCCCTGTCCAACAGAGACGCGCTGACCAGGATGCCCTGTTGACCATGCAGGCTGCCGCAGCGTGCATGGATCTGGATCTGCCCACGTTCGTGTTTGAGCAACAGTGCGACCGTCTCGGTAAGGGTTCGATAGGCAGCAAGCTGCAGTGCAATGCTCAGCCTGCAGGGATCGCCTGTCATGCGAGGGGGCGTGACCCTGCTGGTCTGGTCCCAGTTTTCGCGGATGCCGCTGACCTGCAGGGCAACATACAACCCGACCTGCTCGACTTCTGTTGGATACACCAGGCTTGTGAGTTCACGGAACTGGCGTGAATGGGCCGTAGAGGTATGCAGCAGATCCATTGCGGGTGCATGGTGTCCGTGCATTTTCAGAAGATCGGCAGTCTGGTTCAGTGATTTCTCGATGCCGTCAGCGATCTTCCTGAGATCAAGCGCCCGCTGCCTCAGATCGAGCTCGCTGGCCATATGAGCGGTTCTCGAAAGTCTGGCCGTCTGACTCCCATCCAGATCATGGCGCGCATGCTGATGATAGTGCTGAGTGATGCGGGAACCGAGTAGAAGAAGCGCCGTCCCTGCGACGGCAATGAGTTGCTGCATCATGAATGTTCGCTGGTCGAACGAACCAGGCAGTCCTGATGCTGGTGTTGTCATTGCAATCAGTATGTTCAACAGCGGAACAGCCACAGCTGCTCCTCGCCAGCCATGGATGCAGGTCAAGGCGACAACCGGCAAGGCCATCACTAGTTGCAGGGATGTCTTGGTGGCATCTGGGAGCTCGATACCCGATGCCATGAATGCGCCCAGTGATATCAGTAGTGTCAATGCGGCTACGCTGGGCGCGTGCTTCCAGAACTTCCACTCGTACAGTGATCGGCGCCGGATCCAGAGCAGTGCGAGTGGGGCGACGGTCAGTATTGCGATGTAATCACCGAGCACGAAGCGGACAGCTCGTGTCGCAAATGGCACGGAAGACGGGTTCTCGGAGAGCAGGTGAGCCAAACCCAGTTTCAATGCGGTGGCGATGAGCGCGGCGGAAACCGCCATCGAGAGGAGCCAGCCCTCCGTTGTCGCGGTCATGAATCTGCGATGCGCACGCACGACCAAGGCTACCGCTGGCATGAGGAATACGGAGCCCAGGATCACCCAAGCCAGCCCATACTTCCCGATGAGTGGATATCGCATCTGGGCAAAGTAAGCATATTCGCCAAGCAGCAGATAGGGCCAGAGGCGGGGAGGGCAGAGCAGCAGCGCAGCGACCCGTATTCCTGCCGGCAGGTAAAACTGGTCGAGCGAGACCTGACGGGCGGCCCAGCACGTGACGGCGTACATCCCAGCGATGACAAGTCCGATGGGGCGTATCCGGAAGCTCAGCTCGACATCGTTCTTCCACCAGTTCAATCCCAAGCCTCCCTTGCTCGTACCATGGTGGCGTTCCATCCACTCTGGACGTCTACACCTCTGGCGACAGTATCGGCAGATTCCCGCCTACGCAATCGGATCTCATCTCCGTTACCTGGCTCTTTGCCACCGACACCAGTTCAGCATTGCTGCGAATTAGTGACATCTATCGCGCTTTGACTGGCAATTCTGTGTCAGGTTGCAGATTGCCGACCTTGGTCCAACGGCCACGGCGCATCTGGACGGTGTGCTGCCAGAGGGGCCTGCGGAAAGGTGGCCAGCCCATCCAGCAACGCGATCCGGATCCTGTTTTTCTGAATATCCACGACCCCGGAATAGGCGACGATCCTGCCCAATAGCTGTGAACGGACCAGTTCCTGAGTCTGTTGCGAAAGCGCATGGTGAGGATCTACAAGAGCGGCGGAAATGAGTACTCCGTGCTTCTGTCTGAAGACCCCGCACCTGATCCGCACGGAGATCTGACCGGGCTCATACCTGAGCAGCAGCGATACGGCCTCAACCACGGTCCGGTATGCGGCCAGTTGCAGATCCACTCCCAACTGACATGGGTCGCCCATCAGCCGGGGCTGCGTAACCCGATGCGTATTGTCCCATGCCTCCCGCACGCCACCCGCACGAAGAGCGACGTAAAGCCCGAGACGCTCCAGAGCGGATGGGTAGATCATGCTCGCCTGCGCGCGGAACTGGCGCGAATGGACTTCTGATGTGTGTTTCAGGCTGTTGGCGACAGCGTGGTGCCCTTGCGCGTGCAGCCAGTTCACCATCTCGTTGAGCGACAGATCCATCCCCTCGCCCAGCCTGCGCAGGTGCGCCGCTCGCTCTCGCAGATCCATTTCGCTGGCCATGTGCGTACTGCGGGCCAGTTTCATCGAGTTTCTGCCGTCTTCCTCACGGAGGCGATGCTGGCTCTGGAAATGCGTGATGCGCGCACCCAGCAGCAACAGGGCGACGCTGGCGATGGCCATCGCCTGCTGGGTGGCAAAGGTCGCCTGATCGAATGATGCGGGGTGGTCAGAAGGGGTGCTCAGACCAAGAATCATGTTCACGGCGGCGACACCGATGGCCGCACCGCGCCATCCCAGCAGGCAGGTCAGGGCGATTGCGGGAATGGGCAGGATCAACAACAGCTGCAGCGAGCCAGGGGCCGTGATCGAGGCGGGTACCGGCGTCGCCTGCAGGCCAATGATCAGCATGGCTACTAGTGCTCCGACTGTGGCCGCAACGGACCGGGGTGTCCATTGTTCCTCGGCGCGACGGATCCAGAGCAGCGCGAGTGGCGCCAGGATGAGGATCCCGGTGAAGTCGCCCAGCGCATAGCGCATTACGTTGGTGATAAACGACGCGTTATGCAACGGCTCCCAAAGCAGGTACGAGATTCCGAGGTTGAGCAGGCTGATGATGGTCGCGGCGCAGACCGCGATCGAGATCACGCCGAGGACCGTGGTGCGCGCAAGCAGCTTCCGGTGCATGCGTACGATCAGCATCACTGCCGGCATGAGAAATGCCGAGGCCAGAAGCACCCACGCCAACCCGTATTTTTCGAGCAGCGGAATCCGTAGATAGGCGAAGTAGGCGTACTCGCCCAGCAACAGATAAGGCCACAGGCGCGGTGGACAGAGCAGCAAGGCGGCCGCACGCACACCTGCCGGCAGGTAGAACTGGTCTACCGAAAGTTTGCGCGTGGCCACGCAGGCGACGGCATAGATGAGCATCAGCACCAGTCCCTGGGGACTGATCCGGATGTTCACCGGTAGACCTTCCTTCCACCACTGCATCCACGTGCTCCCCCTGCTCCTGTGCAGATTATGCAAACAATCGGTGTGAAGGGATCAAGTCGCGCTGCCGCGGAGTCCCGCCAAAGGCGCTGATACCGTCACCACAACGCATCCCGCAGCCTATACCAGGACATCGCAGCCACCAGCAGCGGCATGCGCAGCAGGCGCCCGCCCGGGAACGGCGCGTGCTTCAGGCGCTGGAACACGTCCAGGCGCTCGCTCTGGCCGGCGATTGCCGCGGCGATCACGTCACCCGCCAGTCCGGCTGCCGCCACGCCGTGGCCCGAGAATCCCTGCGCGAAGTACAGATTGCCGTCCAGCCGTCCCCAATGCGGGGCACGGTTGCGGGTGATGTCGACATAGCCGCCCCAGACCTGATCGAGAGCGACGTCGGCCAGCTGCGGGAAAACCGCGTGCATGCGTCGCTGCATCACTCCGCGCAGCCCGGGCGGCGGTAGTGCCGAGTAGCTGGCGCGGCCTCCGAACAGCAGACGGTGGTCGTGGCTCAGGCGGAAATAGTCCAGCGCCCAGGCAGTGTCTGCTACTGCCATGTCATTACGGATCAGGGCGCGGGCCCGTTCGGCGCCGAGGCACGCGCTGGCACCGATATAGGTGCCCACCGGCATGATGCGGCGCTCCAGCGCTGGCAGCAGGCCTTGCAGCCAGGCATTGCCGGCGATCACCAGATGCGCGGCGCTGACGCTGCCGTGCGCGGTGTGAAGGGCCGGGCGAGGCCCGCGCTGCACGCGGGTGACCGCAGAGTTCTCATGGATGACCACCCCGGCCGCGCGCGCTGCGTCGGCCAGGCCGCGCGCGTACGCCAGCGGGTGCAGGTGCGCGCTGAGTGGATCGAACATGGCCGCGCGATAGCGCGGGCTGTCCAGCTGCCCGCGCAGTGTCTGCCGGTCCCACCACTGCATCGGGTAATCGTAATGCTGTTGCAGGTGCTCGCAGTGGGCACGCAGCTCGCGCTCGTGGCGGGCGCGGATGGCGACGCTGGCGTGGCCCTCACGCCAATGGCAGTCGATGCCGTAGCGCTCGATGCGGGCGCGCATGGCCTGCACGGCGTCACGTGACCAGTCGAACAGATGGCGGGCATCGTCCCTGCCCAGCTGCCGTTCCAGTTCGTCCACCTCGCAACCATAGCCCACCAGCGCCTGGCCACCGTTGCGACCGGACGCGCCCCAGCCGATCCGCTGGGCGTCCAGCAGGACCACGCGCTGGCCACGTGAGGCCAGTTCCAGCGCCGCCGTCAGGCCCGTGTAGCCTGCACCGAGCACCGCGACATCGGCCTGCACGTCGCCCTGCAACGGAGGCAGGGCGGGCGGCTCCGGCAGGCTGGCGGCATACCAGCTGGCTGGAAAGGCGGACGTCACTGCGGGCCCCGCGGGCGCAGGGTGGGAAGACGGGGCGGAGGAGGTTGATCGGCTTTCACGCCCCCAGTTTCGCCGATCCCCGGCACCTCGCGCGTGATGGCGACGACTTGCCGCGCTCGCGGACCTGCGGGTAACGTGTCTGTACGCCAAGGAGTTTCCCCATGCGTCGCCTGCCCTGGGTGGGCCTGCCCACCGACAGTACGGTGCTTGGCCATCATCGCTTCGCGGTGGCCGGCGAGAAGTATGTCCGTGCCCTGGCCGAGGCGGCGGAGGTCACGCCGCTGGTGCTGCCCAGCCTGCAGCCGCCGCTGCCGGCGCGCGATTGGTTGCAGGGCCTCGACGGTCTGCTGCTGACCGGTGCGGTCAGCAACATCGAGCCGCAGCACTACGACGGTGGCCGCAGCTGGCCCGGCAATGCACATGATCCTGCGCGCGATGCCAATGCCTTCGCACTGCTGCCCGAGGCGCTGGCGATGGACCTGCCGGTGCTGGCGATCTGCCGTGGCTTCCAGGAATTGAACGTCGCCCTGGGAGGCAGCCTGCATCCACAGGTCCATCGGGTACCGGGGCTGGCCGATCATCGCGAAGATCCGCAGGCACCCGTGGACGTGCAGTATGGGCCGTCCCACGCGGTCACACTGGTGGCGGATGGGTGGCTGGCGGACTGGCACGGCGAGGGGAGAGTGCAGGTCAATTCGGTGCACGGCCAGGGCATTGCCCGCCTGGCCAGCGGCCTGCAGGTCGAGGCCCGCGCCGATGACGGGCTGGTCGAGGCGGCACGCAGCCCGCGCCACCGCTTCGTGCTCGGCGTACAGTGGCACCCGGAGTGGCGCGTCACGCAGGCGCCGTTCTATCACGCTATTTTCCGTGCGTTCGGCCAAGCTTGCCGGCAGCATCAACAGAACCAACTGGATTCCCGATGAGTTCCCGAACGCGCCCGCGCAAGACGGCCACGCCCCCCGCACCGCAGGAGAGCAGCCTGCTGCGCTGGCTGAAGGAGCGGCGTATCACCGAAGTCGAATGCCTGGTGCCCGACATCACCGGCAACGCGCGCGGCAAGATCATTCCCGCCGACAAGTTCTCGCACGACTACGGTACCCGCCTGCCCGAGGGCATCTTCGCCACGACCGTCACCGGCGAGTTTCCGGATGACTACTACGAACTGACCTCGCCGTCGGACTCGGACATGATGCTGCGCCCGGATCCGGACACCGTGCGTATGGTGCCATGGGCCGCCGATGCCACCGCGCAGATCATCCATGACTGCTACACCAAAAATGGCGAGCCGCATGAGCTGGCGCCGCGCAATGTGCTGCGTCGTGTGCTGGCGGCCTACGCCGAGCTGGGCCTGCGTCCGGTGGTGGCGCCGGAACTGGAGTTCTTCCTGGTGCAGAAGAACACCGACCCGGATTTCCCGCTGCTGCCGCCTGCCGGTCGCTCCGGTCGCCCGGAAACAGCGCGGCAGTCGTATTCAATCGATGCGGTCAACGAGTTCGATCCCATCCTCGACCTGATGTACGACTACGCCGATGCCATGAAGCTGGACGTGGACACGCTGATCCACGAATCCGGCGCGGCACAGCTGGAAGTGAACTTCACCCACGCCGATGCGATGGATCTGGCCGACCAGGTTTTCCTGTTCAAGCGCACCATGCGCGAGGCGGCGATGCGCCACGGCGTGTATGCCACTTTCCTGGCCAAGCCGATGGAGAACGAACCGGGCAGCGCCATGCACATCCACCAGAGCCTGGTACGGGTGAGTGATGGCAGCAATGTGTTCGCCGGTGAGACCGATGCCGAAGGCGAGTTCAGCCCGGTGTTCGGCCATTATCTTGGGGGACTGCAGAAGTATGCGCCACAGGCGATGGCGTTCTTCGCGCCGAACGTCAATTCCTATCGCCGGCTGGTGTTCGGCGAGGTGTCGCCCAGCAACGTGCACTGGGGCTTCGACAATCGCACCTGCGGCCTGCGCGTGCCGCTGGATACGCCGGAGAACATGCGGGTGGAGAGTCGCTTCGCGGGCTCCGACGCCAATCCCTACCTGGCGATGGCCGCCACCCTGGCCTGTGGCCTGCTCGGCATCCGCGAGCGGCTGGCGCCGGATGCACCGGTAAGCGGTAGCGCCAAGGAGCTGGGCTACAACCTGCCGCGCTCGCTGGGCGAAGCGCTGGACGGGCTTGAGCGCTGCGGCGAACTGCAGGCGCTGCTGGGCGAGCGCTTCTGCCGGGCCTACATCTCGGTCAAGCGCAAGGAGTACGAGACCTTCTTCCGTGTCATCAGCTCGTGGGAGCGCGAGTTCCTGCTGCTGAACGTGTGAAAGCATGGAATAGAAAAATCCGCCGCCGGGGGGTAGGCTGGCATCCGTCGCCGGCCCGAGCCGGCCCCCCCCCTCCCCGCATTCTGGAGCACCCGATGAAGCTGCGTATCCTCACGCTCGGCCTGGCCTCCGCCATGCTCGCCGCCTGTGGCGGTGGCAACGGCGGCAGTCAGGACAGCCAGGTCCTGAACGTCTACAACTACAGCGATTACATTGCCGAGGACACCATCCCGACCTTCGAGAAGGAAACCGGGATCAAGGTGACCTACGACGTGTTCGACAGCGACGAGATGGTCGAGACCAAGCTGCTGGCCGGCAACAGCGGCTACGACGTGGTGGTGCCGACGCTGAACTTCTTCGGCCGGCAGATCCAGGCGGGCGTGTTCCTGCCGCTGGACAAGAGCAAGATCCCGAACCTGGCCAATCTGGACCCGGCGGTGATGAAGCGCATCGCCACCCAGGACCCGGACAACCGCTACGGCGTGCCGTACATGGTCGGTACCACCGGCATCGGCTACAACGTGGACATGCTGAAGGAGCGTTTCGGTGGCAGCGCCGACATCGCCAACAGCTGGGACCTGGTGTTCAAGCCGGAGAACATCAGCAAGATGAAGGACTGCGGCGTGACCATCCTGGACACGCCGGCCGACATGATCCCGATCGCACTGCACTACCTGGGCCTGGACCCGCACAGCGGCGATCCGGCCGAGCTGCAGAAGGCGGCCGACCTGTTGAAGTCGATCCGTCCGTACGTGCAGAACTTCCACTCCTCGCAGTACGTCGGTTCGCTGGCCAACGGCGGCACCTGCCTGGTGGTCGGCTGGTCGGGTGACATCATCCAGGCCCGCGACCGCGCCGAGGAGGCCAGCAACGGCGTGCATGTCGCCTATTCGATTCCGAAGGAAGGCGCACCGCAGTGGTTCGACATGCTGGCGATCCCGAAGGACGCCAAGCATCCGGAAGCCGCCTACAAGTTCATCAATTACCTGCTGGAGCCGAAGGTCGCTGCGGCCAACACCAACTTCATCCACTATGCCAACCCGGTGCCGACCGCGACCCCGCTGGTGGACGAGGCGATCCGCACCGACCCGACCATCTACCCGCCGGCCGATGTGGCCGCGAAGATGTTCACCTATTCGATCAACACCCCGGAGACGGACAAGCTGTACACCCGTCTGTGGACCGAGGTGAAGACCGGCAGGTGAGATGACGGTGGCGCCGGGCCATGCCCGGCGGATGCAGGCAGACGTCAGCGCACAGGAAACGGAGGCCAATGGCCTCCGTTTTTTTTTCTTTCACCTTGCCTCCGCATCGCTTCCCCTACCGTCCCGTATGGCACCGACCACCGCCTTCAGACAATGACCGAACAGCCCCAGCGCGCCGACGCCGCCCCTGACGAAACGCCTTCCACCGAGGACAAGCCTTCGCCGCTGAAGAGTCCCAAGGTGCGCTGGACGCTGGCCATCATCGGCGTCGTCGTAGTCATCGCCCTGGTCGCCTGGCTGATCTACCACCTGCTGGTCGGCCGCTACCTGCAGGACACCAACAACGCCTATCTGCAGGCCGACGCTGTGGCGGTCGCTCCGCGCATCAACGGTTACGTCACCGAAGTGCTGGTGCAGGACAACCAGTGGGTCAAGGCCGGGGAACCGCTGCTGCGCATCGACCCACGCACCTACCGCGCCACGCTGGACCAGGCCGAGGCCGTGATCGCCGTGCGCGAAGCCGACATCGCCGCCGCTGCCGCTGGGGTGCAGGGCCAGCAGTCCAGCCTGCTGCAGGCACGCACCCAGCTCACCGCGGCCGCCGCCTCGCTGCGTTTTGGCCGGTCAGAGCTGGCGCGCTTCACCCCGCTGGCGGCCAGTGGGGCTGACACCCATGAACACGTTGAAAGCCTGCGCCACGATGTCGAGCGCGCCCAGGCCCAGTACGATGCGGCCAAGGCGCAGATCCAGGGCGCGCAGAGCCAGATCGAAGCCAGCCAGGCCCAGCTCGAGCAGGCCCAGGCCGGACTGAAGCAGGCGCAGGCCGACGCTGCGCAGGCCAGAGTGGCGTTTGAGGACACCGAGCTGCGCGCGCGCATCGACGGTCGTGTCGGCAACAAGACAGTGCAGGTCGGCCAGTTTGTTGCTGCCGGTACCCGCACGATGACGATCGTGCCGCTTGCTTCGCTGTACCTCGTCGCCAACTTCAAGGAAACCCAGGTGGGCTTGATGCGCGCCGGCCAGGCGGCCGAAATCAAGGTCGATGCGTTGCCAGGCACCTCATTGCGCGGCACGGTGGAGAGCATTTCGCCGGGTACCGGCTCGCAGTTCGCGCTGCTGCCGCCACAGAACGCCACGGGCAACTTCACCAAGGTCGTGCAGCGCGTGCCGGTGCGCATCCGGGTGGACGCAGGTGCCGAAGCACGCAAGGTGCTGGTGCCGGGCATGTCGGTGGAAGTGACCGTCGACACCCGTACTGCAAAGGATGCGCGCGAGCGAACCCAGGACGAGGCTGAGGCCATGGCCGCGCCGGCGCGATGAACGCCACCCGTGCCCATGCAGCACCTGTCGCCGGGGGCAAGGCGGATGCCGCGGCTTGGCTGGCCGTGGCGGCCGGCACCATCGGTTCGTTCATGGCCACGCTGGACATCTCCATCGTCAACGCCGCGTTGCCCACCATCCAGGGCGAAGTGGGCGCCAGCGGCACTGAAGGCACCTGGATCTCCACCGCCTTCCTGGTCTCGGAAATCGTGATGATCCCGCTGACCGGCTGGTTCGTGCGCACGCTGGGCCTGCGCACCTTCCTGCTGATCTGCGCCACGCTGTTCACCGCGTTCTCGGTGATGTGCGGCCTGGCCGATTCGCTGCCGATGATGATCGCCGGACGGGTAGGGCAGGGTTTTGCCGGTGGCGCGCTGATACCGACCGCGCTGACCATCGTCGGCACGCGGCTGCCGCCGAAGCAGCAGCCGCTGGGTACGGCGTTGTTCGGCATGACCGTCATCCTGGGCCCGGTGATCGGCCCCTTGCTGGGCGGCTGGTTGACCGAGAACGTCAGCTGGCACTACGCGTTCTTCATCAACGTGCCCATCTGTGCCGGCCTGGTTGCCCTGCTGCTGCTCGGCCTGCCGCATGAAACGTCTGATTGGGGAGGGCTGCTGCGCGCGGACTGGCTGGGCATCCTCGGCATGACCGCTGGCCTTTCCGCGCTCACCGTGGTGCTGGAAGACGGCCAGCGCGAGCGCTGGTTCGAATCGACGATGATCGTGGTTCTCAGCATCGTCTCGGTGCTGGGCTTCGCGCTGCTCGCGCTTTCGCAGTTCACCAGCAAGGCGCCGGTCATCCGCCTGAACATCCTGTTCCAGCGCAGTTTCGGCGCGGTGTTCGTGATGGTGATGGCGGTGGGCATGATCCTGTTCGGGGTCATGTACATGATCCCGCAGTTCCTGGCGATCATCGCCGGCTACAACACCGAGCAGGCCGGCTATGTGCTGCTGCTGGCCGGCCTGCCGACCATCCTGTTGATGCCGTTGATGCCGAAGATGCTGGAAACGGTCGACGTACGCATCATGGTGTTCGGCGGCATGCTGTGCTTCGCCGCTGCCTGCTTCGTCAATCTGGGGCTGACTCCGGACAGCATCGGCCCGCACTTCGTCATAGGCCAGCTGCTGCAGGGCTGTGGGCTGGCGCTGGCAATGATGGCGCTGAACCAGGCGGCCATCACCTCGGTGCCGCGCGAGTACACCAGCGATGCCTCCGGCCTGTTCAATGCCGCGCGCAATCTCGGTGGCTCGATCGGGCTGGCCATCATTTCCACCTTCCAGGAACGCCGCACCACCCTGCACATCGATGCGATCGGCAGCAGCGTTACCGCAAACTCGACCATCGCCCAGGACGCGCTGCACGCCTACGGCCAGCAGCTGGGCGACGCGACGCAGGCCATGGCCGTGCTGGCGCAGACGGTGCAGATGCAGGCGATGGTGATGGCCTACAACGACCTGTTCTGGATCTTCGGCCTGATCGTGGTGGCGACCCTGCCGCTGGTCTTCCTGCTCAAGCCCCTGCCCAAGGGCGTTCCTTTGGCGATGCACTGATGACTTCGACGACCTTGCCCGTTTCCCTTCGCCTGCGCCGGCTGTGGCCGGCCACCCTGCCGCTGCTGCTGGCAGGCTGCATGTTGGGGCCGGATTACGTGAAACCGGACGTGGCCACGGTCGCTACCGCGCAGGCGCAGTTCCCACGCGCGGCGCAGGCCGGCGTGCAATCCGCCAGCCCGCCCAGCCAGTGGTGGCGCGCGCTCAACGATCCGCTGCTGGACCAGCTGGTGGACGAGGCGCTGCGCAACAGCCCCAACCTGCGCGCCGCCCAGGCCAAGCTGCTGGCCTCGCGCGCGCTGCAGCGGCAGCGCCGCGCCGAGCAGCTGCCCAGCGTGGGCGCGGCGGCTGGCTACGCCAACATCAAGGCACCGGATTCATTGGAAAACAGCGTGCGCGGTCTGGGCGAGAACATCGCCGGCGTGGCCGAGGCCAACGGCCGTCCGCAGGAAGCGGCGCAGCTGCGCCAGCAGTTCGCCGATATCGATCTGGACACCGAGCTGTACGTGGCCGGCTTCGACGCCAGCTGGGAACTGGACCTGTTCGGCCGCCGACGCCGCGCGGCCGAGCAGGCTGCCGCTGAAGCCGAGGCCAACGCGGCAGCACTGGCCGATGCGCAGGTGCAGCTTGCCGCGGAACTGACCCAGGTCTATCTCGGCTACCGCAGCAGCCGCGAGCGTATCGCCCTGGCCGAGCACAACCTCCGCGCCGCCGATGAAAGCCTGCAGCTGACCCGTCAGCGCCGCCAACGCGGTGCGGATTCGGACCTGCAGGTGGAGCGCGCGCAGGCCCAGCTGCAACAGCAGCAGGCTGCGCTGCCGCCGCTACAGGCACAGGCCGACGAAGCCCGCGACGTGCTGGCCCTGATGGTCGGCCGCGAGCCGGGGGCGCTGGATGCGCGGTTGGCGGCAGATCATCCGCTGCCAGTGCTGCCGGCCAGCGTGCCGGTGGACGATGCGGGCGCGTTGATCCAGCGCCGGCCGGATGTGCGCAAGGCTGAGCGCGAGCTGGCGGCATCCTCGGCGCAGATCGGCCAGGCGATCTCAGCGTATTTTCCGCAGGTGACCCTGCTGGGCAGCATCGGCGCGGGCGCCACGTCGGTTTCCGACCTGGGGCGGGATTCAGCCGCCACCATCGTCGCCCCGTTCCTGCGCTGGTCGCTGTTCGACTTCGGTGTGAACAAGGCCCGTGTGGCCCAGGCTCGGGCCGGCAATGAGGCCCGGTTGGCGGCCTACGAGGGCACGGTGCTGGCTGCACTGCAGGATGCCAACACCGCGTTGGCGCGCTTCGGGGCGGCGCGGCAGCAACTGCAGGCCAGTGTCCGCGCCGAGGCTTCGGCGGATCGCTCGCTGGCGCTGATGAGCCAGCGTCGACAGGCGGGGGCCACCTCACAGATCGATCTGCTGGACGTACAGCGCCAGCGGCTGCAAGCGCAGGATGCCGCCGCCCAGGCGCGGCTGCAGTTGCTGGTGCGGTATGTGGCGCTGCAGAAGAGCCTGGGGCTGGGCTGGCAGGAGGCACCGCCGGTGGCTGTTCGCTGATCCTCTCCGCCGGGCATGGCCCGGCGCTACCGGAGCCAGGCAATGCCCGGGCATGGCCCGGCGCTACCGGAGCCAGGCAATGCCCGGGCCATGCCCGGCGGGCAACGGCCGCCCGCCACAGCCCGTCATATCGTCATCGCCCCCTGGCCGTTAGAATGGCGCCCGCTGTCCACCGCCCGCTCCCGGAGCCCCCATGCCCGTTGAAGCCCAGCCGGAAGCCGCCGTCGTCGATGCGACCGGTGCGCCCGGCTATCTCTCCATTCGCGACCTGCGCAAGGAATTCGACGGTTTCGTCGCCGTCGACGACGTCAATCTGGACGTGCGCAAGGGCGAGATCTTTGCCCTGCTGGGCGGCTCCGGCAGCGGCAAATCGACCCTGCTGCGCTGCCTGGGCGGCTTCGAGACACCCACCAAGGGCAGCATCACCCTTGATGGCCAGCGTCTGGACGCGTTGCCGCCCTATCAGCGGCCGGTCAACATGATGTTCCAGTCCTACGCCCTGTTCCCGCACATGACGGTCGAGCAGAACATCGCGTTCGGCCTGAAGCAGGACGGGCTGGGCAAGGATGTGATCAGCAGGCGCGTCGGCGAAATGCTGGAGCTGGTGCAGATGGGCCACCTCGGCAAGCGCAAGCCGCATCAGCTGTCCGGCGGCCAGCAGCAGCGCGTGGCGCTGGCACGGTCGCTGGCCAAGGGCCCCAAGCTGCTGCTGCTGGATGAGCCGATGGGTGCGCTGGACAAGAAGCTGCGCTCGCAGATGCAGCTGGAACTGGTCAGCATCATCGAGTCGTCCGGCGTGACCTGCGTGATGGTCACCCACGACCAGGAAGAAGCGATGACCATGGCCACCCGCATCGCGGTGATGGATGCGGGCTGGATCCAGCAGGTCGGCAAGCCGGACGAAGTGTACGAGCAGCCGGCCAACCGGTTCGTCGCCGAGTTCATCGGCTCGGTGAACCTGTTCGACGGCGTGATCGACGAGGACCTGCCGGAGTACGTGACCGTACGATCGCCGCTGTTCCCGGCGCCGATCTACATTGCCCATGGCATCACTGGATATGAAGGGCAGCCGGTCGCATTCGCGCTGCGCCCGGAAAAGGTGATGATCGGCAAGGACGAGCCGGAAGGTCACACCAACAAGGCGCAGGGCGTGATCGAGGACATCGCCTACTTCGGCAGCCACTCGGTGTACCACGTGCGCCTTCCCAGTGGTGCCAAGGTGCTGGCCAACTTTGCCAATTCGCAGCGCTGGGCCAGCGATGGCCTGACCTGGGGTGACAGCGTGTGGGTGCACTGGCGCGACAACGACGGCGTGGTGCTGACCTCATGAGCGTCGCCGCGCTGAAGCGCTGGCTGCCGGGACTGCGTGCCACGGTGATCGGTGTTCCGTATCTGTGGCTGCTGCTGTTCTTCGCAGTGCCCTTCCTGATCGTGTTGATGATCAGCTTCTCGCACAGTCGTGTCGGCTCGCCGCCGTACACCTGGCTGCTGCAGTACGTGGACGGCGGGTTCTCGCTCAAGCTCAACCTCGAGAACTATCTGGCGCTGTTCCGCGATTCGATCTACGCCCAGGCGTTCCTGAGTTCCATCAAGATCGCAGCGATCTCCACCTTCCTGACCCTGCTGATCGGCTACCCGATGGCCTATGCCATCGCCCGGCTGTCGCCGGCGGCGCGCAACGTGGCGATGATGCTGGTGGTGTTGCCGTCGTGGACCTCGTTCCTGATCCGGGTATATGCGTGGAAGGCGATCCTGGACCGCAACGGCCTGCTCGACCAGTTCCTGCAGTTCACCGGTCTGCAGACGCTGATGACCAGCATGGGGCTGCCCAGGCTGCAGCTGATCGACACGCCGACCGCGGCCTATATCGGCATCGTCTACTGCTATCTGCCGTTCATGGTGCTGCCGCTGTACGCCAACCTGGTCAAGCATGACCACCGCCTGCTGGAGGCGGCCTACGATCTCGGTGCGAAGCCGTGGCAGGCCTTCCTGCGCATCACCCTGCCGCTGTCCAGGGCCGGCATCATCGCCGGCTGCATGCTGGTGATGATTCCGGCGGTCGGCGAGTTCGTCATCCCTGAAATGCTCGGCGGATCGGAGACGTTGATGGTTGGCCGGCAGCTGTGGAACGAGTTCTTCAACAACCGCAACTGGCCGGGCGCCTCGGCGATGGCGGTGGCGATGATCCTGCTGCTGCTGGTGCCGATCCTGCTGTTCAACCGTTCCCAGCAGCGCCTGCTGGAGGGGAAGCAGGCATGAGCCCGCGCACCGCCAAGGGCCTGGGTCTGGGCGTGCTGCTGCTCGGCTTCGCCTTCCTGTACCTGCCGATCCTGCTGTTGATGTTCTATTCGTTCAACAGTTCGCGGCTTGCGATGGTGTGGGCGGGGTTCTCCACCCGCGCCTACAGCGATCTGTTCGCCGACCGTGCACTGATGGACGCGATGTGGACCAGCCTGGTGGTGGCGTTCTGGACCGCCTGCACCGCCACGGTGCTCGGCACGCTGGCGGCCATGGTGATGACCCGTTTCAAGCGTTTCCGCGGCAAGCCGCTGTTCGGCGCGTTGGTCACCGCGCCGCTGGTGATGCCGGACGTGATCCTGGGTTTCTCGCTGATGGCGCTGCTGGCCTCGATGGGGGCCATTCCGGGCTTCCCGGCGCGTGGACTGGCGACCATCTGGATCGCCCACGTCACCTTCACCCTGTGCTTCGTCACCGTAGTGGTGTCTTCGCGCCTGCAGGAGATGGACCTGTCGCTGGAAGAAGCGGCGATGGACCTGGGGGCCAGCCGGCTGACCGTGTTCACCCGCATCACGCTGCCGATCATCGCCCCGGCACTGGTTGCGGGCTGGCTGCTGGCCTTCACGCTGTCGCTGGATGACGTGGTGGTGGCCAGCTTCGTCGCCACGCCGGGCTCGACAACGCTGCCGATGAAGGTCTTCGCTTCGGTCCGCATGGGCATCAGCCCGAAGATCAATGCGCTGGCCACGCTGCTGGTATCGGCGGTATCGATCGCGGCGGTGATTGGCTGGTACATCAACGCGCGCGCCGAGAAGCGGCGCCAGCGCGATCTGCAGCTGGCCCGGCAGGACAACGGCTGATCCGGCAACGCGCGGCTCACGGGCAAGGGCGCACACTGGGGATCTGCCTGAAGGAGATCCCCCATGACTGTCGAGATCATCGATCCCACCACCGGCCAGGTGACCTATCGCCATGAACTGATGGGCGCTGCCGACGTCGAGCAGCGCCTGCAGGCCGCGGCCGACGCATTCCCGGCCTGGGCCGCGCGTTCGCTGCAGGAACGAGGTGCCATCCTGCGAGGGATCGCCGCGCAGCTGCGCACGCGGCGTGACGAACTGCAGCAGGCGATGACGCACGAGATGGGCAAGCTGAAGGCCGAGGCATTGGCCGAGGTCGACAAATGCGCGGCGGCCTGCGAGTACTACGCCGATCACGCCGCCGACTACCTCAAGCCCCAGCTGATCGATACCGAGGCACAGCGCAGCTACGTGCGCTACGAGCCGATCGGCTGCGTGTTCGCGGTGATGCCATGGAACTTCCCGGTCTGGCAGGTGTTCCGCTTCCTTGCCCCTGCCTTCATGGCCGGTAACGTGGCGCTGCTCAAGCACGCCAGCAACGTGCCCCAGTGTGCGGACCTGATCCTGACGGTGTGCCGCGACGGTGGCCTGCCCGCCGGTGTGTTCGACGTTCTGCACATCGACAACGACCAGGCGGCCGAGGTGCTGCGCGATGCGCGGGTGAAGGCGGTGACGCTGACCGGCAGCGAACGCGCCGGGCGTTCGATCGCGTCCAATGCGGGCAGCCAGCTGAAGAAATCGGTGATGGAACTGGGGGGCAGCGATGCCTTCGTGGTGCTGGATGATGCCGACCTCGACAGGACCGTGGCGGCGGCGGTGAAGTCGCGCTTCGACAACAGTGGGCAGACCTGTATCGCTGCCAAGCGCTTCATCGTGGTGGAGCCCGTGGCCGATGAATTCACCCGTCGCTTCGTCGAGGCGGCAGGCCAGCGCCGGTATGGCGACCCCAGCGAGCGCGAGACCACGCTGGCACCGATGGCCCGCGCGGACCTTCGCGACGAACTGCACAAGCAGGTACAGGCGAGCGTGGCCAAGGGGGCGCGGGTGCTGCTGGGCGGCGAGCCGATCGCGGGCACGCATGCCGGCTATCCGGCCACCGTGCTGGACCAGGTCGGGCCGGGCATGCCTGCCTACGACGAGGAACTGTTCGGGCCGGTGGCGGCGGTGATCCGGGTCAAGGATGAAGAGGAAGCGCTGCGCGTGGCCAACGACACCCGCTTCGGGCTGGGCGGCAGTGTCTGGACCGGTGACCCGGTGCGTGGCGAGTCCTTCGCCCAGCGCATGGAATGCGGTGCGGCCTTTGTCAATGCCATCGTCAAGAGTGACGCGCGGCTGCCGTTCGGCGGCAGCAAACAGTCAGGCTTCGGACGCGAACTGGCGGACCACGGCATCCATGAGTTCATGAACATCAAGACCGTCTACGTGGCCTGATGGTGCATCCCGTGTGCCACGGCGCAGAAGCAGCCGAGCCCGGGCCTGGGCTCGCCTCTACAGCCACCGCGCGCGCTTGAACAACCGGTACAGGCCCACGCAGACACCGCCGACGCCGACGATCATCAGCGGGTACGCCCATGGCTGGCTCAACTCCGGCATGTGACTGAAGTTCATGCCGTACCAGCTGGTGATCAGCGTCGGCGCCGCCAGCAGGGCCGCCCACGCACCCAGCCGCTTCACGGTTTCTCCCTGCGCCAGCGTTACCAGCGAGAGGTTCACGCTCAGTGCGGTACCCAGCATCTCGCGCAGGGTATCGATCACGTCGCTGATGCGCACCGCATGGTCATGCACGTCGCGGACGTAGAGCTTCACCTCGTCCGGAATCAATTCGCCCTGGTAGCGGCGCAGCTGCGCCAGCACGTCCTGCAACGGGGCCACGGCCATCCGCATCTTGTTCAACTCGCGCTTGAGTTCGTACAGGCGGACCACGGTGCTGCGCTTGTAGCTTTCGGCGAAGATGTCCTTCTCCAGCAGCTCCAGCGTGTCGCGGAAGCGGTTGGTGATCGGCAGGTAGTTGTCGACCACGAAGTCGGTGACAGCGTACAGGCAGTAGGACGGGCCCATCTTCAGCAGCTGCGGCTCGCGTTCCACCCGGGCGCGCACTGGCGCATACGACAGCGAAGCGCCGTGGCGCACGGTCACCAGGAAACGCGGCCCAAGGAAGGCGTGGGTTTCACCGTACTGGATGCGCTCATCGACCATCTGCGCAGTGGTCATCACCACGAACAGCGAGTTGCCGTAGGCTTCCACCTTCGGCCGCTGGTGCGCATTCCGCGCGTCCTCGATCGCCAGATCGTGCAGGCAGAACTCCTCCTGCAGCTTCAGCAGCACGTTTTCATTGGGATCGAACAGGCCGACCCAGACGAAGCCGTTGCCGCTGGCGATGACGTCGCTGATGGCGTCCAGGCTGATGTCATGGCGGACGCCCTGCTCATCGTAGTGGACGCAGTTGATGACGCAGGCGGGATTGGCCGAAGCAGGTGCGGCAGCGGAGGCGGGCAGTGACATGCCCGCCATCGTGCGTCAGTGCCGCGTATCCGACAAGTGACGATCGCGGCCCAGCACCCAGGCCAGGGCAGCATGGATCGGCAGCAGCAGCACGATCCATTGCACGTTGTACTGCGCCTGCAGGCTCAGCCAGTGCAGGACCAGCGCTGCCAGGGCCTGCAGCGCTACCAGCCACAGCACGACCGTGAACATGCCGCCCGGCGGGCGACGGCGCAGCAGCCGGACCGCGCCCGGCAGCAGCAGCACGCACAACGGCGAAAGCAGCAGCAGGTTGCGGTTGGCCCAGGCGGCGTAATGGGTGCTGAAGCCCCAGAGGAACACCAGCAGGCCACCCGCGACGGCACACAGCAGCCACAACGGCAGTCCCAGTCCGGCCAGCAGGCGCGGCCGGTTGCGCAATGCCAGCACGCCGGCAGCAATGGCCAGGCCGCACAGCAGCCACGGCCACCAGCGGCGCGGGAATTCCTTCGGCTCCGGATCGATGCGGTGGGGCAGCAGTTCCTGCTCGGACTGCACCAGCGGCCGGCCGTCGCTGTTGCGCGCCTGGCGCAGGGCATCGGCCAGGCGCATCGGCACGAACGCTTCCTGCCAGCGTGACAGCGGCTGATCGGCGAACGGGCCCAGGCCCACGTCGAAGCCCAGCCACATCCACGGCGCGGGCGAGGCCAGGCGGACCGATTCACTGCGGTAGGTATTGCCGCGCGAGCGACCGGACAGCTGGGCGTGCAGCCCGCCACCCAGCGCCTTGTCCAGTGTGTCGCGCACCATCGTCGCGCAGTTGGCGGTGTAGTAGTCGTAGTGGTAGCGCGCGTTCTCCGGCTTGGCCCGTTCCGCCAGGTCGGCGGCCAGTGCGCGCGCCTGGTCCGGGCGCAGATCCAGCCACTGCACGCTCGCTCCGCGGCCGGTCTCGTCGTAGTACGACAGGTCCTGCTGAAGGGGCAGCGCCACCAGGTAATACATCATGTCGCCACGTACGAAGCGACCGATGAAGTCATCCTCGGACGGATCGAAGTAGCCGAAGTTGTACGACGTTGCCTCACCACTGGCCGGATCGAGTACCACGATGGCGTCATGGCCGAAACGCTCGAAGAACACCGTGCCGGGCTGCATCGTCACCACGCCGATGCGCGGCGCCGGGGCCCCGGCGACCGCAGTCGTCGCCTGCGCGAAGGCGATGGCAGGCACGGCCGTGGCCAGCATGCACAGTGCCAGCCACAGGGTGAGGATCAGCCCGCGCCGCTTCAAGCGTCGTCCTGCGCGTCCGGTGGCAGCACCGTCACGTGGAAGGCCTGTACCCGGCGCGCATCGGCACGGGCGACACGGAACATGAAGCGGTCCAGCGCCAGTTCGTCGCCGATCTCCGGAAGGTGACCGACTGCTTCCGTGACCAGGCCGCCGATGGTGTCGTAGTCCTCGTCGGAGAACGTGGCACCGAAGCGCTCGTTGAAATCCCCGATCGGGGTCAGGGCATCGACCACGTACTGGCCGTCGGCCTGGATCGCGATCTGTGCCGACGGATCCTCGGCTTCGTCGTGCTCGTCATCGATGTCGCCGACGATCTGTTCGAGCACGTCCTCGATGGTAACCAGGCCGGCGACGCCGCCGTACTCGTCGACCACGATGGCCATGTGATTGCGCGACAGGCGGAATTCCTTCAGCAGCACGTTGAGCTTCTTCGCTTCAGGAATCAGCACCGCCGGGCGCAGCAGTTCGCGCACGTTGGCCGGGCCGTGGTCGGCAACCACGCCGCGCAGCAGGTCCTTGGCCAGCAGGATGCCGAGGATGTCGTCCTTGTTCTCGCCATGCACCGGGAAGCGCGAATGGCCGGATTCGACCACCTGCTTCATCAGTTCCAGGAAGGGCGCCTCGACCGGCAGCGAGACCATCTGCGAACGCGAGATCATCACGTCGCCCACGGTCAGCTCGGCCACCGAAATGGCGCCTTCCATCATCTTCAGGGTATCGGCGGCGATCAGACCCTCTTCCTGCGCGGTGTGCAGGACAGCGACCAGCTCGTCGCGGGTATGGGGTTCGCCGGAGAACGCGGACGTCAGGCGTTCCAGCCAGCCGCGCTTCTTTTCACTGTGCTCCTGCAGGGAGCTACTACTGTCGTCTTCAGACATCTCTGGAAAAAGGGCACCCGGCATGCCGGGCGTTGGCGCCAGTCTAGCAGGATGTGGCGGCCTGTCAGCGCCCCCCGCTGCCGGGGCCGGTGATCGGTGGCGGCGCCAGTTCAGGCCGGGACGCCGGTGCTTCGGGCAGATCCAGGCTGTAGGTGCAGCCGGCCAGCGTCCGGCCCGGGTGGGAGGCCACCGTCGAGACGCTGAGGATGATCGACTCGATCTGGGCCTCGCCGGTGGTCGGGTCGGTCACGTCACGGCTGACCAGTTCGCGCCCCGCCATGAACTTGCCGTCCTGGTCGTATCCGGTCTCCAGCCCGAGCCGCCTAGCCAGTGGCCGGGGGTCGGCCTCATCGAGGATGGCCATGATGCTGGCACCGGCCATTGCGACCCGGTCCGTGCGGGTACCGAACACCGTGATGGGCTGCGCCAGACGGTACTCGCTCAGGAACCGGTTGCCCTGCGGCAGGGGTTGCAGGCCGCTGGCCACGGCTTTCAGCGGGTCGGCCAGCAGCGGAGCCAGCGCGGCATGGGCGGCCACATCCTGGCGGCATTCGATCAGTGCCGGCAGGTCCAGCGGTGCGGCGGTCGCAGAGGTGGCAAGCAGCAGGGGCAGGAACACAACGGCACTCCGTGGTAGCGCCGAGCCTGGCTCGGCTGCCTTCCGGTCAGGGGGGGCGGGCGAGGTCAGCGCTCGCCGGCGTAGGGGTCGGCGATGCCGAGCTCGGCCAGGATCTCGCGTTCCAGCTGCTCCATCGCCTCGGCTTCCTTGTCGTCCTCGTGGTCCCAGCCGAGCAGGTGCAGCACGCCGTGCACGGTCAGGTGCGCATAGTGGGCGTTGAGCGGCTTGCCCTGTTCGCCGGCCTCGCGCTCGACCACCGGGGCACAGATCACCAGGTCGCCCAGCAGCGGGAACTTCACGCCCTTGGGCAGGCCTTCGGGCACTTCGGCCGGGAAGCTGAGCACGTTGGTGGCGTAGTCCTTGCCACGGTAGTGACGGTTCAGCGACTGCCCCTCCTTGGCATCGACCACACGGATCGCCAGGTCGGCTTCGCGGATACGTCCCTTCAGGGCCGCGGCAACCCACCTGCGGAAGCTCACCGCGGCCGGCAGTCCGGCGCGGGGCAGGGCATAACTGACGGCGACGTCCAGCCGTACGGGACCACGGGTCATGATGTCGCTCCGGGTTGGATCTGATGCAGGTCGCGGCGGTCGTAGGCACTGACGATGCGGGCCACCAGCGGATGGCGGACGACGTCGCGCGATTCGAAGAAGGTGAAGCTCACGCCCTCGACATCGCGCAGCACATCGATGGCATCGCGCAGGCCCGATTTCAGGTGCTTGGGCAGGTCGGTCTGGGTCAGGTCGCCGGTGACCACGGCGGTGGAGCCGAAGCCCAGCCGGGTCAGGAACATCTTCATCTGCTCGATGGTGGTGTTCTGCGCCTCGTCCAGGATCACGAACGCGTCGTTGAGCGTGCGGCCACGCATGTACGCCAGCGGTGCGATCTCGATGACGTTCTTCTCCAGCAGCTTGACCACCTTCTCCACGCCCATCATTTCGTACAGGGCGTCGTACAGCGGCCGCAGGTAGGGGTCGACCTTCTGGGTCAGGTCGCCGGGCAGGAAGCCGAGCTTCTCGCCGGCCTCGACCGCGGGCCGCACCAGGATCAGGCGCTGCACGCGCGACTCGTTCAGCGCTTCGACCGCGCTGGCCACGGCCAGGAAGGTCTTGCCGGTACCGGCCGGGCCGATGCCGAAGTTGATGTCGTGGGTGGCGATCTGGTGCAGGTAGCGGCCCTGGTTGGCGCCGCGACCGCGCACGGTGCCACGCTTGACCCGGATCGCCACGTCCTGTGCTTCGTACGAGCGTTCGGCGATCTGCTCCACGTTGGCCTGGGCCAGGCGCAGGTGGATGGCATGGTTGTCGAAGGTGGTCTCGCCGGCTTCGGCGTACAGGGCTTCGATCAGCTTCTGCGCTTCCACGCTGGCTTCCTTCGGTCCACTGATGCGGAACACGAAGCCGCGATTGGCGATCTCCACGCCGAGTTTCAGTTCGATCTGTCGCAAATGGCCGTCGAACGGGCCGCACAGGTTGGCCAGGCGCGCGTTGTCTTCCGGCGACAGGGTGAAGTCTCGATGCTCGATGTTTTTCATTGCTGGAGGTGGGGCGGAAGCCTTCCACCACAGTGTCTTCAAGGGGAAACAAGGGTAGCGCGCGGGGGCGCACACGGCCAGTACGGGCGCTGCTACGCGGTTTTCCACACGGGGTGTGGATCGGGCCTGCGGGAACCTGTGGATAGACGTTCGCGATGCTTGTGCCACAAGCTTCCTGCGCCGGTGGTGAAAAAAGCGTCACGACCGGGTGGGGCACGGAAACCGAGGAGCAGCGGTGGCCACGGGAAGGTTCACAGGCATTGAGCGTCGGGGCGGAGCGCCCGGCCGGGGAGAGGTCATGGATGTTTCACACACGCCCAGCGCGCACGCGCCGCTGGCGGGGCTCGGGTCGAACCGGCAACTGCATCGGCTGCAGGCCGAGGGCCTGCCTCCCTTGTTCGTCGAACAGTGGTGGGGCCACGAAAGCCTGGTCAATGGTTTCGATTACTGGGTAGATGCCGTGCATCCGGATTCGGGCCTGTCATGCGCTGACTGGCCGGGACTGAGCGCCGCGCTGGTCACGTGTCTCGATGATGGCCAGGACCACCATCGCTGCGGTCACGTCGCCGCCGCTCACCTGCTCGGCACCGACGGCGGTCTGGCGCGCTATCGGCTGCATCTCGTGCCATGGACGTGGTTCCTGCGGCATGCCCGGTGCAGCCGTGTCTACCAGCAGCGGACCGTGCTGGAAATCGTCGAGGACGTGTTCGCCACGCACCGCGGCCTGGCCCGCTGGCGCTGGAGCGACGATGCCCTGGCCGCTCTGGCCGCCGCACCCGCGCGCGACTGCTGCATCCAGTATCGAGAGCCGGACCTGGAGTTCGTGCAGCGGCTGCTGGCCGATGAAGGCATTGCGGGCACGTTCGAGAGCGACAGCAGCGGCGGACTGACGCTCGTGCTGTTCGCCGACAGCCGCGTGCAAGCGGAGAATCCACAATCGGCCCGAGACGGCGGTATCCGTTTCCACCGTGACGACGCCACCGAGCGCGCAGATACCCTGCAGCGGCTGGGCAGGTGGCGCCGGCTGGGCAGCAGCCGGCTCTCGCTCGCCACCCACGATGCCCCGGCGGCAACCGTCCGACATGTGCAGATGCCACTGCAGGACGCCGGGCGCAGCCCGCGCGAGGTCTATGAGCCGGTGGGCACCCACGCCCTGGCTGGCGCCGAAGATGGGTATCGTCGCGCGCGGCGTGCGGCTGAAGCGCACGAGGCCGGCAGTGCAGGCTGGCTGGCCGCGGGCAGCGTACGCAGCCTGCAGGCCGGTGGCTTCATCCGCGTACTGGCTGCGGGCGCTGATTCTGCGCCGAGCCTGCTGCCGACCGAGCTGCTGCACTACGGGTGCAATCCGCCGCCGATCACGCAGGGGGCGGAGCAACCACGCGCTGCGGCACCGGCCCGCTGGCTTGAGGCCAGTTCAGCCATGCCCGGCGTGGCGCTGGAGGCAAACGCGGCCTTGGGTTATGCCAATCGCTTCCGCGCCGTCGATCGGAATTGGCCATGGCGTCCCGTGCTGGCCGATGGCACCGGCGAACGCATCCACCCGCGGCCGCTCGCGCCAGGCCATCAGACCGCTACGGTCATCGCTGGCGATGGCGGTGATGATGCCGCTCTGTACGCCGATCACCTGGGCCGGGTACGCGTGCGTCTGCATCTGCAGGACGCCACAGATGCCGGTACGACCTGTTGGCTGCGGGTCGCGCAGCGCTACGCTGGACCGGGCGTTGGCGCACAGTTCCTGCCGCGCGTCGGTCAGGAGGTGATGATCGGCTTTCTGGACGGGAACATCGATCAGCCCTTGGTGCTGGGCGCGCTGTACAACGGTCGCGGCGAGGCGGGCGTTGTGCGCACCCCGGCCGGAGCAGCGGCCGCAGGCGAAAGCGGCGGCCTGTTCGGGCATGCCACCGACTCCCGTCCGAGCGCACAGGGCAACGCCGTCGGCGGCCGTGCCCCCATCTGGCACGCGATGGCGCCGGGGCAGGACCAGCATCGGCATGCCGGGGCGGTATGGGGCATCCAGTCGCGGGAATGGTCCGGAACGGGGTACAACCGGCTGGCCTTCGATGATTCGGACGCGCAGCTGCGCGTGCAGTTGGCCAGCAGCCAGGCCAGCACCGAGCTGAATCTTGGCCATCTTCTGCATACGGCTGACAATCATCGCGGATCCCTGCGCGGCGAGGGCGCGGAACTGCGCACAGATGCCTGGGGAGCGCTGCGCGCGGAACGCGGCGTCTGGTTGACCGCACGTGGGCACGCTCCGCTGTCACCCGCAGGCGAGGTGGCTGCGGCCGGCGCGCTGCTGCAGCAGGCCGCCCTCCTGGCCGCGTCCAGTCATGGCGTGGCCGCGATGCACGGCACGGCAGGCTTGGCCAGCCACGCGGTGCGGGAGGACAGTGCCGGTCTGGCAGGCCTGCAACGGGTCGCCCGGGCCAGCGTGACCGGCGCGTCCTTTGCGCAGGCCAGCGCCTATGAGGAGGGCCGTCCCGCGCCCGGCGATGTTCCGCATACCGGCCGGCCAACGCTGGGCCTGCATGGGCAGGCTGGCCTGGCGATGGTGGCCGGGCAGGCGCTGCACTGGAGCGGTGCCCGGCACGTGGCACTGGCCAGCGGCGGGCACACCGACGCCAGCGTGGCCGGCAGTGCGGGCCTGCATGCCACGCAGGCGGTGGGCGTGCTGGCGGCCAGTTCCCACGCTTATGCCGGTGCTGCGGCACTGACCATCGTGGCCGGGCAGGAGGCCTTGGACATCCGTGCCCAGTCCGAAACGATCCGCCTGCAGGCGCGCAACGCAGTGCGTGCAGCAAGCAAGCAGGGCGCTGTGGAGCTTGCCGCACCGCGCACCCTGTACATCGCCACGGCCGATGGCGCCAGCATTACGCTGGAAGATGGCAACCTGGTGCTGGTCTGCCCCGGCACGGTGACCGTGCACGCCGGGCAGCGCACCTTCATCGGCCCGGCGCAGCTGACCCTTCCCCTGCCGGACATGCCGTCCAGCGCGTTCGACGGGCAGGTTCCGAAGCTTGCTTTCAGGCTGCAGGACATCCCGGGCCCGCAGGGTGTGCCGCTGGGCGGACAGCCCTGGAGAATCGTGCGCACGCCGCGCGCCCTGGACGATGAGCAGCGTGACAGCGTGCTGCTGCCGGAACGCTGGGCCGAGACCCTGGCCGAAGGTGAGGCCGACGCGCAAGGCAATGTCAGCCTGGACGATGCGCTGTGCGCGAGGATCTGGAGTGACGCAGGCCGCCATCCCGGCTGCCTGTTCCTGGTACACGGGATCGACGTGATCCCGCTGCAGCGGCCCCGGCCATTCAGCAGCTCCCCGGGGGTACGGGCGACCCTGGATACGCTGGAGGCGATCAACTATGGCAAGAGTCTGGCCGACCTGCCCGACGATGCCGCGCTGCATGCCTACCGGCAGCGCGCCGAGTACGAGTTCCAGTCCCACATCGACGCCAGCCCGGCCCGGCGCAAGGAGATCTGATCATGGCAGACGCCAACGCATGGGGCCGGGTCGAGCGCGCCTCTCTCATCTGCAGGGATGGCCAGAAGGGAACGACCAGTGGCGATTACTACGCACCACCGGACCGTCAGTTCGCGCCGGTGCGGCATGGGAACCGCGTCGACGCGTTCACCGATGGGCGCTCGGCGATGAAGGCGATGGCCGATGCCATCCGCGGTGCGCAGAAGTTCATCTTCATCGCCGACTGGCAGATGAACTTCGATACCGAGATGGACGCGCGCGGTGACGCGCACTCCGCGCGGCTGAGCGAGCTGCTGTTCAACGCGATCAACCATCGCGGCGTGGATGTGCGGGTACTGCTCTACGACAGCGTGGAGGCGGCCGCCTACACCCACGAGAACGAGGTACGCACGGCGCTGTACAAGATGCAGGATGACAAGACGCCCGGGCAGGTCCAGGTGGGCCTGCACAACCCGGCGACCGGCCGCACCGATGCCTTCAACATCGCCTTCTCGCACCACCAGAAGATCCTGGTGGTGGACGGAAACATCGGCTTCATCGGCGGCCTGGACGTCGCCCATGGCCGCTGGGACGACGGCAACTTCGACGTGGTCTGCGACCCGACGCTGCACGTGATCAATGACCATTACAACAACTGTCTGAGCAAGTATCGGAGCATGACGTCCAAGGAGATTGCGCTGACCCAGGACAAGCCCGATACCAGCCCGGAAGCGGCAGGCCGCGTCCGTCCCGGCTTTGCGCAGGCGTACCTGCCCGGCCTCGCCGTTGCGCTGGACCAGATGAAGGCGCAGTGGGACGCCGGTGCCGCATTGGCGCAGCTGCAGGACTATGCTGACAAGCTGGGCGTACCCGACGCGCTTGAGCGCGAAGGCCTCAGGAAGATCGCCGAGTGGATCATCCCCGGCATGGAAGAGGGGATGGCGGTCAAGCGCACCGTCGCACGCACGTTCCTGACCATCCAGACGACACTGGAGGAGATCGGCAAGGAATATGCAGATGTCATTGCCGCGTCGAACCGTGCCGCCGACGAAGCCATCAAACTGAATCCGGTCGAGGCGGCTGCCGCAGCAGGGCGTGCGGTGGCAGGCTTCGCCGCCATCCAGGCGAAGAAGTTCGGCAGCTGGCTCGACCAGCAGAAGAACGACATCCGGGCGGCGGCGCTGCGGCCCTTCCAGACTGCAGAGAAAGCGGCGGGCTACCTGCTCGATCCGCGCAGCCTGCGCGCGGACATCGAGGGCAGACTCAGCGAAATAGAAGCAAAGATCGACAAGGCGAAGACAGACTGGGAATCGCTGGTGCTGTGGATCAATACACCAGTTGATCGCACCCAGCGACTGCTCGACAGTGGCCGCCAGCCCCGCATGCCCTGGCAGGACGTGCACGCGCAGATCGCGGGCCCGGCCGTGTTCGATATCTGCAGCAACTTCATGCACCGCTGGAACGCCATGGTCTGGCAGAACCAGCGCGGTGACCGGACCGTCGGCTCACTGCTGCGCAAGGGGCTGAACACGGGCCTTCGCAAGACCAATGAATGGCTCGACACAGAGCTGCCCGAGCAGACCACCCTGGCGCGTGGCATGGAACTGACGCCATTGAGCGATCAGTGGCTGCAGTCCATGGGCGGCATGCAGGCGGTGTTCGGTGACCTGACGGTGCCGGGCACCGCTGGCAAGGTCAGCGTGCAGATCGTGCGTTCCTCGGGCACCGCCTTGCATGCGCTGGAGAAGAAGGGGTGCAGGGAACTTGGCCTGAACCTGGACGACGCCAGCTGCCTGCAGCCGTACTGGGAGCGTGAGCAGCCGATGCACTCCATTCTCGACGCGATGGTCAACTGCATCGCATCAGCCCGTGCCTACATCTATCTGGAAACGCAGTTCCTCATTTCCGACTGTGGCTGGTCCGACGCGGATCCGGGCAGCGTGGTGGAAACCGCAGTGAAGGGCGGGGAGCGGCGGGATGCGACGGATGCCGAAAAGGCGAAGCTTGGTCACGTGGGGCGCGGCGTGGGGATGAGCGGCCCGGTAGGCAGGGCCGACATCGTGCAGGATGTGGTGGAGCGAAGGCAGGGAGTGAAGTCGGCGGCCAGCAACCCACTGGTGGCCGCCCTGGCCGCGCGCATCCGCCGTGCGATCCTGGCCGGGCAAGGCTTCCATGTGTACATCACCCTGCCGGTGCACCCGGAGGGCAGCCTGGCGGACGGTGCCGTGGTGAAGCAGCAGTACTGGGTGCAGCAGACCCTGCTGCGTGGTGACGACAGCCTGATCCGGCGCATCTGCCGATCATTGATCGCACGCGACAAGGACATCCGCGAGGCCAGCGTGGAGGAGGCCGACCTGCAGGCCGAGGTCAAGGCCGGGCGCTGGAAGGAATACCTGTCGGTGATGAATCTGCGCAGTTACGGCGTGTTGGCCGAAACGCGCGGAAGCGATCATCTGCCGCCGCACACGATCGGCTCCGAGCATGGCCCCTCCCTGTATGTGGTGACCGAGCAGTGCTATGTACATTCCAAGCTGCTGATCGTTGATGACGCGGTGGCGATCATCGGCAGCGCGAACTGCAATGACCGCAGCCTGCTGGGGACGGGCGATACCGAGATCGCCGCAGTGATCGTTGATGGCGAGGCGAAGCGGATGGATCTGGGCAACGGCGTGCAGGTAATAACCCGAACATTTGCGCGGGAGCTGCGGTCGAAGCTATGGAGGAAGTTTCTGGGGCAGGAGATTCAAGAGCTGCCGGAGAAGGAGAATCAGCACTTCGCGTTCTCTGAGTTGACCAAGGGCTACTACCCGTGGTTCAACAAGAACGTGCCAACTTTGACGGTGGACAGGCCAGCAAGTGCCGAAACGTGGAGAAGCATCAGAAATCTTGCCGATTCAAATTCCGCCGCTTATCAGCGTGTCTTCACCAATGTCCCCCGCGACTCGTTCCCTCGCTACGACTCCGTGCTTCAAGGATTTCCCGCCGCAGGCCTGAGTGACAAAGGACACGTCAAGCGCATCCTGTACGCGCAGCCGGCGGACCTGCAACCAGAGTTCATGCTGGAGCCAAGCGTTGTAAGCAACTACGTGACCGGTGCCGTGGGTCGGCACGATGTGCGTAAGGCGACGGACTTCCTTCGAGACACGGCATTAGGGGACTACGGTGTTCAGGGCTTCTGGGTGACGATGCCACTTCTATGGGGGAGCAGCATGGACGACCCTGCTGCCATGATGCCGAACGAGATTATCGCTGCCGTGCCTGTCGACAGGAGTCGGTCAATTGAATCTGGTTACTCGAATGGAGGTATTCCAGGGAAATCCGGAGAAAAGGCATGAATGAGCATAATCTGTTGAGATGGCTGATGGCGTTGGGTGTCTTTTCTGCTGCGCACACTGCGTTGGCAGACTGCAGTTCACCAATCGGGAAGTCGCACACTTCTCAGGGGGTTAGCTTGGTGATCAAGTTCAGACCAAGCCCCAAGGGGGTGCTGAGCGCAAGTCTTAGTCGTGCGAACGAAGTTGCGCCCTATGTGCGGATCAATCTCTATCCTAAACTTGCTGAGCTGCACAATGAGCCATTCGATTCGAATGGTGGTGCGGTCTACTACTTGGAAAAGGACGCGCAAGGGCAGCGACTATGCCGCGTTGAAGAGTGGAAAAGGCGGGAATACAAGTTGATTGGTGAAGCACCTGCTGAGCACCTGCATCCTGCGGTGAGGCCGGTGTATCCGTACTTCGAGCTGCACAAGACGTATGAGCTCTATTATCATTCGACTGGTCAATTAACGTCGATTCAGAGGACTGATGCGGAAGGGCATAGAGCGACAACCTTCTGTGCGCTCTATGATGGTGATGGTCGCATAGAGGTGGCTAATCAGAGTTCCGGGATGAGTATTTCGGATGATCCGGACTTCACGTGCTCGCAGCTACGTGAAAAGGCCTCGAGGAGAATGACCTGGTACTTTACTTATCGGCCGGATGGGTTGCTGGCTTCCGACGTGATCAAGGAAGCCACGCGTAAGCCCGGTGAGGATCCCAATCGCGAGGACACCGGCTTTGGAACCGAGGCCACCGATGGTGCATGGACTGTGAGTGGCTTCGTGAATGTCGACGATGCTGAATTGAAGCGGGTCGTGGGTATTCGCTTCCATGGAAGTGAAAAGCGTGGGCTTCGTGGCGTTGAAAGTGCTTCCTTCTCCATGGCGCCGTCGGACGCCACGGCTGTCTTCGCGCAACGCAGTCAAGAGCCCACTGATAAGCTGAAATACAGATTCCCTGGCGAGCGTGTGCCAGCAGAAATCGCCAAGGGGCTGTTCGAGGGCATCACCGACTACACCCGCGTCCGGGAGTACTACCATCGCTCGCATCGACGGATCTTCGAAGTCTTCGGACCGGGTGCCAAGCACCCGCGCGAGCGCCAGTGGCGCACGCTGGATCTGAATCGCCAGGAAAACTACGACGCAAGCGGCAGGCTCACGCGGGTGATCCTGTTCGGCCCGGTTCCCGATGATGGTGGCTACACCGAGAACCTGCGCGCATACGTAGAGAAGGATGTGTTGAAGCTCACGCCGCTGACCAGCGGCTACAGCTCCTACCGCGTCTACGACTATGACGCAGCAGGCAACGAGACGCTCTCGTTCGTGTGCTGGCGCTACGAAGTCTCGACCAACAAGCCGTATGCCCATTTCCCTTGGTGGGAGCCCGATCCCCGCCCCAAGCGCAGTCGCGAAGCCGAACTGCAGTACGGCAGGACGCAGGTGGGGACACGCTGCGGGACGCCGGACGGCAGGATGATCGTAGAGGGCATGGGACCGGTGAAGACGCTGATGGAGACCCGGTATGGATTCGGGACGACGAAGCTGGGATTCCTGAGCGAGTAGCCCGGTGCGTCCTTCTGAGGCTCAGAGTAGACCCGCTCAGCGAAGGTTGCGGCCAGCAGCGAGGCCCGGCAGGTTCGCCCCCTGAGCCCCACTGCTTTTCCACAATCACTGTGGAACGACGCGCAATCAACCTGTGGATAGGTGACGCAAAGCCTTCTGCACCGACGGTCTGCGTGGCGTGGTGAGAAAATCACCACGCCTGCTGCGTCTCTGGGGGAAGCCGCGCAGGAGCCCCCCGCCCGGCGATCAGCCTTCCGTCACCACGCGCCCGCGCAGCGAATTGGTCAATGCCTCGGTGATCACGACATCCACGAACTGACCGATCAGGCGTGCCGGTGCCGGGAAGTTCACCGAGCGCATGTTCTCGGTCTTGCCGGTCAGCTCGTTCGGGTTCTTGCGCGAAGGACCTTCCACCAGCACCGTCTGCACGGTGCCGACCATCTTCGCGGAAATGCCGGCGGCGTGCGCGTTGATGCGTTCCTGCAGGCGCGACAGCCGCGCGTGCTTTTCGGCATCGCTGAGGGTGTCCTCCAGGTCGGCGGCCGGGGTGCCCGGACGACGCGAGTAGATGAAGGAGAAACTGTGGTCGAAGCCGATGTCCTCGATCAGTTTCATGGTCTTCTCGAAGTCCGCCTCGGTCTCGCCAGGGAAGCCGACGATGAAGTCCGAACTGATCGAGATGTCCGGGCGCACCGCGCGCAGCTTGCGGATCTTCGACTTGAACTCCAGCGCGGTGTAGCCGCGCTTCATCGCCGACAGCACGCGGTCGCTGCCGGCCTGCACCGGCAGATGCAGGAAGTTGGCCAGCTGCGGCACGTCGCGGAACGCGTCCACCAGCGAGTCGCTGAACTCCAGCGGGTGCGAGGTGGTGAAGCGGATGCGGCCGACGCCATCGATCTCGGCGATGGTGCGGATCAACAGGCCCAGGTCGGCGAACTCGCCATCGCCATACGGGCCGCGGTAGGCGTTGACATTCTGGCCGAGCAGGTTGATCTCGCGTACGCCCTGCGCGGCCAGCTGTGCCACTTCCACCACCACGTCCTCGAACGGACGGCTGACTTCGGTGCCGCGGGTGTAGGGCACCACGCAGAACGAGCAGTACTTCGAGCAGCCTTCCATGATCGACACGAACGCCGATGCGCCTTCAGCGCGCGGCTCGGGCAGGCGGTCGAACTTCTCGATCTCCGGGAAGCTGATGTCCACCTGCGGTCGCTTCTGCTCGCGACGCGCACGGATCAACTCCGGCAACCGGTGCAGGGTCTGCGGGCCGAACACCAGGTCCACGAACGGCGCGCGCTTGATGATGGCCTCGCCCTCCTGCGAAGCGACGCAGCCACCGACGCCGATGATGACCTCGCGGCCCTGGTTCTTCAGCCCCTTCCAGACGCCGAGCTGGCTGAACACCTTCTCCTGCGCCTTCTCGCGGATGGAGCAGGTGTTGACCAGGATGACGTCGGCGTCCTCCGGGGTGTCGGTCAGCACCAGGCCGTCGCTGGCGGCGAGCACGTCGGCCATCTTGGCCGAGTCGTACTCGTTCATCTGGCAACCGTGGGTCTTGATGTACAGCTTGCCCTTGATCTGCTCCGGCGTGCGCGGAGCGGAGGGCAGGGCAACGAGCGGGGTGCCGCCGGGCGTGGCGGGCGGAAAGACGTCTGGCGTCCCGGTCATGGCGCTTAATCCATTCGGGTGGCGGGAAAGCGGGCAATTCTACCCGCATCCCGCGCCTCCCGCCGCGCTGCGCGCTCGTGGGGCACGGCCCCTGCCGCGCCCGGTAGCGCCGGGCCGTGCCCGGCGGGCATCCTTACGCCGCGATCAGCTCTGCGTCGATCTGCCGCGACCGGTCGAAGGCCGTCAATGCGCCCATCCGGGCGATGTAGTCCGCCGTGGCGGGGGCGGGCTGCACCAGCCCGAAGTCGGTGGTCCATTTCAGGGCATTGCCCCACAGCACGTCGGCGGCGCTCATCTCCTCACCCAGCAGGTAAGGTCCCTGCGCCAGCTGCGCCTCGATCACCTGCAGTACGGTCTCGGCGTCGTTGTAGGGCGACATCGACTGCGGTGGCGGGTCGCGGCGCATCGCGCGGTCGATCATCGCCGGCTCGAAACAGGCGCCGTAGAACGCCATCCAGCGCAGGTAGGGGCCGCGCAGCGGCGAGCCGATCGGCGGCGCCAGCCCGGCTTCGGGGTAGAGATCGGCCAGGTACAGGTAGATCGCCACCTGCTCGGTCACCAGTGCGCCCTCATGGATGATCGCCGGCACTTTGCCCATCGGGTTGATGGCCAGGTAGGCCGGGGCCAGGTTGGCGCCGGCTTTCAGGTCCAGCACATGCAGGCGGTAGTCGGCACCCAGGGCTTCGAGCAGGGCCACGGCGCCGCTCGAGCGTGAACGGGCAGCGTGATAGAGGGTGATCTGGCGGGACGTCATGGCAGTGCTCCTTGCAGCAGAGGGGTGAACTGGGGCCCATGCTGAGGCACTATTGCGGACGACTTCTGTCCTCGATCCTTCATGCGCCATACCGCCCATCGCCTGCTCCGCCTGATCGCCCTGCTGCAGGCCCGCCGACAGTGGTCGGGGGCTGAACTGGCCGAGCGCATGGGTGTGGACCGGCGCAGCATCCGCCGCGACATCGAGCGCCTTCGCGAGCTGGGCTATCCGGTCAGGGCGTCGGCCGGGGTAGGGGGCGGCTATCAGCTGGGGGCGGGCGCACCCATACTGCCGATGCTGCTGGACGAAGAGGAGGCGACCACCCTGGCCATCGCCCTGCGCGCGGCCTCGGCCACGGTGGCCGGCATCGACGAGACCGCGCGCGGTCTGCTGTCCAAGCTTGACCCACTGGTGCCGACCCGCCGCCGCCAGCAGGCTGGCGAGGTGCACGCCGCCACCGCGACGCTGTCGGACCTGCCTTCCACCGATGCACGGCTGCTGGGGCGCCTGGCCCAGCATTGCCGCCAGGCAGCCCGGCTGGCCTTCGAGTACCGCAGCGCGCAGGACGCGGTCACCCAGCGCCAGGTCGAGGCCCAGCATCTGGTCAACTATGGACGTCGCTGGTACCTGCTGGCCTGGGATCTGGTCCGCCAGGACTGGCGTACGTTGCGGGTGGACCGGATGGGCGCGGTGCGTGCGCTGGCCGAGCCCGGCCTGCATCGGCGCACGCCGGCACCGCCCGATGTGATGGTGCGGCAGGCGGTCAGCCAAGCGCCGTTCGCATTGCAGGCGGTGCTGCGCCTGGCCGGCAGCCACGCCGAGCTGGAAGGTCGCATTCCCCCTTGGTGCGGCGTGCTCGAAGCCGATGGTGCCGATCACTGCCTGCTGCGCATGGGCGCGGAAAGCCGCGGCATGATGCTGGCACAGATTCTCAGCCTCGACCGCGTGCCGCTGGAGCTGTGGACCACGCCGCCGGCGTTGCGCCAGGAACTGGCGCAGCGCCTGGGCGGGCTGGCGCAGCTGCTGGCTGTGCCTGACGTCACAGGCTGAGCCGCACGGCTTGGCAACGCGGGGCGAAGCTGGGACACTCGCGGCCATGAAGGGGAGACTGGGGACAACGGCGATCATCATCGCTGCGCTGACCGCTGCGCCGGCCAGCGCCGGCACCCTGTACAAGTGCCAGGGGGCAGACGGGGTCACCAGCTATGTGAGCAAGCGCGTGGCCGGTGCCCAATGCAGCACCATCAGCTACAGCCGGGAGGCCGCCCGCCCGGCACGCCCGGCGGCGACGGTTGCCAGGCCTGTGCCGGCCACCGTGGCCAGCATCGAGCGCAATCCGGTGGCGGTGGCCGCCAGTACCGCCGTGCCCGTGCCGGCCGCACCGGTGCCTGCTTCGACCCCGGCGGTTGCTGCCGGCACGTCCCGCACCGGGCGCATGGTCAGTGGCCAGGTCTATTCCTATATGAAGGATGGCGTGCGCCACTACACCAGTGCGCGGCCCAGCCAGGTTGCCCACCTGGGGCCGGTGCGCACCATCCGCTACAGCTTCATGGAGCGCTGCTACGCCTGCGGGGCCAACCCGCGCGTGGACTTCGGCACCGTGCGTCTGAACACGACGGCGTTCCAGACCGAGATCGCTTCGGCCGCGCGCGAGTTCGGCGTGGAGGAGGCAGTGGTCCGGGCGATCATCCATGCCGAGTCGGCCTACAATCCGACCGCGCTCAGCCGCGCCGGTGCGCAGGGCCTGATGCAGCTGATGCCGCCCACTGCCGCGCGCTTCGGGGTCAGTGATTCCTACGATGCGGGCCAGAACATCCGGGGCGGGGTGCAATACCTGTCGTGGCTGCTGAAGCGCTTCAACGGCAACCTCACCCTGGCCGCCGCCGGTTACAACGCCGGGGAAGGTGCGGTCGACCGCCACGGTGGCGTGCCCCCCTACAGTGAAACCCAGTACTACGTGCGTCGGGTTGGCCAGCTGGCCGAGCGTTACCGCAGTGCCTTGAGTCACCAGTAGTCCGGCCGGTGCCGGTGCCGGTGCCGGTGCCGACTGACGGCCCATCGCCGGCTGCCGGTCGGCACACGCTGCAAAGAGTTGTTGCAATGCGTTGTGTGGCGCGTAACGGTTCCGCTACACTCGCCCATGATTCAATGCGGCTCTGGCCCCCACCAGACCGCTGGCAGCCTTAAAGCTACCTAATCAATATCGGAGTGCCGGATGGCCAACGATGGGGTACACGATCCAGTCAACACCGGACGTCGGCGTTTTCTTACTGCCACCACAGCCGTGGTTGGCGCCGTCGGCGTCGGATTCACCGCAGTTCCTTTCATCAAATCGTGGAACCCCAGTGCCCGCGCGAAGCTCGCGGGAGCACCGGTGGTGGCCGATATCAGTGCCCTGCAGGAAGGCCAGCGCCTGATCGTGGAATGGCGCGGCCAGCCGATCTGGATCGTCAAACGGTCCAAGGCGATCCTCGACGCGCTGCATGGGCTCGACGACCGCCTCAAGGACCCCGAGTCCGGCGAGAAGGACCAGCAGCCCGCCTACGTGCTCAAGCAGAATCCCGAGCTGCGCTCGATCAAGGCCGATGTGTCGGTGCTGGTCGGTCTGTGCACGCATCTGGGCTGCTCGCCGGAGATGGTGGCCGAGATCCGCCCCGAACCGTATGACCCGCAGTGGAAGGGCGGCTACTTCTGCCCCTGCCACAAGTCGCGCTTCGACATGTCCGGCCGCGTCTTCAAGGACGTGCCGGCGCCGATCAACCTGCTGGTGCCACCGCACCACTACCAGGACGACAACACGCTCATCATCGGTGTCGATCCGGAGGGGGCAGCCTGATGGCCAATATCCTGAGCCGTACCGCGACAGGCGTCGCCGACTGGGTCAACGCCCGCGCGCCGGGGCTGATGCCGATCTACCGCAAGCACGTCAGCGAGTACTACGCGCCGAAGAACTTCAACATCTGGTACTACTTCGGTTCACTGGCACTGCTGGTGCTGGTCAACCAGATCGTCACCGGCATCTTCCTGACGATGCACTACAAGACCAGCGCGGCGGAGGCCTTCGGCTCCATCGAATACATCATGCGTGATGTCGAGTGGGGCTGGCTGATCCGTTACATGCACTCCACCGGTGCGTCGCTGTTCTTCATCGTGGTCTATCTGCACATGTTCCGCGGGCTGCTGTATGGCAGTTACCAGAAACCGCGCGAGCTTGTGTGGATCCTGGGCATGCTGATCTACCTGGTGCTGATGGCCGAGGCCTTCATGGGCTACGTGCTGCCGTGGGGCCAGATGTCGTTCTGGGGTGCCAAGGTGATCATCTCGCTGTTTGGCGCGATTCCGGTGATCGGCAATGGCCTGACCGAGTGGATCATGGGCGATTACCTGCCCAGCGATGCCACGCTCAACCGCTTCTTCGCCCTGCACGTGATCGCACTGCCGCTGGTGCTGCTGCTGCTGGTGGTGCTGCACCTGGGCGCGCTGCATGAGGTGGGGTCCAACAACCCGGATGGCGTGGAGATCAAGAAGGGGCCCAAGGGCAACCGCTGGTCGCCCAATGCACCGGCCGATGGCATTCCCTTCCATCCTTACTACACGCTCAAGGATGGCGTCGGCGCCGGCTTCCTGCTGATCATTGCCGCCTTCATCATCTTCTTCGCCCCCGGCTTCGGCGGCCTGTTCCTGGAGCACGACAACTTCACCGAGGCCAACCGGCTGGTGACTCCGGAACACATCAAACCGGTGTGGTACTACACCCCGTACTACGCGATGCTGCGCGTGGTGCCGAACAAGCTCGGTGGCGTGCTGGTGATGTTCTCGGCGATCGCCATCCTGTTCCTGGTGCCCTGGCTGGACAAGGCGCGGGTGAAGTCGGTGCGCTACCGCGGCTGGATCTCGAAGGTGATGCTGGGCATGCTGGCCGTGTGCTTCGTGTGGCTGGGCGTGATCGGCTCCGGTCCGGGCACCGACGTGCATGAGACCTACATCGGGCGGGTGCTGACCTTCCTGTACTTCGCGTTCTTCATCACCATGCCGCTATGGACAAGGCTGGACAAGACCAAGCCGGTACCGGAGAGGGTGACCACGCATGACTGAGCGCTGGATGGTCCGGCTGGCCCTCGCGGCCGCCCTGATGCTGGGCAGTTTCCTGGCCACCGCTGCCGAAGGCGGCACCAAGCTGCTGCAGGCCGGCAACGACCTCGGTGACCGCGCATCGCTGCAGCGCGGCGCGCAGCTGTACATGAACTACTGCTCCAGCTGCCACGCGCTGAAGTACCTGCGCTACTCGCGGATGGCGCAGGACCTGGGGCTGACCGAGGAGGAGGTGATGAACAACCTCAACTTCACCGGTGCGGCGATCGGCGATCCGGTGCCGGTGGCGATGCCCAAGGAGCAGGCCGAGAAGTGGTTCGGCAAGATGCCGCCGGACCTGAGCCTGATCTCGCGTGTGCGGGGCAGCGACTGGGTCTACACCTACCTCAAGTCGTTCTATCTCGACAGCAGCCGCCCGCTGGGCTGGAACAACGCGTTGTTCGCCAACGCCTCCATGCCCAACCCGCTCTGGGAGATGCAGGGCCTGCAGCATGCCGTGCACGGCAAGGCCGAAGGGCCGGGCATGGACCCGCCGGTGACCGGGCTGCGCATCGACAGTCCCGGCTCGGTTGATGCCGCCCAGTACGACCAGGCCGTGCGGGACATCACCAACTTCCTCGAATACGCCGGGGAGCCGGCCGCGCTCAAGCGGCAGCAGCTGGGCGTGTGGGTGATCCTGTTCCTGGCCCTGTTGACCTTCCTGGTGTACCTGCTGAAGAAGGAATACTGGAAGGACGTTCACTGATTCTGCCGCCGGCCGTCGGCTGGGCCTATTGGCTTTTGTGATGGTCGGTTGCACACTCGGGGAGAAGTCGACCGCCGGCACGGTGCTGGCGGCGCCGATGCGGCAGGCGGTCTCCTGTCGTAGGAGAGCCTTTGATGGCGGCGAGCGTACGCATGCGCAATACACTGACGCTGTTTTCCTCGAACGACGATGTACTGTGCCACCGTGTGCGCCTGGTCCTTGCGGCCAAGGGTGTGACGTTCGATTTCGTTGCGGTCGATCCGCAGAATCCGCCCGAAGACCTGATCGACCTCAATCCGTACCATTCGGTGCCGACCCTGGTCGAGCGCGAACTGGTGCTGTACGCCGCTTCGGTGGTGAGCGAGTACCTTGACGAGCGCTATCCGCATCCGCCGCTGATGCCGGTCGATCCGCTGTCGCGTGCACGCATCCGCCTGGCGATGCTGCGCATCGAGCACGACTGGGTGCCGCAGGTGCAGGCCATCCAGCTGGGCAACAAGACCCAGGCCGAGGCCGGGCGCAAGCGCTTGAAGGAGTTGCTGACCGCGTCACTGCCGCTGTTCAAGGCCAGCAAGTTCTTCCTGAACCCGGAAATGAGCCTGGCCGACTGCGCAATGGCGCCGATCATCTGGCGCCTGCAGTCACTGGATGTGCCGCTGCCGAAGGACGGCAAGGCCATCGAGGATTACGGCAACCGCATCTTCCGTCACCCGGGGTTCGTGCGCAGCCTGACCGAGCAGGAAAAGAAGCTGCGCGACCTGCCCGTCTGAGCAGGTCGCTGCTTTCCCGTCTGCACGCCGACCGGCGTGCAGGTGATCCGCCCGGTCGGGGCGTCGGGCGCGTACACTTCACGCATGACCGAAGACTTCTTCCACATGACCAGCCACCGCCCGTACCTGCTGCGGGCACTGGTGGAATGGATCAATGACAACCAGCTGACCCCGCACATCCTGGTCGACGCCGGCGTCCCCGGCGTGCAGGTGCCGCCTTCGGCGGTCAAGGATGGCAGAGTGGTGCTCAACATCGCCGAACGCGCGGTGGTGCGCCTGATGATCGACAACGAGATGGTGAGCTTCTCGGCGCGCTTCTCCGGTACCAGCTACCCGGTACAGGTGCCGATCAGTGCCGTGCTGGCCGTCTACGCCCGCGAGACCGGGCAGGGCATGGCACTGCCGGACGACATTCCGGGCAGCGAACCGGCGTCGACCGGCGACGGAGTGCAGCATGATGACGACACGCCGCCGGAGGATACGCCACCGGCAGGTCCGCCGCCGAAGGGCCGGCCGAACCTGCGCGTGGTCAAGTAACAGGAGCGTCCAGCGCAGCCTTGCGCTTTGCCGTTCTACAGAGCTGGTCGCCGGGCATGGCCCGGCGCTACCGATCCCGGATCAGGAAGATCCACGCCACGCGTGGATGTCCGGGATCAGACATCCTCGGCATCGTCCACATCCGGCCGGATCTGGCTGATCCGCGCCGCGCCCGGGCCGGTGAACGACACCAGCTGATCGCCGCGCAGCACCATCCGGCCCACATGGCGATCGATGCCATCGTAGGAATACTCGAACTTGAAGGTGCGCTCGAAACCGAGCCGGCCATCCTCGCCGCGTGACAGGCGCAGGCCGGTGGCATGCACCGCCTGGTCCAGCCACTGCACATTGGCGGCGCGGCAGGCGTTGCGTCCCAGCTCGACTGCGCGCTCGGCGGCGGAGCGGGCAGCGTTCCAGAAGAAGTAGACGATGGCGCCGGCAATCAGCAACAGCAGCAGGGTGGGCATGGTTCCAGGGCGTCAGGTGTCGATGCGGCAAAGATGGCGGCGAATGCCTGCTGGATCAAGCAGAAGATTCAGTTCATCCGCTGCGGATCGCCGGAAGCCGGCGGCACTGCAGGCACTGTGGTCATCGGTGGCGTTGCCGGTGCCGGTGCGATCAACGGCGCGGTCGCAGTCAGCTGCAGCAGCGCGGCCCAATCCTGGCGGTTGAAACTGCATTCGTCCTCGCGCCCTGGCGTGCAGCTGGCGTCGATGCCGGTGCTGTCGCGTTCGCGGGCTGCAGGCAACTGGATCAGTCCGGTCCGATCCAGCGGAAGCAGCCGCATCGCCACGGTGTTCATGACGTTGCCGCCTACCAGGTACAAGGTCTGGTCACCGCCGAGGTTGGCCGCGACCACCACTTCGCAGTGCGACTTCCAATGGCCGACCGAGCCGTTGCCAAGCGCCTGTACCAGTCCGCTGTAGCTGAGCGTGGTGCTGCGGTCGCGCAGGAAGCACAGAAGATCACCGGGGGCCGGCTTTGCCGTGGCGGGATCGACCAGCCGGTAAGGCACGCCGGAAGGACCGCCCTGGTAGGCAGCACGGATGTAGTCGATGTGGCGCGGCGAGGTGTTGAAGCCGGGGACACCGGCACGCACCATCACCCAGGAAATGAAGGCAGCCGACCAGGGATTGTCGATCAGGAAGGCACGGCAGTCGCTGTCGGTATAGCGGGAGCCCAGGGGCGTGGCACAACTGCTGGCACCGGCGATGCTGCCCATGGCGTTGAGCGTGCCGCTGTCGCGCCAGTAGTGGGAGACGCGCTGCCAGGCGATCAGGCCGTTGTCGGCCAGATGCTCGTTCTCGGCTTCCGTGACGCTGAGACTGGCGGCGCGGCCATCGCGGTCGATGAAGGGGCGGAACCACAGCCGATGCTCGTTGCACGCCGCGTTGCGGATTGCGATGGCCAAGGGGCTCAGGCCGAAGCGCGGCGGGACATCACAGGCTTCGGCCGCTGCGGCGGACAAGGGCATTGACGCGAGCAGCAGACAGGCAGGCAACAGCATCCGGCGCATGCGCGGCTCCAGTGGGGGATGCGCGCAGCGTCGCAGCGCCGTCGTGAACGCCGGGTGGATCCGGCAATGTCGGCCGGGCATGGCCCGGTGCTCCCCAGTGCATGACGCCTCCGTTGGCACCGGGCCATGCCCGGCGGGCAACGCGGCTGCGTCAGGCGTTACCGGGCCTCAACCCGGGGGCGGGCCCAGCTTCAGTGACAGATCGATGGCCTGTACATGCTTGGTCAGCCCGCCGATGGAGATGCAGTCCACGCCGTCCTCCGCGATCGAGCGCAGGCCGCCCAGGCCGACGCTGCCGGACACCTCCAGCGGAATGCGGCCGGCGGTGATGCGTACGGCTTCACGGCGCAGGTCGGGGCTGAAATCATCGAGCAGGATGCGATCGCAGCCGGACTCCAGCGCCTGACGCAGCTGGTCCAGGTCTTCGACCTCGACCACCAGCGGCAACCGTGGCCATTGGCGACGCGCGGCCGCCACCGCAGCGGCCAGCGAACCGGCGGCACGGATATGGTTTTCTTTCAGCATCACCGTGTCGTACAGGCCGAAACGATGGTTTTCCCCGCCTCCGCAGCGCACTGCGTATTTCTGTGCAAGGCGCAGGCCGGGCAGGGTCTTGCGGGTGTCGAGAATGCGTGTGCCGGTACCGGCCACGGCGGCCACGTAGCGCGCCGTGGTGGTAGCGGTGCCGGACAGGGTCTGCAGGAAGTTCAGCGAGGTGCGCTCGGCGCTGACCAGGCTGCGGCTGCGGCCTTGCAGCAGCGCAAGTACCGTACCGGCAGTAACGGACTCGCCTTCGGCGATGCGCCATTCGATGCGCACGTCCGGGTCGAGCGCGCTATGGGTGGCGTCGAACCACGGCCGACCGGCAATCACCGCATCCTGCTTGCACAGCAGGTAGGCGCTGTCGGCCTGGTCGGGCAGCAGGGCGGCGGTGACGTCGCCGCTGCCCAGATCCTCCGCCAGTGCGCGGGCGACATCGGCGGCGACGACGGCCGCATCCGGCGTCGGCAGCATGCTCATGCGGCCGGGAAGTCAGCGATCTGCGCGGTTGGAATGGCCTCCTCGGCCAGCAGCACCGGGATGCCGTCATCGACCCGGAACACCTGCTTGCGGTCACGGGTGACCAGGGCCTCGCGCAGCGGCTGTGCCAGCAGGTTGCCGTCGGCCTTGTTCACCGCGCCGGCGGAAATCGCCTTGTTGAGGGCTTCCAGGCCCTTGCCATCCAGCAGGGACAGGGGCTGGCGGGTGTCCGGCGACACCAGCAGGTCGAGCAGCTTGCGATCCATGGTTCTTCGTCTTGCGTGGAAGACGGCTAGAATACGTCTTTAAGGCAGGTGACGGCCAATGACCCCCAATCCGAACGCGCCGCTTGTCGGCATCGTCATGGGTTCCCGCTCCGACTGGGAAACCATGCAGCACGCCGCCCAGAAGCTTGAGGCCCTGGGTGTACCCTTTGAAGTGAAGGTGGTGTCCGCCCATCGGACGCCGGATGTGTTGTTCAGCTATGCCGAACAGGCGGGCGGACGCGGCCTGCGCGCGATCATCGCCGGCGCCGGCGGTGCCGCGCATCTGCCGGGCATGATCGCGGCCAAGACCGCGGTTCCGGTGCTGGGCGTGCCGGTGCAGTCCAAGGCGCTTAATGGCATGGACTCGCTGCTGTCGATCGTGCAGATGCCGGCCGGCATTCCGGTGGCCACCTTCGCCATCGGCAATGCGGGTGCCTCCAACGCCGCGCTGTTCGCCGCCGCGATGCTGGCCAGCGACCAGCCGGCCATCGGCCAGGCGCTGGAAGCCTTCCGCACGCGCCAGACCGAAGATGTGATGGCCCACGACGACCCGCGCCAATGAACCTGACTGTCGGCATCCTCGGCGGCGGCCAGTTGGCCCGCATGATGGCCCTGGCCGGTGCGCCGCTGGGACTGCGCTTCGAACTGTACGATCCGGCGGCGGACGCCTGCAGCGGGCCGCTGGCACCGCTCACCGTCGGTGCGTTTGATGACCGCCAGGCGCTGGCGGACTTCGCCGCCAAGGTCGATGTCGTGACGTTCGACTTCGAGAATGTGCCCGCGGACAGTGCGCAGTGGCTGGCCGAGCGGGTGCCGGTGTACCCGCCGCCCGCAGCGCTGGCTGTAGCGCAGGACCGCCTGAGCGAGAAGACGCTGTTCCAGCAGCTGGGCATTCCGCTGCCGCCGTTCGCCGATATCCGCAGCCGCGAGGAGCTCGCCGCGAAGGCGGCCGCGTTCGGCCTGCCGTGCATCCTCAAGACCCGGCGCCTCGGCTATGACGGCAAGGGCCAGTTCCGGTTGCGCAGCGAAGCCGACATCGACGCTGCCTGGCAGGCCCTGGGCGCCCAGGTCGAGCACACCGGCCTGATCCTGGAGGGCTTCGTGGCTTTCCAGCGCGAGGTCAGCGTGGTGGCCGTGCGCGGCCGTGACGGCGGTTTCCAGGCTTGGCCTGTGACCGGCAACTGGCATGTGGATGGCGTGCTTTCGGCCAGTGTGGCGCCTGCCGTGCTGTCGGCCGCCGAACAGGATGCCGCCATCGGCTATGCCCGTCGGCTGGCCGAGCATCTGCAGTACGTGGGCGTGTTCGCCCTGGAGCTGTTCTGCCGCGACGGCGAACTGCTGGCCAACGAGATGGCGCCGCGCGTGCACAACTCCGGCCACTGGACCATCGAAGGCAGCGAGACCTCGCAGTTCGAGAATCATCTTCGTGCCGTGCTGGGCCTGCCGCTGGGCAGTACCCGCATGCTCGGCCACGCCTGCATGCTCAACTGGCTGGGCGAGATGCCGGACCCGGCGCCGGTGCTGGCCCAGGCCAGCGGCCACTGGCACGATTATGGAAAGCAGCCCCGTGAAGGCCGCAAGGTGGGGCACGCCACGCTGCGCGACGACCAGGCCGGCGCACTGGCCACGGCGCTGGAACAGGTGGGCGAGGCACTGGGGCGCCAGCTGCAGGTCGCACCGGCCGTGCGGGCGCTGCGCGGTTGACCGCGACGCGAAAGCGCAACGCTGTGGCGCGCCGATGCACGCATCGGCGCATCATCCAGGGTGATAGCGTGAGGCTCCTTTCCCCGGAGTCATCGTCATGCTCGACTGGAACGCATACCGCAAGGAACTGAAGGGCCGTATCGGCGAGATTGGCAAGCTCTCGCCGGATACCATCAAAGGCTACGCCACTCTGGCCAATGCCGGTGCCCAGACCAACCATCTCGATGCAAAAACCCGCGAACTGATCGCGCTGGCGGTCGCCGTGACCACCCGTTGCGACGGCTGCATCACGGTGCACGTCGATGCCGCGCTCAAGCAGGGCGCCAGCCGCGAGGAGATTGCCGAGGCACTCGGGGTGGCGGTTTCGCTCAACGCCGGCGCGGCACTGGTGTACTCGGCCCGGGTCATGGATGCGGTGGCGGCGCACGAGAGCGCGTGATGCCCACTGCGTCGCCAGGCATGGCCTGGTGCTGCCCGGCTGCGCCCGGCGGATGCGCTCAGCGCAGCCGGCTCTCGGCGAATTCCCAGTTGGCCAGCTGCCAGAACGCCTCCAGGTAGCGTGCGCGGTCGTTCTGGTAGTCGGTGTAGTACGCGTGTTCCCACACGTCGCAGCACAGCAGCGGCGTGCTGTCGCCGGTCAGCGGGGTGCCGGCGTTGCGGGTGGCCTGGATGCCGAGCTGGCCGCCCGGATGCTGCACCAGCCACACCCAGCCGGAGCCGAACAGGCCCAGCGCGGTGCGGTTGAACTCCTCACGCAGGCGCTGCACGTCGCCGAACTGGCGCTTGACCAGCTCGCCCAGCCGTCCCTGCGGCTCACCGCCGCCGCGCGGGCGCAGGCACTGCCAATAGAAGCCGTGGTTCCAGGCCTGGGCCGCGGCGTCGAACAGCGCGCCCTGGGCATGGCGGACGATCTCCTCCAGCGAGGCCTCTTCCCATTCGGTGCCGCGGATGCCGGCATTGACCGCATCGACGTAGGCACGATGGTGCGCGCCGTGATGCAGTTCCACGGTCTGCGCGGAAAGATGGGGCTGCAGGGAGCCGGACAGGTAGGGCAGGGCAGGCAGTTCGACGGGCATGGACAGGTTCGTGGACAGAGGGGCGGCGGCAGCCGGTTCCATCCGCTTACAATGGCGGCTACCTTGGGCAGTCTAGCCGACCATCGCGGTCGGTTTGTCCGGCGAAGCAAGGAGTGTGGTTGTGGCTGTAATGCAGCAAATCCAGGCCGAGGTCGATCGTTACCCGCTCGTGCTGTTCATGAAGGGCACCCCGCAATACCCGACGTGCGGCTTCTCCAGCCGCGCCGTACAGGCGCTGATGGCTGCCGGCGCCGTCTCCCTGCGCACCGTCAACGTGCTGGAGGAGCCGGAAATCCGCGCGAACCTGCCGCGTTTCTCCAACCTGCCGACGTTTCCGCAGCTGTTCATCAACGGGGAGCTGATCGGCGGCTGCGACATCATCATGGAGCTGTTCGAATCCGGCGAGCTCAAGCGCATCGTCGAAGAGGCGAACCTGGGATGAGTGCGCAGCCATCGACGTCACCGACCAACGGGGCGCTCGATGGCCGTCCGTTGCAGGACCGCGTGGTGCTGGTGGCCGGTGCCGGTGGTGGCCTCGGAAGTGCCGCCGCGGTGGCCGCCGCCAGCGCAGGTGCGACCGTGGTCCTGCTGGGGCGCAAGCCGCGCCGGCTGGACCGCGTCTACGCCCAGGTGCAGGCAGCCGGTCCCGAGCCCCTGCTGTATCCGCTGGATCTGGAAGGGGCCGGTCCCGATGACTACGCCGACCTTGCCCAGGCGCTGCAGACGGAGCTGGGGCGACTGGACGGGGTCCTTGTCTGCGCCGCCCATTTCCCGGGCTTGACCCCGTTCGAGCTGGCCGACCCGGCAAGTTTCGCCCGCGCCGTCCACGTCACCCTGACCGCACCCGCCTGGCTGGCGCAGGCCTGCCTGCCGCTGCTGCGCCAGCGCGAGGATGCGGCGCTGGTGTTCACGGTCGACGCCCCGGAACGGGTGGGGCAGGCCTACTGGGGAGGCTATGGTGCCGCCCAGCATGGGCTGCGCGGTCTGATCGCCAGCCTGCATGATGAGCTGGGCCGCAGTCCGGTCCGGGTCAGCGGCCTGTACCCGGGCCCCCTGCGCACGGCCCTGCGCGCCCGCGCCTACTCGATCGACCAGGACCCGGCTGCGCAGGGACCCGAGGCCGCCGCCGCCGCGGCCGTGACCCTGCTGTCCAGCGCCGGCTCGGCTTGGCGGGGGCAGATCCTGGACGCAGGCAGCACACGCCCGGCAGGGTGAAGGGCGACGTAAGGCGGAATGAAGATCCCGTCATGATTGCGTTGCGATCCGGTGCCGTTTGTCGCACAACCGTCACATTGATGGCGTAGCGTGTTAATCTAGTGTTAACCGTTATGGCTGCCTTCAGCCAACACGGTCGGGAACCCCAGATCACTGTCCAGTCGGCCACCCGCAAGGCCGCTTGGATGCGTCTTTTTTTCCGCCATCGCCAACTCGTATCGAGGCTACCCTAGATGACCCACCCACTCCGGATGTCCAAGCTCACCCTTGGTCTCGTGGCCGCACTTGCTGCCGCTCCCGCCTTCGCCCAGAGCACCTCTGCAGGTGTCGGCGGCCAGGTCGTGTCCGCCGCAGGCCAGCCTGTCGCCGGTGCTGAAGTCACCATCACCCACACCGAGTCGGGCACCGTTTCGCGCGCCACGACCGATGCGTCGGGTCGTTACAACGCGCGCGGCCTGCGCGTGGGTGGTCCATACACCATCACCATCACCAAGCCGGGCGAAGGCACCAAGACTGAAGAGGGTGTCTACCTGAACCTGAACCAGGTCAACACCGTCAATGCCAACCTGACCGGCGACGTGGCGGCCACCAACCTGGACGCCGTGAACGTTGTCGCCACCGCGGGCGGCCTGGACATCTTCAGCGCCACCAAGATGGGTACCGGCTCGAACGTGACCCGCGAAACGATGGACGCGCTGCCGTCGGCCAACCGCAACATCCAGGACTACATCCGCCTGGACCCGCGCATCTCGCAGGTCAGCAAGGCTGACGGCGCGATCTCGGCTGGTGGTCAGAACACCCGTTACAACGCGATCCGCATCGACGGCATCAGTGCGTCCGATCCGTTCGGCCTGGGCTCCAACAACCTGCCGACCGAGCGTCAGCCGGTGTCGATGGATGCCATCCAGGAAATCAACATCGACCTCGCGAACTACGACACCACCATCGCCGGTGGTACCGGTGCGGTGATCAATGCCGTGACCAAGTCGGGTACCAACGAGTTCCATGGCACTGTCTACGGTTCCTACCGCGACAAGGACATGGTCCGCGAGGAACTGCGTGGCGAGAAGTTCAACGGCTTCGAGGACGAGAAGACCTACGGCATGACCTTCGGCGGCCCGATCGTCAAGGACAAGCTGTTCTTCTTCAGCAACTACGAGAAGTACGAGCGTTCGGCCGCTGGCATCAGCCTGAGCGACACCCCGATCGGCAAGGGCACCATCACCCAGCAGCAGATCACCGACGTCCAGAATTTCCTGGGTGGACTCGGCTATGACCCGGGCAGCCTGACGGCACCGAACAGCAAGACCGAGATCGAAGAGTACGCGGTCAAGCTGGACTGGAACATCAATGAAAACCACCGTGCGGCCCTGCGCTACAACAAGATGGAGCAGAACGTCGTTCGCTTCCCGCAGGTCAGCACCAGTGCGATCTCGCTGAGCAACTTCTGGTACCAGCAGCCGACCGAATACGAAACCTGGATGGGCGAACTGTTCAGCGACTGGTCCGAGAACTTCTCGACCGAGTTCAAGGTCTCGCACAAGGATTACTCGGCCAACCGCGTTCCGCTGGTCGACATGCCTCAGATCCGCATCCGTTCGGGTAACGACTCGCTGTACGTCGGTACCGAGCAGAACACGCACGTCAACATCGTGGAATCGAAGGAACTGAGCGCCTTCGGTGCCGGTACCTGGTACATCGGCGATCACACCGTCAAGTTCGGCTTCGATTACTCGAAGAACGACCTGATGAACTTCTACGGCCGCAACCTCAACGGCGTCTACGAGTTCAACAGCGTCGAGGACTTCCTGAACGGTCGCATCGCGCGCTACCAGCTGCGTGCCCCGCGCGCCGGCGGCAGCCGCAGTGATATCCCGGCAGACTTCACCCTGAAGAACACCGGTGTGTTCGTCCAGGATACCTGGGCGATCAACTACAACCTGAGCCTGATGTTCGGTGTCCGCGTCGACATGCCTGACTTCAGCAGCCAGCGCCTGTACAACCCGCGTATCGAGCAGCTGTACGGCTTCAACAACACCCAGCTGGTCGACAAGAACCTGGTGCAGCCGCGCGTCGGCTTCAACTACACCTTCGACAGCGAGCGCCCGACCCAGCTGCGTGGTGGCGTGGGCCTGTTCGGTGGCGCTGCTCCGAACGTGTGGCTGGCGGGTGCCTACCAGAACACCGGCCTGAACTACATCGAGTACGACGAGCGCAACCTGACCAGCGGCTTCACCCCGGACGGCAACAATCCGTACATTCCGGCGGGTGGCCCCGCAGCTGCGCGCCAGAACGTCGACATCATCGCCCCGGGCACCCGCCTGCCGTCGGTGTGGAAGGCCAACCTGGCGTTTGACCATGAGCTGCCGTGGTACGGCATCGTGGCGTCGGCCGAGGTGCTGATGACCAAGGTCAAGGACGGCATCTACTTCGACCGTCTCGACGTTTCGGCGCCGACCGCTTACGGCCAGGACGGTCGTGCGATCTACTGGGATGCGAATGGCCGTAATCCGGCAAACAGCCGCATGTCGGGTGGCACCAACTTCGGCATGACCACCGGCACCAACCGTGCCACCGACCGTGCCAACCGTCCGAGCGACATCGGCGACGTGCTGGTCATGCGCAACACCGACAAGGGTCGTGGTACGCAGGCCACCTTCTCGCTGGCCAAGCCGCTGACCGAGAACTGGGGCTGGTCGCTGGGTTACACCTATACCAAGTCCAAGGAAGTCAGCCCGCTGACCAGCTCGCAGAACACCTCGAACTGGAACAACACGCTGATCTTCAATGCCAACGAAGACGTGGCCTACGACTCGCGTTACGCGATCAAGGACCGCATCACCGGCACCCTGGAGTGGAAGCACAACTTCTTCGGTGACAACGCCACCCGCGTCGGCCTGTTCTACGAAGGTCGTTCGGGCCGTCCGTACAGCTACATCTTCTACAACGATGCCAACGGCGACGGTGCTACCACCAACGACCTGTTCTATGTGCCGAGCGGCCCGGGTGACGTGCTGTTCGGTTCGGTGGTCGGCGGTCGCTTCGTGCAGAGCGCGCAGATGGAGCAGGACTTCTTCAACTGGCTGGCGCAGAATCCGGAACTCGATGCCTACCGTGGCAGCGTGGTCCCGGCCAACTCGCACCGTGCCAAGTGGATCAACACCTTCGACGTCCGCATCAGCCAGGAGTTCCCGGGCTTCGTGAAGAGCCACAAGGGTGAGATCGCGCTGGACATCATGAATGTCGGCAACCTGCTGAACAAGAAGTGGGGTCTGATCGACGACTACGGCTTCTACGCTACCCGTCGCGTCGCCAACTACGCGGGTATCGACCCGGCGACCGGCAAGTACGTGTACTCGTTCACCGGTTCCACCGACAACCCGGCGATCCAGGAAAACAACAACGACAAGGGCAACACTGCCGTGTCGCGCTGGTCGATGCAGCTGACCCTGAAGTACAAGTTCTGATCCGTCGGAACATCACGCAGTAGACGGAAACGGCCGGGGCAACCCGGCCGTTTCCCGTTCGGGTGAAAGGTCTTGCAGTGGTCACAACATCGGCGTAGCATCCGGGTTCGTGCGCGGCGCCGACGCCGCAGATGCGGTCCCGGAATGGCGAACGCGGTCAGCACATATCCAACGGTCGGGATTCCCGGCCGTTTTGCTTTTTAAGGGGGCGGCAGTACAGTCGGAATCCTTGAAGGAAGCGAAACGTTGGATATGACCACGAACGAAAAGGCGGCCCGTGCGCTGCCGGTACAGGACGCGCGAATCTACCCGCGCGGTGGGCTGGATGTGCTGTCGCGGGCAGAAGTGGCGCGCCTGCGCGACGCCTCCGGCGGCGGCATGCACGAGCTGCTGCGCCGCTGCGCGCTGGCCGTGCTGACCAGCGGCAGCGCATCGGATGATCCGCGCGCGGCGCGCGATCTCTATCCCGACTTCGACATCCAGGTCGCGCAGCAGGATCGCGGTGTGCGCATCGACCTGGTCAACGCGCCGGCGATGGCCTTCGTCGACGGCGAAATCATCCGCGGCGTGGCCGAGCTGCTGTTTGCCGTGGTCCGCGACCTCGCCTACATGGCCATCGAAATGGGCCCGGCCTACGCGGCCGAACTGGAGTCCTCCGAAGGCATCACCAACGCGGTGTTCGGCCTGCTGCGCAACGCGCGCATCCTCAACCCCGGTGACCCGAACCTGGTGGTCTGCTGGGGCGGCCACTCGATCTCGCGCGATGAATACCTGTACACCAAGCAGGTGGGCTACGAGCTGGGCCTGCGCGGCCTGGACATCTGCACCGGCTGCGGACCGGGTGCGATGAAGGGCCCGATGAAGGGGGCCACGATCGCCCACGCCAAGCAGCGCAAGACGGTGACGCGCTACATCGGCCTGACCGAGCCGGGCATCATCGCCGCAGAGTCGCCCAACCCGATCGTCAACCACCTGGTGATCATGCCGGACATCGAGAAGCGCCTGGAGGCGTTCGTCCGCATCGGCCACGGCATCATCGTGTTTGCAGGTGGTGTCGGCACCGCCGAGGAGATCCTGTACCTGCTCGGTATCCTGCTGCGCGACGAGAACAAGGACCTGCCGTTCCCGCTGATCCTGACCGGCCCGACCGTGGCTGCGCCGTATTTCGAGCAGATCGACCGCTTCATCCGGCTGACCCTGGGCGATGCCGCTGCCGAGCGTTACGAGATCATCATCGGCGACCCGGTTGCCGTGGCCAGGAAGATGTCCGCCGGCATCAAGCGCGTGCGCGAGCATCGCCTGGCGCAGAAGGATTCGTTCTTCTTCAACTGGTCCATCGAGATTCCGTGGGAGTACCAGCAGCCCTTCGTGCCGACCCATGAGGCCATGGCTGCACTGGATCTGCACCACGGGCGTGCGCCGCACGCCCTTGCGGCGGACCTGCGTCGTGCCTTCTCCGGCATCGTTGCCGGCAATGTGAAGGAGGATGGCATGCGCCGCATCGAGCAGTTCGGGCCGTTCCAGATCCACGGTGACCCGGACATGATGCAGGCCCTGGACGCGCTGCTGCGCGCGTTCGTCGAGCAGCGCCGGATGAAGATCTCCGGCGAGTACCAGCCCTGTTACCAGGTGCTGGCCTGAGACCGTACCGGCGCGATGGGGATCGCGCCGGCAGCGGTGGGGAAGGGTGGTTCGTCAAGCGTTTGACGCCCGTCGCCCCGGATTGACCGTTCATCCTGCCGCCGCTTGCTGGCGGCAGGGCGATGGCCCATGGTGGCGATCAATACGCTGGGGAGCGTCCACATGTCTTTGCGCCGGCAGAACGGCTTCACGCTGGTTGAGTTGATGATCACGGTGGTAGTGCTGGGCGTGCTGGCGACGATCGCGTTTCCGAGCTTCCAGAGCACCATCCGCTCCAACCGCGTTGCCACCACCAGCAATGACCTCATCGCGTCGATGGCGCTGGCCCGCAGTGAAGCGGTCAAGAACCGCAGGGGCGCCGGCGTGTGTGCCTCTGCCGGAGGCACGTCCTGTGATGGCGACAGCTGGACCGATGGCTGGCTGGTCTGGGCCGACAGCAACGGCGACGGTGCGCTCAGTGCCGGCGAAACCGTCCTGCGCTACAGCCCCGGGCGTTCGGCGCTGGTCGCCGTCGGTACGCCCGACCTGTCGGTGAGTTTCGACCCGCGGGGCCGCAATCGCGCCAATGCCACGCTCGACCTGACGCTGCGCCCGGACAACTGCGGCAAGCAGCCGCTGCAGCGCACGCTGCGCCTGTCACCGACCGGTCAGGTGCGTCTGTTGAAGGAGGACTGCAAGTGAGAACGCCCCGTTTCCGTTCCCCGCGCAAAGCGCAGGGCGGCTTCAGCCTGATCGAGGTACTGATCGCGATCCTGGTGCTGGGGGTCGGTTTGCTGGGTTTCGCACTGCTGCAGACGATGAACGTGCGCTTCGTGCAGAGCGCCAACTATCGCACCCAGGCGACCAACCTGACCTACGAGATGCTCGATCAGCTGCGGATGAACCGCTCGATGGCTCCGTCCTATGTGGGCAACTACACCGCGACCACCGCGGCCAAGAACTGCCTGCCACCGGTCGGCAACGACATCGGCAAGGACGCGTTCACCCTGGACTGGACCTGCCGTCTCGGCAAGGCCCTGGGGGATGGGGCCACGGCCAAGGTCGCACGTGCCGGCACCCAGTACACGGTCAGCGTGACGTGGGGTGACGAGCGCTGGAACGCCGACGCCAGCGATACCACCTTCAGTGCCGGGAGCCGCCTGTGATGCGCGCGCCTTCCCCGGCCCGGCGCATGGCCGGCCTGTCCATGGTCGAACTGATGATCGCGCTGACCATCGGCGTGATCGTCATGCTCGGTGTCGTCCAGGTGTTCGCGGCCTCGCGTGCTGCCTATCAGCTGTCCGATGGCCTGGCGCGCGTGCAGGAGAACAGTCGCTTCGCCATGGATACCCTGCAGCGCGAACTGCGCATGGCAGGTCATTTCGGCTGCGTCAACGATCAGGCCCGGCAGTCGCCGGATGGCGTCTCGCTGTTCACGACGTTCGCGGCCACGCCTCATCCGGCGCTGGACTTCCAGCGATCCATCCAGGGCTACGAGGCGACCGATACGGCGCCCGGCGATGCGGTGACGCTGCCGGCCACTCCGGCGACGGGCGGCACCGCCTACACGCCCGCATTGCCCGATGAATTCGCTGCGGCGCTGCCCAACCGCGTCAACGGCAGCGACATCGTCGCCCTGCGATACCTGATGCCGGACGGCGTGCCGGTCACGGCTTCCGGCGGTACCGTCGCGCAGCCTGTTTTCAGTTTCGACAAGGCGCGACTCGCCGTGCTGCAGAGTGGCGTTGCCGATTCCGGGCTGTACGGCGCTGCCGACTGCGCCAGCGCCACCGTTTTCCAGGCGCGCAGCATTGACAAGGCAGGGGGCACGATCACCTTCGGCGATGCCCCGAACAATGCGAGCAATTTCATCCGTCCGGTGACCGCAGGCCAGGCGATGCTGCACCGTGCGGAAAGCGCTGTGTACTACGTGGGCTATGACGCTGCCAGTGCACGTTCCTCGCTGTACCGTGTGCGTTTCAACGCCACGCCCAATGGTGCGCTGGTCGCCGGCGCGCCGGAGGCCCTGGTGGAGGGTGTGGAGAACATGCAGCTGCTGTACGGCCAGGATCGTCGACTGACCAGTGCCTACCCGACCGGCTTCATTGATCGCCAGGGCACCGCGGCCACCGTGCAGGCATCGGCCAATCCCAACATCAACGCCTGGCGGCGCGTGGGTGCCGTGCAGATGGGCCTGGTGATGGCCAGTCCCGATCCCTCGGCCGCCCCCCAGGCCGACCAGAATGCGGTGCTGACCTCGATGGGCGTGACGTTCACCGCGCCCGAGGACGGCCGCATGCGCGCCGTTTACCAGACCACCATCGCCCTCCGCAATCGCCTCTTCGGCAACTGAGGCCACCATGCATCCGCGCCCGCGCATCCCATCCTTCGCATCGCACCGCCAACAGCGCGGCGCGGTGCTGTATGTCGCCCTGATCATGTTGATCCTGTTGGCCCTGATCGGCATCGCCGGCATGCAGGTGACCGGCATGCAGGAACGCATGGCCGCCAACTACCTGCGCTCGAACCAGGCGTTCCAGAACGCCGAGGCCGATGTGCGTTCGCAGGAAGCGGCGATCCAGGCGGTCATCGACAGCGGCAAGATCTTCGAGGCCAACCAGGAAGAGTGCAGCCCGGTGTTCGACCCGGCGACCTGGGCCGATGGCAAGACCACGGCAACAGCGATCAATACCCGCCGCCTGGACAAATGCGTGCCGGTGGGGCCGCTGGGCCTGGGGCGGCGCAAGAACGAAGAGACCGAGAACATCTACCAGATCACCGTGTTGGCCAGTGACGATCCGGCCAATCCTTCTTCCAGCGCCGTCATCGACACGATCTTCATTCCATGAATACTCCGCGCCGATTCTCCCGCCTTGTCTCCTCCCCGTGGCTGCGTGCAGGCACCGCCGCTGCCGTGCTGGTGGGCGTGGGCGCACTGGTCTATCCGTTGTTCGCCGCGCTTGGCGACTATGACATCGCGCAGGAACCGCTCTACAGCAAGAAGACACAGCCGCCGCTGATGATGATGGTGATGTCGCGCGACGAGCAGCTGTTCAACAAGGCCTACAGCGACTACAGCGATCTGGATGAGGACGGCACGCTCGACACCACCTACCAGGACAAGTTCGACTACTCCGGGTACTTCGACTCCAATCTCTGCTACACGTACAGCAGCAGCCAGTTCAAGGCCACGGCCCAGGCGACCGGCGCGCAGAGGCACACGTGCTCGGGTACCTGGTCGGGCAACTTCCTCAACTGGGCGACCATGAGCCGCCTGGATGTGATGCGCTACGTGCTGTACGGCGGCCATCGCATCACCGATACCGCCAGCAAGACGGTGCTCGAGCGGGCGCAGATTCCCAACGACCTGCATGCCTGGGTCAAGGTCTACAGCGGTACGGACATCAACAACTTCACCCCGTACAAGACCCCCATGTCGTTCTGCAACGCCAGCATCAGTGCCACCGGTGCACCGCTGATGCGCGTTGCCAGTGGCAGCTGGGGTGAATGGGCCTCGACTGCCGGCCGGCAGTGCATTACCGGGCGCACGGATGAGGGCAAGGATGACTCCCCCGGCTCGGCGACTGATCTGAATGTACGCGTCGAGGTCTGCGCCACCGGTTCAGGAACCTTCCAGGAGGCGTTCTGCCGCAAGTACAACGACGGCACCCGGGACTACCTGAAACCGGCGGGACTGCTGCAGTCCTATGGTGAAAGTGGCCGACTGCGGTTTGGTCTGGTCACCGGCACCTACGTCAATCCGCGCGATGGTGGCGTGGTCCGCCGCAACATCGGCAAGATCGCCGGCAACGGCACGACCTTCTGCGCAGCCGGCGACGAGATCAACCTGTCCAATGGCCAGTTCTGCAACACGCTGGCGGGCGGGGCAGAGGGCATCATCAATACGATCTCCAACTTCCGTATCGACCAGTGGAACTGGAGGGACAACTGGAACGACTGCAACGCCTACAGCATCCTCAATCGGCAGGGTTTCAACGGCAACGGCAATCTGACTGATCCAGGCAACGCGTCCAAGAACTGCAGTGCCTGGGGCAATCCGCTGGCGGAGATGTACGCCGAGGCGCTGCGCTACATCAAGGGTGAGGCGAAGGGGATCTACAGTGCCACCGGTGATCTCAGCGGCCTGCCCAATTCGGTGGCGTGGAAAGATCCGTACCGCTCGCCGAACGATGGCGGCAACTCCTACTGCGCCACCTGCAACATCCTGGTGATGTCCTCGGGCCTGCCGTCCTTCGACAGCGACAACATCGGTACGGTCAACGGCCTGACAACGGCAGCGGCGGCCACCGATGCGATCGGCAACCTGGAGAACATCACCGGTGGCAGCTACATGGCAGGACGTGTGGGCCTGACCGAGCGCTATGCCTCGATCAATACCCATGAGGACATCTGCCGTGCGGCCAAGGTCACCGGTCTGTCGCTCGTGCGCGGCATCTGCCCGGACGTGCCGTCCACGGAAGGCAGTTACCTGATCTCGGGGTTGGCCAAAGCTGCTGCCGAGACCGATCTGCGTCCGGGCGTGCAGAACAAACCCAACACCTACAAGCTGACCGCCACCACCTACACCGTGGCCATGGCCGAAAGCCTGCCGAAATTCGAGATTCCGGTGGGCAACGGCAAGATCACCCTGGCTCCCTTGTGCCAGGCCAACAACAGCGAAGGAGCCGGTATCAACAGCGGCGGCTGGCGCAGCTGCTTCCTCGGCTCGGTCGGCATTGGTACCAAGCGGTCAGCGGTATCGCCGAACTACGTCTATGGCCGTGACTACCGTGCCGATGGCAAGGCCGGCAGCTTCTCGCTGGTCTGGGAGGATTCGCTGTGGGGCAATGACCACGACAACGACGTGGTCTCCATGCTCAGCTACTGCGTAGGCAGTACCTGCAGCGACGGTGGCACGACGCCGTTCCGCAACATCTGCTGGCGCTCCAACAGTGGTGAATGCAGCAACAACGCCGTTCGCAACAAGGTCGGCGAAGACGAAGTGCTGGTCCGCATCGAGAACCTGTCCGCCTATGCAGGCAACGCGATGCTGACCGGCTACACGATCGTGGGCTCCAATGCGGCTGACAACGTGCAGCGGCTGGTGCTGCGCCCCGGCAACCGCAACGGTTCGGTACTGAGCACCAGCGCCGATCCGCCGGGTACCTGGACCGGCGCGGTCGTAGTGCGCTACAAGCTGGGTACCGGCCAGGCCGGGCAGCTGGAAAGCCCGCTGTGGTACGCCGCCAAGTACGGCGTGCCGGAAGGCAGGAAGTGGGACAGCAAGGTGCCCGGTGTACCGGACAACTACTTCCTGGCACGCAATCCGGCCAAGCTGAAGTCCGCGCTGGAATCGATCTTCGACAGCGCTGCGGCTGGCGAGGCCCCGGTCGGTGGCAGCGGAACCGGCGCCCGTGTCAACGCCGGCTCCTTCACCGTGTCCGCGCACTACACGGTGCCGTCGGGCTCGAACGACTGGACCGGTGATGTCATCGCCAGCCAGACCACGAGCACCGGAGGCGCCGGCGCTGAACTATGGCGTGCGTCGACCAAGATGAGCGCCTCCGGGCGGACCATCGTGATGTCGACCGCACCGACCTATGTGAACACGTCCAACCAGCTGGTGCCGGTGGCAGCGGCTGATTTCACCGCTGACAACGTTCCCGGGCGGGATCGCGCCGAGAAGCTCGGCAACATGGGTCTCAACACGGTTCCGAACTGGTTCGGTTCGCACAGCGTGGCGGATCTGGTCAGCTACCTGCGCGGCTCACCGGTGAGCGGCTTCCGCCCGCGCAGTTCACTGCTCGGCGATATCGTCAATTCCAGCGTGGAGATCGTGTCCAACAAGGACGACTACGGCTTCACCTCCTGGCAGGCGCAGGGCGGAGTGAGCTGGAAGACCTCGCTGGGCTTGAGCTATCGGGCCTACCTGGCGACCAAGGTGGCAGACGGTGGCCCACCGTCGATGGTCTACGTCGGTGCGAATGACGGCATGCTGCATGGCTTCAATGCCAGCACCGGCACCTCCGCGGGCAGCGAGCAGTTCGCCTTCATTCCATCGGCTTCGCTGCAGCACATGGCGGAGCTGGCCAACCCCACCTATGGTCATCGCTACTACGTGGATGGCGGACTGACCTCGTCGGACGTCTACTACGGCGATGCCTGGCGCACGGTACTGGTCGGTTCGACCGGCGGCGGTGGCGCGTCGCGCGGGCCGTCGGCCACGGCAGTGGGCAATGGTTCGGTGTTCGCCCTGGATATCAGCAATCCGACCGGATTCACCTCCAGCAACGTGCTGTGGGAGATTTCCGGCAAGACCGAATCGGACCTGGGCTTCGTCATGGGCAAGCCGGTCGTGGTGCCCGTCGCCGGCCCCAATGCGGACAGTCCGCCCCGGTTCGTCGCCCTGTTCGGCAACGGTGTCAATTCCAGCACCGGCCGACCGGTGCTCTATGTGGTCGACATCCGCACCGGCGAGATCCTCAAGCGCGTGTACCCCACGGCGGGCAAGTACGCAGTCGCCAATGGCCTCAACCATGTCACCGCGGTAGCGCTGCACAACAGCAGTGGCCTGGCCGATACCGTCTATGGCGGCGACATGCAGGGCAACATGTGGCGCTTCGACCTGCGTGGCGGTGATCCCAGCGCCTGGAATGTGGCCCTCAACGGCACGCCGCTGTTCACCGCCGTGCGTAGCGCTGTCGCCCAGCCGATCACCGGTGCGATCGAAGTCTCGGCAGGGCCGGGCGGTGGCGTCAGCCTGTTCTTCGGTACCGGCCGCTACTTCACCGCTGACGACAATGCAGTGACCCGGAATTCGCCGGTGCAGACGCTGTATGGTCTCTGGGACAACCTCTCCACTGCCATTTCCAGCCGTGATTCGCTGGTGGGGCAGACCGTCAGTGCCAATGGTGCCGGCTTCCGTGACGTGTCGGGCAACGGCGTGGACTACGCGAGCAAGCGCGGCTGGTACGTCGACCTGATCGTGGGTTCCGACGTGGAGGGCGAGCGCTTCTTCGGCTATCCGACGCTGCAGGGCGGCGCGGTGATGTTCACCACCTATGTGCCCGGGCAGGCGGTCTGCGGCACAGGCGGCGGCACCAACTGGCGCTATCGCCTGAACATGCTGACCGGCCAGCCGGCGATGAGCGGCTTGACCGACGAGGTCGGCGGAAGCGCGCTGTGCGGTGCCAACTGCGGTGCCGGTGCGCTGACCCGCGGCGGAGACATCGCAACCGGTGCCCCGGTGCTGTCCACCAATGTCAACAGCACCACCCTGAAGGGCTGCGATCCCAGCGATGCGAAGTGCACGGTCGATGGATCGCTGGACCGCTGCATCGTGGCCCTGAACACGCCGGGCGCGGATACCGCGTATGGCCAGCGTGCCTGTGGTCGCCAGTCGTGGCGCCAGATCCGATGATTACCAGGAATACGGGAGCTGCCATGCGCGCATCCAGCAGACAACAGCAGGTAACGGGCTTCACCCTGATCGAACTGATGATCACCGTTGCCGTCATCGCGGTGCTCGCGGCCGTGGCGTTGCCTTCCTATCAGCGACATGTGCTGAAGACGCACCGCGCGATGGCCAAGGCCGATCTGGTCGAGATCGCGCAGCTGCTCGAGCGGCATCACACCGTGCAGAACAGCTACGACGGCTTCTCGCTGCCGTTCAGCCAGTCGCCGCGGCAGGGTTCGGCCCGCTATGCCATATCGTTCGACGGCAAGGCGACCGCCGGGACCTATACCCTGCAGGCGGTTCCGGAAACCGGCCAGGACAAGGACGCGTGCGGCACGCTGAAACTCGATCAGGCGGGCCGCAAGACGCCGGACAGCAAGACCAACCCGGAGTGCTGGTAGACGGCAGCGGCGAATGTGGAAGGGGCTTGCACCCCGCTTCTGGAATTGGCTAGAATGCGCACCCCGCCCGAATAGCTCAGCCGGTTAGAGCACTTGACTGTTAATCAGGGGGTCGTTGGTTCGAGTCCAACTTCGGGCGCCAGTTTCGAGAAAGCCGCGAGCAATCGCGGCTTTTTTCGTTGGGGCGTGCCGGGCCGGATCAGCAGGGCGTAGGCACGCGTGGGCGCAGGCTCCGGATCCGTCCGGGGATGTTGATGATCACGCGGCTGTGTTCCAGGCCCTGCACGCACAGCACGATGGACTGGTTGGTGCCGGCGTTGCGCCCGTCAGCACGGAACCGGATGTGGGCGCGATGGTCGCTCGCTCTCAGTTCCACATGCCGATAGCGGTTCTCCAGCGTGTGCAGCAGGGTGGTCATTCCCCCGCTGGCGACCCGTGGCTCAACCTGAACGCGCCAGCCCTGGCTCCAGCTGTTGTCGCAGCGGCTACCGTCGCCGGATCCGCACACGGTGACCGGGCGTCCCTCGGTGATGGCGGTGCTGCGCGCCAGCGACAGGCTGCCGACCAGCTGGGCACGCAGGGATTCGGCCTGCAGCTGGCGCACCGCGCGCTGCCAGGGGCGCCAGGCTACAGCCAGCAGTACGGACAGGATCATCAGGACCACCAGCACTTCAGGCAGGTGGAGCCCCCGGGCCTTTCGCGCGGGGTGGTTGCAGAGGGTCTGGAGCATGCCCCCAGCCTGCCGGCCCCGCCGCCCGGCCTCCATTGGAGGTTGGCGCATCGGGGTGTCCGGCTTCCCCTCAGCCGGCCGTCACCGCATGCCCCGTATACTGGGCCTTCCCGGGATCTGGCAACATCATGAGCGACAGTTTTGAACTCGTCTCGCCGTATTCACCGGCGGGCGACCAGCCGAACGCCATCGCGAAGCTGACCAGCAATTTCGAGTCCGGCATCGCCAAGCAGACGCTGCTGGGTGTGACCGGCTCGGGCAAGACCTACACCATCGCCAATGTCATCCAGCAGATCCAGAAGCCGACGCTGATCATGGCGCCGAACAAGACGCTGGCCGCACAGCTGTACGGCGAATTCAAGGCGTTCTTCCCGCACAACGCGGTGGAGTACTTCGTCAGCTACTACGACTACTACCAGCCGGAAGCCTATGTGCCGTCGTCGGACACCTTCATCGAGAAGGACAGTTCGATCAACGAGCACATCGAGCAGATGCGGCTGGCGGCGACCAAAACGTTGCTGTCGCGGCCCGATGCGATCGTGGTGGCCACCGTGTCGGCCATCTACGGCCTGGGTGCGCCCGAGGATTACCTGTCGCTGCGCCTGATCCTGTCCAAGGGCGAACGCATCGACCAGCGCGACCTGATCAATCATCTGACGCAGCTGCAGTACACCCGCAACGAATACGAGCTGCAGCGCGGCACCTTCCGCGTGCGCGGCGAGGTGATCGACGTGTTCCCGGCGGAGTCGGACAGCGAGGCGCTGCGCATCGAGCTGTTCGATGGCGAGGTCGAGAAGATCACGATGTTCGATCCGCTCACCGGCGAAACCCTGCGCAATCTGATGCGCTTCACCGTCTACCCGAAGACCCACTATGCGACGACCCGCGAACGCGTGCTCGCGGCGATCGAGACCATCAAGGTGGAACTGAAGGAGCGGCTTGAGCAGCTCTACGCACAGAACAAGCTGGTCGAGGCGCAGCGCCTTGCCCAGCGCACCCAGTTCGATCTGGAGATGATGGCCGAGGTCGGCTACTGCAACGGCATCGAGAACTACTCGCGGCATCTCACCGGCAAGGGCCCCGGCGAACCACCGCCGACCCTGTTCGATTACCTGCCGGCCGACGCGCTGCTGGTGATCGACGAGTCGCACGTGACCATTCCGCAGATCGGCGCGATGTTCAAGGGTGACCGGTCACGCAAGGAAACCCTGGTCGAATTCGGCTTCCGCCTGCCCTCGGCGCTGGACAACCGCCCGCTGCGTTTCGAGGAGTGGGAGGCGCGCTCGCCGCGCAGCATCTACGTGTCGGCCACGCCGGGCCCGTATGAAATGCGTGAGTCGGGCGACGAAGTGACCGAGCTGGTGGTGCGGCCGACCGGCCTGATCGACCCGATGGTGGAAATCCGCCCGGTCGCTACCCAGGTCGACGATCTGATGAGCGAGGCCAACGAGCGCATCAAGGCCGGTGACCGCGTGCTGGTCACCACGCTGACCAAGCGCATGGCCGAGAACCTGACCGAGTACCTCACCGAGCATGGCATCCGCGTGCGCTACCTGCACTCGGACGTGGACACCGTCGAGCGCGTGGAGATCATCCGTGACCTGCGCCTGGGCAAGTTCGACGTGCTGGTCGGCATCAACCTGCTGCGCGAGGGCTTGGACATGCCCGAGGTGTCGCTGGTGGCGATCCTGGATGCGGACAAGGAGGGTTTCCTGCGCTCCACCGGTTCGCTGATCCAGACCATCGGCCGTGCGGCCCGCAATGTGCGCGGCAAGGCCATCCTGTACGCCGACAAGGTGACCCGTTCGATGCAGGCCGCGATCGATGAGACCGACCGCCGACGCGCCAAGCAGGTCGAGTACAACGAAGAGCACGGCATCATTCCGCGCTCGGTCGCACGTCCGATCACCGACGTACTGGAAGGTGCCCGATCCGAAGCGGCCGAGAAGGAGTCGCGCAAGGGAAAAGGCAAGGGCAGGCCTGGAGTGGCCGAGGATGTGGCGGACTACCGCGCGCTCGGACCGGCGCAGCTGGCGGCGCGTCTCAAGGCGCTGGAACAGCAGATGTACCAGCACGCCAAGGACCTGGAATTCGAGGACGCGGCCCGCGTCCGCGACCAGATCCGACAGCTGAAGGAGGCCAGCCTGGGCTGAACGCGACAGTGCTGCGCTTCTTCACAAAAGTGTTGCGCTTCCGGGCCGGCATCCGTAATATACGCGGCCTGCACCGACGCATTCGCGGACGTTCAGACCCAAAACGGGCGGTTAGCTCAGCGGTAGAGCACTACCTTGACATGGTAGGGGTCACAGGTTCGAACCCTGTACCGCCCACCACGACGTTCTCGAAGGAGGGCGGTCGTGAATTGAAAGCCCGGCCCTGGCGCCGGGTTTTTACGTAAAGAGGCCCGCTGGCGGGCTGCAGGAACACGACGGGCGGTTAGCTCAGCGGTAGAGCACTACCTTGACATGGTAGGGGTCACAGGTTCGAACCCTGTACCGCCCACCACCTGGCTCCCGGCCCTGCCGGTGCAGCGGTGGTAATACGAAAAGCCGGCCATCGCCGGCTTTTTTCATGTCCGCATGCGATGGCCGCGTGATGTCACATCCGCGTGGCCCGGTGGTCAATGACGAGCGTCCGCCGTATCCGCCACTGCCCATCGATACGCTCCCAGAGCTGGATCATGCGTGCCTCGCCGATGATTTCGCGATGGCCATCGGCCTGTTCCTGCGACAGGCACTGTTGTCCCACCCGCAGCAGTCGATCCTGCCGCAGGTGGAAAAGCCGCAGGCTGGCAGGTTGCAGTTCGCGCTGCATGGCGGGCTGCGCCACCCTCGTCGATGATCCGGACTGCAGGGGCAGATCGGCCAGCACGGGCTCGTCGGCACCGGTGGCGTGACCGAACGCGCCAGCGCACAGCAGCAACAGGGCAAGCATCGGCATGGCACGGTGCTCCAGCGGGAAAGTGCACGCAGACTGGCACTTCGCCGCCGGGACCACAGCCGGCCTGCGACGAACACCGGGATTGAGCCGCCAAACACAGCCAGGCGCCGATGAATCCGGACAGGGCAGGCGTAGAGTAGTGGCGACCGCGCAATCGCGGCCGTCTCAAGGAGCAGCTGCATGAGCGACCACGTTCCCGTTTCCAGGCCCAACCCGCTGCTCGAACTGTTGTTCGGCGGCAACATGCTGGCGGGCACGTTCAAGGCCGTGGTCTGGGTGGCCATCCTGTGTGCCGTGCTGGCCGGGACGACCTGCCGCTGATTGCGCACCTGCGTGCTCGCGGGCCGCGCACTCGAACACGTGTGGCCCGCATCGGCTGCGTACGGGTGCCGCTCTGGGTCCAGGTCAGGCGCTGAAGGCCTGGCGCAGGCTGCGCAGTGTCGCCTGCCGGTGCTCCCTCGTGCAGGGCTCACCCATCTCCAGTTCCTGCAGGCGAAGGCCGATCAGGGTCATCGACAGGGCGTAGCCGCGTGCCGCGTCGGCCACCTTCGACAAGCCCACCGCACGACGGGTCAGCGCATCGACGTGGTCCAGGTCCGGCAGAAGGCCGAGATAGGCGCGTTCGGCGCTGTCCAGATCGGGGGCGCGCAGGATCGCGTGCGCATCGGTTGCGGGGCTGGGGGAGGCCATGGGGATTCCTCGTCCGGGGAGCGCTGGGTCAGAACGAACGCATCAGGGAAATGAAGGCGGATGTCTGGCTGCCACGGCGCGCCATCGGGCTGTCCTTGACCGCATCGCCGAACCATTGGTTGGCCACCACGCCGGTTGCGCGCCATCTGCTGCCGAGTGGCGTGCTGACCGCGATCTGCACGCTCGGCGAGGTCGCGCTGCCGGGGCTGTAGGCGGCCAGGCCCGAACGCAGTGCTTCCTCGTCGCTGATGCCGTAGTAGTAATCGAGCAGGCGCGCACTGGAGTGCACCACTCCGGCCCTCGGCACCCAGGTGAAACGACCGGCCTGCAGCGGATAGCTGTAGTACAGGCTTGATTCCAGGCCGCCACCATGGCCGCTGATCTCGCGCATCACACTGGCTTCGACGATGCCCCAGTCGGCGCTGTACTCGGCATTGATGCCTCCCATCGCCGACATCTGCCGGCTGTGCAGGCGGCGCAGCTGTGGATCGTTGACGTCATCGGTCTTGAAGCGCAGCGTGTAGGGCGTGAGCGCCGCCGACAGGCGCAGGCCCTGGCCCTTGTACAGGTACATGCCCAGCGAGCCGGGGCTGGCGAAGAAGCGCTCGCCCTGCCAAGACAGGGCGGGAACGACCAATGGCTTGACGTCGTAGTGCGCATAAGCACCCGATGTCGCGCCGACCGTGATCCCGGCTTTCACGCCCGGTGTCTGCTCCGCCGCCTGGGCCAGCAGTGGCATCGACAGCACGGCGGAGAACAACATCGGGCGCAGCAGGGCAGGGGGCGACAAGGGCATCGATCGACAGCTTCGCAGGGGATGAGGCTGCATGCTGCGGTGTCAACATTGTCGCAACATTGCGTCGATGCACGCGGAGCGCGATGGGGCCCTGGCTGGCACAATGATCCGAACCGTTTCCCGCAGCAGAGACCTCCATGCGCATTCTTCTGGTCGAAGATGACCCCGACCTCTCGCGGGCCCTGCAGTCCGGGCTGGAGCGGCAGGGCGTGGTCGCCGACGTGGTCGGCAGCCTCGCCGAAGCCGCCATCGCGTTGCGCGAACCGGTGCACCAGCTGATGCTGCTCGACCGCCAGCTGCCGGACGGCGATGGCGCCACCTTCGTCGCTACCGCACGCACGTTGCGACCGAATCTGGCGGTGATCATGCTGACCGCCAAGGGCACGCTGTCGGACAAGGTCGAGGGCCTGGATGTCGGCGCCGATGACTATCTGGTCAAGCCGGTGGCGATCGAAGAACTGATGGCACGCATCCGCGCGGTATCGCGTCGGCCATCGGCGATGGTCACCCCCAGCCTGCGGCTCGGGCAGCTGGAGTTCGACTTCGAATCGCTGCAGGCGCAGGTGCAGGGCCAGACGCTGGCCCTGCCGCGCCGCCAGGTGCTGGTACTGCAGGCGCTGGCGATGCGGCAAGGGCGCACGGTCACGCGCAGCGCATTGGAGGCGGCGGTCTACGGTTTCGATGACGAGATCCAGTCCAACGCGCTGGATGCGCACATCTCCAAACTGCGCAAGGCGCTGCAGCAGGCCGGCGCTGGCGTGGAGATCCATGTCATCCGCGGCGTCGGCTACCTGCTGGCGGAGGCCTGACATGGCGCGACCGATCCGATCGATCACCCTCGGCCTGGCCTGGCGGCTGTTCCTGGCGCAGGCGTTCACCGTGCTGTTCGCCGTGGTCGCACTGATCCTCACCTGGGGTGACAAGGACTCCTGGGGCATGGACATGTTCACCGCCGAGGCGGTGGCCAAGGCCGTACACAGCCAGGATGGGCGCCTGGCGCTGGACGAGGCGCGCTGGCAGAAGCTGGATGCGCGCGCCGGTGGCAACCTGTGGTTCGCCGCCGTCGATGACCGGGGAGCCTGGCTCGAGCGTGGCAAGGTACCCGCGATCCACGCGCCACTGCTGGCGCGGCTGCCGACGCTGGGAGCCACCGAACTGGGTTCACTGGTGCCGCCCTATCTGGACGTGGCGCGGGTGATGATCCGCAACGAGGATGGGCGGCGCATCACGGTGATGGTGGGCGGCGCACCGAAGGGCGGCCTGCTGGATGGCGCGCTGATGGTGCTGCGCCTGATTGGCCTGTGGTTCTTCCTGCCGCTGATCGTGGTCACCCTGCTGGTGATGCCGACCGTGATCCATCGCGCGATGCGCGGTGTCCGACGCTCCGCGCAGCAGGCCAAGGAACTGGACATCGGCCAGCCGGGCGCGCGGCTGGACGCGCAGCTGGTCTCGACCGAGATCGCACCGCTGGTGGAGGCGTTCAACGATGCCATCGACAAGGTGCAGCAGGGCTATGCGGCGCGCGACAAGTTCCTTGCTGATGCCGCGCATGAGCTGCGCGTGCCGATTGCCGTGGTGCAGGCGCGCCTGTCGCAGCTGCCGCAGGGCGAGTTGAAATCGCAGTTGCTGACAGACGTTGCGCGCCTGGGCAACGTGGCCGAGCACCTGCTGGATCTGCAGCGGCTGGATCGCAACACCAGTGCGATGCAACGGTTGGACCTGGCCCTGGTGGTGCGCGAAGCGGCGGCCGAACTGGCTCCGCTGGTGGTGGGCGCCGGCTACGGTTTCGAGGTGGACGCACCGGAGACGCCGGTGTGGATCCACGGCGACAGCCTGGCGCTGGGGCGGGTCATCGCCAATCTCGTGCACAACGCCATCGTCCATGGCGGCGGGCGTGGCACGATCTGCGTACGTCTTGACCGGACCGGTCTGCTGGAAGTCAGCGACCAGGGCGCGGGCGTGCCGGTCGGCGACCGCGAGGCGATCTTCGAGCCTTTCCATCGACTGCGTGCGGCGGGCAGCGGCAGCGGGTTGGGCCTGCACCTGGTCAAGGAGATCGTCCAGCATCACGGTGGCTCGGTCAGTGTGGGTGAAGCCGTCGGCGGCGGCGCCAGCTTCCGGGTCAATTTCCATCGTGGCAGCGTGCGGCGCTGACGCCTGCGCGGGTCGTTGCCTGATAGGAGGGGAGGGGCCGCAGGCGCCAGGCTGATGCCATGGCCGCCGATACTCCTTTGCCCGCTCCCATTGGCGGGGTCTGCGCTGCCGCTTTCGTCTGCGGCGCCCTGGCGTGCGTGCTGCTGCCGGCGTTGCCACCGCTCTGGAGCTGCGCGCTGGCCAGCACCGTGGCCGGCCTGGGGTGGGCGCTGCCGTGGCGTGGCCGCGTGGCTGCCGCGCTGCTGTTCGGCGCAGCGTGGGCGGCCCTGCATGGCCAATGGACGCTGCAGCAGCAACTGCCCCCGGCCATGCCGGCCCGCGATGCCGTGGTCAGCGGGCGCGTCGTCGATCTGCCGGTAACGGCGGGCGGCCATACCCGTTTCGTCCTGCAGGTCAGCGATGCATCGGGGCATCCCGCACTGGCGGGCAAGCGCCTGCAGATCACCTGGAGCGATCCATGGCCCGGAGCCCGCACGCGCGTTGAGGGTGGAGGCCGTCATCAGGTCCGCGCGGGGGCGCAGTGGCGGTTGCCCTTGCGGCTGCGGGCGCCACGCTCGCGGATCAATCCTGGCGGCTTCGACGCCGAGCGTCATGCCGTGCTGGCAGGCATTGCCGGTCACGGCACGGTGCGTGCAGCGGGCAGTGCGCGTGAACTGCAGGCGCCGGACGGGCTGCTGGCCTGGCGCGAGCGCAGCAGCGACGCGATCGCAATGCAGGTTCCCGGCCCTGCATCGCGCTTCATCCGCGCGCTCGCGCTGGGCGATACGCGGTGGCTATCCGACACCGATTGGAATCAGCTGCGTGCGCTGGGGCTGATCCACCTGATCGCCATCTCGGGTTTCCACGTGGGCCTGGTGGGGGGCTGCGCGGCACTGCTGTGCACCGCAGTGTGGTGGCCGTTGCCGTCGCTGGCCCGTCGTTGGCCGCGTCCGCAGGCCGCCGCGTGTGCCGCCGCGCTGGCAGCGGCCGGCTACGCCCTGGTGGCCGGCGCGGAACTGCCGACCGTACGCACGGCGTTGATGATCGGGCTGATCGCCCTCGCACGCGGGGGGCGACGACCTCCCGACGTGGTCCAGGCCGTGTCACTGGCGGCCCTGGCGCTGCTGTTGCCAGCACCACTGTCCGTGCTGTCGGCCGGCTTCTGGCTCAGCTTCGGTGGCGTGCTCTGGCTGCTGTGGTGCCTGCCGACAGCAAGCACCGACGGTGTGGGGAGCCGCCTACGGGCCTTCTTCGCGGCCCAGGGTGTGGCCAGTCTCGGCCTCCTGCCGCTGTGCGTGGCCCTGTTCGGAGGCGCCGCGCGCCTGGGGCCTCTGGTCAATCTGCCGGTCATCCCGTGGTGGAGCCTGCTGGTGGTGCCTCTGGCACTGCTTGGCACCGGCCTGGATGCCCTGTACAGCGGGGCGGGACGATGGCCCTGGCGCGCAGCGTCTTGGCTGTTCGACCTCAGCTGGCAGGCCCTGCAGCCGCTGGCAGAGCACCCGCAGGCGATGTGGTGGCTGGCCGAGGCTCCGGCGTGGACCGTGCCGGCGGCGTTGGTGGGCCTGTTCTGGTGGTTGCTGCCGCGCGGGGCCGGCGGCGTGCTGGCCGGTGCGCTGCTGTGCCTGCCGCTGTCATGGCCGTCACGTGACGTACCGGTTGCCGGGGAGGTGCAGCTGCTGGTGCATGACGTCGGGCAGGGCACGGCGGTGCTGGTGCGCACGGCACGGCATGCCTTGTGGTACGACGTCGGCCCGGCGATCGGTGGCGATGGCGACGAACGGGTCCTGCTGCCAGCCGTACGCGCGCTGGGTCAGGTGCCGCCCGGCCGCGTGGTGCTCAGTCACGATCATCTGGATCATGCCGGCGCACTGTCGCGGCTGCGCCGGCAGCTGCCGCACCTGGAGCTGCTGGCACCCCCAGGCAGCAGCCTCGACGATGCCGGCAGCTGCCATCGTGGCGTTCGCTGGCGGTGGGACGGGGTGGACTTCGAGGTGCTGCATCCCGGGCCGGACGGGCCGACGGCCGGCAACGAGGACAGCTGCGTGCTGCGCATCGCCAGCGCCCAGGGCGTGATCCTTCTGGCCGGCGACATCGGCGCGGCGACCGAACGGCGCCTGGTTGAGCGGGCGCCCGGCGAGCTGCGCGCGGACGTGGTGCTGGTGCCGCACCATGGCAGCGGGGGCAGTTCGGATCCGGCCTGGGTGGCGGCGGTGGCTCCCCGGCTGGCCGTGGTCTCGGCCGGGCACCAGAACCGTTTTGGCCACCCGAAACGTGACGTGGTGCAGCGCTGGCGCGCCGTGGGCGCCGAAGTGCTGGCCACGGCCGAATCCGGCGCGATCCGCATATGGCTTGGCGCACAAGGCCTGCAGCTGCGTGAACAGCGCATCCACGCGGCCCGGTGGTGGGATGCCGCTGGGCGGGCGCGGTCGGCTGCTATCCTATCGCCGATCGAACAGGCGGCCGCTGGGCCGGAGGGTTGAAACGTGTGGGAACTGGTCAAGGCCGGTGGCTGGCCGATGGTGCCGCTGCTGCTGTTGGGCGTACTGGCTTTGGCAATCGTCCTGGAGCGTTTCTGGTCCCTGCGGCGCGCTGAAGTGCTGCCACCGGGGCTGGGCCAGGAGGTGCGCAACTGGGCTGCGCGCGGCAAGCTCGACCCTGCCCATCTGCAGACGCTGCGTGCCAACTCGCCGCTGGGAGCGCTGCTGGCCGCCGCGTTGGAAGCACGCAATCGTCCGCGCGACCAGATCCGCGAGCGCATCGAGGACACCGGCCGCCACCTGGTGCACCGCATGGAGCGGTTCCTCAACGCGCTCGGCACCATTGCCTCGGCCGGCCCGCTGCTGGGCCTGCTCGGCACGGTGATCGGCATGATCCAGATGTTCCTGGGCATCCTCGACCACGGCGTGGGCGATGTGAACCAGTTGGCCGGTGGCATCGGCAAGGCCCTGGTCTGCACGGCTACCGGCATGATCGTGGCGATTCCCGCGCTGATGTTCCATCGCTATTTCAAGGGCCGGATCCACGGCTACGTGGTGGAGATGGAACAGGAAGCCAGCGCGTTGCTGGATACGCTCGATGGCCGCCCCGGCGTGATGGCGCCCGCACCGGCATCGGCTGCACGTGCCGCTGCGCCCGCCCCGGCGAAGGCCTGATCGATGCGTATCGGCAACGACCGATCCCAGGATGAGCCGCATATCGATCTGGTACCGCTGATCGATGTCATCCTGGTGCTGATCATCTTCTTCGTGGTCACCACCACCTTCGATGCACGTTCGACGCTGCAGGTGCAGCTGCCCACCGCCAGCCAGCAGCACACCGACGAACCGCCGCGTTCGTTGAGCGTGCTGATCAACGCCGACGGCCGCTATTTCATCAATGACCAGGAAGTGCTGCGCAGCGACGTCGAGTCGGTCAAGCAGACCATTGCCGCTGTGGCGGGCAGTGATCGCGAACAGACCGTGCTGCTGCGTGCCGACGCGCGCACTCCCTACCAGGCCGTCGTGACCGCGCAGGATGCGCTCGGTCAGCTCGGTTTCCGCCGTATTGCAATCGCCACTGCGCCAGAGGTGCGTCCATGAGTTCCAAACACGCGCCGGTGTGGCCGATCTACAAACGCCTGCTGGGCTATACCCGGGCCTATTGGGTGTTCATGGTGGCTGCGGTCATCGCGATGGTGGTCGAAGCACTGGCCGGCTATCACTTCACCAAGCTGATGGAGCCGCTGGTCAACCGGGGCTTCGTCAACCCGGAGCCGCGCATGGCGGTGATCCTGCCGCTGACCATCCTGGGCCTGTTCCTGATGCGCAGCCTGGCCACCTGGGTCAGCGACTACACGCTGGCCAAGACAGGGCGCAGCGTGGTCCGCGACCTGCGCGAGCAGGTTCTGCAGAAGTACCTGCACCTGCCGTCTTCGCACTTCGACAACGAGGCGACGCCGGTGATGGTCAGCCGCCTCAACTTCGACACCGAGCAGGTCACCCAGGCCAGCGCCGACGCGCTGAAGACGGTGGTTGCCGACACCCTGACCATCATCGCCATGCTGGTGGTGATGCTGCAGATGAGCGTGAAGGTGACCCTGGCGATGCTGCTGGTGGTACCGCTGATCGGCGGCATCGTGTCCTATGTCGGCAAGCGCTACCGCCGCATCAGCCGCGGCATCCAGGACGGCATGGGCACGATGGCGCAGACGGCGGAACAGTCGCTCGCCGCGCAGCAGGAAGTGAAGGTGCATGGCACGCAGGCGCATGAGATCGCCCGTTACTCGCGCCTGGCCAACCGCATGCTGGCGCTGAACATGAAAGTCGAAGTGACGCGTGCCGCCGCGTCCAGCGTGGTCCAGTTCCTCGCAGCACTGGCCCTGGCGGTGATCGTCTGGGTGTCCACCCGCGAAGCACTGGCCGGCAAGCTCAATGCGGGCCAGTTCATGGGCCTGATGACCTCGATGATGGCGATCATCCCTTCGCTGCGGCGCCTGACCAGCGTGCAGACCTCGATTTCGCGTGGCGTCGCGGCGGCCGAGCGCCTGTTCGGCATCATCGACATGCCGGTCGAGCGCGACGACGGCACGCATGTCGTGCAGCGCGTACGCGGCGAGCTGTCGTTCGAGCACGTCATGCTGCGTTATCGCGAAGACAGCGGCATCGCCCTGGATGACATCAGTTTCGTTGCCAGGCCCGGAACGGTCACCGCCATCGTCGGTCGCTCCGGCAGCGGCAAGACCAGCCTGATCCGGCTGGTGCCACGGTTCTACGAACCCAATGGCGGCGTCATCCGGCTGGACGGCGTACCCCTGGACGACTATCCGCTGGCGGACCTGCGCCGGCAGGTGGCGATCGTCGGGCAGAAGGTCATGCTGTTCGACGACACCATCGCTGCCAACATCGCCTATGGCATGGATGCGACCGACGAGCAGATCCGTGCCGCAGCCGAAGCGGCCAATGCCTGGGAATTCATCGCACGCATGCCACAGCAGCTGCAGACGCCGGTGGGCGAGAACGGTGCGCTGCTGTCCGGTGGCCAGCGCCAGCGCCTGGCGATCGCCCGCGCGATCCTGCGTGATGCGCCGATCCTGATCCTGGATGAAGCCACCGCGGCGCTGGACAATGAATCCGAACGGCTGGTGCAGGACGCGCTGCAGCGACTGATGCCCGAGCGCACCACGCTGGTGATCGCCCATCGCCTGTCCACCATCGAGCACGCCGACCAGGTGCTGGTGATGGATCACGGCCGCATCGTCGAACGTGGCACCCACCATGAGCTGCTTGCCATGGGTGGCCTGTACCAGCACCTGCACAGCATGCAGTTCCGCGAAAGGCAGGACTGATGGCAGGCAAGGGTACCCAGACCCCGCCGTACTGGTATGACGGCAGTTCGGTTCCATGGCCCATGCGCCTGCTGGCTCCGTTGTACGCCGGCGTCACCGCGCTGCGGCGACGCCTGTACCAGCGCGGTTGGCGCAAGCGCCACACGTTGCCGGTGCCGGTCATCGTGGTCGGCAACATCACCGCTGGCGGCACCGGCAAGACGCCGTTGACCATCGCCCTGGTCGAGCGGCTGCGCGCGGCCGGCTGGACGCCAGGCGTAGCGAGCCGTGGTTATGGCCGCGAGAATGCCGACAAGCCGCAGTGGGTAAAGGCCGATACGCCGGTTGCAACCGGCGGCGATGAGCCGGTGCTGATTGCCTGGAAGACCGGCGTGCCGGTGCGCGTCGATCGCGATCGGGTGGCGGCGGGCCGTGCGCTGATCGAGGCCGGTTGCGATGTGATCGTCTGCGACGACGGCCTGCAGCACTACCGGCTGGCGCGTGACATCGAAATCGAAGTGGTGGATGCGCAGCGCCGCTACGGCAACGGCCGGATGATCCCGGCCGGCCCGTTGCGCGAGCCGGTCAGCCGCGCTGCCGAGTGCGATTTCCGCGTGGTCAACCTGGGCCAGACGGATGAGGACGGCGCGGCGCAGGCCTGCGGATTCGGTCAATGGCCGATGGCCCTGCATATCGACACTGCACAGCCTCTCGCGGGGGGCCGTGCGCGCCCGCTGGGCTACTTCAAGGGCCAGCGCGTGCATGCCGTGGCGGGCATCGCCCATCCACAACGCTTCTTCGACATGCTGCGCGCGCGCGGCATCGGCGTGGTGCCGCATGCCTTCGCCGATCACCACGCCTACCAGCCGCAGGAACTGTCCTTTGGCAGCCAGCTGCCGGTGTTGATGACCGAGAAGGACGCGGTGAAGTGCCGCGCGTTCGGCAACGACTGGCACTACGCCGTGCCGTTGCGTGCCGAACTGCCTGCCGCTTTCTGGGTGGCGCTGACCGATCGCCTGGACAAGCTGCGACCGAACTGAGGGGCCGGGCGACGCTTGCAATCAGGCGCCGCTGGCCACATTCCCGTTGTAACGAGCCTGCCGAGTACCGCCCTCATGACTGAATTCGTCGTTGCCATCCCCGCCCGCTATGCCGCCTCGCGGCTGCCGGGCAAGCCGCTGCGCCTGCTCGGCGGCGAGCCGCTGGTGCTGCACGTGGCGCGCCGTGCGCTGCTGGCTGGCGCGCGCGAGGTATGGGTGGCCACCGACGATCAGCGGATCGCCGACGCACTGGCCGGCCTGGGCGAAGTGAAGGTGGCGATGACTTCCGCATCGCATGCGTCCGGCACGGATCGCCTGGCCGAGTGTGCACGCATCGCCGGTTGGGACGACGACACCGTGGTGGTGAACCTGCAGGGCGATGAGCCGTTCGCGCCGGCTGCCGGCATCCGCGCCGTGGCCGAGGCGCTGGTCGATGGCGCCGCGCCGATGTCGACCCTGGCTACGACCGTCGAGGACGCCGAGACCTTGTTCGATCCGAACGTGGTCAAGCTGGTGCGCAACGTGCGCAACGAGGCGCTGTACTTCAGCCGCGCCCCGATCGCCTGGCACCGGGACGGCTTCGCACGCAGCCGCGAGGCCCTGCCTGAAGGCCACCAGTGGCTTCGTCACATCGGCATCTACGGTTACCGCGCCGGATTCCTCCAGCAGGTCGCGGCGATGCCGCCGGGCCGGCTGGAGCAGATCGAAGCGCTGGAGCAGCTGCGCGTGCTGGAAGCGGGCTTCCCGATCAGCGTCGCGATCTCGCCTGAAGCGTTTCCGCCCGGCATCGACACCCCGGAGGACCTGGAGCGGGCCGAGGCGGTGCTGCGGGCCATGACCCCGCGATGAAGCTGCTGGTCGTCTGCCTGGGCAACATCTGCCGCTCGCCGATGGCCGAGGGGGCCTTGCGCGCGCGCCTGGAGGCATCCCCGTTGGCCGGCCATGTGCAGGTCGATTCGGCCGGCACCGGCGACTGGCATGTGGGCGAGCCGCCGGACCGGCGGGCGATCGCCTGCGCAGCCGGCCATGGCGTCGACATCAGCGGGCTGCGTGCCCGCCAGCTGCGCGCCGATGACTTCCAGCGCTTCGACTGGATTCTCTGCGCCGATGAGGCCAACCTGCGCGATGCCGGGCGGTTGGCCACCGCGCAGGAGCGCCAGCGCCTGGCCCTGTACCTGCCATGGTCAGGCGGGCAGGGCGCGGCCGCCATTCCGGATCCGTATACCGGCGGCAGCGATCATTTCGAGCAGGTCTGGACCCTGGTTGACCAGGCAGCAGAACGTGCGGTGGCACGACTGTTGCATGACGTCGACTCCGGCATAATCAGGGCATGAACGCCCAGCCTGTCCCGGACCTGCCCGAGTTCGCCACCTGGCTCAATGCCACCCCCTGCACCCTGGCGGAACTGCGCGGCCGGCCGGTCGCGCTGCTGTTCGTCAACGCTGCCTCTGCCTGGAGCGCACAACGCCTGGCCGAGTTCGGCCAATGGCTGTCGCGCCATCCGGGCAAGCTGCAGCCGCTGGTGCTGCAGGTGCCGCGCTTCGACTTCGAGCGCGATGCCGATGCCGCGTTGAAACTGCTGCGCCGCCAGGGCCTGACCGCCCCGGTACTGCTGGACGCGGATTGGGACGGCTGGCGCCGTTTCGGCGTCACCGCGTGGCCGACCCTGATCCTTCTCGATGCGCAGGGACGCGAGCGGCAGCGGCTGGTCGGGCAGGGCGCAGCGGGTGACCTCGAGCGCGCGCTGAACGCCCTGTGCGAGGGTGCACCCTCGGCCCCGCCGCGCGGTGGCAACGAGCTGCACCCCGAGCCGCGGCACGCGTTGCGCTTTCCGCTGGGCCTGGCGGTCAGCACCGAGCGCCTGTACATCGCTGACAGCGGCCATCACCGCATTCTCGAATGCAGCCATGGCGGCCGCGTGCTTCGCCAGTTCGGGCTGGGTACCGCAGATTTCATGGATGGCAATCTGGCCGAGGCCGCCTTCCACAGGCCGCAGGCACTGGTGCTCGAGCGCGACGCCCTGTATGTCGCTGACACCGGCAACCACGCCATCCGCCGGATCAACCTGTTGACCGGTCTGGTCGACACCCTGTGCGGCAATGGGCGCCCGGGCGCGCCGGTGGAAGGGCCTGTCGCCCAGCCGCGGCAGGTACCGCTGGATCATCCGGTCGGCCTCGCCATCGCCGACAACCAACTGCATATCGCCATGGCGGGTGACAACCGGATCTGGAGCTACCACCTCGGCCAGCGCAGCCTGCAATGGCGCGCCGGCAGTGGCGCGATCGACGAGCGCGACGGCAGTGGGCATCTGGCCGCCTTCGCGCAACCCACCGCGCTTGCCGTGGTACAGCAGGTCCTGTACGTGGCCGACGCGCTGGGGTCTTCGATCCGCGCGCTGCAGCTGCGTGGGGATCTGGTGCAGACGCTGCTCGGGCAGGGCACATGGCGCTTCGGCGAAGCCGACGGGCCGCGAGCCCAGGCCAGCCTGCAGTTCCCGCAGGCGATTGCGTTGAGTCCGGGCGCACCGCTGCTGTGGATTGCCGATACCGGCAACGGTCGCCTGCGCACGCTGCGCCTGGGGGGCGGCGAACTGACCACGCAACCGTTGCCACGGCGCCTGCATGGCCCGGCCGGCCTGGCTGTGGGCGCGGGCGCGGTGTGGATCGCCGAGACCGACGCGCACGCCGTGCTGCGTTTCGACCCTGACAGCGGCGTACTCAGCGAAGTACCGATCAGCGAATGACCGACGTCCCCGTCCCGGCCTTCGACGGCAAGGCCTTCGCGGCCCAACTCAGCACCGCCCCCGGCGTGTACCGCATGTACGCCGCCGACGACACCCTGCTGTACGTCGGCAAGGCACGCGCGCTTCGCAACCGCGTGGGCAGCTACTTCAATGGCAGCCCCAAGAACGCGCGGATCATGTCGATGATCTCGCAGATCACGCGGATGGATGTGACCGTCACGCGCTCGGAAGCCGAGGCGCTGCTGCTGGAAAACCAGCTGATCAAGTCGCTGGCACCGCGCTACAACGTCTCCCTGCGCGACGACAAGACCTACCCGCACGTGCTGCTGACCCGCGAGGAATGGCCGCGCATCGCCCTGCACCGAGGGCCGCGGGCGATCCCCGGCCGCTATTTCGGGCCGTATCCGGGTGTCACCGCGGTGCGTGAGACGCTGAACCTGATGCACAAGCTGTTCAAGCTGCGCAGCTGTGAGGACAGCGTGTTCCGCAACCGCTCACGGCCGTGCCTGCAGTACCAGATCGGCCGCTGCAGTGCCCCGTGTGTCGAGCTGGTACCGGCAGGCGAGTATGCCGAGTCGGTGCGCCGTGCGGCGCTGTTCCTGGAAGGCAAGAGCGATGAGCTGACCCGTGAACTGGGTGAGCAGATGCAGGCCGCCAGTGAAGCGCTGGAGTTCGAGCAGGCCGCGCGCCTGCGTGACCTGATTTCGTCGCTGCGCAGCATGCAGACCCGCCAGTACGTCGATGGCCGCGCCGCCGACCTGGACGTGCTGGCCGTGGCCATGCAGGGCTCGCAGGCCTGCGTGCTGCTGCTGGCATTCCGCGACGGGCGCAACCTGGGCACCCGTCCGTTCTTCCCCCGCACCAATGGCGAGGACAGCCCGCAGGAAGTGCTGGCGGCGTTCGTCTCCCAGTACTACATCGAGTTCGAGCCACCGCGCGAGATCCTGCTGGATCGCGAGATTCCGGATGCCGATCTGCTGATGGCCGCACTGTCTGCTTCGGCCGAGCGCAAGGTGCAGCTGAAGTGGAGCGTGCGCGGCGAGCGCGCCGGTTATGTGGAGCTGGCCAGCCGCAACGCGCAGCTGACTCTGGCCACCGAGCTCAACAGCCGCAACGCGCAGCACGTGCGCAGCGAAGCCCTGCGCGAAATGCTGGGCCTGGCCGAGCCGGTCAAGCGCGTGGAGTGCTTCGACATCAGCCACACGCTGGGTGAGGCGACCGTGGCGTCCTGCGTAGTGTTCGATGCGGCCGGCCCGGTGCGTGCCCAGTATCGCCGCTTCAACATCAGCGGCATCGAACCGGGCGACGACTATGCCGCCATGCGTCAGGCCATCGACCGCCGCTTCCGACGCGCCGTGGAAGAGCAGGGCGTGTTGCCCGACGTGCTGCTGATCGACGGTGGCGCCGGCCAGCTGGCGCAGGCGCAGGCGGCGCTGGCCGACCTGGGCGTGGAGGGCGTATTGCTGGTGGGCGTGGCGAAGGGCGTGGAGCGCCGCGCCGGTCATGAGGCGCTGGTCATGCCCGACGGCCGCGAGCTGCGCCCCGGTGCCGCCAACCCCGCTCTGCAGTTCATCCAGCAGGTGCGCGACGAGGCGCACCGCTTCGCCATCACCGGTCACCGCGGCCGCCGGCAGAAGGCGCGCATGACCAGCCGGCTGGAAGACATTCCGGGCATCGGCCCGCGTCGTCGCGCCAGCCTGCTGAAGCATTTCGGTGGGCTGGTCGGCCTGAAGGCAGCCGGTGAAGCCGAGATCGCCAAGGTGGAAGGCATCAATGATGCCCTCGCGGCCCGTATCTACGCTAACCTGCACGGGTTGGCCACGCCCGATGCGGCCGATTAGAGAGAGAAGCGCGCAAGCATGAAGTTGACCCTGCCCACCTGGCTGACACTGTTGCGGATCGTGATGATCCCGGTGCTGGTGCTGGTGTTCTACCTGCCCTACACCTGGACCAACTTCGCTTCCGCGGCGATCTTCGGTCTGGCCGCGATCACCGATTGGCTCGATGGCTGGATCGCCCGCCGCTACCAGCTGGAATCGGCGTTCGGTGCCTTTCTCGACCCGGTGGCGGACAAGTTGATGGTGGCGGTGGCGCTGTTCCTGATCGTGCAGGGGCATCCGACGCCGTGGATGGCGTTCTGGGCCGCCGTCATCGTTGGCCGCGAGATCGCGGTCTCGGCATTGCGCGAATGGATGGCCGAGCTTGGCCAGCGTGCCAAGGTGCGGGTGGCGATGATCGGCAAGGTGAAGACAACGGCGCAGATGGTCGCGCTGCTGTGCCTGCTGTACTCGGTGGCACCCAGCGTGGCGGTCGAGGACATCTGGATGGGCTGGCCGATCTTCCACATCGGTGACTGGACGCTGGCCATCGCGGCGGTGCTGACGCTGTGGTCCGGCCTGCAGTACCTGCACGCGGCCTGGCCGAGCCTGCGCGAGGACGAGCGTGCCGCACGCGAGCGCTCGCGACAGAAGAAGCTGGGCAACGGTTGATCCGCGGCGGAAGGGATGCCCGTCCGGTTGCGAAGCGCTGGTTGCTGGATGCGCGCAATTGAAAAAAGGCCTTGACGCCCCTTCCAGAATGGGTAGAATTTCGCCTCCCAAGCGGGAATAGCTCAGTTGGTAGAGCGCAACCTTGCCAAGGTTGAGGTCGCGAGTTCGAGTCTCGTTTCCCGCTCCAGATTCTGAAAGAGAGGCCTCTGGCCTCTCTTTTTTTATGTCGTGCCGGCCCTGGATTGCCGGGGTTTCCGCGTCATCCGAACCTGAACGGAAAACGGGAATCGACGATGAGATTTCTGTTGACGCATCGCTGCAATCTCGACACAATAGCGCTCCTTCGACGCAGGTCGAACGGAATCTGCGGGAATAGCTCAGTTGGTAGAGCGCAACCTTGCCAAGGTTGAGGTCGCGAGTTCGAGTCTCGTTTCCCGCTCCAGATTCAAGAATGAACGCTCCCGCAAGGGGGCGTTTTTCGTTTCCGGTCTGGCCGGACGCTCCTGCCTGCCATTGCGGACCGGGCCGAATGGATATCATCCGCTGTAGTCGTCGGGGTGACGCAGGGAGCGGGGCAAGGGCTGGCAGATGGAGGCTGTGCACGAAACCAGGCAGGACGGTGGGCAGACCGCCTACCGGGCGTACCGTGATCGGATGCTGGAGCGTTGCCGGGGACGATCCCCGGGTGCGTTCGACGACGACATCGACGACGAGCGGACGGATGACCGGCCCGAAACAACACGCAACCGCATCCGCGCCTTCCGCATCGAAGTAGCCGATGCGCTGCACGGGCAGGAGCCGACCGTGGTCGCCGACGAAGACATGGCGCGCCGTGCGCTGGGGATTCCGGCGGACATCGCGCTGCATCCCGGCAAGGGCCGCGGGTGGCCGCTTCTGGTGCGGGTGTTCATGCCGTTCCCATGGGTGCTCAGTTACGTGCGACACGCACTGTCGCGGATCCGTACGTTCGAGGGCCGCCAGTACATCCATCGCCAGTTCCACGCCCGGCTGTTCCTGCATGCGGAAGCACGCATCTACGGCCGCAGCCTGGACATCGCCCTGCGCCGCTTCGAAGCCACGTCCTGCGAAGAACTGCGGGCGCTGCAGCTGCGCGACGCTGGCTGGCTCATCGCTGCCCATCGCCTGGGCATCCGTCGGCTGGCGGACCTTGACCGGTGTGCTGGACGGTCTGAAGCGCCTGGATGGTTTGCGCGGTGGATGGTGGATGAGGGCATCATCCAGCAGAAGGAAGAGCTGCAGTGGATGCAATCCGAGCAAAGGACATGGAGCGTGGGCTGGCGGCCGCGGCGAAGGCAGCGCGAGCCGGTGCGGTTCATTGTGCGCCAGCTGATGAGCGTGGGCGTGGCACGGCCGCACCTTGCGCGCCTTCATGATGTCGACCTGGATGAATCTGATGCGGCGCGTCTGGCCGCGACTCTGAAACTGCTGGCGGGTGCCGGCGTTGCGCCCGTGCACGAGGTATTCGATTCTGCACGTCATCTGTTGTGGCGCACCCGGACGGAGACGTGGGCCTGGGTGCTGGGTGCAGCCGGCGCACGCACACCTGCGGATATCCGCACGCTGCGCGGCTACCTGGGGTTTCATGCTCCACCGCCCGACTGGATCGCCCATCACCTGATCGCGCGTGGTGCAGGCCTCCATGCGCTTGCCACCTGCTGTCGGTTGCTGGGCGAGCTGAGCGATGATGCCCAGGCCGAAGATGTGGAGGCTGCCATCGATCTCTTGCTGGCAGCACCTCATTGCCTGGACTTCACGCAGTTGGGTGCCTGCAGCCAGTATCTGCGACGGCCCGATCGGCTGGATCGGTTCCTGCAGGTGCTGGTCCGCCATGATCTCGGTGCAGCGGGCCACGTTGTTGCGTTCCAGGCCTGCTATCGCGTCGGTGACGCCGATCGCCTGGACGCGTGGTTGACCCTCCTTGCCGGGCGCACGGCGGGCATGGACGTCGACGTGCTGGTCGAATGGGTGGGACGAATGCTTGCACAGGGAAGCCTGGACGCGTTCCAGTACCTGCATTCGACCATTGCGCCTGCTGATTTTGCAGAGCTGCGGAAGCTGGAAGTGCTGGCTTCCCTCGGTCCGGAACTGCTGCGTTACCTGGTTGAAGACAAAGGCCTGGATTCGGTGAAGGCGCTGCGCGACTGGTACTTCGCTACCCGGGGCCTGCACGGGGTGGCCTGGTGGGGCGGCAACGATCCCGAACTGTGTCGGCTGCTGGCGGATGACGCCTTCCAGCGGCACAACTTCGGCTTCATGATGCAGAACCATCGATGCGTTCTGGAGGTAGTCGAACGACGGGCGCACCAGGTGATTCCCCGCCCACAGAGAACCGTCGACACAGATGCCATGGCGCGCTACTACGATGCGCTGGCCACGCAGCGTCGCGAAGAGATGGCGCGCCTCCTGCCGCAGTTGCCCGCGATGCTGGTGGGAACCGGCGGACTTCTGCTCGCATCGGTCCTTCGCGCAGGCGCAACCTCGACGGCAGCACTGCAGGACAGGCTGGCCCAGTTGCAGCCGGCGGTCGAGCAGTTGCTGGCCGGGCAGGGAACAACGTCAGCCGAGCTGGACGAGGTGGATGCGGAGCTCATTTCGATGGTCTACCGCACGTCCGTCGATGTCGTCCGTGGCAGTTGGGCGGCGGCACGCGGATTCCAGTCGCACCTGGATGGATGGAGGCTGGAGCCGTTCCATCCGATGGCCTGGCAGCGCTCGATCAGAAAACGCACAGGCGTGCTGGAGCGCAGCAGCCTGCTGGCGCTGAAACGTGCCAGCGAACATGCAACGCGGTTCCAGCACGGCCCGGATGAGGGGCCGCGAACGTTCCGTGACCTGCGATCAAAACGGCTGCGGGATCCCGCGCGGGATCCGTGGTCGGTCTCCGCCCATCTCGGCCTGCTGCTGGCTGCCGCAGGCAATGATCCGGAGATCCTCCAGTGGCGGCGCAGCACCTTCAGCGAGGTCGCCAGCATGCCGGAGGACGGTGCGCAGACCAGCGAGTACCTGGAGCAGCTGGATCGGTTGTTCAGCAGCGCATTGCCGGATGCCCTCGATGCACATGCGCAGCGTTTTCTGCGTAGCCTCGCTTCCGATGACGCCGCGCAGCTGCTGCAACGGCTGCTGCCGCCATCGCCGTCCGTTGACAGTGCGGTACCGGTCATGTCACTGGATCAGGCCTTCGCGCAGATGCGCAACAACGTTCTGGAGGTCTGCCTGCGCTGGGTGAAGCGCGAGAAGGGCAGGTATGGCCGTCCGGACCCTTCCGGATCGTGCACGCATCTGCAGGCGACGTTGACCAAGCACCCGGCGGCGTACTTCGCCAAGCATGCCGCCAATCTGTGCTCACGCGATCGCGTTGCGATGTGGCAGGAGGCGCGTCACGCGCACCTGGTGGTATTCGATCCGCGGCAGCGACGATTGGCGGGCATGGCCATGGTGAACATCGAGGTCGTGCCGTCCCTGCACGCTTCCGGGAGCTGCCTCATCATCCGCGCGATCAATCCCATGGAAGACATGCTTGCCACGCATTGTCTCCGGTCCATCGTGGAGTCCTTCCTGGACATCGCCATCCAGATCGCAGAACGCAACGACCTGGTTGCGGTACTGATGCCCTGGCACAACGGGGCCCATCTGTTGTCGAACCTTCCCGGGATCGAGAAGTACCTCGAGAAGCAGTACCTGCAGAAGGCTCAGACGGCATCTGCCGACCGGTTTGGCGAGCTGATGGCCAACGACGACCTGCGCCGCCGCCCCCGCAAGGTGAAGGCCAGATTCTCGGCATTCGAGCAGGGAATGGAGATCGTCGGAACGCTGTATGCAATCTGGCAGCGGGCCCCGGTGGACCAAGCCGCGCGTCGCACGCCATCGGAAGACGGTTGACGGCGTGAAGGAACTTCGACACAATAGCGCTCCTTCGACGCAGGTCGAAGAATCTGCGGGAATAGCTCAGTTGGTAGAGCGCAACCTTGCCAAGGTTGAGGTCGCGAGTTCGAGTCTCGTTTCCCGCTCCAGATTCTACAGGGCCCCGGTTGGGGCCTTGTTTTTCTCCCGCCCTTGGCAAGGCGGGGCCCGTTGAGCCACAAGGCTCTTCGCGCAGTCAGAAAAGTGAAATCAAGTGTGAAATCGCTGGTGTGGGTTCCGGGCTTCCGGTATCATGACAGCATACGCGGGAATAGCTCAGTTGGTAGAGCGCAACCTTGCCAAGGTTGAGGTCGCGAGTTCGAGTCTCGTTTCCCGCTCCATGTTCCGACAGGCCCCATCGCGGGGTTTTGTCATGTCAGGGGCTCCATTCCTGGCGCGCAGTACGTTGGCCTCATGGCAGAGTGGCTATGCACCGGATTGCAAATCCGTTTACAGCGGTTCGATTCCGCTTGAGGCCTCCAATTGAAAAGCCCTGACTCCGGTCAGGGTTTTTTTTTGTCTGATGTTTGGTGGTGCCACCAAGGCGGCGTGGGATCTGCGCAGCCAGATAACCGACTGCTTGCCGCAGCTGACCTCCGCCTGGGCGACCGAGTGGGTCACCACCTCGACCGACATTCGGCGCGCGGTGCGCATTCATTACCTGCAGAAGCTCGTCTTCGGTAGCAAGATGTACCCTGCTGTAGGCATCAAGCAATCGGCTGGAGCAGGTCCTTGCGGTTGAACATCACGACGTTTACTGATGCAGGCGATCCGACCTCCGTGAGCTAGGGAGTTTTTGTAGGAAGCTCACCCGCAACAGGTTTCAGAACTCCTTGCTCGAATGACAGCGGAATTTTCAGTTCGCCAGAAGGTGTTGAAATCCGAAGAGTCAGGAACTGCGCCGTTGATGTGCAGGAAGACGTAATCCTATTGAACGAAGAAAGCTCAGGTATCAACGCGTTGACGGCGTTGAGCTGAACCGAGGAAACGGACTTTCCGTCGATCTTCAACTCGGTGAGGCGAGCTGGCCGAGGTGATTCAATCGTCAACTCAAAAGTTGAAGTTCCGCATTTCAGGCGATGTTGAGATGTATAGCTGGAGGCCGAACCCCCGTCCTCGAGCCGGATCTCTCTAAGGTCAGGTCCCTGCGCTGCAGCGTGAGCCCAACCTGCCGCGCTACCCATCGCAAAAATCAGAATGGTCCATGGCGCCTTGGCTCTCATAGATTGCTCCCCAACGTCTCCGCGTCACGATCATTGAAGTCGTACTCGCGTGTTACCCCGTCTGGGCCGATGATGTAGTGACGGAAAGTCTCTGGATTCATGCCATTGTCGCGCAACAGGTCGGCCGCGGCCCAGTCCCCGCCACCGTATGGTACGCCGTCGACAACCCGGTTGTCGGAAGGATATTTGTTGACCTCGAGTTCCTCGGGGTCGAATGCGTTTGCCGGATGTGAGTGGATGATGCCAACCACGTCGCTGGCCTTGATTCCCGCATCTCCCAGCGGGAGGCTCAACTGATCCGGTGCATTAACCGCTCCATATGTCAAAGCCGTCGCCTTGATCTCACCCGTCGCCGGATCTCGATAAAGCACGGCGCCAATCTCTTGGTTCAGATAGCCGGGATCGGCCTTGATCAACGCTTCCACGCTTCGAGCCACCGTATCGACCGCCCCGTCAATTTCCTCATATGGGGTCAGCGACGAACCGCCGCCTCCGCCATCTCTATCGCCGGGATTGGGGAAGGGGTCGCAAGGATCTGTAAAGTCTGGTGGACCGATGTCCGGCCAACCGTCGTCTCCAGGTGGCCGGACATCAATCGGTGGCAGATCGGTCGTGTCTACCTGCGCACCGCCCGAGATCAAAGCCAGTTCTTCTGACGACAGGGGGCGGATTCCGTCCTTTGACATGGGTAGCTCCTTCTAACGAAAGCGACAGGATCAACGTGTGGGCGATGATTCGGCGAGGCGGAGGGCTAGTCTGATCTGCAGCACTCAAGCAAGAACGGTGCAGTGGGTCTATCACCCCCGGCCATTCAAGGGTTGGTTCAATATTTGTTCATTTCTTAAGCGACTCCGCGCCGAACCTCTTGGTCCGGGCGCCGCCCTGCCGCAGCCCCCATCTGCGAAGCAGTGCCCGTTCTGCGGCACACACTGGACGCGCAGGTACTGGCCAACCCCATCGCGTGAGACCGCCCGATGTCGCCGAACGGGGTAGGTGGATATCTGGTGTTGCCGGATCCGGGACCGATGGCAGCTCGACCCGGGGGCGCGAACGCCAGGGGCGAGTCAGGCTGGACCCTGAAATTCGCGGGAATTGCTGATTTCGTCAAATGACCGGTGCCGGTCAGGGCTTTTTTTGCGCCGTCACCGCGCGCCGCCAAGCGTGCCTGACATCCAGTCTCAGCGGCCTACGACATGCGAAGGGGGTATGGTCAGTGCAGAGGCCTTCGGGAGCGGCAATGGCAGGCAGCGACACTATGGCGAGTGGCGAACAGGCGGCGGATCGGCAATGAGCAAACCCGCAACGGAAGTACGCTGGCTGACATTCCGGCTGATGAACGGACAATCGATCGGCCCGGAGCGCCTGCGCGACGGCTGGAGCACCGCTTCGGAAACCCGCCACTGCGGGGTCCGGCGCGAGGCCATCGAGGGAGCAGGTGTGGTCTACGCGCTGTACGGGCCTGCCAACCTGGCATCGCCGCGTCGTGCCGAGATGCGCATGCGTGAGTTCCTGATGAGCAGCGGCTACACCTTCACCATGGGTACGCTGGGCGGCTAGCGCATCGCCGCAGCCCTCAGGGCCGCGACCACCTGTTCTGCGGAGAAGCCACAGTGGCCCGTACCTGCTGCGGGCAGTACGCGCGGCAGGGGCGTCGCACCCGCGTGCGCGGCCAGTTGCGGATAGCGTTCCTGCATGCGGGGCGCGATGGTGGGATCGTCGTTGTTGAACTGGATCACCAGCGGCCGCTTCAGTGCCCCGGTCAATCCGAGTGTTTCGCGCACACGCGCCTGTGCTGCGGGAATGGCAGCGATGCGCTGCACCCGCGCATTGAACGCGACATCATCACCGAATCCACGGTAGACGACGCCGATGTTGCTGGCTGGCATGCCGCCACTGCGCGTGGCCAGTTCGTGCAGGACCAGGGCGTGCAGGCTGATCGTTCCGGGCAGCGCATCGGACGCGACCTGCAACTGCGTGGCCAGCAGCGCAGCGGAGTGCGGCGCGCGTTGCAGCGCGTTGGCGATGCCTTGGTACAGCTCGCCCTGTGGCACCGAAGCGGCTTCGCTGGACGCCAGGCCAGCGGCAGGCAATCCCTCGGCATGCGGGAAGAAGTAGTCGAACGCCACTACGGTGGTGAGCAGTTCGCCGGCCAGCTGCTCGCCTGTCAGGTTGGCACCGCACAGCGAAACACCGCCGGCGTAGTGGGCCGGATGCCGTTCGAGGCTGGCGAGGGCCACCGCGCCGCCCATCGAGAAGCCGAGCAACCAGGTGTTACGCACGCCCTGCAATCCGGCCAGCGTGTGTTGACGCAGGCGCTCCACATCGTTGACGGCATCGGCCACTGCCCACCCCTGGCTTGCGTAGGCGCTCTGTGCGACCGCGTAGCCGGCTGCCAGCAGAGGCGCGGTCGCCTCGTTGGCGGCCATCGGCGATTCGCGTGGCGTGCCCACGGGTTCGTAGCCGTGGGCCAGCATTACCAGATCTCCGTTCCACTCCGCGGGGATGTCCAGGCGCCACGGCGCACCCTGCAGCTCGCCACTGAGCATGCGTGGCGCGGCAGGCGGTGCCGCCAGCAGCGGCGTGGAAGGTAACGCCAGGGCCAGTGCCAGGGTCAGCCGGAGCAGGGCGCGCATCGTGTTCATCCGGGCAGGTGATACGCCGAGCATAGAACCGGCCGCGGTGCCGTGCCCGCTGCAATGCGTCAGGTCATGGGGCCGTCGCCGGCCCGCCGCAGGCGACGCGGTGCATCGGAAATTCCATGGCCTGTGCCGGATCGTCCTGTGCGATCTCGATACGTGCGTGCAGGCGCTGCCCATTGATGCGGCGATAGGTGATCCGTTGCGGGAAGTCATTGGCCGGGTTCTCGAAGACGACCTCGTCGGCCTCCATGCGGACGGCGTTGAAATCAGTGGCGTTGCGGCCGGAGGGCAGCGCGGTGAACACCAGCCGCCCATCGTCGTGCTGGCGCAGCTGCATGAACTCGAAACCCACGGTGCGCCCGTCGCGCAGGCTGCGGCTGCTGCCGAACATCGTTCCGCCGGCCACGGTGGACCACTGCTCACCCGCTCCGGGGGGGTGCCCATCCAGCTGCCAGCAGCCGGAGAGCCAGCCCAGCTGTTCAATGTCCGCGGTTGCGGCGGCGTGTCCATCGGCGGCGAAAAGCAGCAGAGGCAACACGGCGCGGGCGATCCGGTTCGACATCGTGGGCTCCATGCGCGGGACGGTGGCCCCTGTATAGCGCCGCATAGCGTTGGCGGCCAGCGCCGCACGCAATGACGCCGAATTCGATACGATCTGCGGGTTCTTCCCCCTTCTGCTTGCCCTGGAGTCCGACATGGTGGATCGCCTCGCCGTCCTGCTTGAGCGTTTCGCGGTCACTGCGTCGGTCTTCCACGCCGGTGCACTGTGCGGCATCAACAGCCTGGAAGGGGAGGACGAAGCCGGCCAGCTGCACCTGGTACGGCGTGGACCGGTGCAGGTCAGCCATGGACAGCAGACCGTGCAGGTTGATGTGCCCAGCCTGCTGCTGTACCCGAGGCCGATGCCCCACCGTTTCCAGACCGACCCGCACCTCGGTGCCGACATGGCCTGCGCCAACCTGCATTTCGAAGGTGGCCGGCTCAATCCGATCAGTGCCGCGTTGCCCGATTTCATCTGCCTGCCACTGGCGGACCTGCACGGCAGCGATGCGGTGCTGGAAATGCTGTTCGAGGAGGCGTTCGAGCAGCGTTGCGGCCGTGCGGCAATGGTCAATCGTCTGTTCGAGGTGGTGATGATCCAGGTGCTGCGGCAGCTGATGGAAGGCGGTGAGATGCGCGGCGGTCTGTTTGCCGGCCTCGGCCACCCGCGCCTGCGTCTGGCATTGGTCGCGATGCACGAGGCGCCGTCGCAGGCATGGACGCTGGAAGACCTTGCCGACGTCGCGGGGATGTCGCGCAGCGTGTTCGCTGCGAGCTTCCGTGAGGCGATGGGCACCACCCCCGGCCAGTACCTGCAGGGCTGGCGCGTAGGCCTGGCACAGCAGGCCCTGCGCCAGGGCCGACCGCTGAAGCGGATTGCCGACGAGGTGGGCTACGGCAGTGAAGCGGCGCTTTCGCGTGCGTTCAAGGCGCATACCGGGCAATCGCCCCGGCAGTGGCGGGGGCAGGTGCGGACCTCGGCGGCCTGAGCGTTCAGCCCAGCGCGAGGCGGGCCAGCTTCATGCCCACGAACAGGCCGGCCAGTCCCAGTGCGATCGATCCCCCTGCATACAGCGCGGCCAGTCCGTGCTGCCCCCGTTGCAGCAGCAGGCCGATCTCCAGCGAATAGGTGGAGAAGGTGGTGTAGCCCCCCAGGATGCCCGTGGTCAGCAGCAGCCGCAGCTGCGGCGACGCGCCGTTGCGCAGGGCGAAGGCCTCGACGACCACGCCCATCAGCAGGGCGCCGCTGATGTTGACCAGGAAGGTGGACCAGGGCCATGGACTGCCGACGGCGACCCGCGTGCCGATCAGGTTGCAGGCATGGCGCAGGCAGGCGCCGGCGCCGCCTCCCACGAAGACCAGGACGTAGTTGTTCAGTGCTTGCATGGCGGGCCTCGAGTACGTGTTCGCAGATGCGGAGGCGAACGCGATGGCGGGCACGGCCTGCCATCGACGAACGCCAGGTTCGTCACAGCAGGAGCCATCAGCCATGCCTGGCGGTTATCGGGGGAGCCCCATCCCCATCGGTCCCCATGCTACCAGCGCCGACCCGGTCAGGGCAGGGAGGTCATCACCACGCGGGCCACCCTGCTGCGGCTGACGCCATCCATCAACAGTTCGAATGCCAGCAGATCCAGTGCCGCGTGGCGCCGGTGGTCGATCTCCAGGCCCTTCTCGGCGACCAGCACGCTCACCAGTTCATAGGCATCCTGCCAGACATCCAGGTGCGCTTCGCTGGGCATGTAATAGCTGGTGCGTTCGCCGACGCCCCGCCCATGGATGCCGTAGAGCAGCTCGCGTGCATCCAGCTTGGCTGCGTCGGCGATCCGGAACAGCTGTTCGGCCTTCACATGTGAGGGGCTGACGTGGTCGTTGAGCCAGTTGCTGATGGTCGCTGTCGTTGAAGCGGCGGCGCGGGCCAGATCGGCCGGGCGCGGGTGCCCGGCTTTCTTCATGGCGATGGCGAGTCGTTGGCCGAGAGTATTCATCTATGCAAGCCAGCTTAACGCGTGGAAGCGAAAGAATCCTTGTCGCAAGAATAAGTCTGGTTAACGACAGGACCGACCATGACTGACTTGTGGAGCAAGCGGCAGGTGCGCACGCGCCTGGGATTCCAGACCGACGCCGAGCTGGCGCAGCTCTTTGGCATAACGCGATCCGCCGTGTCGCAATGGCCCCAGGACGCTCCCATTCCTCCATTGCGACAGTTCATCCTCCACCAGCGCCATCCCGACCTGTTCCCCTGGGCTGCGGCCTCTGAAGACGAATCAAGCTAGGTTGCGTCTGAAAATGTCGCATTTAGCACGCTTTGCGGCATGTGTTAAGCATGCTTATCAATATAGGAAAAATTGATCGAAACCCGCGTTGCGATTGATCGCGCCATGAGGCTGCCCCGGCGACGGAGGGCGCGCCACGTCGGGATCAGCCCCTTCTTTTGCCTGTGCCGATCACAGACCGTTATGTGAACGATTAATAATTTCAATCGAAAAAGTCGGCGCATGTAATTGACCTGTCGTGAAATCTGTGACTAATTGAGGTCAACCGGTCGTGAAGCCGGGAGTCTTTCAGCACGCAAGTGAGTCGGTAGACCGTCAACGATGCAGGACAAGTCCAACGGAGGTCGTATGGAATACGGCATGCATGGCTTGGCTGAACGGGTACGCCGCGAACTGGAAGCCAGCTATCACAAACACGGATGCGGCCCTGCCTTCTGGGACACGTACCAGCAGGTGCTGGACCGCCTGGTCCCGCAGGGGACCGAGCGCACGGAAGTGACCAATGAAATGGCGCTGATCATCGAGCAGCTCGGAATCGTACGGCGTGCCCAGCTGGTGCCTCCGCACGCCAACGGGTCGCGCTGATTCAGAGCAGGTGCCAGGCGCCAGCGCTCAGCAGCACCAGCAGCAACGATGCCAGGACCACGGTCCGCGGTCGCCACCAGCGCCGCGGCTGTCCTGCCATCGTCTGTGGGCTGCAGTAGCGGATCAGTCCCGGGCCGAAGCCGGCCCGGGACTGTTGCTGCTCGCAGGCATCCAGGCAGGCTCCGCACGCCAGGCAGTCGGCCTGCGGGCCCTGGCGGATGTCGAGCAGCATCGGGCAGGCGCGAAGACAGGCCGCGCAATCGGTGCAGTCGCCGAGGCGGTCGGCGCTGAAGGTGGGCATGGGGCCGGCCAGCCATGGGTGCGCGGCGCGGAACACGTAGTCCTGCGCGGAGGTCGGATCGAGCAGGCCGCGACCGCGGCCGATCACCCCGCCAAGGCCAGCGGGCCGGGGCCCGCGGGGTTCGCCGCGGCGTGCGTCATACAGCATCCGGGGGGTCTGCGGGTCGACCAGCAACGGTTGCGCGCGCGCGAAGGGGCACAGCGAACGGCAGACCTGCTCCCGCAGGAAGCCGGCGTTGCCCCATGTGGCTGCCGCGTAGAACAGCACCCAGAAGGTTTCCCAGCCACTCCAGCCGCCTTGGACACTGGCGGTGACGAGGCCGGTGATCGGGGTGAACAGTCCCACGAAGGTGATGCCGGTCCATAGCGACAGCAGTATCCATGCGACCTGTGTGGCAGGACGCGCCAGGGCGCGTGGCAGGCGCTGGGCAAGGAGGCTGCCGATCAGGCTGAAGGCGTGGCCCCACACCGTCTGCGGGCAGGCATGGCCACACCAGACGCGGCCGGCGAGGTGGGTCAACAGCGCCAATGCCATCGCCAGCGCCAGCAGCAGGCCCAGAAGCAGGCCAACGTCGTCGGGCCACAGGGTCCAGCCGAACAGATCGAAGCGACGTGCGTCCAGGTCCAGCAGCAGCGCCTGGCGGCCGTCCCAGCGCAACCAGGGCAGCCCAAGGAAGCCAACCAGCACACCGACCCGCAGTGCGCCACGCCATCGCCACGGCGGGGAAGGGGGCCGTAGTGCGTTCATCCCAGAGGCAGCTCATCGTCCGCGTCTGCCGGCATCGGTCGCAGCAGATATCCGGTGATCGCGCTGGACAGCGCCGTCACCGCCCAGAACATGAAGAAGCCGACCGTGTAGCCGAGTTCGCGACTGATCGCCGTGCCCGGAAAACTGATGGCCTGAAGGCGCAACGGGTCGACGAAAGCGAAGAACACCACGCTGGCCAGCCCGGCGGCGATGAAACTGGGCCAGAGGACGGCGCCCCAATGCTGGATCAGGCGCTGACGCGGGGACGAAGTGGGTGTATTCATGCGGTCGCGGGTCGGGAAGGGGGCGGCGCGTATACTCCGCCATGGTTGGCGCAGCATCCGCAGGGCATGTTTCCTGCAGGCATGTCAGCCTAGGGGCGCCCACGCGCGCCGACATTGATCTGGATCAACGGCGGTGCCGGCCGGCTGGCGCACTCTGCCGGCAATTGCCTGGTGCCTCTGATGAACGCAACGCCATCGCTCGTCCCTCCTGTCGCCTCGCCCGCGCTGTGTACCGAAGAGGACGTGACCCGTCTGGTCCACGACTTCTATGCACGCGTGCGTGAGGAGGAACGTCTGGGACCCGTGTTCAACGCGCATGTGCACGATTGGCCCGGGCATCTGGCGCAACTGGTGGATTTCTGGTCCGCGATGCTCAGGGGAACGCGTCGCTTCAAGGGATCGCCCATGTCCAAGCACATGGCCATCGCCCTGGACAAGGACCTGTTCGACCGCTGGCTCGCGCTGTTCCGGCTAACCACCGCCGAATGCGGCAATCCACCGATGCAGGCGCTGGCCGATGATGTGGCCGCGCGCATTGCTGAAACGTTCTGGCGCCGGTACCAGATGCTGCGCTGGCCGCAGGTGGCGCTGCCGGTGCTGGGCGTTCCTGCCCGGGATTGATCTGGGTCAAGGCGGCACCGAATGTCCGGCGCGATGCTGGCGGCATGGACACGTTCTCTCCCGCTGCCGGCGGCCTGGCCTGGACCTTCGACCCCGATCTGCTGCGCCGGCATGACCGGCCCGGACCGCGCTACACCTCGTATCCGACCGCTCCGCACTTCCACGATGGTTTCGGCGCGCCCGCACTGCGCCAGGCGATCGCGGACAGCGACGTGCTGGCGCGCGCGCTGTCGCTGTACGTGCATGTCCCGTTCTGCTCCAGCCCGTGTTTCTACTGCGGCTGCAACCGGGTGATCACCCGTGATCGAAGCCGTGGCCACAGCTATGTCTCACGGGTCCTGGCCGAGGCCGATCTGCTGGCGCCGCAGTTCCAGAAGGGCCGTGAGGTGATCCAGCTGCACCTGGGGGGCGGAACCCCGAATTTCCTTGACGCCGAGGCGATGACCACGCTGATCGATGGCCTTCGCCGGCGTTTTGACTTCAGCTGCTCGGCCGAGCGCGATTTCTCGATCGAGCTTGATCCACGCTTCATCGAAACGCGTGACGTGGCGATGCTGGCACGGCTGGGCTTCAATCGCGCCAGCCTGGGCGTGCAGGACTTCGATCCCTCGGTCCAGGCGTCGATCAACCGCGTGCAGGGGGTGCAGCAGACCCTGGACATCCTGCGTGCCTGTCGTGACAGCGGCATGCGCTCGGTCAACGTGGATCTCATCTACGGGCTGCCAGGACAGAGCCAGGAAGGATTCGGCCGCACCCTCGAGCAGGTGCTGGCGCTGCGGCCGGACCGACTGGCGGTGTATGGCTACGCGCACCTGCCGCATCTGTTCCGCGCGCAACGGCAGATCGACGAGCGCGCGCTGCCGTCGCCGGAGGACAAGCTTGCGTTGCTGGGACTTGCCGTGCAGCAGCTGTCGGCAGCGGGCTACCAGTACATCGGCATGGATCATTTCGCACTGCCGGAAGAGGATCTTTCGCGCGCCCAGCGCGCTGGCCAGCTGCATCGCAACTTCATGGGCTACACCACCCATGCCGATACCGACCTGCTGGGCCTCGGCGTCAGCGCGATCAGTCATATCGGCGCGACCTACAGCCAGAATCCACGCGACCTGCCGTCCTGGGAGAGTGCGGTCGATCAGGGCCAGCTGCCGGTCTGGCGTGGCGTGGCGCTCAGCGCCGACGATCAGCTGCGCGCAGACCTGATCCAGCAGCTGATGTGCCAGGGAGAGGTCGATGGACGCGCGCTAGGCGATCGCCACGGCATCGTGTTCGACGACTACTTCGCAGAGGACCTGTGCGCCGTGCAACGGCTGCAGGACGATGGTCTGGTCGAGTATCACGATGGCGTGGTCCGTGCCAGCGAACGGGGCCGGCCGCTGCTGCGCCTGCTGGCAATGTGCTTCGATCCCTATCTGCGTGCAGCGCCCGAGCAGCCGCGCTATTCGCGCGCGATCTGAGTGGTTGGGAGGTTCACGCCACTGCGTGTCGCATTCTGCCCGAAAGCCCTGGTGCCCGGAGCCGGAATCGAACCGGCATGACCTTGCGGTCGGCGGATTTTAAGTCCGATGCGTCTACCAGTTTCGCCATCCGGGCCTGCAGTGCGGCGCCGATTGTAGCCCAGCGCGGGCTCCAGCACCGGCGGCCGGGCATTGCACGGCGTGCTTAACTGTATCGCCTATTCATGCCATAGTCCCGACCATCGTTCCCAGGGGGGGAGCCACCTGATGTCGCTCTACGCGATCGCCTACGTCAGCGATGCCCGCGCCGATCTGCGGACATCCGATCTTGACCGCCTGCTGGCCGATGCCACGGCGTTCAATCGCGTGGCTGGCGTCACCGGGGTGCTGATGTTCGACGGCGCGCGCTTCCTGCAGTATCTCGAAGGTCCGCAGGATGGTATCGATTCGGTGTTCCCGCGCATCCTCAATGCCCGCAGCCATGCCGAGCTGAGGGTGCTGTGCCGGGCGCCCGTGCCGCAGCGGGCGTTCCCCCGCTGGAACATGGGGACGCGACGCATCGAAGCGGAGCTGCTGGCAGAGATCGTCGGTGAGGCGTGGCCGGCGTTGACGCTGGGCAGCGTGGGGTTCGAGCGCCTGCTGCAGGCCTGGACCGGGGCCGACGGCGAGCTGGAGCCTGCCGCGGTCGCACTGGGCTCCTGACCTTGGCGACAAGGTCCTGACACCGTTACGCTGTAGCCCTCTTGCGAAGACTTCCCGGAGTGGGCATCGAATGAGCGTGATGGCCGAAGCGGCGGCAGTGGGCGATCCGCTGCTGCCGGCATGGCGGGTACATTGATGAGCGTGCCGGTGTCGGCGGCGGAAGCGCCCCGGTTCGCGGTGATCGGTCTGGGTTACGTGGGCCTGCCACTGGCGGTGGCATTCGGCCGGGAACAGCCGACGCTGGGCTTCGACATCGACCCCGCACGTATCGCCGAGCTGCGCGCGGGCCAGGACCACACGCTGGAGGTGGAAGCCGGGGAACTCGCCGCTGCACGCCAGCTGGAATACAGCAGCGACCCTGCGCGGCTGGACGAGTGCAATGTGTACATCGTCACCGTGCCGACGCCGATCGATGCCTACGAGCAGCCCGATCTGGAACCGCTGCGCTCGGCGACGCGGTTGATCGCCAGCCATCTGCGCGCCGGCGATCTGGTGATCTACGAGTCCACTGTCTATCCCGGCACGACCGAGGAAGTCTGCGTGCCTCTGCTGGAGCAGGGTTCGGGTCTGCGGTTCAATGAAGATTTCTATTGCGGCTACAGTCCGGAGCGGGTCAGCCCCGGGGACCGCCAGCGCCGTCTGGCCGACATCCGCAAGATCACCTCGGGTTCGACACCGGAGGTGGCGTCGGTGGTTGATGCGCTGTACCGCCGCATCATCGACGCAGGCACCTTCCCTGCGCCATCGATGCGCGTGGCCGAGGCGGCCAAGGTGGTCGAGAACATCCAGCGCGACGTCAACATCGCCCTGGTCAACGAGCTGGCGCTGATTTTCGACCGCCTTGGCATCGATACCCAGGACGTGCTGGACGCCGCAGGCAGCAAGTGGAATTTCCTGCCGTTCCGTCCCGGTCTGGTCGGTGGCCATTGCATCGGCGTGGATCCCTACTACCTGCTGCACAAGTCGGAAAGTGTGGGTTACCACCCGGACCTCATCCACACCGCGCGGCAGGTCAACAACCGTGTCGGCGAGCATGTGGCCACGCGCGTCCTGGCCATGTTGGCCGAGCGCGGGCGGACCGCGGCCCAGGCACGCGTGCTGGTGCTGGGCGTCACCTTCAAGGAGGACTGCCCCGATCTGCGCAATAGTCGTGCGCTGGAGCTGGCGCAGCGCCTGGCAGACGCAGGCGCCCAGGTGGATGTCAGCGATCCATGGGTGGGCCCGGCGGCTTTGACCGATGCCGGTGTGCGGTGGCTGGCCGAGCCGCAGGCCGGCTGTTACGACGCGGTCGTACTGGCAGTGGCGCATGCCAGTTTCAAGGCGATGGATGAAGCCCGCATCCGCGGCCTGCTGGCGCCCGGCGGGCTGGTGTATGACGTGAAATCGGCCTGGCCGCGCAGCGTGGTCGACGATCGCCTGTAGGCGTCGATGATGGCGGGCGCGGTAGACTCGGCTGCAGTTGCAACCAAGGAACGCCATGCACCGGTACATCGTCTACCTGCTCGCCATCCTGATGTTCCCCGTCTGCCTGTGGCTGGCCACGATATGGCCTGCGTGGTACTGGGGCGTCGGTCTGACCGCCGCGATGGTGGCGCTGGGGACCTGGGATCTGCTGCAGAAGCGCAGCACCCTGCGCCGCAACTATCCGGTCATGGCGCACTTCAGATACGGGCTGGAATCGATCGGCCCGGAGATCCGCCAGTATTTCGTGCAGAGTGATCTGGAGGACGTACCCTTCTCGCGCCAGCAGCGCGCACTGATCTACCAGCGTGCCAAGAACGAGATGGATACGGTGCCGTTCGGCACGCTGCGTAGTGCATATGCGGTGGACTACGAATGGATCAACCATTCGCTGGCACCGACCACCATCGCCCGGCACGATTTCCGTGTGCTGATCGGCGCAGGCTGCGCCAAGCCGTATTCGGCCAGTGTGTTCAACATCTCGGCGATGAGCTTCGGCTCGCTGTCGGCCAACGCGATCCGCGCGCTCAACGAAGGCGCGCGCCGAGGCGGCTTCTATCACGATACGGGCGAAGGCTCGATCTCGCCGTACCACCGTGAGATGGGCGGCGATCTGGTCTGGGAGATCGGCTCGGGCTACTTCGGTTGCCGCGACGAGCAGGGCGGTTTCAGCGAAGAGCGGTTCGTCGCCAACGCCACCCATGACCAGGTGAAGATGATCGAGATCAAGCTGTCCCAGGGGGCCAAGCCCGGTCATGGCGGCGTATTGCCCGCGCCGAAGGTGACGGCCGAGATCTCCGTTACCCGGGGCGTGCCGATGGGGGTGGACTGTGTATCTCCGTCGCGGCACTCGGCGTTTTCCACGCCGGTCGAACTGCTGCAGTTCGTCGCCCGCCTGCGCGAACTGTCCGGTGGCAAACCGGTCGGCTTCAAGCTGGCCATCGGCCATCCCTGGGAGTGGTTCGGCATCGCCAAGGCGATGCAGGAGACGGGTCTGTTGCCGGACTTCATCGTTGTCGATGGCGCCGAGGGCGGTACGGGCGCGGCACCGGCCGAGTTCGTCGATCATGTGGGCGTGCCGATGCACGAGGCGCTGTTGCTGGTCCACAACACCCTGGTCGGGCTGGACCTGCGCGAGCGCATCCGCATCGGTGCGGCCGGCAAGATCACCAGCGCATTCGACATTGCCCGGACCATCGCGCTCGGCGCGGACTGGTGCAATGCCGGTCGTGGCTTCATGTTCGCACTGGGGTGCATCCAGTCGTTGAGCTGCCACACCGACAAGTGCCCGACCGGCATCGCCACCCAGGATCCGGCACGCTGGAAGCACCTCGATGCGCCCGACAAGGCCACGCGCGTGCACAGCTACCACGAGCACACGCTGCACGCCCTGAAGGAGCTGTTGTGCGCCGCAGGCCTGAATGATCCGGCCGAACTGGGGCCGGAGCACATCCTGCGCCGCGTGTCGCCGGTGGAGATCCGCTCGCTGGCGACGCTGTATCGCTATCTGGAGCCGGGAGAACTGCTGCGGCGGGTGCCGGATCACGCGGTGTTCCATGCGTTCTGGGCAGACGCGCGCAGTGATTCATTCCAGCCGCCGGCCCGGATCCAGGCGCTGAGAGCCAGCAAGTCGCGGTGATGGGGTTCCACAAGGAGGTTGCATGCAGTTCAGGACCGGGACGATCGACGATGTCGCGCCGCTGTGGGCCCTGCGCACGCGGTGCGTGCGCGAGACCTGCAGCAGTCACTATCCGCCGGAGGTGATCGCACCCTGGGCGGCGTCGCCGCCGCCGGCGCAGTATCCGCGGCTGCTGTCGCAGGGCGGCTGTGTGGTGGCCGAAGGCGGGCAGGGCGAACTGCTCGGCTTTGCCGTGCTCGATATCGATGGCAATGAGGTGGATGCGCTGTTCGTCGATCCGGATCGTGGTGGACAGGGTATCGGCCAGGCGCTGATGCAGCGTCTGCTGGCGCTGGCCGATCCGGGGCGCGAGGTGGTGCTGTCGGCCTCGCTCAATGCCGTGTCCTTCTATCAGCGGCAGGGTTTCATCCGCGAACGCGAGGAAATCTATCCCCATCCCAGCGGGGTACCACTCGCCTCGGTACGCATGCGAAGGCCGTGGTGAGGCGCTGCTTCCGGTAGCGCCGGGCCACGCCCGGTGCTACCGCAGGCGATTCAGCGTGTGGCCAACCACTGGATCACGCCTTCGGCGGCGCGCAGGCCACTGGCATAGCAGGCCGTCAGCAGGTAGCCGCCGGTCGGCGCTTCCCAGTCCAGCATTTCACCGGCGCAGAACACACCGGGCAGGGCACGCAGCATCAGCCCTGCATCGAGCGCGTCCAGCCTTACCCCTCCGGCCGTGCTGATCACCTCGGCCATCGGCCGCGGGCGCAGCAGTTTCAACGGCAGGCGCTTGAGCGTCGCTGCGACTGCAGCAAGATCGTTGCCCGCGTCTTTGCCGAGGTGCTCGAACACAAGTGCCGCTTTCACTGCGTCCACCCCGGCCTGGCGGCGCAGGTGCTCGCCGAAGCTGCGGCCTTTGCGTGGACGCGACAGATCGGCCAGCAGGCGTGCTTCATCGCGGCCCGGTGCCAGGTCCAGCCACAAAGGCGCACAACCCTTGCGGTTGATGGTTTCGCGCAGGTCGGCCGACAGCGCGTAGATCAGGCTGCCTTCGATGCCATAGCCGCTGGCGACGCATTCGCCCTGCAGTGACCGTGGTTGGCCGGTCAGGTCGATCCAGTGCGCCACCACTGGCTTCAAGGGGGCACCGGCATTGCGCTGGGCGAACAGGGGCGTCCAGTCGACGTCGAACCCGCAGTTGGCGGCCTGCAACGGCGCGATGTCCACGCCGCGCGCCTGGAGCGGTGCCACCCAGGCACCGTCGCTGCCGAGGTGCGGCCAACTGCCACCGCCCAGCGCCAGCACGGTGGCATCAGCGCGCACGTCGAGGTCGCCGTCTTCGGTGTTGAAGCGCAGCGCGCCGTCGCTGGCCCATCCGCACCAGCGGTGATTCGCGTGCAGGCGCACGCCCTGCTCCTTCAAGCGGCGCACCCAGCCGCGCAGCAGGGGCGCAGCCTTGCGATCGACCGGGAACACGCGGCCGGAACTGCCGACATAGGTCTCCACGCCGAGATCGGCGGCCCAGTCGCGCAGTGCCTGAGCGTCGAACCCGTCCAGCCAGCGGCCGACTTCACCGGCCTGCTCGCGGTAGCGGCTGTCGAACAGCGGGCGCGCATCGGAGTGGGTCAGGTTGAGCCCACCCTTGCCGGCGATCAGGAACTTGCGACCGGGGGAACCCTTGGCTTCATAGAGGTCCACCTCCAGGCCGGCGGCGCGCAGGCGCTCGGCAGCGAACAGCCCTGCCGGGCCGCCACCGACGACAGCCACGCGGCGCGGTGCATGTGGATCAGGGTTGGACATCAAGCAGCTCGACATCGAACACCAGCGAGGAACCCGGCGGGATCGGGCCGGCACGACGGCTGCCGTAACCCAGGTCCGGGGGGATCATCAGGGTGCGCTTGCCGCCGACCTTCATGCCGGCCACGCCTTCATCCCAGCCGCGGATGACCTGGCCGGCACCGAGCACGAAGGTGAACGGCTGGCCGCGTCCGACCGAGCTGTCGAATGTCTTGCCATGCTTGCTCTCGGTGCGGTTGTCGTAGATCCAGCCGGTGTAGTGCACGGTGACCTTCCGTCCCGCCACCGCTTCGGCCCCGGTACCGGGCTGGGTGTCGATGCGCTCGAAGGTGGTCAGCGTGCCTCCCGGCGGTGGTCCGGACGGCTCCATCGAGCAGCCGGCAGCAGCAAGGGAAAGCAACAGGGGAAGCAGCAGTCGGCGCATCGGGCATCTCCGTCGGGCGCAGGGCGAGGGCGGCAAGGGTAGCGCATCGGCGCCGGGTATCATGGCGCCATGGCCAAACTCCTGCTCAATCTGCGCAATGTCGGCGATGACGAATACGCCGACGTCTGCACGCTCCTGGATCGCCACGGCATCGCCTGGTACCGCACCGAGCCCAGCCCCTGGGGCATTTCCAATGGCGGGCTGTGGCTCCGCGAGGACGGTGATCATGCGCGCGCCAAGGCATTGATGGCCGAGTACCAGGCCGAACGCGCGCCACGCATCCGTGCCGAGCGTGAGCAGGCCCTGCGCGATGGCACGGCCGAGACCTTCGGCAGCCTACTGCGGCGCCGGCCGCTGTATGTCGTGCTGGTACTGCTGGCGATGCTGGGTGCTGCCGCTCTGGTCCTGCTGCCGTTCATGCTGCTGCGGGGGTAGGGCGCTCCAGCCGCCGATCTCGAAGCCGGGTCCTGACCCGGCGGCGGCCAGGCGCTAAAATGGGCGGATGATCGCCAATACCGCCGCCTATCATTTCACTGCCATCGACGCCCCCGAGGTTCTGTGCGACCAGCTGCTGGCGCGCGCCGAAGCGGCTGGACTGCGCGGCACGATCCTGGTGGCGGGCGAGGGCCTGAATCTGTTCCTGGCCGGCCCCCCGGCTGCCATCGAGGGCTTCTACGCGGCGCTGCGCGAGGATCCGCGTCTGGCCGGAATGCGGGTCAAGACCAGTTTCAGCGAGCATCAGCCCTTCGCACGACTGAAGGCCAGAGTGAAGCCGGAGATCATCAGCTTCCGCCGCGATGACGGCCAGCCGCTGGCCTATCCGCGTGCGCCCGCGGTCGATCCGGCCACCGTGCAGCGTTGGCTGCGGCAGGGCCACGACGATGCGGGAAAGCCGGTGGTGATGCTGGATACCCGCAATCTGCAGGAGGTGGAATACGGCACGTTCAAGGACGCGCTGGTGCTGCCGATCCACAAGTTCACCGATCTGCCGGAGGCCCTGGCGCCGCACCGCGACGCGCTGAAGGACAGCACCGTGGTCAGCTTCTGCACGGGTGGCATCCGCTGCGAGAAGGCCGCACTGTGGATGCTCAATGACGGCATGGACAACGTGCTGCAGCTCGATGGCGGCATTCTCGGCTACTTCGAGGAGGTGGGCGGCGAAGGCTACGACGGGCGCTGTTTCGTGTTCGACGAACGGGTGGCGCTGGATGCAGAGCTCAAGCCGCTGGTGGATGAGCCGCTGCCGGAACCACGCCCCAGTGCCTTCTGAGCGGCGGTCCCGGGCGCCGGCCGCGCTCGGCTGTCCGACCGACCCGGGTGGCTGACCCGCCCGGCAGGAATCAGCGTCCCGCCACCGGCACTGGCCGCCGTGCCGGGCCGACCCCATGCAAAGGGGATCTTTTGACGGAAACCGCCTGATGATCCCGTTGTCGATCCTCGACCTGGCCCCGGTCTGCGAGGGCAGCGATACCACCGCCGCCTTCTCCAACATGCTGGAACTGGCCCAGCATGCCGATGCGCTGGGGTACCGCCGCTACTGGCTGGCCGAACACCACAACATGCCCGGTATCGCCAGCGCGGCCACCGCTGTGCTGATCGGGCACGTTGCCGGTGGCACGCAGCGCATCCGTGTCGGTGCTGGCGGCATCATGCTGCCCAACCATGCGCCGCTGCAGGTGGCCGAGCAGTTCGGCACACTGGCCTCGCTCTATCCGGACCGCATCGATCTGGGGCTGGGGCGGGCGCCCGGCACCGACCAGCCGACCGCCCGCGCGCTGCGGCGCTATTTCGACAGCGCTGACCAGTTCCCGCAGGATGTGCGTGAGCTGCTGCATTACTTCGAGCCGGTCCAGCCCGGGCAAGCGGTGCAGGCTGTGCCTGGTGGCGGCCTGCGGGTGCCGACGTGGATTCTGGGATCCAGCCTGTTCGGTGCGCGCATGGCGGCATCGATGGGCCTGCCGTACGCCTTCGCCTCGCACTTCGCCCCGGACGCGATGGATGAGGCCCTGGCGGTCTACCGCCGCGAATTCCGTCCTTCGGCCACGTTGAAGCAACCGCACGCCATGCTGGCATTGAACGTGGTGGCCAGCGACAGCGAAGCCGAATCGCGCCGCCTGTTCACCAGCCAGCAGCAGAGCTTCGTCAATCTGCGTCGGGGGCGCCCCGGCAAGATCCCGGCACCGATCGACGACATCGAATCGTTCTGGGAGCCGCACGAGAAACTGGGTGTCGAGCGGGCGTTGGCGTGCACGGTGCTGGGTGATCCGCAGCAGGTGGCCGAGGGTATCGCCGCGTTCGTCGAACGCCATCGACCTGACGAACTGATGCTCACCGCCAATCTGTATGACCATCGCGCGAGGCTGCGCTCGTTCGAGCTGACCATGCGGGCGTGGCACGATCGCCACGCGGGCTGAACGATTGCATCACGGCGCATTGCAGACCTTCCGCGTCTGATGGGGGCTCCCTACCCCTGGAGCTCCCCATGTCGGATTCCCGCGCAGAACACATCGCCCAGCTGGCCGAACTGATCAAGGACGTAGAGGTGGCGATGTTCACCACGGTCGGTGTCGATGGTCGCCTCTACAGCCGTCCGCTCGGCACCCAGCAGGTCGCCTTCGATGGTGACCTCTGGTTCGCTACTGCAGCCGACAGCCCGAAAGTGGCGGAAATCGCACTCAATCCGCGAGTCAACGTGGCCTACGCCTCGACGTCGAAGAACACCTATGTGTCGGTGGCGGGCAATGCGCGCATCGTCGACGATCGGGCCAAGGTGGACGCGCTGTGGTCGCCAGCGATGAAGCTGTTCTTCCCTGGCGGCAAGGACGATCCGAACCTTCGGCTCATCCACGTGCAGGCCGAATCGGCCGAATACTGGGACGGCCCCGGCACGCTGCTGGGCCGGGCGCTGACGTTCGTGCTGTCTGCGGTACAGGAGGAGCCCGGCCAGCTTGCCGACAACGGCTTCGTCGACCTGCGTTGATGGGCCCGGTTCAGAACCAGCGCTGGAACAGTTCGACGGTGTAGCTCACCAGTTGGCCGGAACTGAAACCAAAGAACGCGATTGCCGCCAATGCTCCGATCCAGTTGACCAGCATCAGCGCGCCGTCGCGTTCGAGCAGGGCCAGCGAGAACAGCAGCAGCTGGAAGCCGAACAGATAGTTGGTGAACGGGATCGGCAGCGACAGCAGGATGCCCAGCAGGACCAGCAGTGCGCCGGTGAACGCGTGAGCCGGCAGCGGCTTGAGCAGCTGTGGCAGGCGTGGCTTGAGCATGCGGTCCAAGCGCCGCAGCGGGCGGTCGATGCGGTCCAGGAACCGGTGCATGGTGCCGCGCTTCGGCCCGCGGCGGGCAATGAAGCCCGGCAGCCAGGGGCGCCGCATGCAGCACAGTATCTGCAGGCCGATCAGGATCACCAGGGGGCCACTGACCGCACCGCCCAGCCCCGGAACCGGGATGAACGACGGCAGGATCGCCACGAACAGGAAAACGCCGAAGGCGCTCTGCTGCAGATCCTGCAGGATCTGGCCCAGCTTCATGTGCTGGGCCGGATCACCCCAGGCGAACATTTCCAGCAGCGTGCGGATGCCTTCGTTGCGATAGGCCGGCGCTGCGTCGCGCGGGCCGGACTCAGGCGGTGAGCTCATCGGCCTGCTCGTCCGACAGCGTGCGCAGCAGCAGCTTGTCCACACGTGCACCGTCCAGGTCGACGATCTCGAAGCGCCAGCCGGCCCAGTCGAAGTACTCGCCCGCGTGCGGGATGCGGCCGAAGTAGTGGATGCACATGCCGGCCAGGGTGTAGTAGTCGCCCTCTTCGGCGTCGGGAAGCTCGTTGCTGCCGATCAGCTCGCGGAGGTCGTCCACCGGCAGCGAGCCGTCCACTAGCAGCGAGCCGTCCTCACGGGTCACCACCAGTGCGTCCTCGTCGGCATTCTCCACCGCCTGCAGGCGGCCGACCACTGCGCCCATCAGGTCGCTGATGGTGACCAGTCCCTGGATCTCGCCGTATTCGTCGACGACCAGCGCCATCGACTGCTGTTCTTCCCGGAAGATCTCCAGCAGCTTCATCGCATGGGTGGACTCGGAAACGTACAACGGCTCGCGCAGGGTCTGGAACAGCGCGTTGTCGCCGCGGGCCATGCGGGTCGCCAGCGATTTCAGTTCGAGCACACCGACCACATCCATGTCGTTGTCGCGATAGACCGGATAGCGCGAGAACTCATGCTCGGCCATGATCTCCAGGTTGCGGTCCAGGCCGGCCTGCGTGTCCAGCCAGGCGATCCGGTTGCGCGGCGTCATCAGGCTGTCGGCGGTGCGATCGCCCAGCCGCATGACGCGGTTCATCATGTCGCGCTCATGGGTATCGATCACACCTGCCTCGTGGCTTTCGGCCACCAGCATGCGGATCTCCTCTTCGGTCACCGAGGCGGCTTCGTCCTTGCCCAGGCCAAGTGCCTTCAGCACCAGCTGGGTCGTCCGGGACAGCAGCCAGACGAAGGGCAGGGCCAGCTTGGCCAGCCAGCTCATCGGCATGGCCACCAGGCTGGCAATGGCCTCAGAGCGGGTCAGGGCCAGCCGCTTGGGTACCAGCTCACCAAAGATCAGGGTCACGAAGGTGATGAGGGTCACGGCCAGCGTGGTGCCGACCTGGGAGGCGTAGGCGAAGCCGGGCATCAGGCCCTGCAGCCAGCCGGCAATGGCGTCGCCGATGGCGTCGCCCCCCAGGTAGCCGGTCAGCACGCCGATGACGGTGATGCCGATCTGGACCGTGGACAGGAAGCTCTCGGGCTTTTCGGACAGCTCCAGCGCCTTGGCGGCGCGCTTGGAGCTGCCGGCCATCTGCTTGAGACGGCTCTTGCGCGAGGTCATGACCGACATTTCGGACATGGCGAAGAAGCCGTTCAACAGAACCAGCGCGAAGACAATCAGGATCATTTCAAACACGGGCGTCGTCCCCGGTTGGTGGCAGGGAGGGCGGGTGCTTGCGATGGCGGCAGGCGCTCAGGAGCAGAGTCCGGCGCGGCGCTGGGGGATAAGGGTCGTCGTCCATAAGGTGCGCCCGAGGGCGCGCTGGCATCTTAGCAAAGGGCCGTGGCAAGGTGGCAACTGCCTGTTCAGGTTGGCGGGTTCCACCCCGGGAAAGGAGGCGGGGATACCCGAGATGGTCATCTAGCCGTCATAATTCCGTCCGGTGCCGTCCTTCCCGCGACGGCTGACAGGTTTCTCAATGTTCTCTCTGCAGACCATTTTCGGTTCCGGCAAACAGTTCTACACCCTGCTCGATGAGGCTGCCGTCGCGGCCTCCGACGCCGCCAAGGCGCTGCATTCCATGCTGCGCGAGGCCGACCGCCAGCCCGCGCTGGACGCCTTCAAGCTGGCCCGCCTGCGCGAGCGCGCGGCGTCGGACAAGATCAGCCAGGCGCTGGTGGACAGCTTCATGACGCCGATCGAGCGTGAAGACATCGAAGCGCTGGGGTCGGCGCTGTACAAGATCCCCAAGCAGATCGAGAAGTTTGCCGATCGCTATTCGCTGGCCACGACGCACCTGGAGCACATCGACTTCGCGCCGCGCGCGGCGATGCTGGAGCAGGCCGCCGGCGTGGTGGTGGAGATGGTGGCCGACCTGCGCCACATGAACCTGGACCGGATGACCGCGCTCAACGAGAAGCTGCGCTCGCTGGAGAACGAGGCCGACCGGCTGATGCTGGAGCTGTACCGTGACATCTATTCCGGGCGCCTGGACAACCTGCAGATGTTCCTGCTCAAGGAATTCTTCGAGATCCTGGAAAAAGCCATCGACCGTTGCCGCGAGGCCGGCGTGGTGGCGTACCAGATCGTGCTGAAGAACAGCTGACGGACGCCGCCGCATGTTGACCCTCGTCCTGGTGGTGATCCTGGCTGCGCTCGTCTTCGAGTTCATCAACGGCTTCCACGACACCGCCAACTCCATCGCCACCGTGGTGGCGACCAAGGTGCTCTCGCCCGGCTGGGCGGTGATGCTCGCCGCCTTCATGAACCTGATCGGTGCCCTGACCGGTACGGCGGTGGCGCTGACCATTGCGTCGGGCCTGCTCAACACCAACGTGGTCGATGTCACCCCGCAGGTGATCCTGTGCGCTCTGCTGGGCGGCATCATCTGGAACCTGATCACCTGGTGGAAGGGGCTGCCGTCCTCGTCCTCGCACGCGCTGATCGGTGGCCTGTGCGGCGCCGGCCTGGCGGCCGCTCACAACAACTGGGATGCGCTGATCTGGTCCGAACGGCTCGGCAGCTGGGCGCAGAACAAGGGCCTGCTGTGGAAGGTGTTCGTGCCGATGATCACCTCGCCGATTGCCGGCTTCCTGCTGGGCATCGTGGTGATGGTGCTGCTGTGGGGCCTGATTGCCGGTCTGGCCAGGATCGGTGGTGCGATTGGCCGCCTGGCCCGTCCGCGCTGGGTCAATGCCTTCTTCGGCAAGGCGCAGATCGTCTCGGCCGCCTACATGGGCTTCGCACACGGGCACAACGACGCACAGAAGACCATGGGCATCATCGCCATGACCCTGATCGGTGCCGAAGCCACCGGTGCACTGGACAACCTGCCGTCCTGGCTGGCCTTCATGCACCCGGATGCGCAGGCCGGTGACGGCATCGCGATGTGGATCGTGCTGACCTGTGCGGTGGTGATGGCCGCCGGTACCGCTTCGGGTGGCTGGAAGATCATCAAGACGCTGGGCCACAAGATGGTCAAGCTGCATCCGATCCACGGCTTCGCGGCCGAGACCAGCTCGGCCACCATCCTGACCCTGGCCGCCCATTTCGGCATGCCGGTCTCGACCACGCACAGCATCTCCACCGCGATCATGGGCGTGGGCTTTGCCAAGAATCCGCGTTCGTTGAAGTTCGGCGTGATCGAGCGCATCGTCTGGGCCTGGATCCTGACCATCCCGGCGGCCGGCGGCTGCGCGTACCTGATCCTGAAGCTGTTCGAGCTGTTCGGCTGGACCTGATGGGGCCAGAGATCTTTTCCCGCGGGGAGAGGATCTGACACCGAAAGAAAAGGCCCGCCGGATTCCGGCGGGCTTTTTTCATGGGCAGATCATCTGCCCACCTCCACACCCCTCAGTTGCGCTGGAACAGTGCCTGCACATCCTTGCGGAATGCCGCCTGGCTGTCGGCACGGCTGTAGAACATGTGCCCGCCCGGGTAGCTGCGCACCTGCACGCGGTCCGGGTTGCTTCCCATCGCCGGCATCTGGTCCACGGTCAGGATCGAGCCCATGAACGGGCATGACAGGTCATTCCAGCCGTGCGCGATCAGCACCTGCAGATTCGGATCGATCGCCACCGCCTGGCGCAGCTGGGTCACCGCACCCTGGCGCAGGTCGCCGTTGCGGTCCCACAGCCGGTTCACCTCGTAGTTCAAAGCCTGGTAGCGCGCATCGACCTTCCAGCCCACCACGCGGGTGACGAAGTCGACCATCGCGGTGGTGGTCGGCGCGATGATGCTGTCGAGCAGCGGATCGTTGGCGCGCTGTTCCGGATCGTTCGGGAACGGATCAAACGCCGTCACGTTCGAGTCGTAGCGGCTGCCCAGCGTGCCCTTGTCGCGGAACACTTCGCGCAGGTAGGCCTGGGTTTCCAGGCGGCCGCCGGCACGACGCACGAACTGCGGGTCCAGCCCGGTCAGCTCGGTGACCCGGCGCAGCATCGCCTCGGTGGCCTGCGGATCGCTGCGGCCCTTCATCAGGGCGGTGGCGTAATCACCGCGGGTGTACTCGACCACCTCACGCATCGCCGCGTCGGTCAGGCGGCCCTGGCGCTCCAGGTGCGCCGCTGCGATCGACGGCAGCGTCTGCATCCACGCCATCGGCGAGACGTCGGCGTTGTCTTCCAGGGTCGGGCTCAGGTACGGCGAGACCAGCACCAGGCCGTTCATCGCAACGCCCAGCCGCGTCTGCAGGTAGTGGGTGATGCGTGGGCCGCGGTAGCCACCGTAGCTCTCACCGGTGAGGTACTTGCGCGACGCCATGCGCTGGTTGCGCAGCAACCAGTCGTAGATCGATCGCGACAGGTACTCGATGTCGGCACTGGGGTTGTACAGCGCCTTCTTCGCTTCGTCATCGCCGATGCGGGCACGGCTGAAGCCGGTGCCGACCGGGTCGATGAAGACCAGGTCGGTGAAGTCCAGCCACGTTCCCGGATTGTCGTGCAGCGTGGCCGGCGCCGACGCGCTGTCGCCCTCCGAGCCGAAGGTCACGACCTTCGGGCCGATGGCGCCCAGATTGAGATACACCGAGGACGCGCCGGGCCCGCCGTTGAGCGCGAAGGTCACCGGCCGGTCCTTGCCGGGCATCGTGTAGGCGGTGAACACCACATCGGCGATCACCTTGCCCTTCTCGTCACGTACCGGCAGGGTCCCCACGGTGGCGGTGTAGTCGAGCGTGCGGCCTGCCAGGCGGATGCTCTGGCGAGTGGAGGCGTCGGCCGGCAGCGCAGGTGCTTCGGTCCTGTCGTCCCTGGCATCGGGCTTGGATTCGGCGGCGGGCGCGGCCAGCACGCTGGCAGGAGCAATGAGCAGGCCGACGCAGAGCGCGGCAGTGTGCAGCAGGGACTTCATGGCACCGGATCGGCAGCGGAAGGGGGTTCCGATGCTAGGCCTCCGGGGTGCCGCGCCGTATGTGTCCAAAGCCATGGCCGGCCGTTGTCGTCGGTTGCGGCCAGATTGGGTCAAGTGGGCAGGGCGGTCGCTGCTTCGTCGTCGGCCAGCAGCCCGTACACAGCCGAGTCGGCCAACTCGCCCTGGATGCGCCAGCGTTGGCGCAGGAGGCCCTCACGATGGAAGCCGAGGCGTTCAAGCACGTGCGCGGAGGCTGCATTGCGCGGATCGATCTCGGCTTCGACGCGATGCAGGCGCAGCGTCCGGAACAGGTAGGCCAGCACCTGCTGCAACGCCTCGTGCATGTAGCCGCGGCCCTGGACCTCAGGTGCCAGCAGGTAGCCGATCTCGGCACGCGCAGCATCGCGATCGACGGCAAACACCACGCAGATGCCCAGCAACGGGCCTTCCAGCGACTCGCGCACGGCCAGCTTGAGCTGGGTGCCGATGGCGTGTGCGGCGAGGTCGTCGTCGATCTGTTCGCGGGCTTCGCCCGGCCGTTTCCAGGCAGGATGGTTCCACCAGCGCATGACCGCCGGGTTGGATTGCAGCGTGAACAACGCAGCAGCGTCATCACGACGGATCGGGCTCAGGACCAGCCGCGCGCTGTGCAGCGGCAGGCCGGGGAACAGCAGCGAGTGGCTGGGCAATGCGGTGGTCCACGCGGATGAGCGCGCATTATGGACCCGCAGGGTTTGCCGATGGGGGTGTAATGCCCCGGAGGGCGGCCTGGACCGGTACCGCCAGGCCATGCAGCCAGAGCCGTTTCCCGACAGGAAACGGCCCCGGCCCGCGCTGGGATCAGACTTCCAGCGACGCCAGATCGCCCTTGGTCTCCAGCCAGCCCTTGCGGTCAGACGCCCGCTTCTTGGCCAGCAGCATGTCCATCAGCGAACGGGTCTGCTCGCGATCGTCCACGGTCAGCTGCACCAGGCGACGGGTGTCCGGGTGGATGGTGGACTCGCGCAGCTGCGACGGGTTCATCTCGCCCAGGCCCTTGAATCGGGTCACGTTGACCGCGCCCTTGATCTTCTCGCGCTCGATCTTGTCCAGCATGGAGCGCTTTTCTTCCTCGTCCAGTGCGTAGAAGACCTGCTTGCCCACGTCGATGCGGAACAGCGGCGGCATTGCCACGAACACGTGGCCGGCATCGACCAGCGCCGGGAAGTGCTTCAGGAACAGCGCCGTCAACAGGGTGGCGATGTGCAGGCCGTCCGAGTCGGCGTCGGCCAGGATCACCACCTTGCCGTAGCGCAGGCCGCTGATGTCATCCTTGCCCGGATCGCAGCCGATGGCGATGGCCAGGTTGTGCACTTCTTCCGAGGCCAGCACGCTGTTGGAAGAGACTTCCCAGGTGTTCAGGATCTTGCCGCGCAGCGGCATGATCGCCTGGAAATCCTTGTCGCGTGCCTGCTTGGCGCTGCCGCCTGCCGAATCACCTTCCACCAGGAACAGCTCGGTACGCGACAGGTCCTGGCTGATGCAGTCGGCCAGCTTGCCCGGCAGGGCAGGACCCTGGGTGACCTTCTTGCGGACCACCAGCTTTTCGGTCTTCAGGCGCGCGCTGGCGCGCTCGATGGCGATCTGCGCGATCTTCTCGCCCAGCTCCACGTTCTGGTTCAGCAGCAGGCTGAACGCATCGTGCGCGGCACCTTCAACGAAACCGGCGGCCTGCCGCGAGGACAGGCGTTCCTTGGTCTGCCCGCTGAACTGCGGATCGGTCATTTTCAGCGACAGCACGAACGACACGCGGTCCCACACGTCTTCCGGCGCCAGCTTCACGCCACGCGGCAGCAGGTTGCGGAAGTCGCAGAACTCGCGGAGCGCCTCGGTCAGGCCGGTGCGCAGGCCGTTGACGTGGGTACCGTGCTGGGCGGTGGGGATCAGGTTGACGTAGCTTTCCTGGACCAGCTCGCCTTCCGGCAGCCAGGCCACGGCCCAGTCCACCACTTCGGTGTCCTTCTTGAGGTTGCCGACGAACAGGTCGGCCGGCAGCATTTCGCGCTCGCCCAGCTCCAGCTTCAGGTAGTCGCGCAGGCCGTCCTCGTAGTACCAGGTGTCGACTTCGCCGGTGGCTTCGTCGGTCAGCTTCACGGTCAGGCCCGGGCACAACACCGCCTTGGCGCGCAGCAGATGCTTGAGCGCGCGCACCGCGAACTTCGGTGTGTCGAAGTACTTCGGGTCGGGCCAGAAGCGCACGCGGGTACCCGTGTTCTTCTTGCCGACCGTGCCCACCACTTCCAGCGGCGTGGCGCGGTCACCGTTACGGAAGGTGATGCGGTGTTCGGCACCTTCGCGCTTGATGTGCACTTCCACCAGGGTCGACAGCGCGTTGACCACGCTGACGCCGACGCCGTGCAGGCCGCCGGAGAAGGTGTAGTTGTTGTTGCTGAACTTGCCGCCCGCGTGCAGGCGGGTCAGGATCAGTTCGACACCCGGGATCTTCTCTTCCGGATGGATGTCCACCGGCATGCCACGGCCGTCATCGCTGACCTCCACGCTGCCGTCCTTGTACAGGGTGATCTCGATCGAGCGGGCGTGGCCGGCGAGGGCCTCGTCCACCGAGTTGTCGATCACTTCCTGCGCCAGGTGGTTGGGGCGCGCGGTGTCGGTATACATGCCGGGACGGCGCTTGACCGGGTCAAGGCCGGACAGGACTTCAATATCGGCGGCGTTATAGCGGGCGTTCATCTATGTTCTAAAGCGCGGAGCGACGCGCAAGTGTGCGGTCTGGGCGGCGAATTTGCACGCCTGCGGTTCAGCCTCGCCGCCGGGGAGGGGGTAAAATGGCAGCCGCTGGAATCCGGACGCCAGCGTCCCCATGTCCCAGCCATACCGCGAGGAGGACTCCATGAAGAAGTTGCTGACCATTGCGATCCTGGCCGCTGCCGCTGTTGCGGTGCCGCTGGTGATGGCGCAGAACGCCGGCCAGCCGGCCCCGCAGCAGGGTGACCAAGCCGACAAGGCACAGGCCGAAGCCGACGCCAAGGCCAAGCGCCGTGCGCAGGCCAATGCGGAGCTGAAGGCCAAGGGCCAGCCGGTTCCGCAGCAGGAAGAAGAGGAAGAGGCGCGCAAGAAGCGCTGAGCGCACGCGTACCCTCCTTTTCCCACGGAAGCCCTGTAGAAGCGGGCTTCTGGAGAAGCCACGCCCCCGCAAGGGGGCGTTTTTCGTTCGGTCGGCCCGCACAAGCCTCTTGGGTTGGCGGCCATCTATCTGTAAACTATGGCTTTCCGGGAGTAGTGCGTGTCCACCATTTGCGAATGGGCTGGCACGGCCATGCGTGGCCTCCAGCAATGCGGGTCGCAGGTGACGGTCGATGTGACCGGCGCGGTTGCCCCGACCTCGCGCGATGGTCACCGTCCGGCGCCAGCCGCCGCACGGACCGGCACCTCCCTCGCTGCCCCAGCGAACCGGAAAACCCCCTTCAAGCGCCATGTCCGCCCCCAGGGCGCGCGTGGCGCTGTCGTTTTCCATTTCCAGACAGGATGCTTGCAGCCATGACTCCCTTGATTTTCGTAACCGGCGGCGTGGTGTCCTCGCTCGGCAAAGGCATTGCCGCTGCGTCGCTGGCCGCCATTCTCGAAGCCCGTGGCCTGAAGGTCACGATGATGAAGCTCGACCCCTACATCAACGTTGATCCGGGCACCATGAGCCCGTTCCAGCACGGCGAGGTCTATGTCACCGACGACGGTGCCGAGACCGATCTCGATCTGGGCCACTACGAGCGGTTCGTGCGGACGCGCCTGAGCCGCAAGAATTCGGTCACCACCGGTCGCATCTACGAGAACGTGATCCGCAAGGAGCGCCGCGGCGATTACCTCGGCGCGACCGTGCAGGTCATTCCGCACATTACCGACGAGATCCGTCGCTGCATCGACGAAGCCACCGAAGGCTATGACGTGGCCCTGGTCGAGATCGGCGGCACCGTCGGCGACATCGAATCGCTGCCGTTCCTGGAGGCGATCCGCCAGGTGCGTACCGAGCGTGGCCCGGAGAAGGCGCTGTTCATGCACCTCACCCTGGTGCCGTATATCGGCGCGGCCGGCGAACTGAAGACCAAGCCGACCCAGCACTCGGTGAAGGAGCTGCGTTCGATCGGCATCCAGCCGGATGTGCTGTTGTGCCGTTCGGAGCAGGCCGTGCCCGATTCGGAGCGTCGCAAGATTGCCCAGTTCACCAACGTTTCCGAGCGCGCCGTGATCAGCGTGCCGGACGTGGATGTGCTGTATCGGATCCCTTCGGGGCTGCATGCGCAGGGTCTGGATGAGATTGTCGTCAACCAGCTCAAACTGGCCGACAAGGCCGGTCCTGTCGACCTTTCGGTGTGGGAGGACGCGGTCGACGCCACGCTGCATCCGCTCGACGAAGTGACCATCGCCGTGGTCGGCAAGTACGTCGACCACCAGGATGCGTACAAGTCGGTCGGCGAAGCACTCAAGCATGGTGGCCTGCGCCAGCGCACCCGGGTCAAGCTGAAGTGGCTGGAAGCGCAGGACCTGGAGGGCACGGACATGGCCGCGCTGGCCGATGTCGATGGCATCCTGGTGCCGGGCGGTTTCGGCGACCGTGGTTTCGAAGGCAAGGTGCTGACGTCCAAGTTCGCCCGCGAGAACCACGTGCCGTACTTCGGCATCTGCTACGGCATGCAGGCGGCCGTGGTCGATTACGCGCGCAACGTGGTCGGCCTCGAAGGTGCCAACAGCACCGAGAATGATCGCCAGTCGCCGAATCCGGTGATCGGCCTGATCACCGAGTGGCGCACCGCCGCCGGTGACGTCGAGAAGCGTGACGACAAGAGCGACCTGGGTGGCACCATGCGCCTGGGCCTGCAGGAGCAGCGCCTGAAGCCGGGCACGCTGGCACGTGAGCTGTATGGCAAGGACGTGGTGGCCGAGCGCCACCGCCACCGGTATGAGTTCAACAACCGTTACCGCACCCAGCTGGAAGACGCCGGCCTGGTGATCGCCGGCAAGTCGATGGATGACACCCTGGTGGAAGTGGTCGAGCTGCCGCGCGATGCGCATCCCTGGTTCCTGGCCTGCCAGGCGCACCCGGAGTTCCTGTCCACGCCGCGTGACGGCCATCCTCTGTTCATCGGCTTCATCCGCGCCGCACGCGAGCGCAAGGCCGGTGGCCAGTTGTTGCAGGAAGCGCGTGCCTGACTTGCGATGGGGCCCGCCAGGCCCCATCTTGCTCGCTTGAACCAAGTGCATCGGCCCGTTCGATGTAGCGGACAACTCTAAGGAAACGCCATGAAACTGTGTGGATTCGAAGTGGGGCTGGACCAGCCCCTGTTCCTGATCGCCGGCCCCTGCGTGATCGAGTCGATGCAGTTGCAGCTCGATACCGCTGGCAAGCTGAAGGAAATCACCGGCAAGCTCGGTGTGAACTTCATCTTCAAGTCCAGCTTCGACAAGGCCAACCGCACGTCTGGTACCGCTTTCCGCGGCCCGGGCATGGAGGAGGGGCTGAAAGTCCTGGCCGAGGTCAAGAAGCAGATCGGTGTGCCGGTGCTGACCGACGTCCATGAATACACCCCAATGGACGAAGTGGCTTCGGTCGTGGATGTGCTGCAGACTCCGGCATTCCTCGTTCGCCAGACCGACTTCATCCGCAAGGTGTGCTCGGCCGGGAAGCCGGTCAACATCAAGAAGGGCCAGTTCCTGGCGCCCTGGGACATGAAGCCGGTCGTGGAAAAGGCCAAGGCGACCGGTAACGATCAGATCATGGTCTGCGAACGCGGTGCCAGCTTCGGTTACAACAATCTGGTGAGTGACATGCGTTCGCTGGCGGTGATGCGCGAGACCGGGTGCCCGGTGGTGTTCGACGCCACCCATTCGGTGCAGCTGCCGGGTGGGCAGGGCACCAGCTCTGGCGGCCAGCGCGAACATGTGCCGGTGTTGGCCCGGGCCGCGGTGGCGGTGGGTATCTCCGGCCTGTTCGCCGAGACCCATCCTGACCCGTCCAAGGCCCTCTCCGACGGTCCCAACGCATGGCCACTGGACCAGATGGAAGCACTGCTCGAAACGCTGATGGAGCTCGATGCGGTGACCAAGAAGCACGGTTTCTCACGCTTCGCGTGAACCCTGACCCGTGGACGGCGCTGGAAGTCCAGCGTCGCCGCCGGCACTGGAAACAGTGGCCGTGGGGCCTGATCGCACTGGGCCTGGCCGGGCTGTTCACGGCGGGCGTGTTCGGTCTGGTGCTGATCGGCGCCGCGTCCGTGCGGTCACCGGGTGATGGCAGCAGCGTGCTCAATCTGCGGGCGTACTTCATGGCGCTGCTGGCCGGCGAGCTGTTGGCTGCCGGCGGCTGCATCGCTGCTGCCGTGCTGGCCTGGCGCCTGAATCGCGGCAAGGTGGCCGCCGGGCTGGCGGTTGTCGTGCTTTCGCTGTGGCTCGGTGCGCTGTCCTACGGGGTGCTCTGATGAATACGAGCACGTCTGCACGCGATTGGCCCTGGGGCCTGAGCGCGCTTGGGCCGGCGGCGCAGGCATGGCGCCGTCTGTCCGGCCATTGCCGGTGCTTTGCGGTGCTCCTGGTATCGCGGCTGCTGCCGGGGCAGGGGCCAGCTGGGGCTGACGCCGTTCACGCCATTTGGCAACGGGCGGGCAGCCGGGGATAATCACGCGGCATTCGTTTTGTCGCCCCCTCTCCATACAGGTAACCGGCCCGACCATGAGTACGATCCGCAGCATCCACGCCCGTGAAATCCTCGACAGCCGTGGCAACCCCACGCTGGAAGCCGAAGTCACCCTGGAGGACGGTTCGTTCGGTCGTGCCGCAGTTCCCTCCGGCGCCTCGACCGGCACCAAGGAAGCGGTCGAGCTGCGTGACGGCGACAAGACCCGCTACCTGGGCAAGGGCGTGCGCAAGGCCGTCGACAACGTCAACACGACCATCGCTGCTGCGCTGAAGGGCTTCGAGGCCACCGACCAGGCCGGCCTGGACCGCCGCCTGATCGACCTTGACGGTACCGAGAACAAGGGCCGTCTGGGCGCCAACGCGCTGCTCGGTGTCTCGATGGCGGCCGCGCACGCCGCCGCAGCATCCAGCAAGCAGGCGCTGTGGCAGTACCTGGCCGGCAGGACCGGCGTGACCCCGTCGCTGCCGGTGCCGATGATGAACATCATCAACGGCGGCGCGCATGCCGACAACAACGTCGACTTCCAGGAATTCATGGTGCTGCCGGTGGGCTTCACCTCGTTCTCCGAAGCGCTGCGTGCAGGCACCGAGATCTTCCACTCGCTGAAGTCGGTGCTGAAGGGGCATGGCCTGAGCACCGCGGTCGGTGACGAAGGCGGCTTCGCACCGGACTTCCGCAGCAACGTCGAGGCGCTGGACACCATTCTCGAAGCGATCGGCAAGGCCGGCTACACCGCGGGCGAGGACGTGCTGCTGGGCCTGGACGTGGCCTCCAGCGAGTTCTTCGAGAACGGCAAGTACAACCTGGTCGGCGAGAACAAGCGCCTGACCTCCGAGCAGTTCGTCGATTTCCTTGCCGACTGGGCCGCGCAGTACCCGATCATCACCATCGAAGACGGCCTGGCCGAGAACGACTGGGCGGGCTGGAAGCTGCTGACCGATCGCATCGGCAAGAAGGTGCAGCTGGTGGGCGATGACCTGTTCGTGACCAATCCGAAGATCTTCCAGGAGGGCATCGACTCGGGTACTGCCAATGCGATCCTGATCAAGGTCAACCAGATCGGCACCCTGAGTGAAACCCTGGAAGCGATTGCCATGGCTGACCGTGCCGGATATGCCGCTGTCGTGTCGCACCGTTCGGGTGAAACCGAAGACACCACCATCGCCGACATCGCCGTGGCGACCACCGCCACCCAGATCAAGACCGGCTCGCTGTGCCGCAGCGATCGCGTGGCCAAGTACAACCAGCTGCTGCGCATCGAGGAAGCCCTCGGTGCCGGCGCGCGTTACGCCGGTCGTGACGCGTTCGTTTCGCTGAAGCGCTGAGGCCATGCGCGATTGGCGCTGGCTGCTGCTGGTGCTGGCCCTGCTGCTGGCATGGCTGCAGTACCGTTTCTGGTTCGGCCCGGGCAATTCGGGGGAAGTGATGATGCTCGAAGCCCAGGTTGCCGGCCAGGAACGGGACAACGAAGGTCTGCAGCAGCGCAATGATGCGCTGGCTGCCGAAGTGAAGGACCTCAAGGAAGGCCAGTCCGCCATCGAAGAGCGCGCACGCAGTGAGCTGGGCATGATCAAGCCCGGCGAGAAGTTCTACCGGGTGGTCGACGACGCGCCGGTTCGTCCGGCGCAGCCGCCGGTGCCGATGCCCGAACAGGCGGGCGACCACCCGGCGGACGTGCCATGAGCGCGGCGATCTGGGTGGTCGTTCCCGCTGCCGGTCGTGGCGCCCGCTTCGGTGCGCCACTGCCCAAGCAGTATCTGCAGGCGGGCGGGCAGATGCTGCTGGCCCACACCCTGCAGGCACTGCTGGCCCATCCGGCCGTTGCCGGCGCGATGGTGGTGATCGGCGAGAATGACGCGGATTGGCCGGGCTGGAGCGAATGGGCCGGCAAGCCGGTGCTGACCTGCACGGGCGGGGCGACCCGCGCCGCCTCCGTGCTGGCCGGCCTGCTTGCGCTGCCGGAGAGCGTCCGCGCCGATGAGTTCGTGCTGGTGCACGATGCTGCACGGCCCAATCTGTCGCTGGCCGACCTGGGCCGCCTGCTGGAGGTTGGCCGTACCGATCCGGTCGGGGCCATTCTTGCCGCGCCGGTACGCGACACCCTGAAGCGGGCCGGTGACGATGGTGGCATCGACGGCACCGAGCCACGCGAGCGCCTGTGGCGTGCCCTGACCCCGCAGCTGTTCCGCCGTCATCAGCTGATCCGCGCGCTGACCGACGCCGCTGCGTCCGGCGTGGACGTCACCGACGAAGCCATGGCCATGGAGCGCCAGGGCCAGCGCCCGCTGCTGGTTGAAGGCAGCGAGGACAACTTCAAGGTCACCACGCCGGCCGACCTGGACCGCTTCGAATTCGTACTCTCCCGCCGCGCCGGCTGAACGCCCGCGCGGCCCTGCTGCAAGGGTTGCATCCATGAGCACTGCTCCGTTCCCGCCCGTCCGCATCGGCCAGGGCTACGACGTCCACGCCTTTGGTGAGGGTGACCACATCATGCTGGGAGGCGTGCGCGTGCCGCACAGCCACGGTGTGCTCGCGCACAGCGATGGCGACGTGATCCTGCACGCGCTGTGTGACGCCATGCTCGGCGCGCTGGCGCTGGGCGACATCGGCCAGCACTTTCCGCCCAGCGATGATCGCTGGAAGGGTGCCGACAGCAGTGACTTCGTCCGCCACTGCGACGCTCTCCTGCGTGAGCGTGGCTGGTGCGTCGGCAACACCGACGTCACCGTGATCTGTGAACGACCGAAGGTCGGGCCGCATGCGCTGGCAATGCGTGAATGCATCGCGGCACTGCTGCAGCTGCCACTGGACGCAGTCAGCGTGAAGGCCACCACGTCGGAGAAGCTTGGCTTCACCGGTCGCGGTGAAGGCATCGCGGCACAGGCTGTGGTCCTGCTGGTGGCGGCATGATTCCGCTGCCGCTCGCGTTCGGCGCGCCGCTGCTGCAGGCGCGAATCCGCACCACGCCGGAGGATTTCCAGGTCGACGAGCTGTCGGCCTTTGAAGCCACGGGCGAGGGCGAGCATCTGCTGCTGCATATCCGCAAGCGCGGTGCCAACACCGTGCATGTGGCCAAGGTGCTGGCCAAGTGGGCCGGCCTGCCGGAGATGGCGGTCAGCTATGCGGGAATGAAGGATCGCCACGCGGTTACCACCCAGCGCTTCAGTGTGCATCTGCCCAAGCGCGTCGCGCCGGATCTGGCGCTGCTGGCCAGCGATGAAATCGAAGTGCTCGACGCAACCTGGCACAACCGCAAGCTGCAGCGTGGCGCGCTGGCCGGCAATCGTTTCAGGCTGGTGCTGCGCCAGGTACACGGCGATGCGGTTGCGATCAGCGAACGCCTGCAGCAGATTGCCGAACGTGGCCTGCCGAACTGGTTCGGCGAGCAGCGTTTCGGCCGCGATGGTGGCAACGTTCCGGCAGCGCTGGCGATGTTCGGTGGCCGCCGCATGCGCAAGGACCAGCGCTCGCTGCTGCTGTCGGCTGCGCGTTCGGCACTGTTCAATCGCGTGCTTGCCGCACGCGTGGAGCAGGGGGTCTGGGACCAGCCGCTGGACGGTGAAGTGTGGATGCTGGATGGCAGCCGCAGCGTGTTTGGTCCGGAGCCTTACACGGATGCACTGGCAGCGCGGCTGGCCGCGTTCGATATCCATCCCAGCGCACCTTTGTGGGGAGAGGGCGAGCTGCGCAGTACGGGCGCCGCCCGCGAGTTCGAACTGCGCGCGCTCGACGACGGGGAATCCAAGGCACTGCGTGCCGGACTGGAAGAGGCACGGCTGAAGCAGGAGCGCCGCGCGTTGCGCCTGCGCCCTGCGCTGCTGCAGCACCAGTGGCTGGCGGAAGACGTGCTTGAGCTGTCGTTCGCGCTGCCGCCGGGCTGCTATGCCACCGCGGTCCTGCACGAGCTCGGGCCGGTCGAGGACGCCGCCCAGTCCTGAGCGGATCGCATCAGCGCCGTGACAGCAGCACCAGCACGGCGCCGGTTCCGCCCTGGCTGGTCGGCGCCGAATGGAAGGCAAGCACATCGTTGCGCAGGCGCAGCAGCCGGTCGACCAGATTCTTCAGGACCGGCGCGCCACCGTCGGACTGCAGCCCCTTGCCGTGGATGATGCGCACGCAGCCGTACTCATGTGCATGCGCCTCCAGCAGGAACTGGCGCAGCATGGCCTCGGCCTGCGCTGCGGTCGCGCCATGCAGATCCAGCTCGTCCTGCACCGAGTACTGGCCGCGCTTGAGACGCTGGAACAGCCGCGGTGGAAGGGCGTCGCGCCGGTAGCTGGCTACATCTCCGGCTTCCAGCGGTGCGCTGTCGCGCAACAGCCGGGCGAACTCGCCGGCGGCCTCGGCCTCGTCGCGTTCGGCCATGCGCGCACGCGGCTTCGGCCGGGCAGCGGCTGGCGCGGGTTCGGCCTCTTTGCGCAGCGGCGTCACTTCGCCGATGGCGGCGCGGAAGAGCGCGGCAGGGTCTTCGTCTTCTGGATGCGACATGCGCACAGGGTAAACCGGTGACGCAGGCCTGCCTATGGCGATGCGAGGCCAGTCGTGACCGCCGACAGGGTAGGACCTGCGGCTCGCATGCGGCACAATAGAAGATGCCCCTGCAGGGGCGTCGGCTTCCGCAGGGAAGCACGACGGCCCCGCCAACACCGCACGGTGACGGAATCGAATTCTTGGAAAATCAAGCGGTTAAATCGAAGATGCGAATTCTGGTCAGTAACGACGATGGCGTCGACGCCGCAGGTATCCGGATGCTTGCCTCGGTACTGCGTGACGCCGGCCACGAAGTGACGGTGGTCGCACCCGACCGCGATCGCTCAGGCGCCAGCAATTCACTGACCCTGGACCTGCCCATCCGGCTCAAGCGCATCGATCACTACACCGTGTCGGTGGCCGGCACGCCCACCGACTGTGTGCATCTGGCGCTGACCGGTCTGCTGGAGTTCGAACCCGATATTGTCGTGTCGGGCATCAACAACGCCGCCAACCTGGGTGACGACGTGATCTATTCCGGAACCGTCTCGGCGGCGATGGAGGGGCGCTTCCTCGGCCTGCCCGCGGTGGCGGTGTCCCTGGTGACCCGCAATCACGATCCCCGTCACTTCGAGACCGCGGCGCGTGCCGCCGTGGAGATCGTCGCCCGCCTCAAGGCCGACCCGCTGCCGGCGGACACCATCCTCAACGTCAACGTGCCCGACCTGCCGTGGACCGAGGTCAAGGGTTTCGAGGTCACCCGGCTGGGCAACCGCCATCGCGCCGAAGGCTGCATCCCGCAGAAGGATCCACGCGGCAACGAGGTGTACTGGATCGGTCCGGCTGGCCGCGAGCAGGACTCCGGCCCCGGCACCGACTTCCACGCGGTGCGCACCGGGCATATCTCGATCACCCCGATCCAGGTGGACCTGACCCGCTATCAGGCGCTGGAGAAAGTGGCCAGCTGGGTCGGCGGTCTCAGCGCCGCGCTGGACCAGCCGGCATGAGTCCACGCCTGCGCCTGCAACCGGAAGCCGTCGGCATCGGCATGACGTCACAGCGCGTTCGCGATCGTCTGGTCGATCGCCTGCGCGAAGCCGGCATCGTCGACGAGTCCACGCTGAACGCGATCCGGGTGGTGCCCCGCCATCTGTTCATCGACGAGGCCCTAGCCTCGCGGGCCTATGAGGACACCGCGCTGCCGATCGGCCACGGCCAGACCATCTCGCAACCCTGGGTGGTGGCGCGGATGACTGAAGCGGTCGTGCAGGTGGCGCCCAAGCGGGTGCTGGAGGTGGGGACGGGGTCCGGCTACCAGGCCGCCGTACTCGGTGCACTGGGCCTGGAGGTGTATACCGTGGAGCGCATCGGCGACCTGCTGCGGCAGGCCCGCAAGCGGTTCCGCGCACTCGGCATGAACATCCGCACCAAGCACGATGACGGCCGTGTCGGCTGGGCCGAGCACGGTCCGTTCGACGCCATCGTCGTCACGGCTGCGGCCCCGGCGCTGGTCGACGCACTGATCGAGCAGCTGGCCGAAGGTGGCCGGCTGGTGGCGCCGGTCGGCGGTGCCAGTGCGCAGTCGCTGGTGCAGCTGGACCGCAGGGCCGACGGCAGCGTCGAACAGCGCGTGCTGGCACCGGTCACCTTCGTGCCGCTGCTGTCTGGCATGCTGGACTGAATCCACGGAGCAGGGTTGCATGAAGATTTTCGGACCGCTGTACGAGCGGGCGATGAAGTGGGCGGCGCACGAACGCGCGCCGACCTATCTGACGGTGCTGAGTTTTTTCGAGGCGATCATCTTTCCGGTGATGCCGGAAGTGATGCTGGCGCCGATGTGCGTGGCTCAACCCCGGCGCGGCTGGTGGTTCGCGACCCTCAGCCTGGCCGGTTCGATGGTCGGCGCCGTGGTCGGCTATGCGCTGGGTCACTTCGCATTCGAGGCGATCAAGCCGTTGTTCGAAGTGCTGGGCATGTTGCCGGCAATCGAACAGGGCATCACCACCGTGCAGGAGAAAATGGCCGAATCGCCGTGGGCGGTGTTCACGTTCCTGGTCCTGGGCGGCTTCATGCCGATCCCGATGAAGGTCTTCACGTGGGCATCAGGTATCGTCGGCGTACCGATGCCGCAGTACCTGCTGAGCATGCTGATTGGACGCGGCAAGCGCGTGTATGTGCTCGCTGCCGTGATCCGCATCGGTGGAGCGCGCGCCGAAGCGGCGCTGCGTCGCTGGATTGAACCGCTGGGCTGGATCGCCACCGCGTTGGTGGTGGTGCTGATCGCCTGGCTTGTATGGAGGTCGAAGTTCGCATGAGTGCTGATCGTCTGAGCAAGGGAGTGCGCGTCGGCGCGCTGGTGCTGCTGGTTTCCGGCCTGGCTGCCTGTGGCACTGCCACGGTGGTGCGGCCCAATGGCAGTGGCGGCGGGGCGGCGGTCACCACGCCCAAGACCTCGGTGGCCAAGCCGGGGCAGACCGTGGTCGTGCGCAAGGGCGACACGATCTACGCGCTGGCCCGCATCCACGACATCACCCCGGCCGATCTGATCGCCTGGAACAGCCTGGACAACCCGTCGACGATCTATCCGGGGCAGGTCATCCGCCTGTATCCGCCGGGGGCCAGCAGCGGCCGCGCACCGACCACCGTGGTCACCGCGCCGCGCAGCGGCGGCAGCACGGCCCCGGCCCCGGCCACGGCACCGGCCGGTCCGGTGAAGAGCAACATCGCCTGGCGCTGGCCGGCTGATGGCGCGATCGTGGGCCGCTACGTTGCAGGCGACGCAACCAAGCAGGGCGTCGACATCGCCGGTACCAGCGGGCAGGCCGTCAAGGCCACCGCCAACGGCGTGGTGGTGTACTCGGGTGCCGGACTGGTCGGCTATGGCGAGCTGATCATCATCAAGCACAGCGACCAGTGGCTGTCCGCCTATGGCCACAACCGCAAGCGCCTGGTCAACGAGGGGCAGAGCGTGAAGGCGGGTGAGCAGATTGCCGAGATGGGGCGCACCGGCGCGAATCGCGACATGCTGCACTTTGAAATCCGCTACAACGGCAAGCCGGTCGATCCGCAGCAGTACCTGCCAGCGCGCTAGCGCAGGCAGCTACCGTAGCGCCGGGCCATGCCGGCGGTGCGCGGAATGCGTGCGTCAGGGTAGCGCCGGGCCATGCCCGGCGGAGCGTGGTCCTGTAACGCCGAGCCGATGCCCGGCTGTGGCGCTCAACCTTCCAGGATGAACGCGGCCGCCACCTTGCGGCCTTCGCCGGCAAGGATGTTGAAGGTGCGCGCCGCGGCAGGGTTGTTCATCACTTCCAGGCCGATCCCGCGCGACAGGCAGGCGGCCATGACCGCAGCCGACGGAAACACCTGCCGCTCGCCGGTTCCCAGGACGATCAATGCCGGATTCAGTGCCAGCACCGGTTCCAGGTCGGCCACCGTCAGCTCCGCCGCATCGGCGACAGGCCAATGCTCGACCAGCTGGTCCGGCGTCAGCAGAAAGCTGCTGGACAGCACCTTGTCATTGACCTTGGCCGAGCGGCCATCGGCAGCGCGCAGGCTGTAGGCGTAATCGGGCGGCTCGTGGTTCAGCTGCATGGCGGTAGCGCGATCAGCCGCGCGGCAGCACGATCTGGCGCTGTTCCCTGCTCGGGCGATACAGCACGGCAACGTGACCGATGCGCTGCACCAGCGCACTGTCGGTGGCGTCGACGATCTCGCCGATCATCGCGTCCCGGGCCTCGCGGTCCTCGGCTGCGACCTTGACCTTGACCAGTTCGTGGCGCTCCAGCACTTCGTTCAGCTCCGCGATGAAGGCCGGGGTCACTCCCTTGCCGCCGGTCTGCAGCAGGGCCTTCAGGTCGTGGGCTTGGCCGCGCAGGAAACGGGTCTGGGAGGCGGTCAGGGCGATGGACATGCAGGAAAAGACGGTTGAATGGGGGGATCAGGGTATCATGACGGCCCCATCAGCCCCTATTTCCAATGGCAACCCGCAGCAAAAGCAGCCAGCGCTGGCTCAAGGAACACTTCTCCGACCCCTTCGTGAAGAAGGCGCAGGCCGAAGGCATGCGCTCGCGGGCGGCCTACAAGCTTGAAGAGTTGCTTGAACGTGACCGCCTGCTGAAGCGGAACATGGTCGTGGTGGACCTCGGTGCCGCCCCTGGCGGGTGGTCTCAGCAGGTTCGGAGACAGATGGGAGACACCGGCCGCGTGCTGGCGCTGGACATCCTGGAGATGCCGCCCCTTGCGGGCGTGGAGTTCCTTCACGGTGACTTCAGGGAAGAAGCCGTCCTATCTCAATTCGAAGCCATGCTCGGGGACGAGCCGGTGGACCTTGTGCTGTCGGACATGGCCCCCAATAAAAGTGGCATGGACGCGGTCGACCAGCCGCGGATGATGCATCTGGCCGAGCTGGCGCTGGACTTCGCCGACAACCACCTGAAGACCGGCGGGGCGTTCCTGATCAAGCTGTTCCAGGGTGTGGGCTTTGACGACTACGTGCGTGAAATGCGCCGTCGCTACGACAAGGTCTCCATCCGCAAGCCGGAAGCGTCGCGCAAACGCTCTCCCGAGGTGTACGCCTTGGGTCAGGGCAAACGCGCCCACATGAAGTAAGCTCGCAACGTAAGTTTCAACCCCAACGCAACGCCCGCACTAAGAGGAACACCGGAGCCAATGAGGATGAACGACTTGACCAAGAACCTCCTGCTATGGGTGGTCGTCGCCGTCGTGCTGATGGTGGTCTTCCAGAGCTTCTCGCCCAAGTCCTCCGGGGCCGGGGCGCAGGGCGCGTCCTATTCGCAGTTCCTGGACCAGGTGGACAGCGGCAACGTGCAGAAGGTCGCCTTCGGCGGCGACATGCGCGGCGGTACCAGCCAGATCACCTACACCACCCGGGGTGGACAGTCGTCCACCATCACCGCGCCGTTCGATCGCGACCTGATCAACGTGCTGCGCACCAAGAACGTCGAGATCGTGCAGGAGGAGCCCTCCAGCGGCATTTCCCTGGGCGCGATTCTGATGAATTTCCTGCCGGTCATCCTGATCATCGGCTTCTGGCTGTTCATCATGCGCCAGATGCAGGGCGGCGGCGGCGGCGCCAAGGGCGCGATGTCCTTCGGCAAATCGCGCGCCAAGCTGCAGGGCGAGGACCAGATCAAGGTCACCTTCGCCGATGTCGCCGGCTGCGACGAGGCCAAGGAGGAAGTGGGCGAACTGGTCGACTTCCTGCGCGACCCGTCCAAGTTCACCAAGCTGGGCGGCAAGATTCCGCGTGGCGTGCTGATGGTCGGCCCCCCGGGTACCGGCAAGACGCTGCTGGCCAAGGCCATCGCCGGTGAGGCGAAGGTGCCGTTCTTCTCGATCTCCGGTTCGGACTTCGTGGAAATGTTCGTCGGCGTCGGCGCCAGCCGCGTGCGTGACATGTTCGAGCAGGCCAAGAAGCACGCCCCGTGCATCATCTTCATCGACGAGATCGATGCCGTCGGCCGCCACCGTGGTGCCGGCCTGGGCGGCGGCCATGACGAGCGCGAGCAGACCCTGAACCAGCTGCTGGTCGAGATGGATGGCTTCGAGGGTGGCGAAGGCGTGATCGTGATCGCCGCGACCAACCGTCCGGACGTGCTGGACCCGGCGCTGCTGCGCCCGGGTCGCTTCGATCGCCAGGTGGTGGTCGGCCTGCCCGACGTGAAGGGCCGCGAGCACATCCTGAAGGTGCATATGCGCAAGCTGCCGCTGGCCGACGACGTCGAGCCGCTGGTGATCGCGCGCGGTACCCCGGGCTTCTCCGGCGCGGACCTGGCCAACCTCTGCAATGAGGCAGCCCTGTTTGCTGCGCGTGGCAACGAGAAGGAAGTCCGCATGGACCACTTCGATCGTGCCCGCGACAAGATCCTGATGGGTGCCGAGCGCCGTTCGATGGCCATGAGCGAGGAGGAGAAGACCCTCACCGCCTACCACGAGGCCGGCCACGCCATCGTCGGCCGCCTGGTGCCCGAGCATGACCCGGTCTACAAGGTCACGATCATTCCGCGCGGCCGCGCGCTGGGTGTGACCATGTACCTGCCTGAGGGCGACAAGTACTCGATGAACCGCGTGGCGATCCAGTCGCAGCTGTGCTCGCTGTACGGCGGCCGCGTTGCCGAGGAGCTGATCTTCGGCACCGACAAGGTCACCACGGGTGCGTCCAACGACATCGAGCGCGCCACCAAGATGGCCCGCAACATGGTCACCAAGTGGGGCCTGTCCGAAGAACTCGGTCCGATCGCCTATGGCGAGGAGGACGATGAAGTCTTCCTTGGCCGCTCGGTGACGCAGCACAAGAGCGTGTCCAACGACACCGCGCGCCGCATCGACGAGGAAGTGCGCAACATCCTCGACAAGGCATATGCCCGCACCACGCAGCTGCTGACCGACAACATCGACAAGCTGCACACGATGTCGCAGCTGCTGCTGCAGTACGAGACCATCGACGCACCACAGATCGACGCCATCATGGAAGGTCGCGAGCCGCCGCCGCCGGCGGGCTGGAACAAGTCGAACAAGGACGGTGGCAGCAACGACAAGGGCGGTGATGCACGCCCGCTGCCGCCGATCGCCGGTCCGGCCGAATCGCACTGACGGCCCGCTGCACGTGACATCAGACGAGGCCGGGGCAACCCGGCTTCGTCGTTTCCGGGCCATCGGCCCCCCCCGAAGAACCGATCTGACGCTGGAGCCCGCATGTCCGCCCCGAAGCCCGAACCGATTTCCCACACCGTCGAGATGGTCATCGCCACCGTGGTCGGCGTGGGTGTGGGCCTGGGGGCCGACAATCTGCTGCTGGGCTGCGTGGCGGGTATTGCGGTCGGCATCGTGCTGAGCATTGCCAGGACCCTGTACGTCGACCGCAAGCGCCGCCGCCGTTGAGGGGTGTCGGCGGGGCTGACGCCCTGCTACCGGACCGGCCCCGCCTTTCCTCAGCAAACCAGCTGTTGCTCTGGCTGTTGTTGTCGCTCCGGCCTCTGCGAGTGCAGGGCGCAGCCCTGCCGAACTAAACTACCCGCCGTTGTCCCTGCAGGATTGCCCATGTTCGATACCTCGCCCCAGCTCGACTGCGCCGGTCGCATCCTGCGCCTGGACCGTGCCCGGGTCATGGGCATCGTCAACGTCACCCCGGATTCGTTTTCTGACGGGGGGAACCATGACACCACGGAGGCCGCGGTCGCGCATGGCCTGAAGCTGGTGGAAGAGGGCGCCGACCTGCTCGACATCGGGGGCGAGTCGACCCGTCCCGGCGCTGTACCGGTATCGGTGGATGAAGAGCTCCGCCGCATCGTGCCGGTCATCGAGCAGCTTGCGGCGCGTACCTCCGTGCCGATCAGCATCGATACCTTCAAGCCTGAGGTGATGCGCGCGGCGGTGGCCGCCGGCGCCGGCATGATCAACGACATCTTCGGCCTGCGCCAGGACGGCGCGCTGGAAGCGGCCGCTGCGGCCAACGTGCCGGTGGTGCTGATGCACATGCAGGGCGAGCCGGGCAACATGCAGGCCGATCCGCACTACGACGACGTCGTTGCCGAAGTCCACGGGTTTCTCGTGCAGCGCCTGTTCGCCGCCGAGATGGCGGGCATCGCGAAGAAGCATCTGGTCATCGATCCGGGTTTCGGCTTCGGCAAGAACACCGCGCACAACATGACCCTGCTGGCGCGTTCGGAGCGTTTTCTGGAACTGGGCGTGCCGATGCTGGCGGGCCTGTCGCGCAAGCGCAGCCTTGGCGAGCTGACCGGGCGTGACGCGCCGGCCGAGCGGGTGGCGGCGTCGGTGGCCGCGCACCTGATTGCCGTGCAGCGCGGTGCGCGTATCGTGCGTGTACATGACGTCGCCGCCACTGTCGACGCACTGAAGATCTGGCAGGCGGTGGACGCCGTGCCGGCACCACGCGATGACACCCGACCGACGATCAGCTGGCCGGACGAAGACTGATGGCCGTTGACCGGCGGCCGCTGGCGATTGCCGTGATGGGGCCGACCGCCAGTGGCAAGACGGCCACCGCGATCGCCCTGGCCCGGCAGCTGGATGGCGAGATCGTCAGCGTTGACTCGGCGCTGGTCTATCGCCATCTGGATATCGGTTCTGCCAAGCCCGACGTTTCCGAGCGCGCACAGGTGCCGCATCACCTGCTGGACCTGCGTGATCCGTGGCAGACCTACTCGGCGGCGGAGTTCGCCGCCGACGCCGGCCGCGTCGTCGCCGACATCGTTGCGCGGGGACGGATGCCGATCCTGGCCGGGGGCACCGGCCTGTACTTCCGCGCCCTGCTGCAGGGACTGTCACCCATGCCGGAGGCCGACCCGGCCCTGCGCGCCGCGCTGGCCGCCGAGGCCGCCGAGCGCGGTTGGGCCGCGCTGCATGCCGAACTGGCGAAGGTGGACCCCGTCGCGGCTGCCCGCATCCATGCAACAGACCCACAGCGGATCCAGCGGGCGCTGGAGGTCCATCGGCTGACGGGAACGCCGATCAGCGAGTGGCAGCGCAGGCCCGGCGTGGCGCCGCTGCCGGTACGCACCCTGAAGCTGATCCTGGCGCCGCACGACCGGGCAATCCTGCACCGGCGGATCGAGGCCCGCTTCGATGCCATGCTGGCCCAGGGCTTCCTCGACGAAGTGCGTGATCTGCGCGCGATGCCGGAAATGGCCGCTGTCGCGGCACCGCTGGACCTGCCGGCGGTGCGTGCGGTCGGCTACCGCCAGGCCTGGGAGCATCTGGACGGTCGGATCGATGCCGGCGGCTTCCGCGACAAGGCGATCTTCGCCACCCGCCAGCTGGCCAAGCGGCAGCTGACCTGGCTGCGGGGTGAGCTTGATGCGCGCTGGTTCGACCCCCATATCGACCACGAGCGGCTGGCCGGCGCGGTGTCGACCTTCGTCGCACGCTGAACCGCCGCCAGCCGTGTAACATCACTGTCCGGCGGGCGGCTCGGGGGCCGCGGCAGCCGTCGGCAACCCAATAAGAACAATAATCAGGAGTGAGCAATGTCCAAGGGGCAATCGCTGCAGGATCCTTTCTTGAATGCACTGCGGCGCGAGCGTGTGCCGGTTTCGGTGTACCTGGTCAACGGCATCAAGCTGCAGGGCACGATCGAGTCGTTCGATCAGTTCGTGGTTCTGCTGCGCAATACGGTCAGCCAGATGGTCTACAAGCATGCGATCTCCACCGTGGTGCCGGCACGCAATGTGAAAGTCGGGCCGGGCGGTGGTTATGTGCAGTCGGGTGAAGGTGGTCAGGCAGGTGATGAAGCAGACGAGTAAGACCGGAGCGGTGAATGTTTGACCGCTCGAAAAAGGGTGAACATGCCCTGCTGATCCAGCCGCACTTCGGCAAGCTGGAAGACGACGTGCTGGAAGAATTCGGTGATCTGGCCCGCTCGGCAGGGGCCAGCATCGCTGCCACGATCACCGCGCGCCTGGATCGTCCCAATCCCTCGACCCTGATCGGCAGCGGCAAGCTGGATGAGATCAAGGCAGCAGCCGACGCCACCGGCGCCGATCTGGTGCTGGTCAACCATGCGCTGAGCCCCGGCCAGGAACGCAACCTGGAACGCTTCCTGGAGCGCCGGGTGATCGACCGTACCGGGCTGATCCTGGACATCTTCGCGCAGCGCGCTCACAGCCACGAAGGCAAGCTGCAGGTCGAGCTGGCGCAGCTGCGTCACCTTGCGACACGGCTGGTGCGCGGCTGGACCCATCTGGAGCGCCAGCGCGGTGGTTCGATCGGCCTGCGCGGTCCGGGCGAAACCCAGCTGGAAACCGACCGCCGTCTGCTGCAGAAGCGGGTGGAGCAGTTGCAGAAGCGGCTGGAGAAGGTCGAAGTCCAGCGCACCCAGATGCGCCGTGCGCGCGTGCGCAGCGAACTGCCACGTGTGGCCCTGGTGGGTTACACCAATGCCGGCAAGTCGACCCTGTTCAACGCGATGACCGGCGCCGAGGCCTATGCGGCCGACCAGCTGTTCGCGACCCTGGACCCGACGGTGCGCCGCATCGCTGTGCCGGGTGGCAACGTCGTGCTGGCCGACACCGTCGGCTTCGTCCGCGACCTGCCGCATGACCTGGTGGCCGCGTTCCGCTCGACCCTGTCCGAGGCCCGGGAGGCCGATTTCCTGCTGCACGTGGTCGATGCGGCCGATCCGCACCGCGAGGAGCGCATCGCCCAGGTCGACGAGGTGCTGGCTGCGGTCGGTGCGGGTGATCTGCCGCAGCTGCTGGTGTTCAACAAGATCGACCGTATCGAGGGCGCCGAAGTGCGCCACGATGGCCAGGATGGCGTGCCGGACGAGTCGCGCCGCGAGCGGGTCTGGATTTCCGCGCGTGACGGGCAGGGCCTGGAGCTGTTGCAGGCGGTGCTGGGCAAGCGCCTGGGGTTGCAGCATGTGACCGGGGAGCTGCGCCTGCCGCCGGATGCTGGTCGCCTGCGCGCGCGCCTGCATCAGCTGGAAGTGATCCGCAGCGAGCAGGCAGACGAGGAGGGCTGGCTGCTGCAGGTCGATCTTCCGATTGCCGAAGCCGAAAAACTGGCGGCGGGCATTGATGGCGGGCCGATCCGCGCCCTGCTGCCGGAAAAGCTGCCGGAATGGTGAGATAGCACCGGACATTCCCGGTGCGCGCCGGTACGCAGTCGGCCGCGTACCGGCCGGGACGCGACACGCGCCTGCCATCTGCGGTACAACAGACGGGTTCTTCACCCCACCGTCATCTCGATGTCCATCCCTACCGACGCCGATCTCAACGCCCAGGCTGCCGCGCTCGGGCAGCGCCTGCAGCAGGCCTCGCTGCAGCTTGTGACGGCTGAAAGCTGCAGTGGCGGCTGGATCGCCAAGACCATGACCGACATCGCCGGTTCCTCGGCGTTCTTCGACTGCGGCATGGTGGTCTACAGCTATGAAGCCAAGCAGCGCCTGCTGGGGGTGCGGGCGCAGACGCTGGAGCAGTTCGGTGCGGTGAGCCGCGAAACGGTGCTGGAGATGGTGTCCGGCGCCCTGATCAACTCCGGTGCCGGCATCGCGGTGGCGGTCACCGGCATTGCCGGTCCTGGTGGCGGCAGTCCGGACAAACCGGTCGGCAGCGTCTGGATCGGCTGGAAGCGCCGCGGCGGATACGCCCGGGCGGAACTGTTCCAGTTCGGTGGCGACCGCGAAGCCATCCGCAGGCAAACCGTCGCTGCGGCATTGCACGGTATCGACGCCCAGCTGTGACATGCTGCTGCGGTAATCGTCCGGAGCACGCATGATGTGGGAAACGCTGGGCACCGTCCGTGACCTGGGCAGGCTGCAGGAAATTGCCGCGGTCCTGATCCGTTATGGCTTCGGCGACGTGGTGCGCCGGATCGGCCTGGCCACGGTGCTGGAGCGTGCCGGGCGCCTGCTGCACTGGAACGAGGACCGCCAGCATCTGCTGCGGATGACCGCGCCGGTGCGGGTGCGCAGCGCTCTGCAGGACCTCGGCCCGACGTTCGTCAAACTCGGACAGGTGCTGGCAACCCGTGTCGATCTGCTGCCGCCGGAGTGGATCGCCGAGCTTTCCGAACTCCAGAATGCAGTTCCGGCCCTGCCGTATGCGCAGATCCGCGCGCAGCTGGAGGCCGATCTGGGCGCGCCTCCGCAGCAGGTGTTCGCCTTCCTCGACGAAACACCGATGGCGGCGGCCTCGCTGGCGCAGGCCCATCGCGCGCGCCTGCTGGACGGCCGCGAAGTGGTGCTGAAGGTGCGTCGTCCCGGCATCCGTGACGTGGTCGAAGCCGATCTGCGCCTGCTGGCGCGGCTGGCCGAAATCGTCGAGGCGCGTCTTCCGGATCTGCGCCGTTACCGGCCGGCAGAGGTGGTGCAGCAGTTCACCGTATCGCTGCGGCGCGAACTCGATTTCGCGGCCGAATGCCGCAACGCGGAGCGCATCGCACGCAACTTTGAAGGTCGCGACGACATCCTTGTTCCCGGCGTGCATTGGCAGTGGACCTGCGAAAGCCTGAACGTGCAGGACTTCGTTGACGGCATTCCGGGCCGCGATCTTGCCGGTGTGGACGCGGCAGGGCTGGACCGTCGCGAACTGGCACGGCGTGGTGCCAACATCGTGTTGAAGATGGTGCTGGAGGACGGCAGCTTCCACGCCGATCCACACCCGGGCAACATCATCTATCTGCGTGACGGCCGCATCGGTGTGATCGACTTCGGCATGGTCGGGGCACTGTCCGAAGTGCGTCGCTTCCAGGTTGCGCAACTGCTGCACGGGCTGGTCGAACAGGACCCGCAGGGGGTGGCCGACGTCCTGCTGGACTGGGCCGGGGGCGTGGAGGTGGATGAGAACCGGCTGCAGCACGACATCAGCCAGTTCGTCGACCAGTATCGTGGCGTGCCGCTGAAGGATCTGCGCATCGGCCTGATGCTGGGCGACATCACCCAGTTGTTGCGCAGCTACAGCCTGACCCTGCCGGCCGACCTTGCACTGATGATCAAGGCCTTCCTCACCCTGGAAGGCATGGGCCGGCAGCTCGACCCGGACTTCGACATGGCCAGTGCCGCACGCCCCTTCCTGGAGCGGGTGGTACTGCAGCGCTACGCGCCGCGGGCACTGCTCAAACGCGGCCAGCGCAGCCTGTTGGGAATGATCGACTTCGCCGGCGATCTGCCCCGCGATCTGCGCAAGCTGGTGCAGGCGGCGCGGCGCGGGCGCCTGCAGCTGAAGGTCGAGACCAGTGCGCTGCAGGGCTTTGGCGAGCAGGTGAACCGTGCGGCCAATCGCATGGTGATGGGCATCGTGACTGCGGCGCTGATCATCGGCTCATCGATCGTCATGCACAGCGTCGGTGGGGTCTCCAGCCGCTGGCTGCTGGCGCTCGGGGTCTCCGGATTCGTCGGGGCCGGTGTCTGCGGCGTCTGGATCCTGTTCTCCATCTGGAGAAGTGGCAAGCACGACTGAGTGTCGTTCGCTGTGGCAACGCCCGGCACGCGTCGCTCTGTCGTATCCGGCACTTGCAGTTCCCGTAGTTAGTAGTAATACTACTAACCATGGACCTGACCGACACCCAGCAGGCGATCCTGCAGTTGATCGCCGAGCGTATCGAGAGCGAAGGCGCGCCGCCGTCGCAGACGGAGATCGCACGTGCGTTCGGCTTCAAGGGCGTACGCGCGGCCCAGTACCACCTGGAGGCGCTGGAGCAGGCGGGAGCGATCCGCCGCATTCCCGGCCAGGCCCGGGGCATCCGCCTGGTGCAGGCTCCCCCCGTGGAGACGCTGGCCGAACCCGGGCTGCCCGACAGCGTGCTGCGGCTGCCGGTACTGGGACGTGTCGCGGCCGGCCTCCCTATCGGCGCGGATATCGGCTCGGACGATTTCGTGGTGCTGGACCGGGTGTTCTTTTCGCCCGCGCCGGATTACCTGCTGAAGGTGCAGGGTGACTCGATGATCGACGAAGGCATCTTCGATGGTGACCTGATCGGCGTGCACCGCACCCGCGACGCCCATTCGGGGCAGATCGTGGTGGCGCGCATCGATGATGAGATCACCGTCAAGCTACTGAAGATCGCGAAGGACCGTATCCGGCTGTTGCCCCGGAATCCCGATTACAAGCCGATCGAAGTGCTTCCCGACCAGGACTTCTCGATCGAAGGCCTGTACTGCGGCCTGTTGCGGCCGAATCGCTGAAGCGTTCGAAGCTGCGTTACCCCGCGGTCTTTTGTGGCGATTCTCTGGTTCCACCGAGGTTGGTACGGATGTCCGATAATTCTTTTCAGAGCGCCGGGCAGAATCTCAGCCTGTGCGATACGTCCGCCTTAAAGTGAACCCATGGCAAAGAAGACCCCCAAAGACAGCACCCCCAACGAAATGACCTCTGCAAGGACCAATACGATGGACGAGAACAAGAAGCGCGCATTGGCTGCTGCTCTGGGCCAGATCGAAAAGCAGTTCGGCAAGGGCTCGGTGATGCGCATGGGCGACCGTGTGGTCGAGCCCGTCGAAGCCATCCCGACCGGTTCGCTGATGCTCGACATCGCATTGGGCATCGGGGGTCTGCCGAAGGGCCGCGTGGTGGAAATCTATGGCCCGGAGTCCTCGGGCAAGACCACGCTGACGCTGCAGGCCATCGCCGAGTGCCAGAAGATGGGAGGCACCGCTGCCTTCATCGACGCCGAGCACGCTCTCGACCCGATCTATGCCGCCAAGCTTGGCGTGAACGTGGACGACCTGCTGCTGTCGCAGCCCGATACCGGTGAGCAGGCGTTGGAAATCGCGGACATGCTGGTCCGTTCCGGCTCGGTGGACATCCTGGTGATCGACTCGGTCGCGGCATTGACCCCGAAGGCCGAAATCGAAGGCGAGATGGGCGACCAGCTGCCGGGCCTGCAGGCCCGCCTGATGAGCCAGGCGCTGCGTAAGCTGACCGGCAACATCAAGCGCTCGAACACGCTGGTGATCTTCATCAACCAGCTGCGCATGAAGATCGGCGTGATGATGCCGGGCCAGAGCCCGGAGACCACCACGGGTGGCAATGCGCTGAAGTTCTATGCCTCGGTCCGCCTGGACATCCGCCGCATCGGTGCGATCAAGAAGGGCGATGAGATCATCGGTAACCAGACCAAGATCAAGGTTGTCAAGAACAAGCTGGCCCCGCCGTTCAAGCAGGTAATCACCGAGATCCTGTATGGCGAAGGCATCAGCCGTGAAGGTGAACTGATCGACATGGGCGTGGATGCCAAGCTGGTCGAGAAGGCCGGTGCCTGGTACAGCTATGGCGAAGAGCGCATTGGCCAGGGCAAGGACAACGCCCGCGGTTATCTGCGTGACAACCCGACCGTCGCCGCCAAGCTCGAAGCCGAACTGCGCGAGAAATTCCAGCCGTCCGAGGCCGCTCGCGAGGAAGGCGACGACGAAGGCGACGACGAGTAAGTCTTGCTGTGGGGTAGGGTGACGCCGTCAGTGACGTCGCTCTACCCCGCAGGTTCGAACCGCCCAGGATGGGCAGGGTGCCAGGGACGGCGCCACCCCTGGAGGGATTGATGTCCGACAGCGACGAACCTACCTCGACAGGCCGAAAGCGCCGGCCCCGCGAGCAGACTCCGGTGCAGCGGGCACTGGGCCTGCTGGTCCGCCGGGAGCATTCACGCAAGGAATTAACCCGCAAACTGACTGCGCGGGGTATCGAAGACGCCGCCGCGCAGGCGGCGGTCGCCAAGCTGACCGAGGCGGGGTGGCAGGACGACACCCGGTTTGCGGAGAACCTGGTACGCATGCGGGCCAACACCGGTTACGGCCCCATCCATGTGCGTGCCGAACTGGGGACCCATGGGCTGGACAGTGCCGCCATTGCCGCAGCGATGGACAGCTACGAGGGCGACTGGCAGGAGAACGCCCGTGATCTGGTCCGCCGCCGCTTTGGCGAAGCCGGCCCACAGGACTTGGCGCAGCGCCGCAAAGCGGCGGATCTGCTGGCGCGGCGAGGCTTCGACGGTGACATCATCCGCCGTGCGACCCGCTACGACCCTGACGATTGAGACTGGCGGCGCCGGGCCTGATACCCTTTAGGTTTTCGGCGGTCCGTCGCGACCCTGGCCAACGCGGCCGGTGGTCCGGGACCGCCGGCCCGCAGACTGCCAGCCCCCAATGAACGCACCCGCCAAATTCACGACCTCCCAGATCCGCAGCGATTTCCTTGAATTCTTCAAGGGCAAAGGCCATACCATCGTGCCGTCGGCACCGCTGGTGCCTGGCAACGATCCGACCCTGCTGTTCACCAACTCCGGCATGGTGCAGTTCAAGGACGTGTTCCTCGGTGCCGAGAAGCGCAGCTACGTGCGCGCGGCCGATGTCCAGCGCTGCCTGCGCGCGGGTGGCAAGCACAACGATCTTGACCAGGTCGGCTACACCGCCCGCCATCACACCTTCTTTGAAATGCTGGGCAACTGGTCGTTTGGTGACTACTTCAAGAAGGACGCGATCGCGTGGGCGTGGGAGCTGCTGACCCAGGTCTGGAAGCTGCCTGCCGAGCGCCTGCTGGTGACCGTCTACCAGACCGACGACGAAGCCTACGAACTGTGGCGCGACATGGTGGGGGTGCCGGAAGAGCGCATCGTGCGGATCGGCGACAACAAGGGCGCGCCGTTCGCTTCGGACAACTTCTGGCAGATGGCCGACACCGGCCCGTGTGGTCCGTGCACCGAGATTTTCTACGACCACGGCGACCACATTGCCGGCGGTCCTCCGGGGTCGCCGGATGAGGATGGCGACCGCTTCATCGAGATCTGGAATCTGGTGTTCATGCAGTTCGACCGCCAGCCGGACGGTACTCTGGTGCCGCTGCCGGCGCCGTGCGTGGATACCGGCATGGGCCTGGAACGTCTTGCGGCGATCCTGCAGCATGTCCACACCAACTACGAGATCGACCTGTTCCAGGCTCTGATCCGCAAGGCCTCCGAGCTGACCGGTACCTCCGATCTGGAGAACAAGTCGCTGCGCGTGATTGCCGACCACATCCGCGCCTGCTCGTTCCTGATCGTCGATGGCGTCCTGCCTTCCAACGAAGGACGTGGCTATGTGCTGCGCCGTATCATCCGCCGCGCCCTGCGCCATGGTTGGATGCTGGGTGTGCGCCAGCCGTTCTTCAGCAAGCTGGTGCCGACGCTGGTTGCACAGATGGGCGAGGCCTATCCGGAGCTTCCGGCGGCAGCGGACACCGTGACCCGCGCGCTGCAGGCTGAGGAGGAGCGGTTCGCCGAGACGCTCGACGCCGGCATGAAAATCTTCGAAGACGTTGCGGCAAGGGCCGGCAATGGCGTAATCCCGGGTGGTGACGCCTTCCGCCTTTACGACACCTATGGCTTCCCCCTGGACCTGACCCAGGACATCGCCCGCGAGCGTGACCTGACGGTCGATATTGCCGGGTTCGATGCGGCGATGGAACAGCAGCGCGAGACCGCGCGTGCCGCGGGCAAGTTCGGCGGTGGCGTGACCCTGCCGGCCGAGCTGGTGGCGACGCTGACCCCGACCGTGTTCCTCGGCTACGACCGCCTGCAGGCCGACGGCCTGACCGTGCTGGCACTGCTCAAGGAGGGGCGTCCGGTACAGTCGGCCAGCGCCGGCGATGCCGTCATCGTCATCACCAACCAGACGCCGTTCTATGCCGAGTCCGGCGGCCAGGTCGGCGATACCGGTGTGATGACCGGCCACGGCGTGCGCCTGGCGGTGGAAGACACCCAGAAGTTCGCGGGCCAGTTCCACGGCCATGTCGGTACCCTGTCCGAAGGCGACCTGAAGGTGGGAGACGTGCTGGCTGGCGAGGTCGACGGTGAGCGCCGCGGTGCCACCATCCTCAACCACTCGGCCACCCACCTGCTGCACGCGGCCCTGCGCGAAGTGCTGGGCACGCACGTGCAGCAGAAGGGCTCGCTGGTGGCGCCGGACCGCCTGCGTTTCGATTTCTCGCATTTCCAGCCGATCAGTGCTGAAGAACTGGCCGTGATTGAGCGCAAGGTCAATCAGCAGGTGCGTGCCAACAATGTTGCCGAAGTGCACTCCATGGGCATGCAGGAAGCGCTCGATTTCGGCGCCATGGCACTGTTCGGAGAGAAGTACGGTGAACAGGTCCGCGTACTGAAAATGGGCGACTATTCCACCGAACTGTGTGGTGGCACCCACGTCAAGCGTACCGGTGATATCGGCCTGTTCAAGATCACCTCGGAAGGCGGTGTCTCCGCGGGCGTGCGTCGCATTGAAGCGGTCACCGGTCAGGGCGCCCTGGATTACGTCGATGCCGAAGAGGCGCGGTTGGCCGAGGCGGCCGAACTGCTGGGTGGCAGTGCAGCCGACGTGGTCGAGAAGATCCGGGCGCTTGGCCAGCGCCAGAAGCAGCTGGAACGTGAACTGGAAGCGGTGAAGGCCAAGGTTGCCGCGGGTGCGACCGCCGACCTTTCCAGCCAGGCGGTGGAGGTCGCGGGCGTGAAGGTGCTGGCGGCCCGCCTGGAGGGCTTCGACGCCAAGGCGCTGCGTGATGCCGTGGACCGCCTGAAGCAGCAGCTGGGAGACGCGGTGATCGTGCTGGCAGGTGCCCAGGACGGCAAGGCCGCCCTGGTCGCGGGCGTGAACGGCAGTGCAACGGGCCGGGTGAAGGCCGGGGAACTGTTGTCGCATATCGCCGGTCAGATCGGGGGCAAGGGCGGCGGACGCCCGGACCTCGCCCAGGGTGGTGGCGAGGACGGGCCCGCCCTTGCCACTGCACTGGCTGCCGTCGTCGAATGGGTCAGCCCCCGCCTGTGATGAAGCCCGCCGTCCCCCTTCTTGTAGGAGCGGGACGGCTGACGGTACCATTGCGAATCTTTTCCCTTTGTCGTGGTAGCGCTTCTTGACGAAGCGTCAAGCCGGTGGGGGATACCCTTCCACACGGTTCCATGGAGACTTACAAAAATGTTGATCCTGACTCGCCGCGTCGGCGAAACCTTGATGATCGGTGACTCGGTGAGCGTCACCGTGCTCGGCGTCAAGGGTAACCAGGTACGTATCGGCATCACTGCGCCGAAGGACGTCGCTGTGCATCGCGAAGAGATCTACCAGCGCATCCAGCGTGGCGACGAAGCCGGCAGCGCCGGTGGCGAAAATTCTGCGGAATAAGGCTTTACCTTCGCGCGTGATTAACGTTATGATTCACGCCCCGCTGAGGTGCGACGCACCCCGGCGGTGAAATCCCCGGAGTGATGCCCGAGTGGCCGAAGGGGCTCCCCTGCTAAGGGAGTATAGGGTCAAAAGCTCTATCGAGGGTTCGAATCCCTCTCACTCCGCCAGATACTCAGAAAAGCCCCTGGAGACAGGGGCTTTTTTGTTGGCCGGAATTCTCCTGTGCAGCACGTTGCCTATCACTTGCAGGAATCGAGTCTGCGCCGATTGCTGGACTTGGATTGCAGGTTCTGATGTGCTGAGCCGGTACGCCGACGGATCGGCAATCGATGGGATGGAAGTGCGGATGCAGATTTCCTTGAAGCGCGCTCTGATCGTGGGCGGCGTGGCAGTTGTCGTGTTGACCGGCGGTTATGTCCTGTGGGGCCGCGCGGATTCCATGCCGCACGCGAGTGCGGCGCACGCGCCTCAGACGCAAGGTCGCACTGGCGTCGCACCTGTGCCCTCAAAGCAGCATCGTGCCGCTGCGCGAACGGGTCCGCAGCCGCCGAATCCCCAGGTCTTCCGCCGGGTAGGTCCGAAGGCATACGAGATTGCCGGCAACCGTGAGCGGCGGCCGCCGGGCGATGCGCTTGAGTACATGAGGGTGATGAAGCAGCGTTCCGACGCCGGTGATGCGGATGCGAGCTATCTGATGGAATTGGCGGTGCGCGAGTGCAGGAACCTGATCAAGCATGATCCGGTCGCGTCATTCGATTTCCTTCGTAATGCAGGCATGACGCCGGATCCTGCCTCGTTGGTCAATGATGAGCGTCGTCTGGGCGAGTGTGCGTCCCTGGTAGCTGCGCCTGCCTTCTATCATGGAGCCTGGCTTGCCAAGGCCGCCTCGCAGGGTTCAATCGAAGCCAAGCTGCTTTACGCAGCCGATCCCGAGACCGTCATCGGCCCTCCGTCGGAGTGGCTTGCGAATCCGGAATCCCTGGTCAGATGGCGGGAGAGTGCGATGCGCCATCTCCACGATGCTGCGGCAACGGGAAGCCTCGATGCGGTCAGTCACCTGTCCAGCGCGTACGACAAGGGAAGAATCACCGCCTACGATGGCGTGAATGCCTATGCATATGCCTTGGCCGCTGCCAGGGCAAATCCGGCACATATGCCGGCGAGGAGCCTGCAGGAGTTGCAGGCGAAGTTGAGCCCTGCACAGCGCGAGGCTGCGCGCGAGCGGGCGACGCAGGTGTACGCGGACTGCTGCATCGCAGATCAATGACGTGCAGTCCCGATTCCGTCGGTTTCGGTGGGGCAGGACGCGGCCTGCCGGGCTTCGTCCTCGACCTCAATCGTGCTGGAACCGCAAGGGCTCACTGCCCATTGCCGGATCGCTGGTGCCGGGGCGGCCATCTTCGACGCGCCCTGCCAGGCGCAGCGCACCGCTTCCTGCGCTGACATGCAGGTCGTACCACCCTGCGGTAGGCGCTGCATCCCAGGCCAGTGATGTTTCCGAGCGCGCGGTGATGTCCAGCGTCTGGTCGGGCATGTGCCCGGCATAGGCGCCTCCCTGCACGCGGACCCGGCAGGGTTCATCGCCCGGATTACGCAGACGCAGGCGAAGCTGACCATCGGCGCGCTCCACGTCCGCCAGCAGCGTCGGGGAGGTGGCATCGCCGCGGAAGTGGCGATGGAATCCATTGGGGCCCAGCAGCCACAGGTCGAAGCGGCCATCCGCAGCAAGCGGCCAGCGCGCCTGCACGGGCGTGCCCGGCACCAGCGTGTAACGCCTCGGAATCGCGTCCAGGCGCAGCCGGTCGTAGACATGCAGTACCGCTGCCGCTCCTTCGCAGCCCAGCTGCAGATCGATGCTTCCGGCGGCCAATGCGGAGATCCGGGCCTGCGGCCGATAGGGCAGGGCACGTGCCGGTCTCACCCCGGCTTCCTGGCGTGCAGGACGCAACCCCTCCGGCAGTGCAGGTACGGTCCGGCCCGGCAGGGCCGCCGCGCGCGCGGCCACCGCATTGACGTCAGGCAACGCCTGCACGAAGGGGCGGGTATCGCGCTGGGCGAAATCGAACGCGTGGGTCAGATCGCCACAGACCGCGCGCCGCCACGGTGAGATGCCCGGTGCGGGCACACCGAAGCGGCGTTCGATCAGGCGCAGTACCGAGGTGTGGTCATACACCTGCGAATCGACCCAGCCGCCCCGGCTCCAGGGCGAGATCACGTACAACGGCACGCGTGGGCCCAGTCCATAGGGGCGGCCACGCAGCTCGGCGGCGTCGTACTTCTCGTCGCCAGGCGCAGGATGCCGATGGTATTCGCCATCGGTGCCGACCGACGATGCGCCGGCCCAGCCATCCTCCAGCGGCGAAGGCGGGGCGGGCGGCGGCATGTGGTCGAAGAAGCCGTCGTTCTCGTCGAACATCAACAGCAGGGCGGTACGACTCCAGACCTCCGGGTCGGCGGTCAGCGCGTCGAGCACGCGCGCGGTGTAGGCCGCGCCCTGCGCCGGGCTGGAGGGCCCCGGATGTTCGCTGCCGGCAGCGTCGGCGATGATGAAGCTGACCCGCGGCAACTGCCCGTCGACCACATCCTGGCGCAGCTGTGCCAGCCCGCGCGTGCTGACCCCGCGCGCGCGGAGCTGTGGATCGTGACCCGGTGCAGCGCGGTACGCCTGCCGGAAGGTCTCGAATCCGGCCAGCGGGTTGTCGGTGAAGTTGTCGGCCATGTCCTGGTAGATCTGCCAGGACACCCCTGCCTGCTGCAGCTGCTCGACGTAGCTGCTCCACTGGTAGGACGCCGGATGGCCGCCGTGCTCCGGGAAGTTGTCGTGGGAGTTGGCGATCACCGGGCCGCCGGCGCGGGCAAAGGGATCGTTGTGGCCGGTCCACAGGAACACCCGGTTCGGGTTGGTGCCGGCCTGGATCGCGCAGTGATAGGCATCGCAGACGGTAAAGGCATCGGCGAGTGCGAACTGGAAGGGCAGGTCGCTGCGCTGGAAGTAGCCCATGGAGTGATTCTGCTTGGCCTTGGGCCACTGCCCCATGCGCCCATGGTCCCAGGCACGTTGCGCGTCGGGCCAAGTGTGCGGGGTGCCCTCGACGCGCATGTAGCCGAAGTGCGCGGCGGTATCCAGCGGGAACGGTGCGATCGCCCGGCTGCCGCTGGCATCGGGTTGCAGCCACAGGGTGCGCGGAGCGCCACCGCCAGCCAGGGGGGCGGCCGGAGCCACGAAACGATCACCGAATCCGCGCACGCCCGGCAGGGTGCCGAAGTAGTGATCGAACGAGCGGTTCTCCTGCATGAACACCACGATGTGCTGCAGGTCCTGCAGACTGCGGGTGCGTGCATCGGGGGCGATCGCGGCGGCCCGGGCGATGCTCGGCAGCAGCGGTGAAAGGCCGGCGGCAAGGCCGGCCTGCAACAGTCGGCGACGGCCGATATCGGTCACGGGTTCACTCACAGGTCCACGCGGAAGGAGATGCCGACGGTGCGCGGAGCGCCGATGAAGGCGCTGTCACGGCCGTCGACACCTGCAAGATACCGCTTGTCGGTGAGATTGCTCACCACGAGGTTCGCCCCCATGCCCTTCAGGCGTGGCGACAGGCCCTGCAGATCGAAGCCGATGTTCGCGTTGAACACCGTGGCCGAGGGCAGTCTGCTGGCGTTGGCGGCATCGAGGTAGCGCGTTCCCAGGTAGCGACCTGACAGGCCGAAGTTCCAGTTCTCGCCCTGCCAGTCAGCCGAGACCACCAGAATCTGCTCGGGCTGGCCGATCACCTTGGCACCATCGACGATGCCCAGCTGGGCGTCACGCGCGGCATCGCCGCTGCCGAGGTACTTCGAGCGGTTGTAGGTATAGGCCGCGTTGATCCGCCAGCCGTTGTCCCAGCCGTATCCGAGCGCCGCTTCCAGGCCATTGCTCTCCACGCCCCCGAAGTTCTCGTAGACACCGTCGGTCTCGCCCAGGTAGTCGATGCCGCTGACGAAACCGGCCGGCAGGTAGACGATGCGGTTGTCGAACTTGATGTTGTACAGGGTGACCGAGGCGGTCAGCGGCCAGCGGCTGATGCGCATGCCGAGTTCGATGTTGTCGGCGGTCTCCGGCTCGACGTTGCGGAAGCGCTGCGGATCGGTCTCGCCCAGTACGCCGGAAGGGATGGCCGCGAAGTTCTGCGAGAAGCCTGCGAACAGTTCCATGCCCTGCACACCGGGTGCCCAGGTGAAGCCGGTGGACAGCAGCGGATCGGACTTTGAATCGGACGTGACGTTCTCTGCGGCACCGATCACACGCCGGCGGGACTGGTCCACGAAGAACTGCTTCACGCCCAGTCGCGCGCTGAAGGGGCCGAAGCGGGCCACGTCCTCGATGTAGTACATCTGCTCATCGACCTTGTACCGGTCTTCGAACTGGACCCAGTACGGCTGGTGATCGAAGGCGATGTCCTGGCCGACGTTGAGCAGCCGGTGCCAGTCGCGGCGGGCGGAGCGGTCCAGCTTTTCCACCCACAGGCCACCGCGGACCGTGTTGTCGATGCTGCCGAAGGTCTGCCGCCACTCGACGTCGGCAGTGACGCCCATGCGGTCGTTGTCGTAGTGGGTGTGGCGGTAGGACTGGGCGCCGAGCACATTGCCGGCGTAGCAGCCCGGATCATACTCGGCCGTGAAGCCCAGTCGCGGCGTGCAGGTGGCCAGACGCTGGGCGGCGCTGCCATCGGGATTGACGAAGTAGATCTGGCCGCGGTTGCTGCCGCCGTATACGGTGCTGCCGCCGGTGTACTCCGACTCGGGGCGACCGCTGCCATCGTCGCTGACCTGCGCCAGGTACGGCGGCAGCCAGTCGCCGCGACCCTGCATGCGATGACCGTAGGCCGCCATCGAGGCCTTGAAGCCGTTGCCACCGTCGAAGGCCGCGCGCAGGTAACCGAAGGTGTTCTCGCGCAGGGCACGGGAACCGGAACGGAAGTTCTGATCCAGATAGGGAATGCCGGTCAGGGTGCCGACCAGGTTGTCGCGGTCCGGATTGGTGGCGAAGCCCTGTGGCGAGACGCTGGTGTACTCCGGTTCGTCGGCATCGTTGTAGGACAGGTAGCCGGTGAGTGTCCAGCGGTCCAGTTCGGTGACGAACTTGCCGGCGATATGGTCGTTGCGGGTGCGACCGCTGCCGTCGATCCAATCGTGCACGCGCGCCGAGGATGCACTGACCCAGGCACGGGTGTGGCCGCCAAGCACGCCGGTGTCATAGCGTACGTAGTACTTGCGCGCTTCGTTGTCACCGGCACCGACGACGAAGCGAAGCCGGCTGTCCTGCAGCGGATCGCCGGTGAGGAAGTTCAGGGTGCCGCCCAGCGCCTCGTTCGAGCGCGAGGAGATGTCGGCCGTGCCCTGGCTGACCTCCACCGTTTCCAGGTCCAGGGTGTCGATGTAGCGGTTGGCCAGGGAGCCACCGCCGTAGCCCGAACCGCCATTGGGAAGGCCATCGATGGTGGTGCCGATCTGCTGCGTATCGCGGTTGGTGACGAAGCCGCGCATGCTGATCTGCGTGCCCCACACCGACGAACCGGTGGCATCGGCCTCGCTGACGACCACGCCGGGCACCTCGTTGAGCGCGTCGTTCACGCTGCTCATCACCAGCTGCCGGTTGAGTGTTTCCGTGCGTACCGCGGTCTTGGCGTAACTGGTTGCCTGGCCGATCACCTGGACCTGGTCCAGCGTGCGGGCTTCGCTGCGACGTGTCGTGTCACCCTCTCCCTGCGGTGCTTCGGCGAGGGCGTCCAGTGCGGGCGCGATCAGCAGGGCAAGCAGCGAGATACGGGGAATACGCGCATGCGTTGGCATCGAAACCAGACCTTCACGAGTGGGGAAGCTCCGGAGTGTCGGCAGCGGCAGTGACGTGACGGTGACGTGCAGATGCAGCCTTCGTTGCACCCGCGCCGCGGGAGGCGCTCTGCACCAAGCTGAATCGATGCTGCGCTGTCATCAAGTCGTCATCGATCCGCGATAGATGGCAAGCGCGGCGCCCGCTAGGCTGCCACGCTGTCGCATCTCTTCCCTGATCGCCCATGAAGCGCCCGCTGCTGCTGTTGCTGGCGTGCGCCGGCCTGTGGCTGGCTGCATGCTCTTCCTCGATGAATGCCGCATCCACCTCGCTCGCCGACCGCCTGGTCGCGCCGGGCGGCGTGTCGACGCTGCTTGACCAGCCGCGCATTGCTGCGGCCATTGCCGGGATTCCCAATCGCCATGGCTTCGCGCCGGGCCGTGATGGCGTGCCGATCTTCTGGCGCGTGTTCGATCCGGGCGACTACGGCGCCCGCTATCGCTATCTGCCGCAGCGCCATGAGAACGGCCTGCCGCTGGACACCGGACTCAGCCTGTCGGTGCCGCAGCCGTTCCGGGCACAGGCGCCGCGGGGCACCGTGGTGCTCCTGCACGGCTGGATGATGAATGGCGATTCGATGCTGCCGTGGTCATTGCAGATGGCCGGATCGGGCTATCGCGTGGTCACGCTCGACCTGCGCAACCACGGCCAGTCCGGGGCTGGACCCTCCGGCTATGGCACCTACGAATCGGACGATGTGGTCGATGTGATCGCTGAGCTGCGCGCGCGCGGCGAAGTCACCGGGCCCCTGTATCTGTTCGGCGTGTCCTATGGCGCGGCGACGGCTGTGTTCACCGCTGAAAAGCTCGGTGATCAGGTTGCCGGCGTCGTCGCGATGGAATCGTTCGCCAACGCCGGTGTAGCCATCCGCACGATGATTCCGCACCTGATGGCGCTGCAGCCGGAAGGGTGGAAGGCGCAGGCCGTGGCCTCGTATGCGCGGTGGCGTTATGGCGGACAGGACATCGACCAGGTGATTGCTGCGGCCAGCCGCCGCATCGATGTCGATCTTGACCATGTGGATGTGGCCCGCGCGCTGGCCGACACGCGGGCCTGCGTGCTGCTGCTGCACGGGCAGGGCGACCAGCACATTCCTGTGAGCCAGGGGCGCGAACTCGCGCAGGCCAACCCGCGGGCACACTACATCGAGATGCGCGGCGAGGACCATATCACCCTGCCGCTGCGGCTGGATCTGTTGGCCGGTGTGGTCGACGACTGGATGGCGCGCGACGAACGGCATCCCCCGTCCACCTGCCCGGCGCCGCAGCTGCCCGCACAGGCCGAGTGGCTGGTGCACGATGTGCCGGCAGCGGAGCCGGCACGCGGTTGATGCATCGTCAGGACAGCCGGCGCGCCAGTGCGGGCGCCGACAGCGCGACACCGATCAGCATTGCCGCCACGCAGAGGAACGCGAAGCCCAGGCTGCTGGCATGGGCCAGTGCACCGATCGCGGCCGGGCCGGCGAGAATGCCGGCATAGCCGAGTGTGGTGACGGCCGTGATGGCGATGTTCTCGGGCATCGCGCGCTGCTGTCCAGCCATCGAGAACAGCGCCGGTACGATGTTGGCGCAGCCCAGGCCGACCAGCGCATGGCCCGCAAGGGCAACCGGCAACGATGGCACCAGGGTGGCCACGGCAAAGCCGGCCGCAGCGGTGATGCCGCCGATGACAAGGGTACGGGTGCGGCCGAGACGCTCGACGATGCCATCGCCGAACAGGCGCATGGCTGTCATCGCCAGAGTGAACACCGCGAAGCCCGCGCCGGCCTGATCGCGAGGCACCTGCCGCACCTCGGCCAGGAACACGGCGCTCCAGTCCAGCATCGAGCCTTCGGCGAGAAACACCACGAATGCCAGCACGCCGATGAACAGCACCACGCCATGCGGCAGTGCCAGCAAGGGGCCTTCGTGCAGGATCCGTTGCGGACGCCAGTGCGGTGCCGACAGCACGGCTACCAGCAGCAGTGCCGCCACCGCGAGCAGCGCGGCCAACCACAGCGGCGTGCCCAGGATCAGCAGACCGGTCATGCAACCGGCGCCGACAAAGCCACCGATGCTGTAGAAGGCGTGGAAGCCGGACATCATCACCCGGCCGGCATCGCGTTCGACGGCCACTGCCTGCATGTTCATCGTGCAGTCCATCGCACCCACGCCCGCGCCGAACACGAACAGGGCGGCACCGAGCACGAAGGGCGAAGACGGCACCGCCAGCAGTGGCAGTGCCAGCAGCACGAGTGCACAGGTGACCACCAGCAGCCGACGGCAGCCGAAGCGACCGGTCAGCGCACCGGCCAGCGGCATGGCCAGCAGCGAGCCCAGCCCGAGGCACAGCAGCACGGCGCCCAGACCGGCGTCGGACAGTCCTGCCTGGGCCTTGGCGAAGGGCACCATCGGTGCCCACGCGGCGGTGGCGAAACCGGGAATGAAGAAGGCGGCGCGGGTGGCGTGCTGCTGGGCACGCGGGGAAGAAGGCGTCATGCGCGGTAGGAAGCTCCAGTGAACCGTCATGGAAGCGATTTCATGGCCGTTCGGCAAGTGCCACCGGAGGGGGCGCGACATGCATACGATTGCAGCGCGCCAAGGGCGTCACCGCTGTTTAACGCTGCGCGGCGACAGTGGGCTCACGGTCGGCATTCCGCCTGGCCGCTGCCGGAGATCCATCCCATGAGCACTGCGCCGACCATCCTCCTCGTCCATGGTTTCTGGGGCGGGGCCGCACACTGGGCCAAGGTCATCCTGGAACTGCATCGCAACGGCCATGACCGCGTGCAGGCGGTCGAACTACCCCTTACCTCGCTGGCCGATGATGCCGGCCGCACGCAGAAGATGATCCGCCAGATCGATGGCCCCGTGCTGCTGGTCGGCCACTCCTACGGTGGTGCGGTGATCACCCAGGCGGGCAGGGAGGCCAACGTCAAGGGCCTGGTCTACATCGCCGCATTCGCACCCGATGAGGGCGAGAGTGCGGGTGGCATTACCCAGCAGCACCTGCCCGAGGCGGCAGCGAACCTTGCCTCGGACAGCGACGGTTATCTGTGGCTGCGCGCGGACAGATTCCACGAGAGCTTCTGCCAGGACCTCACCGCCGACGAGGGCCGGGTGATGGCGGTGACCCAGAAGGCGCCGCTGGCGAGCACGTTTGGTGACGCGATCACCGATCCGGCGTGGAAGCACAGGCCGAGCTGGTACCAGCTGTCGCGCCAGGACCGGATGATTGCGCCCCAGAACCAGGCGATGATGGCCGATCGGATCCAGCCCCGGCGTCTTCTGCAACTGGATGCGAGCCATGCTTCGCTGGCGTCGAAACCGGCCGAGGTGACTGCGTTGATTCTGGAGGCCTGCGCCGCCGTCGGCGGTTGAGGCCAGAGGTCGCCCGCGGTACCGGTGGGCACCGCGGGCGTGCCTTCACAGCGGCAGGTCGAACACCAGCACTTCGGCATCGTTGCCGTTCTCCAGCGTCAGCTGCGCTTCGTCGCTGATCTGCAGCGCATCACCGGCTTCCAGGGTGATGCCGTTGACCTGCAGCTGGCCACGGGCGACCTGCACATAGGCACCGCGTCCGCTGCCCAGCGCGTGGTGCAGCTTGTGGCTGCCGTCGAGCAGGGTGGCGAAGATGCGGGCATCCTGGTGGATGCGCAGCGAACCATCGGCACCGTCGGGCGAGGCGATCAGGCGCAGCTGGTTGCGCTTGCTGTCCGGCGTGAAGTGGGTTTCCTCATACGACGGGGTGATGTTCTCCGTGTCCGGGAAGATCCAGATCTGCAGGAAATGCACGGGTTCGGTGGCCGAGTGGTTGAACTCGCTGTGGCTGACGCCGCTGCCGGCGCTCATGCGCTGCACATCGCCGTAGCGCAGCACCGAACCGGTGCCCATCGAATCCTTGTGTTCCAGCGCGCCGCCCAGCACGTAGGAGACGATCTCCATGTTGCTGTGGCTGTGGGTGCCGAAGCCCTGGCCGCCGATCACCTTGTCCTCGTTGATCACCCGCAGCGGACCGAAGCTGACGTAGCGGGGATCGTAGTAGTTGGCGAACGAGAAGGTGTGGCGCGAGGACAGCCAGCCATGCTCGGCCAGGCCACGGGTAGCACTCTTGCGGATCTGCAGCATGGGATATCTCCTTGTTCGATGTTTTCGATGGGGCGGGGAAGGCATTGTTTGCCGTGTTTCCCCGTTGGAGAGAAGTATCCGCTTGCGCCGGTCCTTTGAAAAACGGATAGTTTTGAAAGCCATCATCGAAAAATTCGAATGCTCAAGCTCAGCCTCGAAGCCCTGCAGATCCTGGACGCCATCGATCGCCGTGGTTCCTTCGCGGGCGCCGGCAAGGCCCTGCACAAGGTGCCGTCCACCATTTCCTACACCGTGGCCAAGCTGGAAGAGGATCTTGGGGTGCAGCTGTTCGACCGGGTGGGTCCGCGTGCGGAGCCCACCGAGGCCGGTCGCGCGCTGCTGGATGAGGGGCGGCACCTGCTCCGTGCGGCGCGCGAACTGGAACTGCGGGTGCGCCGGGTGGCGTCCGGCTGGGAAACCGAACTGACCCTGGCAGTGGATTCGGTGTTTCCCACCTGGCTGCTGGGCCCGGACATCGCCGCATTTCGCGGCGCGGAGGCGCCGACCCGCCTGCGCTTGATCGGCGAGGCGCTGTCCGGCACCTGGGAGGCGCTGCTGGACCGGCGTGCGGACCTGCTGGTGGGCGCGCCGGGCGAGGGGCCGAGCGGCGGTGGCTACGTGGTCGAGCCACTGGGTACGGTCGAGTTCGTGTTCGCGGTTGCGCCGGGTCATCCCTTGGCGGCAGTGCCGGGCGTGCTGGGACGTGAGCAGCTGGTCGAGCACTGTGCGATCGCGGTGTCCGATTCGGCGCGGCGACTGCTGCCCCGTACGGTTGGCCTGCTGATGGGGCAGGAGATGCTGACAGTGCCCGACATGGCCAGCAAGCTGAAACTGCAATGCGAGGGCGTGGGCTTCGGTTTTCTGCCCGAGCCGTGCGCGCGCGCGGCGGTGGCGCGAGGCGAACTGGTCATCCGTGAGGTCGAGGAACACAAACCGGAGGAGACCTTCTGGTTGGCCTGGCGCACCGGTGAGGATGGCGCGGCACTGCGCTGGTGGCGCGAGCGCCTGCGCAGGCCGGAGCTGCTGTCGCAGTGGTGGCAGGCAATGGCCGGTGGGTAGGTGTGCGGCAGGGCTGCGCCCTGCACCCGCTACGAGCGGGAACACGGCAACAGCAGCAGCTGAAGCGGGTTTGCCGGGGCAAGACGGGGTGGGCCCGGTTGCGGGAGACGCGGTGAACCCGTCCCTGGGGGCTTGGCCGGCATCCATGCCGCGGACACTCCCGCAACCGGACCCACCCCGCCTTCGACAGTTTTCCGCGATCTGTCGGAACGGCGTACTGCTCTGGTAGGTGTCGACCTTGGTCGACACGGTAGATCCACGCCATGCATGGATGAATTCACTCGATATCTGACAGATGTGTCGACCAAGGTCGACACCTACCAACAGCCGCGTGAACCTGTCGAAGGTGGGGCGGTGTCGGAGTGCGGGGTGTCAGCCGCATGGATGCGGCTGCCAAGCCTACAGGGACGTACTTGCGGCGTCCCCGCACTCCGACACCGCCCCGCCATCCCACCGAATGCGCGCTGTTGCTGTTGCTCCGGCTTTGGCTTCGGCGGGTGCAGGGCGTAGCCCTGCCGAAGAACACACATAAAAAAACAGCAGGCCGAGGCCTGCTGTTTCGGTGTAATGGTGCGCCCGGAGAGATTCGAACTCCCGACCGCCTGGTTCGTAGCCAGGTACTCTATCCAACTGAGCTACGGGCGCGCGGTACACAATCAAATTTTACTTCATTTCCAGCGGCGGATGCCGGAAACCTGTCGAGTGGTGCGCCCGGAGAGATTCGAACTCCCGACCGCCTGGTTCGTAGCCAGGTACTCTATCCAACTGAGCTACGGGCGCCCTGCGACAGGAGCGGAATTATGCGGATGTCGGCGCGTACCGTCAACCGTTTTCGTGAAGATTTTCATCCAGCTGAATGAAAAATCGGTGGGCGACCGCGTGTGGCGCCTTCATCCACGCGAAGTGGTCGGCACGCGTGCCCAGTTCCGCGGCGGACAGAACATGCAGGCGTGATGCCACATTCGGCAGTTTGTCCAGCAACGCCTGCATCGAACCGGTTGGTGCCAGCCAGTCGTGCTCCATCACCACGGCCTGCGCGCTGCCATGCACGCGTGCCATCTGCGCATCGAGATCTTCGGTCATGCCCGCAGCTGCGTAATGGTTGTTCAGGCCCACCCGCGACCAGTCGGCAATCAGGCCGCGTGCTTCGGTGCCGCCAAAGCCCAAGCGCCGGCCGTGCAGCACGCCCTGGCGGCGTGCGATCCAGGGCAGGAAGCGGTACACCAGCGGCAGCAGCCATCCGCGCGGAGGCGGAAACGTACGCCAGAACGGCGTGCCACTGGCGGCCAGCCACAGGTGCTCGAAGTGCTGCGGTTGCCGTCCTGCATGCACGCAGGCCAGCTGCCCACCCAGGCTGTGCCCACCGATGATCCAGGGCAGCACGCCTTCGCCGGCATCGGCGTTGGCGAGCAGGGACTGGCTTGCAGGCAGGTCCTGCTCGAGCACTTCACGATAGCCCCAGTCCTGCGTGCGCGACGGGCGCAGTGAACTGCTGCCGTTGCCACGCCACTCATGCAGGTAGACCGCGATGCCTTTCGCAGCCAGGGCCTGCGCCAGTGGCAGGTAGTGGCGCGCGGCCACGCCCAGGGCGGGGAGCCATAGCAGCCGCGCCACCGGCTGCTCGGGTATGCAGGCCATCACCTCGAAGCGATGGCCGTCGCCGCATTCCACGGCCAGTGTCCGTGACGGCAGGCTCATGCGTGGGGTGCTGCGCCGAAATGATCCAGCACGCGCACATCGCTGCGCCCCGGCATGTAGCCCAGTTGCAGCCCACGTGCCACGTAGTCGATCGATGCTTCGCAGGCGTTGGCCAGGCTCAGGCCATTGCACAGCTGCGCGGCGATGGCCGAGGCCAGTGTGCAGCCGGTGCCGTGGGCATCCAGCGGCAGGCGCGCGTGACTGAATTCCTCGCTGCTGACGCCATCGAAGTAGCGATCGATCACCCGGTTGCCCTCGTGCAGGTGGCCGCCCTTGAGCAGCACCGCGCCGGCCCCGAGATCCAGCAGTGCCGACGCGGCCCGCTCGGCGTCGTCTCCATCGCCGATGGTGCGGCCCACCAGCAGTTCTGCCTCCGGTGTGTTGGGAGTGATCAGCGTGGCCAGCGGAAGCAGACGCTCGCGCATTGCCTGCAGGGCGCTGTCTTCCAGCAGGCGCGCGCCACTGGTGGCGACCATCACCGGATCCAGCACCACATGTGCGGGGCGATGACGCTGCAGCACATCGGCCACGGCGTGGATCACCTGGGCATTGGCCAGCATGCCCAGCTTCACCGCGTGGATGTCGAAATCATCGAAGCACGCGTCAAGCTGCGCGCGCAGGAATTCGATCGGCGGCACATGCACGGCTGTGACACCGCGGGTGTTCTGCGCGGTCAGTGCGGCGATCGCGGAGAGGCCATGCACGCGATGTGCGGCGAACGCCTTCAGGTCGGCCTGGACGCCGGCGCCTCCGCCGGAGTCGGAGCCGGCGATGGTGAGGGCGGAAACGGGAGTGGTCGGGCTCATGCGGCGATTGTGCCGTGGTCACCGGGATGGGGGTAGTGCCGGCTGCCGGCAGGGGCGGACGCCTCACGCTGCGCGTGCGTATGGCGACGCTCAGTACCGCCAGCGTACCCATTGCTGGTACAGCACATAGACCAACCCGGTCGCGCCGGTCAGCAGCGCGGGGGCGAGCAGGGCATCGTATTGCCAGCGCAGGAACAGCCACGCACCCATCACGCCACCGGCAAGGAAACCGCTGATGATCAGGCCGCTGAGCGTCAGCCGCCGCACCTGCAGCGGCAGCCCGCGCAACAGATGGCCCAGGCCGATGCCAAGATCGGTGAACATGCCGCTGAGGTGGGTGGTCCGTATCACCGCGCCACTGAAGGTGGTGGCCATCGCGTTCTGCAACCCGCAGGCCATCGCCGCCGACAACGCTCCCCAGATCTGCTGCTGCTTGAACAAGGGAATGGCGGCCAGCAACAGCGCCGATTCCAGTGCCAGAGCGACGCCATAGCGCCGGCCGAGCTGCAGTGCGCTGTCCTGGATCAGCAGCCCGCTGAGCATCGCACCCAGCGAAAAGGCGATCAGCAGGCCCCACAGATGCCCGACCGCGCGCCAGTCACCCTGCGCCAGTGCCATGCCGAGCTGGCTGGTACTGCCGGTCATATGGCTGACGGCCTGATGCTCGAAGCCCAGAAAGCCGACCACGTTGACCATGCCGGCCACGCACGACAGCGCTACGGCACCGATCCAGACCCAGGTGGGAAGGCGTATGCCCATCGGCGCGGCCCTCAGGGACCGCCGAGACCGCCGTTGAACTGCAGCTCGCTGAACGCACCGGTGGTGGGGTCGAACACCGCGCCCCAGAACTGCTTGCCACCATCGCAGACGCGGATGGCCTCGCGCGCCGGCTTGATGCCGCTGTCGTCGGGCAGGCGGAACGCATTGATGTAGATCAGGCGCTTGCCGGCGCTTTCGATGCCGACGTACTGGCGGTCGAAGTCCAGTACATCGGGCACCCGCGCCTGCAGCGAAGGCAGTGCGGCTTCCAGCTGGTCCACCTGTTGCCGGCTGGGGGCCCAGTAGCCGGTGACGCGGCCGGCATCCCGGCCCGGGCTGTGCCGCGAGCAGGTGTCGAGCACCTGCGCGGCGACGATCGGCCGGGTGACCACCCACGACTGGCCGGTGCGTTCGGCGGTCGGCACGCTGGCCGGCCCGCGGGTGGTGGTGCAGGCACCAAGGACGGCTGCGAGGGTGATCGCAGCCGTCGGCAGCAGCAGGCGGGCAGAACGGTTCACAGCACCTCCGAAGCGTAATCGGCCAGCCGCGAGCGTTCGCCACGGCGCAGGGTGATGTGCGCACTGTGCGGCCAGTTCTTGAAGCGGTCCACCGCGTAGGTCAGGCCGGACGTCGTCTCGGTCAGGTACGGGGTGTCGATCTGCTCGACGTTGCCAAGGCAGACGATCTTGGTGCCGGGACCGGCACGGGTGATCAGCGTCTTCATCTGCTTCGGGGTGAGGTTCTGTGCCTCGTCCAGGATCAGGTAGCGCGACAGGAAGGTGCGGCCGCGCATGAAGTTCATCGAGCGGATCTTGATGCGGCTGGCCAGCAGATCGTTGGTTGCCTGGCGTCCCCAGGTGCCGCCTTCCTGGTTGTGCGTGAGCACTTCCAGGTTGTCGGTCAGCGCGCCCATCCACGGTGTCATCTTCTCTTCCTCGGTGCCCGGCAGGAAGCCGATGTCCTCGCCGACGCTGACGGTGGCCCGGGTCATGATGATCTCGCGGTAGCGCTGCTGGTCCATCGTCTGCGCCAGCCCCGCGGCCAGTGCCAGCAGGGTCTTGCCGGTGCCGGCGGTGCCGAGCAGGGTGACGAAGTCGATCTCCGGGTCCATCAGCGCATTGAGCGCGAAGTTCTGCTCGCGGTTGCGCGCGCTGATGCCCCACACGGCATGGCTGCCGTGGCGGAAATCATCAACCAGCGACAGCACCACCTTGCCATCGCCGACCACGCGGCTGACGCGAAGCTCCACCTCGTCCTCGCCCGGCAGGTAGACGTACTGGTTCGGATACCACTCCTCGTCGTCCCTGGCCAGGATCTCGTAATGGGTGCGGCCCTTGTCGCTCCAGCTGCGCAGGTCATCGCCATGGAGCTTCCAGAAATCCTCCGGCAGCTCGGTGGCGCCGGTGTAGAGCAGGCTGAAATCGTCCAGCGCGCGGTCGTTCTCGTAATCTTCCGAAACGATGCCGGCGATGGCCGCCTTGATCCGCAGGTTGATGTCCTTGGAGACGAACACCACCGGGATCTCCGGGGTCTGCTCCTTCAGCGCCAGGATGGCACCGAGGATGGCATTGTCCGGGATGACCTGGCCGAAGCTCTTGCCGGCATCGAAATGACTGGTCTGGAACCGCAGCTTGCCGGCGCTGTGCTTGCCACGCAGCTGCAGGCCCTGTGGCCGTTGCAGCGGAATGCCGTCGGCCAGATTGTCCAGGCCGGAGGCCTGCACCAGCTCGTTGAGGAAGCGGCTCACCTGGCGGGCGTTGCGGCTCGCCTCGGACGTGCCCTTCTTGCCGTTGTCCAGCTCCTCGATCACCTGCATTGGCAGGTAGACGTCATGCTCCTCGAATTTGAACAGCGCGGTCGGATCGTGCATCAGCACGTTGGTATCCAGCACGTAGATGCGCTTGCCTCGGGTCATCGTCGATTCCTGGTTACGGACAGGGAAAAACCACCACGACCTGCGGGGCAGGGTGATGGCGGACAAAGTGGGCGATGGGAATCACTTGGATTGGGCGGCCTTCAGTTCGGCAAGCACGGCGTCGGCATGGCCGGCGACCTTGACCTTGCGCCAGGACTGCGCGATGCGGCTGTCGGGAGAAATCAGGAAGGTGCTGCGCTCGATGCCACGTACCTGCTTGCCGTACATGTTCTTCATCCGGATCACATCGAAGGCGTTGCACAGCGCTTCGTCGCCATCGCTGACCAGCGGGAACGCGAAGCCCTGTTTGGCACAGAAGTTGTCGTGTGATTTCACCGAGTCACGGGAGACGCCCAGTACGGTGGCGCCTGCCTTGCGGAACTCCGGCAGCAGCGCGTTGAAGTCGATGCCTTCGGTGGTGCACCCCGGGGTGCTGTCCTTGGGGTAGAAGTACAGCACCAGCCATTGGCCCGCGAGGTCGCCGAGGGTGGTGTGTTCGCCGCCTGACAGGGCCAGCGGGAGCGAGAGGGTGGTGCGGTCCAGGGTATCGCCGTTGTTCATGAGGTCCTTGGTTCCGGAGCCTGGGGTATTTCTACGACAGTTGCATGAAACGCCGCGCGCCCGTGACGAACGCGCGAAAAATCAGAACTTCATCGGATCCATGATCGCGTCCAGGTTCAGGTGGTCGCAGAATTCGAGGAAATCATCGCGCAGGGCGGCGATGTGCATGTTGGCCGGCACGCCGATGGTGACCTGCGCGCTGAACATTTCCGCACCGGTCTGCATGGCGCGATAGCGCGTGCTCTGCAGGGTCTCGATGGTGATGCCCTGGCGGTCGAAGAAGTCGGCCAGCTGGAACAGGATGCCCGGCTTGTCAGCGGCGATCACTTCGACGATGTACGGCAGCAGATTGGACTGCGCCTGCTTGGCCTCCGTGCGGTACCAGACCAGTTTCAGGCCTTCCTCGCGCTCGAGCCGGGTCAGCATCGCTTCCAGCTTGGCGACCGAGTCCCACGACCCGGTGGCCAGCGCGGTGACCGATACATCGCGGCCAACCGTGGCCAGGCGCGCGTCCACCAGATTGCAGCCGCTGTCGGCAATGCGTCGGGTGACGGACAGCAGTGGGGACTCCGGATGCGTCGTATAGGCGTTGATCAGGAGGTGGTTTTCGCTCGGCGCGGGGCGCGGGGTGGTGTCGGTCAAGGCGATTCCGGGTAATGCATGCGTGAGTCTGAATGCCCGCCAGAGGCGGGGATCCACCGGAGTGCAGCATACTTGCCCGTGCTTTCGCGCCGCAAGTAACATTCAAGTCGCCCCCGCCCTTTCGTGGCGGGCGTTTTCCCTTCCCAGCCAAGAGCAGCACGTCCTTGTCCCTTTCCGGCCTCATCACCGCGCTGGCGACCCCGTTCCGGGCCGACGGTGCCCTCGATCCCGACGGTTGGCAGCGCCTGCTGCATCTGCAACTGGAAGGTGGCGTCCATGGTGTTGTCGTCGCCGGCTCGACCGGCGAAGCGGCGACGCTGTCCGATGCCGAGTACGACCAGCTGCTGGCCAGTGCGGTCGAACGCATCGGCGGACGCATCCCGGTCCTGGCCGGTACCGGCCTGTCCGGCACCGCCAAGACCATCGAACAGACCCGTCGCGCTGCCGCGCAGGGTGCCAGTCACGCTCTGGTGGTGACACCGCCTTACGTGCGTCCGACGCAGGCCGGGCTGATCGCGCACTACCGGGCTGTGGCCGACCACGGCGGGTTGCCCGTGGTGCTGTACAACGTGCCGGGGCGCACCGGATGCGACATGCTGCCGGAGACCGTGGCCGAGCTGGCGGATCATCCCAACATTGTCGGCATCAAGGAGGCCGTCGGCGACATCGGGCGCGTGAAGGCCCTGCTGGCGCTGCGCAGTTCCACGTTCGCCGTGCTCAGTGGCGACGACGGCACGGCTGCGCGCTCGATCCAGGCCGGTATCGACGGGCTGATCTCGGTCGGCTCCAACGCGCTGCCCGGTGCGTACCGCCGGATGTGCGAGCTGGCTGCCGCCCACGACCATGACGCCACCGGATCCTGGGACGCGCGCCTGCAGCCGTACCACGATTTCTGCGGCATCGAATCCAATCCGATCCCGGTCAAGGCGCTGCTGCGCCGTATCGGCATCGGCCACGACCTGCGCCTGCCGCTGCTGCCACTGTCGGCAGCGCATCATCCGGCAGCCGATCATCTGGCCGGCGACATCGCCGCGCTTGAAGCCCTTTCCAGCCACTGACCTTCCGTCTTGGTCTGATCCAGGAGATCCACATGCGTCAATCCGTTTCCGCCGTCCGCCTACTGTCCTTCGCGCTCATCGCCCTCACCACGGTCGTGACCACCACCGGCTGCTTCAAGCGCGGCGCCAAGGGCGACTACGCCCTGGCCCCGGAGATGCGTCCGCTGGAAGTGCCGCCGGACCTGAACCTGCCGTCCGCGTCGGGCGAGAACCAGGTGCCGAGACTGGCCTCGACCACCGCCCCGGCTGCTGCTGCTGCGGCCGCCCCGGCTGCCCCGGCCGTGGGCAATACCGGATTCACCATTCCGGGCAGCAAGGACGAGGCGTTCGCCAAGGTCGGCACCGCGCTGGAAGGGGTGCAGGGCGTGACCATCGCCAGCCGTGCCCAGCTGCTGGGCTCCTACGACGTGGCCTATGGAGGCAGCAACTTCCTGGTGCGCGTGGTGGCCGTCGATGCCGGCGCCTATGTCTCTGCGGTCGATCCGCGTGGCCTGCCGGCGACCGCCGAGGCCCCGGTGAAGCTGATTGCCGCACTGAAGGCCGCGCTGGCGAAGTAAGCGGCCGCCGCTGCGGACCCGGGCCGCGCGCCCGGGTTCGGCCGGGCAGGGCCCGGCACTGCCGGAACAGGAAAAGGGCGCCTATGGCGCCCTTTTTCATGGCCGTGGGTGCTGGCGCCTCAGCGCTCGAGCAGCTTCAGTTTGTCCGGTTTGCCATCCCACTCACCGGCGTCCGCCGGCGGGTCCTTGCGCACGGTCAGTACCGGCCAGGCCTTGGCCAGTTCGGCATTGAGGGCGACGAAACCCTCCTGTCCGGCGGGGACGTCGTCCTCGGGGAAGATCGCGTTGACCGGGCATTCCGGCTCGCAGAGGGTGCAGTCGATGCACTCATCCGGGTCGATCACCAGGAAGTTCGGGCCTTCGTGGAAGCAATCCACGGGGCACACTTCCACGCAATCGGTGTGCTTGCACTTGATGCAGTTTTCGGTGACGACAAAGGGCATGGGCTTGGGGGTGGATCGATTCCTGAACCCGCCAATTCTAGAACAGGTTGCCCCCCGGTGTCGGCGCGGGCCTGAAAAGGGGCATCTGCCGGGCTCGAGGGCACGGCCCATTGGCGATGGGGCGGCGCCTGTGCGAGGCTGCGCGCTGCTGGCTGCCGTGGCAGCCGGACTGTCCTCCCTTCTGGAATGCCCATGTCCCCAGCTCAGCCTGCCGCCGCCGATGGCGGAGAGAACACCGCGTTCATCGTCCTGATCAGCTGCGTGGCCACCTTGGGAGGCTTCCTGTTCGGATTCGACAGCGGCGTGATCAACGGCACGGTTGATGGCCTGCGGCAGGCCTTCAATTCCAGCGAGGCGGCCTTGGGCTTCGAGGTTGCCTCGATGCTGCTGGGCTGCGCGATCGGCGCGTTTCTCGCCGGCTGGCTGGGCGACCGCCTGGGCCGACGCGGCGTGCTGATCGTGGCGGCGGTGCTGTTCCTGCTGTCGGCGCTGGGTGCAGGCGCGGCGCACGCCTCCTGGCTGTTCGTGACCGCTCGCGTGCTGGGCGGTTTCGCCGTCGGTGCGGCCAGCGTGATGTCGCCGGCCTACATCGCCGAGGTCGCTTCCGCACGCTATCGAGGCCGCCTGGCGACGGTGCAGCAGATGGCGATCATCTGCGGCCTGTTCGCCGCTTTCCTCAGCAACTACCTGCTGGCCCGTGCGGCAGGCACCTCCACCGAGCCGCTGTGGTTCGGGCAGGAGGCCTGGCGCTGGATGTTCTGGATGCAGGCGCTGCCGTCGGCGCTGTTCCTGTTGCTGCTGCTGGTGATTCCGGAAAGCCCGCGCTTCCTGGTGGTGAAGGGGCGCCAGGCGCAGGCCAGGGTGGTTCTGTCGCGGCTGTACGGCGACGCCGCGGCGGCCGCCAAACAGGCGGAGATCGAGGCCAGCCTGGACCAGGACCAGCACAAGCCGCGCTTCGGCGACCTGCTGGACAAGGCCACCGGCAGGCTTCGGCCGATCATCTGGGTCGGCATCGGCCTGGCGATGTTCCAGCAGCTGGTCGGCATCAATGTGGTGTTCTACTACGGCGCGGTCCTGTGGCAGGCCGTCGGCTTCTCGGAAAGCGATGCGCTGCTGATCAACGTTCTTTCCGGTGCGCTGAGCATCGGCGCCTGCCTGTTGACGGTGATGCTGATCGATCGGATCGGGCGCAAGCCGCTGCTGTGGGTCGGTTCGGTCGGCATGTCGGTCGCCCTGGTGCTGATGGTCGTGGCGTTCGCCAGCGGCAGCCTGGTCGAAGGGCGCCTGCACCTGTCCGATGGCATGGGCCGGCTGGCGCTTGTGGCGGCCAACGTCTACGTGGTGTTCTTCAACATGTCCTGGGGCCCGGTGATGTGGGTCATGCTGGGCGAGATGTTCCCGAACCAGATCCGCGGACCGGCGCTCGCGGTGGCCGGTGCGGCGCAGTGGACGTCCAACTTCGCCATCACCGTGACCTTCCCGCTGCTGCTGGCGGGTATCGGCCTGGCCGGTGCCTATGGCATCTACACGGTTGCGGCGATCCTCTCGATCTTCTTCGTCGTCCGCTACGTCCGCGAGACCAAGGGCAAGGAGCTGGAGCAGATGGAAGGCTGATGGCGCCGCCCTGGTTTCCAGCGCCTTCCTGTTCCGTGGCGGCGGCAGGCCTGCCGCTCCAAGACAGGCCGGGGCGGCTCGCCCCCGAGGCGACCCGCTCGACGCAACAGGCCGACCCCGGGAAACAGAAAAGCCCGCACGAGGCGGGCTTTTTCGGTTCCTGCTGTGGCGACTGGCGCTCCCTAGGGGACTCGAACCCCTGTTTTAGCCTTGAGAGGGCCACGTCCTAACCACTAGACGAAGGGAGCGTATATGTGTCGCTGCCGAGGCAGGAGCGCTAGTATATGCACCTCGATGCCATTGGGCAATCCCGAAACTTCAACCGGAAGCGCCAACATCATTTCTCCTGCTCCATCACCGTTCAGCCTGCGCGTCATCCCGCGCGACCAGCACACCATTTCCCGCAAGGACATCAGCCCGAACGCCCTGCGCGTGCTTTATCGCCTGCGCGATGCCGGCTTCGGCGCCTACCTTGTCGGCGGCGCGGTGCGCGACCTGCTGGTCAATGGTCAACCCAAGGATTTCGACGTGGCCACCGATGCCACGCCCGAACAGGTCAAACAGCTGTTCCGCAACTGCCGCCTGATCGGCCGCCGATTCCGCCTCGCCCATGTGGTGTTCGGCCGCGAGATCATCGAAGTCGCCACCTTCCGCGCCAACGTCGATGACGGCAGCGGCGACCGCGAAATGGAAAACGGCATGCTCGTGCGCGACAACGTGTACGGCAGCATCGAAGACGACGCGGTGCGCCGCGACTTCACCTGCAATGCCCTGTACTACGCGATCGAGGATTTCTCGGTGCGCGACTACGTCGGAGGTTTCGAAGACGTCCAGGCGCGCCTGATGAAGCTGATCGGCGACCCCGAACAGCGCTATCGCGAGGACCCGGTGCGCATGCTGCGCGCGGTGCGCCTGGCGGCCAAGCTCGGCTTCCAGATCGAAGAGGGCACCGCCGCGCCGATCCCGCGCCTGGCAGGCCTGCTGAACGAAGCCGCGCCCGCGCGGCTGTTCGAGGAAGTGCTGAAGCTGTTCCTGTCCGGCCACGGCGTTGCCAGTTTCGAAGGCCTGGAGCGCTACGGCCTGCTCGATGTCCTGTTCCCTGAAAGTGGCAGGGCGCTGAAGGCGAACCGCACAGGTGCACTGCGCCGCATGCTGGTCGAGGGCCTGGCCAACACCGATGCACGCGTGGCCAACGATGAGCCTGTCTCGCCTGCGTTCCTGTTCGCGCTGCTGCTGTGGCCGGCGTTCTGCCGGGCGCAGGCCACCCTGCTCAAGCAGGGCGTGGCGCCGGAAGAAGCGCAGCGTCGTGCTGCCGACCGCGTGACGGTGCAGCAGCTGAGCACCATCGCGCTGCCGCGCCGTTTCTCGCTGCCGATGCAGGAGATCTGGCTGTTGCAGTCGCGTTTCGGCTCGCGCCAGCGCAAGCGCGTGTTCCGCACGCTCACCCACCCGCGTTTCCGTGCCGCGTTCGATTTCCTGACGCTGCGCCAGGTCGCGTCGGCCGAACACGAGGCAGATGTGGCGTTCTGGCGTGAGGCGCAGGTGCAACCGGGCCGCGAGCTGGAATCGGCGCTGGATGCGATGCATGCCGAACCGGGCGACGAGGAGGAGGGCGCGCCGCGCAAGCGCCGGCGCCGCCGTCGGCGCTCCGGTGCCACGGCCGGCAGCGCTGGCGAGTAAGCCATGACGCTGGCCTGGATCGGCCTGGGCGCCAATCTTGGCGACGCGGCCGCGACCGTCCGTGCGGCGATTGCCGCACTGGACGCGCTCCCTGGCACGCGGCGCTGCCAGGCGTCGCGCCTGTATGCCACGCCGGCCTGGGGCAACGAGGATCAGCCGCCGTTCGTCAACGCGGTGGCGTCGGTGGAAACGCGCCTGCCGGCTGCCGGATTGCTGCGGGCGATGCTGGAGCTGGAGCAGCATTTCGGTCGGGTGCGCGATCCGGCCGTGCACTGGGGACCGCGGGCGCTGGACCTCGACCTGCTGCTGTATGGCGCGCAGGTACTGGACGAACCCGGTCTGCAGGTGCCGCATCCCTACCTGCACGAGCGTGCCTTCGTGTTGGTGCCGCTGGCCGAAATCGCGCCGGATCTGGCCATTCCCGGCCATGGCCGCGTGCGGGATGCAGTGATGCGGGTGGATGCCTGCGGGATTGCGCCGATAGGGTGATAATGCCCGGGTTATCTCCCCCGGTTATCAGCACATGAGCACCCACGCAGACAGCAAGCCCTGGACCGTTCCCGCCTTGGCCGAGGCCAAGCGGAATGGCCAGAAGCTGGTCATGTTGACCGCCTACGACGCTGGCTTCGCCCGCACCTTCGACGCCAACGGCGTCGACCTGATCCTGATCGGTGATTCGCTGGGCATGGTCGTGCAGGGGCACGATTCCACCCTGCCGGTGACCGTGGCCGACATGGTCTATCACACCCGCGCCGTGGCCCGCGTGCTGCAGCGCGCGCTGCTGGTGGCCGATCTGCCGTTCGGTGCCGATGCAACCCCGGAACGCGCCCTCGATGCGTCGCTGCAGCTGCTGCAGGCAGGCGCGGAGATGGTCAAGATCGAGGGGGCCGGCTTCAAGGTCGATATCATCCGTTACCTGGTCGAACGCGAGATTCCGGTCTGCTCGCATCTGGGCCTGACCCCGCAGTCGGTGCTGCGCCTGGGCGGGTTCAAGATCCAGGGCCGTGGCGATGCGGCCCGGCAGCTGGTGGAGGACGCCAGGGCCGTGGCCGACGCGGGCGCCAGCATCATGGTGCTGGAATGCGTGCCGACCCCGGTCGCGGCCGAGGTCACCGCTGCGGTGCCGGTGCCCACCATCGGCATCGGTGCCGGTCCGCAGTGCGATGGCCAGGTGCTGGTCCTGCATGACTTCCTGGGCCTGGACAGCGGCCACCGCCGACCGAAATTCGTCAAGGATTTCCTGGCCGAAGGAGGCTCGGTGGCCGGAGCCACCCGCGCCTATGCCGACGCCGTGCGTGACGGCAGCTTCCCCGACGAACAGCACGCGTACGCCCAATGATCCAGACCTTCAATGAGCTCGGCGCGCTGCGCGGGCAGATCGCCCAGTGGAAGCGCGAAGGCCTGCGCGTGGCGCTGGTGCCGACCATGGGCAACCTGCACGGTGGCCATCACGCGCTGGTGAGCCTGGCCCGCCAGTACGCCGACAGGGTGGTGGCCAGCATCTTCGTCAATCCGACCCAGTTCGGGCCCAACGAGGACTTCAGCCGGTACCCGCGCACGCCCGAGGCCGATGTCGCGGGCCTGGAGCAGGTCGGTTGCGATGCAGTGTGGCTGCCGAGCGTCGAGGCGATGTATCCGCTGGGCGTGGACAAGACCACGCGCATGCATGCGCCCGGCATCAGCGAGGTGCTGGAAGGCGCCAGCCGTCCGGGCCATTTCGATGGCGTCTGCACGGTGGTCGCCCGCCTGTTCCTGCAGGTGCAGCCGGACGTGGCTGTGTTCGGCCGCAAGGATTACCAGCAACTGGCGGTGATCCGCCAGATGGTGGCCGAGCTGTCGTTCCCGGTCCAGATCGTCGGTGCGGAGATCGTCCGTGATGACGATGGGCTGGCCAAGAGTTCGCGCAACCAGTATCTGAGCCCGGAACAGCGCCCCGTCGCGACGACCCTTCATCGGACCCTGCTGGCCATGCGCGAAGGCTATGTGGCCGGCCAGCCGCGCGAGCGCATCGAGGCCGATGCCACCGCCGCGCTGCAGGCGGCTGGTTTCCAGGTCGACTACGCCGTGCTGCGCACGCCCGAGCTGGCCGAGCCGGCATTCGAGGGCGGCGGCCGGGTGGCGCTGATCGCCGCGCGGCTGGGCACGACCCGGCTGATCGACAACCTGGAGTTCTGAGTTCCGCTGTGATGGTAGCGCCGGGCCATGCCCGGCGGATGAGGGGCCGCTGCCGCTGCGCTCGCCGGGCATGGCCCGGCGCTACCTGAACGGTTTGCCGGTCGTGATGCCCCGCGTTGCGCGGGTGCTAGAATCCACGCTTTCCTCTGCGTTGTACCGTGCCATGCACCTGTCCCTGCTCAAGACCAAGATCCACCGCGCCACCGTCACCCACTCCGAGCTCAACTACGAAGGCTCGATCGCCATCGATGACAACCTGCTGGCTGCCACCGGCATCCGCGAGTTCGAGCAGGTGCACATCTGGGACGTGACCAACGGTGCGCGCTTCTCGACCTATGCGATCCGCGCCGAAGCCGGCAGCGGCATCGTCTCGCTCAATGGTGGCGCCGCGCGCCACGTGCAGGTCGGCGACATCATCATCATCGCCGCCTTCGCCAGCATGACCGAGCAGGAAGCGGACAGCTTCAAGCCGAAGCTGGTGTACGTGGATGGCAGCAACCAGATCACCCACACCAACGACACGATCCCGACCCAGGCCGCATGACAACGAACAACGGATTCGACTCGCTGCACTCCCACGCCCAGCGCCTGAAGGGCGCAAGCATCCCCAGCCTGCTCGCCGCCGAACCTGGCCGTGTGCAGGAGCTGGCGCTGCGGGTCGGTCCGTTGTACGTGAACTTTGCCCGGCAGAAGTACGACGCCGCGGCGCTGCAGGCGCTGCTGGCGCTGGCAGCCGAACGCGATGTCGGGGGCGCCATCAACCGCCTGATGCGCGGCGAGCAGGTCAACCTGACCGAAGGCCGCGCGGCGCTGCACACGGCGCTGCGTGGTGACGTGGTCGACGCGCCGGTGGCCGCCGATGCCCATGCCACCGCACGCGGGATCCGTCAGCGCATGGGAGTCCTCGTGCGTGCGCTGGAAGACAGCGGCGTGACCGACGTGGTGAGCGTCGGCATCGGGGGATCCGATCTTGGCCCGCGGCTGGTCGCCGATGCGCTGCGCCCGGTCAGCGGCGCGCGTCTGCGCGTGCATTTCGTATCGAACGTGGACGGCGCGGCCATGCAGCGCACGCTGGCCACGCTTGACCCGGCGCGCACTGCCGGCATCCTGATCTCCAAGACGTTTGGTACCCAGGAGACCCTGCTCAACGGCCAGATCCTGCACGATTGGCTGGGTGGCAGTGAACGCCTGTATGCGGTCAGCGCCAATCCCGAGCGCGCAGCGAAGGCCTTCGCCATCGCCGCAGAGCGCGTGCTGCCGATGTGGGACTGGGTCGGTGGCCGCTACTCGCTGTGGTCGGCGGTCGGCTTCCCGATTGCGCTGGCGATCGGCTTCGAGCGTTTCGAACAGCTGCTGGAGGGTGCGGCGCAGATGGACGCGCACGCACTGGATGCACCGCTGGAGCGCAATCTGCCGGTGCTGCATGGCCTGACCGACATCTGGAACCGCAACCTGCTGGGCTGCGCCACCCATGCGGTGATGACCTACGACCAGCGCCTGGCGTTGCTGCCGGCCTACCTGCAGCAGCTGGTGATGGAAAGCCTGGGCAAGCGCGTGCAGCGTGACGGCCAGCCGGTGACCACCGATACCGTGCCGGTGTGGTGGGGCGGTGCGGGCACCGATGTGCAGCACAGTTTCTTCCAGGCGCTGCACCAGGGCACCAGCATCGTCCCGGCCGATTTCATCGGCTGTGTGCACAACGACGATCCCTATACCGTCAACCACCAGGCGCTGCTGGCCAACCTGCTGGCGCAGACCGAAGCGCTGGCCAATGGCCAGGGCAGCGACGACCCGCACCGCGACTACCCGGGCGGTCGTCCGAGTACGCTGATCCTGCTCGATGCACTGACGCCGCAGGCGCTGGGTGCGCTGATCGCCATGTACGAGCACGCGGTGTACGTGCAGTCGGTGATCTGGAACATCAACGCCTTCGACCAGTTCGGGGTCGAGCTGGGCAAGCAGCTGGCCAACCAGTTGTTGCCGGCATTGCAGGGCGAGGGCGTGGCGATCGCCGACCCGATGACCCGCGAGATCCTGGCGCAGCTGAAGGGCTGAGCCAGATCGGGGATGTGTCGCCGGGCGTTGGCCCGGCGTGCCGGGCTCAACGGCTTGGATCGCGTTCCGGGCTTGGCCGCTTGGCCAGTTTGCGCTGCAGCGACCGCCGGTGCATGCCGAGCAGACGGGCGGCAGCGGACACGTTGCCGCCCGTCTCGTGCATCGCCTGCTGGATGTGTTCCCACTGCAGGCGACTGATCGGCGTCATCGCGTCGGGGACTTCCATCTCGCCGTCGTCGGCCGGGCCGTCGTCCTCTTCGCCCAGCGCGCGCAGGATCATCGGTACCGTTGCCGGCTTGGGCAGATAATCGTCTGCGCCCAGCTTGATGGCTTCCACGGCTGTGGCGATGCTGGCATAACCGGTGACCAGCAGGATCCGCATGTCCGCACGCAGGGCACGCAGGGGCTGGATCAGGGTCAGGCCGGAATCACTGCCGAGCTTGAGGTCGATCAGCGCGAAGGCCGGTGGATGCTGGCGGGCCAGCATCAGCGCAGTGGCCGCGTCCTGCGCGGTCTGCGTTTCGAGTCCCTTGCGGGCCAGGCTGCGCTGCAGGGTGCGCAGGTACAGCTCGTCGTCGTCGACCAGCAGGCCCTGGGTGGAGTGGTGCAGGCTCATGGGGTGTCCTCGCGTGGGGCCAGCGGCAGGCGGAAGCCGACGCGACTGCCGGCCCCCTGGGCCGGGCGCATCCACATCTCGCCGTCGAGGCGTTCGATGGTGGCATGGGACAGGGCCAGGCCGACGCCCATGCCCTCGCTCTTGCTGCTGCCGAACAGTGTGCCCGGCAGCACGGCGGCACGGGCATCGAAGCCGTGGCCGTAGTCGCGGACTTCACCGATCAGGTCGTCGCCGTCGATGCGCAGGCTCAGGTCCACGCGCGGGCGCCCGGCCTGTTCTCCGGCATCGGCAGCATTGTTGAGCAGGACCATCAGCAGGTGGCCCACGCCGGGGTCCAGCGGCAGCCGCAGCGGCGCATCGTCGTTGCGGTGCAGGTCGATGGTCGGCCGCACCAGCCGCCATTGTTCCAGCACCTGCTGGGCGCTGGAGCGGCTGCGTCCGGGCATGTCGGCCGATGCCGGCGCGGCCAGCGCCAGCACCCGTTCGCGGCACTGCACGAGCAGTTCGCGCAGGGTTTCCATGTCCTCGCGCACTTCCGGCTCCTCGCTGCGCTCGGCAACGTCGTCGGCCAGCAGGGTCATGGTCGCCAGCGGCGTGTTCAGTTCATGCGCCACCGAGGCGGCGTGGGTGGCGAGAGCGACGATGCCCTCATTGCGGGCGAAGCGTTCACGCAGTGCCGAGAGCTCCAGTTCCCGTTGCCGCAGGGCCAGGGCCAGGCGCGTGGAGAACGTCAGCACGACGGCGGCGGAGATCAGGAAGTTGGCGACCACGCCCCAGCGGTTCAGGTCCTGCGCACGGAAGTAGCCGTCCGGCAGCGGCTGGCCGAACAGGCCGCTGGCCGCGTAGCCGAGCAGGCAGGCCAGGGCCACCGCCAACGCCCAGCGCAGAGGCAGGGCGAAGGCGGCCAATGCAATCAGGATCAGGAACAGGGAGCTGAACGGATTGGCCATGCCGCCGCTCCAGCCGATCATCCAGGTCAGGATGATCACGTCCACCAGGATGTGGCCGAAGGCTGTCAGTGGCGCGGTATCGGCCGCTTCCGGCCGCAGCTGGGTGTAGACGTTGAACAGCGCGAGCACGGCGACGCCAGCCCACAGCGGCAGTGGCGGCAGCGGCAGGCCCAGCACCCAGGTGGCGACCAGGATGGTGGCGGCCTGGCCGGCCACGGCCAGCCATCGCAGGCTGCACAGGGTGCGGAGAAACGGGGCATCGGGACCGGTCATTCGCGCCCATCGTATGCGTTCGCGGGCGGGTGTGCCTGCGACAATCGGCCGCAGCCGTGCCGGCGGCTGAATGCGAGTCACCCGGAAACCGGAGGCGGGCGCTAGAATGCCCGCATGCACGACGCCGTTACCCGCCCGACCCCGCCTTCCGAGCCCACCGCCTGGTCCCGTCGCCAGACCCACGCCGTCCAGATCGGCGGAGTCACCGTCGGCGGCGGCAGGCCGGTGGTGGTGCAGTCGATGACCAATACCGACACCTCCGATGTGGCCTCCAGCGTGAAGCAGGTGGCCGAGCTCTGGCGCGCCGGTTCGGAAATGGTGCGGTTGACCGTCAACACCGTCGAGGCCGCGGCCGCGATCCCGCGCATCGTCGACAAGCTGGCGATGATGGGCATCGACGTGCCGCTGATCGGTGATTTCCACTACAACGGCCATCAGTTGCTGACCGCTGAACCCGCGTGTGCCGAAGCACTGGCCAAGTACCGCATCAATCCGGGCAATGTGGGCTTCGGCAAGAAGAAGGACCTGCAGTTCGCGCAGTTGATCGAGTTCGCCATCCGCTACAACAAGCCGGTGCGCATCGGCGCCAACTGGGGCTCGCTGGACCAGGCGCTGGCGGCCAGGCTGATGGATGAGAACAACGAGCGCGAGCAGCCCTGGGACGCCGGACGTGTCCTGCGCGAGGCGCTGATCCGGTCCGCGCTCGATTCGGCCGAACAGGCCGTGGAGCTGGGCCTGCCGCGCGACCGTATCGTGCTGTCGGCCAAGGTCAGTGGTGTGCAGGAGCTGATCGCGGTCTACCGTGACCTGGCACAGCGTTCGGAGTTCGCTCTGCATCTGGGCCTGACCGAAGCCGGCATCGGCAGCAAGGGCATCGTCGCGTCGGCAGCGGCGCTGAGCGTGCTGCTGCAGGAAGGCATCGGCGACACCATCCGCATCTCGCTGACGCCCGAGCCGGGCCAGTCGCGGACGCAGGAAGTGATCGTCGCCCAGGAACTGCTGCAGACCACCGGCCAGCGCGCCTTCACGCCGCTGGTCACGGCCTGCCCGGGATGCGGCCGCACCACCTCCGAGTTCTTCCAGGAGCTGGCCAAGGTGGTGCAGAACCACGTGCGCGAGAAGATGCCGCTGTGGAAAGTGCAGCACCCGGGGGCGGAAAACATGACCCTGGCGGTGATGGGCTGCGTGGTCAACGGCCCGGGCGAATCGCGGCATGCCAACATCGGCATCTCGCTGCCGGGAACCGGGGAGGCGCCGACGGCGCCGGTGTTCGTCGATGGCGAGAAGAAGGTGACCCTGCGTGGCGAGAACATTGCCCAGGAATTCGTCGCCCTGATCGACGACTACGTCGAACGCACCTATGTCCGAAGCGCAGGATAAGCCCGCGATCCTTGCCGCGCCGGAGCCGGCCTCCGGCTTCCGTCACTGGATGGCCCGCAATGCGTGGCGCCTGGTCCTGCTGTTCGCCGGCGTGCTGTTGCCGCTGGCCGGTTTCGTCGCGCTGGCCGACGAGGTGCATGAGTTTGAATCGTTCCATTTCGACGCGCCGCTGCTGTGGCAGATGTACGGCCTGCATTCGCCGTGGCTGGACCGGTTCTTCGTGCTGCTGTCCCGGCTGGGCTACGAGTGGTTCCTGATTCCTGCCGATGTGCTGATCGTCGCGGCACTGCTGGGCTATCGCCGCTGGCGCGAGGCCACCTTCGTGGCCGTCAGTTTCCTCGGATCGGCACTGCTGAACATGGGCAGCAAGCAGTTCTTCCAGCGGGACCGCCCCAGCCTGTGGGAGTCCATCGCACCGGAATCGACGTTCAGTTTCCCCAGCGGTCACGCCATGGGCTCGATGACCCTGGCGGCAACCCTGGTGCTTCTGGCCTGGAATACCCGCTGGCGCTGGCCGGTGCTGGTGCTGGCCCCTGCGTTCAGCTTGCTGGTCAGCGTGTCCCGGGTCTATCTCGGGGTCCATTACCCGTCGGATATCCTGGCCGGATGGTGTGCAGCGCTGGTTTGGGTGGTAGGGTGCTACCTGGTCATGTTCAGTCGTCGGCATCCCTGGCGACGCCGCGATTCGCCGCCATCGACGGCCAGCGAAGCATCAACACAGGGGGAGTGACGTGGATGGCTCTTCGCGGGCGTCTACGTGATAGATGAGCTGTTTCGTTGCAGCGGGTTCTGCAAGACAGGGGGTAAGTACAATGCGTGAGACTGTGATCAACCCGGCACTCTTGCCTGGTATGCACTTCGACCGCGCTTGCGAGGGTTCGGCACCCTGCCTAGCTTGACCCGCAATGGCCGCATTCGAAGAGGTACGTGAATGACGATTCGAGTCTACCTGGTGGACGACCACGCACTGGTCCGCACCGGGATGAAGATGATCCTGTCGGGTGAGACCGACATCGAGGTGGTGGGCGAGGCCGAGACCGGCGAGGACGCGCTGCGCGAGATCCGCCAGCTGCAGCCGGACGTGGTGCTGTGCGACCTCCACCTGCCGGGTGTCAGCGGCATGGAAGTGACCGAGCGCATCGTGCGCGGTCATCGCAGCACGCGCGTGGTGATCGTGTCCGTCCTGGAGGACGGCCCGCTGCCGAAGCGACTGCTGGAAGCCGGCGCGGCCGGGTACATCGGCAAGGGCTGCGACGCCCAGGAACTGCTGCGCGCGGTGCGCGACGTGGCAGGCGGGCGCCGCTACCTGGGCACCAGCATCGCGCAGAATCTGGCGCTGTCGACGGTGGAGGGGAATGGTTCGCCGTTCGACACCCTGTCTCCGCGCGAACTGGAAGTGGCGCTGCTGCTGACCCAGGGATTGCGCCAGGAAGACATCGCGCGCCGCCTGAGCCTCAGCGCCAAGACCGTCAACACGCACAAGGCGCGCCTGTTCGAGAAGATGGGTATCCACGACAACATCGCGCTGGCGCGCATGGCCAGCCAGTACGGGCTGGTGGATCCGGCACGGCCGTTGTGAAGATTCCAGCCAACGGCTGAGGTGGTTCGCGCGCCCGGAATGTGTCCTCCAGTTCCGGCCCGCGGTCGCGGAGCCGAGCGTCGGCCCCGCGTCCAGCTATCGGGCGCTCAGGTGCCGCGCACGCGCTTGACGATGGCCGCCGCCTGCGCGGCGCTGGCGCGCACCTTGTCCCAGTCGCCGTCCGCAATCCAGTTGCCGGGCACCATCCATGAGCCACCGATGCAGACGACGTTCTTCTGCTCGAGGTACTCGGCGGCGGTGTTTTCCGTGATGCCGCCGGTCGGGCACAGCTTCAGATCGGCAATCGGACCGGCCACGCCCTTGATCATCGCCAGGCCGCCGACCGCCGTGGCCGGGAACAGCTTGCACACCCGGAATCCGCGCGCATGCAGTGACAGCAGCTCGGTCGGCGTCGCCGCTCCCGGCACCACCGGCAGCGGCGCAGCGGCCAGCGCATCGGCCAGCGCGGGCGGCGTGCCCGGGGTCACCAGGAAGTCCGCGCCCGCATCAATCGACTGCTGCATCTGCTCAACGGTCAGCACCGTACCGGCACCCACCACCACGTCCGGCAGCTCGCGCTTGAGCATGGCCAACGCCTCCATCGCCACCGGCGTGCGCAACGTCAGCTCGATCGCCGGCAGACCGCCTTCCAGCAGCGCCGCACTCACCGCGCGGGCCTGGTCCAGCGTATGAATCGTCACCACCGGCAGGATGCCCGCCGCATGCAACAGCTCCGCCGCCTTCACCTGATGTTGTTCGATACCCATAGCTCTGCTTCTGCCTTTGCTTCCGAATTTGATTTTCAGTGATCACTTCGTGGCGTTGATGCGCCGGAAAGTGTGACGCGGCGGCCTGTACTCCGCCGCCACCAGCACACTCACCGCCGCAACACACCCGCAGCGCTCTTCAACCCTCAGGCGTCCTTCGCCTCATGCGGCGCTGCCGCAGCCGCCGCATCGTGTCCCAGTTCGTACTCGGCGTCGTAATCCCACGGCCCGCCATCGGCCGCTGCCGGCCCACACGAAATCGAAATGGCCCCCTGATCGGCCGGCCCGACCACACGACGGTTGATCGCGAACAGGTTGCGGCCCAGATCATTCGCCGCGGGCGCGGTGTTCGGAGCCTGCGTGCGTGCTGCCCATTCGGCAGCGTCCACCAGGACGTCCAGCGTGCCTGCCTCGCCATCCAGGCGGATGATGTCGCCTTCGCGGACTTTCGCCAGCGGACCACCACGCGCGGCTTCCGGCGTGACATGGATCGCCGCCGGGATCTTGCCCGACGCCCCGGACAGCCGGCCATCGGTGACCAGGGCAACGCGTCGGCCCTGGTTCTGCAGAAGGCCCAGCAGCGGCGCCAGCGAATGCAGCTCCGGCATGCCGTTCGCGCGCGGGCCCTGGTAGCGCACCACCGCCACGAAATCCTGGGGAAGCAGCCCGGCGGCATGCAGCTTGTTGAGCACCTGGGGCGCGTCAACGACAACGGCCGGTGCTTCAATCGAACGGTATTGCGGCTTCACCGCCGACAGTTTGATCAACGACCGGCCCAGGTTGCCGCGCAGCAGTCGCAGGCCACCCTGGCTCTCGAACGGAGCGTCGACGCCGCGCACCACCTCCTCGTCGGCACTGCGCTCCAGCCCGGGCAGATAGACCAGGGTGCCGTCACGCAGCTGCGGTTCGCGGGCGTAATCGGCCATGCCGCCGCGCGCCACACTGACCAGATCACCGTGCATCAGCCCGGCCCGGATCAGTTCGCCGAACACGAAAGCCGGGCCGCCGGCCGCCGCGAAGCGGTTCACGTCGGCATCGCCGTTCGGATAGACGCGGGCCAGCAGGGGAATCAGCTGCGACAGCTCGTCGAAGTCGTCCCAGGTCAGCACGATGCCGGCGGCACGCGCGACCGCGATCCAGTGGATGGTGTGGTTGGTCGAGCCGCCGGTAGCCATCAGGGCGATGACGGCGTTGATGATCGCGCGCTCGTCGATGATCCGGCCGAGCGGGCGGAAATCCTCGCCCAGCGCGGTGATCTCCAGCGCACGCTCGGTGGCCTCGCGGGTGAGCGCATCGCGCAGGGCAGTGCCCGGGTTGACGAAGGATGCGCCTGGCAGCTGCACGCCCATCGCTTCCAGCAGTACCTGGTTGGAGTTGGCGGTACCGTAGAAGGTGCAGGTGCCTGCGCCATGGTACGAGGCCGACTCGGCTTCCAGCAGTTCTTCGCGGGTGGCTTCGCCGGCCGCATAGCGTTCGCGCACCTCGGCCTTCTGCTTGTTCGGAATGCCCGGTGTCATCGGACCGGCCGGAATGAACACCGCCGGCAGGTGGCCGAACGCGAGCGCGCCGATCAGCAGGCCGGGCACGATCTTGTCGCACACGCCAAGGTAGACCGTGGTATCGAACATGTCGTGGCTGAGGCCGATCGCGGTGGCCTGTGCGATCACATCGCGCGAGAACAGCGACAGTTCCATGCCGCCGCGGCCCTGAGTGACGCCGTCGCACATCGCCGGCACACCGCCGGCCACCTGCGCGGTGGCGCCCAGTTCACGGGCGATCTCGCGGATCTGCTCCGGATAGGTCTCGAACGGCTGGTGGGCCGACAACATGTCGTTGTAGGCGGTGATGATGCCCAGGTTCGGCGTCACTCCACCGCGCAGGCGGCTCTTGTCAGTGCCGCCGCAGGCAGCGAAACCATGGGCGAGATTGCCGCAGCTCAGGCGGCTGCGGAAGGGGCCTTCGCGCAGGGCGGCGTCGACTGCGGCAAGGTAGGCCGCGCGCGAGGCAGCGCTGCGACGGATGACGCGGTCGGTGATGGCTTGCAGTTGCGGATGGAGGCTCATTGGCTACCGGCGTTCGAGGTGGCGAGAGGTGGGCGGCGGCGATATGCCGCCACCGACATCAATCTGCCCAGTGGACGCGCAGGCGCGCGCCTTCCAGGTGGATTGCGTTGAGGATCGGGTACTGTTGGGCATTGTTGCTGTCCAGCGCCTGCCGCAGCACCTGCAGCTTCTGCTTGCCGCGAAGCAGCAGCAGGCGCTGGCGGCACTGGCGCAGGCCGTGCGGGGTCAGCGTGATCCGCAGCGGCCACTGGTTGGCGCCCGGGCAACCGGTCGCATCCAGTGCGGCATAGGGCAGGGGGCTTTCCAGCGCACGGGCAAGGTCCTTCGAACCGGGGAACAACGAGGCCGTGTGGCCATCATTGCCCATGCCGAGCGCGACCAGGCTGGGCGGCTGGCTGTGCTGCGCCTGCAGATTGGCGGTGTACACGCATTCCGGAAGCGGCTTGCCGATGCGCACCAGCGGGTCGAAATGCGCACCTTCGGCCCGCTTGAGCAGGTGCTCGCGTACCAGCCAGGCATTGCTGTCGCGATCCTGCGGTGACAGCCAGCGCTCATCGGCCAGGCTTACTTCCACGCGGTCCCAGTGCACTTCCATTTCCGCCAGCGCCTGGTAGACCGGTGCCGGAGTGGTGCCACCGGACAAGAGGATGCGGGCGCGGCCGACTTCGTTGATGTCGCGGTTGATGATCTGTGCCATTTCGGTGGCCACTGCTTCGATCCAGCCATCGGCATCGCCGTGGCTGACGAAATCGATGCGGTCGTCCTGGAAGGCAGGGCTCATGCGGCAACTCCCGGTGCGTCACGTTCGGCATCGGCTGCATAGGCGGCTGCGCCCAGCAGGCCGGGGCAGGGGTGCATGATCGCCAGCGAAGGCACCCGCGCCATGATCGAGGAAAAACGGCCCTTGTGCTCGAAGCGCTGGCGGAAGCCGGAGTGCTGCAGCGAATCCAGCATCTTGGGTACCAGGCCGCCGGTCAGGAACACGCCATCCCAGGCACCCTGGATCAGCACCAGGTCGCCGGCAATGGCGCCGAACACCGCGCAGAACACATCCACGGTGCGCATCGCCTGCGGATCGCCGAGGGCGGCACGGGCGGTGACGTCGGCCGGCTGCAGATGGCCCGGATCGACACCGGCCATCTCACAGACCGCACGATGGATGTTGACCAGGCCGGGACCGCAGATGAGACGCTCGTTGGACACCCGGCCGAACTGCTCGGACAGGATCTCCAGGATCCGCACTTCTTCCGGCGTGCCCGGCGGGAAGCTGACGTGACCGCCTTCGGTTTCCAGCGGGTAGCTGCGCCCGTGGCGCACCACCAGGCCACCGACGCCCAGGCCCGTGCCGGGGCCGATCACTCCGTAGTTGCGTGGCTGGCCCGGCGCGGCCGGCGTCCAGTGCGCACCACCGATCTGCACCACATCCTGCGGTTGCAGCAGGGCGACCGCCATCGCCTGTGCGGCGAAGTCGTTGATCAGGTGCAGCTCGTCGAAGCCGAGCATCGCTGCGGTGCGGCTGCGCGAGATCACCCACGGATGGTTGGTGATGCGTGCCTCGTCGCCATCGACGCGGCCGGCCACTGCAAACACGCCGCGGCGCGCGCTGGCCCCGGCCTGCTCAAGGTAGTGGCGGGCGGCATCGCCCAGCGACGGGAACTCGGCGACTGCGAACTCGCGGATGCTGTCCTTCTGCAGGGGCGCATCCAGCGAAGTGTCGGCCAGTGCGAAGCGGGCATTGGTGCCGCCGATGTCGGCGACCAGAACCGGCTGCGAGCTGCCACTCATGCCGAAGCTCCGGTGTCCGGCGCATCCACGCCCTGCGGCAGGAAGCCGGTGGCATCGGCCGGACCCCATTGGCCTGCAGGGTAAGGCTGGAGCGGCAGGCCGGCTGCCTTCCATGCATCGGCGACGCTGTCGATCCACGCCCAGGCGGCGCGCACTTCGTCGTCGCGCACGAACAGCGCATGGTTGCCGTTGAAGGCGTCCAGGAACAGGCGCTCGTAAGCGATGCGGCGGTGCAGTCCCGTCGGCACCGACAGCTCCAGTTCCAGCGGATGCAGTTCCAGCGCGCCCCATTCCGGACCGGCCAGGCTGCTCATCAGGCCCAGCTCGATGTTCTCCTGCGGCTGCAGCTGGAACACCAGGCGATTGGGTGCGGCCTGCGCGCGCTGCGGGCGCTCGAACAGCCAATGGGTGACCGGCTTGAGGGTCACCACCACGCGGGTGGTGCGCTCGGGCAGGCGCTTGCCGGTGACCAGATGGAAGGGAACGCCGGACCAGCGCCAGTTGTCGATGTGCGCGGTGACGCCGGCAAAGGTTTCCACGTCGCTGCCTTCCGGCGGCTGGTAGGCCTGTGCCGGCTGGCCGTTGATGGTGCCGGCGGTATAGCGGCCGCGCAAGCTGTCGCGGGCCGCATGCTGGGCGTCGAGGGGGCGCAGGGCGCGCAGCACCTTGACCTTCTCGTCGCGGATGCGGTCGGCTTCGAGCGAAGCCGGTGGTTCCATCGCCACCAGGCACAGCAGCTGCAGGATATGGCTCTGCACCATGTCACGCAGGGCGCCGGAGCGCGCGTAGTACGCATCGCGGCCGTCCACGCCTTCGCTCTCTGCGACCAGGATGTGCACCGACTCGATGTAGTTGCGGTTCCACACCGCCTCCAGCAGGGTGTTGCCGAAGCGCAGGGCGATCAGGTTCTGCACCGCAGCCTTGCCCAGATAGTGATCCAGGCGGAACACGCGGTCTTCGTCGATCCACTGGCCGATGGTGCTGATGATTTCCTCGGCACTTTCGCTGTCGCTGCCGATCGGCTTCTCCAGCATCAGCCGGGCCGGTGCGGCGAGGGCGCCGCCCTTGGCCAGGCCTTCGCAGGTGGAGATGTACAGGCCCGGCGGAATGGCCAGGTAGCTCACGCACCGACGGTCCACCAGATCGGAGACGGCGGCGGCGACCGAGTCGACATCGCGCAGGTCCACCGAACGGTAGTCGATGCGGCGCAGCAGCGCGGCGATGTCGTCCTGCGAGGCCATCGGCATGGCCTGCTGCAGGCGCGGACGCAGGATGTCATGGAAGGCTTCGGTGTCATGGCCGGACAGGGCCAGCGCACGGATGCGGAAATCCTCCGGCAGCAGACCATCGCCAAGCAGGCGCAGCAGCGAAGGGAACAGGTAGCGCTGGGCCAGATCACCTGTGGCACCGAACAGGAAGAGGGTGTCGTGCATCGCTCGAGTTTCAGATCCGGGTGACATCGTTGTCAATCGCTTCATGGCTGGGTTCGGGGGACATCCGCGCAACTGCCTGTCCGAGGTTCGCGGAACGCGATCTGCAGGGGATACCGGCAGGCCGTTCCATTCGAAACCACCGCACCGGCGAACGTTCCATTGTCCGCCGACGCAGGTCGGTGCGCACCGACCATCGGATAGTGCCACGTGAAAACGTTTACATGGCAGAATGGGCAACTGTATTCGATTGCAGTGCTCGCCGTCATGCGGCAGGCGCGCAATCATTGCTGCCATCGGGAGGGCCGAGGCAGTCCCAAAAGACAGCCCGGCGTCGGGCAGACCGGATCAGGTGATATGGCAAAAGTGCAGTTGCAGGGTGTACGCAAGGTCTACGACAACGGCCAGGTTGCGGTGAAGGACGCCACCTTCGAGGTCGCCGATGGCGAACTGATGGTGCTGGTCGGGCCTTCCGGCTGTGGCAAGTCGACCCTGCTGCGGATGGTGGCGGGCCTGGAGGAGATCAGCGGTGGCACGCTGAGCATCGGTGACCGCGTGGTCAACGATGTGGCACCGAAGGATCGCGACATCGCCATGGTGTTCCAGAGTTATGCGCTGTACCCGCACATGACCGTGGCCGAGAACCTGGCGTTCGGCCTGAAGCTGCGTGGCCACGACAAGGCCACCATTGACAGGCGGATTGCCGAAGCGGCGCAGACGCTGGGCCTGACCGAGATGATGGACAAGCTGCCCAAGGCGATGTCAGGTGGCCAGCGCCAGCGTGTTGCGCTGGGGCGCGCGCTGGTGCGCGAACCAGCGGTGTTCCTGCTCGACGAGCCGCTGTCCAATCTCGATGCCAAGCTGCGCCACAGCGTGCGTACCGAGATCGCGCAGCTGCACCGCAAGCTGGGTACGACCATGATCTATGTGACGCACGACCAGGTCGAAGCGATGACGCTGGGCCAGCGCATCGTGGTGCTCAAGGACGGCATCATCCAGCAGATCGATACGCCGATGGCGCTGTATGACCGCCCGGCCAACCTGTTCGTGGCCGGTTTCCTCGGCAGCCCGGCAATGAACGTGCTGCGCGGGACGTTGCAGGGCGATGCGGGCGGCGTGACGGTGGTCGAGGGTCAGTGGCGCGCGCCGCTGGGCCAGGCCACGATCGACCCGGCGTGGCTGCAGAAGCCGATCAACGTCGGCGTGCGTCCGGAGCACCTGCAGCCGGCGACGAGCGATGACGCGCATGCGTTCACTGCGCGCATCGAGGGCATCGAGCCGGTCGGCAACGAGATCTTCGTCAACCTCAGCAGCGGCCAGCATGCACTGACCATGCGGGTGGCGCCGCAGGCGCTGCCGGCCGTGGGCGAGGACATCCGCGTGGCGATCCATCCGCAGGGCCTGCACTTCTTCAACCCGGAAACCGGCGAGCGCCTGTAAGGACCGGTGGCGCCGGGCCATGCCCGGCGTCATCAGCAGTTCCACGCCCTGCGTGGATGGGACGCAGCCTCAGCGCGCCAGTCCATCCAGCAGCGGAATCCGCTGCGCGGGCGCATTGCCGACCTGCAGCGCAGCGTCGCTCGTTTCAAGCGGCAGCACCGCCAGCGCCAGATCGCCGGCTACGCTGGCGATCGTGCCCAGCGCCGCGCCGTCCTGCTGCACGCCGTCACCGGCCTGCGCCGGCGCATGGGTATGCAGCAGCTGCACCGCGCGCTTGGCCTTGCCGAGGAAGTGGGTGCGGGCGACGATTTCCTGGCCGGGGTAGCAGCCTTTCTTCACGCTGTAGCCGTTCAGGCGGTCCAGCCCCAACTGCTGCGGCGTCCATACCTCGCGCTGGCTCTGCTCCAGCCGGGGCAGGCCATAGCGCAGGTCAGCCTGGCGCCAGGCCAGTGCAAAGGCCGCGTCGTCCGGCCCACCGGCCGGGAAGGCGTCAGCGGCACCGATGCGCAGCGCGCGCGGCAATGCGTCGCTGCCCAGGTCCAGCTCCCAGCCGCCTCCATTGGCTGCGATCGCCGCGCCGGTGGCCGCCTCCGGTGCGGTGAACGCGCCGGCCACGGCCAGGTCGTCGCGCACCTGCACCTTGACCTTGCGGCGGAACACGAAACGCTGCAGTTGCGACGCAGTCGCATCCGCGTCGCCATCGGCGAACACCAGCATCACGTGATCCTCAGCCAGCCGGAGCAGCTGGAACACCGCCAGGGTGCGGCCCTTGGCACTCAGCCAGGCGCTCCACTGCCAGTGCTGCTGGGGCAGGGCGAGGACATCGCTGCTGAACTGGGCATGGGCGAAGGCAGCTGCGTCCACGCCCTGCAGGCTCACCAACTGGTGGCCCCGAAGGCGTGGATATCCGACGAAAGCAGGGGGCAGGTTGTCAGGCACGTGAACGAGGTCTAAAATTTGTGCGTTGCGAGACCGACCATGATAGGCCAAACAACCCCCACTCCCGACGACGAAACTGAAGCCCCGCTGGTCCCCGCGGCACCCGTGCCCGTGGAACAGGAAAAGGCAGAGGAATTCGGCGGCCGCGGCGGACTCGATCCGGTGCGGTACGGCGATTGGGAGAAAAACGGACGCTGCATCGATTTCTGATCAGCATTGAGCCAACGCGGCCGCGTGCCGCCCAGCCGAGACAACGAGCCCAGCGAATGGCGACCAGACAACGCCCACTTTCCCCGCACCTTCAGGTGTATCGCTGGCAGATTCAGATGGCCACCTCGATCCTGCATCGAGCCACGGGCGTCTTTCTGTCTGTTGGTGCCCTCATCATTGCTGCGGGCCTGCTGGCCCTGATGATGGGGCCCGATTCCTGGAACTGCTTCACCGGTCATGCCGGGGCCTGGTATGGCCGCGTGTTCCTGTTTGCGTGGACATGGTCGTTCGCCTATCACCTGTGCAATGGCATCCGCCATGTGGTGCAGGACTTCGCCATCGGCTTCAGCATCCCCGCCTTCATCCGCAGCAGCTGGCTGTCGGTCATCGGCAGCCTGGTGATCACCCTGCTGGTGTGGGCCTACGTGATGTTTGGAGGTGCCGCGTGAGCAAGTTCCGTACTCCGCTGAAGAACGTGCGTGGCCTGGGTTCGGCCAAGACCGGCACCGAGCACTTCGTGCACCAGCGCCTGACCGCCGCCGCCCTGGTGGTGCTGGGGATCTGGTTCCTGGTCTTCGTGCTGGGCCTGCTGGGTTCCGACTACGCGACCGCCACCGCTGCCATCGCCAAGCCGTGGAACGCGGTGCCGCTGATCGGCCTGCTGATCGCCATGTTCTGGCACGCACAGCTCGGCATGCAGGTCGTGCTGGAAGATTACATCCACGAATCGCTGCTGGCCCTGGTGCTGCAGACCGCGGTGAAGTTCGTCGCCGTGCTCGGCATGATCGTCAGTGTGTTCGCGGTGGGCCGCATCGCCCTCGGCGTTGCCTGAGCCCAGGCACCTACACAGGAATCCAGACTAGATGTCCGCTTACAAGATCACCGAACACAAGTACGACATGGTCGTGGTGGGCGCCGGCGGCGCCGGCCTGCGTGCCACGTTCGGCCTGGCCGCCAAGGGCCTGCAGACCGTGTGCCTGACCAAGGTATTCCCGACCCGTTCGCACACCGTCGCCGCCCAGGGCGGTATCTCCGCCGCGCTCGGCAACATGGGTGAGGACGACTGGCGTTACCACTTCTTCGACACCATCAAGGGGTCGGACTGGCTGGGCGACCAGGACGCCATCGAGTACATGTGCCGTGAGGCCATTCCGGCCATCATCGAGCTCGAGCACTACGGCGTGCCGTTCTCGCGTACCGCCGAAGGCAAGATCTACCAGCGCCCGTTCGGTGGCATGACCACCAAGTACGGCGAAGGCCCGGCGGCGCAGCGCACCTGCGCGGCGGCCGACCGTACCGGCCACGCGATGCTGCATACGCTGTACCAGCAGTCGCTGAAGCACGACGCGCGCTTCATGATCGAGTACTTCGCGCTCGACCTGATCTTCGACGACGAAGGCGTCTGCCGCGGCGTGCTGGCCCTGGACATGTCCGACGGCACGCTGCACCTGTTCCGCGCCCAAGGCGTGGTGCTGGCCACCGGCGGCTACGGCCGTGCCTATTTCAGCGCAACCTCCGCGCATACCTGCACCGGCGACGGTGGCGGCCTGGCCATGCGTGCCGGCATCGCCATGCAGGACATGGAGTTCGTGCAGTTCCACCCGACCGGCATCTACGGCGCCGGCTGCCTGATCACCGAGGGGGTCCGCGGTGAAGGTGGCATCCTGCGCAACAGCAGCGGCGAGCGTTTCATGGAGCGCTATGCACCGCATTACAAGGATCTGGCGTCGCGCGACGTGGTCAGCCGTTCGATGACCATCGAGATCCGCGAAGGCCGCGGTGTCGGCGAGCACAAGGATCACATCCTGCTCGACCTGACCCACCTGGGCCCGGGCGTGATCGACGACAAGCTGCCGGGCATCGCCGAGAGCGCCCGCATCTTCGCCGGCGTCGACGTGCACAAGCAGCCGATCCCGGTCATCCCGACCGTGCACTACAACATGGGTGGCATCCCGACCAACTACCACGGTGAAGTGGTGCGCAAGGTCGGCGACAACCCCGATGCCGTGGTGCCGGGCCTGTACGCCATCGGCGAAGCCGCCTGCGTGTCCGTGCACGGTGCCAACCGCCTGGGCTCCAACTCGCTGCTGGATCTGGTGGTGTTCGGCCGCGCGGTGGCCAACCGCTGTGCCGAGACCATCAAGCCGGGCGCGGCGCACAAGCCGCTGCCGGCCGATGCCTGCGACAAGGCGCTGGGCCTGCTGGACAAGCTGCGCCACGCCAACGGCGATACCCCGACCTCGGTCATCCGCGACCGCATGCAGCGCACCATGCAGGCCGACGCGGCCGTCTTCCGCACCAGCCAGACGCTGAAGGAAGGCTGCGAGAAGATGGACAAGATCTTCGATTCGTTCCAGGACGTGAAGGTCTCGGACCGTTCGCTGGTGTGGAACTCGGACCTGATCGAGACCTACGAGCTGAACAACCTGCTGCTCAACGCGGTGGCGACGATCAACTCGGCCGAACAGCGCAAGGAAAGCCGTGGCGCGCACGCGCATGAGGACTATCCGGACCGCGACGACGTCAACTGGCAGAAGCACACCCTGGTCAGCGTCGACGAGAAGGGCAAGTGCAGCTTCGACTACCGTCCGGTGCACATGTACACGTTGACCGATGACGTGTCCGTGGTGCCGCCGAAGCCGCGCGTGTACTGATCCGACCCCGCCTACCATGCAATCCGCGCCTTGAGGGCGCGGGCCGCCTGAGCCAACGAGAGCAGCCATGGCCGAGTTTTCACTCCCCAAGAATTCCAAGATCACGAAGGGCCAGCACTTCCCCGTCAAGAATGGCGGCAAGAATGTGCGTACCTTCAAGATCTACCGCTGGAGTCCGGACGACGACAGCAATCCGCGCACCGATACCTATGAGGTCGATCTGGACGCCTGCGGTCCGATGGTCCTGGACGCGCTGATCAAGATCAAGAACGAGATCGATCCGACCCTGACCTTCCGTCGCTCCTGCCGCGAAGGCATCTGCGGTTCGTGCGCGATGAACATCGACGGCACCAACACGCTGGCCTGCACCCGGGCCATCGCGGACTGCGGCAAGAAGGAAGTGCCGATCTACCCGCTGCCGCACATGAACGTGGTCAAGGATCTGGTTCCGGACCTGACCCACTTCTACGCGCAGTACGCCTCGATCAAGCCGTGGATCCGCACGCAGACCCCGGCGCCGCCGGATCGCGAGCGCCTGCAGTCGCCGGAAGACCGCAAGAAGCTCGATGGCCTGTATGAGTGCATCCTGTGCGCCTGCTGCTCGACCAGCTGCCCGAGCTACTGGTGGAACGGCGAGCGTTACCTGGGTCCGGCGATCCTGCTGCAGGCCTACCGCTGGATCATCGACTCGCGCGATGAGGACACCGGTGCGCGCCTGGACGATCTGGAAGATCCGTTCAAGCTGTACCGCTGCCACACCATCATGAACTGCGCCCGCACCTGCCCGAAGGGCCTGAACCCGGCGCTGGCGATTGCCGAGATCAAGAAGCTCATGATGGAGCGTCGCGCCTGATCCATCCCGCATGCGGCCGCATCGACGGCGGCCGCACGCACCCCAGCCGAGCCACGCCATGCGTGGCTTCGCTGTATCTGGAGGCCTGCAATGGATGAAGAGACCCTGCTGAAGAAGCTGCGCTGGCGCTGCCGGCGTGGCATGCGCGAGCTGGACCAGCTGCTCGAGCGTTACCTCGACCGCGAATGGAGCACTGCGCCGACCGAAGAGCGCGAGGTTTTCCTGTTCCTGCTCGACTGTGAGGACGATAAATTGTGGCGCTGGTTCATGGGCTACGAGGTCTGCCCGCATGCGCACGCCATCCCGCTCATGGACAGGATCCGCGCCCTCAAGCCTTGAGTGGCGCCCTTCACGGCTGCAGGCGGGTGCCCAGCTGGCGGTACTGATCGCCGCCCCCTGGCTGCTGCGCGCTTCGGATCTGCCCCGAGACGCCCTGGTTCCCGCCGTACTGCTGGTCTGGGCGCTGGGCTTGGCCGAGCTCTTCTGGCGCCTGCGCCGGCCGAAGGTGAAGGTGTGCCTGCCGGCGTTGCCCGCTCCGCTGCAGGTGGCGGGGCAGGCGCTGGACGCTCCGCAGCTGGTGATCCGCGGCCCGTGGCTGCTGCTGCACGGGCGCCAGGGACGGCGGCAGCGACGCCTGCTGTTCTGGCCGGATGTGCTCGATGCCCGGCAGCGACGTGAACTGCGACTGGCCGTAGCCGCACGCGCCGTTTCCCGTCGAGCCCGGTCGATGGCACCATAGGCTGAATCGTCCGGCGTGCCTGCATGTTCAAACCCATTCCCGTGGCCATCGGCCTGCGCTACCTGCGCGCCAAGCGCCGCAACGGCTTCATCTCCTTCATTTCGATGGCATCGATCCTGGGCATCGCGCTCGGCGTTACGGTGCTGATCACCACCCTGGCGGTGATGAGCGGCTTCCAGAAGGAAATCCGCAGCCGCCTGCTGCAGATGACGGCGCATACCACCATCAGCCGCGACGGCGAGCCCATGCCGGACTGGATGCGCGTGGTGGACGTGGCCAACAAGGACCCGCGCGTGGCGGGCGCCGCACCCTATATCGAGATCCAGTCGATGATCAGCGGCCCGCGCGTGCAGGGGGCGATCATCCAGGGCATCGATCCGGCGCTGGAGCCGAAGGTGTCGGTGATCGACCAGAAGGTGGTCAAGGGCAGCTACGACAGCCTGAAGCCCGGCAGCTTCAATCTGCTGCTGGGCAAGGAACTGGCGATCTGGCTGGGCGTCGATGTCGGCGACCAGGTGCTGGTGACCTTCGCCGAAGTGCAGGGCACACCTGCAGGCGCCGTTCCGCGGATGAAGCGCTTCACCGTCAGTGGCATCTTCGAGGCCGGCTACAACGAGGTCGACCGCGGCGTCGGCTTCGCCAACATGAAGGATCTCGAGCGCGTACTGCGCGCCGATGGCGCGACCGGCGTGCGCCTGAAACTGCATGACATGGACCGCTCGCTGGAAGTCGGCGTGGACCTCGCGCAGAACCTCGGCGGCGCCTATCGCGTAAGTGACTGGACCCAGCAGAACGCCAATCTGTACCACTCGCTGCGCATGGAGAAGGTGGTGATGGGCATCCTGCTGTCGCTGATCATCGCCATGGGCGCGTTCAATCTGGTGTCCTCGCAGGTGATGCTGGTCACCGACAAGCAGGCTGACATCGCCATTCTGCGCACGCTCGGCCTGACCCCGGCCGGGGTGATGCAGGTGTTCATGGTGCAGGGTTCGTTGATCGGCATCTTCGGCACGCTGGCCGGACTGATCGGCGGCATCACCCTGACCTTCAACCTGGAACGCATCCTCGGCGCCATCGAGCGCGTGTTCAACGTCAAGCTGCTGCCGGAGGACGTGTACTACATCACCGGCCTGCCGACGGACATGCAGACCGGCGACGTGGTGGTGATCACCGTGGTCGCACTGCTGATGAGCTTCCTGGCCACCCTGTATCCCGCCTGGCGGGCGGCACGCACCCAGCCGGCGGAGGCCCTGCGCTATGAATGAAGCCTTTGACCGCGGCCAGGAAGTGATCCGCGCCGAGCACCTCGGCAAGATCTATGCCGAAGGGCGCATGCAGACCCCGGTGTTCGACGGCCTGAACCTGACCGTCACCGCGGGTGAAACCGTGGCCATCATCGGCGCGTCCGGTGCAGGCAAGAGCACGCTGCTGCACCTGCTGGGGGGACTGGACGTACCCAGTGCCGGCGAGGTGTACGTGGCCGGCCAACGCATGTCCGCGCTGTCGGATACCGCACGTGGCCTGCTGCGCAACCAGGCGCTGGGCTTCGTCTACCAGTTCCATCACCTGCTGCCGGAATTCACCGCGCTGGAAAACGTGATGATGCCGCTGCTGCTGTCCCGCTCGCATTCGCCGATGTCACAGCGGGCGATGTTCGCCGGCCTGGGCGTGGTGGGGACGGCGCTGGCCAGCATCGTCAACGGCGCCACCGCCTTCGTCCGTGGTCGTCCTGAGGTCGAGGAGGCGGCCGCGCGCGCGACCCTGCTGCTGGAGTCGGTCGGGCTGGGCCATCGTCTGGACCACAAACCGGGCGAACTTTCCGGTGGCGAGCGCCAGCGTGCGGCGGTGGCGCGCGCGCTGGTGAACCATCCGGCCTGCGTGCTGGGCGACGAGCCGACCGGCAACCTGGACGATCGCACGGCCGGCACCGTGTTCGACCTGATGCTCGAACTCAATCGTGCCCGCCATACCAGCCTGGTGCTGGTCACCCACGACCGCGGCCTGGCGCGGCGCCTGGACCGGGTGCTGGAACTGCGCGAAGGGCGCCTGCACGAGCTGGCCCACGCCGACGTCTGAGCGGCCGGCAACATGCACCTCCCGGCGCCTGAACGGTGGCGCCGGGACTCTCGCCGCCCACACCCGGGCAGGCGCATGATGGCCGCCGGTTCCCCGTGGAGATCGACATGAAGACCCCGCTTGTGATCGCAGGGCTCTGCCTTGCCCTGGCCGCGTGTGCGACCACCGGCCGCCTGAGCAGTGCCGAGCGGCTGGACCTGTACCGGGCGCACGCCGGCGCACCGCAGAACGACATGCAGTTCTTCGGCAGCCTCAACGGCTGGACCGAACTGGGCGACAGTGCACTGGCAGTATGGACCCGGCCCAGCGAGGCCTATCTGCTGGAATTGAACGGCCCCTGCCAGGATCTGTCGTTTGCGACCGCCATCGGCCTGACCAGCCGCATGAACCGCGTGTCGGCCCGCTTCGACAAGGTGCTGGTCCGTGACCCGACCGGAGGCCCACGCCTGCCGTGCTTCATCAGCAGCATCCGCAAGCTTGACGTGAAGGCGCTGCGTGCTTCGGAACAGGAGCTGCGGCAGGCGCAGGTGCAGGAGCGCGAGGAGCCGGCGAACTAGGCCGGCAGCGCCGGGCCACGGCGGCAGATGCAGGGACGCCGGGCACGACCCGGCGCCATCCCCGGATCAGGCTTCCGGGACGAAGCCTGCGGGCTTCTCCGCGTCTTTCTCGAACAGGAACTTGACCAGTTCCCCCTCCAGGAACGCGCGGTGCTTCGGATCGCGGGGTGACAGGCGGTTCTCGTTGATCAGCATGGTCTGGTGCGCCAGCCATGCCGCCCAGGCCTGCTTGCCGATGTGGTTGAAGATGCGCTGGCCCAGTTCACCTGGATAGGGCACGAAGTCCAGGCCCTCGGCATCGCGTTGTTCGTACTGGCAGAAGACGGTTCGGGGCATGGCGCTCACTCGTGGTTGCGGAATTTCTTGGATCTGCGTCGTGGCGGCTTGATCGCGGTGCCATCGAGCAGCTTGCGGATGGGGGCCGGCAGGCCCAGCGCCGGCAGTTCGTCGGCGGCGACCCAGCGCAGCGAGGATTCTTCCACGCGCAGGCCGCGTACCTGTCGCGACAGGATCTGCAGGTGCAGCCTGTAGTGGCTGAAGGTGTGCTGCAGCACCGGCAGCTCGTCGGCATCTTCCAGCGAGCCGTCCACGTGTGCATCGAACCAGTCCTGCAGCGCTTCACCCGCGTCGGCCTGCGGCAGGGTCCACAGTTGCGCCCAGATGCCGGTCTCCGGTCGCTTCTGCAGCAGCACGCGCTGCTGGGCATCGCGCAGCAGCAGGGCCACGGCCTCGCGTTCGGGCAGGGTCCTGCCGGGCTTCGGCGTGGGCAGCTCGGCGGTCCGGCCTTCGCGGCGCGCCATGCAGTCCTGCTGCTGTGGGCAGATCACGCAGGCGGGCCTGGCGCGGCTGCACACGGTGGCACCGAGGTCCATCTGTGCCTGCGTGTAGTCGGCCATCCGGCCGTCCGGCACCTGGGCCGCATGCGCTTCGGCGATGGCCCACAACTGCTTTTCGACGGCCGGCAGGCCAGGGAAGCCTTCGATGCCGTGATAGCGGCTGAGCACGCGCTTGACGTTGCCGTCGAGGATCGGGAACCGGTCGTTCCAGGCCTGGCTGAGGATCGCGCCTGCGGTACTGCGGCCGATGCCAGGCAGCGCATGCAGCGCGTCGAAATCACGCGGCAGTTCGCCGTCATGCAGTTCCACGCAGCGCTGGGCCGCCGCATGCAGGTTGCGCGCACGGGCGTAGTAACCCAGCCCGGCCCACTGCGCCATCACCGCATCGTTGCTGGCCGCGGCCAGCGCGGGCAGGGTCGGGAAATGCTGCAGGAACCGCTGGAAGTACGGGATGACCGTGGCCACCTGGGTCTGCTGCAGCATGATCTCCGACAGCCAGACCCGATAGGGGCTGCGCGGATGCTGCCAGGGCAGGTCGTGGCGGCCGTGGTCGTCGAACCAGTGCAGCAGGCGGGCGACGAACGGGTCGCCCGCGGGCACGACGGTGGCCTCAGGCACTGCCAAGCGCTTCGGGCAGCAGCGCGTCGACGAAGGCTTCCGGGTCGAATTCACGCAGATCTTCCGGGCGTTCACCGATGCCGGCGAAACGGATCGGAATGCCGAACTCGCGGGCCAGTGCGAACACCACGCCGCCCTTTGCGGTGCCGTCCAGCTTGGTCACCACCAGGCCGGTCACGTTCACCGCGGCGTTGAACTGGCGCAGCTGCGACAGCGCGTTCTGGCCGGTGGTGCCGTCGATCACCATCAGCACCTCGTGCGGCGCAGCGGGATCGATCTTGCCGAGCACGCGACGGATCTTGCCCAGCTCGTTCATCAGGCCGGACTGGGTATGCAGGCGGCCGGCGGTATCGGCAATCAGCACCGACGTGCCGCGCGCCTTGCCGGCCTGCAGCGCGTCGTAGGCCACCGAGGCGGCGTCGGCGTTCTGGCCCTGGGCCACCACGGCCACGCCGTTGCGCTCGCCCCAGGCCTGCAGCTGGGCCACGGCAGCGGCACGGAAGGTATCGCCGGCGGCCAGCATCAGGCTGTGACCGTCGTCCTTGAAGCGCTTGGCCAGCTTGCCGATGGTGGTGGTCTTGCCGACCCCGTTGACGCCAACGGTCAGCACCACGAAGGGCCTGGCGTTGCGATCGATCACCAGTGGCCTGGCGACCGGCTGCAGGATCGCGATCAGTTCGGCACGCAATGCGCCCAGCAGTGCGTTGGCATCGGTGAACTCACGTGCCTTCATGCGCCTGCGCAGGCCTTCCACCAGCTCGGTGGTGGCACCGACGCCGACATCGGCGGTGATCAGCGCGGTTTCCAGTTCGTCCAGCAGGTCATCGTCGAGCTTGGGATTGCGCGAGAACAGGCCGCCAAAGCTGCGCGCGATGACGCTGTTGCGCAGGCGTTCGCGCCAGCCGGACTTGCCGGCCGGTGCCGGTGCGGCATCCACCAGCACCGGTAGGTCGGCGGCCGGTGCGGAGGGCTGCTGTGCGGGAATCACCGGAGCCAGCGGGGCGAGCACGGCGGCGGCGGCACGTGCCTCGGCCTCGAAGTCTTCCGGTGCCAGGACGCGTTCGGCCGCTGCCGGCTCCGGCGGGGACGCCGGGGCAGCGGCGGGCGCTGCCGGGGCGGGCACCGCCTCAGCCGGAGCTACCGCTGGCGGGGCGTCGGCTACAACCGTGGTGTCCTCGACGGGCGCGGCCGACGGGAATGCCGCCGCCAGCTCTTCAGCCGAGTAGTGCTGGGTCTTGGGCGCGTCCGGTGTGGCGGCGTCCTGGGGCTTCTTGCGGCGGAAAAAACTGAGCATTGGCAAAAGGCGCTGAAATCAGAGGGATATGCTACCACCCAGGCCCGTCTGCCCGATGTGGACTCAAGGTCGCGGCCGGCCAGCCGCTAATGGCTTCGGAGGGCTGCACCGGGCGGCCCGGAGACCGCCATGGACAACGTGATGGCAACGGCCTGGGGCGGCATGCGGGCAGCAGGACAAGGCGTGCAGGTGGCCGCGCACAACGTGGCCAACCTGGCGACAGCCGACGCGACGCGCCTGCAGTTGCAGCGCGCGGCGGTGGAGCAGGGTGGAGTGCAGACCCGGGTGACAGCTGCCGGCGCCGATCCCGCCGCGCCGCTGGCGGATCTGCTGGCGGCAAACGCGGAGGTGGTGGCCTTCGCCGCCAATGCCTCGCTGGTTCGCCGCCAGGACCAGATGCTGGGGTCGCTGCTGGATCGCCGGGCCTGAGCAGCCCGGCCTGGCAGATGCCAGCCACCGCCCGGCAGCGCCGGGCCATGCCCGGCGACCACCCTGCGTGTCAGGCCGACAGCTCCAGCAGCAGCTTGTTCAGGCGCGCAACGTAGGCGCCCGGGTCCTTCAGGCTGTCGCCGGCCGCGAGCGCGGCCTGGTCGAACAGCACGCGGCCGAGGTCGTCGAAACGATCACCATCGGCCTCGCCATCGAGCTTGGCGATCAACGGGTGCCCCGGGTTGATCTCCAGCACCGGCTTGCTGTCAGGCACCTTCTGGCCGCTGGCTTCCAGGATCTGGCGCATCTGCAGGCCCAGATCCTGTTCGCCGATGGCCAGCACCGCTGGCGAATCGGTCAGCCGGTGCGACACGCGGACTTCGGCCACATCGTCGCCAAGCACGGCCTTCAGCCGTTCGATCAGGGCCTGCTTGTCCTTGGCCGCCGCTTCCTGTTCCTGCTTGTCCGACTCGGTCTCCAGCGCGCCGAGGTCGAGGTCGCCACGGGCGATGTCGACAAAGCCCTTGCCGTCGAAGTCGGTCAGGTAACCCATCAACCATTCGTCGATGCGGTCGGTCAGCAGCAGCACTTCCACGCCCTTCTTGCGGAACACTTCCAGGTGCGGGCTGTTGCGGACCTGGCTGTAGCTCTCGCCGGTCAGGTAGTAGATCTTGTCCTGGCCTTCGGCCAGGCGACCGATGTAGTCGGCCAGCGAGACGGTCTGGGCATCGCCCTCGCCACGGGTGGAGGCGAAGCGCAGCAGGCCGGCCACCTTCTCGCGGTTGTTGTAGTCCTCGGCCGGTCCTTCCTTCAGCACCTGGCCGAATTCCTTCCAGAACGTGGCGTACTGCTCGGGCTTGTCGGCTGCCAGCTTCTCCAGCATGTCCAGCGAGCGCTTGGTCAGCGCGGCCTTCATCGAATCGATGACCGGGCCGGACTGCAGGATCTCGCGCGAGACGTTCAGCGACAGGTCGTTGGAATCGACCACGCCCTTGATGAAGCGCAGGTACAGCGGCAGGAACTGCTCGGCCTGGTCCATCACGAACACGCGCTGGACATACAGCTTCAGGCCCTTGGGCGCATCGCGGTGATACAGATCGAACGGTGCACGGCCCGGCACGTACAGCAGCGAGGTGTACTCCAGCTTGCCTTCGACCTTGTTGTGGCTCCACGCCAACGGATCGCTGTGGTCGTGCGCCACGTGCTTGTAGAACTCGCTGTACTCGGCGTCGCTGATCTCGGTGCGCGGACGGGTCCACAGCGCGCTGGCACGGTTGACGGTTTCCCATTCGACCGCCGCGCCCTCTTCACCCCCTTCCTTCGGCATCTGGATGGGCAGGCCGATGTGGTCGGAGTACTTCTTGAGGATGCTGCGCAGGCGCCAGCCATCGGCGAAGTCGTGTTCGCCGTCCCTCAGGTGCAGCACGATGCGGGTGCCGCGCTCGGGCTTGTCGAGGGTCGCGACGTCGAAGTCGCCTTCGCCGCGCGAGGTCCAGCGCACGCCTTCGCTGCTGGCCAGGCCGGCCCGCCGCGAGGTGACTTCGACTTCGTCGGCGACGATGAACGCGCTGTAGAAGCCGACACCGAACTGGCCGATCAGCTGCGAGTCCTTCTTCTGGTCGCCGGACAGCTGGCGCAGGAAGTCGCCGGTGCCGGACTTGGCAATGGTGCCGAGGTGGGCGATGGCCTCGGCGCGGCTCATGCCGATGCCGTTGTCCTCGATGGTGATGGTGTGGGCGGCCGGGTCGAAACTGACGCGCACGCGCAGGTCGCTGTCGTCTTCCAGCAGGGACGGCTGGGTCAGCGCCTCGAAGCGCAGCTTGTCGGCCGCGTCGGCGGCATTGGACACCAGCTCGCGCAGGAAGATCTCCTTGTTGGAGTACAGCGAGTGGATCATCAACTGCAGCAGCTGCTTGACTTCGGTCTGGAAGCCAAGGGTTTCGGTCTGGGTCGTCTCGGTCATCGATAGGGCTCCGTGTGCAATGCCGCGCCAGCGCGTGCGGCCTCGCCAAGGGGTAGGGGTGATTGTCCCGAAATCAAGGGGGTTGGTCGGGCAGGGCGGCGCCCTGCACCTGCAGAGGCCAGAGCAAAAGCCAGGGCCAAAGCGGCTCTGGGTTGTCTGCTTGCTTGGCGGGGCGGTGTGGGGTGGCATGACACGCCGTAAACCCGTCCATGGGGGCTCGATGGCGCCATCCATAGCGCCAACGGTCCTGCCACCCCACACCGCCCCGCCTCTCACAGGTCACCGGTGACGGTGACAACGGCTGGACTTCTGATCTGATCAAATCCTTCGATATCTGACAGATGTTCATCCACGCATGGCGTGGATCCGCAGATCGCAGCGAACTGTCGAAGGCGGGGTGGGTCAGGTTGTGGGGGTGTCCACGGCATGGATGCCGCGGCCAAGCCCCCAGGGATGGGTTCACGGCGTCCCCCACAACCTGACCCACCCCGCCAACCCACAGGAAACCAGCCTTTGCCGGTGCTCCAGCCGTTGCTCTGGCTTCTGCCGGTGCCGGGCGCCGCCCGGCCGAACTACAATCCCGCTCATGCTGAAATTCTCGAACACCCCCCGCTGGTGGCGCCGATGAGCGGCCGTGGGGGCAATGAAGGCCAGGTCCGCATCATCGGCGGGCGCTGGCGCAATACCCGCCTGCCGGTGCCGACCCTGCCGGGCCTGCGGCCCAGCAGTGACCGCGTGCGCGAGACCCTGTTCAACTGGTTGATGCCCCGACTGGCCGGGGCCCGCGTGCTGGACCTGTTTGCCGGCAGCGGCGCGCTGGGCCTGGAAGCCGTCTCGCGCGGCGCCGCTCATGCCACCCTGGTCGAGCGCGATGCCCAGCTCGGCCGCAATCTGTCGGCCGCCGTCGCCAAGCTGCAGGCCAGCGCGCAGATCACCGTGGTCCAGGCCGATGCCCTGCGCTGGCTGCAGAGCGCGCCAGCGCAGCAGGCGGATCTGGTGTTCATCGACCCGCCGTTCGCCGATGGCCTCTGGCAGGACGTGCTGGCCCAGCTACCGCGGCATCTGGCAGCCGACGCCTGGCTCTACCTGGAGTCGCCGGCCGGTCACGTCCCGGTGCTGCCGCCGGACTGGCTGCTGCACCGCGAGGGCGGCACCCGCGAGGTGCGCTTTGCCCTGTACCGCCGCGCCGCTGCTACACTTTGACTTCATCTGAACATCTGCAACCGCCCATGACCGTGGCCAACCGCCGCATTGCCGTCTACCCCGGCACGTTCGATCCGATCACCAACGGTCATATCGACCTGGTGAACCGGGCCGCGCCGCTGTTTGAAAAGGTCGTGGTCGGCGTGGCGCAGAGCCCGTCCAAGGGGCCGACCCTGCCGCTGGAACTGCGCGTGCAGCTGGCCCGGGATGCCCTGGGCCACCATGGCAACGTCGAGGTCTGCGGGTTCGATACCCTGCTGGCCCATTTCGTACGCTCCGTCCAGGGCGGGGTCCTGCTGCGCGGCCTGCGCGCGGTTTCGGACTTTGAATACGAGTTCCAGATGGCGAGCATGAACCGCCACCTGATCCCGGAAGTCGAGACCCTGTTCCTGACGCCGGCCGAGCAGCACAGCTTCATTTCGTCTTCGCTGGTCCGCGAGATCGCGCGCCTGGGCGGCGACGTGTCCGGCTTCGTGCCGGCCGCGGTGCTCGAAGCCCTGCGCAGGGTCCGCGAGGCGAAATCGACCCAGTCGTAAGCCCCGCCGTACCCGCACCCCTTACGTACAACACCACGCACCATTCCGGGAGGAAACCATGAACACCACCATGCGCGCGATGCTGATCGCCTCGTTGGCCCTGGCCTTCACCGCCTGCAAGAAGGAAGAGGCCGCTCCGGTCGACGAAGCCAAGCAGGCGCTGGTCGCCCCGTCCAAGGACGACGATGCAGGCTGGAAGAAGTACCTGCAGGAAGTCGCCATCCAGAACATGGGCAACATCTCCAACAGCCCGTTCCTGTACTACCTCTCGCCGGAATCGGACCCGGACTTCCAGGCCAAGTACGAGCGCCAGACCGAGAGCGCGACCCAGGCCGTGGCCCGTGGCGTGCAGCCGGGCAACATGCTGGCCTTCGGTTCGTCGGCCTCGGGCAAGATGGCGGACATGATCCAGGCCGTGTTCAAGGACGTGTCGCCGGATTCGATGAAGGGCGTGCGCGTCGTCTTCATCGGCCAGTCGGCCGACAACGCCCGCGTGCAGGCGGCCGTGCAGCCGACCGGTGCCGAGTACATTTTCGTCGAAGCCAAGTAAGACCGAGCCGTGGCGGCCACGTTGCAACGTGGCCCGGGTGGCGCCTGTAGCGGGCGCCACCGATGACCTGACCGGCCCGCGCGCCCGCGCTGGCCGGTCCTTTGTCCCAAGGCGCGGGCGAGGAGTATCGCCATGTCGCTGAAAATCAATGAGCTCTGCGTCAACTGCGACGTCTGCGAGCCGGCCTGCCCGAACCAGGCCATTGCGATGGGTGAAACCATCTACGTGATCGACCCCGCCCGTTGTACCGAGTGCGTGGGCCATTTCGACGAGCCACAGTGCGTGGTCGTCTGCCCGGTCGAATGCATCGATCCGGACCCGGAGATCGTGGAAACGGAAGACCAGCTGCTGGCCAAACTGCGCCGGCTGCAGCACGATCATCCCGAACTCTACGCGGAGCCCCCATCCGAATGAAGACGCTGCTCGTCCGTCCCGTGTTGCTGCTCGGCCTGTTGCTGAGCCCGCTGACCTGGGCCGATGCGCCGGCCCGTGCCGAACGTCCCGATGGCGCTGCCATTGCCAGTGGCCACGCGCTGGCCACGCAGGCTGGCGTCGACATCCTTGCGCAGGGAGGCAACGCGTTCGACGCCGCAGTGGCGGTGTCCTCGACGCTGGCGGTGGTCGAGCCGATCAGTTCCGGCCTGGGCGGTGGCGGCTTCTTCCTGCTGCATGACGCGGCCACCGGCAAGGACGTGATGCTGGATGCACGCGAGACCGCGCCGGCCGCCGCCACGCCGCAGGCCTTCCTCGATGGGAAGGGCAACCTGGACCGCGACCGCTCGGTCAACGGCGCCTGGTCGGCCGGTATCCCCGGCCTGCCTGCGGCGCTGGTGGAGCTTTCGGCCCGGCACGGCAGGCTGCCCCTGGCGGTCTCGCTGCAACCGGCCATCCGCATCGCCCGCGAGGGCTTCCCGGTGTACGAGCGGATGGCCAAGGGCTATGCCTCGCGCCGCGAGGTGATGGAGCGGTACCCCGGGACCCGCGAGGTGTACCTGCGCAACGGCAGGCCGATCGCCACCGGTGATGTGTTCCGGCAGCCGGAACTGGCGCAGACACTGGAGCGGCTGGCGGCCGGTGGCTTCGATGGCTTCTACAAGGGCCAGACCGGCAAGCTGCTGCTGGCCGGAGTGAAGCAGGCCGGTGGCCGCTGGACCGCCGAGGAGCTGGCCGGCTACCGGGTGAAGCAGCGCGAGCCGATCGTCTTCGACTACAACGGCTGGAAGATCACCACGGCGCCGCCGCCGTCGTCCGGTGGCATCGCCCTGGCCAGCATGCTGCAGATCCTGGAAGGCTGGGACATCAAGCAGATGGACCCGGCGCACCGCGCCCATCTGGTAGTCGAATCGATGCGGCGCGCCTACCGCGACCGCACGTTCTTCCTGGGCGATCCGGACTTCGTGCAGATCCCGCAGAAAGTGCTGACCAGCAAGGATTATGCACAGGGCCTGCGTGCCACGATCCATCCGGAGAAGGCCACGCCCAGCGACCTGCTGTCGGGCAATCCGACGCCGCTGGAGGACGACGAGACCACCCATTTCTCGATCATCGACCGTGATGGCAACCGCGTCGGCGCCACCCAGACCGTCAACCTGCTGTACGGCTCGGGCCTGATACCCAAGGGCACCGGTGTGCTGCTGAACAACGAGATGGACGATTTCGCGCTGAAGCCGGGCACGCCCAATGCGTTCGGCGTGATGGGCTACGAGGCCAACGCACCGAAGCCGGGCAAGCGCATGCTCAGCTCGATGACGCCGACCTTCATGGAGAACGACGACAAGGTCGTGGTGCTGGGCACCCCCGGCGGCAGCCGCATCATCACCATGGTGCTGCTGGGCATCCTTGGTTACGACGCCGGCCTGGACGCGCAGCAGGTGGCGGCGTTGCCGCGCTATCACCACCAGTGGTTGCCGGACCTGATCGAGGCCGAGGACAACGCGTTCGACGCGGCCACCGTGAAGCAGCTGCAGGCGATGGGCCACAAGATCGATCTGCCGGGGGATGTCGCCGCCGGTGGCCGCGGCTCCAGCCACGTCTGGGGCAATCTGCAGACGGTGGAATGGGATCGCAGGAGCAACCGGTTGTTCGGCGGCAGCGATCCGCGCAACCCGGTCGGCAGCGCGCAGGTGGTGCCCGGCAGGTAACGGCCGGGCTCGCCGGGTGCAGCCCCGCCGACGGTGAACCGCAGCGCCCTGCCCGCAACGGCAGGGCGCTGTGGTTTCGTTCTAGCGATTATTTAACGGCCTGCCGCCGATAATCAGCGCATGAAACTCTGGTCGATTCGTGGTAACTCGCAACGCCTCGATGGCGGTGCGATGTTCGGCAACGCACCCCGTGCGTTGTGGGAAAAATGGGCGGCACCGGATGAGCTGAACCGCATCGAGCTGGCATGCCGCGCGCTGCTGGCCAGCCCGCTGGAAGGCAAGACGGTCCTGTTTGAAACCGGCATCGGCGCGTTCTTCGATCCGCGCATGCGCGAGCGCTATGGCGTGCAGGAAAGCCAGCACGTGCTGATCGATTCGCTGCGCGAGGCGGGCTTCGAGCACGAGGACATTGATGTCGTGGTCCTCAGCCACCTGCACTTCGACCACGCCGGTGGCCTGCTGGCAGCATGGAGCGAGGGGCGCGAGCCCGAACTGCTGTTTCCCAATGCCACCTATGTGGTGGGTGCACAGCACTGGCAGCGCGCACTTCAGCCGCACCCGCGTGACCGGGCAAGTTTCATCCCGGAGCTGCCCGGGCTGTTGCAGGCCAGTGGGCGCCTGGAAGTGGTCGACGGCGAGTTCTCCCGGGCACTGGGGCGCAGCGTGCGTTTCAGCTACAGCGATGGCCATACGCCGGGGCTGATGCTGGCCGAGATCGTCGGCCATGGGCATGCAGGCGAGGTCGCGCGCGGCGGCGTGGTGTTCTGCGCTGACCTGATTCCGGGTCGCTCGTGGGTGCATGTGCCGATCACCATGGGATATGACCGCAATGCGGAACTGCTGATCGACGAGAAGCGGCAGTTCCTGGAGGACAAGCTGGCGCGCAACGTGCATCTGTTCTTCACCCACGACCCGCAGGTCGCACTGGCCCAGCTGGGTCGCGACGACAAGGGGCGTTTCGTGACCCTGCACGAGCAGGGTGAACTGAAGGCGCGCGCGCTGGGCTGAGTGCCGGGGTCGGAGCCCTTTCTGCGAAAGGGACCTGACCCCGTCGCGCCGGTCAGCCGACGCGGGTGCCGAAGATGCGGTCGCCCGCGTCGCCGAGGCCCGGCAGGATGTAGCCCTTTTCGTTGAGCTGGGCGTCGATTGCCGCCGTGTAGATCTCCACATCCGGATGCGCTGCCTTGACCGCGTCGATGCCCTCCGGAGCGGCGACCAGGAAAATGCCCTTGATGCGGCGCGCACCGGCCCGCTTGAGCATGTCGATGGTGGCGATCAGGGTGCCGCCCGTAGCCAGCATCGGGTCCAGGATCAGCGCGTCGCGCTCTTCCAGGCGTCCGGTGAGGCGCTCGAAGTAGGGCACTGGCTGCAGCGTTTCCTCATCGCGCTGCAGGCCGACCACACTCACGCGGGCGGCAGGGATCAGCGACAGCACGCCGCTGAGCATGCCCAGGCCGGCGCGCAGGATCGGCACCACGGTGATCTTGGCGCCAGCGATGCGCTGCACGGTCACCGGACCGGCCCAGCCGGACAGGGTGTGCGGCTCGGTGTCCAGGTCAGCGGTGGCCTCATAGGCCAGCAGCGTGCCCAGCTCGTTGGCCAGTTCGCGGAAATCCTTGGTGCTGAGCGCAGCGTTGCGCATCAGGCCGATCTTGTGCTGCACCAGCGGGTGGCGCACTTCGACGATCTTCATGGTCGGGAAGGGGGGAAGGGAGAGGCGATCATTCTGCCGGATCGGGGTGCGGAACCCCAAACGGAGCGCAGCCAGCGGGCGCGGATCGGGGGCGTCTGTCATGGCCATGCAACCTTGCGGACATACCGTCCAGACCCATTCTTAACAGGAATGGGGATTCCCAGTGCATATCAAGACTCCGTTGGCGGTTGCCATCACGCTGACCCTGGCGATGGGGGCCAGCGCTCCGCTGCAGGCCGCCGCCGCGCAGCAGACGGTCGCCGCCACGGGGGCAGCGGCCGTCGATGCGATCGATCTGGACCGTGTCGAGGTGCGTGCACAGCTCGAATCGCAGATCCGCGCGGTCGATCTGAAGCGCAGCAGCGACGCGATCGAAGACGCCGTGTCCTCCGACGCCCTCGGCCAATATCCGGACAAGAACGTGGCGGAATCGCTGCAGCGTCTGCCCGGCATCAGCGTCACCCGCGACCAGGGCGAAGGCCGTTTCGTGGTCATCCGCGGCCTGGACGCCAACCTCAACAGCGTCAGCGTCGATGGAATCGCCGTGGGCACGCCGGAGGACTCCAGCCGCGCTGCACCGCTGGATGTCATTCCCTCCGACTCCACCGAGCGCCTGCGCGTGGTCAAGTCGCCGACCCCGGACATGCCCGGCGACGCGATCGGCGGCGCGGTCCTGGTCGAATCGGCCTCCGCATTCGATCGCGACGGGCGCAGCCTGCGCGCCAAGATCGAGGGCAGCCACCAGCAGCTCTCGGGCAAAACCAGCCCGAAGGCCGCCTTCAACTACAGCGAAGTGTTCGCCGATACGTTCGGCATCGCGCTGGGCGTGAACTACCAGAAGCGCAGGTTTGAATCGGACAACACCGAAGTGGAGTACGACGGCGAGGATGATGCTGCGCCGGGTGATGTCACCGCGATCAACCTGCAGCACCGCAAGTACGAGATCGAGCGCAAGCGCATCGGCGCCAACCTCAACCTGGACTGGCGCCCGGACGAAGACAGCAAGTACTACCTGCGTACGCTGTACAGCCAGTTCGACGATGCCGAGACCCGCCAGCGGGTGATCTTCAATTTCGATGATGCCGACATGGTGCGCACTGGTACCGACCAGTTCCGTCTGGATGACATGCCGGGCGATGCGATCGACAAGCGCATGCGTTACCGCACCAAGGAGGAGAACACCTTCGCAGCCAGTCTTGGTGGCGAGAACCGGCTGACCAGCGCGGTGGTCGATTACCGGATCGGCTACACCCGCACCGAGGAGCGGGTGAACGACGAGATGGAGGCGCGGTTCACGCTGGACGGTGATGACTTCAACGGCACCCTGGACCAGCGCAGCCGCCTGCCGACCTACAGCTTCGACAACCCGCAGTGGCTGGACAACGGCAACTACGCCTTCGACCGCATCGTGCTTTCGCCCAAGCAGGTCAACGACAAGGAGCACAGCGCGCAGGTCAACGTACGCTTCGACGGCGACAGCAGCAGCCTGAAGTTCGGCCTGCTGGGCCGCTGGCGCGACCGCGATGTCAATACCGACGAGCGCGAGCTGCGGGTGGGCCCGAAGGTGGCACTGTCGAGCTGGACCACGTCGTCCCCCGAGCATCGCCATGGCAATCTGGGCGATGGCATGGATTCGGCGGCGATGCGGGCCTACTGGGCGGCCAATGGCAGCCAGTACAGCGCCCGGCCGCAGGATGCCGGCGCCAATGCCCTGGCATCGCTGGAAGAAGACTACGTGGCCAGCGAAGACATCTTCGCCAGCTATGTGATGGGGACCTGGGATATCGGCGCGCTGCGCATCATCGGCGGCGCACGCGTGGAGAACACACGCTTCAAGGCGGTGGGCAACCAGGTCGAGGTGGCGGCCAACGGACGCAGCTTCACCGTCACCCCGCGCGTGGCCAACAACAGCTACACCAATGTGCTGCCGGGCCTGCATCTGCGCTACGACGCAGCCGACGACTGGGTGCTGCGCGCCTCCGCCAACAAGACCGTCTCGCGCCCGTCCTTCGGCGACGTTTCACCGCGCGTGGGCTACAGCCGCGGTGACGAGGAGGTGCGGCTGGGCAATCCCGAGCTGGATCCGTACGAGTCGAAGAACATCGACCTGTCGGTGGAGAAGTACATCGGCAGCACCGGCATCGTTTCGCTTGGCCTGTTCCACAAGTCGATCGACGGCTATATCGTGGAAACCGTGCGCACCAACGATCCGGACTACGACGGCTTCGACGTGACCCAGCCGATCAACGGCCGCAAGGCCACGGTGCGCGGCGCCGAGTTCAACTGGCAGCAGCAGCTGGCCTTCCTGCCGGCAGGCTTCGACGGTCTGCTGGTCGGGGCCAGCGGCACCTGGCTGGATACCGAATTCGATGCAGGCATCGCGGACCGTGCCGGCGAGGACTTCACGCTGCCGCGTGCCTCCAAGCATGTGTACAGCGCGCATGTCGGCTACGAGAAATATGGCCTGAGCACCCGCCTGGCTGCGGTGTACCGCAGCGAATACCTGGACAGCATCGGCAAGGGCCGTGCATTCGACATCTACGTGGCACCCAACACGCAGCTCGACTTCTCGCTGGATTATCGCTTCAGCCCGCGCGTCAGCCTGTACTTCGAGGCGCAGAACCTGCTGGACAAGCCGTTGGAGCTGTACCAGGGCACGCGCTCGCGCACCTTGCAGATGGAAGAATATGGCCGCACCTACGCGCTGGGCCTGAAGGTGGCGCTGTGATGGGGCGGCACGTTCCGGTACTCGTGGCAGCAATCGCAACCGCCCTGGTGGCGGGCTGCACGCCAGCGGCCGACCGCGCGGCGGCGGCGCATGCGGCGTCGCCGACGCCTCCGGCGCGCACGGTGGCCACCGTTGCCGAGGCGTTCGTCTCGCCACTCACGCCCGCCGACAACATCGATTCGCCTGCAAGCTGGCGGACGCCGGACGGGCAGATCTGGCTGATCGCCACCGCCAAGGCCACCGACAAACTGGTGGTGTACGACGGCAGCACCGGTCATCACCTGCGCGACGTCGGTGCCACCGGTACCGGCCTGGGACAGTTCGATCGCCCCAATGGCATCGCCGTGACCGACGACCTGCTGTGGATCGTGGAGCGCGACAATCACCGGGTCCAGGTCCTGTCCCTGCCGGACTTCACACCGTTGGCGACGTTCGCTGCGGAAGATCTGCGCAAGCCCTATGGGCTGTGGGTCGATCGCAGGGCGGACGGCTACAGCGTCTACGTCACGGACTCATGGGACAACGGCGAGGACGCACAGGGCCGCGACATCCTGCCGCCGCTGGCGGAACTGGACAAGCGCGTGCGCCAGTACCACGTTTCCCGCGACGGCGCGAAGATCGACGCGAAGCGCATCGCCGACATCGGCGACACCAGTGAGGCCGGTGCGCTGCGCGTGGTCGAATCGATCTGGGGCGATCCGGCCAACGACCGTCTGCTGATTGCCGAAGAGGATGAGAGCTACGCCAGCGAGTTCAAGGTCTATACGCTGGCAGGCCGCTTCACCGGCACCACCTTCGGCCGTGACGTGTTCAAGGCGCAGGCCGAAGGGGTGACCCTGCGGACCTGCGGCAAGGACGGCTGGTGGATCACCACCGAGCAGGGCAAGCAGCGCAGCGTGTTCCATCTGTTCGATCGGCACACGCTGAAGCCGGTCGGTGCCTTCCAGGGCAATACCGTGGCCAATACCGATGGCATCTGGCTGATGCAGCAGCCCAGCACGCGGTTCCCGCACGGTGCGCTGTATGCAGTGCATGACGATCAGGGCGTGGTCGCCTTTGACTGGGAGAGCATCGCCAGGCAGCTGGCGCTGCCGCTGGAGTGTGGCGCATGAGGCGGCACAGCACGCGCGCGCTCGTCGCCAGCCTGCTGCTGGCCCTGCCTCTGTTGGCCACCGCGGCGGTCGAACCCAACACGCAGGTACCTGCAGGCAGCCGCCACTATGCGGCATCGCCACTGCCGGACCGCATCGTCGCCTCGCCATCGGCCGACCCCAGCCACGGATTCGCCGTGGCCTGGCGCACGGATGGCAGCGTGCAGGCGCCACTGCTGGAGATCGCGCGTGCCGGAGACTCGCCGGCCATCGAAGGCATCCGCGCGCTGCACGCCACCACGCAGGCGCTGCAGACCGAGAACGGCCTGTCCCACCATCATCGCGTCGACATCGATGGCCTGCAGCCGGATACCACCTATATCTACCGGGTGCAGGGCAAGGCGGGCTGGAGTGCATGGAACCAGCTGCGCACGCTGGCGGCCGCCGGGCAGCCGCTGACGCTGCTGTACTTCGGCGATACCCAGAACAAGAACCTCAGTCACGTCAGCCGCGTGGTCCGGGCCGCGCAGAAGGCGGCACCGGACGCTCGCCTGAGCCTGTTCGCGGGTGACCTGGTCAGCGGCGGCGACGGTGTCGACGACAGTGAATGGGGCGAATGGTTCGCGGCCACCGGCTGGCTTGCGCAGGAAACACTGGTGGCGCCTGCAATCGGCAATCACGAGTATTTCGAGGAGTTCGAGGACACCCCGCAGGAACGCCGCGTGCTGGGCCGGCACTGGCCGGTGACCTTCGCACTGCCGGGCAATGGCGCCGCTGCCGCGCAGCAGACCAGCTACTGGTTCGATGCGCAGGGCGTGCGCGTGGCCGTGCTTGATGGAACCTCGGCACTCGATCTGGGCACTGCCCAGGCCCAGGCGCAATGGCTGGACAAGGTGCTGTCCGGCAATCCGCAGCCGTGGACCATCGTACTGCTGCACCAGCCGTTCTACTCGCCGCGCGAAGGCCGCGAGAACGCCGCATTGCGTGATGTGCTGCTGCCGGTGGTGCGTCGTCACCAGGTGGACCTGGTGCTGCAGGGGCACGACCACACCTATGGCCGCCGTGGCGAAGGACAGGCCGCGATACCGCAGTACGTGGTGACCGTGGCGGGACCGAAGCAGTACCGTCTTTCCGATGAAGCCCGAAGGACGATGGCCCCGGTGGCCGAGGACACCCAGCTGTTCCAGGTGCTGCGCATCGATCCGCAGCACCTGCGCTATGAGGCGCGCACGGTGACCGGGCAGCTGTACGATGCCTTCGAGCTGCGCCGCGACGCCAGCGGGGGCAAGCAGCGTACGGAGCTGACCGAAGGCCGCATCACGCCACGCGACTGCCCGCGCGCGCAGACTGCCAAGGGTCGTGCCGACCGTTGCTGGGAATAAGGAGACGCCGATGACCATGCCTCGACGCATCGTTCCTCTCGCTGCCATCGGTGCCGCCCTGCTGTTGCTGGCCGGTGCGGTGACCGCCGCCGATGCGGTGCTGCATCCGTTCCTGGTGGCCCAGCCGCCGCAGGCGCCGCAGGAAGTGAATCTGGCGGTGGAAATTCCCGCCGGCAGCTTCACCAAGTATGAGATCAAGGACGACGGGCTGGTCCACGTCGACCGCTTCCAGTCGATGCCGGTGGCCTATCCGGCCAACTATGGTTCGATGCCGCGCACGCTGGCGGGTGACAACGATCCGCTGGACGCGCTGGTGCTGACCCGTGAACCCCTGCATCCCGGCGTGATCATCCGCTTCCGCCCGATCGGCTATCTGAAGATGATCGATGGCGGCGAACATGACGAGAAGGTCATCGGCGTGCCGACCGACAAGGTGGATCCGAGCTATGCAGGCGTCCGCGATCTGGCCGATCTGCCGGAGATCGAGCGGCAGCGCATCGAGGCGTTCTTCCGCGTGTACAAGGATCTGCCAGCCGGACGCAACCCGGTGCAGCTGCAGGGCTGGGGCAACGCGGCCGAGGCGCGTACGCTGATCCGCGAGGCCATGCAGCGTTTCGACGCCGGGAAGTAGTCCGGCTGCAGACGGCGTTGCACCCCTGCGCGGTCTTCACCTGTGCTGGCTATCATGGCCGCCTTCCACAGCAAAGGCGGTGCACGTGTCGGTAGCGTTGGTCTGGTTCCGTCGCGACCTGCGGCTGCAGGACAATCCGGCCCTGCAGGCTGCACTGGATGCGGGGCACGATGTGGTCCCGGTGTACATCCACGCGCCGCACGAAGAAGGCGAGTGGGCGCCGGGAGCGGCGTCCAACGCGTGGCGTCATCGCTCTCTTGCCGCGCTGGATGCGGATCTGCGTGACCGCGGTTCTTCCCTGGTGCTGCAGATCGGCGACAGCCTGCCGGTGCTGCAGGCACTGATCGCGCGGACCGGTGCCACGGCGGTGTACTGGAACCGCAAGTACGAACCCATCACGCAGCCACGTGATGCCTCCATCAAGCGCACGCTGCGCGAGCAGGGCATCGACGCGCAGAGCTGCAACGGCAGCCTGCTGTTCGAGCCGTGGGATATCGCCACCCAGCAGGGGCACCCGTACAAGGTGTTCACCCCTTACTGGCGCAACGTGCTCAGTCACTGGCGCCTGCCCGGGCTGCAGGCGGCGCCCGCGGCACTGGCGGCGCATGCCGTCGAAGGCGAGTCGCTGCAGGCGCTCGGGCTGGCACCGGTGCTCGGCTGGGACGGCGGCTTCTGGGAGCACTGGCAGCCGGGAGAGGCCGGCGCGCTGGAGGCGCTTTCGGTGTTCGAGGACGGCGCGCTGCGAGGCTATCGCGCGCAGCGCGACCTGCCGGACCGGGTCGGTACCTCGCGGCTGTCACCGCACCTGCACTTCGGCGAGATCGCGCCCTGGCGCATCGCCCAGGCGCTGGAAGGGTTGCGCAGCGCCGGCACCGACGCCGACATCGACGGTTACCTGCGGCAACTGGGCTGGCGTGACTTCGCCTACCACCTGCTGCATCACTTTCCGGAGACCCCGACCGGCAACCTCAACCCGCGCTTCGACCGCTTTCCATGGGCCACCCCCAGCGCCGGCCAGCTGCATGACTGGCAGCGCGGCAACACCGGTGTACCGATCGTGGATGCCGGCCTGCGCGAGCTGTGGCATACCGGCTACATGCACAACCGGGTGCGGATGATCGTCGCCAGCTATCTGTGCAAGCACCTGCGCGCGCACTGGCTGCATGGCGCACGCTGGTTCTGGGACACACTGGTCGATGCCGACCTGGCCAACAACACGATGGGCTGGCAGTGGGTGGCCGGCACCGGTGCGGATGCAGCGCCTTACTTCCGCGTGTTCAATCCGGTCACCCAGGCCGAAAAGTTCGATCCTCAGGCGCGTTACATCACCCGCTGGGTACCGGAACTGGCGGCGTTGCCGGTGAAGGCGCGGTTCGCGCCGTGGCAGCATCCGCAGTGGCTGGCCGAGCACGCGCCGGAGTATCCGCGCAGCCCCCTGGTGGATCTGGCCGCGGGCCGGGATGCGGCGCTCGCCGCCTACCGCCAGTCGGGAGCGGGGTAAAGCGCCGCCGCGGGGTTCCAGACAGCTAGCTGAACAAGGCCCTGTCGAGCGGCGTGTTCATCATCCCGGCATCGCGTCCCGCTGTTTATTCTCTGGGCGGCCCGCAAGCCGCCGGCCCGACCGGAAACCAAGGAGACCATCATGATCCGCAACACCACCCGCAATGTCGCACTGGCCCTGATGAGCGCGGCCGTCCTGTCGGCCTGCGCCACCGGCGGTTCCTACGTGCAGAGCGATCAGTACGGCAACCCGACCGAGCAGCAGAATCGTACCGGTCGCAACGCGCTGATCGGTACCGCCATTGGCGTGGCCGCCGGCCTGCTCAGCGGCGACAGTGCGACCGAGCGCCGCCAGCACGCGCTGATCGGTGCAGGTATCGGCGCGCTCAGTGGTGCGGCCGTGGGCCAGTACCAGGATCGCCAGGAACGCGCGCTGCGCGAGCGCACCGCCAACACCGGCATCGATGTGCAGCGCCAGGGCGACAACATCATGCTGAACCTGCCCGACGGCATCACCTTCGATTTCGGCAAGTCGGCACTGAAGCCGCAGTTCTACGGCGCGCTCAACGGCGTGGCCGGCACCCTGCGCGACTACAACCAGACCATGATCGAAGTGGTCGGCCACACCGACAGCATCGGCAGCGATGCGGTCAACAACCGCCTGTCCAAGGAGCGCGCCGATTCGGTCGCCCAGTACCTGATCGGGCAGGGCGTGCAGAGCGTGCGTATCGAAACGCTGGGCGCCGGCAAGGCGTACCCGATTGCCGACAACAGCACCGATGCTGGCCGTGCCAAGAACCGCCGTGTTGAAATCCGCGTGATTCCGCTGCAGCAGTAACGCGCGCGGCGCGTGCGTGCAGGTCCGGCACGGCCGGAACGGAAATGCCGCCCTTGCAGGCGGCATTTTCGTTGGCGGCGACGCGTGGCGCCTACCGCAGGAGAGGCGGCCGGGTCATGCCGCGGCCGTCGGCCGCACCACGATCTCGTTCACGTCCACGTCGTCGGGTTGCTCGATGGCGAACCGCACCGCACGTCCGATCGCATCCGGCTGCAGGGCGATGGCGCGATAGCCGACCATCATTTCGGCGGCAACCGGGTCGGTGATGCTGTCCGCCAGCTCGCTTTCCACCACGCCGGGGTGGATGCAGGTGACCCGCAGCTCGCGGTGCTCCTGGCGCAGGCCCTCCGAGATCGCGCGCACCGCATGCTTGGTGGCGCAGTAGACCGCAGCGGTCGGTACGACCGACAGCGCGCCGATGGAGGCGATGTTGATGATCTGTCCGCGGCCGCGTGCGCACATATGCGGCAACACTGCCGCGATCCCGTGCAGTACACCGCGGATGTTGACGTCGATCATCCGGTCCCATTCGTCCACCTTCAGCGATGCCATCGGCGACAGGGGCATTACACCGGCATTGTTGACGATCACATCAAGGGCGCCGAATTCCTCCAGGGCTGACGCGGCGAATGCCTCGACCTGCGCGTGCTGCGTCACGTCCAGCGCATGCACGCGTACTTCGGCGCCGTGCTGGCGCAGTTCATCCGCCAGTGCCTGCAACCGTTCGAGGCGGCGCGCGCCCAACACCAGGCGCGCACCCGGCTGCGCCAGGGAGCGGGCGATGCCGGCGCCTATGCCGCTGGAGGCACCGGTGATCAGGATGGTTCGGGAATGGCTCATGGCAGGTCTCCGGAAGGGCGGGGGAATGCCGGGTCGTGCCCGGTGCAGCCACGGTAGACGGCCTGCCTCGTCGCGATAAGATGGCGACTGCTGACTACCTTGTATAGATCCGCTAACCAATGTCCGTCGATCTCAATGCCCTCGCGGTGTTCCAGCGGGTAGCCGACTGCAGCAGCTTCACTGCGGCGGCCCAGCAACTGGGCGTGACCCGTTCGGCCGTCAGCCAGACCATCGCCCGGCTGGAGCAGTCGCTGGGTGTCGCTCTGGTGCTGCGCACGACGCGCAGCGTCAACCTCACCGATGCCGGGCAGGCGCTGCTTGCGGCGGTCAGACCCGCCTTGGCTGAGCTGGGCAGTGCCGTGGAGTCCACGCTGCGTCGCGGCAGCACCCTCAAGGGCCAGCTGCGCCTGGCCGTGTCCTCCATTGCCGAGCATTTCCTGGCCGGTCCCCTGCTGGCCAGCTTCGCCGCCCGGCACCCGGACCTGCAGCTGGACATCACGGTGACCGACGAGGAGTTCGACATCGTCGAGGCGGGTTTCGACGCGGGCGTGCGGCTGGGCGAGGTGATCGCCCAGGACATGGTGGCGATTCCGGTGTCCGGCCGGCAGCGGCAGGTGGTGGTGTGCACTCCGCGGTATGGGCAGCAGCACGGCGTGCCCACGCACCCGCGCGAGCTGCCCGGGCACCGTTGCATCGGCTGGCGCGCCGCACCACGCAAGGCGCCCTATCGCTGGGAATTCGAAGAGCGCGGACGCGAGTTCAGCGTCGATGTACAGCCGGAGATCACCAGCAACGACATGGCCACGATGACCCGCCTGGCATTGGCGGGCGCCGGACTGGCCTTCGGCATGGAGGACACATGGCGCCCGTGGCTGCAGCGTGGGGAACTGGTCAGCGTGCTGGAGCCGTACTGCCCATGGTTCGCAGGGTTCTTCCTGTATTACCCCAGCCGGCGCCAGGCCGAGCCGAAGCTGCGGGCACTGATCGAGCATCTGCTGGAACAGCGCACCGCATGACGCTGGGCAGGCCCCGCCTCACGCCGCCGGCGCGGCCACCTTCTCCAGGATCCGCTTGCCGCTGATCTCCAGCGCGGCATCTTCCTGCTCCTGCTGCTGCCGCGCCAGCTTCGCGCCAGGGCACTGCGCCAGCATGTAATTGGCGTCGAAGTTGAGCTTCTCCACCAGGAAGTCGACGAATGCGCGCACCTTCGGCGAGACCAGGCGGCCGCCGGCAAAGACCGCGTTGAAATCCACCTCCGGACCTGTCCACCCGGCAAGCACGCGACGGACCATGCCTGACTCGACGAACGGCTTGGCCATCACATCGCCGGTCAGCAGCAGGCCTTCGCCGCACACCAGCGCGCCGTTGAGCGCGGACATGTCGTTGGCCGTCATCAGCGGCGTCACCGGGAAGTCACGCAGTTCCCCACCGTTCTCGCCCAGCTGCCAGGTAAAGCGCGGTGAATTGCCGGTGTGGTAGGGCTTGCGCATGGCCAGGATGCGATGGAACTGAAGCTCTTCCGGGTGCAGGGGCTCACCGTAGCGCTCGATGTAGGCCGGGCTGGCGAACACCTGCGTGCGCAGGCTGCCGAGCTTGCGTGCGACCAGGTTGGAATCGGGCAGGGCGCCGACGCGCAGGGCCAGATCGGCTTCACCGGCGATCAGGTCGAGCTTCTCGTTGCCCATGTGCATGTCCAGGCGGATTTCCGGGTACTGCGCATGGAACTGGCCCAGCAACGGCGCGATCCAGGTGATGCCGATGGAGTAGGGCACAGTGAAGCGCAGCCAGCCGCGCGGGCCGGACTGCAGCTGGCTCACCGCGCTCTCGGCTTCTTCCAGCTCGCGCGCGATGCGCTGGCAGTGCTCGTGGTAGATCGAGCCGGCCTCGGTCAGGCCAAGGCGGCGCGTAGTCCGGTGCAGCAGGCGCGCGCCCAGCCGCGTCTCCAGCTCCTGCACCTTGCGGCTGACGGTGGTCTTGGGCAGGCCGAGCGCTTTGGCAGCTGCGATGAAGCTGCCCTGCTCGACCACTTTGACGAAGATCAGCGTTTCATTGAGATCGTGGGACATGGTCGGGAGTCCTGGACGTCGGGGGTGGGACAATCGTGACAGATCGATTGGACCGGGAACGGGATGATTATTCCCCTTAATCAGGACTAATCAAGTAAAGGTTTGAGGTCTATCGTGGCGCCATTCGTGAAATGGAGTCCCCCCGCCATGAGCCTGCGCAACATTCTTGCCCGTTTCCGGCATGCCGGCCAGAACGCCCTGGATCTGGCGATGACCGTTGAGATCCGCCCGAGTTCCTTGGTGCACAAGGATTTTCGTGAGTTTACCGCGCCCATGCGGCAACAGCGTGGCGGTGCCATCCGCATGGCGCCCCAGAAAGGCGACCGACTGCGCCGAATCGGGACTATCCCGGATTTGGGAGGAAATGTCCCGTGAATGGGATTCTGATGCCCGAAGTCCTGGTCCTCGGCGGCACCGGTGCCGTCGGCCAGGGTGTGGTCGGTGCGCTGCTGGAAGCCGGCAGCCCGGTGCTGGTGGTCGGCCGCGACCCGGGACGGCTGGCGTCGCTGGAAGCACAGTTCGCCGATGAGCCCGGCCTGCAGACCATGCTGGGTTCATTGGCAGACGACGGTTCGGCGCAGGTCCTGGCCGAGCGCGTCGCGCAGCGACCGCGGCCGCTGGCGGCGGTGATCGCGGCCATGGGCGGTCCTTACAACCGTGGCCGGGTGATGGACCGCAAGGGCGACGAACTGCTCGGCGCACTGCAGGCCGACCTGATGCCCCATGTGCATGCGGTACGCCACCTGCTGCCGCTGCTGCGCGACAACGTGCATGCGCGGCGCTACGTGATGATCGGCAGCCCTGCCGGTCTCAAGCCCTGGGCAGGCTACGGCGAGACCTCGATCACCACCGCCGCCCTGCGCATGTACGCGCAGGTGGTGCACCAGGAAGCACAGGCGGTCGGTGTCCGTGCGCAGATGCTGGAGGTGTGCAGCCCGGTGTGTACGCCGGCCAACGCCGCCAACGCCTGCATCGAGTGGCCGAGCTCGCTGCTGGTCGGCCGGCGCGTGGTGTCGCTGCTTGATGGCTGCCGCGACAACCGCGCCATCGTTCGCTGCGACAGCAGCGACGCGGAACTGCCACGAGGCCTGCTGCGACTGGAAGTTCCACCGCCGTGGCGCGACACCGTCGGTGTCGCTTGACCTTGACCTTGGTTGAGGTTGCAGCATACGCCGCACTTTCTGATAGCCATTCTCATTAGCTGTACCACCCCTCCGTACGGATGCATGCCATGACTTCCCCCAAAACCACCCCACATCGTTTCGGCCATCGCATTGCGATGGCCGGCGTGTCGATCCTCGCCGCGGCGGTGCTCGCTGCCTGCAGTGGCGGCCATGCCGAAGAAGCCGGCGCACCGCCACCGCCGCAGGTCAGCGCAGCCCCGGTGCTGGTCAAGCAGATCAGCCAATGGGACGAGTTCAGCGGCCGCATCGAGGCGGTGCAGAGCGTTGAACTGCGTCCGCGCGTGTCCGGCTACATCGACAAGGTCAACTATGTCGAAGGCGATGAAGTGAAGAAGGGCGATGTGCTCTTCACCATCGACGCGCGCAGCTACCAGGCCGAGTACGATCGCGCCGCCGCTGAACTGGCCCGCGCCCGCACCCAGGCGACCCTGGCCCGCAGTGAATCGGAGCGGGCCAAGCGCCTGGCCGAGCAGCAGGCGATCTCCACCGAGACCGCCGAGCAGCGTCGCGCTGCGGCAGACCAGTCCGGCGCAGCCGTGCAGGCGGCGCAGGCGGCACTGGATGCTGCCCGCCTCAACCTGGAGTTCACCAAGGTGCGTGCGCCGATCGACGGCCGTGCCGGCCGCGCGATGGTCACTGCGGGCAACCTGGTCACTGCCGGCGACAGCGCCAGCGTGCTGACCACGCTGGTCTCGCTGGACACCGTGTTCGTCTACTTCGATGCCGACGAAAGCACTTTCCTGCGTTACGCGCAGATGGCACGCAAGGGCGAGCGCCCCAGCGAGCGCGACAGCGACCTGCCGGTAAAGGTTGGCCTGTCGGGTGAAGACGGCTACCCGCACGCGGGCAAGGTCGACTTCCTCGACAACCAGGTCGCACGCAGCACCGGCACCATCCGCGTGCGTGCGCTGCTGGACAATGCCGACCGCCAGTTCACCCCGGGCCTGTTCGCCCGTGTGCAGCTGCTGGGCAGTGGCCAGTTCCAGGCGATGCTGATCGACGACAAGGCCGTGCTGACCGACCAGGACCGCAAGTACGTGTACGTGGTCGACAAGGATGGCAAGGCCCAGCGCCGCGACATCCGCCTTGGCCGCACGGCGGAAGGCCTGCGCATCGTCGAGCAGGGCCTGTCCGCAGGCGACAAGGTGATCATCGATGGCGTGCAGAAGGTCTTCATGCCGGGCATGCCGGTGCAGGCCAAGGCGGTGGCGATGCAGCCGCCCGCGGCCGCCGCACCGGGCCGTGATGCCACTGCTGCGCTGAACCGCTGATCCGCCGTCTCCTGATCCAAGTTTCCGCTTAGCTGCCGGCGCCAGCGGCGGCCTTCCCTGCCTTCGTCATATCGGCGAGGGGCAGGGTGGCTGTTGCCCGCCGGCGGCATTTCCCAGGAATTCCTCCATGGACTTTTCCCGTTTCTTCATCGACAGGCCGATCTTCGCGGCGGTACTGTCGATCGTGATCTTCGCCGCAGGCCTGATCACGATTCCGATCCTGCCGATCAGCGAGTACCCGGAAGTGGTGCCGCCGTCGGTGGTCGTGCGCACGGTCTATCCGGGCGCCAATCCCAAGGTCATCGCCGAAACCGTCGCCACGCCGCTTGAAGAGGCGATCAACGGCGTCGAGGGCATGATGTACCTCAAGTCGGTCGCCGGTTCCGATGGCGTGCTGCAGATGACCGTCACCTTCCGTCCGGGCACCGATCCGGACGCGGCGGCGGTGAAGGTGCAGAACCGCGTGGCGCAGGCGCAGGCACGCCTGCCCGAGGACGTACGCCGGCAGGGCGTGACTACGCAGAAGCAGTCGCCGACCTTCCTCATGGTCGTGCATCTGACTTCGCCCAATGGCAAGTACGACACCCTGTACCTGCGCAACTACGCCCGCCTGCACGTCAAGGACGCGCTGGCACGCATTCCCGGCGTGGGCGACGCGCAGATCTTCGGTGGTGGTGACTACGCGATGCGCGCTTGGCTGGACCCGGACAAGGTCGCTTCGCGCGGCCTGACGGCCAGCGACGTGGTGCGTGCCATGCGTGAGCAGAACGTGCAGGTCTCTGCGGGCCAGCTTGGCGCCGAACCGCTGCCGAACAGCCAGTTCCTGACCCTGATCAATGCCCAGGGCCGCCTGCGCAGCGAGCAGGAGTTCGGCGACATCGTGCTCAAGAGCGGTGTCGACGGCGAGATCGTGCGCCTGTCCGATGTTGCCCGCCTGGAACTGGGCGCTGGCGACTACACCCTGCGCTCGCAGCTCGACGGCAAGAACGCGGTGGGTATCGGCATCTTCCAGTCGCCCGGTGCGAATGCACTGGAGATCCGCGACAAGGTCATCGCCACGATGGACGAGATGCAGAAGACCATGCCCGCCGACGTGAAGTACGAAGCGGTGTACGACACCACCATCTTCGTGCGTGATTCGATCAAGGCGGTGGTCTCGACCCTGCTTGAAGCGATCGCCCTGGTGGTGCTGGTGGTGATCCTGTTCCTGCAGACCTGGCGCGCGTCGATCATTCCGCTGATCGCGGTGCCGGTGTCGGTGGTCGGTACCTTTGCAGCACTGTACGTGCTGGGCTTCTCCATCAACACGCTGAGCCTGTTCGGCCTGGTGCTGGCGATCGGCATCGTGGTCGACGATGCGATCGTGGTGGTGGAGAACGTTGAACGCAACATCGAGGAAGGTCTGTCGCCGACCGCAGCCGCCCACCAGGCCATGCGCGAGGTGTCCGGCCCGATCGTTGCGATCGCACTGGTGCTGTGCGCGGTGTTCGTGCCGATGGCCTTCCTGTCCGGCGTCACCGGTCAGTTCTACAAGCAGTTCGCCGTCACCATCGCCATTTCCACGGTGATCTCGGCGATCAACTCGCTGACCCTGTCGCCGGCCCTGGCCGCCCGCCTGCTGAAGGCCCATGGCGCTCCGAAGGACGGCCCGAGCCGTCTGATCGATCGCCTGTTCGGCTGGGTGTTCCGCCCCTTCAACCGCTTCTTCAAGTCCAGCTCGGAGAAGTACGAGCGCGGCGTGGCGCGCATTCTCGGCCGCCGCGGCGCCGTGTTCGTGGTCTACGCGATCCTGCTGGTCGGTACTGGTGTGATCTTCAAGCTGGTGCCGCCGGGCTTCATCCCGACCCAGGACAAGCTGTACCTGATCGCGGGCGTGAAGCTGCCGGAAGGTTCGTCGATCGCACGTACCGATGAAATGCTGCGCAAGGTCGCCAAGATCGCCCAGGAAACGGACGGCGTGGCGCATACCATTTCGTTCCCGGGCCTGAACGCGCTGCAGTTCACCAACACCCCGAACACCGGTGTGGCGTTCATTCCGCTCAAGCCGTTCAACGAGCGCCATGGCCGGACCGCGGCGGAGATCAACGCCGAGATCAACCAGAAGATCGCAGGCCTGCAGGAAGGCTTCGCGTTCGCGATGATGCCGCCGCCGATCCTGGGCCTGGGTAACGGCAACGGCTACCAGATGTTCATCGAGGACCGCGGCAACCTGGGCTACGGCGCGCTGCAGAATGCCGTGCAGGCGATGCAGGGTACCGTTGCACAGACCCCGGGCATGGCCTTCCCGATCAGCAGCTACCAGGCCAACGTGCCGCAGCTGGATGCGGAAGTGGACCGTGTGAAAGCGAAGGCGCAGGGCGTGCAGCTGACCGAGCTGTTCGACACACTGCAGACCTACCTGGGCTCGGCGTACGTCAACGACTTCAACCAGTTCGGCCGCACCTGGCAGGTGATCGCCCAGGCGGACGGTCCGTTCCGTGAGAGCGTCGAGGACATCGCCAAGCTGCGCACCCGCAACGACCGCGGCGAGATGGTGCCGATCGGTTCGATGGTGACCATCAAGCAGACGTTCGGCCCGGACCCGGTGCTGCGCTTCAACGGCTATCCGGCAGCGGACCTGGCCGGCGAAGCCGACCCGCGCCTGCTGTCCTCGGCGGAAGCGATGAACAAGCTGACCGAGATCGCCGGGCAGGTGCTGCCGGTCGGCATGGCCACCGAATGGACCGACCTGAGCTACCAGCAGGCCACCCAGGGCAAGGCCGCGTTCATTGTGTTCCCGGTGGCGATCATGCTGGCCTTCCTCGTGCTGGCCGCGCTGTACGAGAGCTGGTCGCTGCCGCTGGCAGTGATCCTGATCGTGCCGATGACCCTGCTGTCGGCCCTGTTCGGCGTATGGCTGACCGGCGGCGACAACAACGTGTTCGTACAGGTGGGCCTGGTGGTGCTGATGGGACTGGCATGCAAGAACGCGATCCTGATCGTCGAGTTCGCCCGTGAACTGGAGATGGGCGGCAAGGGCATCGTCGAGGCCGCGCTGGAAGCCTGCCGCCTGCGACTGCGCCCGATCGTGATGACCTCCATCGCGTTCATCGCCGGCACCGTGCCGCTGGTGCTTTCGCACGGTGCGGGTGCCGAGGTGCGCTCGGTGACCGGTATCACGGTGTTTGCCGGCATGCTGGGCGTAACCCTGTTCGGCCTGTTCCTGACCCCGGTGTTCTACGTCGCCCTGCGCAAGTTCGTCACCCGCAACGGCGGTGGCCAGCTGGTGCAGCACGGCGAGCCCACCATCCATCACTGATACGGAATCCCGTCGCCGCCGGTCGATGATCGGCGGCGGCTTCTCCCTCCAAAGGCATGAATCCATGAACACCCATCAGAACAAGATCGCGCTGGTTACCGGCGCCACCCGTGGCATCGGTGCCGAGACCGTGCGTCAGCTGGCGAAGGAAGGCGTACACACGCTGCTGGCCGGCCGCAAGCGTGAGACGGCGGTGGAGCAGGCACTGAAGCTGCAGGCGGAAGGCCTGCCGGTGGAAGCGCTGCAGCTGGACGTTACCGACGCTGCCAGCATCGCCGACGCGGTCGAGCAGGTGCGCCAGCGTCACGGCCGGCTGGACATCCTGGTCAACAACGCCGGCATCATGATCGAGAACCCGGCACAGGCACCGTCGGAGCAATCGCTGGATACGTGGCGCCGCACCTTCGATACCAATGTGTATGCGCTGGTGGCGGTGACCCAGGCGTTCCTGCCGCTGCTGAAGCTGGCCAAGGCCGGGCGCATCGTCAACGTGTCCAGCATCCTCGGCTCGCAGACCCTGCACGCCGATCCGGGTTCGGGCATCTATGACTTCAAGATTCCGGCCTACAACGCCTCCAAGGCGGCGGTGAACAGCTGGACGCTGGCCCTGGCATACGAGCTCCGCAGCTCGCCGATCAAGGTGAACACCGTGCACCCGGGCTACGTCAAGACCGACATGAACGGTGGCCACGGCGAGATCGAGATCGCCGAAGGTGCGCGTTCCAGCGTGCAGATGGCGCTGATCGGCCCTGAAGGCCCGAGCGGCAGCTTCACCTATCTTGGCGAGGTGCTGCCATGGTGATCCGCACCCTGGCGGTGGCCGTTTCCAGCCTCGTGCTGGCCGGCTGTGTCACCGTCGGTCCCAATTACAAGGCACCCCAGCAGGAGCCTGTCGTCCTGCAGGGCGCGGAGCAGCCGGTGTTCAGCACCACGTCGCCGGTTGCCAGCTGGTGGGCGCAGTTCGATGACCCGGTGCTGGAAGAACTGGTGCACGGCGCACTGTCGAGCAATCTTGACCTGCGCGTGGCCGTAGCGCGTGTCAGCCAGGCCCGGGCGGTGTTCGTCGAAAGCCGGTTCGACCAGGCGCCGCACGTGACCGCAGGCGGCAGTTACGACCGCCGCAAGCAACCCGATCCGCAGCTGGGTGGGCAGCGGGTGTTCAGTGAAAGCTACCAGCTCGGCTTCGATGCGGGCTGGGAGCTGGATCTGTTCGGCCGCAAACGCCGTGCTGCCGAAGCGGCACGCGCCGATCTGGGGGCCGAACAGGCCAACCTGGCCGATGCGCAGGTGCTGGTCGCCGCCGAAGTGGCACGCAACTACTTCGAGCTGCGCGGCACGCAGAAGCGCATCGCCGTGGCCCAGCACACACTGGTCAATCTGCGTGATACGCAGAAGCTGACCGAGGCGCGCTGGGAACTGGGTGCCGGCAGCGAGCTGGATGTGCAGAGCAGCCGTGCCCGGCTGAAGGCGATCGAGGCCGATATTCCCCTGCTGGAAGTCGCCGAGACGCAGTCGCGCAATCGCCTGGCGGTGCTGCTGGGCCAGCGCCCGGAAGTACTGGCCGACATGCTCGCGCCGCATGAGGTGCCGGCGTTCGCCAAGCCGTTGCCGCTGGGCGATACCCGCGAGCTGCTGCGCCAGCGTGCCGACGTGCGTGCGGCCGAGCGACGGCTGGCAGCCGCCACGGCACGGGTGGGTGTGGCAACGGCCGATCTGTTCCCGCGGTTGTCGCTTTCCGGTTTCGTCGGCTTCCTCGGCGGCGACGCCAATGGCCTGGTCAACGGCAACAACAAGGCCTGGTCGCTGACGCCGTCGTTGAGCTGGGCGGCCTTCGATTTCGGAACCGTGCGCGCACGTCTGCGTGCCAGCAAGGCCGAGGCGGAGGGCGTTGCCGCGCAGTACGAGCAGACGGTGCTGCTGGCACTGGAAGACACCGAGAACGCGCTGACACGCTACTCCAAGCAGCAGGCACGGCTGGCGATCGTGGTGGAGCAGGCGCAGGCCGCACGACGGGCCGAGTCGCTGGCGCAGATCCGCTATCGCGAGGGCTCGGAAGACTTCCTGACCCTGCTCGACGCGCAGCGCACCCAGCTGGCCGCCGATGATGCACTGGCGGCCGCCGAGGCGGAGGTCAACGTCAGCGTAGTCGGCGTGTACAAGGCGCTGGGTGGTTGGGGCCAGTCTCCACAGGCGCCGAGCGTGGCACAGGTGAATTGACCGGACGGGGACGGAGGCAGTGGCCTCCGTCCTCTTTCCGGTCAGGGTCACCGATGAGCGGGCGCCTGCCGCCCAGCGCGGCGGCGCGGAAGCGAGCGCCTTCGTCGGCGGCTGCGTCCTGGCCGTCGATGATGAGTACGGCCCGACAGCGCTGGTGTGCCATGCCGTCCTCCACACTTTGCGAACTCAGGCAGGGCAGCGCGGCGTGAGCCGTGGACACCGTCACATTCATGACGCTTCTGACTCTCCCGGAAGCGCCTTCTGCCGTGTAACAAGTGGGGCGGGCCACCAGAGGACAGGCGATGACGGACGGCAAGCGGGATACCCAACGAATGTTGTTCGGCGATCCGGGACCACCCGGTGCAGGACTGTCCGTCGCGGTGGTCGTGCTGCTGGTGCTGGCGATGCTGGCCGCGGCCATCGGCTTCGTACGGCTGCCGGACTCGATGCTGGGCCTGGGCCTGATCGGCGTGGCCGTGCTGCTCGCCATCGGCGCCCGCATCTGCCAGGCGCGCGATCAGCACCAGGCGCTCTATCGCCTGTTGGCGCGGCAGCCGCCGCGGTGAACGCGGCGGCAACCCGACTCAGGGCCGGGGCCAGTCCAGCTCGACCACCAGCGGGAAGTGATCCGAGGGCAGCACGCCGTCGATGCGACGGTCATCGGTCAGGAAGCTGCGCGCACGAAAGCCTCTCACCAGTACCCAGTCCAGCTGCGTGGTGGCCTTGCCGGTGAAATCATGGAAGGTCAGGCGCGGCCCGTGGGGAGACGCCACCTGGGTGCGCGTGTCCTGCAGAACGCGGGTGAGCGTCGCGTAGGTTCCGCCCCCGGGTTCACTGTTGAAGTCGCCCGTCAGCACCACCGGCAGATCCGGCGGCAGTGTCGCCACCCGCCTGCCGATCAGCTCGGCCCCCTTGACCCGGCGCGGTTCGTCTTCGTCGCGATAGGGCAGGTGAGTGTCCATGAAGTAGAAGCGGCGGCCATCGTCAAGGCGACGGAACAGGGCCCAGGTCACCATGCGCGGGTACAGGTTGCCCCAGGTGATGCTGCCGGCGACCTCCGGTGTATCGGACAGCCAGAAGTTGCCTGATTCCTCCACGGCCAGCACCCGCGTGTCATAGAACACGCCCATGTGCTCATCGCCGCTGCCGCCGCGCCGTCCTTCACCGAACCACGCGTAGCCGGGCAGGTGGCCGGCCAGATAGTCGGCCTGTTCCTGCACCAGCTCCTGGGTGCCGATCACGGCCGGGCGGGCATCCAGGATGACCTTGACCATTGCATCGCGGCGATCCGGCCAGCGCTTGCCTGGCGCGGTATCGGCCGGGGTGCGGACATTGAAGGACATCACCTTCAGCGGCGCGGGGGCCGCCGCCCAGGCGATGGCGGGAAGAGCGAAGGCCAGCAGCGCACACAGCGCAGGGCGACGGAAACGCGACAGCATCGTGGAATCCCTCCATTCCATGTAAACGATTCCATGAAGGATGGCACGGATTGGGAGAGGAGGGTATGCCGGGATGGGTCATTGGCGTGGCGACTGCGCCGGGGACGCGCTCAGTCTTCGATCTCGCCGCGTCGCGCGGCTGCGCGCACTGCCTGCGCCGTCGTCGCAACGCCCAGGCGCTGGCGCGCGCGGCGCAGGTGATTCTCCACGGTGCGCGCGGACAACCCCAGCGTGGCAGCGATCTCTGCCTGGCGCCGGCCGGCGGCGACCCAGCGCAGAACCTCGCGTTCCCGTATGCTCAGTCCGCCCACGGGGCGTTCGGCCGGTGCTTCGGCCAGCCGGCGGGCAGCGCGGAATGCCGCTGTGCCGGCAGACTCCAGCAGCAGCCGGGCAGGCGCAGAAGCGTCGATGATCGTTCCGGCGAAACTGATCGCCCCTTCCAGCCCGGTGGTTCCGAATACGGGCACCTGCAGCCCATGCAGACCGTCGCCGCGGGGGTGCCTGACCACCTGGTAGCGGGCACCCCGCACGCCCTCGCGCTTGCTCCAGAAGAACGGGGCATCGCTGTCGAGCACGTGGCGGTTGACCGGGCAGGCGTGCAGGTAGCGGGCAAGATCGGTTTCACGCCCTTCGCCCAGCCAATCGCCCTCGATCCAGTACACACGGTGGGCGCCGCGTTCCAGCCCGGTGCCGGCCGCAAACAGCAGCACGCGATCGTAGCCCAGGGGCGCGGCGATCGAACGAAGCAGCGCGCCGATCCCGGTGATCGAACGCGCCCGCTCCAGTTCCAGCAGCGTCGGCACCAGCGCGGTCACGGCGTTCAGCGCCCTGCCAGCGCGTCCAGCAGGGTGCGTGCGGCCAGCTGGCCGAGTGCATTGCCGGCCAACGGACTGTCGCCTGTCAGCAGCAGGCGATCCTGCAGCACGCTGCCATCAATGCCCTCGTTGACGATCTGCACACCCTGCTGCGCGAGCTTTTCACCGAAGAACCACGGCAGTTGTCCGGGCATGTAGCCGATGTCCGGCGTCTGCCGGTCCATCGCATCGGGGAAGGCGCAGATGCGGTAGCCACGGAACAGCGAGTCACCGCCCGCTTCATCGATCCCGGCAGCCAACAACGCTGCAGGGCCGTGGCAGAGCGTGATGATGTAGCGCTGCTGCGCCATCGCCCAGTGCAGCGCCTTGCTGACCGCGCGGCTCTCCGGCAGACCGATCAGTGCGCCATGCCCGCCCGGAATGAAGATGGCTGCATAGTCCGACGCCGCGTCCAGCGAGGCCACGATGTCGTCCAGCACCTTCGGCTGGCGGAACCGCGCCTGGTAGCGTTCGTACAGATCGCCGATGTCGCGGTCCTCGCCAGGGAACGCCCACCATTCGAACTTCACGGCGTTGCCGGACAGGGTTGCCACATCGAAGTCGAAGCCGGCCTTGTCCAGGTGATACATCGGCAGCAGGGTTTCGACCGGGTGATTGCCGGTGGAGAACAGGTGGCCGTTGGCGGTCGGCAGGTAGCGCTCGTCGGCGCCGATCATCAGTATCTTCCAGCGGCCATCCCGGCGCGCGTCGGCATAGTCCGCGCCGGACAGATTGCTGGTGGGTGACGTGAACTGCGAGAGCGACCAGGGCGAGGGAAAGAAGGCATCGCGCTCGGCCGGGTCGGCGCTGGGCTGGCGGCTGAGGTCCCGGGTGTTCATGCGGCTGTCCTGCTGTCGGAGAGGTGCGGCCAGCATAGGAGGCTCCATGCACACGTGCGATGAGGGATTTCCCGCAACGGCTGACCCGCCGTCTCCGCCGCTGGCGGGAACGGCGATCAGCCTGCGCTATTCATCACGCCGGTCGTGCGCCTGCATGTCTTCATGCAGGATGCGCCTGAGCTCCACGATGGCGGGCGTGGCTTCCTGCACGCTGTGACCGGACACGATCACCTTCTCCGATTCGGCGCCCGGCAGGTGCGAACTCCAGTAGGGCACCAGTCCGTCGCTGGTCTGCTCCAGCGGTCCATCGGCTTTGGCGCGCGCGATGATGGAGTGATAGCGCACGCTGGGGGACATCGGCAGATCGGCGACGGCCTTGACGAAGGGGTCATCCTTGTCGAGATTCTGGATGCTGTTCATCTGGTAGCCGTGCTTGCCGTCGTCGCGATCGACGTGGCCGTCGTTGGCGATCGTCGCCACGTCCTCCAGCACGGTCAGTGGCAGCCGTACCAGACGGCCGATCCAGCGCCCGAGGCGGGTACCGGCAACGTCGGTGCCGCGATGCGGGGTGGCAATGAACACCACCCGTGAAATCTCCGGTTCCGGCTTGAACGTGAGCACCGGCGCGCCGCGGGTGCGCAGCAGCTCGCGCTGTGCCGGCGTCATCTGCGCAGTTGCCAGCAGGGTCTCGACCAGATGGTCGCCGGACGAAGACACCATCAGCCGCGAGATCACTCCGCCCATGCTGTGCCCGACCAGCACCATGTCATGCGAGGCCGCGGCCTTTCCGGTGGGATCGAAGTGCTGCAGCACCTCGGCCAGCATGTGGCGGATCGCATCGTGGCTCATCGCGATGGGCATGTTGGTCGGGTAGTAGAACTGCCACACCTGGAAGTCCCGGCGGATCTCATCGTCGCGCATCAGCTCGTTGGCGACGTTGACCCATGCCTCCGGGCTGCTTGCCAGGCCGTGGATCATCAACAGTACGCGGCGCTTCGGGTCGTAGGGCTGCATCATGTACAGATGCGGCGTATCGATGCCGCCCTTGCTGCCGAACAGCGAGCGCAGCGATTGCCGGCTGAAGTTGGAGCGTGCGAGCCACAGCGCGTAGCCTGCCGTGAAGTTGGCCGCCAGTGGCACCTGCTGGCCATGCAGGGTGACTTCCGAAACCTGGTAGGGATCGTGGATCTCCACCTCCGGCTCGTCGTCGTGCAGGACTTCCCACAGGTTGTCGCCGGAGAACCGCAGCAGCACCGACATCGAGGGTGAAGGCATTTCGCTCCAGCTGCGTTGTACCGGTGCAGCGGCGCTGGCCTCGGCAGCAGGCGTGCCCACGTCGCTGCCGGGATCATCCATCACCGCCACCAGCTCGGCGCCGAAGCCATCCCGGCGATGCACGCTGCGCAGGGTGCCGGTGAACGAAAGCGCTGCGGCGGGAACCAGCTCCCTCGGCGTACGTTCGTCCAATGGCGAGCCGTCGTCCGATGGCGCCAGCACAAAGGTCCATCGTCCCAGCTGGAAGCGGCTGGTGTCGCTGTGCACCCGGCCGGTGGCGTAGGCCTCGAACAGCTGCACGGAGGCTTCCTGCACGGCCAGGTTGTAGTAGTCCCGCACCTGCGTCTGGCGATCCTCGAAACCCCGCTGGTTGGCGGTGCGCTCGGTGAAGAACAGATAGGCGTAGGCCTGCCTCGCAACCTGCATCCACGCATCCAGACGCGGCTGGAACCCGGCGTCCAGTTCGGTGACCACGGCCTTGGCGCGGCCTTCCGCGGAGTACTCGCGCTTGGGGGCGGGCATGGTCAATGCGTACTGCAGCCAGAGTTCGGCCAGGGCCGAGCGCTTGTCTTCCTCGCGCACGACGATGCTGGCCTCCATTGCATCGATGCAGGGTGGGCCAGGCCTGGCGCAGACGCCCTCGTCCAGGCCGGCCACGCGCAGGGTTTCCAGGGTGGCCGAGCTGAGCTTGCCGGTGGTGAGGATGTCACCGCGCTTGAGGGCGATGTACTGGCCGGGAGTAACCGAGGCGACCTGCACCGAGGGTCCGAACTGGCGCAGGGTGGCGCAGCCGCTCAGCGCAAGCAGCAGGGTGAAGACGAGAGCCGTGCGGCCGACGATGCCCATTCCCGTGGTTGCCATACGATCCTCCTGCGCGGTCGCGCCACTCTAGCGGGAGGTATGTCAAGGCGGAAGCGGCGGGCGCCGGTTGCATCAGCGGCCGGTCGTCAATCGTCCCGATCGCTGTTGCGGATTGCCAGGACCACCGCAGCAGAACATGCCAGGACACCGAGCAGGAAGCCGATGGCCATGCCGTCGAACCAGTTCATGGGTTGCATGCCGGGAGCGTTGAGGAAGGGGGCCTGTGGGTATGACCGAAGGGCAGCGCGTGGCGCAGCGGCCGCGGCGGGCCGCTGCGCCCTGGCCTCAGTTGCTGGCCTCCCGGACAGCTTCCGCGGCGTCGATGATGCCCGGGCCGCAACCGCCCGGGCAGTTGGCCGCCGCGATCGGATGGGCGGTGCGGCGCAGGATGTCCTTGACCTGGCTGGTGGTCTTCGGCACCGGTGCCACCGCCTGCATCAGCGCGACGACGCCGGCCACGTGCGGTGCCGCCATCGAAGTGCCGGACATGAAATCAAAGGCATTGTTGCCCACCGTGGACAGAACGCCCTGCGCCGGATGCTGGCGGGTCGGTGCGCAGTTGGTCGAGTTCGGGGGTGTGGCCAGAGGCAGGAACTCCCCCACCGAGGCGCGGCACGACCACGTCTCACCGCCGGGCGCGGTGATGTGGATGCCTGCACCGTAGTTGGAGTAGAACGCGCGGCGCCCGCCCTGGTCGTTCGCGGCCACCGCGATCACGCCGTTGCAGTTCGCCGGTGCGAACTCGGACACATCGAGGTTGCTGTTGCCCGCCGCGACCACCACGAGGGTGCCGGTGGCCGTGATGTCGTCGATCGCATCCTGCTCGGCCGGCGAACAGGGCCGACGGCCGCCCAGGCTGAGATTGATGACCTCGGCCGGGTTGGCATTGGCGGGAACACCCGGCACGGCGATGCCAGCGCTCCAGAGCATGCCGTCGATGATGTCATCCGAGCCGCCATTGCCCTGATTGCCCAGCACGCGTACCGGTACGACCTTCGCGTTGTAGGCCACGCCGGCCACACCGATCTGGTTGTTGGTTACCGCCGCGACGGTTCCCGCAACGTGGGTGCCATGCGCGATGTCCGAGGCGTCGAAGGCATCCGCATCACGGCCATCGCCATCGTCGGAGCCACCACAGCCGGCAGTGTAGCCACCCAGGATGCACTGCCGATTGCTGAACGGCCGGGTGGAGGAAATCATGTCGTAGCCCGGCAGCAGGTTCGGCTGCAGGTCGCTGTTGTCGAGATAGCCCGAATCGATCACCGCCACTACGACGCCCTGGCCGGTGGAGCGATCCCATGCCGCCGGCACGCGTGCGCCGCTGACGGGATTGCTGTAGTGCCACTGTTCGGCGTAACGCGGATCGTTGGGTGTGGCGAACGCACTCATCATGAAGTTCGGCTGCACATATTCGACGTCCGGGTCGTCGGCGATGCGCTGCATCAGGATCTCGGCCTCCGGACGATCCAGTGCCTTGTCTGTCCTGATCACGTCGGCGCCGCCACCCATGCGTCGCTGATGCGCCACCGCCGCGGCCTGCGCGGCACCGACCGAGCGCTTGCTGCGTTGCTGCGCGCCCAGGCGTTGCTTCAGCGCATCCTGGGCGGTGTCGGCAGAGACGCGTTTGCGGCTGCCATCGCGGTACTTGACGATGAAACTGCTGTATTGCTGGTTGTTGTCCATGCCCCGTGTCCAGACACGTTCGGTGGATTGGGCGAAGGCAGGAGCACTGGCCAGGACCAGGGTAATGGCACTGGCAAGGGAAACCCGAAGCGACGTACGCATGAATACAGTTCCTTTGTGAAAGGTGCGATGAGCCGGTCGTGCCCTGGGGCTCGACTCGAGATGAGGGGGATGTCCGCGCGGTCTCCTTTCTGATGGCGACCTTGAACGAACGGCTTCGCAGTCCGTTATCCCCCAGTGTGGGGGGTAGGAATTTTCTGAACTGGTTTACCGATGTCGAGATCGGCACGCGCGGCGAGGGTGTGTACCGCAGGCAATAAAAAAGCCCGGAGATCCCCTTCTGGCGGGAATTTCCGGGCTTCTCCGGTCCTTGGCGGACCGCTCGTTGGTGGAGGTGGGCGGAATTGAACCGCCGTCCGAAGGCACTCCATCCCCAGCACTACATGCTTAGCTCGCCGTTGAATCTCGTCCCCGAACAGCACGGCGTGCAAAGCGCATCCGGGAACCAGCCTGTTGTGTTCTAGTGCCGGACTGACAGGCAGCCGTCCAGCGCGATTCCATGATAGTGACTCTACACCGCGAGCATGGACACAAGCGGTTTCGAGGCTTAGGCCTTAAGCGGCCAGAGCGTAGTTGTCGTCGTTGGCAACTAGAGTTTTGCAGCTGGATTTACGAGGAAAGCTACCCCCTCGGCATGCGCCAGGCGACTTCACAACCCCCGTCGAAACCAATGCACCCCCGGTTTCTACAGTGCTGCAAGGTAAGGGCCGATTCCGTGTCACCACGGGCAGGGCCTGCCCAACGGTTGTCATGCTACGGCAAAACAGCTGAACAGTCACCTCGCGCGGCCGGTCAATCCGCAACACGTTGTACTGCCTGTGTCATAGCGGATTGCTAACGTCTCCGGCACGGATTTGCGACACACTGGTCGTGACCATCCAGGGCAGGACAGAGACGGGAGACTGTGGGTGACCGACGCGATGCAACAGCGCAGCCTGCGCCAGCTGGTGGGCCCGGTCGGGGCCGACTATCAGCGTCGGGCGTTGCCTCCCGGTTGGGTCTGGGCGCTGCTTGCGGTGCTGCTGGCGGCGACCTGGCTGACCGAACTGCCGGCCACCGCAGCGGTGGCCCTGGTCGCCAGCGCGGTGGTGGTGCATTGGCCGCAGCGTGGGCGCACCCATTGGCTGGGCTGGCGGCTGCCGGCGCTGGCGGTACTGGCGGCGTTGCTGTGGGGGCCGGACGTGCTGGCGCAGTGGTTCGAGCACGGCCTGGCGCTGACCTTGATGACGTTGGCCAGCCTCAGCATCGGCGTTCACGTGTGGCAGTCGCGGCAATTGGCGCGCCAGCTGCAGGGGGCGGCCGACGCCCTCGACGATACGCAGCTGCTGGCCCTGTTGCCGGCCGACGCTGCCCAGCTCGCCCAGCAGTGGCGGGCGGGCGATGACCGCCACGCGCCGGAACTGGCAGTGGTGATGCACCTGGCCGTGATGCACGCGGCCCTGGCGCCGCGTGCGCGCGGGCAGGGCATGCTGGCCGGTTGACCGCCCGGGCCACCGGGCAAGGCCCGGCGCCACAAGGCGGCGGGGCCTGCCTCAGGCGTCGCGGTTGCCGCGCCGCATCACCCGCTGCTTCTCGATCGCCCAGTCGCGATCCTTGGCGGCATCGCGCTTGTCGTGGTTCTGCTTGCCCTTGGCCAGCGCGATCTCGAGCTTGATCTTGTTCTTGCTCCAGTACATCGCGGTCGGCACGATCGTATAGCCATCACGCTCGACCTTGCCGATCAGCTTGTCGATCTCGTTCCGGTGCAGCAGCAGCTTGCGCTCGCGCCGATCCTCGGCCACCACGTGGGTGGATGCCTGGATCAGCGGAGTGATCTGTGCGCCGATCAGGTAGATCTCGCCACGCTTCACGTAAGCGTAGGCGTCGATGATGTTGCCGCGCCCCGCCCGGATCGACTTGACCTCCCAGCCCTGCAGGGCCAGCCCGGCCTCGAAGCGCTCTTCGATGTGGTACTCGTGGCGGGCACGCTTGTTCAGCGCGATGGTTTTGTTGGCCGTCGCGCTCTTTGCTTTATCCTTGCCGCTGTTCTTGCTCATTTCCGTATTGTCTCCGATTCGGGCCCGCCCGGTCGATTGCCGAAGCGTCCCGTATACATGCCTACTATCCGCCGCAGCGCCCTGGTCGAACATTCGGCCGCGCGCATGTTCGACCTGGTCAACGACGTCCAGGCTTATCCGCGCCGCTTCCGCTGGTGCTCCAATGCCCGCATCCTGGAGCAGGGCGAGGACCGGCTGGTGGCGCGTCTGGACCTGGGCCTGGGTTCGTTCAGTACCTGGTTCCAGACCGAGAACACCCTGCAGCGCCCGCACAGCATCGACATGCAGCTGCGCGACGGTCCCTTCAAGCAGCTTCATGGCCGTTGGGAATTCCACGCGCTGGCCGAAGACGCCTGCAAGGTGACGCTGACCCTGGAATTCGAACCCAGCTCACGGCTGCTGGGCCCGGCGCTGGCGATCGGCTTCCAGGGTCTCGCCGATCGCATGGTCAACGATTTCGTCCGGGTCGCCGACGAGGACTGAGCGATGATCGAGGTCGAGGTGGTGCTTGCCTGGCCGCAGCGGGTGCTGTCACGCCGGTTGCAGCTGGAAGAGGGCGCCACGGTTGCCGATGCGATCGCCGCTGCCGCTCTTGAGGGCAGTGCCGGCTGCCCGGCGGCCGCCGTGCATGGTGTGCTGGCCCGCCCGCAGCAGGCACTGCTGGATGGGGACCGCGTCGAACTGCTGCGCCCGCTGCAGGCCGATCCCAAGGACAACCGCCGGCGTCGCGCGCTCGGCGGTTGAGGGCCAGAGCCCGTCCGTCGGAACGGGCCGGCGGCCTCAGCGGCCCTTCTTCAGCGGCCCTTCTTCTTCTTGTCCTTCGGCAGGTTGCGGCCGAACTGGCGGACGGTCTGCTGGGCCAGCGCCTTGTCGTTGGCCGGGAAATAGTCACCCTCCCAGCGCGTCACGGTGTCGTTCTCGAAATACACGGTGAAGTTCTTCACTTCCGTGCGGCCGAGACGGTCGACCCGCTGGCTGGAGGTGTAGTCCCAGCGCTGGGCATGGAACGGGTCCGGCACGGAGGGCGTGCCCAGCAGCGCGTTCACCTGCTGCTTGCTCTGCCCGACCTGCAGCTTGGCCACGGCATCTTCCCGGATCAGGTTGCCCTGATAGATGGGTTGCTTGTAGATGATGCCGCACCCGGTGGTGGACAGGGCGACGGCGGCGACCAACAGAAGATTGCGCATCGGGACTGGCGGTTGGGGAAATCGAACCGATGATACACTCCCGGCGTGCCACCGCGACCCAATCCGAGGCAGCTGGCGCTAAATCGCCAATGAACGGAGACCTATGGAAACCCACGACCTGCGTAAAGTCGGCCTGAAGGTAACCCATCCACGGATGCGGATCCTGGCGCTGCTCGAGCAGCGCACTGCCCAGCACCACATGACCGCCGAAGACATCTACCGCCAGCTGCTGGAGCATGGTGACGAGATCGGCTTGGCCACGGTGTACCGGGTGCTGACCCAGTTCGAGGCTGCCGGCCTCGTGCTCAAGCACAATTTCGAAGGCGGCCAGGCCGTCTATGAACTGGACCGCGGCGGCCATCACGATCACATGGTCGATGTGGACAGCGGCAAGATCATCGAATTCGAAAGTACCGAGATCGAGGAACTGCAGCGCAAGATCGCGGCCGATCACGGCTATGAGCTGGAAGAACACTCGCTGGTGCTGTACGTGCGCAAGAAGCGCCGATAGGCACCGCCTGCGTGCCGGTTGCGACGAGACCCCGGGCTGGCCCCGGGGTTTTTCGTCAGCGCGGCGGAGTGACCGCCGGGTGCGATGGCGCCATCAGCATCCGCAGATCCACGGCCTCGGCCATGGCCCGGTTGCCGGCATCACCCGGATGCAGATGGTCGCCCGAATCGTAGGCGGCGGCCATCCGTGAGGGATCGGCGGGGTCGCGCAGCACTGCATCCAGGTCGATCACCGCATCGAATGGGCTGTCCTGCCGCAGCCAGGCGTTGAGCTGCTGACGCAGTGCGTCCTTGTCCGGCTGGTAGTAGTCGTCCAGCGGGGTGCCGGGCAGGGCTCCGGCGAACGGCGGCAGGGTCGTGCCGACAATGCGCAGTCCATGGCGATGGGCCTGTCCGGCCAGGCTGCGATAGCCGGCCTGCAGTTCGGCGAGCCCGGGCCGGGCCTGGCCGCGCGCGAACGCCGTGCCCGGCCAGCTGATGTCGTTGATGCCGATCAGCACGATCACACTGGCGACACCGGGCTGGTCGAGGACATCGCGCGGGAAGCGGGCCAGGGCGGATTCCCCCATGCCGTCGCGCAGCAGGCGTCCGCCGGAGATGCCGGCGTTGACCACTGCGATTCCCTGCGGTGCCAGCCGTGCGGCGAGATGGTCGGTCCAGCGCTGGTCCTGGTCGAGGCTGGCCGTTGCGCCATCGGTGATCGAGTCGCCGATCACCACCACGCTGCGCGCGCGGGCTGTGGTTTCGACGTCGATGCCGGACAGAAGCAGGCGGGCCGTGGTGCTGCGGGCATCGTGCAGGTCCGCAGCCAGGCTCTGGTCACCCGGTGCGATCCAGCTGGTCTGCCGGCCGTCCCAGTGGAACGTCTGCAGCGGCGTGGGCTGTGGCAGATGGATGCTGACCTGCAGCGACTGCAGGTTGCGCGTGGGCAGCGGCAGGGCGTCGCTGAGCCGGTCCTGGCCAGGCGCGATCAGCACGCCGGGCTGGCCATCGAAGGTCAGCGCCTGCGGCACCTCGCCCGGATGTGCCGCCACGGTGGCCCGGCCCACCCGCAGTGGCTGTGTCCCGTAGGCGTTGCTCAAGCGGACACGCAGGCGCGAGCCGCCAAGGCTGATGCGGACGGTCTGGCGGAAGGTCTGGTCGGCCAGCTCAGGGGGGATCAGCGACGGAAACAGGAAGTCTGCCTGCCACACCGGTTGTGGACTGGCCTGCCAGCTGGCCACCCAGTGCCGGGAAGGGGCGGCCGTGGCGCTGGCTGCTGCGGACAGGGTGAGCAGGGCAGCGGTGGTCAACGTGCTCAGGCGGTTCATCGGAGGGGTCCGTCGGAAGGAGCGGCCATGGTGTCCCTGCTGCTTTCTGTGAACTAGACTGCGCCTGGATAATCATCTGTGAACTGGATTCATCATCATGGCGCGACCCGACATCAATCGTTCCGGCGAGCTGGAAGTGTTCGTGAGGGTGATCGAGACCGGGGGATTCTCCGCGGCGGCCCGCAGCTTGGACATGACCCCCTCGGCGGTCAGCAAGCTGGTGGCGCGGCTGGAGCAGCGGCTGGGCACGCGCCTGCTGCAGCGATCCACCCGCCAGCTGCAGCTGACCCCGGAGGGCTGCGCCTTCTACGAGCGCGGGCTGCGCGTGCTTGCTGACCTGGAAGAGGCCGAGCGCTGTGCGAGCGCGCATGCCGAACCGCGCGGGCGGCTGCGGGTGAACGCCAACGTGCCCTTCGGCCAGCATTTCCTGCTGCCGTTGCTGCCCATGTTCCTGCAGCAGCATCCGCAGGTGGGGGTGGATCTGACCCTGACCGATGAAGTGATCGATCTGCTCGAGCAGCGCACCGATGTGGCCGTGCGGGCCGGCCCGCTGAAGAGTTCCAGCCTGGTGGCACGACGGCTGGGGGCGACGCGGATGATGATCGTGGCCTCACCCGGCTATGCGCAGCGACACGGTCTGCCTGGCAACGTCGACGACCTGCAGACGCACAACCGGCTGGACATCGGCCATACGCGGGCGATGCAGGGGTGGCCGTTGCTGCAGGGCGGCCAGGTGCTGCGCGTACCCACCAGCGGCAATGCGCGCGCCAGCAACGGCGATGCCCTGCGGCAGCTGGTGCTGGGGGGGCTTGGGCTGGCCCGGCTGGCCGCGTTCCAGGTCAAGGACGACATAGCGGCCGGGCGACTGCTGCCGGTGCTGGAAGAGGCCAATCCCGGTGATCTGGAAGAGGTGCACGCGGTGTTCCTGGGGCAGGGGGGCTATCTGCCGCTGCGGGTGCGTGCGTTCCTGGATTTCCTGGTGGAGAAGGTGGATCTGGCGCGGCCGCTGGGGTGAACCTGCGGTGGGACGGGCCCGGCGTCGCTCGGCGCCGCCGGCGTCAGGCCTGCAGCAGCTTGCGGGCGGCGGCGCGCGCTTCCTTGCTCACTTCGACGCCACCGAGCATGCGTGCCAGTTCTTCCTCGCGTGCCTTGAGGTCCAGCTTCTCCACCGCGCTCTGGGTCATGCCTTCCACCGGTGCCTTGCTGACCCGGTAATGGGCATGGCCCTTGGATGCGACCTGCGGCAGGTGGGTCACGCACAGGACCTGGCGCTTCTCGCCGAGGGCGCGCAGTTTCTGGCCGACGATGTCGGCCACCGCGCCACCGATTCCCGAGTCGACTTCGTCGAACACCATGGTCGGCACGGCGTCCAGGTCCAGCGCGGCCACTTCGATTGCCAGCGAGATGCGCGACAGTTCGCCACCCGAGGCCACCTTGCGCAGGGCGCGTGGTGGTTGCCCGGCATTGGCCGCGACCAGGAACTCCACGCGTTCGGCGCCCTGCGGGTCGGGCTTGCCGCTGTCCTGGGGTTCCAGCTCGATCAGGAACTGGCCACCGCCCATGCCGAGCTCGGCGATGATGCCGGTGGTGGTGGTCGACAGCGCGGCCGCCGCACTGCGCCGGCTTGCGGTCAGTGCTTCGGCCTGCACCCGCCAGGCGGCCGCGGCTTTGTCGATCTCGCCGGCCAGGCGCTGCAGCCGCTCGTCGGCGCCGCGCAGCTGCTCCACTTCGGCATGCATGCGCTCGCGCTGCGCGGCCAGTTCGTCCATCGGCACGCGATGCTTGCGCGCCAGGTCGTGCAGGCGGCCGAGACGGCGCTCGTTCTCCTCGAACTGCTCGGGGTCGGCATCCAGGTCGTCGTGCACGCGGTCGAGCAGGGACAGGGCTTCATGCAGCTGGATCGATGCGTTTTCGATCAGGCTGTCCACCTCGCCCAGGCGCGGGTCGTGTTCGATCAGCCGTGCCAGTTCGTGCCGCACCTGCTGCAACTGATCCAGCGCCGAGCTGCCCTCGTCGCCGTTGAGCTGGTTGCTGGCGGCCTGGCAGGCGGTCAGCAACGCGCTGGCATGGGCCTGGCGCCGATGGCTGGCGCCCAGCGCGAGGATCGATTCGGGCTCCAGGTCCTCACGGTCCAGTTCGCGCAACTGATGCTCGAGGAAACCGATACGGTCACTGACATCGCCCTGTTGCGACAGCGCCAGGGATTCATCAACCAGTGCCTGCCAGGCGGCTGCGGCGCGGCGGACCTGACGGCGCTCTTCCTCGTTGCCGGCATAGGCATCGAGCAGGGCCAGCTGGGAAGGACGCGCCAGCAGGGCCTGCTGCTCATGCTGGCCGTGGATCTCCACCAGCAGCGCGGCCAGTTCGCCCAACTGGGCGAGGGTGACCGGGCGGCCGTTGATCCAGGCCCGCGAACCGCCGTCGGCGCGGATCACGCGGCGCAGCTGGCACTGGTCCTCATCGTCCAGCTCGTTGTCGGCCAGCCACTGGCGTGCGGCCTGCAGATGCTCCAGCGCGAACTCGGCCGACAGCTCGGCGCGGGCGGCACCGTGGCGGACCACGCCACTGTCGGCGCGCAGGCCGGACAGGAAGCCCAGCGCGTCGACCATCAGCGACTTGCCGGCGCCGGTCTCGCCTGAAACCACGGTCATGCCAGGCCCGAATTCCAGTTCGGTGGCGCGGACGACGGCGAAATCCTTGATCGATAGGTGTCTGAGCATGGGTCTGGGGGTATCTGAGCCGCGCAACGCTAGCACGCGCACGCGGGCGGTCCAATGGCTTGCCAAGGTGATCCGGCGCCATTATCTAGTGTCCGTGTCTCACAGGTTGATTCCATGCACGGTTCCGCCGACCAACTCGCCCCGCGTGCGCGCCATCTGCTGCGCACGCTGATCGCGCGCTACATCCAGGATGGTGAGCCCGTGGGCTCGCAGACGCTGGCGCGCGTGGCCGGGCTGGAAGTCAGCCCGGCCACCATCCGCAACATCCTCGGCGACCTGGAGGACCTGGGCCTGCTGGCGTCGCCGCATACCTCCGCCGGGCGGATCCCGACCGCGCATGGCTACCGGGTGTTTGTCGACAGCCTGCTGCAGATGCAGCCGCCGGGCGAGGGCGAGCTGGCCCGGTTGCGCCAGGAACTGGCCGGTGGCGGCAGCACCCAGGCCCTGCTCGGCAGTGCCTCCGAGCTGCTGTCGGCGATGAGCCACTTCGTCGGCGTGGTCAGCGCGCCGCGGCGCGAGCAGTTCGCCTTCCGCCAGATCGATTTCGTGGCGCTGGACGGCCGCCGGGTGCTGGCGATCCTGGTGTTCGCCGACAACGAAGTCCAGAACCGGGTGATCGAAACCCGCCAGGACTTCGCCCCGGGCCAGCTGGAGCAGGTCGCCAATTACCTCAACGCCCATTTCGCCGGGCTGCCGCTGGCGGAGATCCGAGCGCGCCTGCTGCTGGAGCTGCGCGATGCCCGCTCCGAGCTGGAGCAGCTGCTGGCGCACAGCATCGAACTGGCCGAGCAGGCCCTGCAGCCAGCGGCCGACGACATGCTGGTGGCGGGCCAGACCCGCCTGATGGGGGTCCAGGACCTGTCCGACCTGGAGCGCCTGCGTGAACTGTTCGAACTGTTTTCCAGCAAGCGCGAGATCCTGCAGCTGCTGGAGCGGACCATCCAGGCCCCGGGCGTGCGCATCTTCATCGGCGAAGAGACCGGGATGATGCCGCTGCAGGGCGTTTCGCTGGTGACCGCCCCGTATACGGCCAATGGGCAGGTGCTGGGCGTGCTGGGGGTGATCGGGCCGAAGCGGATGGCCTACGACCGCATGATCCCGCTGGTACAGGCCACCGCCGACGTGCTGGGTGCGGCCTTTTCGCCGACCGGACGCGGATCCGGTGCCGCGGACGCTTGAAACGCAGCATCCCGCCCACACTAGGGTGGGTGGAGGCGGGGAGTGACCGCCAGGGACCCAGACATGAACCACGAACATCCAGATTTCGAATCCCAGCAGAGCGCCGCCGACGCGGCCGCCGCAGCAGGCGTCAATGACGAAGTGGAGCGCCTGCGCGCGGAAGTCGAGCAGGTCAGGGCCGATGCGCTGCGTGAGCGCGCCGACCTGGAGAACCAGCGCAAGCGCGTGGCCCGCGACATCGAGCAGGCCCGCAAGTTCGCCAACGAGAAGCTGCTGGGCGAACTGCTGCCCGTGTTCGACAGCCTGGATGCCGGCCTGAAGGCCGCCGGCGACGACCCGCACCCGCTGCGCGAGGGCCTGGAGCTGACCTACAAGCAGCTGCTGAAGGTCGCCGCCGACAACGGCCTGGTCCTGCTTGACCCGACCGGCCAGCCGTTCAACCCGGAGCACCACCAGGCGATCAGCCAGGTGCCGGCCCCGGACGCCGCCCCGGGCAGCGTGGTGACCGTGTTCCAGAAGGGCTATCTGCTCAACGAGCGCCTGCTGCGGCCGGCGCTGGTGGTGGTGGCCGCCGACTGACCCCTGTGTTCCGGGCGGACGGCCGCCGGGCATGGCCCGGCGCTACCCGCATCGCCGGATGGGTAGCGCCGGGCCATGCCCGGCGAACCTTGAACGGCTGAACACAGCGTTCGGGGGATGGCTTGAATGTTCCACGAGCCTCCCCCACATCCCATTCATCCACCGGCCGAGCGGCCGGACTGACATCCACACAGCATTTCTCAGGAGTCTCCCCCATGGGCAAGATCATTGGTATCGACCTCGGCACCACCAACTCGTGCGTGGCGATCATGGACGGCGGCAAGGCCCGCGTCATCGAGAATTCGGAAGGCGATCGCACCACCCCGTCGATCGTCGCCTACACCAAGGACGGCGAAGTCCTGGTCGGTGCCTCGGCCAAGCGCCAGGCGGTGACCAACCCGAAGAACACCTTCTACGCGGTGAAGCGCCTGATCGGCCGCAAGTTCACCGACGCCGAGGTGCAGAAGGACATCGCCCACGTCCCGTACAGCATCCTCGCCCATGACAATGGTGATGCGTGGGTGGCCACCAGCGACGCCAAGAAGATGGCGCCGCAGGAAATCTCGGCCAAGGTACTGGAGAAGATGAAGAAGACCGCCGAGGACTTCCTCGGTGAGAAGGTCACCGAAGCGGTCATCACCGTGCCGGCCTACTTCAACGACAGCCAGCGCCAGGCCACCAAGGATGCCGGCCGCATCGCGGGCCTGGACGTCAAGCGCATCATCAACGAGCCGACCGCGGCCGCGCTGGCCTATGGCCTGGACAAGGGCGACAACAAGGATCGCAAGATCGTTGTGTACGACCTGGGCGGCGGTACCTTCGACGTCTCGGTGATCGAGATCGCCAACGTCGACGGCGAAAAGCAGTTCGAAGTGCTGGCCACCAACGGCGACACCTTCCTGGGCGGCGAAGACTTCGACAACCGCGTCATCGAGTACCTGGTGGAAGAGTTCAACAAGGACCAGGGCATCGACCTGCGCAAGGATCCGCTGGCCCTGCAGCGCCTGAAGGACGCCGCCGAGCGTGCCAAGATCGAGCTGTCCAGCGCGCAGCAGACCGAAGTGAACCTGCCGTACGTCACCGCTGACGCATCGGGTCCGAAGCACCTGAACATCAAGCTGACCCGCGCCAAGCTGGAAGCGCTGGTGGAAGACCTGATCAAGAAGTCGATCGAGCCGTGCCGCGTCGCCCTGAACGATGCCGGCCTGCGTTCGAGCGACATCAGCGAAGTGATCCTGGTCGGCGGCCAGACCCGCATGCCGAAGGTGCAGCAGGCGGTGACCGAGTTCTTCGGCAAGGAGCCGCGCAAGGACGTCAACCCGGACGAAGCCGTGGCACTGGGTGCGGCGATCCAGGGTGGCGTGCTGGGCGGCGACGTCAAGGACGTGCTGCTGCTGGACGTGACCCCGCTGTCGCTGGGCATCGAAACCATGGGCGGCGTGTTCACCAAGATCATCGAGAAGAACACCACCATCCCGACCAAGGCCTCGCAGGTGTTTTCCACCGCCGAGGACAACCAGTCGGCCGTGACCGTGCACGTGCTGCAGGGTGAGCGCGAACAGGCCCGCTTCAACAAGTCGCTGGCCAAGTTCGACCTGTCCGGCATCGAGCCGGCGCCGCGCGGTCTGCCGCAGGTGGAGGTGTCCTTCGACATCGACGCCAACGGCATCCTGCATGTGTCGGCCAAGGACAAGAAGACCAACAAGGAACAGAAGGTCGAGATCAAGGCCGGCTCGGGCCTGTCCGAGGAAGAGATCGCGCGCATGGTCGCCGACGCGGAAGCCAACCGCGAGGAAGACAAGAAGTTCCAGGAGCTGGTGCAGGCCCGCAACCAGGCCGATGCCCTGATCCACGGCACCCGTAGCGCCATCACCGAGCACGGCAGCAAGGTCGGCGGCGATGTCATCGGCAAGGTGGAAGCGGCTCTGGCCGATCTTGAAACCGCGATGAAGGGCGACGACAAGGCACAGATCGAAGCCAAGTCGAAGGTGCTGGAGGAAGCCGGCCAGTCGCTGTTCGCCGCAGCGTCGGCAGAGCAGGGCGGTGCCCCGGGCGCCGATGCCGGCAGCGCGGGCAAGGGCAACGACGACGTGGTGGACGCCGAGTTCACCGAAGTCAAGGACGACAAGAAGTCCTGATCCGGACCGACGCGGGACGCTGCCAGGCAGCGTCCCGTTGTCGCATCAGGGTCCTGACCGCCTCCGGCGCGTCGGGGCGCCCGACGCAAGAGCGGACCTGGTTCCGCTCTTCCGCTTTGACGAATCCCGACATTCCGGAAGCCGATTCACGATATGAGCAAGCGCGATTACTACGAAGTGCTGGGCGTGGCCCGCACCGCCAACGAAGAAGAGCTGAAGAAGGCTTACCGCCGTTGCGCGATGAAGTTCCATCCGGACCGAAATCCGGGTGATGCGGCCGCCGAAGCCTCCTTCAAGGAGTGCAAGGAAGCCTACGAGGTGCTGTCCGACGGCAACAAGCGCCGGATGTATGACAGCCACGGCCATGCCGCCTTCGAGCACGGCATGGGCGGGGGCGGTCCGGGTGGTCCGGACATGAACGACATCTTCGGCGACATCTTTGGCAACATCTTCGGTGGTGCCGGCGGCGGTCCGCGCCAGGCACGACGCGGTGCCGACATCGGTTACGTGATGGAGCTGGACCTGGAAGAAGCGGTGCGTGGTATCGAGCGCCGCATCGAGATCCCCACCCTGGCCGAATGCGGCGATTGCGATGGCAGCGGCTCGGAAGACGGCAAGGTGGAGACCTGCAACGTCTGCCATGGCCGTGGCCAGGTGCGCATCCAGCGCGGCATCTTCGCCATGCAGCAGGCCTGCCACAACTGCGGCGGTCGCGGCCAGATCATCGCCAAGCCCTGCAAGACCTGCCACGGCAATGGCCGTGTCGAGGAAGACAAGGTGCTGTCGGTGAAGGTGCCGGCGGGCGTCGACACCGGCGATCGCATCCGCCTGGCTGGCGAGGGAGAAGCGGGGCCGGCCGGCACGCCGCCGGGCGACCTGTACGTGGAAGTTCGCGTGCGCGAGCATCCCATCTTCCAGCGCGATGGCGACGATCTGCATTGTGAAGTGCCGATCCGCATCTCGCAGGCGGCGCTTGGCGATACCGTGCGCGTGGCGACGCTGGGCGGCGAAGCGGAGATCCGCATTCCGGCAGAGACCCAGACCGGCAAACTGTTCCGCCTGCGCGGCAAGGGCGTGCGTTCGGTGCGCAGCCGCAGCGAGGGCGATCTGTATTGCCGCGTGGTGGTCGAGACGCCGGTCAACCTGACCAACGACCAGCGCAGGCTGCTGGAGCAGTTCGAGGCCACCTTCGTCGGTGAGGAAGCACGCAAGCATTCGCCGAAGTCCGCGACCTTCATGGACGGCGTGAAGGGCTTCTGGGACCGGATGACGTCCTGAGTCCTCAAGCAACGTGTTAAACGGTAGCGCCGGGCCATGCCCGGCGTTGTCGTGCATGGGGATGCATCGCGCGCCGCCGGGCATTGGTCCGCGACCTTATGAACCCGGTAGCGCCGGGCCATGCCCGGCGTTGCTGTGCATCGGGTCAGCGGAAGAACGCCGCCGGCGTCTGCCCCAGCTGGCGCTTGAACATGCTGGTGAACGCGCTGGGACTGTCGTAGCCCATCGCCAGTGCGACATCGATGACCTTCTCGCCGGTCGCCAGCCGTTCCATTGCCGCCAGCAGCCGCGCCTGCTGCCGCCACTGGCCGAAGGTCATGCCCAGTTCGTTGGCGAAGTGGCGCTGGATGGTTTTCACATCCACTTCCAGTGCTTGGGCCCAGTCCTGCAGCGTGGCGTCATCGCCGGGGTGCTTCTGCAGGTGCTGGCAGATCCGCTGCAGGCGCGGATCGGCAGGAGCGGGCAGGTGCAGCGGCAATACGTCCATGCGATGCAGCTCGTCCAGCAGGAGGCGCACCACGCGGCCATCGCGGCTGTCTTCGATGTGCTCGCCCTTGATCAGGGTGGCTGCCTGCAGCAGTTCGCGCAGCAGCGGTGCCACCTGTACCGCGAACGGTTCGGCCGGCAGTTGCGGGGCGAACGATGGGTCGATGTACAGGCTGCGCATGTGCACGGCGGCAATGCAGTCCACCGCGTGCACCATGCCGGCCGGCATCCAGATCGCACGGGTGGAGGGCACGACCCAGCGACCCACTTCCGAGCGCACCACCATCAGCCCGGAGATGGCATAGACCAGCTGGTGGCGCTGGTGCTTGTGGCCTGCGATATGGGTGCCGGCCGGGTACTGGGTAACCCGGTAGGTGACTGGGCGATGCAGCGGCACATCGCGCCACGGCGCAGCCGGGTCGACGTCACCGCCAATGTCCTTTTTGCGATAGGCCATGACCCGAACGCGGCAGAAGGGAAGGGAAGGCAACCGTAGCATGCGGAACCGCCCCCACATCTGACTGCGTCCATGTCGACTCTGGCTTCCCCTGCAACGACCTCCCGCCCGGTGGCGCCTGGTGTATTGGCTGCCATTTCCACCTCGCATGTCGTCAACGACATGATGCAGTCGCTGATCCTGGCGATCTATCCGGTCATCAAGGGCGGCTTCAATCTCAGCTTCACCCAGATCGGCCTGATCACGCTGACCTACCAGCTCACCGCGTCGATTTTCCAACCGCTGGTGGGGATGCATACCGACCGTCGTCCAGCGCCGTACTCGTTGCCGATCGGAATGGCCTCGACGCTGTGCGGGATGCTGCTGCTCGGCTTCGCGCCGAACTATGCGATGGTCCTGATGGCCGCCGCGCTGGTCGGCATCGGATCGGCGATCTTCCACCCGGAAGCGTCGCGCATCGCACGGCTGGCGTCCGGCGGCCGCCATGGCTTCGCACAGTCGGTGTTCCAGGTCGGCGGCAACTTCGGTACCGCGTTGGGGCCGCTGATTGCCGCTGCGGTGATCGTGCCGTACGGCCAGCATGCGGCCGCATGGTTTGCCGGTGCCGCGCTGATCGGCATCGCCCTGCTGACCTATGTGAGCCGCTGGTACGCGCTGCACCTGGGCGCACCCCGCCCGGCCGGCGTGGCGGCGGTGGCGTCGCGGCATCCTCCGCGCACCGTGGCCAAGGTGCTGGCGATCCTGCTGGTGCTGATCTTCAGCAAGTACTTCTACATGGCCAGCATCGGCAGCTATTTCACCTTCTACCTGATCCACCATTTCGGCATTCCGGTGGCGCAGGCGCAGCTGCATCTGTTCGCGTTCCTGGTGGCTTCGGCGGCGGGTGGGTTCCTGGGCGGACCGCTGGGCGATCGCATCGGTCGCAAGCCGATCATCTGGACCTCGATCCTGGGTGTGGCGCCATTCGCACTGGCGTTGCCGCATGCGGATCTGCTGTGGACCACGGTGCTGGCGGTGCTGATCGGTTTCGTGTTGTCGTCTGCCTTCTCTGCCATCGTGGTCTATGCGCAGGAGATGATGCCGCACCGGATCGGCATGGTGTCGGGCCTGTTCTTCGGTTTTGCGTTCGGCATGGGTGGCCTGGGCGCGGCGGTGCTGGGTCTGCTGGCGGACAGGACCAGCATCGAATATGTCTATCACCTGACGGCGTTCCTGCCGCTGCTCGGCATCGTGGCGGCATGGCTGCCGCCCTCCAGGCCCGCCGCGCACTAGCGGGGCGGGTGGGTCTGCAGGGCGTGCAGCCCTGCACCTGCCGATGCAACAGCCGCAGCCGACGCGCGCTGTCGCCGGGCGTAGAATGCGGCCATGAGCGAATCCCTTGATACCCATCTGGTCCACGGTCGCCGCCAGCGGCCGGATGGGCCGTCGCCGGTCGATGTCATTTCGGTCCAGTCGCAACTTGTCTACGGCCATGCCGGCAACAGTGCCGCCATGCCGCCGATGCGCGCGCTCGGTGTGCGCGTGGCCGACATCCCGACCACGCTGCTGAGCAACGCGCCGTTCTACGAGACCACCCGCGGCCGCGTACTGCCCAGTGACTGGTTCGCCGATCTGCTGCTGGGCGCCCGCGAGCGTGGCTTGCCGCAGCGGGCCAGGATGCTGGTCTCCGGCTACTTCGGCAGCACCGCCAATGGTGCGGCCTTCGCCGACTGGCTCGATCAGCTCCTGCCCGCGTGCCCGCAGCTGCGCTACTGCCTGGATCCGGTGATCGGCGATACCCATACCGGCCCCTATGTGGAGCCGGGCCTGGAGGCGATCTTCGCCGAACGGCTGTTGCCGCATGCCTGGCTGGTCACCCCGAATGCATTCGAGCTGGCCCGACTGACCGGCATGCCGGCACTGGCCGAGGCCGACGCCATCGCCGCTGCGCGTACGCTGCTGGCGCGTGGTCCGCACTGGGTGATCGCACACAGTGTGGGCGGTACGCCGGGCGAGCTGGTGACGCTGGCGGTGGGACGCGACGAAACCTGGCGCTGGACCTCGCCGCTGCTGCCGGTGGACGTGGCCGGTACCGGCGACGTGCTGATGTCGCTGGTGGTGTCGTTCCTGCTGCGGGGAGAGTCGATGCAGCAGGCGATCTCGCGTGCCATCGCGGGTACCCATGCCGCCCTGGAGGCCACGCTGGCCAACGGCTTCGAGGAGTTCGACGTGATTGCCGCGGCGCCCGCCGCACTGGCCGAAGGCACGCGCTTCCGCGCTGAACGCGTGGCATGACGGCAGTGCAGCACTTTGCGCCGGGCACGATCGGCATCGTCGGCAGTGCCGGCGCCTACGGGCGCTGGCTGGGCCGCTTCTTCGAGCAGCAGATGCGACTGCAGGTGATCGGCCACGATCCGGCCGATGCCGCCTCGCATACGCCGGAGCAGTTGCTGGCCCAGGCCGATGTGCTGGTGTTCTCCGCACCCATCCGGCATACGCCGGAACTGATCGCCGAATACGTGCGCCGCTCGGCGGGCCGTGAACGCGGGCGCCTGTGGCTGGATGTCACCTCGGTCAAGGACGCGCCGGTACAGGCGATGCTTGCCTCACAGGCCGAAGTGGTCGGCCTGCACCCGATGACCGCGCCGCCGAAGGCCCCCACGTTGAAGGGCAGGGTGATGGTGGTCTGCGAAGCGCGACTGCAGCACTGGCAGCCCTGGGTGGATGCGCTGTGCGCGGCGCTGCAGGCCGAGTGCGTGCGCGCCACGCCACAGCACCATGACCAGATGATGGCGCTGGTGCAGGCGATGGTGCATGCCACGCATCTGGCCCAGGCAGGCGTGCTGCGGGAATATCAGCCGCAACTGGGGACGCTGGAAGCGATGCTTCCCTATCGCTCGGCGTCGTTCGAACTGGATACCGCGATCATCTCGCGCATCCTCTCGTTGAATCCGGCGATCTATGAGGACATCCAGTTCGGCAATCCGCATGTCGCGCCGATGCTGGAACGCCTGGTCGGCCAGCTGCGCATGCTGCAGGCCCAGGTCGGCCAGGGCGACGACACGGCGCGCAGTGCGTTCCGTGAGCAGATGCTGGCGGCGAACCAGGCCGCGTTCGGCGCGCCTGCACTGGCCTCGGGAAACTACACGTTCGAGCGGGTGGGCTACCTGCTGGCCGATCTGACCGAGCGCAATGCCGTGTCGGTCCATCTGCCGGAAGATCGTCCGGGCTCATTGCGTGAGCTGCTGAACATCTTCGAGCAGCACGGCATCAGCCTGGCTTCGATCCATTCCTCTCGCACGCCGGGCGGTGAAGTGCATTTCCGCATCGGCTTCGTCGCCGGCAGCGATCCCCGGGCGCTGGCCGACGCAGCGGCCGCGGTGGATGCCAGCGGAATCGGACGGGCACTGGCGTAGGGCATTCATCCACAGAGGATGTGGATGGATTCTGCGCAAACATGTGGATAACACCGCTCACGCCTTGCCAGCACAGGCTGTCAAGATGTGTGGCGAAAAACTGACCAGGGTGCTGCCGGTGGGGCCGGGCTATGCCCGGCTGCCCTGCGATGACCCGCGCGATGCTAGATGGTCAGCCGCAGTTCGCCGCCGCTGGTGCTGAATTCGCGGCCATTGCGCACCAGATGACGCCCGTCGTCGAGCTCGTAGCGCGGGGTGGCTTCGGAATGATGCCCGCTGCCAGTGGCCTCGGGCTTGAACTCGATGATGATATGGCTCTCGCCATTGCTGTCGATTGCAGGGAACTGACGGAACGACATCGTCCACCTCCTTCAGCGGATGCTGCTTCTGCGCGGCCAGCTTGGCGCCGGAGGTGTTAGCCGACCGTCATCAATCGATGAACTGCAGACGCGCCAGTTCCGCGTACAGACCCCCTTCAGCCAACAACTGTGCGTGCGTGCCTTCGGCGACGATGCGCCCCTGGTCCATGACCACGATGCGGTCGGCCTTGAGCACGGTTGCCAGACGGTGTGCGATGACCAGCGTAGTGCGGCCCGCCATCAGGCGCTCCAGCGCCTGCTGCACGCCGTGCTCGCTCTGCGCGTCCAGCGCGCTGGTGGCTTCGTCCAGCAGCAGGATCGGCGCATCCTTCAGCAGCGCACGGGCGATCGCCACGCGCTGCTGCTGCCCGCCGGACAGGCGCGCGCCGCGTTCGCCCAGCTCACTGTCATAGCCCTGCGGCAACGCACGCAGGAAGCCATCGGCCTCGGCAGCACGCGCCGCTTCCTCGACTTCGGCATCGCTGGCCTGCAGGCGGCCGTAGCGGATGTTGTCGCGGGCACTGGCGGCGAACAGCGTCGGTTGCTGCGGCACCAGGGCCAGCTGGGCGCGCAGGTCGGCGGGGTCGACCTCGCGCACATCGATGCCGTCCACGCAGATGCGGCCGGTGGCCGGGTCATGGAAGCGCAGCAGCATCGACAGCACCGTGCTCTTGCCGGCGCCCGAGGGGCCGACCAGGGCCACGGTCTCGCCGGGGCGCACATGCAGGCTGAAGTGATCCAGCGCAGCCTGGTCCGGTCGTTGCGGATAGTGGAACACCACGTCGTCGAACTGGATCTCGCCCCGCAGCGGCTGCGGCAGCGCGCGTGGATGCGCGGGCGCGCGGATCTCGACATCCTCCTGCAGCAGTTCGCCGATCCGGCCCATGCCGCCGGCAGCGCGCTGGAGCTCGTTCCAGACTTCGGCCAGAGCGCCCACCGAACCACCGCCGATCAGTGCATACAGCACGAACTGGCCCAGGGTGCCGGCACTGAGGCGGCCTTCGATGACATCGTGGGCGCCCAGCCACAGCACGCCGACAATGGCACCGAAGATCAGCAGGATGGCACTGGCGGTGACCAGCGACTGTGCGCCGATGCGCCGGCGTGCGGCCCGGATCGCATCGCCCAGTGCCAGGTCGAAGCGGCCGCGCTCGTAAGGCTCGCGCGCATGTGCCTGCACCGTGCGGACGGCACCGAGGGTCTCGCTGGCCAGGCTGTTGGCGTCGGCGATGCGGTCCTGGCTGCTGCGCGCGACCGTGCGCAGCTTGCGTGCGCCGATGATGATGGGCAGTACCGCCAGCGGGATGCCGAGCAGCGACCACGCCGCCAGACGCGGGCTGGTTACGAACAGCATGGCCAGGCTGCCGACCACCGTCACGCTGCTGCGCAATGCGACAGACATGGTCGAGCCCACCACGCTGCGCAGCAGCTCGCTGTCGGCCGTCAGGCGCGAAACCAGCTCGCCGCTGCGGCTGCGGTCGTGGAAACCGGCACCCAACTGGATCAGGTGCCCGTACAGACGGCTGCGCAGGTCGGCCACCACCTTCTCGCCAAGCAGCGACACGAAGTAGAAGCGTGCGGAGGTGGCGATCGCCAGCACTACCGCCACCAGCATCAGCAGGGCAAACGCCCGGTTGATCTGGCCGCCGCTGCTGAAGCCGTGGTCGATCATCTGCTTGACCGCCGGAGGCAGGCTGAGAGTGGCGGCCGAGGAGACGGCCAGCGCCAGAAGCCAGGCGGCGAACAGGCCACTGTGCCGGCGCACGAACGGCCACAGCGTTCGCAGGCTGCCGAGGCGGCGCAATGGCGGGGTCGCGGCGGCCGCGTCGTCCTTGTCAGTCATCCTGGTCGTCATCTCGGATACGGATACGGTCACGGGTGGCGTCTCGCAGGCGGATTTTCAATGCGTCGGCCTGGTCGGCGGGCAATTCGATCCGCAGGCGCACGCCTTCGGCGTCGAACTGTTCATCCTGCTTCTCGGCGGAGAACGCGGGCAGGGCCGCATGCAGGGTACCCAGGTCCTCGAAGCCGGCCAGCAGCTGCAGCCGTGCCATCGCCACCAGCGGCAGCCGCGGTGCCGTGCGCAGACACTCGGCGGCAGTACCGCCGTAGGCGCGGACCAGGCCACCGGCGCCGAGCTTGATACCCCCGTACCAGCGGATCACCACCACCATGACCCGATCGAAGCCCTGGCCATCGATGGCGGCCAGGATCGGCCGGCCGGCAGTACCCGCCGGCTCGCCATCATCGCTGGAGCGATACTCCTGTCCATGCCGGTAGGCCCAGCAGTTGTGCGTGGCGTCGGCCACCATCACCCGCTGCAGGAACGACATCGCCGCCGCCGCACCATCGATGGGCGCGGCATGGGCGACGAAGCGGCTGTGCTTGACTTCCAGCGTGTGGCTGACGGGCTGGGCGAGGGTATCGGGCATTCCCCTCATTCTACGGGGTTGCCGCCGCCGTGCTTCAGTCGTCCAGCAGAGGACGCAGGTCGCGTGGCAGCCGCGACTCCGGATACTGCTGCACGTAGCGCTCGAGACTGGCACGGGCGATGTCGCGTTGGCCTTCGTCGCGACGTTCGCGGATCTTCTGCAGCCACTGCCGGCGGGGCAGCTGGGCATCGGCGGTCACCTCGGCCTGCACGGCCGTAGCGCTGAGCGCGGCATCGCTGCCGCGACGCATCACGCCCGGTGCGCTGCGGAGCGGTGCGGCCTGCTTGAGTGTGGCGGTGTCACCGCGCTGTCCCGCGCTGGCCGGGGCGGCCTCCATCGCGCCGGACAGGGGGGCAACGGCGTCGCGCGCTTCCAGCGACGGCGACGCAGGTGCCGCAGCAGGCAGCGGTGCCGAATAGGCCACGGCGGCCGGAGGCTCGGCAGCCGGCGGCGGAGCCGCGGTGTCGGCGGCGGCGCGCTCGGTGGCTTGAGCCGCCGCCTTCGCTCGTGCCGCCACTGTCGGTGCCGACGCTTGCGGTGCGGAGGATCGGACCGGCGCGGCGGGCCTGGGTGCCGCTACCGGTGCCGGTGGGGCCGGAGGTACCGGCGGCGCACTCGCGATACCCGGCTCGGCAGGGGAAGGCCGGGTATGGTCCTCGGCAGGCTGCGCGGCTACTTCGGCAGCGACCTCGTCGGCGATGGGCGGCGCGGTGACCTGCGCATCGTGAGCCGGGACCGCGGGCGGTTCCGGGCGCAGCTGCCAGGCGATGCCGATGGCGAATACCATCGATGCAGCAACGCCGAACACCGCAGGCCAGTGCCGGCGCGGCCGCCGTGCACGCACGCTGCCCGCGTCGGGCGCATCGGCCGGTGGTGCCTGCACCGCCGCACGGGCGGCCGCCAGGATCGTGGCATCCAGCGCCGCCGGAGGCGCCTGTTCGACACGACGGCCGAGCAGGCGCGCCAGCTCGCGCTCTTCAGGCGTCAGGGGTTCGTCTCGGTTCATGCGTTCAGTCCCGCACGCAGCTTGTCCATCGCATAGCGCAGCCGCGATTTCACGGTTTCCCGGCCTACGCCGGTGATCTGGCCGATCTCCTCCAGGCTCAGTTCCTGATCCAGCCGCAGCTGCAGCACTTCGCGCTGCTCCAGCGGCAGTTCTTCCATCGCGCGCTGGATGCGGCGACGCTGCTCGAATTCGGAAAGCTCTGCTTCCGGGGTCTGCCCGTCTTCCAGCGCGGCCAGACGCAGCTCGGCATCGGCCGGCGCCGCCGGGCGGTGGCGTGCGGCGCGCCAGTGATCGTTGAGCCGGTTGTGCGCGATGCGGAACAGCCATGTGCTGAAGGCGGCATCCGGCTGCCAGCCGGCCCGGGCGCTGATCACCCGTTGCCAGACGTCCTGGAAGATCTCCTCGGCCAGGGAGGTATCGCGCAGTTGGCGCAGCAGGAAGCCGAACAGGCGCTTGCGATGGCGCGCATACAGGCTCTCGAACGCGTGCAGGTCGCCGCCGGCCCAGGCGAGCATCAGGGCTTCATCGGTTGGCAGGGCGCTGGCTTCCACGCGGTACAGGTTAAGGCCTGCCGACGATGGCGCATAGCGGGGTGCGGGGGCGGACAGGGCGAGGTTCATGGCTCGGAACGGGGTGCGGACGCCAGGAATAACGAACAGGCGCACGATTCGGGGTTGCCGGGCTTCCATTGCCCCCCCGGTGGCGCGCTATGCTCGGCGGCTCAGGGGAGGCGACGCACAGACGGCGCCAAGAGATTGTCATTTGTCCACGCACGCTGAACCTGCGCAAACGCCATCACACGAGGCCGTGCTGAGTACGGAACTCGTGCGCGCGCTGCATGCGCTGCTGCCGGAATCGGCGGTGGTCCGGGTCGGCTGGGACGATCCCCAGCTGGGGCGCGGTGACGCCATCTGGCCGATACCGCCGGTCGCGGCCGACGGCGTGGCGCCGGGTGCCGGTGATGGCCGCCACGGTTGGGATCATGATGGTGCCCGCCTGTACCTGGTGGTGGAAGGCGCGGCGCCTCCGTCCGCGTGGTGGGGTCTGGCCCGCCAGGCCATGGAACTGGCCCTTCAGCGGGGCCGCCAGGCCGGACAGATCAAGGCGCTGGAAGAGGCCGAACGGCTGCAGCAGGCGCTGTTCCAGATTGCCGATCTTGCCGGCGCCGACCTGGAGATGGAGCAGATGCTGCGCCGCGTGCACGGCGTGCTGGGCACGCTGATGTACGCGGAAAACTGTTACATCGTCGAATACGATGACCTCCACGACCAGATCAGGTTCCTGTACTTCGCCGACCAGGTGGATGATTTCGTCGCCGATCCGGCGCAGAGCTTCGACGCCAGCGGAATGCCGCGCAGCCTGACGGTGGCGCTGCTGCACCGTGGCAGGCCCCTGAGCGGACCTTCGCGGGAACTGCTGGCCCGCGAGGTCGGCCAGGAGCATGACCCGCTTCGCGGCCCCGAGAGCCTGGACTGGCTGGGCGTGCCGATGCTGCGCGATGGCCGCGTGTGCGGTGCCATTGTGGTGCAGAGCTACGAGCAGGCAGACCGCTATGGCGAGGCCGAGCGTGCACTGCTGGGTTTCGTTGCCCAGCACGTACAGACCGCGATGGACCGGCGCCAGGCCCAAGTGCGGCTCGAGCAGCAGGTGGAACTGCGCACGCAGGAGCTGCAGCGTGCCAACCACAGCCTGCAGGACGAAGTGGCCGAGCGTCGTCGTGCCGAGCAGCTGCAGATCGCGCTGTACGACATTGCAGAGATGGCGATGTCCGCCGAGAGCCTGGAGCAGTTCTACGGCCAGGTGCATGGCGTGGTCGGCCGACTGCTCGACGCACGCAATTTCTACATCGCGCTGGTCAACGAGGCGGGTGATGGACTGGATTTCGTCTACTCGGTGGATGAACGCCACGCCAGCCGCGCCCCGCGCGCGTTCAGTCGTGGCCTGACCGAATACGTGGTACGCAACCGCCAGCCGCTGTTGGCCTCCCGCGCGCAGATCGACTCGCTGCGCGCCAGTGGCGAGGTGCGTGAATCCGGCGCGCGCTCGCTGTGCTGGCTGGGTGTGCCACTGCTGCGCGATGACGAAGTGGTTGGCGCGATCGTGGTGCAGAGCTACAGCGAGCAGCGTGCCTTCAGCATCCACGACCAGCGCTTGCTGACCTTCGTCGCGCAGAACATCGGCACTGGACTGGCCCGCCAGCGCGACCAGCAGCGCCTGCGTTCGGCGCATGCCGAGCTGGAGAAGCGCGTGGACGAACGCACGCGTGAACTGGCTGAGGTCAACGAAAAGCTGTTGGGCCAGATCGGCGAACGCCTGCGTGCCGAGCAGCGGCTGACCCACCAGGCCATGCACGACGCGCTGACCGGGCTGCCCAACCGCCTGCACCTGCTGGACCGGCTGCAGGATGCGCTGGTACTGGCCAGGCAGGAAGACGGCCCGGTGTTCGCGGTGCTGTTCCTGGACCTGGACCGTTTCAAGCTGGTCAACGACAGCATCGGCCACGCGGCCGGCGATCGCATGCTGGTGGAAGTGGCCAAGCGCATCGTGTCGATGGCGGGCCCCGACGACGTGGTGGCGCGCCTGGGCGGTGATGAGTTCGCGGTGCTGCTGCAGTGCCCGCTGGGCCTGGCGCAGGCCCTGGATTTCGGCCAGCGCCTGCTGTTGGCATTGCAGGAGTCGATGTGGATCGCCGGGCGCGAGCTGTTCCCGTCCGGCAGCCTCGGCATCGCCCTGTGGAATCCGCGTTACCGGACCGGAGAAGAACTTCTGCGCGATGCCGACGCCGCCATGTACCGGGCCAAGGCGCAGGGGCATGACCGCTGTGCGATCTTCGACGAGGACATGCGCGAGCAGGCCATGCGCAGCCTCGATCTGGAAGCCGATCTGCGGCGGGCGATCAACAACCGGGATTTCGTGCCGTTCTACCAGCCGATCGTGCGCCTGTCCGACGGCGAAGTGGTGGGCCACGAAGCGCTGCTGCGCTGGCGGCACGAACGGCGTGGCCTGCTGTTGCCGGGCGCGTTCCTGGAGCTGGGTGAGGAGAGCGGGTTGATCGAACAGGTCGACTGGCTGATCTACGAACAGGTCATCGCCGGCCTGGCCGCGGGCGGGCAGGGCTATGTGTCGGTGAACGTGTCGCCGCGGCATTTCCGTTCGGCCGGTTTCAGTGCGCGCCTGTTCGGCCTGCTCGACGCCTGTGGGGCCGATCCACGCCGGTTGCGCCTGGAGATCACCGAGGTCGCGCTGCTGGATGACGGCCCACACACGCTGCACATCCTGCAGGGACTGCGCGAGCGCGGTATCCAGGTGCAGCTGGACGACTTCGGCACTGGCTTCTCGGCGTTGTCGTACCTGCACCGCTTCCCGATCAGCACGCTGAAGATCGACCAGAGCTTCATTGCCGGCCTGCATGGCCCGGAAGTGCAGAGCACCCGCGCGCTGGTACAGGGCGTGCTGTCGCTGGCGCGCACGCTGGGCATCGAAACCATCGGCGAAGGCATCGAAACCGAAGCCCAGCGGCAGACGCTGCGCGAACTGGGCTGCGATTACGGACAGGGCTACCTGCTGGGACGGCCGGCTCCCTGGGCCGACGTGGCGCCCTGAGACGCCACGCGGCGGACGATCAACGCAGGGCGGCGCGGCGCTTCTCGTCGATCCACTTGGAGGCCTGTGCCGGCTGGTAGTTCTTCATCCACTCCAGCATCTGCTCGATGTCCGAGCCGTACCACAGGTCCTGGCGCTGGTCCGGGTGCAGGAAACGCTCATCCACCATGCGATCGATCATGCCGATCAGCGGCGCATAGAAGCCGTCCACGTCCAGGAATGCACAGGGCTTGTTGCCGATGCCCAGCTGGCGCCAGGTCAGCATTTCGAAGATCTCCTCCATGGTGCCGAAGCCGCCGGGCAGGGCGACGAAGCCGTCGGCCAGGTCGAACATGCGCGACTTGCGTTCGTGCATCGAGCCGACGATCTCCAGCTCGGTCAGGCCGCGATGGGCCACTTCCCAGTCGGCCAGCTGGCGGGGAATCACGCCGGTGACCTCGCCGCCGGCCGCGAGCACGGCATTGGCCACGGTTCCCATCAGACCGACGTTGCCGCCACCGTAGACCAGGCGCATGCCATCACGGGCGATGCGGTCTCCCAGCGCGATGGCGCGTTCGGTATAGGCAGGCTTGCTGCCCGCGTTGGAACCACAGTACACACAGATCGACTTCATGGGGGCTGTCTCTTGGTGCGGAAACGAAAACGCCCCGCCGGCAACCGGGTCAGCGGTTGCGGGCGGGGTGCCGGTGGATTATCGCGCCTTCTGTAGAGCCGGGCCATGCCCGGCTGCTCTTCGTTCAGATCGCGGCAAAGGCGGCAGCCGAGCAAGGCTATGCCGGTCGTCCTGACCGGCACCTTCGGGCCGTCGCCAGCGACGTTGGCAGCGGCTCCGGCCGCTGCCTTCGGCTCTACCGAAGCGGGCGCTTACGCCGCCGCAGCCTGCTCACGGCGCGGGCCCTCGCGCAGGGCGCGGCCGACCATGCCCACCAGCAGATCCAGCTCTTCGCTGTCCATGCCGAAGTGGGGCGTGAAGCGCAGCGAGTTCTCGCCGCCATGGATCACGTTGATGCCATGCCGGCGCAGCCATTCTTCGGTGGAACCACTGCCGTAGCACTTGAACTGCGGCGCCAGCTCGCACGAGAACAGCAGGCCGGTACCCTGTACCTTGGTGATCAGCCCGCCAAGCTCTCCCTTGAGCTGTTCCAGCTTGCGCACGGCTTCGGCGCCGCGCTCGGCGATGTTGGCGCGCACCTGCGGGGTCAGCTGGGCCAGCGTCGCGCAGGCCACGTCCAGCGCACGCGGGTTGCTGGTCATGGTGTTGCCGTAGATGCCCTTGCGGTACAGCTGTGCGGCATGCTCGGTCACCGCCAGCACCGACAGCGGGTACTGGGCCGCGTTCAGTGCCTTCGAGTAGGTTTCCATGTCCGGCGGATCCAGGCCTTCGAAGCCCGGGTAGTCAACCACCGACAGCACGCCATGTGCGCGCAGGCCGGCCTGGATCGAATCGAGCAGCAGCAGGCTGCCGTGCGCGCGGGTCAGTTCGCGGGCCAGGGCATAGAACGACGGCGGTACCGAGCGGCCCGGATCGCCTTCGCCCATGACCGGCTCCAGGAACACCGCCTCGATGAACCACTTGTTGCGGGCGGCGTCCTCGAACACCGCGCGCAGGCCGGCTTCATCGTACGGCGCCACGGTGATCACCGAATCCTCGCCACGGTAGCTGGCCAGATGCTGCATGTAGCTCTTGCGGCTGGAATCGGAGTACAGCGCCGGCCGGTCGGTGCGGCCATGGAAGCTGCCCTTGACCACCACGCGCTTGATCGCGGCGCCGGCGTGGCGCGCACCCGGGTCGGTCTGCAGCTTGGCGTTGACGTCGGCGATGCGTGCGGCCAGCCCGACCGCTTCCGAGCCGGAGTTCAGGCACATGAAACGGGCGAACGGGCAGCTGCCACGACGGTGGCCGATCTCGGCGCGAAGGGCGGTGATGAAGCGCTGCTGTGACAGGCTGGGGGTCATGATGTTGGCCATCACCTGCGGTCGGGCCATCGCCTCCAGGACCGTGTCGGGGGTATGACCGAAGCCGAGCATGCCGTAGCCGCCAGCGTCATACAGCACCGCCCCCTTGAGGGTGACCACCCACGGGCCGCGCGCGGCCAGCGCCACATAGGGCGTAACGGCGTCGTCGGCGTAGAAATTGACGAACCCGTCCTGCATGGCATCGATCTGTGCCTGTTCGTCCTGCGCCAGCAACGGCCCCAGTTCGCCCTGCACACGGGCGAACTCCGCGGCGGCGGCCTCGACCGCGGCCACCAGCTGCGGATGGCGGACGGACAGGGTGGTCAGGGTGGCGTCGTCCAGGCCGGTGGTGAGGCGGGTGCCGGGCTGGCTGCGCAGGGGGGCGAGGCGTTCGATGAAGCTCATTGCAGATCTCCTGAAACAATGGGGCGCACGGGCCATCAAAAAGCAAAACGCGCGTCATCACGCGCGCTGGGCGGCCTCGTGCAGCGGACTTCCATCTCGATGCTAGCACTTGTTTTTTTGCGCGATAACCCCGCAGAAACCTGTTGCATAGCAGCATTTTGCGCGACGTTCGCCGCGGACCACGCCGGCTCGCAGACGCTGGCCGTACAATGCGCGCCATTGTCGACCTGTTGCCGCCCACTGCCTTGAAGAAGTCCGATTTCCACTACGACCTGCCGGCCGAACTGATCGCGCAGGCGCCGCTGGCCGAACGTTCCGCCAGCCGTCTGCTGCTGGTGCCTCCGGCCCCTGCCGCCTTCACCGACCTGCAGGTGCGTGATCTGCCCTCGCTGCTGCAGCCGGGCGACCTGCTGGTGTTCAACGATACGCGCGTGATCCCGGCGCGCCTGTTCGGGCAGAAGGCCAGCGGTGGGCGGGTCGAGATCCTGATCGAGCGCCTGCTCGGCGGCCAGCAGGCGCGTGCCCAGGTCGGCGCCAGCAAGTCGCCCAAGGCCGGCAGCCGCATCGCACTCGATGCTGGTGGCGAAGCCGAAGTGCTGGGCCGCGACGGCGAGTTCTATGTGCTGCAGTTCCATGTGCCCGAGGCACTGGAGCAGTGGCTGCTGCACGCCGGTCGCCTGCCGCTGCCGCCCTACATCCAGCGCGAGCCGGGCGTGGACGACCGCGAGCGCTACCAGACCGTGTTCGCGCGGGAGGTGGGTGCGGTGGCGGCACCGACCGCCGGCCTGCATTTCGATGAGCCGCTGCTGGCGGCGCTGGAGGACAAGGGCGTGGAGTTCGGCCACGTCACCCTGCACGTAGGGGCAGGCACCTTCCAGCCGGTGCGTGCCGATGACCTGAAGGACCACGTGATGCACCGCGAGTGGCTCAACGTGGGCGCCGAGCTGGTGCAGCAGGTGCGGCGGACCCGTGCTGCGGGCGGGCGCGTGATCGGTGTCGGCACCACCGTGGTGCGCGCGCTGGAAAGTGCGATGCGTGACGGCGAACTGCTGCCGTTCGCCGGCGAGACGCAGATCTTCATCACCCCGGGCTATCGGATCCGCAGCGTTGACGCGATGGTGACCAATTTCCATCTGCCGGAAAGCACCCTGTTGATGATGATTTCGGCCTTTGCCGGCAAGGAGCGGGTGTTCGAGGCCTATCAGCACGCGATCCAGCAGCGCTATCGCTTCTTCAGTTACGGCGACGCGATGCTGCTGTTCCCGCAGGGACGATAACGGTAGCGCCGGGCCATGCCCGGCGGAGAGGGGGGGGCGGTGCGACGGTCGCCGGGCATGGCCCGGCGCTACCGGCAGCGGCCTTCTTGGGAGACAATAGGCAACTATTTGCCTGAACGACCGCTCCATGTCCCGACTGCAGTTCCAGCTCAAGACCCGCGACGGCCGTGCCCGTCGCGGCCGCCTGACCTTCCCGCGTGGCACGGTGGAAACGCCCGCCTTCATGCCGGTGGGAACCTATGGCTCGGTCAAGGGCATCCTGCCGGACCAGGTGCGCGCGCTGGGGGCCGAGATCATCCTTGGCAACACCTTCCATCTGTACCTGCGTCCGGGCCTGGACATCATCGCCGACCACGGCGGCCTGCATGGCTTCTGCCGCTGGGACGGCCCGATCCTGACCGATTCCGGCGGTTTCCAGGTGTTCTCGCTGGCCCACCGCCGCAAGATCACCGAACAGGGCGTGACCTTCGCTTCGCCGACCGACGGGGCCAGGGTGTTCCTCGGCCCGGAAGAGAGCATGAAGATCCAGAAGGTGCTCGATTCGGACGTGGTGATGATCTTCGACGAGTGCACCCCGTACCCGGCCACCGAGGACGTCGCCCGCCGGTCGATGGAGCTGAGCCTGCGCTGGGCCCAGCGCAGCCGCAACGCGCATGACGAGCTCGGCAACGATGCGGCCCTGTTCGGGATCGTCCAGGGTGGGGTGCATACCGACCTGCGCAGCCGCTCGGCCGAGGCCCTGCAGGCGATCGGCTTCGATGGCTATGCCATCGGCGGCCTGGCCGTGGGCGAGCCGGAGCGCGAGCGCAACGCCATGCTCGACCACCTGGATCCGGAGCTGCCGGGCGACCGCCCGCGCTACCTGATGGGCGTGGGCCGGCCGGAAGACCTGGTCGAGGGTGTCGCACGCGGCGTGGACATGTTCGACTGCGTGATGCCGACCCGCAACGCACGCAACGGTCATTACTTCACCTCGTTCGGTACCGTCCGCATCCGCAATTCGCAGTATGCGCGGGACATGGACCCGATCGAACCGGGCTGCGGCTGCGTGGCCTGTACCGGCGGCTACACCCGCTCGTACCTGCGCCACCTGGACCGCTGCAACGAGATGCTGGCGCCGATGCTGGGCACCCTGCACAACCTGTTCTACTACGAGAAGCTGATGGCCGACATCCGGGCGGCGATCGAGGCGGGAACCTTCCAGGCCTTCCGCGAGTCCTTCTATGCGGCACGCGGAGCGGTCCCGCCGCCGCTGTAACCCGGCGCCCCCCCCTGTCGAACGGCCCGGGGACGAACGTCCGGGGCCATGGCATACTTCAAGGCTGACCCAGATCCGCGGTCGACACCCCGCGCCCGTGAAAGGGCCGGAGCGCCGCCCAACCAAAGGACCAAAGATGAACCTGCTTGCCTTCCTGATTCCCGCCGCCCACGCCCAGGCCGCCGGTGGCCAACCGCAGGGCATGGGCCTGACCACGCTGCTGTTCCCGATCATCCTGATCGCCATCATGTACTTCCTGATGATCCGCCCGCAGATGAAGCGGCAGAAGGAGCACAAGGCCATGCTGGAGAAGATCAAGCGGGGCGACGAAGTGCTGACCAACGGTGGCATCGCCGGCGTGGTCACCGACATCGGCGACAACTTCGTTACCCTGGAAGTGGCCGAGAACGTGCGCATCCGCGTGCAGAAGGGCGCTGTCGGCAACGTGCTGCCGGCCGGTACCCTGAAGTCGGCCCAGTAAGCCACTCCCTTTCCGATGCACAACCGCGGCGCCGGGGATGGCGCCGCGCGGGACCCAAGCAATGCTCGAATTTCCACGCTGGAAGTACGTCGTCATCCTGATCGTACTTGCGCTCAGTACGCTGTATGCGCTGCCCAACATCTACCAGAAGGACGCGGCCGTCCAGATCACCGCCAACCGTGGCGGACAGATCGACGACGCCCTCCGCGACCGTGTGGTGGCTGACCTGAAGAAGGCCGGCATCGCCAGCCTCGGCGCGGAGAAGGAAGGCGAGAGCCTGATCGTCCGCCTGCCGGACCTCAAGACCCAGGCCGCGGCAAGCGACCTGCTGCGCGACAGCGTGGGTGAGAACTACACGGTCGCGCTGAACCTGGCATCCACCGTTCCGGACTGGCTGGCCAATCTTGGCGGTCGTCCGATGACGCTGGGCCTGGACCTGCAGGGCGGCGTGCACTTCGTGCTGCAGGTGGATCAGAAGGCCGCGCTGGACAAGCGCCTGGATGCCTACACCGAAGACGTGCGCAGCACCCTGCGCGAGGCGCGCATTCCCTACCAGTCGGTCGAGCGTCGCGCCGACAACAGCATCGTGGCCAACCTGAGCCCGTCCGCCGGTGATGACGCCGCGCAGCGCGCTCGCACGGCCCTGCTCAAGGCGCAGCCGACCCTCGGTTACGACGTCAGCGGCAGCCGCATCACGGTGACCGTGCCGGAGGCCGAGATCACGCAGATCGCCAACGGCGCCATCGAGCAGAACATCAATACCCTGCGCAACCGCGTGAACCAGCTGGGCGTGGCCGAGCCGATCATCCAGCGCCAGGGCGCCGACCGCGTCGTGGTGCAGCTGCCCGGCGTGCAGGACACGGCCGAAGCCAAGCGCATGATCGGTGCGACCGCCACCCTGGAATACCGTGCGGTGGTCGAGGGCAACGCGCAGGACGCCATCAACGCGGGCCGCATCCCGCCGGAGGCCAAGGTCTACCAGCAGCGTGACGGCCGTGGCCCGATCCTGCTGAACAAGCGCGTGATCGTCACCGGCGACCAGATGGTGGCTGCGCAGGCGGTGACCGACGCCAACAGTGGCGCCCCGGCGGTCAGCGTGACGCTGAACAACGTCGGCGGCCAGCGCATGTTCGACTTCACCAGCGCCAACGTGAACAAGCCGATGGCGGTGGTGTACACCGAACGCGTGCCGACCGTGACCGTGGTCGACGGCCAGGAAGTGCGGGGCTTCAAGGTCAACGAGGAAGTGATCTCGGTGGCCAACATCAATGGCGTGTTCGGCAAGAACTTCCAGACCACCGGCCTGCAGAAGAAGGAAGCCGAAGACCTGGCCAAGCTGCTGAAGTCCGGCTCGCTGGCTGCGCCGATGGACTTCGTCGAAGAGCGCGTGGTCGGCCCGAGCCTGGGTGCCGAGAACGTCAAGAACGGCATGCGCGCCGTGGTCTTCGCCTTCCTGTTCACCCTGGTGTTCTTCAGCGTCTACTACCGCATGTTCGGCATCATCACCTCGGCGGCGATGCTGTTCAACCTGCTGATCGTGGTGGCGGTGATGTCGTTGTTCGGCGCGACCATGACCCTGCCGGGCTTCGCGGGCCTGGCGCTGTCGGTCGGCCTGTCGGTCGACGCCAACGTGCTGATCAACGAGCGTATCCGTGAAGAACTGCGGGCCGGTGTTCCGGGCAAGACCGCGATCGTGACCGGTTACGAGCGCGCTTCCGGCACCATCCTCGACGCCAACCTGACCGGCCTGATCGTCGGCGTGGCACTGTTCGCATTCGGTACCGGTCCGCTGAAGGGCTTCGCGCTGACCATGATCATCGGTATTTTCGCCTCCATGTTCACCGCGATCACCGTGTCGCGCGCGCTGGCGACGCTGATCTACGGCCGCCGCAAGAAGCTCCAGAACGTGGCCATCTGACGGGACGACACGCACATGAAACTGTTTCCGCTGCACATCCTCCCGAACGACACCAAGATCGACTTCATGCGGTGGCGCCATGTCGCCATGGTCGTCACGATCATCGTGTTCCTGGCATCGATCGCCATCATCGGCTTCAAGGGCTTCAACTATGCCCTGGACTTCACCGGCGGCACCCTGATCGAAGCCCGCTTCGAGCGCCCGGTGGACGTCGAGCAGGTCCGCACCAAGCTTGAGGAAAACGGCTTCGATGGCGCCCAGGTGCAGAGCGTCGGTGGCAATACCGACCTGCTGATCCGCCTGGCACCGCAAGGTGAGCACGCCCCGGGTACCGGCGATTCCGCCGCCGAGGACGCGGCCACGGCCGCGGCCGTGGTCAAGGTGCTGTCCTCGGCCGACAACCAGGCGACGGTGCTGAGCACCGCATTCGTCGGCCCGCAGATCGGCAAGGACCTGGCGATGAACGGCCTGTACGCCACCATCTTCATGCTGGCCGGCTTCCTGATCTACATCGCCGTCCGCTTTGAATGGAAGTTCGCGGTCACCGCCAGCATCGTGGCCATGTTCGACCTGATCGTGACGGTGGCCTACGTGTCCCTGCTGGGCCGCGAGTTCGACCTGACGGTGCTGGCGGGCCTGCTGTCGGTGATGGGCTTTGCGATCAACGACATCATCGTGGTGTTCGACCGCGTCCGCGAGAACTTCCGCAGCCTGCGCGTGGAGCCGATGGAAGTGCTGAACCGTTCGATCAACCAGACGCTGTCGCGTACGGTGATCACCGCGGTGATGTTCTTCCTGTCCGCACTGGCCCTGTACCTGTACGGCGGCAGCTCGATGGAAGGCCTGGCCGAAACGCACATGATCGGTGCGGTGATCGTGGTCATGTCGTCGATCCTGGTCGCGGTGCCGATGCTCACGATCGGCTTCCTGCGCGTGAGCAAGCAGGACCTGCTGCCGAAGGCCAAGGACATCGAGGCTCTGGCCCGCCGCCCGTAAGCTCCGCTGCACGCAGTACACGAAGAACCCCGCGCAAGCGGGGTTTTTTGTTGGGCGGGTTGCACCCGGCACCCGCCGAGGCAAGAGCAACATCAACATCAACGGGGGCATTCCGCGGGATGGCGGGGCGGTGTCGGAGCGCGGGGACGCCGTAAACCCGTCCATGGGGGCTTCAAACAGAATGGGGTCAGATCCGTTTTCCTGTGGAAAACGGATCTGACCCCAAGTGTTGCCCCGACAGATCGCGGAAAACTGTCGAAGGCGGGGTGGGTCCGGTTGCGGGGGGGTGAGCGCCATGGATGGCGCGACCGAGCCTACAGGGACGTATTCACGGCGTCCCCCGCAACCGGACCCACTCCGCCATCCCTCAGCAAGCCAGCCTTTGACGTTGACGTTGCTCCGGCCTGCAGCAGGTGCAGGGTGCAGCCCTGCAAAACAAACACCACCCTACGGCAGCGTCGGTTGTGCAATCGTGCCCCGCGCACTACGATCCTGCGGTTCGCGCGCGCAGGCGCGCCCTCCGATTCCTGCTGAGCGCCCCGCGCGCCGCATCTGCCAACCCGAGGTATCCATGGTCATCAAACCGCGCGTCCGCGGCTTCATCTGCGTCACCACCCATCCGGCCGGCTGCGACGCCGCCGTCAAGCAGCAGATCGACTACATCCGCGCCCGCCCGCCGATCCAGAACGGTCCCAAGCGCGTGCTGGTGATCGGCGCCTCGACCGGCTACGGCCTGGCCGCCCGTATCACTGCCGCGTTCGGCAGCGGTGCGGCGACCCTGGGCGTGTTCTTCGAGCGTCCCGGCAGCGAGACCAAGCCGGGCACGGCGGGCTGGTACAACTCGGCGGCGTTCCACCGCTATGCTGATGAGGCCGGCCTGTATGCCAAGAGCATCAATGGTGATGCGTTCTCGGATGAAGTGAAGGCGCGCACCATCGAGATGATCAAGGCCGATCTCGGCCAGGTCGACCAGGTCGTCTACAGCCTGGCTGCGCCGCGCCGCAAGCACCCCAAGACCGGTGAAGTGATCAGTTCCACGCTGAAGCCGATCGGTGAGCCGATCACGCTGCGTGGCCTGGATACCGACAAGGAAGTGATCACCGAGACCACTTTGCAGCCGGCGACGCCCGAGGAAATCGCAGGGACCGTCGCAGTGATGGGCGGTGAAGACTGGCAGATGTGGATCGACGCGCTGGCCGATGCCGGCGTGCTGGCCAATGGCTGCACCACCACCGCCTTCACCTACGTCGGCGAAGAAATCACCCAGGCCATCTACTGGAATGGTTCGATCGGCGCTGCCAAGAAGGATCTCGACACCAAGGTGCTGGGCCTGCGCGAGAAGCTGGCGAAGATCGGCGGCGATGCCCGCGTGTCGGTGCTCAAGGCCGTGGTCACCCAGGCCAGCTCGGCCATTCCGACGATGCCGCTGTACCTGTCGCTGCTGTTCAAGGTGATGAAGGAGAAGGGCACCCACGAAGGCTGCATCGAGCAGCTGGACGTGCTCTACGACATCCTCTACGGCGGCAAGGCCGACGGCGTGGCGATCGACCGCCTGCGCCACGATCTGGTCGATGGCGATGGCCATACCGTCGCGCTGGTCGATGAAGAAGGCCGCCTGCGTGCCGACTACAAGGAAATGGCGGCAGACGTGCAGGGCAAGGTGGTTGCGCTGTGGCCGCAGGTGACCAACGAGAACCTGTACGAGATCAGCGACCTGGCCGGCTACAAAGCGGACTTCCTGCGCCTGTTCGGTTTCGGCGTTGAAGGCGTCGACTACGAGGCCGACGTCGATCCGGATGTGAAGATCAACAACCTGGTCGATATGACCTGATCGAAAAGGCCGGCGAAAGCCGGCCTTTTCGCATAGGGCGTGCCGCTATGCTCGCCGGGCATGGCCCGGCGCTACCAGGCTCGTCGTGCATGCCCGGCGTTACCCCGGCGCGCCTTGGTAGCGCCGGGCCATGCCCGGCGACGCGGGATCACCCGAAGTCGAAACTCATCGTCGGCAGCGCCGGACCGACGAAGTCGCCCTGCACGTAGTCCACGCCTGCACTGAACAGCAGCGTCATGGAGTTGGCATCGCTGACGAACTCGGCGATGGTGCGGATACCGGCCTCCTGCGCGCGCGCCGTGATCTGGCTGATGCGGTCGATGTTCTCGCGGGTCGCCGCCAGGTCGCTGGTGAATCCACGGTCCAGCTTGAGGAACTGCGGCTGGAAGTGGGCCAGCAGCTGGAACGAATCCAGGCCGGACCCGAACTGTTCCAGCCCGATGCGGCAGCCCAGAGGGGCCACGGCGGCCAGGAACTGCTGGGCGCTGCGCAGATGGGTGAACACCTTCGCTTCCGGCGCATGCAGCCACAGGCGCTCGCCCGGAACCCCATGCGCTTTCAGTTCACCGCGCAGGGTGGCAATCATCTGCGGGTCGTCGAACGATTCTGGGGTGACCTTCACCAGCATCTGGGTGGCGCTGCCTTCGCGCGCACGCTGCCCCAGCACCATGATGGCCTTGGACACCACCCAGCGGTTGATCTCGGCCAGCAGCCCGTGTTCCTCGGCGATGCCGAGGAAAGCCGTGGGACTGAGCAGTTCACCGTTGTGCTCCAGTCGCAGGTAGGCTTCGTACAGCTCCAGTGGCTCGCCCTGCAGGTTCAGTACCGGCTGGTAATGCAGCTGGAAGCCGTCGCCGTCCAGGGCTTCGCGGATGCGGCCGACCCAGCGCTGCACACGTTCTTCCTCGACCCGGTCGACCGCGGCCGGATCGAAGATGCGACAGGTATTGCCCAGTTCGGCGGCCGCCTGCGTGCACTCGCTCGCACGCGCCAGGACCTGGCCGATGCTGGCGATCTTCTCGCCGACCTGGACACCGCCGATGCTCACGGTGACCGTCGCCGAACGCGCGCCGATGCTGAACACATGGGCGGCATACGCCTCACGGATGCGTTCGGCCAGTGCCACGGTCTGTGCATAGGGGCCGGCCTGCAGCACGGCGAAGCTGTGCTCGCCGAAGCGCGCCAGCTGGGCGTCCTCCCCCGCAACGTCGGCCAGCAGGGAGGCCAGCGCGCCGATGAGGGTATCGGCCGAGGCCAGCCCGATATCCGGCATCAGCCGCGCATAGTGGTCGGGCTCGACCAGCAGCAGGCCGAACTGGCCCTCGCTGCGGCCAGCCTGGGCGACCGCACTTTCGACCTGCAGCATGAAGGTCGGCCGGTTCAGCAGACCGGTGACCTGGTCGCGCTGGCGCAGATCCTCGACCTCGCGGGCCAGTTCCGGGTCGAACTCGATCCGGCGGCGGAACACGACCTGCAGGCAGGACTCGCCCTCATAGGTGGCTGCGGTGAACTCCATCGTTGCCGGAAACGCACTGCCATCCTGGTGGCGTGCATCGAGCTGGTACTGCGGTGGTGGCGCTTCGCCGCGGCTGAGGCTCTTCAGCAGCTGCTTGAAGTCATCAACATGCTGGGCGGCCACCATGTCCAGCAGCGAGATGCCTTCGATGTCGTCGAAATGCTCGTAGCCGAACATGTCCAGATAGGCATCGTTGGCGCGGATGTGCATGCCTTCGTGCACATAGGCGATGGGTTCGCGGGAGGAGGCGATCAGCGCGTCGCAGCGGCGCTCGGTCTCGCGCATCTGTGCCTCGATGCGGCGCAGCCCGCGGCGCGCCTGCAGGTCGACCCACTGGTCGCGGACCACTGCCAGCAGATGTTCCGGTCGTTGACGCAGGGCAAGGGCGCGGATGCCATGGCTGCTGGCCTGGACCAGCTCATCCTCGTCGATGCGCTCGGCCAGCAGCACCAGCGGGATGTCCTTGCCACTGGCCGCGATGTGCTGGGCCACCAGCGGCAGCGGGATGCCCTGCGACGGCGAGGCCAGCACCAGATCGATCGCCTGGTTGGCCAGCACCTGCGACAGCTCGGCCGAATCCTGCGGGCGCCAGGGGCGCACGGCGATGCCACTGTTGCGCAGCGTGCTGACGATGGCTTCCGCATTCTCGCCGCTGTCGTCGACGATCAGCAGGCGGATGGTGATGTCGTTCGCGTTCTGCATGTACTGCTCCCCAATCTGCGGATCTTGATACACGATGCACGGCGAGCCGTCCATGCGTGCAGGCATCCCGCACCCCGAACGGCGATGCGGTTCACACCACGCTGCCGGCGGCGTGGCCGCTGGCCCAGGCCCACTGGAAGTTGTAGCCGCCAAGCCAGCCGGTGACGTCCAGCACTTCGCCGACGAAATGCAGGCCCGGCACGCGCTTGGATTCCATCGTGGAGGACGACACGTCGGCGGTGTCCACGCCGCCCAGCGTGACCTCGGCAGTGCGGTAGCCTTCGGTGCCACTGGCCACCAGCGGGAACGCAGCCAGCAGTTGCGCAGCCTGGCGCAGCTGGGGCTCATCCAGCTGCCGTACCGGGCGGTCCGGCAGCCAGTGTTCGCACAGGCGCTGGGCCAGGCGCTTGGGCAGGACCTCGGCCAGCACCGTGCGCAGTTCGGCGGCTGGCCGCTCCTGCTTCATCCGTCGCAGCCACTGGCCGGCATCCTGGCCGGGCAGCAGATCCAGTTCCAGTGCATCGCCGGGTTGCCAGAAGGAGGAGATCTGCAGGATCGCCGGGCCGCTGACGCCACGATGGGTGAGCAGCATGGAATTCTGGAACTGCATGCCGTTGCAGCGCGCCTCGATCGGCAGGGCGACACCGCTCAGGTCGGCCAGGCGCTCCTGGTGCCTGCCGCTGAGGGTCAGCGGCACGAGTCCGGCGCGGGTCGGCAGCACGGCATGCCCGAACTGGCGTGCAATCTCGTAGCCGAAGCCGGTCGCGCCCAGGCTGGGGATGGACAGGCCACCGGTGGCGACCACCAGCGAGGCGCAGTGGAACATCCCCTGCGTGGTGTGCACACGGAAGCCATCCGCCCCGTGCTCGATGCGCTCGACGCTGCAGTGGGTACGGATGTGCGCACCGGCTGCCTGGCACTCGTCCACCAGCATCTTCACGATCTGCTTGGACGAGACGTCGCAGAACAGCTGCCCCAGCTCCTTCTCGTGATAGGCGATGGCATGGCGCTCGACCATCTCGATGAAGTGCCACGGCGTATAGCGGGCCAGCGCCGATTTGCAGAAGTGCGGGTTGGCCGACAGGAAGTTGGCCGGGGTGGTGCCGGTGTTGGTGAAGTTGCAGCGGCCACCGCCGGACATCAGGATCTTCTTGCCGATCTTGTTGGCGTGATCGATCACCTGCACCTGTCGGCCGCGCCGGCCGGCGGTGATCGCGGTCATCAGGCCGGCGGCACCGGCACCGATCACCACGACGTCGCAGCGCGTCGTACTCATGCCTTGGCGCGCTTGCGCCAGGTGGGGATGATGTCGAGCTGGATCTGGTCGTTGAGGATCTGCACCTCGCCGTCCTGGATCAGCACGCTGAAGCGCATGGCACGCTGGATCTGCTGGCCCCACTGCTCGACGAAGGTGCCATCGAGGTCGATCACCGAGAGGTTGTCGAAGCGCGCCAGGCCCTTGCCCTGCTTGCCCCACCAGATGTCGGACGCATTGCCGCCGTAGTTGATCACCTGCACCTGGCGGCTGCGGTTGCTGGCCTTGCGGATGCGGGATTCATCGGGATGGCCGAGGTCGATCCACTGCAGGATGTCGCCGGTGTAGTCGTGCTGCCACAGGTCCGGCTCGTCATCCGTGCTCAGGCCGCGGCCGAATTCCAGGCGGTCGTCGGCGTTGAGGGCGAAGGCGAGCAGGCGCACCATCAGGCGCTCGTCGGTTTCCGACGGATGCTGGGCCAGGGTCAGGTTGTGGGTCGCGTAGTAGCCGCGATCCATGTCGCTGATCTGCAACTCGGCCTTGCGGATGGTGGCGGTGAGGGCCATGGGGGATCCGTCGACTAAAGAGGCCAATGATAGAGGTTTGCTGCAGGGGTGTCCGTGGCCGGGGTGTCTGCCGCGCGTCAACGGTGGCACGCTTGCCGTTCCTGTTGCCGCCGGAGCGGACGCGATGACCCTGCCCAGCCGGCTGCAGCTGCCGCCCGGCCATTGGCCGACCCTGCTGGACGGCCTGTGCGCACGTTTTCCGCGCATCGACCGCGGGCAGTGGCAGGACCGGTTCGCGCGCGGACGGGTGCAGGATGCGCAGGGCAGGGCGCTGGCGGCGGACCAGCCGTGGCAGGTGGGACTGGAAATCCTGTATTTCCGCGAGGTCAGCGACGAGCCGCGCATTCCGTTCAACGAGACGATCCTGTACCAGGACGGACATCTGCTGGTGGTCGACAAGCCGCACTTCCTGCCGGTGACCCCGGCAGGCGCCCATGTCCGCGAAACCCTGCTGGCACGGCTGGTGGCGCGGACCGGCAACGCGCAGCTGGCACCGTTGCACCGCCTGGACCGGCTCACCGCCGGGCTGGTCCTGTTCTCGCTGCGACCGGAGTCGCGTGATGCCTACCAGCGCCTGTTCCGCGAGCGCCGTATCGACAAGACCTACGAAGCGCTGGCCCCGGCGCTGCCGGCGCTGGACTTCCCGTTCGAGCGCCGCAGCCGCATCGGTCCGGCACAGCCGTTCTTCCGCATGGGGGAAATGGAGGGCGAGCCGAATGCAAGCACCCGCATCGAGGTGATTGACGCGACAGGTCCGGTCTGGCGCTACCGCCTGCAGCCGAGAACCGGTCGCAAGCACCAGCTGCGCGTGCACATGGCGGCGCTGGGCGCGCCCATCATCGGAGACGACCTGTATCCGCAGCTGCGCCCGGCCGGGCGCGGGGCGCAGGCGCCGCTGCAGCTGCTGGCGCGGGCGTTGTCCTTCGACGATCCCCTGAACGGCGAACGGCGGATGTTCAGCAGCCAACGTCAGCTGGGCCCGGCGGTGGATTGAGCCGGGCCCCGCCTCATCGCGCCACGCGGATCCGGGCCAACCAGCGGTCCAGCGCGCTGCCGAACGCCTGGCGGTCGCGCGCATGCAGGGGAGGCGGGCCCCCTGTCTGGACGCCGGCGCCGCGCAGCTCTTCCATGAAATTGCGTACCGACAGGCGCTGGGCGATGGTGTCGGCGGTGAACAGCTCCCCGCGCGGATGCAGGGCCAGCGCGCCTCGCTCGAGCACCAGCGCGGCCAATGGAATGTCCTGGGTGACAACCAGGTCGCCGGCGGCGACCCGGTCGACGATGGCGCTGTCAGCCACATCCAGGCCCTGCGGCACCTGGAGGGAGCGGATCCAGCGCGAGGGCGGGGTACGGATCCACTGGTTGGCGACCAGGGTCAGCTCCAGGCCGACCCGCTCGGCGGCCCGGAACAGGATGTCGCGGATGACAACAGGGCAGGCGTCTGCGTCCACCCAGATGCGGGGACGGGGCAGTTCAGCCGGGGTTTCAGCTTCAGTCATTTACCCAGTGTAGGGTAGGAAAAACCTGAATGGGTCCCCGGATCCGGGCCTGATCGACTGCCAGCCCTTGCCACGCCTAGCGGGGGCGGGATGGCGATGAATGCCGGGGCTATCGCTTTTTGGGGAAAACACGCGTATCGTGCGACCCACTGTGTTTGCTAGGGTCACCGTGAATCGTGGCCTGGTGCAGTTGATCTCACGATCCACTCATCGATCCGCTTTACCAACGCCTGCAACTCAGTCTCGGCCCCGATACCCGGTGGCTGCGATTTTTTTCAACATGTGTTTCAGGAGTTAGTAAATATGTCTGAACGTCAGACCGGCACCGTCAAGTGGTTCAACGACGCCAAGGGCTTCGGCTTCATCACCCCGGAAAGCGGCCCGGACCTGTTCGTGCACTTCCGCGCCATCCAGGGCACCGGCTTCAAGACCCTGCAGGAAGGCCAGAAGGTCACCTTCATCGCCGTCCAGGGCCAGAAGGGTATGCAGGCTGACCAGGTGCAGGCGGTCTAATCCGTCTGCTGCCCTCGGGTAGCCAGAACGCCGGAAGCGCAAGCTTCCGGCGTTTTTTTTTGCCTGGGCGGGAGCAGGCGCGGATCGAATCCACAGGCGCATGCGTGCAGGCGCGTTACGATGCTTGCACCCCTCAGGAGTCCTTTCATGCGCATCGTCCATCACCTCGAGAATTCCCGTTCGCTGCGGGTGCTGTGGATGCTGGAGGAGCTGGGGCTGGACTACGAACTGCGCCGTTACCCGCGCGATCCCAGAACGCTGCTGGCACCGCCGGCACTGCGCCAGGTACATCCGCTGGGGAAATCACCGGTGCTGCAGGACGGCGAGCAGGTGCTGGCCGAATCCGGCGCCATTCTTGATTACCTGGCTGACCGCTACGACACGCAGCGGCAGTTGTCGCCATCGCCGATACCGGCCGAAGGTGCCGAGCGCATGGCCTATCGCTACTGGCTGCACTACGCCGAAGGCTCGGCGATGCCGCCGCTGCTGCTGACGCTGGTGATGAGCCGCATCCGCAACGCGCCGGTGCCGTTCTTCGTGCGCCCGATCGCCCGCAGCATCGCCGACAAGGCCGAGCAGAGCTTCGTCGGCCCGCAGCGCCGCCTGCACCTGGACTGGATGGAGCGCCGCCTGGCCGAGAGCACGTGGTTCGCGGGTGAGCGCTTCACCGCGGCCGATATCCAGATGAGCTTCCCGATCCAGGCCGCAGCGGCGCGCGGTGGCGGACTGGACGACAAGCCGGCGCTGCGCGCGTTTCTCCAGCGCATCGGTGAACGCCCGGCCTACCAGCGCGCTGAAGCGCACGGCGGATCGCTGCAGGCACTGCGCGGCGATTGAGGTCGGCGGCGTCCATCCCCATGTCAGGTCCATGGACAGCCCCTTCCCGCGATTCGACAACCGTCTGCTGACCGTCCTGCCGGGCGACCCGGAAGCCGGGCCCCGCCGGCGTGAAGTCCGCGAGGCGGCCTGGTCGTCGGTGATGCCGACGCCGGTCGCCGCGCCGACCCTGCTGGCGTGGTCGCCGGAGGTCGCCGCCCTGCTCGGTATCGATGCGGCTGAAGTGTCCAGCGGCACGTTTGCCCAGGTATTCGCTGGCAACGCGTTGTATCCGGGCATGCAGCCGTGGGCCGCCAATTATGGCGGGCACCAGTTCGGTCACTGGGCGGGCCAGCTTGGTGATGGGCGGGCGATCTCGCTGGGCGAGCTGGTGGCGCCGGATGGCCGGCACTGGGAGCTGCAGCTGAAGGGGGCAGGTCCGACCCCGTACTCCCGTGGCGCCGATGGTCGCGCGGTGCTGCGCTCGTCGATCCGTGAATTCCTGTGCAGTGAGGCCATGCACCATCTCGGGGTACCGACCACGCGCGCGCTGTCGCTGGTCGGTACCGGCGAGCACGTGGTGCGCGACATGTTTTATGACGGCCGTCCGCGAGCCGAGCCCGGCGCGATCGTGTGCCGTGTGTCGCCCTCGTTCCTGCGTTTCGGTTCGTTCGAACTGCCGGCCTCGCGCGGTGAGACGTCACTGCTGCAGCAACTGGTGGACGCCTGCATCGCCCGTGATTTCCCCGAACTGGCAGGGCAGGGTGAGGCGCTGTACGGTGACTGGTTCGCGCAGATCGCGGTGCGCACCGCCGAGATGATCGCCCACTGGATGCGCGTCGGTTTCGTGCATGGGGTAATGAACACCGACAACCTCTCCGTGCTCGGCCTCACCCTCGACTATGGCCCCTATGGCTGGGTCGAGGACTTCGACCCGGACTGGACCCCGAACACGACCGACGCACAGGGCCGTCGCTACCGCTTCGGAACGCAGCCGCAGGTGGCGTACTGGAATCTGGGGCGGCTGGCGCAGGCGCTGTCGCCCTTGTTTGCCGACGTCGCGCCGTTGCAGGCGGGCCTTGCTGCCTATCAGGCCACCTTTGCCGCCTGCACGCGTCGCGACGCGGCGGCCAAGCTTGGCCTGGCGGCTGCCGATGATGCCGATCTGCAGCTCTACCAGCGCTGGCAGCAGCTGATGCACGATGGTGGCATGGACATGACGCTGTCCTGGCGCGCCTTGATGCGGATCGACCCGGCATCGCCCGATCCGGCGGCACTGGCTGAGGTCTACTACGACCGGGAGCGGCAGGAGGCCGTGCAGGTCCCGCTGCGGCAGTGGCTGCAGGACTACGCCGCGCGATTGCGGGCGGATCCTCTTCCGGCCGCCGAGCGCCTGGCGAAGATGGGCGCGGCAAATCCGCTGTATGTGCTGCGCAACTGGCTGGCGCAGGAAGCGATCGACCGCGCGGAACAGGGCGACATGGGCGGCGTACACGCCTTGCAGGACGTGCTGCGCGATCCGTACACCCAACGAGCCGGACGTGAGCATTTCGCCAGCAGGCGCCCGGCCTGGGCCGACGACCGCGCCGGCTGCTCGATGCTGTCCTGCAGTTCCTGACGAGCCCGGCAGGGCTGCGCCTGTCCCCGGCCCATTAACAGGCAGGCCGCGCCGGGAACGGGTACCCTATGCCGCCATCAGACATCCGACGTGACATGACCGACGCCATCGTCGCTCCGCAGTGGGCCTCGCGCCTGCGCGACATCGCCGACTTCCCCAAGCCCGGCATCCTGTTCAAGGACATCATGCCGCTGCTCGCGCACGGCGAAGACTTCCGTGATGCCATCCGTACGATGGCCGACCGCTGGCGCGACCAGAAGCTGGACGCGGTGGTGGGTATCGAATCGCGTGGTTTCATCCTGGGTGCCGCGATGGCACTGGAACTGGGCGTCGGCTTCGTGCCGGTGCGCAAGCCGGGCAAGCTGCCAGGCCAGGTGCTGCGCGAAGAATACACACTGGAGTACCGCAGCGACTGCATCGAAGTGCATGCCGATGCGCTGGCGCCCGGCGCGCGCGTGGCGATCATCGATGACGTGCTGGCGACCGGCGGCACGCTGGTGGCCGCATTGTCGCTGGTGCGCCGGCTGGGCGTGGACGTGGTCGGTGCCGGCGTCCTGGTCGAGCTGGATGGCCTGGGTGGCCGTGCCCGCTGGCAGGCGGACCTGCCGCTGCACACCGAGCTGGTGTTCTGAGACTGCCGCCGGGCATGGCCCGGCGCTACCCGTTCTGAGACTGTCGCCAGGCATGGCCCGGCGCTACCCGTTCTGAGACTGTCGCCGGGCATGGCCCGGCGCTACCTGTCGCTGGGCCTTACATCATCCGTACGCGGAAGCGGCGGCCCTTGATCTTGCCGGCCTCCAGTTTCGCCACGGCCTTGCTGGCCTGCTCGCGCGCGATCGCCACGTAGGAGCGGGTCGGGAAGATCGCGATCTTGCCGATGAACTTGCCCGACAGGCCGGCGTCGCCGGTCAAGGCCCCGAGGATGTCGCCCGGGCGCAGCTTGTCCGTCTTGCCACCGTCGATGCGCAGGGTGCGCATCGCTGCCTGCGGCAACTCGGCGGGGCGTGACGTCGCCAGCGGCGTCTTCTGCCAGTCCAGCGCGTGCCCCATCTGTGCTTCGATCGCTTCGGCGCGGGTCTTCTCGCGGCCCGCCACCAGGCTGATGGCCAGGCCGCTGGCGCCGGCACGGCCGGTACGTCCAACGCGGTGCTGGTAGCTTTCGACATCGGTCGGCAGTTCGTAGTTGATCACTGCCGCCAGCTCTTCCACGTCCAGGCCGCGCGCGGCGACGTCGCTGGCGACCAGCACGTTGCAGCTGCGGTTGGCCAGGAGCAGCAGCACTTCCTCACGGTCACGCTGCTCCATGTCACCGTGCAGGGCCAGCGCCGAGAAGCCGAACTGCTGCAGGGAATGGGCGACCTCGTCCACGTCCTTGCGGGTGTTGCAGAACACCACCGCCGATTCGGGCGCGTACTTGAGCAGCAGGCCGGCCAGCGCCTTCTGCCGATGGGCCGGCTCGACCTCGCAGAACAGGTGGCGGATGGCCGGCGCCTGGTCAGCGCCTTCCACCGTGACTTCAACGGCATCGCGCAGCAGGTCACGGGCAATGGCACGGATGCTGTCGGGGAAGGTGGCCGAGAACAGCAGGCTCTGCCGGTCCTTGTGGGTGCGTCCGGCGATTTCGCGGATGGGCTCTTCAAAGCCCATGTCGAGCATGCGATCGGCTTCGTCCAGCACCAGCGTGCGCACCGCGCCAAGATTCAGCGCGCGCTTGCGTGCCAGCTCCTGCACGCGGCCAGGGGTGCCGACCACCACGTGCGGGTCGTGGCCTTCCAGCGAGGCGAGCTGCGGTCCCAGCGGTACGCCGCCGACCAGCAGCAGCAGCTTCAGGTTGGGAATGCCGGTGGCCAGCTTGCGGATCTGCTTGCCGACCTGGTCGGCCAGTTCGCGGGTCGGGCACAGCACCAGCGCCTGTACGCGGATCAGGCTCGGATCGATCGCCTGCAGCAGCCCCAGGCCGAACGCAGCGGTCTTGCCACTGCCGGTCGGAGCCTGGGCGATCACGTCGCGGCCATCGAGGATGGCGGGCAGGCTCTGGGCCTGCACAGGGGTCAGGGTGGTGTAGCCGAGGGCATCCAGGCCGGGCTGCAGGGCCGGGCTCAGCGGCAGGGTCGAGAAGTCAGTCATGGCGCATTGTACCTGCGCGCGCGGCCGTCCCCGTCTCCCGGGGCAGCGGCCGTATCGGCAGACCTGCGCTCAGTGCAGCATCGCCAGCACACCCTGGTGGATCGCCAGGCCACCGAACAGCAGCCAGGCGAACAGGAGCAGCGCCAGCAGCAGCGGCTTCAGGCCCGCCTGGCGCAGCGCGGAGACATGGGTGGTCACGCCCAGCGCCGCCATCGCCATCGCCAGCAGCACCGTGTCCAGCTGCACCAGCGCCGCGTGAAGCCCGGCGGGCAGCATCTGCAGCGAGTTCATGCCGGCCACGGCGACGAAACCGAACGCGAACCACGGCACCACGATGCGGGCCTTGCTGCCCTCGGGCGTTGCCCTGCTGCCGCGTGCCAGCCAGAGCGACAGCACGACCAGGAAGGGCGCGAGCAGCATCACCCGGACCATCTTGGTGATGACGGCGGTATCGGCAGCCGCTTCACCCACGGCACGGCCGGCGGCCACCACCTGCGCCACTTCGTGCACGGTGGCCCCGGTGAACAGGCCGTACTGCTGCGCGTCCATCGCCAGCCAACCGTGCGACTGCAGCAGCGCATACAGCGCCGGATACAGGAACATGGCGAGCGTACCGAACACCACCACGGTCGATACCGCCACCGTTACCTGTGCCGCACGTCCGCGCACCACCGGCTCGGCCGCCATCACTGCCGCCGCGCCGCAGATGGCACTGCCGGCGCCGATCAGCATCGCCGCCTCACGTTCCATCCTGAACACACGCATGCCCAGCCAACAGGCCAGGCCAAATGTGCTGGCGACCACCAGCACGTCCATCAGCACGCCGGCGATGCCGACATGGCCGATGTCCTGGAATGTCAGGCGCAGGCCGTACAGCACGATGCCGGCACGCAGCAGCCAGTGCTTGGCAAAGCCGATGCCGGCCGCGCTGCGCGGCGCCAGCCGCGGGTAGAGGGTATTGCCGACCACGATACCGGCCACGATCGCTACGGTCAGCGCGCTCAGGCCATGCGCCTGCAGCCATGGCAGGTCCGCCAGGTGAAGCGATGCCGCGGCGAGCAGGCCTGCCAGCAGCAGGCCCGGCAAGCGCGGCTGCCAGCGCTGCCGGAGAACGGGCAGGGACCAGGTGGAGGGGGCGGAGGTGCTCATCGCGGGACCGGTGTGAGGAACGATGAAAAGCGTGCGCCTGCGCCAATGACCTGTAAAACGAATAATATAAGTAGAATTTACCTGCCAAATGGGTAATTTCCGTGCGCCTGACTCTGCGCCAGCTCCAGGTATTCGTGGCCATCGCCGACCACGGGGGGACATCCGCGGCCGGCCAAGCCATCGCGCTCTCGCAGTCGGCCAGCAGTGCGGCCCTGCAGGAGCTGGAAGCGCACTTCGGCACGCCCCTGTTCGACCGTGTCGGTCGCCGCCTGGTGCTGAACGGCCATGGCCGCGCGCTGCTGGAACCGGCCCGCGCGCTGCTGGTCAATGCCAGTGATCTGGAGCGCCAGCTCGCTGCCGGCGGGGACCCCGCGCAGGGAGCACCGTTGCGGCTGGTGCTGGCGGCCAGCACCACCATCGGCAACTACCTGCTGCCGGCGCGCATCGCCGACCTGTTGCGGCAGGCGCCGCAGGCGGAAGTCGATCTGCGCATCGACAACAGCGCCGGCGTGGTCGCCGCCGTCCAGCGGCTGGATGTGGATGCCGGCCTGATCGAGGGGCCATGCCACGAGCGGGGGTTGCAGGTGACGGCGTGGCGGCAGGATCCGCTGGTGATCGTTGCCGCCGCCGACGCCGCGGCGCGCTGGTCGCTGGAGGATCTGCGCGCGGCGCGATGGCTGCTGCGCGAACCGGGCTCCGGCACCCGCGAGGCCGTGGAGCAGGCGCTTCTGCCGCATCTGCGCGGCTTCGCGCAGACCCTGCAGCTGGGCAATACCGAGGCGATCAAGCAAGCCGCGATTGCCGGCCTCGGCGTGGCCTGCCTGTCACGTCACGCATTGGAGGAGCCGCTGGCACTGGGTCGCCTGCGTGTGCTGGATACACCGCTACCCGCGCTGCAGCGCACGCTGTGGCTGGTGCGCCACCCCGGCAAGCAATGGCTGCCGGGTCTGCAGGCGTTGCTGGGGGAGGTGGGGTGATCGATTTCCGGGAGCAGCCCGGCCGGCGCCCCCAACCCGTACAATATCCGGATGCCTCTGATTACTCTGCAGAACGTCGACTTCAGCGTCGGCGGCCCGTTGTTGCTGGAAAAAGCCGAACTGTCGATCGACCCGGGTGAACGCATCGCCCTGATCGGCCGCAACGGCGCCGGCAAATCCACCCTGCTCAAGCTGCTGTCCGGTGACCACAAGCCTGATGATGGCGAAGTACGTGTCCAGCAGGGCGTACGCGTGACCCGCCTGGAACAGGAGGTGCCGCACGGCGCGGCCGGCTCGGTGTTCGACGTGGTGGCCGATGGCCTGGGTGAGCTGGGCCAGTGGCTGGCCGAGTTCCACCACCTCAGCCATGCCGACGAGTTCGACGGCGATGCGCTCGGCCGGGTGCAGGCCAAGATCGACGCGGCCAATGGCTGGGGTCTGGACCAGCGCGTGGCCGAGACACTGACCAAGCTCGACCTGGATGGCGATGCGGAGTTCGCGCGCCTGTCCGGCGGCATGAAGCGCCGCGTCCTGCTGGGCCGCGCGCTGGTCTCCAGCCCGGACCTGCTTCTGCTGGACGAGCCGACCAACCACCTGGACATCGAAGCCATCGACTGGCTGGAAGCATTCCTGAAAGGCTGGAGCGGCAGCGTGGTGTTCGTCACCCATGACCGCCGCTTCCTGCGTGCGCTGGCCACCCGCATCGTCGAGATCGATCGCGGCCAGGTTACCAGCTGGCCCGGCGACTGGGCCAACTACGAGCGCCGCCGCGAAGAGCGCCTCAACGCGCAGGCGCAGGAGAACGCGCGCTTCGACAAGCTGCTGGCACAGGAAGAAGTGTGGATCCGGCAGGGCATCAAGGCGCGCCGCACCCGCGATGAAGGTCGCGTGCGCCGGCTGAAAGCGATGCGCACCGAACGGTCGCAGCGACGCGAGCTGAGCGGCAACGTCCGGATGGAAGCGGCGCAGGGCGTGAGCTCCGGCAAGAAGGTCATCGACGTCAAGGACATCTCGTTCGCGTTCGGCGACCGCACCATGGTCCGCGACTTCACCACCACCATCCTGCGCGGCGACCGGATCGGCCTGATCGGCCCCAACGGCAGCGGCAAGACCACCCTGTTGAAGCTGCTGCTGGGTGAACTGCAGCCGCAGAAGGGCGAGGTCAACGCCGGCACCAACCTGCAGGTGGCCTATTTCGACCAGTATCGTGCCGTGTTGCGCGAAGACTGGAGCGCGATCGAGAACGTGGCCGAAGGCCGTGATTTCCTCGAGTTCAACGGCAAGCGCAAGCACGTGCATGCCTATCTGCAGGACTTCATGTTCACGCCCGAGCGCGCGCGTGCGCCGATCACCCGGCTGTCCGGTGGCGAGCGCAACCGCCTGCTGCTGGCCAAGCTGTTCGCGCAGCCGTCCAACCTGCTGGTGATGGACGAACCCACCAACGACCTGGACGTGGAAACGCTTGAGCTGCTGGAAGAGCTGCTTGGCGAGTACACCGGCACGCTGCTGCTGGTCAGCCATGATCGTGATTTCATCGACAACGTGGTGACGTCCACGCTGGTGATGGAGGGCGACGGCGTGATCGGCGAGTACGTCGGGGGCTATACCGACTGGCAGCGCTACGCGGCCAGTACCGTAGCGGCAGCAGTGCCCGCCGCAGCCAGGCCGGCGGCAGCGGCTGCGCCTGTGGCTGCCGCGGAACCTGCCGCGGCCAAGCGCAAGCTCAGCTACAAGGAAGCGCGTGAACTGGAGCAGCTGCCGAAGACGATCGAGAAACTGGAAGGCGACGTCGAAGGCCTGACCTCAGCGATGAATGATCCCTCGTTCTACACCCGCAGCAGTGCCGAGGTGACGGCACACACGCAGCAGCTGGCCAGGGTGCAGGCCGAACTGGACGCCGCGTACGCGCGCTGGGAAGAGCTGGAAGGCTGATCGTTCACCGACGCTGACGGTGCGAGGGTGGCGCGGGCTGCGGTGCTCCGCCGGGCATGGCCCGGCGCTACCGGAATGCAGCCGCGGTGCGAGGGTGGCGCGGGCCTGTGGTGTTCCGCCGGGCATGGCCCGGCGCTACCGGAATGCAGCCGCGGTGCGAGGGTGGCGCGGGCCTGCGGTGTTCCGCCGGGCATGGCCCGGCGCTACCGGAATGCACCGCGGTGCGAGGGTGGCGCGGGCCTGTGGTGTTCCGCCGGGCATGGCCCGGCGCTACCGGAATGCAGCCGCGGTGCGAGGGTAGCGCGGGGCCATGCCCCGCGAGCGCGCAGCGCGGGCGTGTGGCGATTCGCCGGGCGCGGGCCCGGCGCTAAGGATGCAAGGGCGCCAGGGCGCCCTGATCCTATTTGACCCCGTGCAGATCCCGCAGCTGGCTTGGCCGGCTGCCGAAGTACGCCGCCAGGTCGGCGATGTCCTGATCGCTCAGGTCCGTCGCCTGCGGCGTCATCAACGCGTGCTGGCGGTCGCCGGAACGGTAGGCCTGCAGCGCATGCGCGAGGTAATCACCGTACTGCCCACCCAGCTTCGGGTAGGTCGGATCGATCGGGGCGTTGCCGTCGGCACCATGGCAATCGATGCAGCTCTGGTTGGTGGCCTTGCCCTTCACCTTGGCCCGGGCTTCACCGGCAGCCTCGCGGCCGTTGGGCAGGCCTGCCGACGATGAAGAGCCGTGCTCGCCGCTGGCATGGCCCGGATCGGCGGCGGATTTCTCGCTGTTCTCCACCTGTGACTGCGAGCAGGCCGCCAGCAGCAGGGCGACGGACAGGGCGATGGCATGACGCAGTGGATGCGCGGCTTTCGACATGGGCGGGCCTTACTTGACGGTGGACAGGTAAACAGAGAGATCGGCGATCTCCTGTTCGCTGAAACTCATCGACTGGGCCTGCATCGTCGGATGCCGGCGCTTGCCCTGGCGGTACTCGGTCAGGGCCTGGGTCAGGTACTGCTGGGTCTGGCCACCGATCTTCGGTACCCGGTAACTCGGGTAGGCGTTCTTGTAACCGGTGATGCCATGGCACCCCTGGCAGGTGTAGGCCAGCACCCGGCCATTGTCGTAATTGCCAGCGGGCGCGGCGGCGGCGGCAGCGGCGGGTGCTGGTGCCGGGGCGGGTGCTGCGGTTGTGGTAGCTGGAGCGGGCTGTGCGGCGGCCCCGAGGGGCAGGAGGACGGCCAGAGCGAGACAAGCGGCGAGCGGCTGCGGGCGCATGATGTCGTTTCCGGGGATTCGGGTCTGGTCGTTCCGGCGTGGGGTACGGAACGACCCGAGTATAGCCTCAGGTTTCATCTAGCTGAAATGGGGGTGGGCCGACCAGCGGCGTGAAGACACCATGACCTTTGGGATATGGTGTTGCCGTGAAGTGGTGCATTACTTTGCTACCACACCTGCCCACGCATCCTCCAGGGACCTGACGATGTCGCACCCAATCTTCCTGCATGGCCGCCGCAGCGGACTCTGCGCCGCCGCCCTGCTGATCTCCACCACTCTGATGCTGGGCGGTTGCGCCGCGGGCCCCAACAGCGAGGCCAAGGCCGCCGAAACCAAGGATGAGAAGAAGGTCGAGTCCGTGCCGGTCGAGGTCGCGGTGGCCAGCCGCCGCGCGGTCGCGGCCAGTTACACCGGTACCGCCGCGCTGGAGCCGCGCGCCGAATCGCAGGTGGTCGCCAAGACCTCGGGCGTGGCGCTGGCGGTGCTGGTCGAGGAAGGCCAGCGGGTCAGCGCGGGGCAGCCGCTGGTGCGGCTCGATCCGGACCGCGCACGCCTGGCGGTTGCCCAGAGCGAGGCGCAGATGCGCAAGCTCGAGAACAACTACCAGCGCGCACAGAAGCTGGTCGGCCAGCAGATGGTCAGTGCCGCCGACGTCGACCAGCTGCGCTTCGATCTGGAAAACGTGCGCGCGCAGTATCGCCTGGCCACGCTGGAGCTCTCGTACACCACGGTGGTCGCACCGATCTCCGGCGTGATCGCCTCGCGCTCGATCAAGACCGGCAACTTCGTGCAGATCAACACGCCGATCTTCCGCATCGTCGACAACTCGCGCCTGGAAGCCACCCTCAACGTTCCCGAACGCGAGTTGGCAACCCTGCGTGCCGGCCAGCCGGTGACCCTGTCGGCGGATGCACTGCCGGGCCAGAGCTTCACCGGCATCGTCGATCGCATCGCACCGGTGGTGGATTCGGGCAGCGGCACGTTCCGTGTTGTCAGTGCCTTCGACGGCACTGCCCATTCCCTGCAGCCGGGCATGTTCGGCCGGATCCGCATCGATTACGACCAGCGTGCCGACGCCTTGGTGGTGCCGCGCCTGGCGCTGCTCGACGATGGTGAGCCTGCGGTGTTCCGGGTGCGCGACGGCAAGGTCGCACGCGTTCCGGTCAAGCTGGGTTACGCCGAGGGTCCGTGGGTGGAGATCCGTGATGGCCTGGCGGCCGGAGACCAGGTGGTCACCGCAGGCAAGGTCGCGCTGCGCGACGGAACCGCCGTGCAGGTGATCGCTGATCCGAAGGCGAAGACGGCGACGGCCTCGGCCAAGCCGGCAGACAAGGCCGGGAGCCGGCAATGAGCCATCCTGACCACGACCACGGTGCTTCGCCCCACGGCGAAAGCGCCGCCGGCATGCGCGGCGGCCTGGTGGAGTTCGCTACCCGCCGCCGCGTCACCATTGCCATGTGCACGGTCACCCTGCTGCTGTTCGGCCTGATTGCGCTGGGCAGCCTCAAGGTCAACCTGCTGCCGGACCTGAGCTACCCGACGCTGACGGTACGCACCGAATACACCGGTGCGGCACCGACCGAGATCGAAACCCTGATCACCCAGCCGGTGGAAGAAGCCGTGGGCGTGGTCAAGAACCTGCGCAAGCTGAAGTCGGTCTCGCGCACCGGCCAGAGCGATGTGGTGCTGGAGTTCGCCTGGGGCACCAACATGGACCAGGCCAGCCTGGAGGTGCGCGACAAGATGGAAGCGCTGAACCTGCCGCTGGAGGCGAAAGCCCCGGTGCTGCTGCGCTTCAATCCGTCCACCGAGCCGATCATGCGCCTGGTGCTGTCCAGCAAGGCGGCGCCGTCCAGCGATGCCGACGCCATCCGCGAGCTGACCATCCTGCGCCGCTACGCCGACGAGGATCTGAAGAAGAAGCTGGAACCGGTCACCGGCGTGGCGGCGGTCAAGGTCGGCGGCGGCCTGGAAGACGAGATCCAGGTCGACATCGACCAGCAGAAGCTCGCGCAGCTGAATCTGCCGATCGATACCGTCATCAAGCGCCTGAAAGACGAGAACATCAACATCTCCGGCGGCCGGCTGGAAGAGGGCTCGCAGCGATTCCTGGTGCGCACCGTCAACCAGTTCGCCGACCTGGAGGAGATCCGCAACCTGCTGGTCACCACCCAGGCGTCCAATGGCAGCGCGGCAGACTCCGCGCTGCAGCAGATGTTCAACATCGCCGCCTCCACCGGTTCGGCTGCGGCCATCGCTGCGGCCTCGGCCGCACAGAGCGCATCGTCCGGCGGTGGCTCCAGCGTGGTTGCCAATGGCATTCCTGTCCGGTTGAAGGACGTGGCCACCGTGCGCCAGGGCTACAAGGAGCGCGAAGCGATCATCCGCCTGGGCGGCAAGGAATCGGTCGAGCTGGCGATCTACAAGGAAGGCGACGCCAACACGGTCGCCACCGCCGAAGCGCTGCGCAAGCGCCTGGAGCAGATCAAGGGCACGTTCCCCGGCGATGCCGAGCTGACCACCATCGAGGACCAGTCGCGCTTCATCGAGCATGCGATCAGCGACGTCAAGAAGGATGCGGTGATCGGCGGCCTGCTGGCGATCCTGATCATCTTCCTGTTCCTCCGCGATGGCTGGAGCACGTTCGTCATCAGCCTGTCGCTGCCGGTGTCGATCATCGCCACGTTCTTCTTCATGGGCCAGCTGGGTCTCAGCCTGAACGTCATGTCGCTGGGCGGCCTGGCGCTGGCGACAGGCCTGGTGGTGGACGATTCGATCGTGGTGCTGGAGAGCATCGCCAAGGCGCGCGAGCGCGGGCTGGGCATCCTGCAGGCCGCGATCGAAGGCACCCGCGAAGTGAGCATGGCGGTGGTCGCCTCCACCCTGACCACCATCGCGGTGTTCCTGCCACTGGTGTTCGTCGACGGCATCGCCGGCCAGCTGTTCCGCGACCAGGCGCTGACCGTAGCGATCGCCATCGCCATTTCGCTGCTGGTGTCGATGACACTGATTCCGATGCTCAGTTCGCTGAAGGGGCGGCCGCCGCTGGCATTCCCCGAGGAGCCCGCCAGCGAGGCGTGGCAGCCGGAGCGTCGCTGGCAGAAGCCCGTTGCAGCCGGCCGTCGTGGCTTCGTCGCTGCGGTGCGCTGGACCTTCTATGCCCTGGCCTGGCTGGTGGTACGTGCCTGCCGCGGCGTTGCCGCCGTGATCGGTCCGGTCATGCGCAAGGCCAGCGATATCGCGATGAAGCCCTATGCGGGTGCCGAACGTGGCTACCTGCGGCTGTTGCCGAGCGCGCTGGCGCACCCCGGCAAGGTGCTGGGCCTGGCCGCGCTGGCGTTTGCGGCCACCATGGCGCTGGTGCCGATGCTGGGCGCCGACCTCATCCCGCAGCTGGCCCAGGACCGCTTCGAGATGACCGTCAAGCTGCCGGCCGGCACGCCGTTGAAGCAGACCGATGCACTGGTCCGCGAATTGCAGCTGGCGCATGGCAAGGGCGAAGGCGTGGCCTCGCTGTACGGCGTCAGTGGCAGCGGTACCCGGCTGGACGCAAGCCCGACCGAGAGCGGCGAGAACATCGGCAAGCTGACCGTGGTGATGGAAGGCGGTGGGGATGCCCGCACCGAAGCGGCCATCACCGAGCGCCTGCGTGGCACCATGGCCGGGCACCCCGGCGCGCAGGTCGACTTCGCGCGGCCGGCACTGTTCAGCTTCTCCACGCCGCTGGAAATCGAACTGCGTGGTCAGGACATGGCCACGCTGGAGCAGGCCGGCCAGCGGCTGGCTGCCCTGCTGCGCGGCAATGCGCACTACGCCGACGTGAAGTCGACGGTGGAGGAGGGCTTCCCGGAGATCCAGATCCGCTTCGACCAGGAGCGCGCCGGTGCACTGGGCCTGACCACCCGCCAGATCGCCGACGTCGTGGTGAAGAAGGTGCGCGGCGATGTGGCCACCCGCTACAGCTTCCGCGACCGCAAGATCGACGTGCTGGTGCGGGCACAGGAAGGCGACCGGGCCAGCGTGGAGAGCATCCGCCGCTTGATCGTCAACCCGGGCAGCACCCGTCCGGTCACCCTGGACGCCGTGGCCGACGTGGTGGCCACCACCGGTCCGAGCGAGATCCACCGTGCCGATCAGACCCGCGTCGCGGTGGTCTCGGCCAACCTGCGTGACATCGATCTGGGCGCCGCCATGCGCGAAGTGCAGCAGATGGTCGCCGAACAGCCGCTCGGTGCAGGCGTCGGCCTGCATATCGGCGGCCAGGGCGAGGAACTGGCGCAGGCGGCAACGTCGCTGATCTTCGCCTTCGGACTGGCGATCTTCCTGGTCTACCTGGTGATGGCGTCGCAGTTCGAATCGCTGCTGCATCCGTTCGTGATCCTGTTCACCATCCCGCTGGCGCTGGTCGGCGCGATCCTGGCGCTGATGCTGACCGGCAAGCCGATCTCGGTGGTGGTGTTCATCGGCCTGATCCTGCTGGTGGGACTGGTCACCAAGAACGCGATCATCCTGATCGACAAGGTCAACCAGCTGCGCGAGGCCGGCGTGGCCAAGCACGAGGCACTGGTGGAGGGCGCGCGCTCGCGCCTGCGTCCGATCATCATGACCACCCTGTGCACGCTGTTCGGCTTCCTGCCACTGGCGGTGGCGATGGGCGAGGGCGCCGAAGTACGTGCGCCGATGGCGATCACCGTGATCGGCGGCCTGCTGGTCTCCACCCTGCTGACCCTGCTGGTGATTCCGGTGGTCTACGACCTGATGGATCGCCGCGGCGATGCCTACTACCGCGAGCGCGGCCGCAAGCACGCCGGCGACGGACTGCGGGTCGCAGAAGGTGGCCGCGTCGGCGGTGAGGAGCCGGCATGAGTGTCGCCGAGTTCTCCATCCGCCGTCCGGTCACCACCATCATGTGTTTCGTATCGCTGGTGGTGATCGGCCTGATCGCTTCATTCCGGCTGCCACTGGAGGCACTGCCGGACATCTCCGCGCCGTTCCTGTTCGTGCAGATTCCGTACACGGGCTCGACACCGGAAGAAGTGGAGCGGACCATCATCCGGCCGGTGGAAGAGTCACTGGCGACGATGACCGGGATCAAGCGCATGCGCTCCTCGGCCACCTCCGAAGCGGCGCTGATCTTCATCGAGTTCAGCGACTGGGACCGTGACATCGCCATCGCCGCTTCCGACGCGCGCGAGCGTATCGATGCGATCCGCAGCGACCTGCCCGACGACCTGCAGCGCTACAACGTGTTCAAGTGGTCCAGCAGCGACCAGCCGGTGCTGAAGGTGCGCCTGGCCAGCACCACCGACCTGACGACCGCCTATGACATGCTCGACCGCGAGTTCAAGCGGCGCATCGAGCGCATCCCGGGCGTTGCGCGCGTGGACATCACCGGTGCACCGCCGAATGAAGTGGAGATCGCGATCGATCCCAACCGGCTCAACGCGCACGGGCTGAGCATCAACGAGCTGAGCGAACGCCTGCGCACGCTCAACTTCTCGATCTCGGCCGGGCAGATCGACGACAACGGCCAGCGCGTGCGCGTGCAACCGGTCGGCGAGATCACCGACCTGCAGGAACTGCGCGACCTGGTGATCAACGCCAAGGGCCTGCGTCTGGGTGACATCGCCGACGTGCGGCTGAAGCCGGCGCGGATGAACTATGGCCGCCGCCTGGATGGCAACCCGGCAGTGGGCCTGGACATCTTCAAGGAACGCAGTGCCAACCTGGTCGATGTCTCGCGCGCGGCGCTGGCCGAAGTCGAAGCGATCCGCGCACAGGCCTCGATGCGCGATGTGCAGATCAAGGTCATCGACAACCAGGGCAAGGCGGTGACCTCCTCGCTGCTGGAGCTGGCCGAAGCCGGTGCGGTCGGCTTGATCCTGTCGGTGACGGTGCTGTTCTTCTTCCTGCGCCACTGGCCGTCCACGCTGATGGTGACGCTGGCCATCCCGATCTGCTTCACCATCACCCTGGGCTTCATGTACTTCGTCGGGGTGACGTTGAACATCCTGACCATGATGGGCCTGCTGCTGGCGGTGGGCATGCTGGTCGACAACGCCGTGGTGGTGGTGGAGAGCATCTACCAGGAGCGCGAGCGCATGCCGGGGCAGCCACGGCTGGCATCGATCATCGGCACCCGCAACGTCGCCATCGCGCTCAGCGCCGGTACCCTGTGCCATTGCATCGTGTTCGTGCCGAACCTGTTCGGCGAGACCAACAACATCAGCATCTTCATGGCACAGATCGCGATCACCATTTCGGTATCGCTGCTGGCGTCGTGGCTGGTGGCGGTCAGCCTGATTCCGATGCTGTCCGCACGCATGGCAACGCCCAAGCTGGTGCACTCGCAGACCGGCCTGATCGCGCGCCTGCAGCGGCGCTACGCGCAGGTGCTGGACTGGTCGCTGCACCATCGTGGCTGGAGCCTGCTGGGCATCGTGCTGGTGGTGGCCGTCAGCCTGGTGCCGATGAAACTGACCAAGGTGGACATGTTCGGTGGTGAAGGCGGCAAGGACATCTTCATCGGCTACATGTGGAAGGGCGCCTACACCTACCGGCAGATGTCCGAGGAAGTGGCGCGGGTGGAGAACTGGATCGACGAGAACCGTGAGCGCCTGCACGTCAAGCAGGTGTACTCCTGGTACAGCGAGCAGGAAGGCAGCTCGACGGTCGTCACCCTGGACGAGAAGTACGCCAAGGACATCAAGTCGCTGCAGGAAGAGCTGCGCAAGGGCCTGCCGAAGTCCGCGCGCACCGACTACTTCGTCGGCAACCAGGGCGGTGATGGCGGTGGCGGCAACCAGGGCGTGCAGGTGCAGTTGATCGGCGATTCCAGCAGCATGCTGCAGGAGATAGGCCAGGAAGTGCTGCCCCTGCTGGCCCAGCGTGCGGAGCTGCGCGACGTGCGCATCGACAATGGCGAGAAGGGCGGTGAACTCAAGGTGCGCGTCGATCGCGAGCGTGCCGCCGCCTTCGGCTTCAATGCCGAGCAGGTGGCCAGCTTTGTCGGCCTGGCATTGCGCGGTGCACCGATGCGCGAGTTCCGTCGCGGCGACAACGAGGTGCCGGTCTGGGTGCGCTTCGCCGGAGCCGAGCAGAGCAGCCCGGAAGACCTGGCCGGCTTCAGCGTGCGTACCGGCGACGGCCGCAGCGTGCCGCTGCTGAGCCTGGTCAGCATCGATGTCGGTTCGTCCGCCACCCAGATCGGCCGCACCAACCGGCAGACCACGCTGACGATCAAGGCCAACCTGGCCGAGAAGATCACCGCGCCGGACGGACGCAAGGCGATCGAGGCCGTGCTCAAGCCGATGAGCTTCCCGGCCGGCTATGGCTACACCTTCGATGGCGGCGACTACGGCAATGACGACGAGGCGATGCAGCAGATGGTGTTCAACCTGCTCATCGCGCTGGTGATGATCTACGTGGTGATGGCGGCGGTGTTCGAATCGCTGCTGTTCCCGGCGGCGATCATGAGTGGCGTGCTGTTCTCGATCTTCGGCGTGTTCTGGCTGTTCTGGATCACCGGCACCTCGTTCGGAATCATGTCCTTCATTGGCATCCTGGTGCTGATGGGCGTGGTGGTGAACAACGGCATCGTGATGATCGAGCACATCAACAACCTCCGGCGCAGCGGCATGGGGCGTACCCAGGCCCTGGTGGAGGGCTCACGCGAGCGCCTGCGCCCGATCATGATGACCATGGGGACGGCGATCCTGGCGATGGTACCGATCTCGCTGACCAACACGCAGATGTTCGGCGACGGCCCGGAGTACGCGCCGATGGCCCGTGCCATCGCCGGTGGGCTGGCGTTCTCGACCGTGGTCAGCCTGCTGTTCCTGCCGACGATCTACGCGGTGCTGGATGACCTGCGCAATGCCGTGGCGCGGCTGATCCGCCGCGCGCGCGGCCTGGAAAAGGTGGCGGCAACGGCCGCCTAGCGTCGCGCTTGCCCGACTACGGGGAACGACAACGTGTTGTGGTGTGGGGAGGCCGGTCGTAGTGGGGCGGCCTCCCTTTTTTTTCGCCGGGCATGGCCCGGCGCTACCATCACCGCCTCCGGTATCGCGGGCCATCCCAGCGGGGCGTTGCAATTCACCGCCTCGCGGTAGCGCCGGGCCATGCCCGGCGGGGCGTTGCAATTCACCGCCACGCGGCAGCGCGGGCCATGCCCGGCGGGGCGTTGCAGTTCACGGCTACGTGGTAGCGCCGGGCCATGCCCGGCGGGCGTTGCAATTCACCGCCACGCGGTAGCGCCGGGCCATGCCCGGCGGGGCGTTGCAATCAACCTGCCACCTTGCCCCACACCTGGAACCCGGTCAGCCACAGGCCGAGCATGCTGCCGAGATTGGTCAGCATGAACGTCAGCACCACGCGCGTGACCCGATTGCGGTACCAGCCCTGCAACGACTGTGCATCGTCGCGCAGCTGCAGGAAATCCTGGTACGCCGGCTTGCGCAGGCGTGCCTCGACCAGCGCCGAGAACGCGCCGGTGGGAATGCTGAGCCGGAATGGCTTGAACGGGGCGACCACGATCGCCGTGAGAATGCTCAGCGGGTGACTGCCGGCCAGCAAGCAGCCGAGGCCGGCCAGGCCGCCGGTGTACATTGCCCAGGTGGCCAGCAGTTCAGTACCCACGCCCAGGCCTCCGCGGTAGAAGCCGACCGCGATGCCGGTGATGACGATGGCGAGAATGCCCAGCGTGAACCACGGGATGTTGCGCTTCTTCGGCACGGCTTCGAGTTCGGCGCGCAACGGCGCCGGTGCATCGGTATCCGTTTCGAGGTACCGCGCCAGTCCTGCCAGATGGCCGGCACCGACCACCGCCAGCACTTCGCGTTGCCGCGGATCGTGTTCCTCGCGCAGGCGCGTGGCCATGTAGCGGTCACGCTCGCCGATGATGGTGTCGTACAGCGCGGGATTCTCGGTAGCGAACTCGCCGAAGCTCGACTCCAGCATGTCGCCCTGCTTGAGCTTCTCGATTTCGTTTTCGCCCACCTCTTCCGATGAGAACAGGCCGGCGCCCAGGCCCGCAACCAGCTTCAGCTTGCCGAAGAAGCCCAGCCGCTGCGAGGCGCGGCGGAAGGTCAGGCCGACCTCGCGGTCGATCAGGTGGACGGGCAGGCCCCGCTCACGCCCCAGCTCAACAGCGCGCTTCAGTTCCGCACCCGGCTCGATGCCGAGCTGTTCGGCCAGACGGCGCTGGTAGGCGGAAAGCGCCAGGTTGGCGGCGAACAGGGCAACGCGACCCTTGCGGATCACTTCGACCAGGTCGAGCTTGGCCAACGTGTCCGGATCGCTCAGGGCCTGCAGGCGCTGCGGGTCCAGTTCGACCGCGACGGCATCGAAGCGGCCGCTGTTGATCGCTTTCTCCACCGCCTCGACGCTGGCGTGGGAAACGTGGGCGGTGCCCAGCAGGGTGTAGCGCACGCCGTCGCGTTCAACGACGCGCACCGGCTGGCCGGCGAACAGGTCGTCGCCGGTCTCGGGAAGGATTTCGGTCATGGAGTCATTCATTGGAAGGTGCGGTATCGGCGCCGTCGCCGAGCGCTCGTTGCATCTGCACGGTGTCCAGCCAACGGCCGTGCTTGCGGCCGAGGCCGCGGAACACGCCGACCAGCTCGAAGCCGAAACGCTCGTGCAGCCTGATCGAAGCGGTATTGGTCGGTTCGCCGATCACCGCCACCATCTGCCGGAAGCCACGTGCGACGCAGGCGTCGATCAGCGCCTGCAACAGGCCGGTGCCGACGCCCTGGCCCTGGAACCGTGCATCGACATAGACCGAGTTCTCCACGGTCCACTGGTAGGCAATGCGCGTGCGATAGGTGTTGGCGTAGGCGTAGCCGGCGACCTGGCCGTCGATCTCGGCGACCAGATAGGGAAAACCGCGGTCGATGATGTCGCGCATGCGGCGCAGCATCTCGGCCGAGTCCGGAATGTCGTACTCGTACGTGTTGACGAAGTCGGTCACTTCGACCGCGTAGATCGCAGTGATCGCGGCGATGTCGGCCGGGCCGGCATCACGGATGAGGACGGCCATGCGCGGCTCCGGTTCAGTCGATGTAGCGCTTGAGCAGATCGCCGTAGGCATCGATGCGGCGATCGCGCAGGAACGGCCAGATGCGGCGCACGTGCTCGCTGCGCTGCAGGTCGACGTCGCATACCAGCACAGCGGCATCGGTGCCGGCTTCGGCCAGGAACTCGCCCTGCGGGCCGAGCACGTGGCTGTTGCCCCAGAACTGGATGCCCGACGCGCCCAGCGGCGAGGCCTCATGGCCGACGCGGTTGCAGCTCAGCACCGGCAGGCCGTTGGCGACGGCATGGCCGCGGTGGCTCAGTACCCAGGCATCGCGCTGGCGGGTCTTCTCGTCCTGCACGTCGTCCGGGTCCCAGCCGATGGCGGTCGGGTACAGCAGCAGCTCGGCGCCGGCCAGCGCCATCAGGCGCGCCGCCTCCGGATACCACTGGTCCCAGCACACCAGCACGCCCAGGCGGCCCACCGAGGTGTCGATCGGGGTGAAGCCGATGTCGCCCGGGGTGAAGTAGAACTTCTCGTAGAAACCCGGATCGTCCGGGATGTGCATCTTGCGGTACTTGCCGAGCAGGGTGCCGTCCTTCTCGAACACCACCGCGGTGTTGTGGTACAGGCCGGCGGCGCGGCGCTCGAACAGCGAGCCGACCAGCACCACGCCATGCTTCTTCGCCAGTGCACCCAGGCGCTCGGTGCTCGGGCCGGGGATCGGTTCGGCCAGATCGAACTCGTCAACCGACTCATGCTGGCAGAAGTAGGGGCCGTTGTGCAGTTCCTGCAGCAGCACCAGCTTGGCGCCCTGCGCTGCCGCTTCGGCCACGCGTGCCTCGATCACCGCCAGATTGGCGGCGGCATCGCCGTGGTTGCGCTCCTGGATCAGGGCGACGGTAAGCGGGCTGCGCGAGTTCATGCGGGTGTTCCTGCGGGGGAAAACCCGCATGTTAGCGCGTATGCGGTGCCGCAGCGTGTCGGCCGCTGAATGGGTGCACGCAACCGGTAGCGCCGGGCCATGCCCGGCGTACCAACCGAATGCCGCTGCGCTCGCCGGGCGTGGCCCGGCGCTACCGGTTCGGCTTACGACTTCAGCAGCCCTTCCGGCAGCTGCATGGTGATGCAGTGCAGGCTGCCGTTCTGCCAGATCAGCGAGCGGCACGGCACCTGCACGATCTCGCGGCCCGGATGGGCCTTGGCCAGCACGTCGCGGGCCAGATCGTCGGCTGGATCACCGTAGGCCGGCATCAGCACCGCGCCGTTGACGATCAGGTAGTTCGCGTACGAGGCCGCGAGGCGGCGGCCTTCGTCGATCACCGGCTGTGCCCACGGCAGCGGGAACAGGCGGTATGGCTGACCGTCCCGGGTGCGCAGCGCAGCCAGTTCCCTGCCCATCGCCTGCAGCTCGGCGTAGTGCGAGTCGTTCTCGTCGTCGCAGGCCTGGTAGACGATGCTGTCCGCCGAGGCGAAGCGGGCGAGGGTATCGATGTGGGCGTCGGTATCGTCGCCTTCCAGGTAGCCGTGGTCGAGCCACAGCACGCGGTCCTGCTGCAGCCAGTCGGCGAGGTCGGCGCTCAGGCTGGCGCGGTCACGATCCGGGTGGCGTTCGTGCAGGCACTTCCAGGTGGTCAGCAGGGTGCCTTCACCGTCAGTTTCGATGGCGCCGCCTTCCAGCGCGAACGGGATGCTGCGCACCGGCGCGTCGTTGAACACGCCGGCCTGGTCGAGCGCGCCCACCAGCTGGTCGTCGAGGGTGGCGTCGAACTTGCCGCCCCAGCCGGTGAAGCGGAAGTCCAGCAGCTGGAAACCGCCGTCGGCACGGCGCAGGGTGATCGGGCCCGAGTCGCGCAGCCAAGTGTCGTCGTAGGCCGCCGTGGTGAAATGCACCCTGCCCATGTCGATGCGGTTGGAGCGCAGCCGCATTTCGGCATAGGTCTCCACATCGTCATCGGCCACGCAGATCAGCACCGGCTGGAAGCGGGTGATCGCTGCAACCAGTGCGATATAGGTTTCCTCCACCTGTCCCAGGCGGTCGGCCCAGTCGGTATCGGCGGTGGGCCAGGCAATCAGGACGCCGCTCTGGGCTTCCCATTCGGCAGGAAAACGAAGGGTCTGGTTCATGGTCTCGCTACACAGGCCCGCCCGGGGCGGGTAATGGGGTCAACGGATCGGCGGTTTCGGGCCGATTTCGTTCGGGTCCGCCTGGTTGGCCACCACGTCGATCACCTTCTGCTTCTCGAAGTAGACAGTGAACTGTGGGTACACCCAGCGGTTGATGGTCGGCCATTGCCGCTTCTGCCCGCCGCGCGGCTGCAGCTGCTCGCTGGGCGCACCGAACTGGCTCTGCACCTGCTGCATGGACTGGCCACGAAGGGGCAGGGCGCCGGCCGGCTTCTCGCGGGCGCGGTCGACAAGCAGAGTGTCGGCCAGGGCCGGCGTGGCGGCAGCCAGAGTGGCCAGCACGGCCAGGGTGGACAGGTAACGCTTCATCTCGATCTACTCCCCAGTGGTCAAGAAAGGCGATTACAGCAAAATCGGCAGGAAAAAGCCGCATAAACAAAAAACCGCCCGAAGGCGGCTTTTTGCATCGGGTCGGTCCCGCGCGGGACCAGCCGCAGCCACGAGGGCTGTTGGGCTCAGCGCTGACGCGCCTTGAAACGCGGGTTCGACTTGCAGATCACGAAGATCTTGCCACGGCGACGGACGACCTTGCAGTCACGGTGACGGGCCTTCGCCGACTTCAGGGAGGACAGGACTTTCATGGCATACCTCGGCGTAAACAGTAGTTGTTCGGGTGGAGCGTGGCCGCGATATGCGAAAGACAATCGGCAGTTGACGCTCGTTCAAGCCCGCCATTCTACCGGGCTTTTCCTCATGGTTTCAAGTGGTTGCACAAAAGATCCGTCGCGGGGTGTCTGGCAGGGGCTAGAATGCCCCCTTCACACGTACTGGGACCCCCATGAATCCACTCGCTCCCGTCCTGACCATCGACGGCCCATCAGGGGCCGGCAAGGGTACCATCAGCCGCATCGTGGCGCGCCGGATGGGCTGGCATTACCTGGATTCAGGCGCCCTGTACCGGGCGGTGGGCGTGGCCGCCAGCTGGGCCGACATCGATACCTCCGACGCCTCGGCGCTGGTGCGCTGCACCTTCGACACCCATGTTCAGTTTGTTGAACAGGGCGACGCGATGCGGGTCCTGGTCAACGGCAGCGATGCCACCGACGAACTGCGGCTGGAGACCACCGGCGCGCTGGCGTCGGCCATCGCGGCCATTCCCGAAGTCCGGGCGGCCCTGAAGGAGCGGCAGCGCGCATTCAGGGAGCTGCCGGGCCTGGTGGCGGACGGTCGCGACATGGGGACGGTGATCTTCCCGGATGCCCCCTACAAGGTGTTCCTGACCGCCAGTGCCGAGGAGCGCGCCGAGCGCCGGCATAAGCAGTTGAAAGACAAGGGGGTTTCTGTTAACTTTGATGACCTCCTGCGCGAGATCATGGCCCGCGACGCCCGTGATGCTCAGCGTACCGTGGCGCCCCTGAAGCCGGCAGACGATGCCGTCCTCATCGACACCACAGGCATCGGCATCGCAGATGTCGTTGCCCGAGTGATGGATCTGCTTCCGGTTCCGGCTGCCTGATCCGTTCGCGCGGGAGCACTGCCAGCAGCATCGGTGGTGGTCGCGCAATAGCAGTGCTGTACAAGCTCCGTCGCGCAATGATGCGTGGCGGTTTTCCTACTTCACACACGACCTGCTTTCCGGGGTCGACCAACAGGCGGGCGGTCGCCCATCCCCGAAGGGACGCCACCGACCCATGTGTCCAACAGAGTAAATCTAATGACCGAATCATTTGCCGAACTGTTTGAAGCCAGCCAGGCCAACCTGGCCAAGCTGAAGCCGGGCGCCATCGTCAGCGGTACCGTTGTTGAAGTCCGCGGCGACGTCGTGGTGATCAACGCTGGCCTGAAGTCCGAAGGCATCGTGCCGATCGAACAGTTCCGTAACGACGCTGGCGAGATCGATGTCGCCGAAGGCGATATCGTCAAGGTCGCCCTCGACTCCATCGAGAACGGCTTCGGCGAAACCGTCCTGTCGCGCGAGAAGGCCAAGCGCGCGATGGTGTGGGACGAGCTGGAAGAAGCGTTGGAAAAGAACGAAACCATCACCGGCCGCATCAGCGGCAAGGTCAAGGGTGGTTTCACCGTGGACATCAAGGATGTCCGCGCCTTCCTGCCGGGTTCCCTGGTCGATGTGCGCCCGGTGCGCGATCCGGCCTACCTGGAAGGCAAGGAGCTGGAATTCAAGCTCATCAAGCTGGACCGCAAGCGTAACAACGTCGTGGTCTCGCGCCGCGCTGTCGTCGAAAGCGAGCACTCGGAAGAGCGCGAGCAGCTGATGGACAAGCTGCAGGAAGGCGCGATCCTGAAGGGTGTCGTCAAGAACCTGACCGACTACGGCGCGTTCGTGGACCTGGGCGGTATCGACGGCCTGCTGCACATCACCGACATGGCATGGAAGCGCGTGCGCCATCCGTCCGAAGTCGTGAACGTCGGCGACGAGCTGGACGTGCGCGTGCTGAAGTTCGACCGCGAGCGCAACCGCGTTTCGCTGGGCCTGAAGCAGCTGGGCGAAGATCCGTGGGACAACATCGCCCGTCGTTACCCGGCCAACAGCCGCGTCTTCGGCAAGGTCTCCAACGTCACCGATTACGGCGCATTCGTCGAGATCGAGCCGGGCGTCGAAGGCCTGGTGCACGTCTCCGAGATGGATTGGACCAACAAGAACGTCAACCCGTCCAAGGTCGTGCAGGTCGGTGACGAAGTCGAAGTGATGGTGCTGGACGTCGATGAAGAGCGTCGCCGCATCTCGCTGGGCATGAAGCAGGTTGCCGCCAATCCGTGGGAAACCTTCGCTGCCACCCACAAGAAGGGTGACAAGGTGTCCGGCCAGATCAAGTCGATCACCGACTTCGGCATCTTCATCGGCCTGGACGGCGGCATCGATGGCCTGGTCCACCTGTCCGACATCAGCTGGAACACCACCGGCGAAGACGTCGTTCGCAACTTCAAGAAGGGCGATACCCTGGACGCCGTCGTCCTGGCCGTCGACCCGGAGCGCGAGCGCATCTCCCTGGGCGTGAAGCAGCTGGAGCAGGATCCGTTCGGCCAGTACATGGCAGCCAATCCGAAGGGCTCCAAGGTCGAAGGCGTGGTGAAGGAAGTCGACGCCAAGGGCGCCGTGATCGAACTGGCCGACGGCATCGAAGGCTACGTTTCGGCTCGCGACATCGCCAACGAGCGCGTTGACGACGCCACCCAGCACCTGAAGGTCGGCGACAAGGTCGAAGCCAAGTTCGTGGGCATGGACCGCAAGGGCCGTACCCTGCAGCTGTCGATCAAGGCCAAGGACGACGCGGAAATGCGCGAAGTGCTGGAGGAATACCAGTCCGCTTCGGGTGGCACCACCCAGCTCGGCGCGCTGCTGCGTGCCCAGCTGAACGGTAGCAAGTCCGAGTAATCGGGCCCGTTGTTCGTTGTTTCCTGGACGGCCCGGGCACTGCCCGGGCCGTTTCAGGCTGAAATGCCCCTGATGTGAGCCGGTGATGACCAAATCCGAACTGATCGAAATCCTTGCGCGCCGTCAGGCGCACCTGAAGGCCGATGATGTCGATCTGGCGGTGAAGTCGTTGCTGGAAATGATGGGCGGTTCCCTCTCTGTCGGGGATCGCATCGAAATCCGCGGTTTTGGCAGCTTCTCGCTGCACTACCGCCCGCCGCGCCTGGGTCGCAATCCCAAGACCGGCGAATCGGTTGCCCTGCCGGGCAAGCACGTTCCCCATTTCAAGCCGGGCAAGGAACTGCGCGAGCGGGTCAGCAGCGTGCTGCCGCTGGACGCCGATCCCGCCTGAGCGTCCCGTCGCGCCACCGCGTGCGAATCCAGCCGCGAGTCGGATAAGCTACGGTCTCCCGCCCCTGGAGCTGTCGCATGAAGGTCTTTCGTCTGCTGGTCCTGCTGGCGGTGCTGATCCTTGGATTGATCATCGGTGCGGTCAACATGACCGCGATGTCGATCAACCTGCTGTTCACCGAGCTGCATACCTCCGTCGGCGTGGCGTTGATCGCCGCCCTGCTGGTGGGCGTGGTAGTCGGCGCCGGCCTGGTGCTGGTGAGCGTGGTCGTTCCGCTCTACAGCCAGCTGCGCCGCGCCAACAAGTCCGCTGCCGCGACGCCGGCACCGGCCGCTTCCCCCCAATCTTTTGACGGACGTTGATCGAAGATGGATTTCGTCACCGAGTGGTTCTGGTTTTTCCTGTTCGTGCCGCTGGCCGCCCTGGCCGGCTGGGTGATCGGGCGGCGTGGCGGTCAGCGCCACGGTGACAACCAGGTCAGCCGACTGTCCAGCACGTACTTCCGTGGCCTGAACTACCTGCTCAACGAGCAGCCGGACAAGGCCATCGAGCTGTTCCTGCACATCGCCGAGCTCGACAAGGAAACCTTCGAGACCCAGGTCGCGCTGGGCCATCTGTTCCGCCGCCGCGGCGAAGTGGACCGCGCCATCCGCCTGCACCAGGGCCTGGTCAACCGCAACGACCTGAGCGATGCGCAGCGCGTGCAGGCGCTGCTGGCGCTGGGCGAGGACTACATGAAGTCCGGCCTGCTGGACCGCGCCGAAACCGTGTTCACCGAGCTGGCCCAGCTGGACCAGCGTGCGCCGCAGGCGCTCAAGCACCTGATCGGGATCTACCAGGCCGAGCGCGACTGGGAGAAGGCGATCGACAACGCCACCCGCTTCGAGGACGTCACCGGCGAGCCGATGGGCAAGCTGATCGGGCAGTTCGAGTGCGAGCTGGCCGAACGCTTCCGTGGCGCCGGCAAGCTGGAAGAGGCGAGGGCGGCCATTGCCCGTGCCTACCAGGCCGATGCGATGTCGGTGCGCGCCGGCATCATCGAAGGACGCCTGGAGAGCGATGCCGGCAATCCCGAAGCGGCGGTGCGAGCCTTCGAGCGTGCTGCGCGCAATGACCCGGAGTATCTGCCGGAACTGCTGCCGGCGCTGATGCAGAACTACCGCAAGGTCGGCGACCTGGGCGGCGCTCGTGCCTTCCTTTCGGAAATGACCGAGCACTACCGCGGCATCGCGCCGGTGCTGGCGCTGACCCGGCTGATGGAGGAACAGGAAGGTGTGGCCCCGGCACGCGCCTATCTGGGCCGCCAGCTCAAGGACCGCCCCTCGGTGCGCGGCGAATCGGCGTTGATCGACCTGACCCTCGCCGAAGGTGCCGATTCCACCGCCACCCTGCACGATCTCAAGCACATCACCGACCAGCTGCTGGTGCGCAATCCGGCCTACCGCTGCACACGCTGCGGCTTCGGCGCGCGCACGCACCACTGGCAGTGCCCGAGCTGCAAGGAATGGGGTACGGTCAAGCCGCTGCTGAACTACGCGGTGCTCTGAATCATGCCCTGGCTCGTGATGGGCGCGCTGCTGGCGTTGGCCCTGCTGAGCGCCGCCCTGACCTGGGCGGCGCGCGGCTACGCGCTGCGCCGGCAGCTGATGGACCACCCCGGGGAACGCCGCAGCCATAGCGTCGCCACGCCACGCGGCGGCGGCATCGCCATTGTCATCAGCCTGCTGGTCACCGCGGCCGTGGCCATGTGGGCGTGGCCGCAGGCCATGCCGAGCCTGCTGGTTGCCGCTGCCGGCCTGCTGCTGGTCGCGGGCATCGGCTGGTGGGACGACCATCGCCCGCTGCCGGCCATGCGCAGGCTGCTGGTGCATTTCATTGCTGCCGGCCTGCTGGCCGGACTGGTGAAGATCCACGGCGGCAGCTGGCTGCTGGCCCTGCTGGTGCTGTTCTTTACCGCCTCGTTGATCAACATCTGGAACTTCATGGATGGCATCAACGGCATTGCGAGCAGCCAGGCCATCGTGGTCGCGCTGGGGTTCGCTCCGGTGCTGCCATGGCCATGGTCATTGCTGGCCATCGCCCTCGGGCTGGCCTGCGTGGGTTTCCTGCCCTTCAACTTTCCGCGCGCACGTATCTTCCTCGGGGATGTCGGCAGCGGAGCGCTGGGCTACGCGGTGGCGGCAGTCGTGGCCGTGGCCAGCCTGCGCACCGACATCAACTGGATCCTGCTGCTGGTGCCGCTGTCGCCGTTCCTCGTGGACGCGGGCTTCACACTGCTGGCGCGCATCATTTCCGGACAACGCTGGATGGAACCCCACACCCAGCACGTCTACCAGCGCGCTGTGCAGGCAGGAGCCAGCCACGCCCTGGTGACAGGGATGTACTTTGTTTTGGGCCTATTCAGCATTACAGTGTTCAATGTCAGTTCGAATCTGCAGCCGAGGTGGGAGGCTGTCGTGGCAATTGCTTGGTTCATCACGCTGAGCATGCTGTGGCTCCTCCTGCGCAATGGAATGCGCCTCCGACAAGGAACTCCTTGAAATATGTCTTCACCCTGGCGGGATAGAATCCTCGGCCTGTTGCCGCGTACGGCCATCGTCTGCCACGACCTGTTCATGGTCTGGGCATGCTGGCAGCTGCTCCACGCCGGTCGCTACTCGATCCTGCCGGACGCGCCTGCGCTGCCGTTGTGGAATGTCGATACCACCCTGGTCCTGCTGCTGCAGGGCCTGGTGTTCTGGCGCGTGGGCCTGTATCGCGGCCTGTGGCGGTTTGCCAGCGTCAGCGACCTGCTGAACATCTTCAAAGCCAGCTTCATCGGCATGGTCGCCATCGTTCTGGTGCTGATGTGGAAGCGCTTCAACGGCGTGCCGATGTCGGTGCTGGTGATCTACCCCTTCGCGCTGTCGGCCCTGCTGGGCGCGCCGCGCCTGCTGTATCGCGCATGGAAGGACTACCAGGCGCTGCAGTCCGATTCGAGCGCGCGCCGGGTGCTGATCCTGGGTGCCGGCCAGGCCGCCGAAACGCTGGTCCGCGACCTGCGCCGTTCCGGCAATTTCGAGCCGGTCGGCCTGCTCGATGACGCCCCGCATCTGCGCGGCGCGAAACTGCAGGGCCTGCCGATCCTGGGCACGCTGGACGATGCGCCGGCCGTGGCCCGCGAAACCGCAGCCAAGCTGCTGGTCATCGCCATTCCGTCGCTGGATGCCGCCGGCATGCAGCGCGTGGTCGCCATCTGCGAGAGCACCGGGGTTCCGTTCCGCACCGTGCCCAAGCTCAGTGACATCCTGCAGGGGCAGTCGCTGCCGGGCCAGCTGAAGGAAGTGGCGATCGAGGATCTGCTCGGCCGCAAGCCGATCATGCCGGACTGGAACCTGATCCGTGGCTGGCTGGGCGGGCGCACCGTGATGGTGACCGGCGCCGGTGGTTCGATCGGTTCAGAACTCTGCCGCCAGTGCGCCCGCCATGGCGCAGGCCGCATCGTCCTGCTGGAGATCAGCGAACTGCTGCTGTTGACCATCGAAGGCGAACTGCGCCGCAGTTTTCCCGACATCGAGATCGAAGCCGTGCTGGGTGACTGCGGCGACCCGGCAGTGATCCGCCATGCGCTGTCGCTGCACCCGGTCGATACGGCCTTCCATGCTGCCGCCTACAAGCATGTGCCGGTGCTGGAACGGCAGCTGCGCGAGGCGGTGCGCAACAACATCCTGGCCACGGAGAACGTCGCCCGTGCCTGCCTGGAGGCACACGTCGAGCACTTCGTGTTCATCTCCACCGACAAGGCGGTCGATCCGGTCAATGCGCTGGGTGCCAGCAAGCGCTACGCCGAGATGATCTGCCAGAGCCTGGACCAGAAATCCACGCATACCCGCTTCGTCACTGTGCGCTTCGGCAACGTGCTGGCGTCGGCGGGCAGCGTCGTGCCGTTGTTCCGCGAGCAGATCCTCAAGGGCGGGCCGGTCACGGTCACCGACCCGGAGGTCAGCCGCTATTTCATGACGATCCCCGAGGCCTGCCAGCTGATCCTGCAGGCGGCCGCCTCGGCGTCGCATGGCGCCATCTATACGCTCGACATGGGTGAGCCGGTGCCGATCCGGGTGCTGGCCGAGCAGATGATCCGGTTGGCCGGCAAGCAGCCGTACAAGGACATTCCGATCATCTACACCGGGCTGCGCCCGGGTGAGAAGCTGCACGAGACGCTGTTCTATTCCGACGAGGACTATCGTTCGACCGCGCACCCGAAGATCCTCGAAGCCGGCGTGCGTGCGTTCTCGCGTGACATGGTGCTCGGCAACGTTCCGAAACTGCGCGAAGCAATCAGCAGCTACGACATCGACACCATCCAGGAGATCCTGTTCGCGACGATGCCGGAGTTTTCTCCAATCGAACAGGATGCTTACATCTCATCCGCTAAAGTCGTGCCGTTTCCGACACGCGAGGCCAACAGGCACTAATGAGCAAGCGAATTCGTAAAGCAGTTTTTCCGGTGGCAGGGCTCGGGACGCGCTTCCTGCCGGCTACCAAGACGGTGCCGAAAGAAATGCTGCCGATCATCGATCGTCCGCTTATCCAGTACGCTGTTGATGAGGCCATAGAAGCGGGCTGCGACACGCTGGTGTTCATCACCAACCGCTACAAGCACGCGGTGGCCGACTATTTCGACAAGGCGTATGAGCTGGAACAGAAGCTCGAGCGCGCCGGCAAGCAGGAGCAGCTGGAGATGATCCGCCACGTGCTGCCCAACGGCGTGCGTGCGGTCTTCGTGACGCAGGCCGAAGCGTTGGGCCTCGGCCACGCGGTGCTGTGTGCCAAGGCCGTGATCGGTGACGAGCCGTTCGCCGTGCTGCTGCCGGACGATCTGATCTGGAACCGCGGTGACGGTGCGTTGAAGCAGATGGCCGATCTCAATGAGGCCAGCGGTGCCAGCGTGATCGCCGTCGAGGACGTGCCGCACGACAAGACCGCCAGTTACGGCATCGTGGCCACCGAGGCCTTCGATGGCCGCAAGGGCCGTATCTCGCAGATCGTGGAGAAGCCGAAGCCGGAGGACGCCCCCAGCGACCTGGCGGTGGTCGGCCGCTATGTGCTGAGCCCGAAGATCTTCGATCTGCTGGAGCAGACCGGCAGTGGTGCCGGTGGCGAGATCCAGCTGACCGATGCGATCGCGCAGCTGCTGAAGACCGAGCAGGTCGATGCCTACCGTTTCGAGGGCACCCGTTTCGACTGCGGCACGCACCTGGGGCTGGTCGAGGCGACGATCCGCTTCGCGCTGGACAACCCGAAGCTGGCGGGCCCGGCGCGCGAGAAGCTGGCGGCGATGCTGGCGGAGTAACGGGGTTCTTCATCCGCCCCCTCTCGACAGTTCCCGTGTGGCGCGGACGGGAAGGGCGGAATCAAAGACAAGAGCAAAAGCAAAAAGGCAGCCATCGGCTGCCTTTTTGCTTGTTGGGGTCAGATCCCTTTGCGCAGCAAAGGGCTCTGACCCCAGCTCCTGCTCATCCCTCCGCCGCGGGGAGGCTGGAAGGGCCGGGTTGGCAGGGCTGCCTGGGACCGTTGGCGCCATGGATGGCGCCATCGAGCCCCCATGGATGGGTTCACGGCGTGTCCCAGGCAGCCCTGCCAACCCGGCCCACGCCATGAAGCCCAACGAGGCAACGCTTTGAACCTTACAGCGCCTCGAAAATGCCCGCCGCACCCATGCCGGTGCCGATGCACATCGTCACCATGCCGTACTTCTGCTGGCGACGACGCAGGCCGTGCAGCAGGGTCGCGGTACGGATCGCGCCGGTGGCACCCAGCGGGTGGCCCAGGGCGATCGCACCGCCCAGCGGGTTGACCTTGTCCGGGTCCAGGCCGCAGTCACGGATCACCGCCAGCGACTGCGCGGCGAAGGCTTCATTGAGCTCGATCCAGTCCAGCTGATCCTGGTTCAGGCCGGCCTGCTTGAGTGCCTTCGGGATCGCGGCGATCGGGCCGATGCCCATCACTTCCGGGCGCACGCCGGCCACCGAGAAGCTGACGAAGCGCGCCAGCGGGGTCAGGCCGTAGTCCTTGATCGCCTGTTCCGACGCCAGCAGCACGGCGCCAGCGCCATCGCTCATCTGCGAGGAGTTGCCGGCAGTGACGGTGCCGCCGAACTGGCCGTTGCGGAACACCGGGCGCAGCTTGGCCAAGCCTTCGGCCGAGGAATCCGGGCGCGGGCCTTCGTCGGTATCGGCAACCTTGTTGCGGGTGATGATGCGCTGGCCATCGGCCAGGTCCGGCAGGTGCGAAACGATCTCGTACGGGCTGATCTCGTCCTTGAACTCGCCGTTCTGGATCGCAGCCATCGCCTTCTGGTGCGAGGCCAGGGCAAAGGCATCCTGCTCTTCGCGCGAGACCTTCCACTCTTCGGCCACCTTCTCGGCGGTGATGCCCATGCCGTAGGCGATGGCCACATGGTCGTTGTCGAACACGCTCGGCGCCATCGCGATCTTGTTGCCCATCATCGGCACCATCGACATCGACTCGGTGCCGCCGGCCAGCATCAGGTCGGCGTTGCCCAGGCGGATCGCATCGGCGGCCTGTGCCACGGCCTGCAGGCCGGAGGAACAGAAGCGATTGACGGTCTGTGCCGCGATGGTGTTCGGCAGGCCGGCCAGCAGCACGCCGATGCGCGCCACGTTCATGCCCTGCTCGGCTTCCGGCATCGCGCAGCCGATGATCGCGTCATCGATGCGGTTGACGTCCACGCCCGGCGCCTGCGCGACAACGCTGCGCAGCACGTGGGCAAGCATGTCGTCGGGACGGGTATTGCGGAACATGCCCTTGGGCGCCTTGCCCACCGGAGTACGGGTGGCGGCGACGATGTAGGCGTCCTGGATTTGCTTGGTCATTGCAGTGATCTCTTGAAGTTTTTTGCCGGTGTGCCCACCGCGGTGGGCACCTACCAGAGGCAGAGGGATGCCGGCACGGAGGCGGGCATCCGCCATCAATCAGTTGCGCAGCGGCTTGCCGGTCTTGAGCATGTGCGCGATGCGGGCCTGGGTCTTTTCCTGCTGGGCCAGTTCGACGAAGTGCTTGCGCTCCAGGGTCAGCAGCCACTCTTCATCGACCAGGGTGCCGCGATCGACCTTGCCGCCGCACAGCACGGTGGCGATGCGCTCGGCGATCTCGTAGTCGTACGGGCTGATGAAGCGGCCTTCCAGCATGTTGACCAGCATCATCTTGAAGGTGGCGATGCCGACGTCGCCGGCCACCTGGATGCGGCGTGCCGGCAGCGGCGGACGGTAGCCGGCTTCGGCCAGCGCGCGGGCTTCGGCCTTGGCGATGTACAGCGCCTCGTAGCTGTTGAACACCACCTTGTCGGTGCTGCGCAGCAAACCCAGTTCCTTGGCGTTGACCGCCGAGTTGGACACCTTGGCCATGGCCACGGTCTCGAAGGTCTTCTTCAGTTCGGCGAACACGTCGCCGCCCGGGCCGGCCGCCTGCGAGGCGCGCACGGCCAGTTCCTTCAGGCCGCCACCGGCCGGCAGCAGGCCGACGCCGGCTTCCACCAGGCCGATGTAGCTTTCCAGGAAGGCCACGGTCTTGGCGCTGTGCATTTGGAACTCGCAGCCACCGCCCAGGGCCAGGCCGCGCACGGCGGCCACCACCGGTACCAGCGAGTACTTGATGCGCTGGCTGGTGCGCTGGAAGTTGGCGACCATCTGCTCGAACTGGTCGACCTTGCCAGCCTGCAGCAGGCCCAGGGCGCCGGCCAGATCGGCACCGGCGGAGAACGGTTCCTTCTGCTGCCAGATCACCAGGCCCTGGAAGTCCTTCTCGGCGCGCGAGACGCATTCCTGCAGGCCATCAAGCACCTGGTCGGAGACGGTGTTCATCTTGGTCTTGAAGCTGACCACGGCGATACCGTCGCCGTCGTGCCACATGCGCAGGCCATCGTTCTCGAACACGGTCTCGCCCGGCGCGAACGTTTCGCCCAGCAGCGGATCCGGGAAGCGCTGGCGCTGGTATACCGGCAGCGACGAGCGCGGCAGCTTGGCGTTGCGCGACGGGCTGTAGCTGCCCTCGGCGGCGTGCACGCCGTCACGGCCATCGAAGACCCAGTCCGGCAGGGGGGCGTTGCTCATGCTCTTGCCGGCGACGATGTCATCGGCGATCCACTGCGCGACCTGCTTCCAGCCCGCGGCCTGCCAGGTCTCGAACGGGCCCAGCGACCAGCCGTAGCCCCAGCGGATCGCGAGATCGACGTCGCGCGCGGTCTCGGCGATGTCGGCCAGGTGGTAGGCGCTGTAGTGGAACAGATCGCGGAAGGTCGCCCACAGGAACTGTGCCTGCGGATGCTGGCTCTCGCGCAGCTTGGCGAACTTCTCGGCCGGGTTCCTGATCTTCAGGATCTCGACCACCTCCGGTGCGGCGCTGCGGTCGGCCGGACGGTAGTCCTGCTTTTCCAGATCGAGCACGACGATGTCCTTGCCGACCTTGCGGAAGATGCCGGCACCGGTCTTCTGGCCCAGCGCGCCCTTGGCGATCAGCGCGTCCAGCCACTTGGGCGACTTGAAGAATTCGTGCCACGGGTCGTTCGGCAGGGTGTCGCCCATGGTCTTGATCACGTGCGCCATGGTGTCCAGGCCGACCACGTCGGAGGTGCGGTAGGTTGCCGACTTCGGGCGCCCGACCAGCGGGCCGGTCAGGCCATCGACTTCATCGAAGCCCAGGCCGAACTGCTGGGTGTGGTGGATGGTGGACAGGATCGAGAAGACGCCAATGCGATTGCCGATGAAGTTCGGGGTGTCCTTGGCGTACACCACGCCCTTGCCCAGGGTGGTGACCAGGAATTCTTCCAGGCCTTCCAGCACGGCGGCATCGGTGGTCGAGGCCGGGATCAGTTCGGCCAGGTGCATGTAGCGCGGCGGATTGAAGAAGTGCACGCCGCAGAAGCGGTGGCGCAGCTGTTCCGGCAGCACGTCAGCCAGCTTGTTGATGCCCAGGCCGGACGTATTGGACGCCAGCACGGCGTGATCGGCCACGAACGGGGCGATCTTCTTGTACAGGTCCTGCTTCCAGTCCATGCGCTCGGCAATGGCCTCGATGATCAGGTCGCAGTCCTTCAGCTGCTCCAGCCCCGACTCGTAGTTGGCCGGGGTGATCGCTTCGGCCAGCGACTTGCTGGCCAGCGGCGCCGGGCTGAGCTTGCCCAGGTTGGCGATCGCCTTCAGCACGATGCCATCGGCCGGACCTTCCTTGGCGGGCAGGTCGAACAGCACGGTGTCGACGCCGGCGTTGGTGAGGTGGGCGGCGATCTGGGCACCCATGACGCCGGCACCCAGCACGGCGGCGCGGCGGACTAGCAGGGAATTGGACATGGTGTAAGGGCCTTTGTTGGTCAGCAGTTACTGGGTGGAATCAGGCGGAGACGGGCAGGGCGCTGCCGCTGCGTGCGGCGGCGCGGAACCCGGCTTCGGCGAAATGGATGAGCTCGTGGGCCGCCTGGGCACGATGCGCCGCCTCGGTGACACCGGCGGGACGCTTGATCAGCCCGAAATCGGCCATGGCGTAGGTGAGCGAGCCGGCCAGGAAATCCAGCCGCCAGTACAGCTCTTCCTTGCTCAGGTCGGGCACGCACTCGGCGATGGCCTTGCCGAACGCACGCAGCACGTGGCCGTAGTGGTCGGACAGGAACTTGCGCAGGTTGTCGTTCTTCTCGGCGTAGGCGCGGGCGATCACGCGGACGAAGGCGCCGCCGCTCTGGCGGTCTTGGGCCAGCGCCAGCGCCGGCTCCACGAAGGCGGCCAGCACCGGGCGCAGTTCACCGGGGTGTTCGCTGCGGGCGCGTTCGAGCTGGGCCATGCGGGCGCCGGTCATCTCGTCCATGCGACGGCGGAATACCTCGTTGACCAGGTTTTCCTTGGAACCGAAGTGGTAGTTGACGGCGGCGATGTTGACGTCGGCCTGGCTGGTGACCTGGCGCAGCGACGTGCCGGCAAAGCCGTGCAGGGCGAACAGCTCCTCCGCGGCACCGAGGATCCGGTCCTTGGTCGAGAAGTGGGCGGGCTTGGCCATCGGCAGGCGGACCTTAATCAAACGATTGTTTGATACTAGAACCAGACGGTAGCGTATGGCATTTTGCAGTGCAGCAAAACGCGGGAGCCGGTCAGATTTCACTCAGGTGGGTGAATGGGGGACAGCCGGGGGCGGATCCCCGCAGGGGCTCTGCCCCCGGCGCCACGAGCCGCCAGCCAGGGGCGCACTACCACCGCGCCGCTTTATCTTTTACAATTCGCCTACGTTTATCAGGCTAAGCCCGCGTTCCGACGCGGGTTTTTTTCATGTACCCTTCGGGCCATCAGCGGCCCGATTCCATTGGAGACATCCCATGGCGCTGGAGCGCACCCTTTCGATCATCAAGCCGGACGCCGTTGCCAAGAACGTCATCGGCGAAATCTACGCCCGCTTTGAAAAGGCCGGCCTGAAGGTCGTCGCCGCCAAGTACAAGCAGCTGTCGCGCCGTGAAGCCGAAGGCTTCTACGCCGTGCACCGCGAGCGTCCGTTCTTCAACGCCCTGGTCGAGTTCATGATCTCCGGCCCGGTGATGATCCAGGCCCTGGAAGGCGAGAACGCCGTGCTGGCCCACCGCGACCTGCTGGGCGCCACCAACCCGAAGGAAGCCGCGCCGGGCACCATCCGCGCCGACTTCGCTGAATCCATCGATGCCAATGCCGCCCACGGCTCGGACTCGGTCGAGAATGCCGCGATCGAAATCGCCTACTTCTTCGCCGCGACCGAAGTCGTCTCGCGCTGAGAGTGATGCCGTGAACGAGGTCGTACAGACACCCGCCATCCAGCCGCTGCCGAAGTCGGCACCCACGGCCGGCAAGCAGAACCTGCTCGACCTCGATCGCGCGGGCCTGGAGACGTTTTTCGTCGAGGTTCTCGGCGAGAAGAAGTTCCGTGCCCACCAGGTGATGAAGTGGATCCACCACCGCTACGTCACCGATTTCGATGAGATGACCGATCTCGGCAAGGTCCTGCGCGCCAAGCTGCAGGATCATGCCGAGGTCGTCGTTCCCAACATCGTGTTCGACAAGCCCTCCGCCGACGGCACCCACAAGTGGCTGCTGGCGATGGGCGTGGATGGCAAGAACGCCATCGAGACCGTGTACATCCCGGACAAGACCCGCGGCACGCTGTGCGTGTCCTCGCAGGTCGGCTGCGGGCTGAACTGCACGTTCTGCTCCACTGCCACCCAGGGCTTCAACCGCAACCTGACCACCGCCGAGATCATCGGCCAGGTGTGGGTGGCTGCGCGCCACCTGGGCAACGTGCCGCACCAGATGCGCCGTCTCACCAACGTGGTGATGATGGGCATGGGCGAGCCGCTGATGAATTTCGACAACGTCGTGCGTGCCATGAGCGTGATGCGCGACGATCTGGGCTATGGCCTGGCGAACAAGCGCGTGACGCTGTCCACGTCCGGCCTGGTGCCGCAGATCGACCGCCTGTCCAGCGAGAGTGATGTCTCCCTGGCGGTGTCGCTGCACGCGCCGAACGACGAACTGCGCGAGACGCTGGTGCCGCTCAACAAGAAGTACCCGATCGCCGAGCTGATGGCCTCGTGCGCGCGCTACCTGCGCGCCAACAAGCGTCGCGAGTCGGTGACCTTCGAATACACCCTGATGAAGGGCATCAACGACCAGCCCGAGCATGCCCGCCAGCTGGCCCGGCTGATGCGCCAGTTCGACAACGCGGTGCAGGCCAAGGACTCGGGCAAGGTCAACCTGATCCCGTTCAATCCGTTCCCGGGCACCCGTTACGAGCGTTCCGAGGAAGCCGACATCCGCGCGTTCCAGAAGATCCTGCTCGACAGCAACGTGCTGACGATGGTCCGCCGCACGCGCGGCGATGACATCGACGCCGCCTGTGGCCAGCTCAAGGGCCAGGTGATGGACCGCACCCGCCGCCAGGCGGAGTTCAACAAGACGCTGCAGGCGGGGAAGGGGAGCGATGCGGCCGCCTGACCGCTTCTGGCTGGCGCTGCTTGCGGGCGTGCTGGCCATGGCGGTCAGTGCCTGCTCCTCCACGCCCAAGGGCCGGCTCGGTCCCAGCGAAGCGCCGGTCTATTCGGTGCGCGACCCGGACGGCGTGCGTCGCCAGGTGCGCGTGAACGATCTGCTGGTGCTGGCCTCGCGGGACATGCAGCTGGGCAATCTGGACGGTGCCGAGAGCAAGGCCCGCCAGGTGCTGAAGCTGCAGCCCGACGAGCCCGACGCCCTGGTCCTGCTGGCCGGCATCGATGACCGCCGCGGCCGCACCCGGCAGGCGGGCGAAGGCTTCCGCAGGGCCGCAGAGCTGGCCCCGCAGCGCGGTGACGTACTCAATAACTATGGTGCTTGGCTCTGCCAGCAGGGGCAGGCCGCCGAGTCGCTGGTGTGGTTCGATCGTGCGCTGCAGGCGCCGGGCTATGCCACGCCGGCCGAGGCGCAGGCCAACGCAGGGGGCTGTGCGCTCGACGCGGGGCAGCCCGAGCGGGCCGAGCGCGACCTGCGTGCCGCACTCGCGGTGGCTCCGGCCAACCCGGTCGCCCTGGAGGCGATGGCCCAGCTGAGCTTCCGCCAGGGCCGCTACATGGAGGCCCGGGCCTTCGCCGAGCGCAGGATTTCGGCTGCACCCGCAACACGTTCCGTGTTACAACTTGCGTCTCAAATCGAGGCGCGGCTGGGCGATCACGCAGCATCCGATCGCTATCTGCAGCGGATTCGACAGGAATTTCCGCAGGATGCGGGCTCCTAACTCCAGGGTTGATGCATTGTGATTGATGACCAGACTGTGAGCGCTCTCGAGACTGCGGCCGGCTGTGGCACTCGCCTTCGCCAGGCCCGCGAGGCGGCCGGACTGACCCTTGACGACGTCGGACAGCGGCTGCGTATGCCGGTCCAGGTGGTCAGGTCGCTGGAAGAAGAACAGTGGCAGAAGCTCGGTGCGCCGGTGTTCGTCCGCGGCCAGCTGCGCAGCTATGCGCGCCTGCTGAACGTGGATGTGAGCGAACTGCTGGAGCAGGCCCAGGTGGGCCCGGTGGTCCCGCCGACCCTGGTCAGCCATACCCATACGCCGCGTGCGCGCCGGATCGCCGAGAACCTCGGCCGGCGCGTGCTGTATGTCGGCATCACCGCGGTGCTGGCCGTGCCGGTGTGGTTCGCCACGCGCGGCCATTTCGATGCCGGCACGCCGTCGCCGAACACCGCCTCGCTGGACGTGATCCCGGCGACCGTGCCGGTCACCCCCGCCGCCGAAGGCACCGAGCCGGTGGCATCGACGGAGGCCTCGGTGGCGTCCACCGCCAAGCCGGCCGCGACCCCCTACGTCGCCTCGCTGGCGCCGGTCCCGCGTCCGGCCTCTGCCGCAGCGGGTGTCGGCACCACCCTGGACATGCAGTTCAATGGCGACAGCTGGGTCGACATCGGCGGCCCCGATGGCAGCACCGTCGAGAAGGCGCTGATCCGGTCCGGCGAGAGCCGCAGCTTCACCCCGGGCCAGGTGACCCGGGTCACCTTGGGCAACGCCTCGGCGGTCCAGGTTCAGCAGAACGGCGCTATCGTCGATCTGGCGCCCTACCAGCGAGCCAACGTGGCACGCTTTCAGGTATCCTCTGAAGGCTCCGTGGTCCCGGTTTCGCACTGAGGCGCGGTTTCACCACCTTCGATAATCCCAATGGTCCCTCCCGATGGGCGGGGCGAGAGTACGCATGGCGATCGACGATCTGCTCGACGAGCACGAACAAAGTGAACGCGTCCGCAGCTGGCTGCGGAAGAATGGCGCCAGCATCATCGGTGGCGTGGCCATCGCCATCGGCGCCATCGCCGGCTGGCAGTGGTGGCAGACGCAGCAGGGCGGCAAGCTGGCCTCGGCCAATGTCGAATACCAGAAGGCACTGGTGGGTCTGCAGCAGAACAAGCTCGACGACGCCGCCAAGGCGGTGAAGGCGCTCGAAGCCGGCCCCTCCAGCATCTACGGCGACCTCGCGGCGCTGCAGCTGGCCAAGGCCCAGGTCGACGCCGGCAAGAACGAAGAAGCCCTGGCGACGCTGCGCAGCGTGAAGGTCGAAGGTGACCTGCAGCGCGTGGTCGACCAGCGCGTGGCCCGCCTGCTGGTCGCTACCGGCAAGGCCGACGAGGCCATCTCCCTGCTGGGCAGCGCCACCGACAGCGGCAGCCTGGAGATCCACGGCGATGCGCTGATGGCCCAGGGCAAGCGTGATGCCGCCCGCGAACAGTACGAGAAGGCGTTGAAGACGCTGGACGTGGCGGCGCCGCAGCGGCGCCTGCTGGAAACCAAGGTTATGGACGCCGGCGGCACCGTCGCCGCCCCTGCGGAGTCGGTTTGATGAGTCAGAAGGTCATGATCACCCGCGTCGCCACCGTGCTGCTGCTCGGCGTGGCGCTGTCCGGCTGCAGCACCATGAAGGGCTGGTTCGCTGGCAAGGACGCGGAAGCGAAGAAGGCGCAGGAGCCGGCCGAACTGGTCAAGTTCGAGCCGACCCTGAAGGTCAACAAGGCCTGGTCGGTCAATCTGGGCAAGGGTGAGCGTCGCATCGGCGTGCGCCAGGGCCCGGCGGTGGCCAACGGCCACGTGTTCGCTGCGGCGATCACCGGTGGCGTGCACGCCATCGACCTGCAGACCGGCAAGAAGGTCTGGACCTGGGAACCGAAGAAGGAAAAGAAGAAGGACAAGCTGCGCCTGTCCGGTGGCCCGGGTGTCGGCGAGAACCTCGTCGTGATCGGCACGCTTGACGGCCAGGTCATCGCGCTGGACATCAATGACGGCAGCGAGAAGTGGCGCGCCCGCGTGCCCGGCGAAGTGATCGCCGCGCCGGCAGTGGCCCAGGGCATGGTGTTCGTGCGCAGCAACGATGGCCGCGTCACCGCCTTCGACGTGGGCAACGGCACCCAGCGCTGGTTCAACCCGAGCGAACTGCCGGCGCTGACCGTGCGTGGCAATGCGCCGGTGGTGACCGGTCCGGGCGTGCTGTTCATCGGCAAGGATGACGGCGCCATCGCCGCCCTGGCCATGCAGGATGGCCGCACCCTGTGGGAACAGAACGTGGGCAGCGCCGAAGGGCGCACCGAGCTGGAGCGCATGGCCGACATCGACGGTGCACCGGTGCTCGATGGCAACACGCTGTTCGTGAGCAGCTTCAAGAACCAGACGATGGCCATCGAAGGCCCGACCGGTCGCCCGCTGTGGGCGCGCGACCACGGCGGTGCCGGTGGCGTGGCGGTCTCGTCGGGCAATGTGTTCGTCACTGACAACAAGGGTGGCGTGTTCGGCCTGGACAAGGCCAGTGGCGCGGCGATGTGGTCGCAGACCGGGCTCGCCCGGCGCCTGCTGACCGGCCCGGCACTGCACGGCGACTACGTGGTGGTCGGTGACTACAAGGGATACGTGCACTGGCTGCAGACGTCCGATGGCGCGATGGCGGCGCGGGCCAAGAGCGGCGGTGAAGCTCTGCTGGCCCAGCCGATCGTCGTCGACGGGGTGCTGCTGGTGCAGAACGTGGATGGCAAGCTGACCGCCTTCCGGTTGGCAAATTAATACGGAGTAATCGCGATGCTGCCTTTGGTCGCCCTGGTTGGACGGCCGAATGTCGGCAAGTCGACCATTTTCAATGCGTTGACCCGCACCCGTGACGCCCTGGTCCATGACCAGCCCGGCGTCACCCGTGATCGCAACTACGGCGTCTGCCGCCTCGACGAGGACAATCATTTCCTCGTCGTGGACACCGGCGGTATCGCCGGGGAAGACGAGGGCCTGGCGGGTGCCACCACGCGTCAGGCCCGGGCTGCTGCCGCCGAAGCCGACCTGATCCTGTTCGTCGTCGATGCCCGCGAGGGCACGTCGGCGCTGGATGACGAGATCCTGTCGTGGCTGCGCAAGCTGTCGCGTCCGACTTTGCTGCTCATCAACAAGATCGACGGCACCGACGAGATGGCCGTGCGCTCGGAATTCGCGCGCTACGGTTTCAGCGAGATGCTGACGGTCTCGGCCGCGCATCGTCAGGGCCTGGACGACCTGCTCGATGAAGTGATCCAGCGCCTGCCGGAAGAGGGCAGTGGCGAAGAGCTGGATAACGATCCGAACCGTGTGCGCATTGCCTTTGTCGGCCGCCCCAACGTGGGCAAGTCGACCCTGGTCAACCGCATCCTCGGCGAGGAGCGCATGATCGCTTCCGACGTGCCCGGCACCACCCGCGATTCGATCGCGGTGGACCTGGAACGCGATGGCCGCGAATACCGCCTGATCGACACCGCCGGCCTGCGTCGCCGCTCGCGGGTGGACGAGGTGGTCGAGAAGTTCTCGGTGGTCAAGACCATGCAGTCCATCGAGCAGTGCCAGGTGGCGGTGCTCATGCTGGACGCCACCGAAGGCGTGACCGACCAGGACGCCACCGTGCTGGGCGCTGTGCTCGACGCCGGCCGCGCCCTGGTGATCGCCATCAACAAGTGGGATGGCCTGACCGAGTACCAGCGCGAGCAGGCCGAAACCATGCTGTCGCTGAAGCTGGGCTTCGTGCCGTGGGCGGAATCGGTGCGCATCTCGGCCAAGCATGGCTCGGGCCTGCGTGAGCTGTTCCGTGCGGTGCACCGCGCCCACGAATCGGCGAACAAGACGTTCACCACCAGCGAAGTGAACAAGGCGCTGGAAGTGGCTTATGAGACCAACCCGCCGCCGACCATCCGCGGCCACGTCTCCAAGCTGCGTTACGTGCACCCGGCCGGCGCCAACCCGCCGACCTTCATCGTGCATGGCACGCGCCTGAAAGAGCTGCAGGAGTCGTACAAGCGCTACCTGGAGAACTTCTTCCGCAAGCGCTTCAAGCTGATCGGTACGCCGGTGGTGTTCCTGTTCCGGGAAGGCGCCAACCCGTACGAGGGCAAGAAAAACGTGCTGACCGAACGGCAGATCAAGGCCAAGCGGCGCTTGATGAAACACGTCAAGGGCAAGTAACCGGAAAGGCGGCCGCAGGGCCGCCTTTTTCGTTGTACCGCGTTGTGGCCGCCAGGGCCGGACTCAGGCGCTGCCCCACGGCAGCAGCACGCCACGCAACCTCATGCGGCCAGACGCCAGCCGGTCATAGGCCTCGGTGGCGTGATCCAGATCGAAGGTCTCGACGCGCGGCTTGACCTTGCCCTGGGCGGCAAGATCCAGCACTTCGCTGAGGTACTGCTGGCCGCCGTGCGTGGACCCGATCACGCGCTGGCGCATCATGTGGAAGGGCACGCCTTCGGAAGAGATCGAGAAGGGTTTGCTGAAGTCGAGCCCGCACAGGACGACGCGGCCATCCACGCGCAGTCCGGCCATGGCTTCTTCGGCGGCACTGAATTCGTTGGTTGTCACCAGCAGCACGTCGGCACCGCCGATCGCCTTCAGTTCCTTGCCGGTGCTCACCACGTGGTGGGCGCCGAGCTCACGCGCCAGCGCGTGCTTGTCGGCCGAGTGGGTGATGGCGATGGTCTCGAAACCGCACGCGCTGGACAGCTGCAGCGCCACGTGTCCCAGTCCACCAATGCCCAGCACCGCCACCCGCTCGCGCGGCTGGGGCGCGGCATCGCGCAGCCCGCTCCACGTGGTGTAGCCGGCACACATCATCGGCGCGGCATCGACGTAGGAAAGCCCGTCCGGCAGCAGAACCGTGCCTTCGGCCGAGATTGCGATGTACTGCGCGTGGCCACCCTGCGCGGCGAAGCCGGTGGTGCGCGGCGCTTCGCAGTTCATCGCGGTCTGGCCCGACAACGGGCGCTGTTCCCGGCAGTAGGGGCAGCGTCCGCACGAGGACTGCACCCAGGTGGTCCCGACCCGGTCACCGACCCGGCGCGCATGCACGCCCGCACCGACCTCGACGACTTCGCCCACCACTTCGTGGCCCGGCGTCTGCGGGTAGATGTCCCCGCCGTAGCCCTGGGTGGCCCACACATCCGTGTAGCACATGCCGGACGCATGCACTTTGACCAGTACCTGGCCCGGCTGCACTTCCGGAACGGGCACCTCACGGACTTCCCAGGGCTGGTTCGGTCCGGTCATCACGACCGCTTTCATGGTCTTCATCGTCTTGATCCTGTGTGGGAGTGCCGGCGCCAGGGCCGCGCGAGGCGCGATGCCAGGGGCGCGTTGGAGCGTAAAATCGGTTGACTATCGAGACAATCTCTCCAATATTGCATGTCATGGTGAAATCAGTTCATCAATGGGTGGGCGGAGATCTGACTGCCTTCAGCGCCTTCCTCGCCGTGGCGGCACATCGCAGTTTCCGCAGCGCCGCCGCCGAGCTGAACATCACGCCGTCGGCGATCAGCCATGCCATCAAGGCGCTGGAGCAGCGGCTGGACGCGCGCCTGTTCAATCGCACCACGCGCAGCGTGTCGCTGACCGATGCCGGAGAACGCCTGGCGGAGAAGCTGCGGCCGGCGATGGCATCGATCGAGGAAGCGCTGCAGGCGGTGGATGCCGAGACCGCCACGCCGCGTGGCACCCTCCGCATCAACGCCAGCGAAGGCGCGATACGGCTCGTGCTGAAGCCGGTGCTTGCGCGGTTCCTGCGCGACTACCCGCACGTCCACCTGGATATCGTCAGCGACGGCCGCTTGGGTGACATCGTGTCCGAGGGTTTCGACGCTGGCATCCGCCTGACCGAAGCGGTGCCGAGGGACATGGTGGCCATTGCAGTCACGGCGCCGATGCGATTCGCCGCAGTGGCCTCGCCCGACTATCTGCACGCGCGCGGCTGGCCGCAGCTGCCGCTGGATCTGCACCACCACGCGTGCATCCGGTTCCGCTTCGAGAGCGGCGCCATCTACCGCTGGGAGTTCGAGCGGCAGGGCGTGGCCGAACGGATCAATGTCGATGGCCCCATCACCCTGACCGACCAGTCACTGATGGTCGATGCGGCCATCGACGGGATCGGCATCGCCTTTGTTCCCGAGCATCTGGCGGCTGCGGCGCTGGCCGACGGGCGCCTGGTGCGGTTGCTCCAGGACTGGTGCCCCGAGTTTCCGGGGCTTTCGCTCTATTACCCCGGCCATCGTCATGTGCCATCGGGACTGAAGGCATTGATCCGGACCCTCCAGCAGCACCGGGCGGAGGCGGAACCGTGGGCAGGGCCTGCGCGATAATGGCGCCATGAGCATCCGAGAGCTTTCCCCCGCGCAGGCGCATGACCGCCTGGCCCATGGCGCCGTGCTGATCGACGTGCGGGAGGCGCACGAGCGCGCCGGTGGCATGGCCGAAGGCGCCCGTGGTGTGGCCAGGGCGGAACTGCAGGCCAACCCGGCCGCGCACCTGCCACGCCCGGAACAGGAAATCCTGCTGATCTGCCAGACCGGCAAGCGTTCGGCCGACGCGGCGCAGGCTCTGCTCGACGCCGGCTACGCGAACGTGGCGTCGGTCGCCGGGGGCACCGTGGCCTGGCGCGAGCAGGCGCTGCCGCTGGTGCAGCCCGTGGCCAGCGCTGCCGACCGCGATTTCTTCGATCGCTACTCGCGCCACCTGCTTCTGCCGCAGGTCGGTGAGGCGGGCCAGCGTCGCCTGCAGCAGTCGCGTGTACTGGTGCTGGGCGCGGGTGGGCTGGGCGCACCGGCCGGTTTCTACCTGGCCGCCGCCGGGGTCGGGCACCTGCGCTTTGCCGATCACGACCGGGTCGAACGCAGCAACCTGCATCGCCAGATCGTGCATACCGACGCCAGCGTCGGCCAGCTCAAGGTCGACTCCGCACGTGAGCGCCTGCTGGCGCTGAATCCCGCCATCGACATCGAAGCCGTGCCGCAGCGGGTCACCTCCGACAATGTCGACGCGCTGCTGGACGGGGTGGATGTGGTGCTGGATGGCTCGGATAACTTCCCGCTGCGCTACCTGCTCAACGACGCCTGCATCAAGCACCGCCTGCCGCTGGTGTATGCGGCAATCGAGCGCTTCGACGGCCAGGTGAGCGTGTTCGACGCCGGCCGCCAGCGCGGCGTCGCGCCCTGCTACCGCTGCCTGTTCCCGGAGCCGCCGCCGCCGGAGTTCGCGCCGAACTGTTCCGAGGCCGGCGTGCTGGGCGTGCTGCCAGGGTTGGCCGGCGTGCTGCAGGCCACCGAGGTGTTGAAGCTGCTGCTGGGCATCGGCGAGCCCCTGGTGGGGCGTCTGCTGCGTTTCGACGCGCTGGGCATGCGCTTCCGCGAAACCGGCATCGGCCCGGACCCGCAGTGCCCGGTCTGCGCGCCGGGCGTGCCGTTCCCGGGTTACATCGATTACGCCGCCTTCTGCCGGGGCAGGTGATCGCGGTAGCGCCGGGCCACGCCCGGCGAGCGCAGCGGCACGGGCAGGCACATCCGCCGGGCATGGCCCGGCGCTACCGTTGATCCTGGCATCGGCCCCGGTCTGCGCGCCGGGCGTGCCGTTCCCGGGTTACATCGATTACGCCGCCTTCTGCCGGGGCGGGTGAGCGCGGTAGCGCCGGGCCACGCCCGGCGAGCGCAGCGGCGCGCGCAGGCACATCCGCCGGGCCTGGCCCGGCACCGTTGATCGTTTCAGAATGATGTGCGGGGTGACTGCCGGAATCGTTCCACCTCCGAGACAATCCGGCGCAACGTACGTGCTATTGCCGTCATCCACATTGCTCTATCGTGATGGGCGATTCTGGATTCCGGGGAAAGCACCGCATGGCGGTAGAAGCAGCGACCAGCGAGCTGGTCAAGGTGGTTGCCCTGCTGGGCGCGGCGGTGGTGATGGTGCCCTTGTTCCGGCGGCTGGGCCTGGGGTCGGTACTGGGCTATTTCGCCGCCGGTCTGGCGATCGGACCGTTCGGGCTGGGCTGGTTCTCCGATCCGCAGGCCATCCTGCATACCGCCGAACTCGGCGTGGTGATGTTCCTGTTCGTGATCGGCCTGGAGATGCGGCCCTCGCACCTGTGGAGCCTGCGCAAGGAAATCTTCGGGCTGGGCACGCTGCAGATCGTCACCTGCGCGCTGGTGCTGACCAGCATCGCCAAGCTGTTCGGCTTCCCGTGGCAGGTGGCCTTCATCGGTGCCACCGGCTTCGTGCTGACCTCCACCGCCGTGGTGATGCAGCTGCTGGCCGAGCGCGGTGATATCGCGCTGCCGTCCGGGCAGAAGATCGTCTCCATCCTGCTGTTCGAAGACCTGCTGATCGTGCCGCTGCTGGCCCTGGTGGCGTGGATGGCACCCAGCGCGGGCAGCGCCGATGGCGAGGGTTCGCGCTGGCTGTCGGTGGCGATCGGTGTCGGTGCCATCGTCGGCCTGGTGCTGGTCGGCCGCTTCCTGCTCAACCCGCTGTTCCGCCTGCTGGCCGAATCGAAGGCACGCGAGGTGATGACCGCCGCCGCGTTGCTGGTGGTGCTGGGCGCGGCGCTGCTGATGCAGCTGTCCGGCCTGTCGATGGCGATGGGCGCGTTCCTGGCCGGCGTGCTGCTGAGCGAGTCGACCTTCCGCCACCAGATTGAAGCCGACATCGAACCGTTCCGAGGCATCCTGCTCGGCCTGTTCTTCCTCAGCGTCGGCATGGCGCTGGACCTGGGCGTGGTGGCCTCGCATTGGCAGCTGATCGCCGGCCTGGTGCTGGCGCTGATGGCGGCCAAGGCACTGTGCATTTACGTCGTTGCGCGGCTGATGGGCAGCGACCACGCGCAGGCGCTGGACCGTGGCGTGCTGATGGCGCAGGGCGGTGAGTTCGCCTTCGTGCTGTTCTCCGCAGCGGCGGCCGCTGGCGTGATCGACGTGGACATCAATGCCAACTTCACCGCCGTGGTGGTGCTGTCGATGGCGCTGACCCCGCTGGTGGTGCTGGTCTACAAGCGCGTGGCACCGAAGCCGACGGTGAACCTGGAGGGCGTGGACGAGGCCGACGGCCTGTCCGGCAGCGTGCTGCTGATCGGCTTCGGCCGCTTTGGCCAGGTCGCCAGCCAGTCGCTGCTGGCGCGCGACGTGGACGTGACCATCATCGACAACGATGTGGAGATGATCCAGAGCGCGGCGCGGTTCGGCTTCAAGATCTACTACGGCGATGGCACCCGCCTGGACGTGCTGCATGCGTCCGGCGCGGCGACCGCACGCGCGATCGCGGTGTGCGTGGACAAGGCCGACGCCGCCGACCGCATCGTCGAGCTGGTCGCGCACGAATTCCCGCAGGCCAAGCTGATGGTGCGCTCGTTCGACCGCGAGCACTCACTGCGGCTGATCCACGCCGGCGTCGATTTCCAGATCCGCGAGACCTTTGAATCGGCCGTGCTGTTCGGTCAGGCCGCCCTGGTCGAGCTGGGCGCCGATGAGGACGACGCGATCGAGATCGCCGAGCAGATCCGTCGTCGCGACGCCGAGCGTTTCGAGCTGGAAATCGCCGGCGGCGGCCTGAATGCCGGCGCCCGCATGATGTACGGCAGCAGCGCGGCCGGCGTACCGACGCCGACCCCGTTCACCGCGCCGAAGCGGGCAAGCAAGACCCTGAACCCGCAGGACGTGCCCGAAGAGGAAGAATGAGGGATGCGACCCGTAACGTCACCCGGGGTCAGAGTTCCAAGGTAGCGCCGGGCCATGCCCGGCGAGCGCAGCGGCCGCATTGGCGGTGGGCGAGGGGGCCTGAATCGGGGACAATAGCCTCCCCACCGCCGCCGCCCCCGCATTCGATGAACGATTCCGCCGCCCCGCATCCTGCCCGCATCCTCGATGGCCGCCGCATCGCTGAAGACCTGCTCGACAGCCTGAAGGTGCGCGTCGACGCCCGCATCGCGGCCGGTGGCAGCCGTCCGGGGCTGGCCGTGGTGCTGGTGGGCGGCGACCCGGCCTCGACCGTGTACGTGCGCAACAAGCGCCGTGCCGCCGAGAAGGTCGGCATCGAAGCGCACGATTACGACCTGCCGGCCGGCACCACCGAGGCCGAGCTGCTTGACCTGATCGACCAGCTCAACGCCGATCCGAAGATCAACGGCATCCTGATCCAGCTGCCGCTGCCGGGCATCCCCGATGCACGCCGGCTGATCCAGCGCATCGACCCGCGCAAGGACGTCGATGGCTTCCACCCGGAGAACGTCGGCCATCTGGCCCTGCGCGAGTTCGGCCTGCGCCCGTGCACGCCGCGCGGCATCACCACGCTGCTGGGCCACACCGACCAGCCGGTGCGCGGCCGCAACGCCACCATCGTCGGTGTCAGCAACCACGTCGGCCGCCCGATGGGCCTGGAACTGCTGATTGCCGGCTGCACCGTCACCAGCTGCCACAAGTTCACCCCCAAGGACGTGCTGGAACAGGCCGTGCGCAACGCCGACATCCTGGTGGTGGCGGTGGGCCGCGCGGGCATCGTGCCGGGCGAGTGGGTGAAGCCGGGCGCGGTGGTGATCGACGTCGGCATCAACCGCCTGGACGATGGTCGGTTGGTCGGCGACGTCGGCTTTGACGCGGCGGCGCAGCGGGCGAGCTGGATCACCCCGGTGCCGGGCGGTGTGGGCCCGATGACCGTGGCCACGCTGATGCAGAACACCCTGGAAGCGGCGGAAGCCTCCTGACGTGTGCGCGCCGGGCATGGCCCGGCGCTACCGGTAGGGGGCTGTGGCCATGCGCTACCGGCTGAACGCGGCTTCGCCCGCGCGACACTGCGTCGCATCCACCCCCTGCCACGCGGCGCGAAAACAAGGTAAAATGTCGCGCTTCCCCACATCTCGGGTATGCCGATGCTGCGCATCCAGGCTGAAGCACTCACTTACGACGACGTCTCGCTCGTCCCCGCCCACTCGACCATCCTGCCCAAGGACGTCAACCTCGAAACGCGGTTGACCCGAGACCTGAAGCTCAAGCTTCCGATCCTGTCCGCCGCGATGGACACCGTCACCGAAGCCCGCCTGGCCATCGCTATGGCCCAGCTCGGCGGCATGGGCATCATCCACAAGAATCTCAGCCTGGAACAGCAGGCCGCGGAAGTGGCCAAGGTGAAGAAGTTCGAGGCCGGTGTCATCCGCGACCCGATCACCGTCGGCCCGGAAACCACCATCCGTGACGTGCTGGCCCTGACCCAGGCGCACAACATCTCCGGCGTGCCGGTGGTGGGCAGCGACGGCCTGCTGGCCGGCATCGTGACCCACCGCGACATGCGCTTCGAGACCGAGCTGGACGATCCGGTCCGCCACATCATGACCAAGAAGGATCGCCTGATCACGGTCAAGGAAGGCGCCGCGTCCGACGAAGTGCTGCAGCTGCTGCACCGCAACCGCATCGAGAAGGTGCTGGTGGTCAATGACTCGTTCGAACTGCGTGGCCTGATCACCGTCAAGGACATCCAGAAGAACACCGACTTCCCGAACGCCGCCAAGGATCTGTCGACCCGCCTGCTGGTCGGCGCTGCCGTCGGCGTGGGTGGCGATACCGATCGCCGCGTGGAAGCGCTGGTCGCCGCCGGCGTGGACGTGATCGTGGTCGATACCGCGCACGGCCACTCGCAGGGCGTGCTGGACCGCGTCAGCTGGGTCAAGAAGAACTTCCCGCAGGTGCAGGTCATCGGCGGCAACATCTGCACCGGCGAAGCCGCACTGGCGCTGCTGGACAGCGGCGCGGACGCGGTCAAGGTCGGCATCGGCCCGGGCTCGATCTGCACCACCCGCGTGGTTGCCGGCGTCGGCGTGCCGCAGGTCACCGCCATCGACCTGGTGGCCGAAGCGCTGCAGGACCGCATCCCGCTGATCGCCGACGGTGGCATCCGCTACTCGGGCGACATCGGCAAGGCGCTGGCCGCCGGTGCCTCGACCATCATGGTCGGCGGCCTGCTGGCCGGTACCGAGGAATCGCCGGGCGAGACCGAGCTGTACCAGGGTCGTTCGTACAAGAGCTACCGCGGCATGGGTTCGCTGGCTGCGATGGAGAAGGGGTCCAAGGACCGCTACTTCCAGGACGCCGCCACCGCCGACAAGCTGGTGCCGGAAGGCATCGAAGGCCGCGTGCCGTACCGCGGCCCGGTGGGCGGCATCATCCACCAGCTGATGGGCGGCCTGCGCGCCACCATGGGCTACGTGGGCTGCGCCACCATCGAAGACATGCGCAGCAAGCCCAAGTTCGTGAAGATCAGCGGCGCCGGCCAGCGTGAGAGCCACGTCCACGACGTGACGATCACCAAAGAGCCGCCGAACTACCGCGCCTGACGCGGGCCGAGCAAAGAGGAACGAGGAAGCTGATTCCCGTTCCTCTTTCTCCATCTGCCGCCGCAAATTCCGAGTTCGTTTTCCCTACTGCATTGCCAGGGCGCCATGACCAACATCCATAACGACAAGATCCTGATTCTCGATTTCGGCGCGCAATACACGCAGCTGATTGCCCGCCGCATCCGCGAACTGGGCGTCTACTGCGAAATCTGGGCGTGGGACCACAACCCGGCCGAGATCGCCGGCTTCGGCGCCAAGGGCATCATCCTGTCCGGTGGCCCGGAATCGACCACGCTGCCGGGCGCCCCGGCCGCGCCGCAGGAAGTGTTCGACAGCGGCCTGCCGATCTTCGGCATCTGCTACGGCATGCAGACCCTGGCTGCCCAGCTGGGCGGTGCCACCGAAGCGGCTGACCAGCGCGAGTTCGGCCACGCCGAAGTGAACGTGATCAACCCCGATGCGCTGTTCAAGGGCCTGAGCGACCACGGCGGCGAGCCGAAGCTGAATGTCTGGATGAGTCACGGCGACCACGTCTCCGTTGCGCCGCCGGGCTTCACCATCACCGCCACCACCGACCGCATTCCGGTGGCCGCCATGGCCAACGAAGAAAAGCGCTGGTACGGCGTGCAGTTCCACCCGGAAGTGACCCACACCCTGCAGGGCCAGACGCTGCTGCGCCGCTTCGTGGTGGATGTGTGCGGCTGCCAGACCCTGTGGACCGCCGCCAACATCATCGACGACCAGATCGCCCGCGTGCGCGAACAGGTGGGCGATGACGAAGTGATCCTGGGCCTGTCCGGCGGCGTCGATTCGTCCGTGGTGGCCGCGCTGCTGCACAAGGCCATCGGTGAAAAGCTGACCTGCGTGTTCGTGGATACCGGCCTGCTGCGGTGGCAGGAAGGCGACCAGGTGATGGCGATGTTCGCCGAGCACATGGGCGTGAAGGTAGTGCGCGTGAATGCCGCCGATCGTTACTTCAAGGCGCTGGAAGGCGTGAGCGACCCGGAAGCCAAGCGCAAGATCATCGGCAACCTGTTCGTTGAGATCTTCGACGAAGAGTCGAACAAGCTGAAGAACGCGAAGTGGCTGGCGCAGGGCACCATCTACCCGGACGTGATCGAATCGGCCGGCAGCAAGACCGGCAAGGCGCATGTGATCAAGAGCCACCACAACGTGGGCGGCCTGCCGGAGCACATGAAGCTGGGCCTGGTGGAGCCGCTGCGCGAGCTGTTCAAGGACGAAGTGCGCCGCCTGGGTGTGGAGCTGGGCCTGCCGCGCACGATGGTCTACCGCCACCCGTTCCCGGGCCCGGGCCTGGGCGTGCGCATTCTGGGTGAAGTGAAGCGCGAATACGCCGAACTGCTGGCCAAGGCCGATGCCATCTTCATTGACGAGCTGCGCAAGGCGGATCTGTACGACAAGACCAGCCAGGCGTTTGCCGTGTTCCTGCCGGTGAAGTCGGTGGGCGTGGTGGGTGACGCGCGGGCTTATGAGTGGGTGATTGCGCTGCGGGCCGTGGAGACGATCGACTTCATGACGGCGCATTGGGCGCATCTGCCGTATGAGTTCCTGGGGACGGTGAGCAACCGGATCATCAATGAGTTGCGGGGGGTGTCGAGGGTGGTTTATGACATCTCGGGGAAGCCGCCGGCTACTATTGAGTGGGAGTGAGATGAAAGAACGAGGGCGCCGAGAGGCGCCCTTTTCTGTACAAGCACATTTTTTAACATCAGCCTCCGCGGCTGGATGTGTCAATGTAATGACGTGTGACCTCGGACCTCCTCACCTGATGTGCTTGGATGCCAGCGTTTGCCGGGCGGCGTGCTGCTTGTCGCTAGGACCATCCGAAACACCGTGTCCTCGTCCCGACCGCACTGCTCCATACGCTCCAGCTCTGATTCAAGCTAAGATCAGCGCTGCATTCTATTAACAGTCAAGCGGATATGGCGAAACGGAATCCACCAAAGCTCCGAAAGGACCTGTCGCGTAGCGAAGGGGTAGGATATTTTCTGAGATTAATGGAGAGAAAGAAGGATAAGCGCCTCGCTTTAAGTATGGCAAGATGCGCTGTTGAGCCAAGGATTTATCGGGACGTGATTCCGCGGCTGATGTCCAACCCGATGTACAGATGGGCTGCCGTTGGAGACCCGTTCCCGGCAACTCCATCTAACATCCAGAAAAGAATTCAGCTGCAGCATGCGGATATCTGCAGAGAATTTATGTGGTCGTCGGAGATAATTGGACTGTGGCGGGAAAAGCTTAGGAGCTTCGTCAAGGAGCGAGTTTCCTACGAGTCGTCTTTCTTGAAGGGGGACTATGTATCAGCCAAGACTTCGCTCGATGATATTCAGGCAGCCTTTGGCTGGTCAATATGGTTAATTTCATCAAGGATTCAGCTCCTGGCCCTGTCTGAGGGGTTGCAGGCGCAGAAGAAATTCCTTGAAGAATTGCTTTCCCAAGACGTAAGCCCGCTTCTTGGGTGGGTTTCATACTATTGCAGTTTGAGATCCGAAGAAAACTATTCAATTATATCAATAAATGAGATCATTGACGGATTGAGGGGAAGTGGTAGCATCTTCGACTACGCGACATATAGCTTAAATCCGTACTTAATAACTCAAATTGAAGACGCCAAAAGTTTGCTCTCTTGGCAAGAGTTGCACCCGCTGATCGATCGGCTGCATGCTCACGTGGTGGCATCTCGTTTGTACCTCAGCGGCGAGATTGATGCAGGTTCTCGGGCTTGCATAATTGAGTCGCTAGAATTAATTCGTTCAATAGAAGATCCCGAGATTGAGAGCCTCCTCGGAAAGGCGATTGATGTCCGTCAGAATGCCTGCTTGGATAGCTATTCTGCCGGAAAGTATGACTTGGTAATGGCTGATAATGGAGCCTCCCCTGAATTGCTGGCACTTGCTAGTTTGCAAGGAGGGAGCGCAGAGGAGCTAAGTGCAGAATCGGTTGTCGGTCAGATAGCTAAGTGCATGACTGAAATGCTTCTTCCGACAGACTCGTATGTCCGAAGCAGGCTCCATTTGCAAAAGCTAGCGCTAATCTGCGGGCACCTGCCCGTAACAAGACAGATCGCGTCGTTTATATCGCGAACCGACGGTCGCAACCTGGGCGAAGTAATAATATCATCTTCCCAACCCTATTCCGCCTTCGGAAGAAGTGTGGCCGACTTGGCACTGCCAACTTACGCTGAGGAGGTGGGTGTAGAAAGGATGGGGAGAATACTCCCGGACAATTTTGAATCGCTTTCAGAGAAGGTGGCGTCCGCGCTCATTGCTGGTGACGTGTCTGCGCTGCCTGACGAGCTTCACCCGATGCAGCGTGAGATGCATCTTTCTCAAATATATCTCAGTAAAGGTCTGATTGAAGAATCTGATGCAGCTTTCAAACGTCTTGCGGCGTCTGGGGGGGACTACCTGCTGTGTTGCTCAAGAGTTGGACGTTTCCGATGTGCCCTAGCTAGAGGCGATATAGTTTCTGCTGCAGAGATTGCTGTTGATCACTGTCTTCAAGCCCCTGATATATTTCGCCTCTACCCTATGTCGGATCTAGTGCAGCGTATCTCGTTGGAGACAATGGGGATTGATCCAATTTCAAAGGCGATCTTACTTCACCTCTCTGCAAAGACTGATAGCAAGTGGGGGGGCGAACTTTCAGACTCTTACGAAAATGTCCTAACGGCTCATGGGTGCGAGCGGCCAACCGAGCTTTGCAATTTTGGTGGGACAGGGCGAGAGATATATTTTCTTAGATATATATGCACTCCGGGGGTCATGGAAGATTCAACGGCTTTTGATAGCGTTGAAGAGGTTGAAAGTGAAAGAATATCGATATGTCAGCGCCTTATGGAGATGGATTCGTCTAATTCAAAGGAATACTCTGAGGAGATTAAGACGATCACGAGGGAGCAGAATGTTTCCAATCTTCTTAATCATGTTCAGTCAAATATGATTTATGTTGACACTTCGGGCATTTCCTCCGTGGTTAAAGATAGCCTGAAGGAATCTTTTGATCGGTACCAACTTCTCTTGTCCTCGCCCGTGCTCGAGTACCAAGCGGAGCAGATCGAGAAGATGTTGAAGGAGGCCCTCAGTAAGATGAGAGATACGGAGGCTAGGGATTTAACTGCGCCGGCAGCCTCCGAGAGGATCAGCCTATTTGAGCAGATGAGAAATCATTTTATTGATGTATTTGCGCTAAATCATGCGTTCGGCTTGGATACCAATCTTAGTACGAGCATTCGCCATGGTGTAATTGAGGGTCATATTCGCGCCCCATTTGCAGAAGAGCAGCTTCTTAGTAATTTTGATTCAGTTAGTTCCATGTGGGTGATTCCCGACTATTGGAGGGACCGACTTTATTTTTGCTCTTCTGCGGAGAGAGCTGAGATAGATAAGGCATTTTCCAGATTTTCTTCGAGGATAAGTGATTTCGTTAAACTGTACCGTGATGATTTACTCCATATTAGGAGAATTGATTCCAAGAGAAATGGGCTATTTTACTTTAAGGCTCCATCGCAAGATGAAATAAGAACATTGGCGGATAGCATTACGACCTCTACTTCTTACGAGGAGTTCTTGTCGCTGATGTTTGATCATGCTTGGACACTCGTGGATCGTTCATTGGGTGAAATTAAGACCAAAGTGCGTGTGGATCTTGGCTCTGGTCTGAATGCGGCGATTGAAAAATTCTCGACCTCCTTGAACGAGATAACGGCAGCCAGAAACGCGGGTATTCTGAATTCTCTGGCTAGATCTAAGGTCGCGATGCATGCCAAGATTGATGAAATATACAATTGGTTTAAGCGGCCTGCTGATATTAGCGAAACGCCGTTTGAGGTGGAGACGGCTTTACTTGTTGCGCTGAAGCAAATAGAAAATTGCTATACGGGCAGGTCGCTGGAAGAGAGCCATATTGTTGAGACCTCCTTAAAGCTGCCCGGCGTTCAGCTAAATGGCTTTGTGGAGGTTCTTTTCCTCCTTCTTCAAAATGCTATTAAGCATGGCGGGTTCTATGCTTCAGGCCGGCAGACTCCAATTGATATCGAAATTCGAGAGGCGCTAGGATCAATTTCATTGCGTTTTAGGAATGATATTTCCTTGGATGCCGATTTATGTGTTCTAAGGACTAACGCTGAAGCTGCTCTCGCTAAGCACTCTGAGGATTTGGATCTCTCAATGGCTCGGAGTGAAGGTAGATCTGGTCTCTCGAAGCTGAAGCGAATTCTGAAGTTTGACCTAAGGCGTGATTATCGTATTGAATTTGCCATCGAAGATGATGAGAGAGCATTTGTGGCTACACTCCAAATACTCACTGGGGAGGTTGCAGAAAATGCTGATCTATGTGGTTGAGGATGATCCCCTAAAGGCCGAAAGTGTCTCTTCATTTCTTCAATCCTTAAGTTCTAATATAAGTGTTAAGATTTTTAGAAGCTACATAAGTGGTCTTTCCGCTGTCCGGACCAATAAGCCTGATCTTTTGGTGGTGGATATGGCGCTCCCAAACTATGACAGAAGTCCTGGGGCCCGCACGGGGAAGCCCCGCCCTCTTGGTGGCTACGATCTTTTGCGAAAGGTTCGCCTTCACGGTATGTCTGTGCCAGCGATTGTTGTGACAATGCTTGAGTCATTTGGAGAGGGCGACCTTGAAACAAGCTACGAGGATATGACCCTGATGTGCGAGAGTGAGTTTGGGGGTCTGTTTCTTGGTAGCGTCTACTTTCAAATGGGATCCTCGGGATGGCAAGCGGAACTAAAGCGGGTTATTGCTAAATTTCAATCGGATATAAAATGATTAAGATTCTTGTGGTTGAGGACCAGCAGGAAAAAAAGCAGAAAATTATTGCCCATCTGGCTAGGATGCCTGGAATTGGCATGGATAACATTACTCACGTTGATAATGTAATTGATGCAAAGCGGAAATTGAAGATTGTAAAATTTGATCTATTGATACTTGATATTAATGTTCCAAATAGGGCTGATGAGGGGCCTTCAAAGGGTGCGGGTATTGAGGTGATTCGCTTTATAAGGAATAACGATCTTGCCATATCGCCGACGTACATCTTTGGTATGACGGCATATGATGATGAGTTCTCCGATGCGTCGAGTGTATTCTCGTCCGCCTTATGGAAGTTGGTAAAATATAGATCTGACGACCTGAGTTGGGCAGCTTCTTTATCCGATGCGGTCGGCTTCCTCGTCTCTAAGCATCGTCCTCCCTATCAGAATGATGGTGCGACTTTCCACGTCGATGTGGGACTCGTTCTTGCGCTCGACGAAGAATTGGAGCCTTACAAGTCGCTATTGATTGACTGCGAAGAGTTCGGGGTTCCCTTTGATCCGGCGAGATACTTCCGGGGAATTCTGAAGTCGGATGACCGTGAGCTGAGTGTTGTTGCAGTTTCTTCACCCCGGATGGGTCTGCCCGCTGCTTCGGTGATTGCCGCTAAGTTAATTATGACGTTCCGTCCTAGGTATGTAGTAACTTCTGGCATCTGCGCTGGCGTAAAGGAGAAGACCAGTATTGGTGACCTGCTTGTTTCTGATCCCGTATTTGATTGGGGTAGTGGAAAGTGGAGTGAGGTCGAAGGCTCTGGCAGGGTATTTAAGCCGGCGGCGTATCCTTGGCGTTTGAATGAGGACATAAGGCGGGAGATTACTTTGTTGTCTGAAGAGCCTGGGCTCATGGAGGCGGTTGCGAAGTCCTACGATGGACATAGGCCTCAGATTGTTCCACGTGTGCATATAGACGCGACAGCGAGCGGTGCGTCGGTTTTGCAGGTGGAATCACTCATGGCGGATATCCGAGCGCAGCATAAAAACCTAGTCGGCATTGATATGGAGAATTACGGCATACTGACGGCCGTAGAGTACTGCGGAAGGCCACAGGCCAAAGCGATCGCTGTAAAATCCGTATGCGATTTCGGCGATGGGCAAAAGAACGACAGTTTCCACGGGTATGCCGCGCATATGAGTGCAAGTTTTGTATGTGCCCTCATCCCTAGGCTGCAGTATGAATAAATTAGATTTAGTTAGTTGTATTGAACTCTCAGTGCCATTAAAGTCTGCATTGGCTTGCAGTTATCGCAGCGAATTCCGGATGAGCATAGCCAGATTCCTTTGAAAGAATCTGTCAGTTGTCACACCCAGGCCTAACTTCTTGACAAGCCCACTCAACCAACCCCCGGCAAGCTAGAAACAGTCCATCCACAACCCCCTCGTCCAGATGCCGCTCCGGGTCCGCTGCCACCCGGCAGCGGTCTGCCGCGTGCAGCAGCTCCAGCACTGTCAGCGCTCCCACCATCGCACGCTCGCTCCTGGCCAAGCTCACGCGACGGCCGGGAGACACATCGGTTTCTGGCCAAGGATGCCCATCAGCACCCTCGCAGCCGCGCATGCGCTTGAGGATACCGAGCAGGGAGTTCAGGTCGGGCATGGGAGTGTCGTCGTTGATGGGCTCAACAACGGTGTACGAGGAGAAGGTGTCTGATTCGTTCATGGCGTCGGCTTCCGTGGCTGTGCTTAACAGCGCCACCGTGAAGAGGTGGCGGACGATGCGTGGCTGCAAACCGGGACGAAGTAGCGCCATAACCGGTGGGTCCGAAAACCCCCACGCACCGCCCGCCATAAAGGCCGACGGATTGCCCGCCGGCACCGTTCAGGTACGGTGCCGACGGGCAAGCGTAAACAACAGGCACAGCAATCGTCACGGGTTTGCAGACCCGGTGCCACCCGTTGTCGGTGGCGCGCCATGGTGTTTACGCCGTCGCTTCAAATGCCAATAGAAATTCCCGAAGAAATCGCAGGAATCGAGAGCGAAGAACTATTGTGGCACGCACCATTCGTGCAGCACGCGACATCGCCAGACGCATTCGCGCGGTCACCCTGCTGATTGCGAATCAAACTGGCGCAATCGCCCACGCCACAAGCGAATAGCGCGACAGCCTTCTTAACACCCCTTTCGGCTCAAAATCGGCTGGCGTCGCTGGCAGATCACCCGCGCACCTCAAAAATCGGTTCAATCACGACACCGCCAGCAGGCAGCGCACCCTCAACCGACGCCGTCCTCAGCGTCCGCCGCATTCCCCACCAACAACTCAATCATCGCCCGCGCCGCCGCCGACTGCCGCCGATGCGGCGCATAGATCACCGAGAACAGCCGTGACCGCCCCCGCAGCTGCGGCAGCACTTCCACCAGCTGCCCGCGCCGCAACCGCTCGCGGACGATGAACTCGTAGCTCTGGCAGATGCCGATGCCCTGTTCGGCCAGCGACACCACGCCCAGCACATCGTCGGAGGTCTCGATGGACGAACGCGGCAGCCAGTCCACGTCGCACCCGTCGTCGCGGAAGATCCACGGCGCCAGCCGCCCGGTACGCGGCATCACGAAGGGCAGGCACAGGTGCTGTTGCAGGTCGTCCAGCGTCTGCGGCGTGCCACGGCGTTCCAGATAGTCCGGCGCGGCCACCAGCAGCAGCGGCGCGTCTTCCAGCTTCCGCCCCACCAGCCCGCTGTCCGGCAGCTGGCCCAGGCGGATGGCCAGGTCGAAACCCTCGGCCACCAGGTCCACGTTGCGGTTGGTGATGTTCAGTTCCACCTGCACCTGCGGGTACTGCTGCGCAAAGCGCGCCAGCACGGGCGGCAGCCGGTAGTGACCATAGGTGGTCGGCACGCTCAGGCGCACGCGGCCGGCCAGCGCACCGTCCTGGGCCAGTACGTCGCGCTCGGCGTCGTCCAGCAGGCCAAAGGCCGTGCGCACCTGTTCCCGATAGAGCCGCCCGGCGTCGGTCAGGCCCACGCGGCGGGTGGTCCGCTGCAGCAGCTGCCGGCCCAGCCGCGCCTCCAGGCGGGTGACCGCGCGGCTCAGTACCGACGGCGTGGTGGACAGCGCCACCGCGCCCGCCGTGAACGAGCCGTGCTCGATCACCGCCAGGAACACCTCCACATCGCCCAGGTAGTCGAACTTGCGGCTCATTTGGCTCTCCGGGGAACAGATGTTTTGCGATGCGGCCAATTTATCGCCGCTGGGGCGATGAATAAAGTGGCGGCCATTCCCCGATAGGAGCTTCCCATGAACCTGATGACCCGATTGGCCGCAGCGCTGGCCCTGACCCTGGCCGCCACCGGCGCGCAGGCCGCCAACGTGCTGGTGGTGCTGTCCGACGAGAACCACCTGGACCTGAAGGACGGCAAGGTGCTGTCCACCGGCTTCTATCTCAACGAGCTGATGCAGCCGGTCAAGCTGCTGTTGGACGCGGGCCACGCGGTGACCTTCGCCACGCCGCAGGGGCGGGCGCCCACGGTGGATGCGTCCTCGGTGACGCCCGCGTACTTCGGCAACGATGCCGCGCAGCTGAAGCTGCACAAGGACCTGCTGGAGAAGCTGGCCTTGACCTCGCCGACGGCCTCGCCGGTGGTCAGTCTGGCGCGCATCGAGCAGCAGGGTTACGCGCGTTTCGATGCGGTCTACATTCCCGGCGGCCACGCGCCGATGCAGGACCTGCTGAAGAGCCCGGCGCTGGGCCGGCTACTGGCCGACTTCCACCAGCGCAACAAGACCACCGCACTGGTCTGCCACGGCCCGATCGCGCTGCTGTCCACCCTGCCGGATGCAGCAGGTTTCGTCGCGAAGCTGGATGCGGGTGCGATGCCGGCCACGCCGAAGTGGATCTACAGCGGCTACCAGATGACGGTGATCAGCAACCAGGAAGAAGAACAGGCCAAGCCGCTGTTGGGCGGCGGTGAGATGAAGTTCTACCCGCAGACCGCGTTGCAGCGGGCGGGTGCGAAGTTCAGCAGCAACACCACGCCGTGGACCGGCCATGTGGTGGTGGACCGCGAGCTGATTACCGGGCAGAACCCGGCCTCGGCGCTGGAGGTGGGGCAGCGTTTGCTTGAGCGGCTGAAGTAAGCCGGTTGATTGGGCGTGTGATGGCCGGCATGGCACCATGGCGGATTGGCCTCGCGCATTCTGGCGAGGCCCTTTGCCAGGGAAGCCCTCGACACGACATGCGTACGTCCTTCTTCATTCTTCCCGCCTTGTGCCTGGGCCTGCTGTCCGGGTGCGCCAGTGGCCCGGAGCAGCACACTTCAAGCCGCGAGATTACCGGTGCCTTCGTGGCCGACGATGGCCAGTTGTACCTGCTGCCGCGCTACGACGAACCGATGCGCTTCGATGCGGCGCCGTTCCGTGACTACCGCGCCCTGATGGACAGCCCGCTGCGCGAGGCGGTGGTGTGCGCGCAGATGTACTTCCACGAGGATTGGCGCGACCCGGCCAACAGGACCAAGGTGCATGGCAGCTACGCGCTGCTGCTGCGGCCGGAGCAGGTGACGCAGCAACAGGCGGGGCAGTTCAGGCTGGAACGGATTGACGTCACGCCGCGCGAAGCCAAGGTGGTCGATGAGCGCGCGCGCTACTACCTGCCGCTGGAGCGGAGCCGTTACTCGCTGGCCTTTGATCGCGCCTGCGACCTTTCAAAGAAGGGCGGCAGCTATTACAGCGCCTTGTTCGAGGGCGATGGCGAACGCGTGCAGTTGCCGCACGTTGCGGCGCGGGCGGAGAAGTCGACGCTGGCGCAGCCGATCAACGCGCGCGCCGAGCGCATCCTGCCGGCGAGGGAGGACGCGCCGGGCGCGGGGTCAGCGGCGGGCAAGGTTCTGGGTGCCGCATTGATCCCTGTGGCGGTTCCGGTGTTTGTGTTGAGCCTGCCGTTTCTGGGGCCGGATCACTGGAAGTGATGGGACTAGGGGCAAGGGCCGTCCACATGGCGTAAATCTGCGGAAGCTACACTGGCCCCCTGCACGTGATGGAAGCTCGCCCATGTTGAACGGAAAGGTCGCGGTGGTTACCGGATCCACCAGTGGCATTGGCCTTGGCATCGCCACGGCGCTGGCGCGACAGGGCGCCGACATCGTGCTGAACGGCTTCGGCGATGCGGCGCAGATCGAGAGCCTCCGCGCCAACCTCGAAGCGGAGTTCGGTGTACGGGTGGCGCATGACGGCGCCGATCTTTCCCGGGGCGAGGCCGTACGGAACATGATCGCCAATGCCGTTGCGAGGATGGGGCGTATCGACATCCTGGTGAACAACGCGGGCATCCAGCACACCGCACCGATCGAGGAATTTCCCGTCGAGAAGTGGGACGCGATCCTGGCGCTGAATCTCTCTGCGGTGTTCCATGCCACGGCGGCGGCCTTGCCCTACATGAAGCAGCAGGGCGCAGGCCGCATCATCAACATTGCGTCGGCGCATGGGCTGGTGGGCTCGGTGAACAAGTCGGCCTATGTGGCTGCCAAACATGGCGTGGTGGGATTGACCAAGGTGACCGCGCTGGAGAATGCCGGCACCGGCATCACCGCCAATGCCATCTGCCCGGGGTGGGTGCGCACCGCGCTGGTGGAGCAGCAGATCACGGCGTTGGCCGAGCGCGAGGGAATCGATCAGGAGTCTGCCGCGCGTGCGCTGCTGGCCGAAAAGCAGCCGTCGTTGCAGTTCGTCACCCCCGAGCAGCTGGGGCAGACTGTGGTCTTTCTGGCCTCGGACGCGGCAGCGCAGATGACCGGCACGGCGCTGCCGGTGGACGGGGGCTGGACGGCGCGCTAGCGGGCCGGCGCCGCAAGCCGCGCCCGCAGCGCGTCCCAGTCGGCCACGAAACAGCCCTCGCGGCCGCGATTGCACTCGGTGATCCACGCATCCAGTGACTCGCTGCGCGCCCGGCGCGCGCTGACATCCCCCAGCACGGCAAAACGCAGGCGGTAGTTCACCAGCATCTGCACCCATTGCCCGGCCACGCCCGAACGCAGATCGAAGAAGTCCGGCGAGAGGCGCTGCACGGGAACTGCGATCCACTCGGCATCGTGACCCAGCGCGTCGCCGACGAGGTCGCGCAGGCCGTTGGCATCCAGCACGTGGCCTTGGTCATGGACGCGCAGGAGTGTGGTGTCGCCGATTTTTTCCAGGTGCGGGTGCATGGGGGAAGTGGGTGGTGTGCGTTGAGCGGGGTGGGGGAGGGAGCTAGCGAGGGCTGCCCCTTTTGCGGACGTTGTGGGTCGATCAGGCCGGCTGCTCGCTCATGGTGACGTGTTCGCCCTTAACTGGAGACGCATTCTGCCGCATTTGAGAGGTAGTTGTGTTTACACGATTCCAGAATTCTCCTTGTAGCTCATCCACTTGCGGGATTGAAGGTAGATCGCCGCCGTTTCGCGCCTGGAAGTCCTGTCATCGGCTTCGGTAGCTTCGCGCAGCTGGCTGGAAAGGTCGGCGCCTGCTTCGTGTGGAACTGATATGGGTCGATTGATTGTGGTCGTCGGGGATGCAACCAGTGGCGGAGGGCGCGTTATCACGGGCTCTGCGTTTACTGATATCAACGGGCACGCCGTAGCACGTATGTCCGACCGCGCGACATGCCCCAAGCATCAGGGCATCTTTCCGATCGTGACCGGGGACGATTCCTGGATTGTGGATGGGCACCCCGTTGCGCGCGACGGCGATCGGCTGGCCTGTGGATGCAGCCTGCTGGCGGGCGCCCAGCAGACGGCCCACATCGCGGCTGCTGGTGCGTTGGCACCTGCCACGTCGGAAGGGGATGCCACGGCTCACGCGCCACCGCCCGACGAGTTCACGGTGCACTCGACCCCAAAGGAGCCGGTCTGCCGCGAATGCCTTCTGGCGGCGGCAAGGAGCGGTGCCGCTTACCTGCGGAGATGAATATGGAATACGCCATTGTTGACGCCGCTGCGTCCCCGCAGATTGCCAATGTTCTGGGGGGCTATGCCACATCGGGCATTGCGTGGCCGCTCTTTGAAGATCAGCCTGAAGCCAGCAGCGCCGATGATGGGCCTTGGCTGATCCAGTTGAATGGCGATGGATGGGTGCGCCGATGGCTGCTGGATCTTGAGACACGTCCGGGACGGGTGTGCTGGGTGACCAGTGACGAGCCGGTTGGCGCCGTCATCGAGCATCTTCAAGCCCGCCTGGATGTACGGCTGTCAGATGGAGGCTTGGCGCTGTTCCGGTTCTGGGATGGACGCGCCCTGTATCGTGTGTGGACCGTCATGACGCGTGAACAGAAGAGAGCGTTCATGGCGCCATTCCTCCGGTGGTCAGTCTGGCTGCAGGGGCAGCAGTGGCAGCTGGATCGCGACGTTGTGGAGAATAGCTGATGCTGACGTTCAGTGCCAGGCAGGAGGCGTTGCTGCGCTTGCCTGATCTGTTCGATTTCCTCCCCAAGCTTGCTGGCGAGATTCGTCGTGACATGCCCGAACGGGTCCTTGGCATGGATGACGCCGCACTTCTTGCGGAAACCGATCGCTGTTATGCCTACGCGGCCTACGAGTTGGGCATCACCCACCTTCCGGTGCTCGTTGCCTGGACGAAAACGGATGTCGGCAGTGGTGGTGAGCTTCATCGCAATGCTGAAGTTGATATCGCGATTCGCCACGCGGAGCATCCGAGCACCAAGGCGGCTGATGTGCTCGGCGCCTTGGCCGCCTTGCATCGGTGGCCAAAGGGAGAGGAGTGATGGTTGCGGTTCCTGTTCGTTGGGGCATAGGCAAGCTGGCCGAGAGAGCCGCTGCGGCGGCGGCAGCGGCAGCGGCGGCCACCGCGGCGAACGACGCCGTCAAGGACAAGCCAGACGTCCGAAGTCGAGAAGCAGACTGCTCTGATGTGCCAGACCACAGCGAGTGCAATCAATGCTTGCTGGGGAATGGGCGAGTGGGGCAGCCACCGACGCCGAGATACATAACGTTGAGCACACGCATCAACTATGACTACCAGCTACAGATCGCCAACATGTTTGCTGGTCCGGAGCGGTTTGGTTATGTACGTCGAGGCGATACTGCTGACCAGATCGTCAGCATTGGCGTAGAAGTCGTAAAGGGGTTCTTTGGCAAGGGCGGAGAGTACACCACCCTTGAATGGCTATACGGAGGAACCTCATTTGATGGCTTCTGGCGAGATCGGTGTACCGTAGTGGAAGCGAAGGCCAACTTTGAAAAATTCTTCGACGAATATGGCCGTGATGCAACGCCATTTACGTTTGCCGTAACTGAGTCCTGGCTCAAAAGTTACAGAGTGCAATCCGCGCTCGTCGCCCCTGCAATGCCTAAAGGGAAGCTTGAGTGGCACTTCATGGACGTCGTCGCTTTCATTGCTGGAATTGAAGCCGGGATTCCAGCTGAGAGTGCGCGCCATACCCCTTATGTCCTGGGTGCCATTTGAGATGATCGTTACCTTGACCGTGAAGTTCGTCCCACAGAGGCTGTCTCTCTCAGAGGCATACGCCTATTCGGCTGCATTGATCGAGAATCTTGGAGAGCTGACGCCTGATTTCCGGCAATGGTGGGGCATGCCGAAAGGGCCGAAGGACCATTTCGTGTCATTCGTAGAGCGATCGAGGATCATCGCCCGAATGGAAGCGGACGATGCCGAGTTTCCAGAGCTTCGGCATGCCGGCGCTCCCGGCCTGCTGTTGACGAACGCGGGAGATGAGGCGACCTGGAGGGCGCGCGGACGGGTTGGGCTGGCGATCTCTCCAAGCTTTGGCTCGATTCGGATCAGCATCAGCGATGTGGAGGTGGTCTTCGAGCGGCCATCGCGCGTGCTGTGGACGATTCTGGATGCGATGTCCAAGCGGCCCGATGTGTGTTTGATACAGACGAACGTGAAACAGCGTGTGGGTGCTGATCTACTGCTTTACAGCCTGCATCGAGCACCGTTTCCCCATCGTGAGTTCCTGGGCTGGATGGGATACGTGGATGAGGCGCTCACCCGTGATCAGGTTCCTGCTGCGGCAAAGCTTGAGCGACGGGGCAATGGCACGCTCATCCTCGCCACCGACGTACTCGACCTGTCCGACCCGCATGCCGTGCAACAGGCCAACCAGGTCGAGATGAGCCTGGTCGATCTTGGGTTGCTTCCGGTCATCGACCCTGCGTTGAAGTAGCACTCATCGTTGCTGAGGGGATGCAGTGAATATCACCCTGGTCTGCCGCTATCCCCATCGGGCTCGCACTGCCGAGCAGGTGTGGGACGACCTGTCGATACTTATTCTCAACCTGTCCAGTGCCGACCCGCTCTTCAGACAATGGTGGGCAAATCCACGATCTGCCAGAGACCCCTATGTTCCCCTCAGCGACAGCCGTGCATTCGTGGCGCGTGTCGAGGAAGACGATCGTCGGTGGGCCAGGGAGTTCCCGGGCCAGCCGTCGGACGGCAGCAACGGAATCATGATCACCAACTCCGGAAACGACAGCGACTGGACGAAGCGTGGCGGCGCAGGATTGAGCTACCAGCCCAATCTTGGCGTCCTTCGGTTCCACGTTGACCGTATCGAGAAAGCCTACCGGTCTCCCGGAAATGTAGTGGGCACCATGTTGTCTGCGGTACTCAGGACTTTGCCGATAAGCTTCGCCCAGACCAATGTCCAGCAGCGGGTGGATGGCCAGTTGCTGCTCTACAGCCGCGATCGCGCGCCCTTCCCGCACCGCGAGTTTCTGGGCTGGATGGGGTACGTGGACACCCCTCTCACTGAACACCAGATTCCTGCGGCTGCCCGGTTGGAACGCTGTGGCAACGGAACACTCATCCTCGCCACCGACGTACTCGACCTGTCCGACCCGCATGCCGTGCAACAGGCCAACCAGGTCGAGATGAGTCTGGTGGATCTAGGGCTGCTTCCGGTCATCGACCCGGCATTGAAGTGACTCCGGCCAGACACATCACCGGTCAGCTCGGCTTCGCAAACACATCCAAGCCCTTACCCGTCTCCAGCAGCGATTTCAGGCTGGACAGCACGATCGGCCAGCCCTGGCGGATGCCGGTATCCATGCCGCTGCCGGGTTCCAGGTCGTCGTGGGTGACGGTCAGCCGCACCATGTCCTGGTAGGGCACGATCTCGAAGGTGACCCGGCTGTAGCTGTCCGGGTTGTCGGCCTGCGAGGCCGCGGCCCAGGTGATGACCAGTCGCGAGGGTGGGGTGCTTTCCACCACTTCGCCGACCAGCTCGACCGAGCGCGTGTCGTTGGCGCGCACATGCTGCCAGCGCGAGCCGGGTTTCCAGTCCGAGACGTTCTCGTGGCCCCAGTAACGACGGGCGATCTCGGGCCGGGTAATGGCCTCGAACACCTTCTGTGGCGTGGAGGCGATGTAGATCACGTGGATGAAGCGGGTGGACGCTGCGGACATCGTCATTCTCCTTCCAGTTCTCGTTTCAGGTCATGCAGCAGGCTCAGGCGCTGCTGCTCGAACTTGCGTACCCAGCGCTCGTAGACGTCATGCAGCGGCACCGGGTTGATGAAGTGCAGCTTCTCGCGGCCACGGCGCACCGTGCTGATGAGGTTGGCGTCTTCCAGCAGGCCCAGGTGCTGGGTGACCGATTGCCGGGCCATGTCCAGGTGTTCGCACAGCTGGCCCAACGTCTGGCCGTTGTCTGCGCAGAGCAGGTCCAGCAGCGTCCTGCGCGTGGGGTCGGCCAGGGCCTTGAACACCTTGTCTGCATCCATGGTGGACATAATATGCAGGCAAATACCTGCATGTCAACAGCCGTCGGTGGATCGGCTTACGGCCTCCCATTGGTCGATGCGGCTGGACATGGCCTGCAGCTTGTCACGCACGCGTTGCACGGCATCGCTGCCCAGCAGCAGGTGGCTGGGCGGTGCGTCGCTGTCGATGATGTTCAGCATGGCCTGCGCCGCCTTTTCCGGATCGCCCAGCTGATGACCGCTCTTGGCCTCGCGCGTACTGCGGATGGGATCGAACAAGGCGTCGTAATCTTCAATGCTGCGCGGTGCACGCACCATCGAACGGCCGGCCCAGTCGGTGCGGAACGATCCCGGCGCGACGGCTGTGACGTGGATGCCGAACGCGGCCACTTCCTGGCCCAGCACCTCGCTGATGCCCTCCAGTGCGAACTTGCTGCCGCAGTACCAGGCGATGCCGGGCAGGGTGATGAAGCCGCCCATCGAGGTGATGTTGAGGATGTGGCCACGGCGGCGCGCGCGCATATGCGGCAGCACGGCCTTGATGAGCGCGGCGGGGCCGAACACGTTGACCTCGAACTGGTGGCGCAGTTCCTCCAGCGTGGATTCCTCGAGGATGCCTTCGTGACCATAGCCGGCGTTGTTGACCAGCACGTCGATGGCGCCGATGCCGTTTTCGATGGTATCGACCAGCGTGTCGATGGAGGCGTGGTCGGTGACGTCCAGCAGGCGGCCGAACGCGCGGCCGGGGGCGAGGGATTCAAACGCCTGGCGGGCCTGTTCGTTGCGCACGGTACCGACCAGGCGGTGGCCGGCCTGCAGGGCCTGTTCGGCGAGGGCGCGGCCGAAGCCGCTGCTGACGCCGGTGATGAGCAGCAGACGGGAAGGGGACATGGCGATGGCCTCATGGAAAGCGGGCTTGCACAGTAGTGCTTGTGGGAGATGCGCTACAGGCCTAAGCTTCGGCCGATCTTGCCTATTCCTCTGAGGTGTACGGTGCGGCCTGGCGATGATCCGGTGCAGCGGGATGCGCAGGCGCGCATGGTGCGGCTGCTGCAGGCGTTGGCGCCGGAGGAGGGCTACACGCTCACCGCCGTGCCGGGCGTACGCCTGCTGCGCTCGAACCGGCCGCTGGCGCGCACGCCGGTGCTGTACGACCCGGGCATCGTGATCGTCTGCCAGGGCGTCAAGCGCGGCTACCTGGGCGGGCAGGTCTACCAGTACGACGCGCAGCACTACCTGGCGGTGTCGGTGCCGGTGCCGTTCACCATGGAAACCGACGCGTCGGCGGATGCGCCGCTGCTGGCGATCTACCTGCACCTGGACCTGCAGCTGGCGGCGGACCTGCTGCTTGCGCTGGACGCGCACGAGGCGCCGGGGCAGACATCTGCGCGCAGCATGATGGCCAGCCCGATGGACCCGCCGATGCAGGCCACGGTGATACGGCTGCTGCATGCGCTGGGCGACACACGGGAAGCGGCGGTGCTGGGCCCGGCGCTGGTGCGCGAGGTGTACTTCCGCGTGCTGACCGGCGCGCAGGGCGCTGCGATGCGTGAGGCGCTGGCCATGCGCGGCCGTTTCGGCAGCATCGGCCGGGCGCTGCGGCAGATCCATGCGGCGTACGCCACGGCGCTGGACGTGGCACACCTGGCGGCGGAGGCGGGGATGAGCGTGGCGACCTTCCACGATCACTTCCGTGGCATCACCGGGACCTCGCCCATGCAGTACGTGAAGTCCACGCGCCTGCACCAGGCGCGGTTGCTGATGCTGCGCCAGGGGATGACCGCCGAAGCGGCGTCGCTGGCGGTGGGGTATGCCAGCCCGTCGCAGTTCAACCGCGAGTTCAAGCGTCTGTTCGGCCTGCCGCCGGCGGCGGAAGTGGCGCGGATGCGGCGCAGCTTCGCGGTGCCGCCGGCCCCGGCCGGTGCGCTGTATGTGTCTTCCCACTGAACGGCGCGGGTCGGCCCGTTGACAGCTGTATCTACCTACTAGTAGGTTTGCACCCATGAAAGAGTCGCTGTCCCCGAAGGCGCTGGAGATCCTGGCGCAGGCCCGTTCCCTGCTGGAAGCCGGTGGTTACAACGGTTTCAGCTACGCGGACGTGTCCGCGCGGGTGAACATCAGCAAGGCCAGCATCCATCACCACTTCCCCAGCAAGGCCGATCTGGTGCGCACGGTGGTGGTGCTGTACCGGGCCGAGGCACGCGAGGGTCTGGCGCTGCTGGACCGGCAGCTGGGTGATCCGCTGCTGGAGCTCAACGCCTACGTCGATTACTGGTCCAGCTGCATTGCCGGTGGAACGGCGTCGTTCTGCATCTGCGCGATGCTGGCCGCGGAAGCGCCGATGATCCCGGTGGAGATAGCCGAGGAGGTGCGCGGCCACTTCGAGGACCTGACCGAGTGGCTGACCCGCACCCTGCAGAAGGGCGCTGCGCAGGGGCAGCTGCGGCTGCAGGGCCCGGCGGACGACGAAGCCAAGGCGTTCATGGCGTCCGTGCATGGTGCGATGCTGGCGGCGCGGGGGTTTGGCGATGCGGCCACCTTCGCGGCCCTGGCGCGGCTGGCGATTGCGCGGGTGAGCGCTACCTGAGAACTGTATGCGGAAGGCCTGCGGCAACGCGGGTCTTCTTTTTGACCACCAAGCCGACCTACTAGTAGGTTTGTTTAATCCCAACGGAGCACTCCCATGCCACACCCGCTGTCCGCCCTCGGCGTCATCCACACTGCCGTCAGCCTGCTTCCCATCGTGGCCGGTCTCTACGGCTTCGTCCGCCACCGCGCGATCGATCCGGCCACGCGTGCCGGCAAGCTCTATCTGCTGGGGCTGGTGTTGTCGGTGGCAACTTCGTTCACCGTGTCCAGCACGGGCGGACTCAATCCCGGCCATGCCTTTGGCGTGATCGTGCTGTTGGTTGCTTTCGGCGGCGTGCTTGCCGCGCGCCTGCGCTTCCTGGGGCGGGCGGCGCGGTATCTGTCCACCTTCGCGCTGTCGTTCAGCTTCCTGCTGTCGCTGGTGCCGGGCGTGAATGAAACGCTGACCCGCATCCCGGTGGCACATCCGATCGCGGCGGCGCCGATGGCTCCGGTCGTGCTGCAGACCCTGCTGGGGTGTTTCGTGGTGTTCGTGCTGGGCTTCATCGCACAGTGCTGGCGGATGCGTGGCCGCCGCTGATAACAGGCGCGGCGGCGACGCTGCTCAGTCTGCAAGCGGTGGCTGCGCGTCTTCGCCGTAGGTGGCGTAGGCGCTGCCGCAGGTGGCCACCGCAGCGGCCGCCGCAGGCAGGCCGGTAGCGCGGATGCCGCGCCGCGTGTCGCGGTCGAATACTTCCGCGTAGCGTTCGGCGGCCAGCGCGTCATTGGGCAGCACATACAGCAGCACGCGCTGCAGGGTGGACTGGCCATCGAGGGGCTGCGGGCTGCGGAACGCCGGTACCTGCACGCGGGCGCTGTGCCAGCGCATCGGCTCGCTGCTGGTCTGCCAGCGGACCTGCAGCGGCTGATCGAGCGGAAGCAGGGCGGCGCCGTCTGGGTAGCCATAGGCGGTGCAGTCCGCGGGCGGCGTCGGGATGCTGGCGATGGCGCCGTCACCGATGTCCAGCGTGAGGCCATTGACCTCCATCCGGACGATGGGCGCGCCGCCGTAGTTGTGGATCTTGAACAGCACCAGGCCTTCGAAGCGGCTGCGCTCCAGATCATCTGCGGTAGTGCCGCTGAGGCGTGCGAGCGCGGGCGCGACCTCCACATGATCGCGGTAGTGGTAATAGAGGTGCACCAATTCCGGCGTGCCCGGGCGCCTCCATGCCGCGTTGAAGGGCGCAAGGTCCGGATAGGGGCGGCGCAGCAGGGGCACGTCGGTGACGGCACGATCTCCGGAGGGCGTGGCGTAGCGGTAGTGGTCCACCGAGCGCTTCAGGCGCCCGTCTTCATACGGGAATGCTCTGTCTGCATCGGACTGCGCGTTGGGGTAGCGGTGGAAGGCGATGAAGCGTTCGGGCGTGTCGCCCTGCATGGGCAGGTCCGGGCCAGCGCCGGAGCCGGTGGATGCATACGGCGAGGTGTCCAGCCACAGCGGCTGCCCGCTGAGATTGACGTGCAGTTCCGCGATGGCGGCACGCGAGCCGCCGGCGAAGCTGTCCCAGGTGTTCTGCAGGGACTGCCACAGCGGAACGATGAGCATGGCCGCCGCGGTCGGCACGAACATCACGGCGTGCACGCGGCCGGGCACCTGGCCACGCTCCCGTACCATGTAGCGCAGCCACGCCAGCAGAAGCACCAGCAGCAACGGCACGCCCAGCCAGATCGCAAGGGTGGCCAGCGCCACGACGCCCCAGCCCAGATTGGGGGTGGCCACGGCGATGAGCGAGAGTGTGGCGATGAGCGCCGCCAGCACCAGCGACACGCCGATCCCGAAGCGGTGGTTCCTGTAAGGGCGGTCAGTCATCACCGTTCCATCGGCCTGCGGCACATGGCGTTATCTTGCCGGTCCGATGCCGGTGTGGAAAGGCGACGTTGCCGCAGGCGTACCTCAGCAGCCGACCAGTCGATCGGCTGCGATGCCCTGCCGATGCAGGCTGCGGTACTCGGTGGGGCTGGCATCGACCAGCCCGCGGAAGTGGCGGCGGAACGATTCCTGCGAGCCGAACCCGGCCTGGTCGGCGACCCAGTGCAGGGGGCGGTCGGTGGTTTCCAGCAACTCGCGGGCGAAAGCCACGCGCTCGCGGATCAGCCAGTCGATGGGTGACAGGCCGGTGGCGTCGAGGAACTGCCGTTGCAGGGTGCGCTGGCTCAACGCGGCCTGTTCGGCCAGGCTGCCCAGCGAGTGCGGTTCGCGCAGGTTGCGCCGCATCCATTCCATCAGCTTGGCCAGGCGTGTCGGCTCGCCGCTGGGAATGGCACGGCTGACGCGCTGGCTGCGTCCGGCATCACGCCAGGGCGCCAGCACCAGGCGCTCGGCAACGAGGTTGGCCACGCGTGCGCCGTAATCCTTGCGCACCATGTGCAGCATCATGTCCATGCCGGTGGCCGAACCGGCCGAGGTGATGATGCTGCCGGCGTCGACGTAGAGCACGTCGTCCCGCACGCCGATGCGGGGGAACTGCTGCGCAAGCGTTTCGGTGAGCCGCCAGTGGGTGGTGGCCTGGCGGCCATCGAGCAGGCCGGCCCAGGCCAGCACGAAGGCGCCCGAGCAGATCGAGGCGATGCGGGCGCCGCGCGCGTGGGCGCGGATGAGCGCATCAAGCAAAGGCTGCGGCGGGCGTTCACTGGGTTCGCGCCAACCGGGAATGACGATGATGTCCGCATCGTCCACCGCGTTGAGATCATGCGGCAACTGCACCTGCGCATTGCCGAGCATGCGCAGCGCACCGGGTTCGCCCGCGCACAGCTGCGTGCGGTACCACGCCACGCCCAGTTCCGGACGCACCGGTGCGAACAGGCCCACCGCACAACCGAACTCGAACAGGCCTTGGCCGTGGCAGGCCACGATGGCGACGGTCGGCGCGGTGGGGTCGGCAGCGTGGATGGGCATGGCCTGATGCTACCGGTGATGGTGCTTGCCGCCGCGTGGCATGCGGTCATGAAGTGATGCCTGCGGGATATATGGCGGCAGGGGTCAGATCCTTTTCCTTCGGAGAGGGATCTGACCCCGTGCGCGCGGGCTGCCTAACGTCATTACCAGCCGTCATGTGGGTGGCCGGATGTTACGGCTGGGTGACGCGATCACGCCTGTCGTGGCGGGTGAACAGGCCCTTGAATGGAAGCGTGTTTCCGGCCCACCCCACGAGCCCCCATGCCTGCCGCCTACGCCCCTGTCCTGAGTCCTCTCGCTGTGTTGATCGCTGCCGCCCTGGTTGCGGCCCCCGTGCATGCGGCAGACGCCGATGCGCAGCCGGCAACCACAGCGGCTGCCGCCAACGTCGCTGCATCCACCCTGGACGCGGTGGTGGTGACCGGTTCGCGCACCAGCACGCGCACGGTCAAGAACAGCTCCACGCCCATCGACGTGATCTCCGCCGAGGATCTTGCGGCGACCGGGCAGGCCAACCTGCTCGAAGCGCTGCAGCGCAGCCTGCCGTCGCTGAGCCAGATCGGTGGCTACCAGAGCGACCAGGAGAGCCTGATCCGCGGCTATCAGCTGCGTAATCTTTCACCGGGCTACACGCTGGTGCTGGTCAACGGCAAGCGCCGCAACGCCAGCGCCTACGTGAGCGGTGCCAACGGCGGCGGCTTCCCTGGCCACGCCTGGGCGGATCTGGCGCTGATTCCGGTATCGGCCATCGACCACGTGGAAGTGCTGCGCGATGGTGCCTCCGCCATCTACGGCTCGGACGCGATCACCGGTGTGGTCAACGTCATCCTGAAATCGCAGGCACAGGGCGGCGAAGTGTCGGTGGAGAGCGGGCAGAGCATCGATGGCGACGGTACGCGTACCAGCGTGCGCGCCAACGTCGGCCTGCCCTGGGGCGAGGACGGCTTCGTCAACCTCTCGGGCGAGACCACGCGCCAGCACCACGCGATCCGGACGCGACGCTACATCGATGGCTATCTGAGCTATCCGGCGATCGATGCCAATGGCAACCGGGTCGCGCTGCGGCCGAACAACCGCCTGCCTGCCGGTGCGACGCCGGACCCTGCCGAGGCCACGCGCGATGCCGAAGCCAACACCATCCTCAGCTCACCGTCGTATGCGCTGAAGGCGTTCGCGGTGAACGTGGGCCACGGCCTGGGCGAGAGCGCCCAGTTCTACGCCAACGCTACTGCCAGTGACCGCACCGCGCAGGCGATCCAGAACTTCCGCCTGCCGGCCACGATCTTCACCACGTACCGGACACCGGGGGTGCTGAGCGTGTTTCCCGACGGCTTCCTGCCGGTGCTGGAGACGAAGGAGAAGCAATACACCGGCACCGCCGGCGTGAAGGGGCAGGTGGCCGGCTGGGACTACGACGCCAGCCTGACCGGCAACCGCAGCACGGTGCGCACCTATACCCGCAACTCGGTGAACTACTCGCTGCCGTACCCGGGTTCGCCCACCGACTTCTATGACGGCAAGCTGGATTACCAGCAGGGCATTGCCAACCTGGACCTGCGCCGGGGCTTTGAGGTGGCGGCCTTTGCCTCACCACTGGAAGTGAGTGCCGGTGCCGAGTACCAGCACGAGCGCTACGAGCGCGGGGCAGGGCAGTGGGAGTCGTACACCGGATTTGGTGCCGCTGCGTTTGTCGGCTACTCCACCGCCGATGCGGTGAAGGCCACGCGCAACAGCAAGGCGGTGTACGTGGGGGCGGCGACCAATGTCACCTCGCGCTGGTATCTGGATGCGGCCGCGCGCTGGGAAGACCATTCGGACTTCGGCAGCGTCTCCACTGGACGCTTGACCAGCCGCTTCGACATCACCGACGCACTGGGCGTGCGTGCGACGGTCAGCAACGGCTTCCACGCGCCGAGCCTGGGCGCGCAGTTCTACCAGGCCACGGGCAGCTGCCCGTGCGGCACGACGCTGGTGGCGCAGGTGTCCTCGCCCGCTGCGGTGGCATTGGGTGCCACCCCGCTGAAACCGGAGAAGGCCACCAACTACAGCGTCGGCGTGACGTGGGACCCGAGCCCGGCCTTCCACCTGGCCGTGGATGCCTACCAGATCGACATCCGCGGCCAGCTGGGCCAGTCCAGCCAGATCGGCTACAACGCGCAGGATCCGGCGCGCATCACCGACAACAGCGGCACCGTATTGACCTCCGCGCAGAAGGACACGATCGATGCGCTGCTGGGTTCGGCCGGCATCAGCATCCTGCCGGGCGACGCGTTCTACGCCAGCTACTTCACCAACGTGGGCGATACCCGCACGCGCGGCGTGGAACTGACGCTGGAGGCGAACCAGGACACATCGTGGGGCAAGCTGCGCTGGAGCTACGCCGCCAACGTCGGGCGCACCACGATCCGCAGCGTCAGCGCCATTCCTGCGGCGCTGCAGGGGCTGCCCAACATCAACCTGCTGACGAAGTCCGGCGAGTACGCGTTGCGCTTCCGTACGCCCAGCTACACCCAGGTGGCCGGACTGGGCTGGCAGAACGGACGCTGGCGCTCGAATGTGGACGTTACCTACTACGGGTCGATCAAGCGCCTCAACAACGGCGTGGAGTACAGGCAGCCACCGGTGCTGGTGACCAACCTGTCCGGCGGTGTGGAGCTGGGCGCGGGCTGGAGTGCGGCGCTGGGCATCAACAACGTGTTCGACAAGCGCACCCGCAAGGTGCCGGAGTACGCGCGCAGCGCCACCGACGTGGCCAGCATCGAGACCACCTGGGACAGCGGTGACGTGCTCAGCCGGATCGGCGCGTTCTGGTACGGGCGGGTCAATTACCGGTTCTGAGGTTCAGACATGGCGTCGCCGGCCAGCGTCCGGCATTACCGAGGAGAGTGGCATGTCATCTGGGTTGAAGATTGTTGCGTTGATCGGTTCGCCAGCGGCATCGGCGAATTCGCGCACGCTGTTGCTGGTACGGCACCTGCTGGAGGCGCTGCAGCAGCGCCTGCATGCCAGCGTGGCACTGGTGGAGCTGGCGCCGATAGCGCGCGCGCTGGGGCAGACGCTGTCGCGCAGCGAGGCCGAGCCCGCGGTGGAACAGGCGCTGGCCACCCTTGAGGAGGCCGAGCTGCTGGTGGTGGCCGCACCGGTCCATCGTGGCTCGTACCCGGGGTTGTTCAAGCACCTGGTGGACTTCATCGACCTCGAGGCGCTGGTGGATACCCCGGTGCTGCTGGCGGCCACCGGGGGCAGCGAGCGGCATGCGCTGGTGATCGACCATCAGCTGCGGCCGTTGTTCAGCTTCCTGCAGGCGCATACGTTGCCCATCGGCGTGTACGCCACACCGGCCGATTTCGATGGCGAGCAGATCAACAGCGCGGCGTTGCAGGCGCGCATCCAGTTGGCTGCCGAGCGCGCTGCGGGGCATCTGCTGCCGCACGCTGCCAGCGGGCCGGCGCCACTGCGCCGCATCGCCTGACCTGCCCATAACGGCCAGCAGTCTGCTTATTGCCAACCTGCATCTGCGTGGCCGGATCCGACCGGCGATTGTCGCCAGCAGGCACGGGCGCGGCGCACAGCTTCTCTAGCATCGATAGCGAAACGGCACTTCATTGCCGGCCCAGACGAGGACGAACCCGTGGCTGCAGCTGCCTCCCCCAAACCCATCCTGTTCCTGCTTGATCGAGAGTTCGTCGACGGCCAGTTGCCGGGCCAGCGCTTCTTCTGCCGGCACAGCCTGCTGCTGGAAGGCGCGCTGTCCAGCATCGACGGCCTGGATGCACAGCTGGACGTGCGCCGCATCGGCTTCGCGCGGCCACGCCGCGAGGTGATCGCGGCGGTGGGCGAGCAGGACCAGTCGCTGCCGAAGCTGGTGCTGCCGCGCGGCGTGCGCAGCGAACACGCCAGCGGTGCCTACCAGGACCGGCAGTACGTGACCGGTGCCGAGCCGATCCTGGCCGCACTCAATGGCCTGCTTGGCATTCCTGTGGCCCACCCCTGAGCGAGGACGCGGACATGAGCTACCTCATCAGCGTGCTGGACAAGAGCCCGGTGGCCGAAGGCGCAGGCGCCGAGCAGGCGCTGCGCAACAGCCTGCAGCTGGCCCAGCGTGCCGAACAGCTGGGCTACCACCGCTACTGGTTTGCCGAGCATCACGCCGCACCGACCCTGGCCAGCCCGGCGCCGGAGGTGCTGGCGGCATGGGTGCTGGCACAGACCCGGCGCATCCGCATCGGCAGCGGTGGCGTGATGCTGCGCCACTATGCGCCGTACAAGGTGGCCGAGAACTTCAACCTGCTGGCTGCGCTGGCGCCCGGACGCGTCGACCTGGGGGTGGGCAAGGCACCCGGTGGCCTGCCGGCGTCCACCGCAGCGCTGGCCGCGGGGCGGCCGGCCTTCGCCGATTTCGATCAGCAGCTGCGCGATCTGGAAGGATTCCTGTCCGGCTCGCTGGCCGAAGATCATGCGCATGCCAATGCGCAGGCGCGGCCGGTGCCGCGGGTGGCGGCCGAGCGCTTCCTGCTGGGCGCCAGCCCGCAGAGCGCACGGCAGGCGGCAGAGCTGGGCTGGCGCTTCGTCTATGCCGCCCATTTCGACGGCGATCCGAAGCACATCGAAGCGGCGTTCGAGGCGTATCGCGCCGTATCCACGCAGCCGCCGTTGCTGGCCACCGTCGCTTTCGCGGCGCCCACCAGCGAAGCGGCGGCGCGCCATGTCGGTGCATTGCGTGTCTACAAGCTTCACCTCGGCCCGGGGCAGACGGTGAATCTGCCCAGCCCGGACGCCGCGGCCGAGTATGCCCGCCAGGTGGGCGTGACCGACTTCCGTATCGAAGAGACGCAGCCCAGCGTGCTGTCGGGCGACGCGCAGCAGGTGCGCGGGGAACTGGACGCACTGCACCGCCGCTTCGGCGTGGGCGAATTCATCCTCGATGCGCCGGTGGCCGACCTCGACGCACGCCTGACATCCCTTGAACTGCTGTCGCCCGCGCCACGCGCGGCGGTGGCCTGACCTGCAGGAGCGATACCCATGAGCAAGACACCGCGCCCCATCCCGTTCGGCATCATGCTGCAGGGACCGGGCAGCCACATGCATGCGTGGAAGCATCCGTCCAACCCGGCCGATGCCAGCGTCAACCTGGACTTCTACATCGACATCGCGCGCACGGCCGAAGACAACGGCATCGCCTTCGGCTTCGTTGCCGATGGCCTGTACATCAACGAGAAATCGATCCCGCACTTCCTCAACCGCTTCGAGCCGATCTCGCTGTTGTCCGCGCTGGCCACGGCGACGAAGAAGATCGGCCTGGCCGGCACGCTGTCCACCTCCTACAGCGATCCATTCACCGTGGCCCGGCAGTTCGCCTCGCTGGACCTGATCAGCGGTGGGCGCGCCGGCTGGAACGTGGTGACCTCGCCGCTGGAAGGATCGGGCCGCAACTACGGCCGCCCGCATCCGGAACATGCGCTTCGCTACCAGATCGCCGACGAATACCTGGAGGTGGTGCAGGGCCTGTGGGATTCATGGGACGACGATGCCTTCATCCGCGACCGCGAACAGGGCACCTTCTTCGCCACCGACAAGTTCCGCCGCCTCGACCACAAGGGCCGCTTCTTCCAGGTCGAAGGCCCGCTGAACATCCAGCGCTCCGCGCAGGGCCAGCCGGTGATCTTCCAGGCGGGCTCGTCCGACGACGGCATCGCGCTGGCCGGCAAGTATGCCGATGCGGTATTCACCCACTCGCCCTCGCTGGAAGAAACCCGTGCCTTCACCCAGAAGGTGAAGAACTCGGCCATCGCCCACGGGCGCAGCGGCAATGACGTGAAGATCTTTCCGGGCATCGGGCCGATTGTCGGCCACACCGCCGAGGAGGCCGAAGCCAAGTACCAGGCGATTGCCGCACTCGCGGGCCTGGACGATGCGCTGGCCTACCTTGGGCGCTTCTTCGATCATCACGATTTCAGCCAGTACGATCCCGACGCGCCGTTCCCCGAGCTGGGCGAGATCGGCAGCAATTCGTTCCGCTCCACCACCCACCGCATCAAGCAGGATGCACGCGAGCAGGGCCTGAGCCTGCGCCAGGTCGCGTTGCAGGCGGTGAGCCCGCGGCCCAACTTCATCGGTACACCCGAGCACGTGGCCGACGAGTTGATCCGCTGGTTCGAGGCGGGCGCCAGCGATGGCTTCATTCTGGGGTTTGCGGCGCAGCGCGAGGGGCTGGACGATTTCGTGACCCTGGTGCTGCCGATCCTGCAGGCGCGCGGGTACCACCAGCGCGAGCTGGAAGGGAAGACGCTGCGCGACCACCTGGGCCTGCCGTACAAGGCCAGCCGTCATTCGACGGCCGCCGAACCGGCGCGGAAGGTGGGGTGAGGCGATGAATGTACTGCGCCGGGCATCGTTGACTGTGGCGCCCACCGGGCCGACGGGCGTGCTGCCTGAAATAGCCGCACGCGCCGATGAGGCCATCGCCATCCGCCACGACCTGCATCGACATCCGGAGCTCGCCTTCGAGGAGCATCGCACCAGCGCACGCGTAGCTGAACTACTGCAGCAGTGGGGCTATACGGTGACCACGGGCGTCGGCGGAACCGGTGTGGTCGGTACGTTGCAGCGGGGGCAGGGCAGCCGCCGGCTCGGGCTGCGCGCCGACATCGATGCGCTGCCGATCCAGGAGGCGTCCGGGCTGCCTTATGCCAGCCAGAACGAAGGACGGATGCATGCCTGCGGTCACGATGGCCACACTGCGATCCTGCTGTCGGCGGCGCATTACCTGGCCCGGCATGGGCGCATCGATGGCACCCTGCAACTGGTGTTCCAGCCGGCGGAAGAAACCGGCTCCGGCGCATCGAGGATGCTCGCCGACGGCCTGTTCGAGCGTTTTCCGGTGGATGCGATCTATGGACTGCACAACTGGCCGGGTGTGCCGGTGGGGCACTTCGGCTTCGTCGACGGACCGGCAATGGCGTCGGTGGACTGGGCACGGTTGAGGGTGATCGGCAAGGGCGGGCATGGTGCGGAACCACAGGGAAGCGTGGATCCGATCCTCGCCGCCGCGCACATCGTCACCGCACTGCAGAGTGTGGTGTCGCGCAATGTGGACCCGCGGCAGATGGGCGTGGTGACGGTCGGCTCGATCCACGGTGGTCAGGCGGCCAACGTGATTCCCGATGTGGTGGAGCTGAAGCTGACCGTACGCGCCTATCTGCCCGAGGTGCGCGACACGCTGCGCCGCCGCGTGACCGAACTTGCCGAGCAGACCGCCGCCGCGTTCGGGGCGCGCGCCGAGATCGAGTTCCCGCGTGGTTTCCCCAGCGTGATCAACCACCCGCAGCAGACCGCCTATATCCGTGAGGTGGCGCTGCAGGGATTCGGCGCAGGGCAGGTGCTGGATGCCTTCGCGCCGCGCACCGCCAGCGAGGACTTCGCCTTCCTGCTGCAGGCCCGGCCCGGAAGCTTCGTGTTCGTCGGCAACGGTGACAGTGCATCGCTGCACAGCCCGCGCTACGTGTTCAACGATGCGGCCATCGCTCCCGCCGCCAGCCTCTGGGCGCGGCTGGCCGAACACTATCTGGTGGAGGACGCAGCATGAGTACGGCACCGTTCGATGAGCGCTTCCTCTACACCTCGGTGGACGATCCACTGGCGCGGCCGCTGTTCGATGGGCTCGAACAGGAGTACGACAGTCGCTACGCCGATGTGCGGCGACGCATCGGTGGCAGTGCGCGCGAGGAGCTGCAACGCTACCCGGCGCAGGCATTCGCTGCGCCGGTGGGAGCGTTCGTGCTGCTGCTGCGCGAGGGCGTGGCCATTTCCGGCGGCGCGTTCATGCCTCACCGCGACCCGGATACGGCCGAGTTCAAGCGCATCTGGACACTGCCTGGCCTGCGCCGCCAGGGTATCGCCCGGCGCGTGCTGCAGGAGCTTGAAGACCAGGCCGCACGCCAGGGCTATCGCCGCGTGTACCTGACCACCGGCTTCCGCCAGCCCGAGGCGGTCGGCCTGTACCTGAGCCATGGCTACACCGCACTGTTCGATCTGTCCGCCGACCCGGAATCGATCGCCCATCTGCCGTTCGAGAAACAGCTGCAGGCACCGGCGCGTCCGCCGGCATCAAGCGCCGCCGCCGTGCAGGGAGTCCACGCATGAGTACGCCGTCCACCGCGATCGGGGGTCTGGCCGCGCGTCCGGCACCGGCATTGAAGATCGTGCCGGCGCGGCATCCGCTGCAGGTGTTCGGCACGGTCCTGGCGCTGGCGTTGATCCTGATCGGGCTGCAGTCGGTCCTCGGCAATCCGCGCTGGGGCTGGGGCACCTTCGCCGAGTGGTTCTTCGCCCGCCCGGTGCTGGAAGGGCTGGGCCGCACGCTGCTGCTGACCGCGCTCGGCACCGGCCTGGGCTTCGCGCTGGGCACCCTGCTGGCGCTGGCACGGGTGTCCGGCTCGCCGTTGCTGTCGGCGGTATCGTGGGGCTACGTCTGGTTGTTCCGTTCGATTCCACTGCTGGTGCTGTTGCTGCTGCTGAACAATCTGGGCTATCTGTACAGCACCATCGAACTGGGCATTCCGTTCACCGGCATCAGCCTGTTCTCCTATCCCACCACCCAGCTGATCGGTGTGTTCACGGCGGCGGTGCTGGGCCTGACCCTGAACCAGGCGGCGTTCTCGGCCGAGGTGATCCGCGGTGGCATCCTCTCGGTCGATCACGGCCAATATGAAGCAGCGGCCGCGCTGGGCCTGCCGCGCGGCCGCCAGGTGCGGCGCATCATCCTGCCGCAGGCGATGCGTTCGATCCTGCCGGCCGCCTTCAACGATGTGATCGGCCTGGCCAAGAGCACGTCGGTGGTCTACGTGCTGGCGTTGCCGGAGCTGTTCTACACCGTGCAGGTGATCTACCGCCGCAACCTGGAGGTGGTGCCACTGCTGATGGTGGCCACGGTCTGGTACCTGGTGATCCTGACCGTGCTGTCGCTGCTGCAGCGGCGCGTGGAGCAGCGCTTCGCGCGTGGCCAGCTGCAGCGTGAGCGCAGCGTGTCGCGGGTATCCTCGCCTGCACCGCGTGCGGCATCGCCGGTTGCGGTGCGGCCGCGCATCGCGGGCGCGGCCGAGGCCGGGCAGGGGGCTCCGATATCGTTGCAGGGTGTAGGCAAGGTGTTCGACGGGCAGCCGGTACTGGAGGACATCACCCTGGAACTGCGCGGCGGCAGCGTAACGGTGCTGATCGGCCCGTCCGGTGCCGGCAAGTCGACCCTGCTGCGGCTGATCAACCACCTGGAGCGCGCCGACACCGGCTTCGTCAGCGTCGGTGGCCTGCTGATCGGCTATCGCCGCGACGGCGACACCCTGTATGAGCTGCCGGAGCGCGAGATCCGCCGCCGTCGTGCCGAGGTGGGCATGGTGTTCCAGGGCTTCAACCTGTTCCCGCACCTGACCGCGCTGGAAAACATCATCGAGGCGCCGATCGCGGTGCGCGGTGTGCCGCGTGCGCAGGCCGAACAGCAGGCGCGCGTGCTGCTGGAGCGCGTCGGCCTGGCGGACAGGGCCGATGCGTTCCCGCGCCAGCTGTCAGGTGGCCAGCAGCAGCGCATCGCCATCGCCCGTGCACTGGCCCTGCAGCCGAAGGTGCTGCTGTTCGATGAGCCGACGTCGGCGCTGGACCCGGAACTGGTGGCCGAAGTGCTCAGCGTGATCGAAGAGCTCGCCCGTTCCGGCACCACGCTGGTGATCGTCACCCACGAACTCGGCTTCGCCCGCCGCGTTGCCGACCACGTGGTGATGATGGACCAGGGCCGGGTGATCGAGCAGGGCACGCCCGAGGCCGTATTCGAACACCCGCGCCAGCAGCGCACCGCCGATTTTCTCGCCAAGACCCTCTGATCCGGATGTGACCCCCATGAGCCCTGCAACGTCTCGTCGTCCCTCGCGCGGCACCCTGCTGGTCATCGCTGTGCTGGTCATCGGCATTGCCGGGATCGTCTATTCACGTGCACGGCAGGCACCGGACGCCGTGCCCGCAGCGACCAGCAGCCTGGCCGGTGCCGGCGCGCCAGCGCTGCGGGGGACCGTGGATCCGAAAGCGCAGGCGCTGGTTCCGGCGGACTTCCGCTTCGTGACGCCGGGCACGTTGACCGTCGCGACGCATCCCGGTCAGTTGCCGCTGGCCGACTATGGCGCCGACAGCAAGGAAGTGATCGGCATCGAGCCGGACATCGCACGGCTGGTGGCCGATGCGCTGGGCCTGAAGCTGGTGGTGGTGCCGGTCGCCTGGGCCGACTGGCCGCTGGGACTGGAGTCGGGCAAGTACGACGCCGTGCTGTCCAACATCACCGTCACCGAAGAGCGCAAGAAGAAGTTCGACTTCTCCAGCTACCGTTATGACCTGCTCGGCATCTATACGCGCACCGACGGGCCCATCCAGAAGATCGAGAAGCCGGCCGATGTCGCTGGCCTGAAGGTGGTGGTCGGTGCCAGCACCAACCAGGACCAGATCCTGCGGCAGTGGGATGCACAGAACATCGCTGCCGGGCTGGAGCCGGTGCAGTACCAGTACTTCGATGATTCGGTGGTCGGCCGCCTGGCCGTGATCACCGGCCGCGCCGATGTATCGTTCGAGCCTAACGCCACCGGCGCGTACTCCGCGCGCGATGGCAAGGTGCGGCGCGTTGGCCTGTTTCCGGGCGGTTGGCCGAACGCTGCTGCGATCTCGGTCACCACGCGCAAGGGCAGCGGCCTGGCCGATGCGGTGACCCAGGCGCTCAACACCCAGATCGGCAGCGGCACCTATGCACAGGCGCTGGCGCGCTGGAACGTGACCGAGGAAGCCGTACCGCAGTCGCAGACCAACCCGCCGGGCTTGCCGGATCTCTGACGCCGGGCATGCCCCGGCACCACCGCTGCTCTTGTAGAGCCGAGCCATGCTCGGCTGCTCTACCAGCGCGCCTCCAACGTCCTGAAGGGCCGGGCCAGCCGCACCCCTTCGGCGTCGAATGTGCTGATTGCCCGCCCATCCACGCGCACCTGCTTCGGTGCCGTGCGCGCGGGCCACCAGACCTTGACGGCCGTGGCGCTGCGCAGCCCTTCGCCGAGCGTCACGGTCAGCGTACCGTCGCGTTGCTGTGCCTGCATCCGCAGCGTGCCGTACGCCGTCGGCAGGCGCTCCACCGCAAGGCCATCGCCGGCCAGCCAGGACGGCGGTGTGCCCGGCAGCAGTGACAGGGCATCGTCGTCCTCGCGCATCAGCATCCCGAACAGGGTGCGCCCGTACTCGGCACCGATCCAGGTGTGCGGCATGTCGCCCAGGTAGCGCGGAAAACGCAGCCGTGAGTGCACGACTTCGGCCAGCACCTGCCACTGCAGCGGGCGACGGTCGCGCAGCAGGCCCTGCAGCAGTTCGTCGGCCGCTGCGGGCTGGCCCAGATGCACATAGCTCAGGACGTTGCGGATTTCATAAGGGGTGTACGCATACAGCGCATCGGGCTGGTTGCGCTTGCGGACGTCGTCAAGATAGCGGGCAAACGTGGTGCGCAGCGCATCAGCCGGCAGCACGCTCTGTGCACCGGTGGGATCCAGCGCGATGGAGACGCCGGTCGGGTCGCCATCGCCAAGATCGGCGGAGGAGGGAATGAAATCGATGCCCTTCCACGCCATCGTCGCGCGGATCGAAGCATGCAGCGCGTCATACAGCGCCTTGTACTGCCCGCGTGCCCAGGTGGCGGTGGCGTGGTCGCCGAGTGATTCAGCCAGCCATGCGCCGTCATGCCAGCCTTTCAGGCCCCAGTAGTCGTCCCAGTAGCTGTGGGTGGGGGAGGGATAGCCCTCGTGGCTGATCGACGGTGCCAGGATGCCGGCAAAGCGTTCCGGCGCCGGTTGATCGGCCTTGTAGCCGGGCACCAGCGTGCGCTCACGCAGTTCCTGCAGGAAGCGCAGTGCGGCCTTCACTTTCGGCAGGTACGCACGCACCGACTCAGGGCCACCGTCGAGACGCGCGACATCGGCCACCAACGCGACGTACTGCCCCTGGCTGTCGTACTCGATGTCCGATCCGAAGCCGGTGTTGACGCTGCCATCGTCATTGAGGATGGGTGACACCAGGCCGTTGGCATGTACCCCGTGTTCGCTGTACCACGCCAGGTAGTCGCGCGCGACCTTGGCTTCGCCCATCCGCAGCAGCACCGCCGAGGTGGCCATGCCATCGCGGATGAACGAGCGGTTGTAGTTGCGTGGGCCGGGCTGCATGGCCGGGCCGGTCTGGTTGATCAGCATGTACGCGGCCTGCGCGCGCAGCATGTCGACCAGCGATGGATCGGGCAGGCGCAGGCCGACCTGGCCCAATCGTGCCTGCCAGTCGGCGGAGGCTTCGGCGGCCAGCGTCTCGAAGCCGGCATCGGCATCGCGTGGCAGGCGCGCGAGGTCCAGTGCCGGTGGCTCCGGCAGCACCCCCTTGGCATCGGCCGCCGCCGTGCCCAGCGGGAAGGCGACGACCACCGATTCGCTGGCGCCGGGCGCCAGTGTGATCCGGTAGTCCAGCGCCGCTGCCGCCAGCCCACGCGCATCGGTGGCCTGGCGTGCGCCGGGCAACCGGCCCGAAGCGATCGCGGAGGTGATCTCGGTTTCGCCGTTCGGGCCGAACGGTGCGGCGCCGGAGGCGCTGACCGCCGACAGCGAGTGCAGCAGGGTACGACCATTGACGCGCACGCTCTGGCCGTCGATGGCCACGTCGCGGATCGGCGACAGGCCACCGTTCTGCCACGGCGGGTTCATCTGCATCGGCCGCACCACCAGGCTCAGCGTGCCTTCGACCGGCGTGGTACCGGTATTGCGCAGTCGATGCCGGAGGAAGGTGACGGGCTGGCCGTCGCGCTCGATCGCGAACGCTTCACTGCGAAGTTCCAGACCGGGCTGCGGCGACCAGGTGGCCGAGGGCATCGGCTTCCAGCCGTCGCGCAGGGCATGCTGCACCGTCTGTTCCGCGGCACCGGCGGCACGACCATCGGCATTGCGCCAGATCGGCTGCACCAGCGGCGCACCCTTGAATGCTTCGATGTTGCCGTATTCGTCGAAGATCGACTTCTGCCGTCCGGCATGCACGCCCACCGCCGTCCAGTACGTCTGCTGCATCTGCAACGACGCCGGGAACAAGCCACGCTGCGCGCCGCTGGCGGCGATCTGGTACTGCTTCATCGGCGTCATCACGGCCTTCGGGCCGAGCAGGCGCAGGCGCTTGACCTGTGGCGAGGGCCCTTCGACGATGAGCCGCAGGGCACGCAGATCGTGCACCGTGTCGCTGGCCAACCAGCTCTGGGCATGGCTGGCGGCCTGCATGTCCTGCGCCAGCGGCTGCCAGCGACCCTGTGCATCCTGGGCCTGCAGGCGTGCGGCGCCACGCTGGCCCGCCCATTCCACCGCCAGGCCGGTGCCCGGCTGAGAGCGCGGCAGGGTGATTTCAAGCACATGGCTGCCCTTGCCATCGGTAGGGAGGGCGACGCCGCTGCCGCCTTGCCATAGCGCGGCTGCCTGTGCGCTGTCGAGTCCGTGCACGCGTGCACTGAGCGTGGCGTCCAAGGGTTCCATCTCGAAGATGGAGACCCCCCAGTCCGACGTGCGCTGGGGACTGGCCAGCCTCAGATAGCGCGCCTGGCGCGGTTCGAAGTACAGCGTCTCCACATCGCCCAGCGAGTCGGCCATGGTGTAGGCGGTCTGCCACTGCCGGCCGTCCATCGAGGTCTGCAGCGTGTAGCCCTCGGGATTGGAGACGTCCCAGGTCAGGCGTGCGCCCCCGAGCAGGGCAGGTGCGCCCAGATCGATCTGGAACCAGTGTCCGGGGCTGAAGGCGCCGCCGGTGACCGTCTTCGGGTCGTTGTCGATCAGATGGCCGATGGCCATCGCCGGGACCTGCTGTGACGAGCTGCTGGCCTGCCACTGGCTGCGCGGTGGCAGTGTCTGCGCCTGCGCGGCGAAGGCCATCACGGCCAGCGGCAGCAGAGCGCGCGCGACGTAGCGCAGGCAGGCGGAGGAGGGTCGGGAGCGATCAGCACGCAGCGTCATTTCGACAGCCTTGGAGGTTCGGCCAGGATCGGGCAGGCGCTACGCTAGCAGGGGGTGTAATCGTTTACATGACGCGCTGCAATAGGCGCGGCACCGGCAGCGCCATGGTGCGCTGCATCCCGAATGCGGCGAGGGCCTGATCGGTGCCTCCCTGGAAGCCACCCCCGTCCGGCGACACGATTGCATGTTCCAGCGCGCGGAACTGCGCAAGTGTCGGTCGGCGCTTCAGCCGTGGATGATCGCGGCGCCCGGCCAGGACGTACTGCCTTCGCTGGAACTGCGGCCAGACCTCGCCGAAGGGAAAACGGTCCGGGGCTGCACATCGGCGGATGACGCCCGGGCGCTGGACGATCTCGATGGAATCACGGCGTCCTGCGCATTCCGTGCCGTCAGGTGGGTTTCCACAATGACAGGCAGCGATGCATTGCTCGCATCGGCATCGTGTCCCCCCGTCATTCAAGGAATCACACCCATGAGCAGTGCTCAAACCCCCATCGGATCTGGATTCGGCGCACACAGCACCGCGCAGGAGGTACTGGCCGGGCAGGATCTGTCCGGCAGTACGGCCGTGGTCACTGGCGGCCATTCCGGCCTGGGGCTGGAGACCACGCGCGCGCTGGCTGGCGCAGGTGCCCACGTCATTGTCGGCGCACGCGATGTGGACGCGGCGCGGCAGGCGCTGCTGGGCCTGGACCGCGTCGAGGCACGCGCGCTTGATCTGACCGATCTTGCCAGTGTCCGCCGCTTTGCCGAGGACATCGTTGCGTCAGGCCGGCGAGTCCGCTACGTGATCAACAGCGCTGGCGTGATGGCGTGCCCGCAGACGCGTGTTGGCCCGGGTGCCGAGCTGCAGTTCGCGACAAACCACCTGGGGCATTTCGCACTGGTGAATCTGCTTTGGCCAGCCATCGCCGATGGCGGCAGGGTCGTTTCGGTATCGTCCGCAGGGCATCATTTCTCGCCCATCCGTTGGGACGATATCAACTTCCTGCAGGGCTACGACAAATGGCAGGCCTATGGGCAATCAAAGACCGCCAATGTGCTGTTTGCGGTGCATCTGGACCTGCTTGGCCGGGAACGGGGAATCCACGCGTTCGCCCTGCATCCGGGGGCCATCATCACGCCGCTGCAGCGCCACGTCCCGCGCGAGGAGATGAACGCACTGGGCTGGATGACGGAGGATGGCGCGCCGGCCAACCCCGATGCGCTGAAGACGCCGCAACAGGGTGCCGCGACACAGGTCTGGGCAGCAACGTCGCCCCTGCTGGAAGGCAAGGGCGGACGCTACTGCGAAGACTGCGACGTTGCCGTGCTGGCTTCCGATGACCCGCAGGCGTTGTCCGGCGTGAAGCCGTACGCGATCGATCGTGTACAGGCGCAACGGCTCTGGGAGCTGTCGGCCAGGCTTACCGGCATCGACATGATCAGCCGCTAGGCAGGTCGGTGCCGTGCCCCGCAGGAGTGCCGGGCGCGGTAGGCGGTGGGTGTCTGCTTCATGGTGCGTTTGAAGGCACTGCTGAAGGCGCTGTCGGACTCATATCCGAGACGCTCGGCGATCACCGAGATCGTCAACTGCCCGTCCCGCAGCCACCGCGATGCGAGGTGCATGCGCCAGCGCGTCACGTATTCCAGGGGTGACAGTCCGCAGACCTGCTTGAAGCGCAAAGCGAAGCTGGATCGTGACGTGCCCGCGAAGGCGGACAGCTCGCTCACTGTCCACCGGCGCGCAGGATGGGCATGGATGGCATGCATCACCGGCGCGAGGCGTGGCTCGGACAACGCGGCCAGCCAACCGGGGCACTCGGGCGGAGCTTGGCTCAGATGGATGCGCAGGGCCTGCACCAGCATCATGTGTCCCAGATGCTGGGTCATGGCGGCCGTACCCGGGGAGGGGGATGACAGCTCCCGGGCAATACGCTGCAGCGCCCAGTGCAACACCGCCGCCTGCTCGGAATCGCCGCGGATGACGAGGGCAGGCGGCAGGCTGCCGAGCAGGAGATCGGCAGCCTCACCGAAACTGAAGCGGCTGCCGAGCAGCTGCAGGTCCTGGCCGTCGCCGCACTGTGCGACGCCCTCCACCGCGTCGCGATAGAGATCGTCCGCGTCCCGCACAGGCAGCGCAAGGTCACTGGCCAGCACGTACCGGCGTCCCCGCGACAGCAGCACGCAGTCACCCTGCTGCAATCGTATCGGCGTGTCCATGCCGTCCACCCGCAGCCAGCACGCGCCGTGCAGCACGGCATTGAACTTCAGTGCATCCAGCGGGGAGAAACGCAGCGCCCACGCGCCACCGGCCCTGAGCCCGCCGAAGTACAGCGGTTGGTTGGCCAACGTGGAAAGAATGTCCGACAGAGGATCCATGCGCGCGATACCGTTGCCAGGCAAGCTCAGCGCAGCGCCACCTGTTCCCACCAGCGCGTGCCTGCCTGCGGCGCCTGCATGTCCAGCGCCTCGCCCATCATCGGCGTGGCGACCGGCACATCGTGCGCGGCCGCCAGCGCGGTGATGCGCTCGAAGGGCTGTTGCCAGTCGTGCAGGGCCAGGTCGAAGGTGCCGTTGTGGATCGGCAGCAGCCACTTGCCGCGCAGGTCCAGGTGGGCCTGCAGCGTCTGCTCCGGCTGCATGTGCACGAATGCCCAGCGCGGATCGTATGCGCCGGTTTCGATCATGGTCAGATCGAACGGGCCGTACTTCTCGCCGATGGCCTTGAAGCCATCGAAGTAGCCGGTGTCACCACTGAAGAAGATGCGGAAGTCGCCGTCCTGGATCACCCACGAGGCCCACAGGCTGCGGTCGCTGTCGCCCAGGCCGCGGCCGGAGAAGTGCTGGCCGGGTGTGGCGGTCAGGCGCAGGCCATCGGCTTCGGTCGATTGCCACCAGTCCAGCTGTTCGACCTTGTCCGCGTCCACGCCCCAGGCGATCAACTGATCACCCACACCCAGCGGCGCGATGAAGCGCGCGGTCTTGCCCGCCAGCTGCATCACCGCAGCGTGATCGAGATGGTCGTAATGGTTGTGCGAGAGGATCACGCCGGCGATCGGCGGCAGCTGTTCGATGCTGATCGGCGGGGCGTGGAACCGCGCAGGGCCCATCCACTGCACCGGTGACGCCCGTTCGGAGAAGACCGGGTCGGTCAGCCAGTACTGGCCGCGCAGCTTCAGCAGGATCGTCGAATGCCCCAGCCGGAACAGGCTGCGATCCGGCGCAACGTCCAGCGCGGCACGATCCAGCGCCTGCACCGGTATGGCGGCCGCGGGTACGGTCCCCTTCGGCTTGTTGAACAGGAAGGTCCACCAGATCTCCAGCCCGTTGCGCAGGCCCATCGCCGGGCGCGGCAGTACGTTGTGGAATCTGCCCTCGCGGTACTGCGGGGAGTCGGGGAAGTCGGGAAGGGACCAGGACTTGCAGAAGGTGTAGGCGGTCACGGCGAGGATTCCAAGCAGGAGGACAAGGAGCAGGCGCTTCATGGGTGACGTCCGCAGGGTACACTGCACAGTGTAGTTTCCTGTTACCGAAAAGTACACTGATCGGTGTAAAATGGGGGTATCCGTTCAGTTATCTGGTGTCGCCATGTCCCGTCCGCCGCAGCGCCTGACTGACCGCAAACGCGAGGCCATCGTGCGCGCGGCGGTGGAGGAATTCCGCACGGCCGGCTATGAGGCCACCAGCATGGACCGGATCGCGGCGGCGGCCGGTGTATCCAAACGCACGGTCTACAACCACTTCCCCAGCAAGGAAGAGCTGTTCTCGCTGATTCTGGAGGAGCTCTGGGAACGCAGCATGGCCAGCGTCGAACTGCCCTACCGTCCGGAGCAGCCGCTGGAGCCGCAGCTGCTCGCGTTGCTCGAGCAGAAGCTGGAGCTGCTGGGTGATGCCAATTTCATCGACCTGGCCCGCGTTGCCATGGCGGAGATCATCCATTCACCCGAACGTGCGCAGGCAATCGTCTGTCGCATGGGCGAGAAGGAGAGTGGGGAAAGCGCCTGGATCCGTGCGGCGATCGCCGATGGCCGACTGCGGGCGGTCGATCCCGAATTCGCCGCCCATCAGCTGCATGGACTGGTGAAGAGTTTCGCCTTCTGGCCGCAGGTAACGATGGGGCAGGCACCGCTGGGTGCCGACGAGCGCGCGCGGGTGGCGGCGTCGGCGGTGGCCATGTTCCTGGGCCACTACGCGCGCTGACGCCGTGGCAACCGCTGCCATCAGCGCGGGGCTGGTGGTATCGACATGGCCGGGCTGGGCCGCACGCGCGCCAGCTGCCGGAATGCCTCCGGCGGCAGGGCCGGCGAATACAGGTAACCCTGCCCGACATCCACGCCCAGTTCGCGCAGGTGCTGCTCCTGCGCCGGGGTTTCAGTGCCTTCGGCCACCACCACGGCGCCGCAGCGGTGGGCCACCTCGACAATGAACCGGACGATCGACCGCGACTTCGCGTCGGACACGGTGGCGATCAGCGCCTGCTCGATCTTGACTTCGGCGATGGCCAGCTGTGACAGCAGCATCAGGGTCGAGTAACCGGCACCGAAGTCGTCCAGGGACAGTGTCACCCCTGCGGCCAGCAACGGTGCGATGTTGTCGTCCACGATGTCCCGTTCGACGATCTCGGTCCACTCCACGATTTCCAGGCGCAGCAGGCCGCCTGCAACCGCGTGCTGGCGCAGCAGGGACTGCACGCGCAGGCCGAAGCCGGGCAGGCGCAGGGATTCGGCCGAGATGTTGACGGCGATGGTCAGCGCCTCCCCGCATTGCTGGCACTGCTGCAGGAAGCGGATCGCCGACAGCAGCGTGGCCCATTCCAGATCGGCCAGGCGGCCACGCCGGCGCACCAGCGAGACCACGCGCATCGGCGCGATCCGGTGGCCGTCACCATCGCACATGCGCAGCAGCGCCTCGGCACCGATCAGTTGCCGGTCCCGCAGCCGGTACTTGGGCTGGTAGCACAGCGGTGCATCTCCCTGCTGCAACCAGCGGTCGAGCGCGCTTTCGATGAGCGCATCGATCTCACTGTCGCGCCGTACCGGGTCATCGAAGAACACCACGCCTGACTCGATCGCGTTCAGTGCCAGGCTGATCGCACGGAACGGCACCTGGCTGCCAGCGCCGTCCGCAGGTGGCTTCAGTTCCACCACGCCACAACGGAACACCGGCCGGAAGCCTGGCCAGTCGTGGCTGATCAGCTCGGCCAGGGCCGTGGCGAGATCGTTGACCTGCGGCTGGGTGCGCAGTTGCGCCAGCGACGTATCGCGGACCAGGATCGCCAGCGTTGCATCACCGAACTGATAGCTTTCCAGCGTGTCCGTCGGCAGCTGGGACAGCAGCGTGTGCCGTACACCTTCGGCATTGCCAACGGTCCACAGGCCGCTGTCCTGCAGTGGGCCGCAGCGCAGCCGCAGCTCGCGCAGATTGCCCATCTCGGCAACGATGAGGCAGGCCTTGCCGCTGCCGCCGTTGCCACGCCAGAAGCGCTGCAGGCGTTCGCCCAATGCACGCACGTTGGCCAGGCCACTGACCGGATCGACCCGCATCCATGCGTGTTCGCGCTGGCGCTGCGCATCGATCTGCGCATCGTTGTAGACCAGGGCGAAGACCGCAGCCAGTACCAGCAGCGAAATGGGCAGTGCCAGCACGCGCAGGATCGCAAGCTCCAGCACCGGCAGCTGACCGGCACCGATGACTGCCACGCCCAGCGCAAGGCCCAGCATCGTCATCACGATCCGCACGCCCCATGCCTGCAGGATCAGCCGCAGTGAGAATTCGGCCAGCATGCGTGGATACAGGCGGCTGCGCAGCCAGACCCCTGCCGCCACCTGCAGTGCCGCTTCGAGGCTGGCCGGCACAAAGAACTGCCCGCCGGAAAACTGATAGCGTGCGAGCAGGCTGGCCAGCAGACAGGCCAGGCCACCGCGCCAGCCGCCCAGAAGCCCGCTGACCAACAGGATGTCGATGCCCAGGTTGAGCTTGATCACCCCACGGGTGTAGTCGGCAACGAACCAGGCATTGAACAGGTAGATCAGCCCGAGCACGACGCCGACATACAGCCGGCGGCCTTCGATGGCGTGGCCGGAGCGGCGGGTAGCGATCAGGAATACGCCGATCATCCCGATCACTGCGGTGGCCTGCAGCAGGTAGAGCGGCAGGCTGGGCAGGGCGTCGACCAGGGCCCTGGCAGACACCCTCGATAGCGCTTCCATAGCAGGCTCCCACCTGTGGCCGACTGCCAATGGCGAGCAGGGTAAACCACGGCCGTGCAGGCAGCCACCCGCGTCGGCATGGCACGCCTGGCCCACAAGCACAGTGCTGTGACGGACATGTCTGTGCCGTCGATGCACCATCTGCGATAGTAACGGCAGGTATCAATGCACGATTGCTTCCATGTCATCCGCTTCGGCGCGCCATATCGGCGAAGTCCTGCAACAGTCCTATGGCATCACCACCGCCGCCGTGGTGCCTCGCCCGGTTGGCGCAGACGCCAATGCCAGCGTTTACCGCATCGATGCACGACGCGGTCAGTGGTGGTTGAAATGCCGTACCTACCAGGTGCACCCCGCGGTCTGGGACACCCTGCATTGGCTGCGGGGCACCCTGGGCATCGAGGAGATCGTGGCGCCATGGCCGGCGTTGACCGGCGGCGCGTCGGTCCAGCGCTGGGGCCTGCAGTTCACGCTGTTTCCCTACATCGAGGGCCAGTCCGGCTTCGAGGCGCCGCTCAGCCAGGCACAGTGGCTGCGCCTGGGCAACGTGCTGCGCCGGCTGCATGACGCTGATGTACCCGAATCGCTGCACCGCGCGCTGCCGACCCTGCGCCTGGAGGCGGAAGCGTTGACCACCGTTGGTCGCTGGCTGCAGCAGGCCGATGCCTTGCCGGTCGCGCAGGATCGGTTGGGCAGCGCGTTCCTGGCCGTCTGGGAGCAGCGCCGCGAACGCATCGCCGAGGTCCACCGCCGCGCATCGGAACTGCACGATGCACTGCGCGACGAACGGCCGCCGCTGCGCCTGTGCCATACCGACCTGCATGCGGGAAACCTGCTGATGGGCAACGAGGGCAACCTGCACCTGATCGACTGGGATGGCCTGTCCCTGGCGCCCCGCGAGCGTGATCTGATGTTCCCCGGCGCGGCGGTGGGTGGACGCTGGGGGCGTGAACGTCCGCTCGGTTTCGTGGAAGGGTATGGCGCGGACCTGGGGGACCCGCGCTGGATCGCCTGGTACCGGCACTGGCGGATCCTGCAGGACATGATCGAGTTCGAGCAGGTGCTGCTGGGGGGCGACGCGCTGGAGCGCTCGCCGCAGCTGCGCCGTCAGTCGCTGCACTACCTTGGCGAACAGTTCGCGCCGGGCAACGTGTTCGATGCAGCCGAACGCGCTTATCGCGCGCTGGATGCGTCGCCGTTGCAGCGTTGACGGTGGATCATTCGGCGGGCTTGGCCGCCGCTGACGCTGCCGCCGTCGCCGCCCGCCGCGACAGCACGGCCTCGCGGTGGGCGATGTAGGCATTGGCGGCCAGAATGATGCCGGCACCGACAATGGTCCAGCGGTCCACCGTCTCGTTGAACAGCAGCCACCCGCACAGGGTCACCAGTGGCAGCTGCAGGAAGCTGATCGGCGTCAGTGCCGACACTTCGCCCAGGCGCAGCGCACGCGTCCACAGTAGCTGGCCGACCGTGCCCATCACGCCGGTGACCAGCAGCCACAGCCAGGCCACGCCGCTGGGCCAGACCCAGACAAACACTGCCGGAACCAGCGAAAGCGGCACCCAGAAGACGTAGGTATAGAGCACCACGGTATCGGCGCTGTCCACGCGGGTGAGCTGCTTGATCTGGATGGCCACCAGTGAACTCAGCACCGCCGCGGCGACGGCGACCAGGCTGCCAGCGGTGAAGCCGGTGGTGCCCGGACGCACGATCACCAGTACACCGATGAAACCGACCACCACTGCGGCCCAGCGGCGCACACGCACGGTCTCGCCCAGCCACAGCACGGCGGCGATGGTGACGAACAACGGTGTGGAGTATGAGAGCGATACCGCCTGCGCGAGTGGCAGGTGGCCCAACGCCCAGAACGCACACAGCATCGAACCCAGGCCGATCGCGCTGCGCACGAAATAGCGTGGCAGCTGCTGGGTCTTCAGCGGCGCATGGCCCGGCCGCAGCAGCATCGGCAGCAGTGCAAGCAGGCCGAACGCGTTGCGGAAGAACGCGACCTCCTGGGTCGGTACGTAACGGGTGGCATAACGGATCGCCACCGCCATCATGCCGAACGCCAGGGTGCTGCCGAGCATCAGCAGCGCCGCCCGCATCGGGGTGGCGCCGCTGGAAAGGGCGGGGGTGCTCACCACTGTGCGCCGAGCAGGCGGGGCTCCGGTTCGATCGGTACGCCGAATCTCTCCAGCACCGACGCGGAAATGCGCCGCGCCAGCGCAAGCAGCTCGGCCCCGGTGGCATTGCCATGGTTGACCAGGACCAGCGCATGGCTGGCGGCAACGCCTGCGTCGCCCTCGCGGAAGCCTTTCCAGCCGCAGGCCTCGATCATCCACGCCGCGGAGACCTTGCGCCGGTCCTCGCGATCGGCCGGGAACACAGGCAGGTCCGGGAAGTGCTGCAGCAGCACGTCGACCTGCTCCAGGGGCAGGACCGGGTTCTTGAAGAAGCTGCCGGCATTGCCCAGCACCTCAGGATCGGGCAGCTTGCGGCGGCGTATGGCAATGACCGCGTTGGCCACGTCCACCGCACTGGGCAGCTCCACGCCCTGCGCCTGCAGTTCTTCGCGGATGCCGGCATAGTCCATGCGCAGGTCGTGAAGCAGGGGCAGCTTCAGCTCGATGGCGGTGATCAGGTAGCGGTCCGCCTGCTGCTTGAACACGCTGTCGCGGTAGGCGAAGCCACACTGTTCGTTGTCCAGCCGCACCCATGCCTGCTCGTGGCAGTCCCAGGCTTCCACTGCCTGGATGAACTCGCCGACCTGTGCGCCATAGGCGCCGATGTTCTGGATCGGCGCTGCACCGGCCGTGCCTGGAATCAGGGCCAGGTTCTCCAACCCGGACAGGCCTTCCTGCAGCGACCACATCACCAGGCCGTGCCAGGGCACGCCGGCACCGGCGCGGATCACCGCATGATCGGCGCGATGCTCCAGGAAACTGATGTCGCGGTTGCCGAACACCAGCACGGTGCCGGGCACATCGTCGGCGATCAGCACATTGCTGCCGCTGCCCAGTACCAGCAGGGGTCCGCCGGAAACCTCCGGCAGCGCCAGCACTTCCGGCAGCAGCGAAGCGTCATGCAGCTCCAGCAGCTGCGCGGCATTGGCACGCACGTGGAAGGTGTTCAGCGCCTGCAGCGGCGCGTTCCGGGTCAGGGTCCAGCGCAGCGGCGCGGCGGTGTCGAGTCCATCCATGGGGGCGCTCACAGCGGCGCCACCGCGCCACGGCTGGGCGCTTCGCGGCGGCGGCGGATCGCCTCCACGCATTCCGATACCAGCGCCGGCCCGCGGAAGATCAGGCCGCTGTAGCACTGCACCAGCGAGGCGCCCGCCGCCATCTTGGCCACTGCGTCGGCGCCGGACAGGATGCCGCCGACACCGACCAGCGGCACCGACTCGGGCAGGCGCGAGCGCAGCCGCCGCAGGACCAGGGTGGACTGTTCCAGGACCGGGGCACCGGACAGACCGCCGGCTTCGTTTGCCAGGGGATCGCCGGCCACCTTGCTGTGGTCGACCGTGGTGTTGGTCGCGATCACGCCGTCCACCTGCAGCTCGCCGAGCACGCGCGCAGCAGCGTCGATGTCGCGCTCGCTGAGGTCGGGCGCCACCTTCACCAGCATCGGTACGCGCCGGCCGTGCCGCGCGGCCAGGTCTTCCTGGCGATCGCGCAGCTGGGTGACCAGCTGGCGCAGTGCGGTTTCCTCCTGCAGTTCGCGCAGGCCGGCGGTGTTGGGCGAGGAGATGTTGACGGTGATGTAGTCAGCCAGCGGGTATACCTTGTCGAGGCAGGCCACATAGTCGTCGACGGCCTGCTCGTTGGGGGTGTCCTTGTTCTTGCCGATGTTGATGCCGAGCAGGCCGCGACGGTTGCGCGCGCGCTCGACGTTGCGCACCAGTGCATCCACGCCGGCGTTGTTGAAGCCCATGCGGTTGATGATGGCGTTGTGCGCCGGCAGCCGGAACAGCCGCGGCGTCGGGTTGCCCGCCTGTGGCCGCGGCGTGATCGTGCCGATCTCGACGAAGCCGAAACCCAGCGCGAACAGCGCATCGATGTGCTCGCCATTCTTGTCCAGGCCCGCCGCCAGGCCGACCGGATTGGGGAATGTCAGCCCGAACACGGTGCTCGGCAGCGGCGCGATGCGTGCGGCCAGCAGCGGCGTGGTGCCGGTGCGATAGGCCACGTCCAATGCGGACAGGCCGAGGCCGTGGGCGCGCTCGGCGTCGAGCGAGAACAGGAAGGGGCGGGCAAGCGAATACATGCGTCGGTTCAGTCCAGCGTGCCGAGGAAGGCTCGGGTTCGATATTCAAAGGCGACCTGGCCGTTGACCGCGTGGGCCGCGAACAGATCCTGCAGTGCCGCCAGCATCGGCGCATGGCGCGGATGCCCGGGCTGTGGCGCATAGGAGGACGACAGCAGACGGCCGCGCAGGGCGTCCAGATCCAGATGCTGCACGTTCGGCAGTTCCACCTGGCCGCGCAACCCGGCACCGAACCACGCCTGCATCGTGGCGTCATCCTGGTAGCGTTCGGCTACGGCGGAATAGTCCGTGCCGTAATCGAGCAGCAGCTGCTCATAGCCGACCAGGAACGGGCTGGCATCGAGCAGGCGTGAGTTCCAATAGATCAGCGCCAGTCCGCCGGGGCGCAGGATGCGCTGCCATTCAACACGGACGGCGTCGGTGTCGAACCAGTGGAAGGCCTGCGCGGCGCTGACCAGATCGACGCTGTGCTCTGCCAGGCCGGTGGCCTCGGCACGCCCATCGACGGCCTGGAACCGTGGATATGCGGCCAGCCAGCCTTCGGCGGCGGCGCGCATGGCGGCGTTGGGTTCGACCGCGACCACAGGATGACCGGTGTCGAGGAACAGACGGCTGGAAATGCCGGTGCCGGCGCCGATGTCGGCCACCCGCGCATCGTGGCCTACACCCATCGGTCCATGCAGCCATTCCATCAACGCCGGCGGGTAGTCAGGCCGGTAACGGACGTAATCGGCGACGCGGCTGCTGAAGCGTTCGGTGCTGTCGGAGGAGGTCATGGCGGTCAGTTCGACAGTGCGGCGAGCCAGGCCAGGCCACCGAAGAAGAGGATGAAGGCCAGGACTGCCGCCAGGGCGGCTGCCACCATCACCCAGCCCAGCACCAGCCCGGTGACCGCCAGGCCATCGCCTTCGAGTTCATGCGGGCGGCGGCGGATCTCGGCGCGGGCCATGTGGCCGGTGACGATGGCGACGATGCTGGCCACGAAGGGCAGGACAGTCCAGGCGGCAATGCCCATGACCAGGCTGACCACGGCCAGGGCGCTTGTCTGTCGGGGTGCCACGCTCATCGGGTCCTCCTTGCAGTACGCACATGATAGTGCCTCCATCCGGGCAATCCCATGGGCAGTGCCCGGCCCGAGGGGTTCAGCCCATCAGTACCTGGCCACCATCGACGTTCAGGACGTGACCGGTGATCCAGCGCGCCAGCGGCGAGCACAGGAACAGCGCGGCATCGGCAATCTCGCGTGGCTGGCCGAAGCGGCCGAACGGAATTCTTGCCAGGGTGCCGTGATACAGCGCCGGGTCGCTGGTCCTGCGCCGGTCCCACAGACCGTCGGCAAACTCGATGGAGCCCGGGGCGATGGCGTTGACCCGGATCCGGTGCGGCGCCAGTGCCAGCGCCTGCGACGTGGTGTAGTGCGAAAGAGCGGCCTTGGCAGCCGCATAGGGGGCGCCCCCCGGCCGGGGTTGCTGCGCGGCGATCGAGGAGAGATTGAGGATGCAGGCGTCGCTCGAGTCGCGCAGCCAGGGCAGAGCGAGCCGCGAGGCCCGCACCGCGGCCATCAGATCGACCTGCAGGCTGGCCGCCCAGCCGTCTTCATCGTCGGCCATGCCGTAACCCGTGGCGTTGTTGACCAGCACGTCGATGCCGCCCAGGGACGCTGCGGCCGCACGCAGCCACGCGTCGATCTGGCCGGGGTCGGCCAGATCGGCAGCAAAGGCGTGCAGTGATGCCCCCTGGACCGCCGCGTCGGCCAGCAGGGCGTCGAGCCCCGCCTGTCCTCGCGCGCAGACCGAGACATGGGCGCCGGCCGCAGCGAAGGCCAGGGCCATCTCACGGCCGATGCCTTTGCTGCCGCCGGCAACCAGCACCCGGCGGCCGCTGAAGTCGAGGATTGGAGCCCCCGCGGGGGCCCCACCCTCGGCGACGTCCGCGCCGGGATGCATCACAGGTCGAACTTGATGCCCTGGGCCAGCGGCAGCGAATCGGAGTAGTTGATGGTATTGGTCTGCCGGCGCATGTAGACCTTCCATGCGTCCGAGCCCGACTCGCGGCCACCACCGGTGTCCTTCTCGCCACCGAACGCGCCACCGATCTCCGCACCGGAGGTGCCGATGTTGACGTTGGCGATGCCGCAATCCGAGCCCGCGGCCGACAGGAAGCGTTCGGCGGTCTTCAGGTTCTGGGTGAAGATCGACGAGGACAGGCCCTGCGGTACCCCGTTCTGCATGTCGATGGCTTCGTCGATGCTGTCGTAGGGCATCACGTACAGGATCGGCGCGAAGGTCTCGTGCTGGACCACGGCATCACTGTTCTTCAGGCCGCTGACAATGGCCGGCAGCACGAAGTTGCCGGCGCGGTCGATGCGGGTGCCACCGGTCTCGATGGTGCCGCCGGCGGCCTTGGCCTGGGCAATGGCGTCGAGGAACTGCTGCACGGCACCTTCGCTGTTCAGCGGACCCATCAGGTTGGCGGCATCGGTCGGATCGCCGATCTTGCTTTCCACCTGCTTGTACACCTTGACCAGCGTGGCCAGCACGTCGGCGTAGATCGAGCGGTGCACGATCAGGCGGCGGGTGGTGGTGCAGCGCTGGCCGGCCGTACCGACGGCGCCGAACACGATCCCCGGCACGGCCAGCTTCAGGTCGGCGGTCTCGTCGAGGATGATGGCATTGTTGCCACCCAGTTCCAGCAGGCAGCGGCCCAGGCGGCGCGCCACCTTTTCGTTGACAGTGCGGCCGACCTGGGTGGAGCCGGTGAAGCTGATCAGCGGCACGCGGCGATCATCGACCAGCTTCTCCGACAGTGCGGTGCCGGCATCGTTGACCAGGAAGAAGATGTCCGGGAAGCCGGCTTCGCGCAGCGCGTCGTTGCAGATCTTCATCGAGGCGATGGCGGTCAGCGGCGTCTTGTTGGACGGCTTCCAGATGCACACATCGCCGCAGATCGCCGCCAGGAATGCATTCCAGCTCCACACCGCGACCGGGAAGTTGAAGGCCGAAATGATGCCGACCAGGCCCAGCGGGTGGTACTGCTCGTACATGCGGTGGCCGGGGCGCTCCGAATGCATCGTGTAGCCGTACAGCATGCGGCTCTGGCCGACGGCGAAGTCGGCGATGTCGATCATCTCCTGCACCTCGCCATCGCCTTCCGGCTTGCTCTTGCCCATCTCCAGGGCAACCAGCGAACCCAGCGCATCCTTGTGCCTGCGCAGCGCTTCGCCGCACAGGCGCACGGCTTCGCCACGGCGCGGGGCAGGGGTGGTGCGCCACTGCTTGAACGCTTCCTGGGCGCGGGCAATCACCGTCTCGTATTCAGTCTCGGTGGTCGCACGCACCTGTGCGATCGGCTCGCCCGTGGTCGGGTTGACCGGGGTGATCAGCTCACCACTGGCAGCGCTCGACCATTCCCCGTTGCCCAGGTACGTGCCAGCGTTGATCGCGTCCAGGCCAAGGGACTTGAGCAGCTCGGAAGACATGCAGACTCCTGTGTTTCGTTACGTTGTTTGGCGTCATCGCGGGCAGGGTGGGGGGCGATGAACAGAACCGCCGATGGTAGCAGAGGGCGATGCGCGGGCTTGGTGCAGTGCAGGGTGCCAGACCGGGGCGACGTGCCGGGGACCGGGGTGGCGTGATGGGACGATCCAGTGCTCCAAACGTCAATTTCTGGACGCGGCAGGAAGCATTGCGAATCGTTTTGACGCATTTTGAAATATTAAAAAATGATAATGGTTCTAATGACTTAGCGTGGCTTTGGCGGCTGAATGGGGGCGCGGCGGGCTGTCGCTTCCTACCAATTGCCTTTCACATGATTCACAATCGGGGTACGACTTATTGACGCAATTCCGATTGTTCGCACCGGCTTGGGGAGGCTCGGCATGCGACGACCATCACATCTGGTGCTGGGTCGGAACACAGCTTGGAGAAGTACAGTGCTACATGGATCGGTAGATGACCTCCCCGCAGAGCGTGCCGATGCCGGCCGCCGCCGGGTCGAAGCCCGGGCGGCCCTGGAACTGGGGCTTCGCCTCGGAGACCTGTTGCTCCTGCCCGGCATGGCTGCATTGGCCCACGTCGTGTGCTACGGCACGGCGGCGCCCAACCAGTCCCAGCGCATCGTCTTCGGTGCGGTGATTCTCAGCGCCATCGTCTGCTTCTCCATCGCGCCGGTCTATCGCAACTGGCGCCTGCGTGGCCTGCTGGCCGACCTCTGGCTGCTGCTGCTGGCCTGGTCCGGCAGCTTCGCCCTGTTCTCCCTGTATGCCGTGCTGGTGGGGCTGGCCGATGCCGTTCCGTCGCGCTGGCTGGTGGGCTGGTACATCGGCGGCCTGGCCTCGATGGCGGGGCTGCGCGTACTCCTGCGTGTCCAGCTGCACCGGTTGCGTTCGCGTGGACTGGATCACGAGCGGATCCTGCTGGTCGGCCTCCGGGCCCCGGCGCTCAGGCTGCATCGGCTGCTGCGTGGCAAGCCGGAGATGGGCAAGGAAGTGATCGGCTACTTCACCAGCAAGGGCGACATCGCCACCCGGCGTGGCGGCGATGCCCCGCAGCGCCTGGGCGCACTGGATGACGTGCCGCGCTACCTGGATGCACACCGGGGGGAGTTCGACCAAGTCTGGGTGTCCCTGCCGCTGGGGGATACCGCGCCTATCCGTGACATGCTCAAGCAGATCGAGCGGTTCCCGGTGCCGATCCGCCTGATTCCCGATACCACGGGCCTGGGGGCACTGAACCCGGGCGTGCACCAGGTGGGCGATGTGCCGATGATCGGCGTGCGCCAGGGCCTGGTGGACCACAACTTCCGCCTGTTCAAGCGCATCGAGGACATCCTCGTGGCCGGCGCGGCGGTCATCCTGCTGGCGCCGCTGTTCGTGGTGCTGGCGATCGGCGTGAAACTCAGTTCACCCGGCCCGATCCTGTTCCGCCAGCGCCGCCACGGCCTGGGCGGGAAGGAGTTCTGGATGTTGAAGTTCCGCTCCATGCGCGTGCATGAGGAAGGGACGGGGCAGATCACCCAGGCGACCCGGGGCGACCCGCGGGTGACCCGGTTCGGCGCCTTCCTGCGGCGCAGCAGCCTGGACGAGCTGCCCCAGTTCTTCAATGTGCTGGGCGGCAGCATGTCGGTGGTGGGTCCTCGTCCGCACGCGATCCAGCACAACAATCACTATGAACGTGTGATCGAACGCTACATGCACCGCCATTACGTCAAGCCGGGCATCACTGGCTGGGCGCAGGTGCACGGGCTGCGGGGCGAGACGCCGGAACTGCGGTCGATGAAGAAGCGCGTGCAGTACGACATCGACTACATCCGTCGCTGGAGCCCGGTGCTTGATGTTCGAATCATCATGCTTACGGCGTTCAAGGTTCTTGGTCAGAAATCGGCCTATTGACAGTCGGACGCTGGAATTGAGACGTAATTCCATGAATTTCATGGCTATTTTCTCGCCAACAGCGGTGCTGTAGGGTAATCTGTGCAGCTATCAGTGCTCCGCTCGTTTCGCGGGTGGACCTGCGTGGAATGCCACAGGATCCAGGTCAGTGTTCAATAACGTACTTTTTGTTTGCGTCGGCAATATCTGCCGCAGTCCGTCGGCTGAAGTGATGCTTCGGCATGCAGTGCAGGGCAGAGGCATCCAGGTGTCTTCCGCAGGTCTGGGGGCGCTCGTCGGACATGGCATCGACGCTACTGCCCAGGCGCTGCTGGTGGAGCAGGGCATGGATGGGATGGCTCACCGCGCACGCCAGATCGATGATGCGATCCTTGGGGCGGCCGATCTGGTGCTGGCCATGGAGCGCAAGCACATTCACCGCATCACCGAGATTGCGCCGCAGGCGTCGGGCAAGACCTTCCTGCTGGGCAAATGGCAGCAGGACCGGGAAATCCCCGATCCCTATCGCCAGCAGCGTCCTGCTTTCGAGCATGTCTACAAATTGATGTCCGAAGGCATCGAAAGCTGGGTCCGATACCTGTAGGTCCTCCCGGGTGAACACGCAGCAGGGCGGCCTTTGGCCGCCCTGCTGCGTTCCGGCAGGTCAATCGTCGATCGAGCGGATGTTGTCGTAGAAGAATCGCTCGTCGCGATCGCCGGTGATGCTGTATAGCGAATACTTGCGGCTGAGCATGGCGCCACCGTCGCGGATCAGGGGATTCCAGTTGAACGCGGCTCGTCCGCGTGTCGACCGTGGCAGGAATCCGTCCAGCGGGATGCTTATGTAGATTCCCTTGTCGAAGCTGCCTTCGCCGAAATCGCGTGCGGAAACGTTGGTCTTCGTTGCATAGGCACCCATCGTGACGCCATTGTCGAAGACGCGGGCGACATCCAGGGTTGCGCCCTTGTCCCCCGCCAGATACTGGCCGACGGAGAGCGAGCCGACGATGCGCTCGCGAGCGTCGAAACTGTAATAGAAGGTGGCGTGCCCGGTCGTGACCTTGTAGTCGCGCAGATCCCAGCGCTGATCGAAGCCGCGTTGCTGCACGCGATTCAGGTTCGCGCTGACCGCCCATCGCTCACCGCCGGGACGATAGAGCAGTTCACCGCCTACGCCGGCATACATCCACTCCAGATAACCGGCGTACGCGATGCCATAGAGATCGCGGCCCAGACGTCCAGCCACATTGAACTGCAGATTTGGCAGCACCACATCCGAGTCCACCATGTACCTGCGCAGATCGGTGCGCACGCGCGGGAGTCGACTTGGGGCGTTGTACTTGAACTTGTCGTAATTGTTGATCAGATTGGCGCTGACGGTTCCTGTGAGCCACATGTTGGGGCGTACGAACAGGCTTCCGGAATAATTGGCGGCAATCTGGTAAAGGATGAAACCATCGGGGCCACCGAGATTCTGTCGGTAGCCGATGTTGAAGCCGCCGCCATAGGGGCGTGTCCTGGGCTCATACAACGTCTCGCGAGCGACCTCGTCGGGAGACTGCACCTCGGTGCTGCGACGTAGCACGTCCTCGCTGACCCGACCATCCAGATAGCCCACGAGGGCACTGCGGGCGACGGACGTGTCCACGATGGGCATCCCCAGTCGTGTTGTCCGCAGCGTGAACCACTCGTACTCATCGCCCGTCGCATTGGCCAGGATGCGGCCGGCGCGGCCCAGGCCCTTGGCGTTGTGGAGGTATCGGTTCTGGTAGCCGTCCACGTAGAGCTCATCGCCGCGACGGGAGATGCGCTCGACCCGGAAGCCCGCATTCTGGGTGAGGTCGGCGCTGATGGCAGCCCAGTCCGGACTGCGTTCTGCTGTCGAGGCACCGGGCTCGGGCACTGCGGTAGCTGCTGCAATCGCAGGTGCCTGCGGGTCGGGAGGTACGATCCGTTGCGGCGGGGGATCGAAAGGCTTGGGTGCAGACACTGCATGGCCGGGATTGCCGCGCCAGGTCAGCGAGAACATCGCCGCATCCCCGCGTTCCCACGCGGCGGTGAGTTCCACGTTGCGGTTGGGGACATAGACCAGCCCCACGTTGATGGGGGTGCGCTGTTCCAGATTGTTCCCGCGCGGCTCACGACGGTAGTCGTTGCCGTCGTACTCGACCTTGATCAACAGGGAATCCAGTGGCGTCTGATAGGTGATGCCGCCAAAGACGCCGACCGGTCCCTTGAACATGTTGCTCAGACCAAAGCGACCGGCGTTGTTGATGTCACTGCTGGCAACGGGGCGCCGATTCTTGAATCTGTCATCGATGGCACCCAGAGGGTTGGCGAAATCGCCGCGGTTACCGATGTAGCCGGTTGCCAGGCCGATCGAGGCGTCAATGGGCCCCAGATTCTTGTTGGCAACCAGATACTCGCTGGAGAAGAAGCCGGTGCCACCGAGATCGCGTACACCGAAGGCCACTTCCGGCAACCATCGCGACTCCTGCCAGAGCCGCAGCTTGAAGTCGATTGACTTGTCCTTGTAGTTCTGGTTTCCCGCGATGCTCGGGCCATAGCGGATGTTGGACACGTTGATGTAGCGGAACGTGCTCTCAAGCCAGGGGAACGGCTGCAGTGTGAGGTTGTAGCGGCTGTACGGGGAGTTGTGCGAGGCCGTGAAGCTGAGGTCGCCGTCGGAAGCCATGCGTGCCGTCGGGGTCTGCAGGAGGCCAATACCGCCCCATTCGTTGGCGGTCGGCGGAGGGGCGTCCTGCGCCTGCAACGCGGCACTCAGTGACAAGGCGAGCGCGGTCAGCGCAAAGCGGGCTGGGCGCGGCACGCGTGCACGCGGGGGAATGTCGGTCATTACGGGCTGACAGGCTGGGTGGCGATGAAGGTGGCAACGTCGTTGTTGAATGCCGGGTCGATGGATTTCAGCACCGATTCGCGCAGCGGAACATAGATCGAACCGCCAGGGGCAACCGCCTGGGGATCCGCGCGATTCCAGAGCGCAATGCCCTGCTGCTGAACCTGGCCATCGGGTTGCACGATATAGAGCGAGTCAGGATCGGCGGCTGCGTTGGGCGGGCAGTCACGCAGATAGTCCCGCGCATCGCGCTGCGGTGAGTGGTGGACAGTACAGCTGCTTCGGACCGCGCCGAGGACCGTGATGTGATCAGGTCGGACGGGAATGCGGAGGACGTCACCGGCCATGAGTACCGGATTGCTCTGCGGCTGGACCTGCATCAGGCGTGGCGAGATCACCGTCGGTGCGCGTCCGGTTGCAGCGTGTGCCTGCACCCATTGCTGGAGGGCCGCTGCGGTTTCGACGACGGCCGGATCTGCGTTGAGGTGAAGCTGCGTCAGCCCATGCAGGATTCCGGCACGCAGTCGGATCTGTTCAACGAGCGCCTGGCGGCGAAGATAGCTGCTGCCGAGCAGATAGGCGTCGGCCGCAGGCTGGGCCTGGACAACCGCATCGGCCAGTCGCCGCTCCGGCTGGATGGCCTGGTCACCGGGATGGGCGACCGCACCCTCGATGCGCACGGTCGACGGCACCTGTGCCCAGCACAGTGACGGTAGTGCCGACAGAATCAGGCCGAGAATTCGAGTGTTCATGCCTGTCATCCCTTCGGGGCACGGTAAGGCTTGAGCTGGGTGAGTTCGACGACGTACCCGGGGGCAAGATGCTGTCGGCTCTTCCAGATGAATCCGGTCGCCGGGTCCACCCAGTAGATGTTCTGCGCGTCCATGCCGCCGCCCTGGAGATGCTCGACGAATCGCTGCAGGGTGCGGGTGCGGCCGAGAATGCTTACCTCCTCGGTGGCGCCGGCCGTCAGTGTGCCGGTGACGGCAACGCCGAGCTGATACAACGACGTCCAGTCGTACTGGCGCTGCACACGCGCCGGTCCGCTTAACGATGTCAGGCGGTCGAAGGGTGACGCGCCGATGATCCGGGTCTGCAGCTGACGTCCCAGCCCGCTTGAGCCCAGCAGCACGCCGTTGCCGTCCAGCTCGATCACGGCATGCGTGCCGGCGTACCACTGCTGCCGGCCACCATCAACGTAGCCAAGAACCGCCACCGCGGTCAGGTCCCGTGTCTCGACCAGCACCTGCGGGAAGCGATTTGCCGCCACGGTAGCGGGGCTGACCTCAACGGGCTTGTGCAGCAACAGCCGGAAGCTGTCCGCCGTTGCCCGGCTGCCGGTGGTACAACCGGCAAGCACGAGCGCCGCGGCGATCAACGCCATGTGCAATAGACGGGCTGAAGTGCGTCGGAATGAACGCGCCGTGGCTGCTTCCGTGCGCGCCATGTCAGTTGTCCCTGACTTCGGTTCCGGTGCGCGCGGCCGTGTAGAGGATATTGGTGAAGGGCAGCAGCTGGTTGACGAAGCGGTTCCAGCGGCTCACACCTGCGGCGCCGACAAACACCACGTCCCCGGGCTGCAGCTTGAACTGGCTGCCGACGGCAAATGCTGTTGGTGAGCGTGCTTCCAGCTGATAGATCACCGAAGGCTCCTGCTGCAGATCGGTGCTGCCGCGGATGACGTACACCGCATTGCCATTGGCCGTCTGCTGCAGCAGACCGCGTGCACGGCCGAGCGCCTGGTTCAATGTGACGTCGCCAGTCCGGAAGCTGTACGCGCCTGGCAGGTTGACCTCGCCAACGACGAAGATCTCCTTGCGATCCAGATATGGGATGAAGATCGAATCGCCGTCTTTGAGGAACAGTTGGCGTCCACCATGTTCCTTGGCCAGACTTTCCAGATTGATGGTGTAGCTCACTCCGTCACGGCTGAACTGGATGCCGGAAAGATCTGCCTGGGCAGCGTTCAGCCCGGCCTGACTGATAGCATCGGTCAGGGTAAGAGGCGAGGTACCCAATGCGACTGGCGAGGAGCGCTCGGCGGCGCCCGTGACCCACACCCGCTGGCTGCCATAGGTAAGGACCGACACGTCCACCTGCGGGGATTCGACATACTGCGCGAGGCGCCGGCTGATTTCCTCGCGGATCTCAACCGGGGTTTTGCCGGCCGCCTTGACCTTGCCGATGTAGGGATAAAACAGTGCGCCGTCGCTCTGCACCAGACGACCGGCGAGCGTGCCCTGTTGCTGTGGGCCGGCGGGTACGGTGAGCTCAGGATGATCCCAGACCGTGACGTACAGGATGTCCCCGACGCCGACCTGGTAAGGGGAGGGCTGGTAATCGAAAAGCTCCGCAGGGAGTGTCTGTTCGTTACGGGCTGCCGCCTCCTGGGCGATCAGCTTGGAGGTGATGGTGATGATTTCCAGTCGGCCATCGTCGCTGCTCTGCGAAGTGACATCACTTCGACGCAGGTGCTGACCCGGCGCGAACGCGCAGCCGGAAATGGCCAGCACAGTGAGTGCAGTGGCGAAAATACGGAGAGGCTTCATGTTCATGTGTTGAGTTTCCGACAGGCATAAAAAACCCCCGCCGTGCACTGCCCGGCGAGGGCTTGCTCAAACAGCGGGACGTATCAGCCGCCGGTGCCGCCGGTGCCACCCGTGCCGCCGGTGCCACCCGTACCGCCGGTGCCTGGGCCGCCCGGACCCGGGCCGCCGGGTTCGCCGCCACCATTGTCGTTGCTGCCGCTGCTGCTGTCGCCACCGATGCTGTAAGCCACAGCTGCGGCTGCAATGCCGATCACGGTGGTGCCGAAAATGGCAGCGTTCGAATAGCCAGCGGCTTCAGCACCGGCGGTCACTTCGGCAGCCGGGGTCTCGGCGTCAGTGGTTGCCTGCGCGTCCTGCGCGAAGGCCATCATCGGGGAGGCGGAGAATGCCGCCAGGGCCAGAACGGCGATCGTCTTCTTGAACATGGGAGAGGCACCTACTCCGTTAGGGAAAATTTCGCAGCAATCTTGCGGTGGATGGCTGGCAGTGTCAAGCGCTGGCTTCAGTTTCCAAGGTCACGCCGCTCATGCGTGCTGCTTCGTCCAGACAGCACCTTGGCGATGTCTTTGATGATGTCGTGTGTCCGAAGATCAGACATGATCGCCGGAACCGCCAGCCCCGTCAGACCGGCCAGCAACAGCACCCGGATTTTCGGGCGTGCTGGGGCGACCGATGCCCCTAGCGTAATGCAGCTTGCGGCCAGGCCCAGAACCAGGCCGGAGACGACCTCCGATGTCGAATGTGCCTGAATAGGCAGTCGTGAATACGCGATTGCAGCGGCCAGCAGAGAGCCTGCAGCGAACCAGCGCAGGTCCCTGCGGTTGCCAGTGCTCAGCGTCAGCCAAAGGGCCACCGGGTACACCACGCTGGACATGGCGGCGTGCCCGGAAATGCCGGTGAAGTCCAGGCGCCGGATGCCGATCCCCCAGCCCATGAATGCGAGCTTAGACGCCACTGTCAGTCCAGCGGTCACGGCGATGGCGACGGCCCAGCGTCGCCTCAAGGAAGATTCGCTTCGCGGCAACGCCAACAGCAGCACCATGGCCATGGGCAACAGCCAGCGGCTGTCGCCCAGATTGGAGAGGAAAAGCCAGAACTCGGACATCCAGGTGGAGACTGATGTGGGGGCGGCCAGCATACCCGCGGCCGATGGCGTGGCCATTGTCGGTGGCTTGGTCCATTCAGCTGGACGCGGTATGCTCTACCGCTTGCGCAAGGCCCCGTAGCTCAGCTGGATAGAGCGTCCCCCTCCTAAGGGGAAGGTCGCCCGTTCGAATCGGGCCGGGGTCACCATGAACAATGGGCCGCAGTTGATCCGGCAGGTGCCGCCCTCAGGGCAGCCGCGATCTGCCTGGTGCGGCTGATCCGCCGCCGCACCCCATTCATTATTCCGCTGGCGTCTTCCCCGACGGTCATCGGCGTGAGTCGATAGCGCGGACGTTGACCACGCTGCGCCATTGCGGAGCAGGGGCAGCGAGCGCCGAGCCTGAACGTCCAGTCAGGTAAGCATGCCGTTTTCACACAAGGCTAACTGCTGCACGGCCAGTTTCACTGCAGCGTGACGGGTCGGCAGGGGGGCTCGTGGCAGACGTTGGTCTGCACTGCGCAGCGCTTCCCCCATGACCAGCAGGATCCCAATGAACCGCAATGCCGTGACGTCCGTTGGCGTCGGACCGGGCGCCGTCCCCCTGTGCTGCAGGGGGCGCCATGCCGTCTTCCCTGCACGCGCACGTCGACCCGCCTTCCCGATCACTCCCCCGGCGGCCGGCTGATGGGGCGTTTCCAGTACGCCTTCCGCAAGGCGCGGGGCTGGCAGGCCTCCTTTGTCGCCGCCGCGTGGGCAGGGCTGCGCTATGCCATCAGCGGGGACACCGGCTACTTCCGCTCCCACGGCGGCTGGCGAAGGTCGCGGATCAGCCGGAACCCGGGCGAGGCCGACTCTCTGGATGACTGAGTCCGCGGGTGATTCTTGCCGGAAACGCATAACAGTCTGCGGGCTGCATGGGTTTGCCGGGCCTACAGTGGCCCCCAATGCCGGGAGGGGTACCCGGCCGCCTGCTCGCCTTTGGTCCAGACGGGAGTCGCCATGCACCTGCTGATCGCCATTGGCAAAGTGGCTGCGGTGTTCGCCTGCGTGCTCGGGTTTCTCGAAATCTGCAGTCGCGTTCACCGGCGGCGCAGGGGCCGCAGCAAGCGTGCGGACAGGGAAAAACTCCCCTGACGCACTGGGCGAGGCTCAGTCCTGCCTGAGCAGCTCCACCAGTTGCCGCAGCCGATAGGGTTTGGGCAGGAACTCGACCTGCTCGGGCAGGGGAGGCAGCTGCGAACGCGCATAGCCGGAGGAGAGGATCATGCGGGCGTGCGGCTGGTCGCGCGCGACGTGTTCGCTCAGTTCAATGCCGGACATGCCGTTGGGCATGCTGACGTCGCTGAACACCACGTCGAAGCGGGTATCGCCGCGCAGCAGGGCCACTGCTTCATGACCGTCGGCCGTGGTCGCCACGTCGATGCCGAAATCGCGCAGGGCCAGCCCTATCATTTCGCGCAGATCGGTCTGGTCCTCCACCATCAGTACGCGGATCGGATCATCGGTCATGGGGCGGGTTCCTCTAGTGCGGGTAACAGCAGGCTGACCGTGGTGCCGACGCCTGGCGTGGTGGAGACATCGACGAAGCCGCCGCTCTGGGTGGTGAATCCGAACACCTGGCTCAGGCCCAGTCCGCTGCCTTTGCCGATGTCCTTGGTGGTGAAGAAAGGTTCTGTCGCGCGTTCCGCCACATCGACGGCCATGCCACGCCCCTGGTCACGCACGCTCACCGTCACGTACCGGCGCTGCTGGCCAGCCTCTCCATCCGGATCGAGGCGATGCTCCAGTGCGGTGGCGATCAGCACGTGGCCGCCATCGGCCGTGGCTTCCACTGCGTTCGCGACCAGGTTCGCCAGGGCGGTCTGCAGCTGCAGCGCGTCGGTGCAGACCCGCGGCAGATCGTGAGCCAGTTCCGTCCCAAGCAGTGTACCCGAGGCATGCGCGCGCCGCAGGTCAGGCAAGGATTCGCCGATCAGCGCGTTGACGTCCACCGGCTCACGGATCAGGGTCTGCCCGGTGCTGAAGGCAAGCAACTGGCGGGTCAACAATGCGCCGCGATCGGTCGCCGTCTGCGCAGCGGAAAGCAGCTCGTTGGCCCGCGGATCACTGCCCACGCGCAGGGCCAGCAGGTCCAGTGCATTGCCGATGGTGGTCAACAGATTATTGAATTCATGCGAAAGCCCACGACTCAGCCGGCCGACCGTTTCGAACTGCTGGGTCTGCCGCAGTGCACGCTGTGCGTCACGCAGCAGGCGCTGCGCCTGCCACTGTTCGGTGATGTCGCGGGTGATCTTGACGTAGCCGAGCAGCTCGCCGTTCTCCAGGACCGGCTCGATCACGATGCTGGCGCGGAACGAGGCACCGTCGCGACGGACGCGCCAGCCTTCAGCGGAGCAATGACCCTGCTGCGCGGCGAGCCGGAGCAGGCGCTGCGGCTCGCCGGCTTCGCGGTCTGCAGGCAGGTAGAAGCGTCCGAAGTGGGTGCCGATGACCTCGTCGGCTGCATACCCCTTGATGCGTTCGGCCCCGGGGTTCCAGCTGCAGACGATGCCCTCGGGATCAAGCAGATACAGCGCATGGTCCCGCACGCTGTCTATCAGCAGGCGCAGCTGTTGGGAAGTGTCCGTCAGAGCGGACCTCGTAGAAGCGGGTGCGTCCACGTGGAAATGAGCATTACCCCTGTAAGGGCCGGAAAGCTAGGCACTGCAGTGTGAAGGATGTGTGCAGGGATGACCCGTGCCATTGGTCGTATGCGGCTGAATACGACACGGGGTACCATCACGCACTTCTTTGCCTTCTGGAATCGCCCCGTATGCGTCCCGGTGCAACCTCGCGCGACCGCTGGATATGGATGACTGCTGCCGCATTGCTGGCCGCAACCATCGCACTGGAACTTGTCGTGCCCCTGGGTTATGCGGTGTGGCTGGCCTACTTCCTGGCTGTTGGCGTGACGGTGTTCCAGCGGAGCGCGCGCGCACCTTTCGTGGTCGCGGTGCTGGCCTGTGCGCTGCTGATGGTGGGCTATCACATCGCCCCGGCAAGCACGAATTCGGCATTCTCGCTGGTGAACCGCACCATCGGCGGTGCGGCCTTCCTGATGATCGCGCTGATTGTGTCCCGCGCCATCCAGGCGCGCCGGCAGGCCATGCGCGCCCTGTGGCTGCAGGAGGCGGAGAATGCGGTGGCCATGAGCCTGCGGGGAGACCTGGGGCCAGAGCAGATCGCCGAGGCGGCGGCGACCAGCCTGGCCTCGCAGCTGCAGGCCGATGTCGGCGCGGTGTACCGGCTTGAGGGCGGTCGCCTGCAACTGACGGGCGGACTGGCGTTGCCGGCCGGCATGCCGGCGTCGCTGGCGCTGCAGGAGGGGCTGGCCGGACAGGTCGCGCGCGACCTGCGCACCCGCCACCTGCAGGGCGATGAGGCCTCGGTACTGGAACTCCAGAGCAGCCTGGGGCGGGTTCCGGTGCGTGAGCGGATCCTTGCGCCGATCAGCAGTGACGGTGCCGTGGTCGGCATCGTCGAGCTGGGTCGATCCAGCGTCGGCGAACAGCGTGATCTGGACCGCGAACTGCTGGAGCGCTGTGGCGACACCATCGGCATGGCCCTGCGGGCGTCGCTGCTGCGCGCGCAGCTGGTCGTGCTGCTGGAGGAGTCGCAGCGCCAGGGAGAGGAGCTGCAGGCCCAGCAGGAAGAACTGCGCGTGGCCAACGAGGAGCTGGAAGAGCAGAGCCGCAGCCTGCTGCAGTCGCAGACCCACCTGGAACAGCAGCAGGCCGAACTGGAGCAGAGCAACGTGCAGCTCGAGGAGCGCACGCACGAGCTGGAGGCGCAGAAGCAGGCGCTGCTGGTGGCGCAGAGCCAGCTGGTGCGCAACAGCAACGAGCTGGCGGCGACGTCGCGTTACAAATCCGAGTTCCTGGCCAACATGTCGCACGAGCTGCGTACGCCGCTGAACAGCTCGTTGATCCTGGCCAAGCTGCTGGCCGACAACAAGGACGGCACGCTTACCGAAGAGCAGGTGAAGTACGCACGGGCGATCCTGTCGTCGAACAACGATCTGCTGGCGCTGATCAATGACATCCTCGACCTGTCGCGCATCGAAGCCGGGCACGTCGAACTGAGCGATGAAGTGGTCGCGGTCGACAGCGCGCTGCAGCGGCTGCGCGAGACCTTCGACCCGATCGCGCGGCAGAAGGGCCTGGCCCTGGAGATCAGCGCCGATGCGCTGGCGCCGGGTCAGCTGGTGGTGGACAGCCAGCGCCTGCAGCAGATTCTGAAGAACCTCCTGGCCAATGCACTGAAGTTCACCGAGCACGGCAAGGTCAGCCTGCACGTGCGTCCCGGCGGCAGTGGTCGCATCCGCTTCGAGGTCTGTGATACGGGCATCGGCATCGCACGCGAGCAGCTGCAGGTGATCTTCGAGGCCTTCCGCCAGGCTGACGGCAGCACCCGGCGGCGCTATGGCGGCACCGGGTTGGGCCTGTCGATCTCGCGTGACCTGGCTGCGCGCATGGGCGGCGAAATCCAGGTGGACAGCGAGCCGGGTCGCGGCAGCTGCTTCGTGCTGGAGCTTCCGCTGCAGGGCGCCCCCGTGTCCGCGCCGGAGCCAGGCGCGGAGCCCGCGCGCGTAGCCGCCCCGGCAGCGCGTCCCGTGGTTGCACAGGTGGCGCCGCCTGCGCCTGTTCCGCCACCCGCAGCTGCCCCACACGTTCCAGATGATCGTGGCCGGCGCCAGCGCATGGGACGCCTGATCCTGGCGGTGGAGGACGACGTGGCATTCGCCGAAGCGCTGGTGGTGCTGGCGCATGAACTGGACTTCGACTGCGTGGTTGCCGGCACGGCAGAGGAAGCGCTGGCGCTGGCTGCGGAGCTGCGGCCGAACGGCATCCTTCTCGACATCGGCCTGCCCGACGTCTCCGGTCTGAGCGTGCTGGAGCGTCTGAAGCGCAACCCGGACACACGGCACATCCCCGTGCACGTGGTCTCGGCGATGGACCGCAGCCAGGTGGCCCGTGAGCTGGGCGCGATCGGCTATGCGATCAAGCCGACCACGCGCGAGCGGCTGGCGGCGGCCATCGAACAGCTCGAGCAGACCAGCCAACGCGATGTCAGACGCCTGCTGATCGTCGAGGATGACAGCGAACTGAGGCGCAACCTGGAGCTGCTGCTGGGGCGTGATCAACTGCAGATCGTCGCCGTCGGCACACTGGCCGCAGCGCTGGAGCAGCTTAGCAGTGTCACGTTCGACTGCATGGTGATGGATCTTTCCCTGCCGGACGGCAGCGGTTACGACCTGCTTGAGCACATGGCCGGCAATGATGACGTCGGCTTCCCGCCGGTGATCGTCTACACGGGACGTGCGCTCAGTCGCGAGGAAGAACAGCGGCTGCGTCGTTATTCCAAGAGCATCATCATCAAGGGGGCGCGCTCTCCCGAGCGCCTGCTGGACGAGGTCACCCTGTTCCTGCACAGCGTGGAGGCGAGCCTGCCCACCGATCAGCAGCGCCTGCTGCGCGAGGCGCGCCGGCGCGACACCATCCTTGATGGGCGCACCGTACTGCTGGCCGAGGATGATGTGCGCAACATCTTCGCGCTGTCGAGCGTGCTCGAGCCGCTGGGTGTCAACCTGGAGATCGCGCGCAACGGCCAGGAGGCAGTCGATCGGCTGGCGCAGCGCGAGGTGGACCTGGTGCTGATGGACATCATGATGCCGGAGAAGGATGGTCTGACGGCGATGCGAGAGATCCGTGCGCAGCGCCACCTGCAGGATCTCCCGATCATCGCCTTGACCGCAAAGGCCATGCCCGATGACCGCGAGCGTTGCCTGCAGGCCGGCGCCAACGACTACATCGCCAAGCCGATCGATGTCGACAAGCTGGTTTCGCTGTGCCGGGTGTGGTGCTCGCGTCAATGAACGAGCAGGCCTTGTTCGACCTGGAGCTGAAGGTGCTGCTGGAGGCGATCTATCAGCGCTACCACTACGACTTCCGCAGCTACGCGGTGTCGTCGCTGCGACGGCGCATGCGCCAGGCGATGCAGCGCTACGAATGCGAGAAGCTGTCGGACCTGCAGCATCGCCTTCTCCACGAGCCGGAGCTGTTCACGCAGGCGATGCAGTTCTTCACCGTGCAGGTTTCGGAAATGTTCCGGGACCCGGCATATTTCCGCACCCTGCGCGAGCAGGTGGTGCCGGTACTGCGCACCTATCCTTCGGTGAAGCTGTGGGTGGCTGGCTGCAGCACCGGCGAGGAGGTGTGGTCGTTGGCGGTGCTGCTGCACGAAGAAGGGCTGCTGGAGCGCAGCATCGTCTATGCCACCGATATCAATCCCGGCGCCCTGGTGACCGCCGAGGCCGGCGCATACCCGATCGACCGCCTGGCGCAGTTCAGCCGCAATTATCTGGCGGCGGGGGGCAGGGCGTCGCTGTCTGACTACTATTCGACGGCGTATGACGGGGCCGTGTTCGACCGTCACCTGCGACGCAACATCATGTTCGCCGACCACAGCCTGGCGACGGACACGGTGTTCTCCGAGGTGCACCTGGTGTCGTGCCGGAATGTGCTGATCTATTTCAACCGGGACCTGCAGGACCGGGCCGTGGGCCTGTTCCGGGAAGCGCTCGTGCATCGTGGCTTCCTCGGCCTGGGCAGCAAGGAGTCGCTGCAGTTCGGCCGCCATCACGACGCGTTCGATGTGTGTTCGCGCGAGCATCGGCTGTACCGGAAGGTTGCCTGATGAATGACGCCGGTCTGCCGGAAGTGATGGTGGTCGGTGCATCCGCTGGCGGGGTCGCTGCCCTGCAGGCCATCGTGGAGGCGCTGCCAGCGGGGCTGTCGGTGCCGGTGCTGGTGGTTCTGCACGTTCCTCGCGATCGCAACAGCCGCATCGTCGAAGTGTTGTCACCGCATTGCGCGGTGCCGGTGCGCGAGGCAGAGGACAAGCAGCCGATAGAGCGCGGTACGGTGACCTTTGCGCCGCCGGACTATCACCTGCTGGTGGAAGACCGCTCCTCGGTTGCCCTGTCGATCGATCCCCCCGTGCTGTATTCGCGTCCGGCCATCGATCCCCTGTTTGAATCGGCCGCGGCGGTGTTTGGTCCGCGCGTACTGGCGCTGCTGCTGACCGGCGCCAGCAGCGATGGCTCCGAAGGCGTGGCGGCCGTGCGCGAGGCGGGAGGTCGCGCCTGGCTGCAATGCCCCGAAGAGGCGGAAGCCTCGATGATGCCGGCCTCGGCCCTGCAGCACGCCGGCGCCGATGCGGTGCTGCCCCTTGAACTGATGTGTCGCCGCTTGAAGGAGTTGTTTTCATGAACCTGTTGCCACCGGACCCTGCGCAGGCCCAGGCCCCGGTCAACCTGTTGATCGTCGATGACGTTGCACAGAACCTGGTGGCGATGCAGGCACTGCTGCAGCGCGAGGGCGTCAACCTGCTGCTGGCCAGCTCCGGCGCCCAGGCGCTCGAACTCCTGCTCGAACACGAGGTGGCGCTGGCGCTGCTGGATGTGCACATGCCGGAGATCGATGGCTTCACGCTGGCGGAACTGATGCGGGGCTCGCTGCGCAGCCGCGACGTGCCGATCATCTTCCTCACCGCATCGCCGGATGATCCGGTGCGTGCGTTCAAGGGATACGAGACCGGCGCGGTGGACTTCCTGCACAAGCCGGTGGCGCCGCAGGTGATCCTCGGCAAGGTCAATGTGTTCATCGAGCTGTACCAGCAGCGGCAGCTGCTGAAGGTGCGCAACGAAGCCCTGGAGCGCGCGCTGAAGTTGAACGAGACCATGGCCGCGGTGCTTACCCACGACCTGCGGACGCCGCTGTCAGCCATCCTGCTGTGCGCGGACAAGCTCAGCCTGGAACTGCCTGCGGGCAATTCCGCTGCACAGCAGACATTGCAGCACCTGGAAGCAAGCACGCTGCGCATGGCGCGGATGGTCGAGCAGCTGCTGGACTTCTCGCGCATCCGCAGCGGCGGCCTGCGATTGCAGACCACGACCTGCGACCTCGACGCGCTGGCCCGCGCGGTGATCGCGGAGGCGGGCAGTGCCCACGGACTCGAACGCATCCGCTTCCAGGCGCAGGGCGATACTGTCCTGCAGGGCGACATGGACCGCTTGGGGCAGGTCGCATCGAACCTGATCGGCAACGCGCTGACGCATGCCGGCGAAGCGTATGTCCAACTGGACGGTCGTGACCCGCAGCGGGTGGTGCTGCGGGTCAGCAATGCGGGCCACATCGACGCGGCGCTGCTGCCGCGGCTGTTTGAACCCTTCAAGGCCAGCTTCCACCAGAGCAAGGGCCTCGGCCTGGGGCTGTACATCGTCGATCAGTTCGTGCGCGCTCACGGGGGGCGATTGACCGCGCGCAACGACGCAGGGCAGGTCGTGCTGGAGGCGGCACTGCCACGGCGATGCAATGGCCCGGAAATGGCCTGAATCTGAATTCTTCAGCAAGCGGGGCGCGCGCTTATGACGAGCTCATCCGCAACTGCTACCGTGGCTGCATATCTTGCCAGGGAAGCGCTATGCCATTGCGAGCCATCGCCTACGTCAGCCGGGCGTTGCCGGATCTTTCCGCAGATCGCCTGCAGACGCTGGTGGACGACGCCGCCCGTTTCAACAAGCTGGCTGGCGTGACCGGGGTGCTGCTGCATGATGGTGGGCGCTTCCTGCAGTACATCGAAGGGCCGCCGGATGGCATTGATTCGGTCTACGAGCGCATCCTGCAGGCCGGCAGCCATGTCGACATCGTCGAGCTGGCGCGCAGCCGGCTTGGCCAGCGCCAGTTTCCCTACTGGGCGATGCGTGTCCTGCAGGTGGAGGCGTCCATGCTGCATGGACTCACGGTAGGCGACTGGGCCGGATTCAGCCGTGCGCTGCAGGGCGACCGCGCAGCGCCGACGGCGGTGGACCTGCTCGCCGACATCGTGCAGCCGGCACTCCACGCCGGCTGAGTCTCGGCAGGGGCGCCGGGCTTCACCGGTGTCTCACCCTGCATGCGCTGAGATTGGATCTCCAGGGCATGGAAGGGGGCAACATGGTACGGATGATACATACAGGGGCCGCGCTGCTGGTGGCGGCCCTGGCAGGCGCTGCAATGCCTGCCTTGGCCTGCACGCGTGCGGTCTATCTGGGCGACAACGGCGATGTGATCACGGCGCGGTCGATGGACTGGAAGGTCGATGTGGCGACCAACCTGTACGTGTTGCCGCGCGGAATTGCACGGACCGGTGAGGCCGGGCCGAAGTCGTTGGCATGGACTGCACGGTACGGCAGCGTGGTGGCCACCGGCTACAACGTGTCGACCACCGATGGCATGAACGAGAAGGGGCTGGTCGCCAATCTGCTGTGGCTGGTGGAATCGGAGTATCCGCAGCAGCGCGGCACCAAGCCCGGCCTGGCCATTTCATTGTGGGCGCAGTACGTGCTGGACAATTTCGCGACAGTCGCAGAGGCCGTGGCGGCGCTGCAGCGCGAGCCGTACTCCATCGTCACCGACAAGGTGCCCGGCGAGGACCGGCAGGCGACCCTGCATCTGTCTCTGTCCGATGCCAGTGGCGACAGCGCGATCGTGGAATACATCGGTGGCCGTCAGGTCATCCATCATGATCGCCGCTACCAGGTGATGACGAATTCGCCCATCTTCGAGCATCAGCTTGCGCTCAACAGCTACTGGCAGCAGATCGGCGGCACGGTGATGCTGCCGGGCACCAACCGATCGGCCGACCGTTTTGCGCGCGCGTCGTTCTACATCAATGCGATTCCCAAGGCGGAAGACCCCGTGGTGGCACTGGCCAGTGTGTTCAGTGTGATCCGCAACGTCTCGGTGCCGTACGGAATCACCACGCCGGGCGAGCCCAACATCTCGTCCACGCGCTGGCGCACCGTGGCCGACCACAAGCGACGCCTGTACTTCTTCGAGTCCGCGATGACGCCCAATACGTTCTGGGTGGACCTCAACAGGATCGACTTCGGTGGCAAGGTGCTCAAGCTGGACCTGGGCAAGGACCAGCGCAACACCTTCTCCGGCGATGCGCTGGAGCATTTCGTTCCCAGCGCACCGTTCACCTTCCTCGGTGTGGGGAGCTAGTTCGACGCCTGGGTCGCGGCCGGGTAGACCGCCTGGATCTGGCAGCTGCCGCGGGTGTACAGCGGCAGCGGCCCCAGGCCGCGCTCGTCGCCGGGCTCGAACTCTGCACTGAGGATGCGATCGCCGGGATTGCCGCAGATCAGGCCGTTCTGCAGCCCGGACTGGAAGCTGACCTGTGGCGCGCGGTCCAGCTGGCGGCAACTGCCGCCCAGTTCGACGCGGTAGTAGCGGTGGCCGCCATTGCGGTGTGGATTGGTTTCCACCAGCAGCCCCTGCTGGTCGGAGGACCAGGCACGGACGTTGCGGGTTGCGAAACAGTAGGCGGGCGATCCGCCGAAGCTGCGGCGCTGCTCGTGCCGCTCGCTGATGGTCACCGCAGGCAGGGTCGCGGTGCGCAGGCGGTCACTGTCACGGGCGACAGTGGCGTAGTCGCGGTTCTGCACTGGACTGACCGCGCTGACCGCGCAGCTGTGCCCGTCCACCACCACGCGTTCGCTGGGGCGGCCGCAGGCCCAGCCTGCCGGTGCTTCCAGCTTCAGGGAGGTGGCGGCACGCACGTTCGGGCAGTCTTCGCTGAAGTCGATCCGGTAGGCCTGGCCGGACGCGGCACGGACGGCGATCGAGCGCGGCGAGGCCTGCTCCACTTCCTGTACGCCCACGGCGTCGAGGCAGTGCGGTGCGGGCGCCCGGCGTTCCTGCCCGCTGGCAGTGACGGAAAGGATCAAGCCGATGCTCGCGGCCAGAGCCAGGGAAACCTGTCGATATGCCATGACCTGCACTCCTTGCTGGATAGACGGCCCGACTATAGCAGGCAATTGCACCGCCGGTGCCGGGCGCGCAGACTTGCTGCATGGGCGCCATTTTCCACGTCCGGCACTATGGCCAGGCCACCGGCCTGGATCGCCACGACTACGCGCAATGGGTGCTGCCACTGCAGGGCGAGCTGCAGTTCGAGCTGGAAGGGCGGGGCGGTCGGCTGGACCTTCTGCAGGGCGCATTCGTGGCCGCCGGTGAGGCGCATGACCAGATGGCCGATGGTCCAAACGGTTTCGTGATCGTTGATTGCGGTCCGGATGTTCTGGACGACGATACGCAGGAGCACCTGTGCAGGCAGCGGTGGCTGCATCTGCCGCTGGCCCTGCGCCAGGGGCTGGCCGAGGTGCGGCAGGGGCAGCCGGTGCCGTTGCTGCTGCCTGCCCTGCTGAGGGTGTTTGCACCGGCCGGCAGTGGCGCGCGCATGCAGGGTCTGTGCACCGCGGTACAGGCCGACCCGGGGCAGTCCTGGCCGGTCGCGCGCATGGCGGCATTCGTCGGCATCAGCGAAAGCCGGCTGCATGCGTTGTTCCAGCGCGAATTCGGCTTGAGTCCGCAGGCCTGGGTCAGTGCCTGCCGCCTGCGCTGGGCCAAGCACCAGCTGCGGACCAGTGCGTTGCCGATCAGCGAGATCGCGCTGGCCGCAGGGTATTCCGAACAGAGCGCATTGACCCGCGCGCTGCGCCGGGAAAGCGGCGTTACCCCTGCGGCTTGGCGGCGAGGCGGCCTCTGATCCGTGGCGGTGCGGGAACGCAGTCGAGCGCGTCGGGCTCTGCCGGGACGGCAATAGCCTGGGTCAAGAGAGATCGTCCGGCGGGCGTTTAAACTGCGCGGCCTCTTCTCCCCCGAAGAATCCGCAATGCGCAACAATCCGATGGTCCTGGGCATCGCCAATGGCGTTGCCGCGGGCGCGCTGTGGGGCGTGGTGTTCCTGGCACCCGCCGTGCTGCACACGTTCAACGCCCTGCAGCTGTCTGCCGGCCGTTATCTGGTCTATGGCCTCATCGCCGTGATCCTGCTGCTGCCGCGCTGGAGGCGGCTGGCACCGAGGCTGGGGCGCGCAGAATGGTACGGCCTGCTGTGGCTGAGCCTGGCGGGCAACCTGGTGTACTTCCTGCTGCTGGCCACGGCCGTGCAGTGGGCCGGTGGCGCTGCGGCCTCGCTGATCGTCGGCCTGATTCCGGTCGTGGTGACCCTGGTGGGCGTGCGCGAGCAGGGGGCGGTGCCTCTGAAGCAACTGTTGCCGGCCCTGGCGCTGTGCGTGCTTGGCGTGGTCCTGGTGGGGTGGGAGGCGCTGATGTCCGAACACCTGGCGACGCCCTGGCGGCAGCGCCTGATCGGCCTGCTGTGTGCCTTCGGCGCACTGTTCTCGTGGGCGTTGTACTCGATCGGCAACAGCCGCTGGCTGGCGCGGCGCCCGGATCTGTCCAGCCATGACTGGTCGTTGCTGACGGGTGTCACCACCGGCGGGCTGTCCCTGCTGCTGGTACCGATGGCCTTCGTCGGGTCTGCCGGCAGCCACACGACCGCACAATGGGGCGCATTCTGGGCCATCAGCGCAGGTGTCGCGGTCGTGGCGTCGATCGTGGGCAACGCATTCTGGAATCGCGCCAGCCGTCTTCTGCCGCTGACCTTGACCGGTCAGATGATCGTGTTCGAAACCCTGTTCGCGCTGCTGTACGCGTTCGCCTGGCAGTGGCGCTGGCCGACCGTGCTGGAGGCCTTGGCGATCGTGTTCCTGGTGGCGGGCGTGATGCTGTGCGCGCACGCTCACCGCGCGCCACGCGCGATCGCCGAACATGCCGGCTGAATGGCCATCGCAGAGTCGACGATCGCTGCTTTGTCTCAATTGCAACCAAATGACGGCACGTTGGCAGATGATCGGCGCAGGGAATTTTTGCGCTGCAGCACTTGACAGCAGCGGGCTGAACAGTGTTTTCTGTCCGTCATGGTCCTTGATGCCGCCACTGCCAGCCTGATCGCACCCGCCACTGCGGGGCGTCCGACTGCATCGGTCGCCATCACCACCATTACCACCACCACCGTCACCACTGCCCTGGTGCGGCCCGTCGTCTTCGTGTAACTCCCGAAAACCACGGCCCCGCACCATCCAGGTGGCGGGGAAACTCGACACCTGCATGCGACGGGGCCTCCTGCCGAGGTCTGCATGTCTTCCCACGTTCTCCCCCCTCCTGTTGCCCCGGCCGAGCTTGCTGCGCCGTCCATGGTCGTGCACAAGTTCGGCGGCACTTCGGTGGCCGACGCCGAGCGCTACCGTCATGTCGGCAGCCTGCTGCGGGCCCGCCCCGAATCCCAGCAGGTCACCGTTGTCTCGGCCATGAAGGGCGTCACCGATGCGTTGATTGAACTGGCCCAGCTGGCGGCGCGGGGAGACGAAGGGTGGCGTGAGGCCTGGCATGCGTTGCGTGCCCGCCATCGTGGGGCCGCGGTGGCCCTGCTCGGCGAGCAGGTGGGCGACACCGTGGAGTGGATCGACGCGCGTTTCGAGCAGCTGTCCGAAGTGCTGGCCGCGCTGACCGTGATCGGCGAGCTGCCGCGTGAAGTGCTCGACCGCGTGCAGGGCCTGGGAGAGGTGTTCTCCGCGCAGCTGCTCGGTACGTACCTGCGCGCATGCGGCGAGGACTGCGCCGTCCTTGATGCACGCGACGTGCTCGTGGTCGGCCACGGCGAGCTGGGCGTGGATGTGGACTGGGAAGCCAGCGCCGACCGTCTGGCGAAATGGCGCCTGCAGCACCCGCAGTCGCGCGTGGTTGCCACCGGGTTCGTCGCCCGGGACCGCAACGACCGCATCACCACCCTCGGCCGCAACGGCAGCGACTACTCCGGCGCAATCTTCGCCGCGCTGTTCAATGCCGACGAGCTGCACATCTGGACCGATGTCGATGGTGTGCTGTCGGCCGACCCGCGACTGGTGCCGGAGGCGGTGCAGCTGGAGTCGCTGAGCTACGACGAAGCCTGTGAGCTGGCGTACTTCGGCGCGAAAGTGGTGCACCCGCAGACGATGTCGCCGGCGATCCGGCTCGGGCTGCCGATTTTCATCCGCAACACCTTCCAGCCGACCCATCCGGGTACGCGCATCAGCGCCGAGCGCTCGCCGCGCGGACCGGTGAAGGGGCTCACGCTGAGTCCCGACCTGGCCCTGCTGAATCTTGAGGGCACCGGCCTGATCGGCGTGCCCGGCACCGCCGAGCGCGTATTTGCAGCACTGCGGCAGGCGCAGGTGTCGGTGGTGATGATCTCGCAGGGTTCTTCGGAGCACTCGATCTGCTGCGTGGTGCGGGCTGCCGAAGCGGGCCGTGGCCGCGGAGCATTGCTGCAGGCCTTTGCCCATGAACTGTCGGTCGGCCAGGTGCAGCGCGTACAGGTCCACGAAGGGGTCAGCGTGCTGGCGGCAGTGGGCGACGGCATGGCAGGCCAGCCCGGTGTGGCTGCGCGCCTGTTCGAGGCGCTCGGTCGGGCGCAGGTCAACATCCTGGCGATCGCCCAGGGTTCCTCCGAGCGCAACATCTCGGTGGCCGTGGACAGCGCTGACGCGACGCGCGCGCTGCGCGCCGCCCATGCCGGTTTCTGGTTGTCGCCGCAGACGTTCGCGGTAGGCGTGATCGGGCCGGGCAACGTCGGTGCCGCGCTGCTGGACCAGTTGCTGGCGGCGCGCCCGCAGCTGCTGGCCAAGGCCAATGTCGATCTGCGCCTGCGTGCACTGGCATCGCGTTCGCGGATGCGGCTGGAGGCCGATGGCCTGCATGCCGATTGGCGGCAGGCGCTGCAGGCGGGCGGTGAGGCCAGCGATCTCGACCGCTTCACCGAACATCTGCTGGCCGCGCACCTGCCGCATGCGGTGGTGATCGACTGCAGTGGCAGCAGCGAGGTCGCCGAGCGCTATGCCGATTGGCTGGCCGCGGGCATCCATGTGGTCACCCCGAACAAACAGGCGGGCGCCGGCCCGCTGCCGCGCTACCAGCGGATCCGTGCGGCGGCGGCTGCCAGCGGTGCGCGTTTCCGCTACGAGGCGACGGTGGGTGCCGGCCTGCCGGTGATCACCACGCTGCGCGACCTGGTCGATACCGGCGACGAGGTGCTGGCCATTGAAGGCATTTTCTCGGGCACGCTGGCCTGGCTGTTCAACCGATTCGACGGCAGCCAGCCGTTCTCCTCGCTGGTGGCGCAGGCGCGTTCGATGGGCTACACCGAGCCGGATCCCCGCGATGACCTGTCGGGTGTGGATGTCGCGCGCAAGCTGGTGATCCTGGCGCGCGAGGCCGGCCACGTACTCAGTCTTGAACAGGTGCAGGTGGAAAGCCTGGTGCCGGCGCTGCTGCGCGAAGGCAGCGTGGAGGACTTCATGGCCCGCCTGGGCGAGTCCGACGCGTCACTGCAGCAACGCCTGCAGGGCGCGCGCGAGCGCGGCGCAGTGCTGCGCTATGTGGCCCGGCTTGACGCGGACGGCGCGTCGGTGGGTCTGCACGAGCTGCCGGCGGCACACGCGTTTGCCAACCTGCGCCTGACCGACAACGTGGTGCAGTTCCGTACCCGCCGCTACTGTGAGAATCCGCTGGTGGTGCAGGGGCCCGGCGCGGGACCGGAGGTCACTGCTGCAGGCGTGTTTGCCGACCTGCTGCGGGTGGCGGCCGGTGAAGGGGCGCGCCTGTGATCGCACGTGCATTCGCACCGGCATCGGTGGCCAATGTGGCGGTAGGGTTCGACATTCTGGGCCATGCCATCGCCGGTATCGGCGACACGGTCAGCGTGCGCCGCATCGATGAGCCTGTGGTGCGTATCGCGGCGATCCGTGGCAGTGCGGTCGAGCTTCCACTGGAGGCAGCGGGCAACACGGCTGGCGCGGCACTGCTGTCATTGCGCGAGGGCCTGGGCCTGGGCTATGGGTTCGAGCTGGAGATCGACAAGGGCATTCCGTTCGGCTCCGGCATGGGTGGGTCAGCAGCATCCTGCGTTGCGGCACTGGTTGCAGCCAACGCGCTGCTGGACGCGCCGCTGCCACGCGCCGCCCTGTATCCGCACGCGCTCGACGGCGAAGCGGTGGCCAGCGGCGGTCGCCATGGCGACAACGTCGGACCCCTGCTGGTAGGCGGACTGGCGCTGTGCACCGCCGACAGGGTGGTGCCGGTGCCGGTGCCTGCGTGCTGGCACAGCCTGCTGGTGCATCCACATGCCGTGCTGGAAACGCGCAGGGCCCGACAGGCGCTGCAGGGCAGTTATGAGCTGCGCGAGTTTGTCGCCCAGAGCGCGAATCTGGCCCTGGTCCTGAGCGGCTGCCATCGCGGCGATGCCACGCTGGTGCGTGCAGGCTTGCGCGATGTGCTGATCGAGCCAAGACGCGCCGGCCTGATCGCGGGATTCGAGGCAGCGCGTGACGCCGCGCTGTCGGCGGGCGCGATGGGCGCGGGTATTTCCGGTGCCGGTCCCAGCGTATTCGCCTGGTTCGAGGACGCGGTGCAGGCGCAGGCTGCCGCAGGGCAGGTTCGGGCGGCATTTGCGGCTGCCGGCTTCGACAGTGACGCCTGGGTCTCGCCGTTGGACACGGCAGGAGCACGACTGTGCTGACTTCTTTCCTCTCATTGGATACCGATCCCATGCAATTCGTTTCCACCCGCGGCCAGTCGCCGGCCGTCGGCCTGAGTGCCGCCATCGCCGCCGGCCTCGCTCCCGATGGGGGACTGTATGTGCCCAGCGCCCTGCCTGCGCCGCGTCATGTGCAGCCGGGCGAAACCCTGGCCGAAACCGCCGCCGATCTGCTCGCACCCTTCTTCGACGGCGACGCGCTGCAGGAGGCGCTGCCCTCGATCTGCCGCGAGGCGTTCGATTTTCCGGTGCCGTTGCGTCCGCTGGGCGGCGGCGACTACGTCCTCGAGCTGTTCCATGGACCGACTGCGGCCTTCAAGGACATCGGGGCACGTTTCCTGGCAGGCGCGCTGTCGAGGCTGCAGGCGGGCAAGGGACGCGACCTGACGATCGTCGTTGCCACGTCCGGTGATACCGGTGCCGCCGTGGCGGCGGCCTTCCATCGCCAACCGGGCGTGCGCGTGGTGGTGCTGTATCCGGATGGCCGGGTATCGCCGCGCCAGGCGCACCAGCTCGGCTGCTTCGGCGACAACATCCGGGCGCTGCGCGTGGCGGGTTCGTTCGACGACTGCCAGGCCATGGTCAAGCAGGCGCTGGCCGATCGGGCATTGCAGGTGGATGTGCCGCTGAGTTCGGCCAACAGCATCAGCCTGGGGCGTCTTCTGCCACAGATGAGCTATTACGCGCATGCGGCACTGGCCCATCATGGGCAGCATCGGCGCCGGCTCAACCTGGTGGTGCCGACCGGCAACCTCGGCAACGCGATGGCCGCGGTGCTGGCACGCACCCTGGGGGTTCCCATCGGCCAGATCGTGCTGGCCACCAATGCCAATGATGTACTGCCGAAGTACTTCGAAGGTGGCGCGTATCAGCCACAGTCCAGTGTCGCCACGGTCGCCAATGCGATGGATGTGGGCGCGCCGAGCAACTTCGAGCGCCTGCGCTGGCTGTACGACGGCGACGATGCCGAACTGCGCGCAGCCTTCCGTGCTTTCGCGGTGGATGACGTGACCATCCGCGCCACCATCGCCAGTGCGCACGCCAGCGGGGGCGAGCTGTTCTGCCCGCACACCGCGACGGCAGTGAAGGTGCTGAAGGACCTCCGCGCGGGCGGGGCGAAGGGCGACTGGGCGGTGGTGGCAACCGCGCACCCGGCCAAGTTCGAGGCGGTGGTGGAGCCATTGATCGGCGAAGCGGTGCCGGTGCCGCCGGCGCTGGCGGCGCTGCTGCAGCGTCCCGCGCATGCGGAACCGCTGGCTGCCGACTATGCGGCGTTGCGCGAGGTGCTGCTGCGCTGACGGACAGGTGCCGGGCATGGCCCGGCGGCGTCTGAAGCAAGGGGCAGGGTGGGGCGCCCGGTACCACCGGGCGCAGGCCGTGGCGCGACGCTCAACCCTGGACGTCGCCCGCCAGCTGGCGCAACCCGTCCTCGTCGAGGATCTCCACCACGTTCAGATGCGGCAGCGCGATCAGCGCCTGCTGACGCAGCTTGGTGAAGGTGCGGCTGACCGTCTCCATGGTCAGGCCGAGGTGGTCGGCGATGTCGCCGCGCCCCATCGGCAGCGAGACGCGCAGGCCGTCGCCGCCCAGTCGCGCCTCGCGCGCGGCCAGGCGCAGCAGGAAGTCAGCCAGCTTTTCCGCGGGCTGCAGCCGCGCCAGGGCGAGAGCTGCATCCTGCGCAGCGTCCAGTTCCTGGCAGGCGCGTTGCAGCAGCTTGCGCTCCAGGTGCGGATAACGCCCGCGCAGCGCCTTCATCTGTGGCAGCGCGACGCGGCAGACCCGGCTGTCAGCGATCGCCTCGATGTCGTAGCGGTGATGGTCGCTGCCGCTCAGGCCGAGGTAGTCGCCTGGCAGCACGAAGCCATTGATCTGGCGGCGGCCGTCGGCCAGCGTCCGCACCAGGCGCAGTGCGCCGGCGGTCAATGTATAGACATGCTGGCGCTCTTCGCCGGTGCGGGCGAGGGTGCTGCCCATCGTCACCGCCTGCGAGACGGTCACCTGTTCAAGTGCCTGCACTTCATCAGGAGACAGCGCCGAACACACCGCCAGGTGGCGGACCGAGCAGTGCAGGCAGTCCAGCGTGGAGCAGGACTGCCCGGCGGGGTCGTTGTTGGCGGACGGGGCGCCGGAAGGCCGGGACATGGTGCGTGGGCGTATCGCGGGCGGGGAGGGCCTTATGATACTTCAAGCGGCTGTTCGACCCTGCGTCAGGCGGCCGCGCGCTCCAGGGCGCTAGAATGTCGCCCCCTCCCACGTCCCGTTCCAGCAGGAGTTGCTCCCGTGATCAAGCCCCGTACCCCGCCCGGCACCCTTGAGCTGCTGCCGCGCGAGCAGATTGCGTTCCAGCGCATGCTGGACGTCATCCGCCGCAACTACGAGCGCTTCGGGTTCCTGCCGGTGGAGACGCCGGTGTTCGAGCTGTCCGATGTGCTGCTGACCAAGTCCGGTGGCGAGACCGAGCGCCAGGTGTACTTCGTGCAGTCCACCGGTGCGCTGGCCAATGCCGCCGAGTCGGGTGACCGCTCGCTTCCGGAAATGGCCCTGCGCTTCGACCTGACCGTGCCGCTGGCGCGCTATGTGGCTGAGCATGAGCATGAACTGACGTTCCCGTTCCGGCGCTACCAGATGCAGCGGGTGTACCGTGGTGAGCGTGCGCAGCGCGGCCGTTTCCGCGAGTTCTACCAGTGCGATATCGACGTGATCGGCAAGGACAGCCTGAGCGTGCGGTACGACGCCGAAGTGCTGGCGGTGATCCATGCGGTGTTCTCGGAACTGCGCATCGGGGACTTCAGCATCCAGTTGAACAACCGCAAGCTGATGCGTGGCTTCTTCGAAAGCCTCGGCGTGGCCGAGGGCGAGCGCCAGCTGGCGGTGCTGCGTGAAGTGGACAAGCTGGACAAGCGGGGCGCCGACTACGTGCGCGAGACGCTGGTGGGCGACGGGTTCGGCATTCCGGCCGGGGAGGTCGACAAGATCCTGGCATTCGTGGCCGTGCGTTCGCAGGGGCATGCCGATGCGCTGGCCCAGCTTTCGGCGCTGGAGGGCGCTGCGGGGTCCTCGGAAACGCTGCGTGCCGGCGTGGCCGAGCTGCGCGAAGTGCTGCAGCTGGTGCAGGCGCTGGGCGTGCCGGAGAGTGCGTACTGCCTCAACTTCTCCATCGCCCGTGGCCTGGATTACTACACCGGCACCGTCTATGAGACCACGCTGACCGACCACCCGCAGATCGGTTCGATCTGCTCCGGCGGCCGCTATGAAGACCTGGCCAGCCACTACAGCAAGTCGAAGCTGCCCGGCGTTGGCATTTCGATCGGTCTGTCGCGCCTGTTCTGGCAGCTGCGTGAGGCGGGCCTGATCGACGGAATCGAGGCCAGCAGCGTGCAGGCGCTGGTGGCGCTGATGGATGAGCAGGGCATGGCGCAGTCACTGGATATCGCCCGCCGCCTGCGGGCCGGCGGCATCAACACCGAAGTGCAGATGGAGCCGAAGAAGATCGGCAAGCAGTTCCAGTACGCGGCCAAGGCGGGCATCCGCTTCGTGGCGCTCGCCGGCGAGGACGAGCTGGCGCGCGGGGTGGTGGCGGTGAAGGATCTGCTCCGCGAGCAGCAGTTCGAGGTATCCCGCGAGGAGCTGGCCAGCACCCTGCAGGTGGAACTGGAACAGTCGAAGGTGATGGTGTGAACTGACATTGCCATGCCGCCGCTCTCCTGGTGGGGCCGGCGCGACCTGGAAGACGCCCGCCTTTGGCGGGCGTTTTCGTTTCCGGCACCTGAATGACCGGGCCGAGGCGATGGGGGGTGGTTTGACGCACTGCGCAAGAATGCGCTAATGTACTAGCGCGCTATTACATTGTTGCAAGAGATCCGCCCCGTGAAAGCCCGTCCCGACATCGCCGCCAAAGACCCCCAGGCCGATCTGGAAGCCCTGGCCCAGGCGTTCGCGGCCCTGCGTGAGCCGGAGCAGGTCATGGCCTTCCTGCGTGACCTGTGTACTCCGGCCGAGCTGGAGGCCATGGCCGACCGCTGGAAAGTGGTGCCGCTGCTGCAGCAGGGAGTGCCGTACCGCGAGATCCACGAACGCACCGGGGTCAGCGTGACCACCACCGGGCGGGTGGCCCGCTCGCTCGAGCATGGCCATCGAGGCTATGCCGCTGCCATCGACCGCCTGGCCTCGCGCTGATCCGCGCCCCGTACCGAACTTCGAGACCTTCCCATGAGTGCAACCCAGGCAGCCCCGGCACGAGACCGGCTGCGTATCGCCATCCAGAAGAGCGGGCGGCTTGCCGAGCCCGCCCGCAACCTGCTCAGTGCCTGCGGCCTGAGCTGGCGCGAAAGCCGTGACAAGCTGTTCTGCTACGGCGAATCGTTGCCGGTGGACCTGCTGCTGGTGCGCGACGACGACATTCCCGGCCTGATTGCCGATGGTGTCTGCGACCTCGGCATCGTCGGTCGCAACGAACTGGACGAGCAGGCCGCCGCGCGTCGCCAGATCGGCCTGCCGGATGCCTATCAGGCCCTGCGGGGGCTGGGTTTCGGCCAGTGCCGGCTGATGCTGGCGGTGCCGGAGGACTGGCAATGGCAGGGACCGGCACAGCTGGCCGGCACGCGGATCGCCACCAGCTATCCCGCCATCCTCAAGGCATGGCTGGTTGAGCAGGGCGTGGACGCACAGGTGGTGGAACTGTCCGGTTCGGTTGAGATCGCCCCGCGGCTGGGCACGGCCGACTTGATCTGCGATCTGGTGTCGAGCGGTGCCACCCTGCGTGCCAACCAGCTTGCGCCGGTGCACAACCTGCTGGACAGCGAGGCGGTGCTGGCCGGTGCGGTGCGCGTGCCCGATGACGCTCGAGCGGGCCTGCGCGCGATGCTGCTGCGCCGCCTCGATGGCGTGGTACAGAAGCAGGACCGCAAGCTGCTGATGTTCCGCGCCAGCGAAGACCGTGTTGATGCCCTGGCCCAGCTGCTGGCCGATGCCGGGCCGCTGGAGCGTCTGCCGGCTGACGGCGGCACGCTGCGGCTGCAGACCATGTGCCCCGGACCACTGAGCTGGCAGCGCATGGAGGAGCTTGAGCGTGCCGGCGCGCAGGGCCTGATGGTGTTGAGCGTGGAGCGGTCGCTGGCATGAATCGTCTGATCTGGTCGCAACTTGATGAGGCCGCGCGCAGTGCGGCACTGACCCGCCCGGTGCAGGCCGTGGCGCAGCAGACGCGCGACGCGGTCGCGACCCTGATCGCGCAGGTGCGCGCGCAGGGCGACGAGGCGCTGCGTGTGATCACCGCACGCTTTGACGGTGTGCATCTGCCGTCCTTTGAAGTGTCCGACGCCGAATTCGCCGCTGCAGAAGCGGCGGTGCCGGGCGATCTGCGCCAGGCCATGGTGGAAGCGGCCGGGCGCATCGCGCGCTTCCACAGCGCGGGCATGGGCCAGGGCTATGCGGTGGAGACCGCGCCGGGCGTGGTCTGTGAGCGCATGCTGCGGCCGATCGGCCGGGTCGGCCTGTACGTGCCGGCCGGCAGCGCACCGCTACCGTCCACAGCCTTGATGCTGGGCGTGCCGGCGCAGCTGGCCGGGTGTCCGCAGGTGGTGCTGTGCACGCCACCGCGCGCCGATGGCAGCGCCGATCCGGCGGTGCTGGTGGCTGCCAGGCTGACCGGCGTGCAGCGCGTTTTCAAGCTGGGGGGCGCGCAGGCGATCGCTGCGATGGCCTATGGCACCGCCAGCGTTCCGGCCTGCGACAAGCTGTTCGGGCCCGGCAACAGCTTCGTCACCGAAGCCAAGCAGCAGGTCGCGCAGAACGGCGCGGCGGCGATCGACATGCCTGCGGGGCCGTCGGAAGTTCTGGTGATTGCCGATGCCGGCGCCAATCCGGCGTTTGTAGCTGCCGATCTGCTGTCGCAGGCCGAGCACGGCCCCGACTCGCAGGTGCTGCTGCTGACCGATGATGCCGCGATGCTGGCCGCGGTCGAGGCCGAAGTGGAACGCCAGGTCGCGCTGCTGCCGCGGCAGGAGATCGCTCGCCAGGCGCTTTCGGCGTCGCGCCTGATCCTGGTCGACACGCTGGCCGATGCCTTCGCGATCAGCAACCGCTATGCCCCTGAGCACCTGATCCTGGCCCTGCGCGAACCACGCGGCTGGCTTGATCGGGTGCAGGCTGCAGGCTCGGTGTTCCTCGGCGATTACACCCCCGAGGCATTGGGTGACTACTGCAGTGGTACCAACCATGTGCTGCCCACCGCAGGCGCCGCACGTGCGTACAGCGGTGTCAGCGTGGCCAGCTTCCAGAACTTCATCAGCGTGCAGAGTGCCAGCGCCGCGGGACTGGCGGCGATCGGCGGCTGCGCGCGCACCCTTGCCAGCGCCGAGGGGCTGGACGCGCACGAGCGCGCCGTCGCCCTGCGCATGGAGGTGGCTGCATGAATGCCGGGATCGACGAGGTGCTGGCGCTGGTGCGCCCCGACCTGCAGGCCTTTGCAGGTTACAGCTCGGCGCGCAGTGCGGCAGTGCAGGGCGATGTCTGGCTGAACGCCAACGAATCGGCCTGGGCCAACCCCGCGGACGCCGAGGGCCGCAGCCGGCGCTATCCAGAGCCCCAGCCACAGGCGTTGCGCGATGGACTGGCTTCGCTGTATGGCGTGCAGCCGCAACAGGTGCTGGTCGGGCGTGGCAGCGATGAAGCCATCGACCTGCTGGTGCGCGCGCTGTGCGTGCCGGGGCGCGATGGCGTGCTGGTCACGCCGCCGGTGTTCGGCATGTATGCGGTCTGCGCACGGCTGCAGGGCGCGCCTCTGATCGAGGTGCCCCTGGTCGATGCCGCGGACGGCCTGCGCGCTGACCTGGATGCGGTGATCGAATCGGCCAGAGCACGCAATGCGAAGCTGGTGTTTCTGTGTGCGCCCTCCAACCCGGCCGGCAGCGATATCGCCCTGGCCGACATCGAGCGTGTGGCCGGAGCGCTGCGCGGTCGAGCACTTGTCGTGGTCGATGAAGCCTATGTCGAGTACGCGCAGCGGCCGTCGGCGACCTCCCTGCTTGCCACGCACGCCAATGTGGCAGTGCTGCGCACGCTTTCCAAAGCCCATGCGCTGGCGGCGGCACGGATCGGCACGTTGATCGCCGCGGCAGAACTGATCGCGGTGCTGCGTCGCTGCCAGGCTCCGTACCCGGTGCCGACGCCGTGCGCGGAACTGGCGGTGCAGGCGCTGCAGCCGGCGGCGCTGGCACGCACACGCGAGCGCGTGGCCACCGTGATCGCCGAACGCGAGCGCCTGCGCGCTGCGCTGCAGGGCCTGCCTGGCGTACGCCAGGTCCATACGTCCGCAGGCAACTACCTGCTGGTGCGCTTTGCCGATGCCCAGGGCGCGTTCGATGCGTTGCTGGCGGCCGGCGTGGTGGTGCGCGACCAGCGTGCAGCCCCGCAGCTGGACGATGCGCTGCGGATCAGCGTCGGCAGCCCCGAAGAGAATGACCGCGTGCTTGCGGCCCTGTCGGCCCGGAGGGCCGTTGCATGACCCCGATCCTGTTCATCGACCGCGACGGTACCCTCATCGAGGAACCTTCCGACTTCCAGATCGACGCCTACGAGAAACTGCGCTTCGTGCCGCAGGTGATTCCGGCACTGCTGAAGCTGCGTGATGCCGGCTACCAGTTCGTCATCGTCACCAACCAGGATGGCCTCGGCAGCGAGGGCTATCCGCGCGCCAGCTTCGATGGACCGAACGATCTGATGCTGCAGATCTTCGAAAGCCAGGGCATCGTGTTTCGTGACGTGCTGATCGACTGCAGCTGGCCACAGGACAATGCCCCGACCCGCAAGCCCGGCATCGGCCTGATGACGGCCTACCTGCAGGACCGCAGCATTGACTGGGCACGCTCGGCGATGGTCGGCGACCGCATCACCGACCTGCAGTTCGCCGACAACCTCAACATCCGTGGCTTCCAGCTGCGCACGGCGCAGTTCGGCGGTGACTGGGACTGGCCGGGCATCGCCCACGCACTGGCCGATGCGCCGCGCACGGCCGTGGTCCAGCGCAACACGAAGGAAACGAAGATCCGCGTCGAGCTGGATCTGGATCGCGCCGGTGACGCCACCATCCGCACCGGGTTGCCGTTCTTCGATCACATGCTGGAACAGATCGGCAAGCACGGTGGTTTTGCGCTGGACATCCGCGCCGAGGGCGACCTGCACATCGACGAGCATCACACCATCGAGGACACTGGGCTGGCGCTGGGCCAGGCGCTGCGCGAAGCCTTGGGCGACAAGCGCGGCATCGGCCGCTACGGGTTCACCCTGCCGATGGACGAGGCCCTGGCCAGCGCAGCGCTGGACTTCAGTGGCCGGCCCTATTTCGTCTTCGAGGGCGAGTTCAAGCGCGAGCGCGTGGGCGACATGCCGACCGAACTGGTGCCGCATTTCTTCCGCTCGCTGTGCGATGCAGGTGGATTGAATCTCAATCTGCAGGTGCGTGGCGACAATGACCACCACAAGGTGGAGGCCTGTTTCAAGGCGCTGGCCCGCGCGCTGCGCCCGGCGCTGGCGCGCCAGGGCACGGCGCTGCCCTCGACCAAGGGGGCCCTGTGAGCGAAGTCGCGCTGATCGATGCCGGCGGTGCCAATCTGGGTTCCGTACGCTATGCGCTGGAACGGCTGGGCGCCAGTGTGCGCCTGGTACGCGACGCAGAGGGGCTGGCGGGCGCACGGCGGGTGATCCTGCCCGGCGTCGGTGCGGCAGGGCCCGGCATGCAGCGCCTGCATGCGCAGGGATTGGTGGAACCGTTGCGACGGATCGAGGTGCCGTTGATGGGCATCTGCCTGGGCATGCAGCTGCTGTTCGAGCGCTCGGAAGAAGCCGGCGTGGAAGCGCTCGGCCTGATTCCCGGGGTGGTGCGCAAGCTGGTACCGGCGTGCGGCATCCGTGTGCCGCACATGGGATGGAACCGCCTGCTGCCACTGCGGTCTTCGTTGCTGCTGCGCGATGTGCCTGATCGCGCAAGCGCTTACTTCGTGCACAGCTACGCCGCGCCATTGAACAGCCATACGGTGGCCGCCTGCGATCACGGCGGCCTGTTCACTGCCGTGGTGGAGCAGGGGCGCTACTTCGGTGCGCAGTTCCATCCCGAACGCTCCGGCGATACCGGATCGCTGATGTTGCGCAACTTCCTCGAGGGCACCGCTGCATGAGTTTCACCGTCTACCCCGCACTGGATATCCGCGAAGGCCGCGTGGTGCGGCTGCGGCAGGGCGATTACGCAAAGGAAACGCACTACGGCGACGATCCCCTGCCGCGCGCGCAGGCATTCGCCGCGCAGGGCGCGCGATGGATGCACCTGGTCGACCTGGACGCAGCGCGTGCCGGTGGTTACACGCTGGCGCCGCTGCTGGCGGCGGTTCGCACGCAGACAGCGTTGCAGGTGCAGACCGGCGGCGGCGTGCGTGGCCGTGATGATGTGGCGCGTATTCTCGATGCGGGCGCGAGCCGGGTGGTGGTGGGGTCGCTGGCGGTGCGCAGGCCCGATGAGGTGGTCGGCTGGCTGCAGGCGTTCGGTGCCGATCACATCACCATCGCCCTGGATGCCCGCCAGGACCCGCGGGGCCAGTGGCAGCTGCCGGTGCACGGCTGGACCGAGAACGCGGGCGTGACCCTCGATGACCTTGCCCTGCGGTATGCGCAAGCGGGCATGCGCCACCTGTTGTGTACCGACATCGCCCGTGACGGCATGCTGGCCGGGCCGAACATCGGCCTGTACCAGCACCTGGCGGCGCTGCTGCCGGGCGTGCAGGTACAGGCCTCCGGCGGTATCCGCGATGTGGCGGACGTGGCCGAGGCGCGTGCGGCCGGCTGCGGCGGCGCCATTCTTGGCAAGGCACTGCTGGAACAGCGCATGGACCTGAAGGAGGCGCTGGCATGCTGAGTCGCCGCATCATTCCCTGCCTGGACGTGCGCGAAGGACGGGTGGTCAAGGGGGTGCGCTTCCGTGACCACGTGGACATGGGGGATATCGCCGAATTGGCACAGCGTTACCGCGACCAGGGGGCCGATGAGCTGGTGTTCTACGACATCGGCGCCAGCCCCGAGGCGCGTTCGGTCGATGTGGCCTGGGTCGAGCGCATCGCACGGCTGATCGATATCCCGTTCTGCGTGGCCGGTGGCATCGACAGCGTGGAAACCGCACGGCGCGTGCTGTTTGCCGGTGCCGACAAGATCTCGATCAATTCGCCGGCACTGGGCCGTCCCGCACTGATCGACGAGCTGGCTGCGGAGTTCGGCGTGCAGTGCGTGGTGGTCGGCGTCGACTCGGTGCGCGAGGCCGATGGCGAGTGGCGGGTGCGCCGGTTCAGTGGCGACCCGGACAAGACCCGGCCGGTGCCCATACGCACGCTGGATTGGATCGTCGAGGCACAGCGGCGCGGCGCAGGCGAAATCGTGCTGAACTGCATGGACAGCGACGGGGTGCGCCGCGGCTACGATGTGGCCCAGCTGCAGCAGGCGCGTGCGTTGTGCCAGGTGCCGCTGATCGCGTCCGGTGGTGCGGGCACGATGGAGCATTTTGCCGAGGCCTTCGACCGCGCCGATGTGGATGGTGCGCTGGCTGCCAGCGTGTTCCACAGCGGCGCCATCGCCATTGCAGACCTGAAGCGCTACCTGCGCGAACAGCAGATCGAGGTACGGGATGTCTATTGAGGTGCGACCGTCGCTGCAGGCCTTGCAGGGGCTGGACTGGAGCAAGGGGGACGGCCTGCTGCCTGCGGTGGTGCAGGACGCCGACACCCTGCAGGTGCTGATGCTGGGTTACGTCAACGCGGAGTCGCTGGCCGCGACGCTTGCCGTCGGGCACATGACCTTCTACAGCCGCAGCAGGCAGCGGCTGTGGACCAAGGGCGAGCAGTCCGGCAACGTGCTGGCGGTGCAGTCCATCAGCGTGGACTGCGATGCCGATACGCTGCTGGTGCTGGCCCGCCCGGCAGGACCGACCTGCCACACCGGTGCGGAGAGCTGTTTCGACCAGGCGCCGAAGGATTTCCTGGGCGGGCTGGGGCAACTGGTGGCCATGCGTGAAGCGCAGCGTCCGCCTGGCAGTTACACCACCCGCCTGTTCGAGGACGGCATCCGCCGCATCGCGCAGAAGGTGGGCGAGGAAGGCGTGGAGACCGCTCTGGCCGCAGTCGCACAGGATGACGCGGCGCTGCTGGGCGAGGCTTCGGACCTGCTGTATCACCTGCTGGTGCTGCTGCGCGCACGCGGCCTGTCGCTTGACGATGCCCGGCGGGTGCTGGAAACGCGCCATCGTTGATGGCTGCATGTGGCCCGCGGTCCGCACGCGCTTCCGGCGCCGGCCCTGTTGCACCCGGGCGGCAGACGGCCATGGCTCCGCTCTACAATAGGGAGTCTTCTTCTTTGCCGGATTGCCCATGAAATCGCCCGCTGCGTGGCTGTGCTGCCTCTTGCTGACCTCGCCGGCCTGGGCTGCGGATACGGTTGTCAGCGGCAAGGTCTACCTGGAACGCGACGGCAGGCCGGGCCGTGGTGCGACCGACCCGGGCCTGGCCGGGGTGCAGGTGTCCAACGGCGAGCGCATCGTGAAGACCGCGGCCGATGGCAGTTACAGCCTGCCCGTGCGGGAGGGCCAGACGGTGTTCGTGATCAAGCCGGATGCGTACGCGTTCCCGAAGGCGAGCGACGGCCTGCCGTCGTTCTGGCGTCATTTCCAACCCAACGGCTCGCCTGCACTGAAGTACGGTGGCATCGCCGCAACCGGCGACGCCACCCGCAACTGGGACTTCGCGCTGCAGACGGATCGCCGTGACAACCGGCGTGGTTTCCAGATGCTGGTGTTCACCGATTCACAGACGGCCAGCCTCAAGGACATCGGCTACTACCAGCAGTCCATCGTGGCGCCGCTGGTCGGCCAGACCCGGGCGCGGCTTGGCACGACGCTCGGCGATATCGTCAATGATGACCTGACGCTGTATCCGGCCATCAACAAGGTCACCACGCAGCTGGGCGTGCCCTGGTTCCATGTGCCGGGCAACCACGATCTCGATTTCGATGCCGCCGTCGACGAGCATTCGCTGGACAGCTGGCGCAACGTCTACGGCCCGGACACGTACGCCGTGGAGGAGGGCGGTGCCAGCTTCGTGTTCCTCGACGATGTGGTGTACGACCCGAAGGCCAGGCCGAGCTACGTCGGTGGCCTGCGCGAGGATCAGTTCGCGTTCCTTGCCGCCTACCTCAAGGGCCTGCATCGCGACCGCCTGCTGGTGCTGGGCATGCACATTCCGCTGTTCGATGCGGCACCGGGGCGCGAGAGCTTCCGGCACGCCGACCGGCAGCGCCTGTTCGACCTGCTGAAGGACTTCCGCAACGTGCTGGTCCTGAGCGGCCACAGCCACACCCAGCAGCATGTCTACCATGGCAGGGCCGAGGGCTGGCACGGCGAAAAGCCCCTGCACGAGTACAACGTCGGTGCCAACTGCGGTGCGTTCTGGTCCGGTGTGAAGGATGCTGCCGGCGTGCCGGACAGCACCATGAGCGACGGCACGCCAAAGGGCTACGCGCTGCTGGATGTGGCTGGCAACGGCAGCTATCGCCTGCAGTATCGCGTGGCCGGGGCGCCAGCCGGCGAGCAGATCGGCCTGCATGCGCCGAAGGTGCTGCGCCAGGGCGCGTACCCGGCGTGGGGCGTGTACGCCAACGTGTACATGGGTGAGGACGCGAGCGTGGTCGAGTACCGCGTGGACGGCGGGGCATGGCAGCCGATGAAGCAGGTCCGCCAGCCCGACCCGCGGCTGCTGGTGGAGAATGCGGCGGACGACCTGTCCAGCGTGCTGCGCGGCTACGATCGCTCGCCGGAGGCCACCGCTTCGCCGCATCTGTGGCGCGGCGCGCTGCCCACCCACCTGGCCGTGGGCGACCACCGGATCGACGTGCGTTCGACCCAGCCGGATGGTGCGGTATTCACCGCCACCACCCGTTATAGTCTGCAGACCGCAGAGCCCTGAGCCACGGGCGCCGCTGCGGGCAGGGTCATGGCAGGGCCGGCATGCCGGCGCGGCGCCGTGCTAGGCAAAGCGACCCTGATGCCTGAGAATCGGTGCGATTCAATCGATTCAAGCAGGCCAGAGTGACCATCGCAGCAGTGCCCCCGGTTTCCACCGACTCCTCCCGCGGCGGTCTTCCGCGAAGCCTGGTCGTCGCCGATGTCGGCGGTACCTTTGCCCGCCTGGCGCTGGCTGAAACCCTGCCGGGGCAGGCACCACGGCTGGGCAGTCATCGCACCTACGCGTGTGCCGATCATTCCAGCCTGGCGGCGATTCTGGCGGACTTCACCCGGAGCCTCGCACTGCCGGTGCGGTCGGCGGTGGTCGCCATCGCCGGCCTGCTCGATGGCGATGTGCTGATCAATGCCAATCTACCGTGGACGGTTTCGTTGTCCGCCACCCGCGCACAGTCCGGTCTGGACGAACTGCAGCTGATCAATGATTTCGAGGCGGTGGCACTGGCCATTCCCTACCTGCAGGCCGACACCCTGGTTCCATTGAACGGCGATGCCGATCCGGCGAAAGCGTTCCCGGCGCTGGTGCTGGGGGCCGGTACCGGGCTGGGCGCGGCGCTGCGCTTCGCCGATGGCGGGCGCCCGGTGCTGCCCAGCGAGATCGGCCACGCTGCCCTGGGGGCCGGCAACGCGCTGGAGCTGGAGGTGCTGGGCAGGCTGCTGCAGCGGTGGCCACATGTGGACAACGAGCGCGTGCTGTCCGGCAGCGGTTTGATGAATCTGTATCCGTGCCTGTGCGAGCTGCGTGGCGTCACTCCGGTGTGGTCCAGCACTGAAGCGCTGATCGGCGCCGCACGCAGCGGCGAAGACGCACTTGCAGTGGAGACCCTGCAGGTGTTCTGCGCCTGGCTGGGCAGTCTGGCCGGCGATGCCGCCATCGCCGTGGGGGCCCGCTCGGTGTACCTGGCGGGCGGCATTTCCACCCACGTGCAGGATTTCCTTGCCGATGGCCGCTTCCGCGAGCGCTTCCTCAACAAGGGCGTGCTGGCCGACGTGCTGCGGCAGGTGCCGGTATGGCGGGTCGAACATGGCCAACTGGGCGTGCTGGGCGCCGCCGTCTGGCATGCGGCGCGGTACCCCGTGCACGATTGATCGGTGCCGCCGGCATCGGGCTGGCGACACGTTGCAGACTGGGAGGGAACATGGTGGATCGCAGGCAGTTCCTGCAGGCCGGAGCGCTGGCGGCAGGCATGGCCGCCCTGTCGGGCGTACAGGCACGTGCGCAGGGCGGAGCGAAGGTGGTCTCGACCTGGGATTTCGGTGTGCCGGCCAACCAGGCGGCATGGAAGGTGCTGGCGCAGGGCGGCAGTGCCCTGGACGCAGTGGAGGCCGGCGCACGCTGGGCCGAGAGCGAGCTGTGCAATCCCACCGTCGGCCATTGCGGCAACCCCGATCGGGACGGCGTGCTGAGCCTGGACGCCAGCATCATGGACGGCGATGGCCGTTGTGGCGCGGTGGCCGCGCTGGTCGACATCCTGCACCCGGTGTCGGTGGCCCGCAAAGTGATGGAAAACAGCCCGCACGTGCTGCTGGTCGGCGAGGGCGCGCAGCAGTTCGCCGTGCAGCAGGGCTTCGAACGCAGGCGTCTGCTGACGCCGCAGGCCGAAGCGGCCTGGCGCGAGTGGTTGAAGACCGAGAAGTACCAGCCCCAGATCAACGCCGAGCGGCGAGGTATTCCCGGTAACAGCGACAACCACGACACCATCGGCATGCTGGCGCTGGATGCCCAAGGCCGCTTGGCCGGTGCCTGCACCACCAGCGGCATGGCCTGGAAACTGCACGGCCGGGTCGGCGACAGCCCGATCATCGGTGCTGGCCTGTATGTCGACAACGACGTCGGTGCGGCCACTGCCTCGGGCGTGGGCGAGGAGATGATCCGCAACGCCGCCTCGTTCCTGGTGGTCGAGCTGATGCGCCAGGGGCGTTCGCCGGCGCAGGCCTGCCGCGAGGCGATCGACCGCGTGGTACGCAAGCGGCCTGAAGCGAGCAAGACCTTGCAGGTCTGCTTCCTGGCCATGAACAAGCAGGGCGAGGTCGGTGCCTACGCCCTGCATCGCGGCTTCGTCTACGCCGTGTGCGATGCGCAGCGCCAGGATGACCTGCGCGATTCACCGTCGATCTACGCGAGCACGCAGGCGTGAGCACGCGGCTCACCCTGGAGATCGCCAGCAACTCGCTGGCTTCGGCGTTGGCCGCGCAGGCCGGCGGCGCCGACCGCATCGAACTGTTCGACAACCTCGCCGAGGGCGGCACCACACCGTCGTTCGCGAGCATTGCCATTGCCCGCGAACGCCTGTCGATTCCGCTGTTCGTGCTGGTGCGGCCGCGGCCGGGCGATTTCCACTACGACGCACTGGAGGCCGAGCTGATGCTGCGCGATATCGCACAGTGCCGTGCGCTGGGCTGCGATGGCGTGGTGATCGGTGCGTTGGACCGGCAGGGCGATATCGATCTGCCCTTGTGCCGCGCGCTCATGGAGGCGGCGGGTCCGCTGCAGGTGACGTTCCACCGTGCCTTCGACGCCGCGCGTGACCTTCCGGCCGCGTTGGAGCAGGTGATCGCTCTGGGATGCAGCCGTGTATTGACGTCTGGCGGGCAGGCCAGCGCGGTTGCCGGTGTCGACGTGCTGGAGGGCCTGGTCGCCCAGGCGGCGGGACGCATCAGCGTGATGGCGGGTGCCGGCCTGGACCCGGCCAACATCGCTGGGGTGGCGCGGCACAGCGGCTGCGTTGAGCTGCACGCGTCGGCCAAGAGCCGCCGGCACTCGGCAATGCAGTTCCACAACCCGGCACTGCGCGGGCTGGACCCGCACTGGGATCAAACCGATGCCGCAATCGTGGCCGCCCTGCGGCGGGCGCTGGACGGCGATCTGCCCTGATACCGGTCCACGCCGGTTCTGCGCGGGTCTGTCGCCTGCGTGTCATCACCTCATGTCTGGCCTGCCGCGGTCATCTGGCGCAAGTCACTGATTCATCTGCTTTTCGAGCAGTCACGCAGCACTTTCGTAGCGGTGTGTTGCGCTGCGGAATGCTCTCTCCGGTTCAGCCATGCTTTAGTTTGGATCGATCCACAGGGGGGCGCCGGGATTGGCTTGAACTGATCCCGGCATCTGGATCTTCCGCAGTGCCGCGCCACCACCCATCCGTGCGACCACACCCTCCGAGAGCGACCACATGGCTCAGTTCGTCCGCAACCGTCGTCACCTGCTGTCCCAGGCCCTGGTCCTGGCCCTGCTTCCGCTGGCTGCCAATGCACAGGACGCCTCAGGTTCGTCCACCAAGGATCTCGACGCGGTCACCGTCACCGGCTCGCGCATCAAGCGTGCCAGCGTCGAAGGCCCGGCTCCCGTCAACGTGATCACCGCACAGCAGATCCAGAAGGAAGGCTTTGTCAGCGTGTACGACGCGCTGAAGACGTTGACCGAAGCCACCGGCACCGTGGAGGCGGCGTCGCAGTGGGGTTCGCACACGCCCAACGCCAGCGGTCTGAATCTGCGCGGGATGGGCCCGAACCGCTCACTGCTGCTGGTCAATGGCCGTCGCGTGGCCGACTACCCGTTGCCCTATGGCGGGGAGACCAATTTCTCCAACTACGGCAACATTCCCGCCGCTGCGGTGGAGCGCATCGAGGTCCTGACCGGCGGCGCCTCTGCGATCTACGGCTCCGATGCCATTGCAGGCGTGGTCAACGTCATCCTGAAGACCAACTACGATGGCGACGAAGTGCGCGTGCGCGGCGGCACCTCCACTGAAGGTGGCCGCGATACCTGGGATCTGTCGTGGGCGGGTGGCAGGACCGGAGACAACTGGAGCGTGACCTACGCGCTGCAGTACACCAAGCGCGATCCGCTGTTCGGTCGAGACCGGCCGCAGATGGATGATGCCGATGATGCGCCGCGCCCCTCCTGGAACATGGAACAGCGCAAGGTCGGTTTCCGTCCCACCGCCGGCCTGGCCTTGATCGACCCGGGAACCGGCCAGCGGCTGGCGCCACCGACCGGCACCTGCGAGAAGTTCGACGGCGAGTACTACACCGCCGATCGGCGGGTCTACAACTACAACACCGATACGATCACCAATACCGGGCGGTTGTGTGGCATGACGGCTGACTATGCCAACTGGCTGCTGACCGGTGGTGCCGAGAATGTGTCCGGCAATCTGTATGCCACGTTCGATTTCGACAGCGACCTGCAGGGCTGGACCAACCTGGCGGTGTACCGGTCGGAGGCGATCTGGGGGACCAATCCGCCCAGCGTGACGCTCATCGATGATGACAACGGCTACTACTGGGATGCCAACCGCAACCGCGCGATCCTGGGGGTGCGCCAGTTCACGCCCAACGAAGTGGGCGGCCTGGACACCCTGCGCAACACCAACCGCGAGCTGTCCTGGGACTGGAGTGCAGGCCTGCGCGGGCGCCTGGCGGACCGCTTCGACTGGAGTGCCACCATCGGCCGTTCCTACTACCGCGTGGAAGAGCGGCAGAATGTGGTGGACGAGCAGAAGTCGTATGACTTCTTCCTCGGCCCGCGCCTGGGTACGACGGCGGATGGTGAAGCGATCTACGCACTGGACGAAGCACGCTGGTGGAACCCGCTCACGCCGGACCAGTACTGGCAGATGGGTACGGTGGCGAAGAACCGTGCGTCGTCCTGGGTCAACCAGGCGTCGGCGGACATCACCGGCGAGTTGTTCCAGGGCTGGGCGGGGCCTGTTTCGTTCGCGGCGGTGGCCGAGGTGGCGCAACAGGGATATCACCTCGCTCCCGATCCTCGCGCCGGCATCGATTTCGACCTGCAGAACGTTGATCGCGGTGGCGGCGAGCGCACGCGCTACTCGGCGGGCGTGGAGTTCAAGATTCCACTGCTGGACAGCGTGATCGCCACCGCTGCGGCACGCTATGACCGCTATGGCAGTTACAAGGCCGACGCCAATGCAGAGGCGCTGGACATCGGCAGCCAGAAGGAGACCACCTGGAATGTCGGTCTGGAATGGCGGCCGGCGGAGTCGCTGCTGGTACGCGGTTCCTACGCCACCAGCTTCCACGCGCCTGACATGCACTACCTGCTGGGGCAGCCCAGCAGTTCCGAGGTGCAGACCTATGACCGCCTGCGCTGCATCGAAAGCGGCGCCTACCTGGTCAACAACTGTGGCGTCGGCAATACCGATGTCTGGTACACGTTCGACGTGAACCGTCGCGGCACCCCGCTGCTGCGCTCGGAAACGGGGGATTCGTGGACGGTGGGATTCGTCTGGGATGTGATGTCCAATCTTTCGATCAGTGCCGATTACTGGGCGATCAAGCTGGAGGACATGATCGTCGATGTCGGCGCCGACGAAGTGCTGGCCAGTGAAGCGGGCTGCCGCACGGGCCTGAACATCGACGGCACGCCGTGGGCCAATCCGGCCGGCGCCGACTACTGTGCCGGCATCCTCGCGCGCGTGAACCGCGACAGTAATGGCCGCCTGGTGTCGATCGAGCGGGGCCCGTTCAACCTGGCCAGCCGGGAGGTCCGCGGTATCGACCTGACCGCGCGTTACCGGTGGGACAGCGCAGCATGGGGCAGCTTCCAGTTCGGCGTGAACTACACCAACCAGCTGTCGACCAAGGAGCAGCGCTATGCCGCGGATCCGAATCCGCAGCGCCGTGACCGCGACCTGCGCAGCAAGCTGCGCGCGAGCCTGGCCTGGCAGCGTGGTCACTGGAACGCGAACGTGTACGCCGACCGCATCGGCTCGGTGCCGGGCGTGCGTTACCACTGGGGCACCGACCGCCTGGACAATCCCGGCGGCTGCCTGCCGTTCGCCGATGGCTACGTGCCCAGCGACAGTCCTTCGCTGGACTGCCTGGAGCCTGCCACGCGTCCCGATGGTTCGCCGAATCCGAATCCGAACGCCGGCCAGCGCACGGCCCGCTACTACGGCCGGGTTGGACCGTTCATCACCTGGAACGTCAATGTGGGCTATCAGGTGACTGAACGTGCCAAGGTCAATGTGTACGTCAACAACGTCTTCAACTCGGCCAGCTGGAACCACAAGGATCCCTACAAGCTGGACTACGATTTCGCGCCGACCCGGTTGCTGAGTGCGGTCGGCCGCGAGTTCGCGCTGGAATACGTGTTCACGTTCTGAGGAGGCCGACCTTCGCCGGTAGATCCATGCCACGCGTGGATATGGACAGCGATATGGACACCCGGGTGCCCATCTAGGGAATGCGGACAGGCTGGATTTGACCTTCCCACGATGGCAAGGTTTAGCCTGTCCGCATCCAGAAGGAAACCCGGGAATCCGATCATGAGCACGCCCCGCGCCGCTGCCGCCTCCGCAAGCCCTGCCACCATCAGCCTGCCCATCGAGGGCATGACCTGCGCCAGCTGCGTAGGCCGGGTCGAGGCAGCACTGTCCAAGGTCGAGGGCGTGGGCAGCGTCACGGTCAACCTGGCCACCGAGCGCGCGGACATCCGCCCATCCGGTCCGGTCGATCGGGCCGCGCTCATCCAGGCGGTGGAGCGGGTAGGCTACGACGTGCCTGCCGCGACCGTTGAACTGGCCGTGGAAGGCATGACCTGCGCCTCCTGTGTGGGCCGCGTCGAACGTGCGCTGCTGGCGGTGCCTGGCGTCAGCCAGGCCAGCGTGAACCTGGCCACCGAGCGTGCGACCGTGCGTGGCGTGGCGGGCGTTGACGCGCTGGTGGCGGCCATCGACAAGATTGGCTACGCCGCGCACCTGATCGAGGCCGGCGTGCAGTCCGATGAGGAGGCCGCAGAAAAGAAGGATGCTGAGCGCGCTGAACTGAAGCGCGACCTGATCGTGGCGACGGCGCTGGCGCTGCCGGTGTTCGTGCTGGAGATGGGCTCGCACCTGATTCCTGGCATGCACGAATTGGTGATGGTCACGATCGGCATGCAGGCCAGCTGGTACCTGCAGTTCGCACTGACGCTCCTGGTGCTGGCCATCCCCGGTCGCCGTTTCTACCAGAAAGGCTTCCCGGCGCTGCTGCGGCTGGCACCGGACATGAATTCGCTTGTGGCGGTGGGCACCGCTGCGGCGTTCGGCTATTCGGTGGTCGCGACCTTCGCACCGCGGCTGCTGCCCCCGGGCACGGTGAACGTCTACTACGAAGCAGCGGCGGTGATTGTCGCGCTGATCCTGCTCGGTCGCTTCCTCGAGGCCCGCGCCAAGGGCCGTACTTCGGAAGCGATCAAGCGTCTTGTCAACCTGCAGGCCAAGGTCGCCCATGTGATCCGTGACGGCCGCACCGTCGAGATCCCGGTCAATGAAGTGCTGAGCGGCGACGTGGTGGAAGTGCGGCCGGGCGAGCGCGTGCCGGTGGATGGCGAGGTGGTTGAAGGCCGCAGCTACATCGACGAATCGATGATCAGCGGCGAGCCGATTCCGGTCGAGAAGGAGCCGGGCAGCAGCGTGGTGGGCGGCACGGTCAACCAGAAGGGCGCACTGACGGTGCGTGCCACGGCCGTGGGCGCGCAGACGATGCTGGCGCAGATCATCCGCATGGTGGAACAGGCGCAGGGCTCGAAGCTGCCCATCCAGGCGGTGGTCGACAAGGTCACCCTGTGGTTTGTGCCGGCGGTGATGCTGGCCGCGCTGGTAACCTTCGCGGTCTGGCTGGTCTTCGGCCCGTCACCGGCGCTGAGCTTCGCGCTGGTCAATGCGGTGGCGGTACTGATCATTGCCTGCCCCTGCGCGATGGGCCTGGCCACGCCGACCTCGATCATGGTGGGGACCGGTCGTGGCGCCGAAATGGGCGTGCTGTTCCGCAAGGGCGAAGCGCTGCAGCTGCTGAAGGATGCGCAGGTGGTGGCGGTGGACAAGACCGGCACGCTGACCGAGGGCCGTCCGCGCCTGACCGATTTCGAGATCACGGACGGTTTCGATCGCAGCACGGTGCTGGCGGCGGTTGCCGCGGTGGAATCGCGCTCTGAACATCCGATCGCCCGCGCCATCGTTGATGCAGCCAGCGAGCAGGGCATCGCGCCGCCATCGATGGTTGATTTCGAATCGGTCACCGGCATGGGCGTGCGGGCCAGCGTTGGAGGTGCGCGGGTGGAGGTTGGCGCGGACCGCTTCATGCGCGGTCTTGGGGTGGACATTACCGCATTCGCCGCAGTTGCAGCCGAACTCGGCACGCAGGGCAAGTCGCCGCTGTATGCCGCCATTGACGGTCGCCTGGCCGCAATCATCGCGGTGTCCGATCCGATCAAGCCGAGCACCCCGACCGCGATCGCGGCACTGCATCAGTTGGGCCTGAAGGTGGCGATGATCACCGGTGACAACGCCGGGACCGCGCAGGCGATCGCGCGCCAGCTGGGCATCGATGAAGTGGTGGCCGAGGTGCTGCCGGAAGGCAAGGTCGAGGCAGTGCGCCGGCTGAAGGCCTCGCATGGACACGTCGCCTTCGTCGGCGACGGCATCAACGATGCGCCGGCGCTGGCCGAGGCCGATGTCGGCCTGGCCATCGGCACCGGTACCGATATCGCGGTGGAATCGGCCGATGTGGTGTTGATGTCGGGCAACCTGCAGGGTGTGCCGAATGCCATTGCATTGTCGAAGGCCACGCTGGGCAACATCCGGCAGAACCTGTTCTGGGCGTTCGCCTACAACACCGCGTTGATTCCTGTGGCCGCCGGCGTGCTGTATCCGGCCTTCGGCCTCCTGCTGTCGCCGGTATTCGCCGCCGGTGCGATGGCGCTGTCCAGCGTGTTCGTGCTCGGCAATGCATTGCGCCTGCGTCGCTTCCGGGCGCCGATGGCCGACGCCGCCGCGGCCACCCACTGAAGGAGATCCGTATGAACATCGGTGAAGCCGCCAAGGCCTCCAGCGTGTCGGCGAAGATGATCCGCTACTACGAGCAGATCGGCCTGATTCCTGCTGCCGACCGCACGGCGTCCGGCTACCGGGCCTATTCGCACGCCGACGTGCATCGACTGCGGTTCATACGCCGCGCGCGGGACCTGGGCTTCTCGGTCGCCGAGATCACCGATCTGCTGGGACTGTGGAACGATACCTCGCGCCACAGCGCCGACGTCAAGCGCTTGGCCGAGCAGCACATCGATGATCTCGAGCAGCGCATCGACAAGATGCGGCAGATGGCCGATACCCTGAAGTCGCTGATCAGCTGCTGTGCGGGCGACGAGCGGCCGGAGTGCCCGATCCTGCAGCGCCTGGAGGAGGGCGAGGAAGGCGCGGAGCCTGTCGCGGCGCGGCGGCGGCAGACGCGCCGCAGCTGAGCCGCGGGGCGCAGGGGCGTTCGCACCTGCGCGGTGGGAGTGCTGTGGCTCCTTCAGAAGAAGGTGAGCATCATCCGGAGCCGGGCGATCAGGCCGTGCGTGGCGGGAAGCCTGCGTCCTTCACGGCGGCGAAGATCTCCGCTTCGCTGGCCGTGGTCTGCACCTGCACGCGGCCTGTCGGCGGATCGGCGACCACGCGCGCCTGCGGATCGACGCTCTGGATCGCGCGGGTCACGCTGCGTGCGCATCCGCCGCAGGTCATGCCGTCAACATGGAAGTCCATCTGTAGCTCCTTCGGTTCTGGGGAATGCAGCCAGTGTGCACCTTCCAACGATGGCAGGGTCAAGTGATGGCTGCGTGGCGCCCATGAAAAACGGCAGCCACCTGTACCAGCGTGGCTGCCGTGGAGGAACGTCCCCGCCGGGCGGGGCAACTGCCTTAGAACTTCCAGGTTGCGCCGAAGTACAGCTGGCGGCCCGCGTAGGTATTGGAGATCAGGCGGGCCTTGGTGTCATTGCCCAGATGCACGCGCTGCTCGGACTTGGTGGCGTTGATCACCGACGCGGTCAGGGTCCACTCCGGGGTGAGGTTGTAGGCCACGTTGAGATCGAGCTGGTCGTACGGCTCGGTGTAGACCGTCATGCCGTTGTTCAGTCCGCCGACCACCTGGCCGCGACGGTTGTACGAGGCGCGGGCAAGGAACTTGTCGTTCTCGTAGAACACCGTCACGTTGGCCTGGTTCTTGGCGCTGCCGACCAGCGGCGACGAGCCGATGTTCTGCCCATCCAGCACGATCGAGGCCAGGTTGGTGTCGTTGTAGGTGTAGTTCGCCTGCACGCCGACGCCGAAATCGAAGGTGTACTGGCCGTACAGCTCCACGCCCTGCGACACGCCGTCCTGGCCGTTGGCGCGGGTCTCGTAGTCCTGCACGGTCACGGTTTCGCCACCGATCTGCATCTGCATGTCGCGCACGACGGGCACGGTGAAGTTGTCCACGTTCTTGCGGAACAGGCCCACGCCGGCCACCGCGCCCGGCTGGAAGTACCACTCCAGGCCGAGGTCGAACTGGGTGGCCTCGAAGGGTTCAAGCTGCTTGTTGCTGCCGTCGCCGGTCCAGCCTGGGGTCGGTGCGCCGCCGGCCACGCGGCGGTCATTGACGTACTCCTCGCTGTAGTAGCGCAGGCTGCCCGGAGCGCCGATCTCGGTGTAGCCGGGGCGTGCGATGACCTTCGAGGCAGCACCGCGCAGCAGCAGGGTATCGGTGATGTCCCAGGCGATGTTGAAACTCGGCAGGACGTCGGTGTACGTGCGGTCCACGCCGAGCAGCTCGAAGCTCTTGCTCTGTGCCAGGTTGTACGGCAGGCGTACGAAGCCGCTCTCGCAGCTGTAGTTCGGGTAGGCCGCCGCGGCCGGGTCAGAGCACGCCATCGGCGCGCCTGCGGCGTTGTCGAGGAAGTAGTCGTCGAAACGCTCGATCGAATCGGTGGACTGTGCCAGCTGCTTGGTGCGCACCACGCGCACGCCCACGTTGCCGCGTACCCGTTCGGTGCGGAAGTTGGCCTGGAAGTAGCCCGAGTAGATCTTCTCGTTGACGTTGTAGATGAAGTCGTCCTCGACACGGTTGTGCGAACCGCCGTAGGTCTTGTTCAGGTAATCGATGTAGGCGGGGTAGTTGATGCCCGGGAACACGTTGGTATTGAAGCCGCCGGGGATGTTGCTGATCGGGTTGGACAGGAAGAAGCCGGGCTGGGCGATAGTGGCCGTCGGATCGCAGCCGCTCTGGTAGCGGTTGTTGTCGTAGTCCGACGGGTCGCGGCCCTGGCACACCCAGTAGGTGTTGCCGGTGTTGCGGTGCACCGTGCCGTCACGATACTTGGCACCGAACTGGATCGAGTCCAGCCAGCCGGATTCGAACAGTTTGGTGACATCAGCCTGGAAATAGTTCTGCTTGATCTCGGTCTGCTTCCAGGACGAGTCGGTCGAACCGGTGTCGATCTCGGCGATGCCGGCCATGAGCTGCTGCTGCAGGTCGGGCGCGAAGGTGCCCGACGGCGTGCCGGTCAGGTCCCAGGAACTGCTGCTGACCGACTCCCACACGCCATTGGTCTGCCGCCGCGGCTTGGCCGACATGCGGAAGTTCATCGAGGGACCGCCTTCGGACCAGGTACGGCCGCCGGTGAACGACGCCTTCCACAGCGGGCTGATATCCCAGTCGATGCTCAGGTCGGCGGTCTGCGAAAGCGCCTTTTCGCGGCTGTAGCCGCCGGTGAGCTGCGGGGTCGGAATGGTGCAATCATCGGGGCCCCAGCCACCCGGTTCGAGGCCGGCCGCTTCGGCCTGGGCTTCATTGCAGTAATAGGTCTTGCCGGCCAGCTTCTCGAACTGCGCGCCGGTGACGACGGTGCCGCTGGGATCGAAGTCCAGGCCGTTGAGCATGCGACCGCCGGCCCAGTTGCCGTCACCGTCGAAGCGGGCAATGCTCCACTCTGGAACCTTCAGCATGTGCTGGGCGTAGTTGCCCTCCAGCTCGAAGCGGAAGTAGTTGGCCGTCATGGTCACGTTGTCGACCGGCTTGAACTGGAACGTCAGCTGCCCACCCTTGCGCTCGCGGGTCTCCTCCTTCACCGCGAAATTGACCGAGGTCGGCATGAAGAAGTCGGTGTAGTTCTGGCCGCTCTGGTTGTTGAAGCCCGAGTTGCCCCACCAGTACTGGATGCCGTCCTGCAGCATGGGGTTGCCATGCACGTCGCGCGCATCGGTGTCGGTGCCGTACCACTGGTAGTCCTCGGTGGTGACTTCCATGGTGCGGCTGGTGCGTTTCTGCTGGGTCACGCCGACCAGCACGCCGAAACGCTCATCCTTGCTGTGCCACGAGTACAGTGCGGAGGCCTGCGGATCGATGTCGTGACTGGTGTCCGACGAGGTGCCTTCGAGAGTGACGAAGCCCGAGTTGGACTCCATGTCCAGAGGGCGCCGGGTATGCAGGATGACCGTGCCGCCGATGCCGCCTTCGTCGATGCGCGCTTCCGGCGATTTGAACAGCTCGGCGCTGGACAGCATGTTGGACGGCAGAAGGGTGTAGTTGAAAGAACGGGTCGCCTCGTCGTTGGTCTCCGAGGTGGCGACGTAGTTGCCGTTCAACTGGGTCAGCGTCAGGTCCGCGGCGAGGCCGCGCACGCTGACCGTCTTGCCTTCGCCGCCGTCGCGGGTGATGACCACGCCCGGTACGCGCTGCAGCGCGTCGGCCACGTTCTTGTCGGGGAACTTGCCGACGTCTTCGGCCGTGATCACTTCGACCACGGCGTTGGCGTCGCGCTTCTGCTCAAGGCTCTTTTCGATGGCGTAGCGGTAGCCGGTGACCTGGACGCTGTCCAGGGTGGTCGCATCGGGCGTGCCGGTGGTGGCCTGCTGCGCCGCGGCGCCCGCCGGCAGGACGGCGGCGGCCAATGCCAGCGCGATGGCCAGCGACAGTGCGTCCTGGCCATGCATGCGTTTTGAGTGACTCATTCCCATCTCTCCCTCTCTCCTGGATTGATCCGGTGACGTGTGACGTAGTGCGGATGACTTGAATCGATCTAATCTGTGGTGATGCCGGTGCGGTCGCTACGCAGTTGCAACTGCATCCTGCGTCTGTGCCGGCCCGTCCTGTCGCTGCTTCCCCAAACTCCCGGCCACCGCAACGTCGTCTTGGATCGATCTAAGCGATGGGCGGGCGTTTTTTAGCATGGGTTGCCCGTCGGCGCATGCTGCTGCGCAATATGGTATTGCCGTGGCGGGGGTATGACGTTTTTCTGAATCGGCTGGAAACGTTTTCTCGCGCGACTCCCCGGCAGGCCGGCCAGGAGGCCGCGCGACGGGACGTATGCTGCGGCGCAGAATGCATTGGCGTGAATCGCCATGCTCTACTTGAATCGATCTAAATTCACGGTTGCGCGGGTCTCGCGCCATTCCACGGGGAGCAGGCTGCCGGCAGGCAGCGCTCAGCGGAAGGCGTTGCGGGCTCCAGCCGTCTGCCACCGCACCATCGACCACAGGAACCCGACATGCGCCCAGTGCCGTCCGCTCCCGCTGTCCCCTCGACGCCGCGCCCGTTGACGCGATTGGCCTGGCTGCTCGCACTGGCGATGTCGCCGGTGCTGCTGCAGGCCGCCCCGGCCGCACTCGAGCGCGAGGTGAACACCTTCATCGGCAGCAAGGACGATGGCAATACGTTCCCGGGCGCCTCGGCACCCTTCGGCCTGATCCAGGTCAGCCCCATCGGCAGCCACTATTCGGGGTGGCGCTACGACGACGAGAAGATCCGTGGCTTCGGCCATTCCTTTCTGTCCGGTGCCGGGTGCTGGGAGCAGGGCGGCCAGGTCTCGGTCCTGCCCGTGACCGGCAGCATCGGTCCCGGCGGCGATTTCGACACCGCCGACGCCAAGAGCTTCAACCACAAGACCTATGCCGCGTCGTACACGCATGACGGCGAAATCGGCCAGGCCGGCTACTACAAGGTGCGCCTGACCAGCTACGGTGGCATCGATGCCGAGGCGACCGCGCGCACCCGTGCCGCCGCCGAGCGCTACACCTTCAGCCAGCGCAGCGGCGATGGCCATGTGCTGGTGAATGTCGGCCAGGCGAATGAGCGCCATTCGGTGATCGGCAGCGTGATCGACGTGGTCGGCGACCGCGTGGTCGAGGGCAAGCTGGTCACCAAGAGTTTCTGCGGCGGCCACCAGTACACGACGTGGTTCCGCATCGAGTTCGATCGCCCGTTCAAGGCGCATGGTACCTGGGGCGAGGCCGGTGGCCTGCCGGGGGCGCGCCACAGCATGGAAGGCGAGCAGAAGCCGAACGGCGCCTGGCTGAGCTTCGACCTCGCCAAGGGGCAGTCGGTCACGGCGGTGAGCGCCATTTCGCATGTCGATGCCGAAGGCGCGCGCACCAACCTGCGCACCGAGGGCATGCAGGGCGGAGCGCTGATGGGGTTCGACCGCATGCGCGCGCTGTCGCAGCAGGCGTGGCGCGAGGAACTGGGCCGGGTGCGCGTGCAGGGCGGCAGTGCCGATGACCGCACGGTGTTCTACAGCGCCGCCTACCACGCGCTGCTGCAGCCGCTGACCGGCAGCGATGCCGACGGCCGTTACCGCGGTTACGACGATGGCATCCATCGCGCTGATGGCTGGACCTACTACGAGTACTTCTCGCTGTGGGATACCTACCGTGCGCAGAACCAGTGGCTGGCGCTGACCCGCCCCGATGTGGCGCGTGACATCGGCCGCACCCTGCTGGCGATCGACGAGCAGGGGGGCTGGCTGCCACGCTGGGGCTACGCCAACTTTGAAACGAACATCATGACCGGCGATCCGGTAACCCCGTTCATGGTCGACCTGTGGCGTTTCGGTGCGCTCAAGGGCCGCGAATCGCAGGCGTGGGATGCGCTGCGCCGCAACGCGTTCGGCACCCCGCCGTTGAATTCCCGTCATGCGGGCCGATCGGGCAATCCGACCTATCTGGACAAGGGCTATGTGGTCTACGACCGTGCGTTCCCGTCCAAGGGCATGGACGTCGATCCGCATCACGGCGGCTCGGCCACCCTGGAATATGCACTGGCCGACTGCGCGCTTTCGCAGATGGCCGATGGCCTGGGTCACGCCCGGGATGCGGCGACGCTGCGCGAGCGCGGCCGCAACTGGCGCAAGGTGTGGGACCCGCAGGTCCGCGACGCCGAGACCGGCTTCAGCGGCTTCCCGCGGCCTCGCACCGAGGACGGGCAGTGGTACACCCCGGCCGACGGGCACTACAGCCCGCGTTCCCACCATGGCTTCCATGAAGGCACCGCGTGGCAGTACCAGTGGCTGGCGCAGCAGGACATGCCGGGCCTGGTCGAGGCGATGGACGGTCGTGAGCAGGCCGGGCGCCGGCTCGATGCCTTCTTCGCGATGGATGCACTGCAGGCCGATCCGCTCAATGCCGCGCGGCGCGAATGGGTGGTCGGGCCCTACAGCTACTACAACCAGTTCCGCTACAACCCGAACAACGAGCCCGATCTGCACGCGCCGTGGCTCTACACCCTGATCGGCCAGCCGTGGAAGACCGCCGCGGTGGTGCGGGCCGCGCAGCAGCTGTTCACCAATGCGCCCAATGGCGTGACCGGCAACGACGATCTTGGAACGATGTCGGCGTGGTATCTGTTCAGTGCGATCGGCATGTACCCGGCGGTACCGGGCAGTGGCCAGTTCCTGCTGCATACGCCGCGCTTTGCCCGGGTCGAGGTCGACATGGGCAATGGCCGCACCCTGCGCATCGATGCCCCGGGGGCGGACGGCCGCCGCCTGCAGTACGTGCAGGGCGTGCAGGTCGATGGCCAGGCGCAGGCCCCGGTCTGGCTGGACTGGGAGCGCCTGCAGCAGGGCCCGCGCCTGCACTTCGCCCTCGACGCGCAGGCGCCGACCCAGGGGTGGGGCACGGCGGTGAAGGATCTACCCGTGTCCTGGTGCGCGGCACCTGGCAGCCAGCTGCGTTGATCGGGGCTGTGCCGTTCGCGGCGACCCAGCGAACGGCACGGCACGAGACGGCCGCGATCCATTAGGCTTGAGCCCTCAGCGGAGCCCGGGAATACGATGAACGACAACGGCAGCAGCACTTCCAGCAAACGCGCCGGCAAGGCAGTGACGGTGACGGACATCGCGCGCGCCATCGGCGTGTCGCGGGCGACCGTGTCGCTGGTGCTGCGCGGCAGCCCGCTGGTCAACGTCGATACCCGGGCCAAGGTCGAGGCCGAGCTGCGGCGCCAGCGCTATGTCTACAACCGTGCAGCGGCCAACCTGCGGCGGCGCACGTCCTCCAGCATCGCGCTGGTGATCAACGACCTGTCCAATCCATTCTTCGCCGAATTCGCCTCCGGCGTCGACGAGGCGCTGGGTGGGCGTGGCTACGTGACCCTGCTGGGCAGCACCGGCGAATCGCCGGAGCGCCAGCAGGCGGTGCTGTCCACGCTGATGGAACACACCCCGGCGGGGCTGATCCTGTCGCCGGCCGAAGGCAGCGATGCCACACTGCTGCGCCAGGCATTGGGAGCCAATGCCAACGTCCTGCTGTTCAACCGTGAGCTGGACGGGGCCGATTGGGACTTCCTGACCCTGGACAACCAGCATGGGGCCTATCTGGCCACCCGCCACCTGATCGAGCGCGGCCATCGCCATATCGCCTTCTTCGGCGGCCATGCAGCGTCCAGTTCCTGCCATCAGCGCCGTGCTGGTTTCCAGCAGGCGCTGGCTGAGGCCGGACTGTCGCTGCCACCCGGCTGGATGATCGAATCGGCGCCGAACCGGCTGGAGGCGGCCGCACGCACCGACGAACTGTTCGCCGATGGCCATCGGCCGAGCGCGGCGGTCTGCTACAACGACACCGTCGCGCTGGGGCTGATGCTGGGCCTGAACTCGCGCGGCATCCGGCCGGGGGGCGATTTCGCTGTCACCGGCTTCGACGATATTTCCGAAGCTTCGGTGGCGGTGCCACCGTTGACGACGCTGACCGCCGACCCGCGCGAGCGTGGCCGGCAGGCGGCGGCACTGCTGCTGCAGCGCCTGGACGAACCGGATGCGCCGCCACGGCGCACGGTGGCTCCGGTGCAGCTGCGTATCCGCGAAAGCAGTGCCGCCCGGCCGACCTGACTTCACTGCCGTTACTCCTTCCACGCAACAACGATTCCGCGCACGAGGCGCGTTCCGCATGCCGATCTCAGCAACGCCCCGTCCGTCGGGTTCCCCGGGCAACGCACCGGCCGTCACCAACGGCAAGGCCCTGGCCGTGGTGACCACCATCTTCTTCATGTGGGGCTTCCTGACCTGCCTCAACGACATCCTGATTCCGCACCTGAAGGCGGTGTTCGAGCTGAACTATGCGCGGGCGATGCTGGTGCAGTTCACCTTCTTCGGTACGTACTTCCTGATGTCGCTGCCCGCTGGCCGCCTGGTCGCGGCTCTCGGCTACAAGAAGGGCATCGTGGCCGGCCTGCTGATTGCAGGTGTGGGTGCGCTGGGCTTCTGGCCGGCGGCCGAACTGCGGATCTACGGCGCCTTCCTGGGGGCATTGTTCGTGCTCGCCACCGGCATCACCGTGCTGCAGGTGGCGGCCAATCCCTACGTGGCGCTGCTGGGCCCGGAGCAGACCAGCTCCAGCCGGCTGACCCTGGCGCAGGCGTTGAACTCGCTGGGTACGGCGATCGCGCCGATCTTCGGCGGCATGCTGATTCTCTCCAATACGGTCAAGAGCGCCGATGAAATGGCGGCGATGCCGGCCGCCGAACAGCTGGCCTATCGTGCTGCCGAGGCGCAGGCCGTGCAGGGCCCGTATGTGGGCCTGGCGGTCGCGCTGGTGCTGCTGGCGCTGTTCGTATTCCTGTTCCGCCTGCCGGCGCTGAGCGACGCGACCGAACAGGCCGACCAGGGGAATCACCACAGCTATCTGGATGCGCTGCGCCAGCGCCATCTGCTGCTGGGCGTGCTTGGCATCTTCTTCTATGTCGGTGCGGAGGTGTCGATCGGCAGCTTCCTGGTGAACTACCTGTCGATGCCCGACATCGGCGGATTCAGCGAGCAGGAGGCCACACACTATGTCTCCGCCTACTGGACGATGGCGATGGTCGGCCGCTTTGCCGGTTCGGCGCTGCTGGCACGCTTCTCGCCGAGCCGCCTGCTGGCGATCTTCGCACTGGTCAACGTCGGCCTGCTGGCGCTGACCATGGCCAGCGCCGGCAGTGTCGCGCTGTACTCGGTGGTGGCGATCGGCCTGTTCAACTCGATCATGTTCCCCACCATCTTCGCGCTCAGCATCGAGCGCCTGGGGCCGCTGACCAACAAGGGCTCGAGCCTGCTGATCATGGCCATCGTCGGCGGCGCTGTGGTGCCGTACCTGCAGGGCGTGCTGGCCGACCACATCGGGGTGCAGGCCAGCTTCATCCTGCCGCTGCTGTGCTACGTCTACATCATTTTCTACGGACTGGTCGGCGCACGTACGCCGGCCTCCGCAACGCAGGGAGGCTGAGTCCGGAATGGGTGCGATTGTCTGCTTCGGCGAAATTTTGATCGATCTACTGGCGCAGCCGCCGGCCACGGCGGACACGCCGCGCGCCTTCCTGCAGTACGCCGGCGGGGCGCCGGCCAACGTCGCGGTGGCCGCCGCGCGGTTGGGCGCGAAGACCCAGTTCGTCGGCATGCTGGGCCGCGATATGTTCGGCGATTTCCTGGCAGAAAGCCTGGCCGAGCACGGTGTCGGTACCGACTTCATCGTCCGCACCGATGCCGCCAAGACCGCGCTGGCGTTCGTCGCTCTCGATGCAGAGGGCGAGCGCAGCTTCAGCTTCTACCGTCCGCCGGCGGCCGATCTGCTGTTCCGCGACAGTGACTTCCAGGCAGCCTGCTTCGACAGTGCGCAGTGCTTCCACGTCTGCTCCAACAGCCTGACCGAGGCGGCCATCGCGGACGCAACCTTCGCGGGCATGGAGCGCGCGCGCGCTGCCGGGGCTGTGGTCAGCCTCGACCTCAACCTGCGGCCGGCGCTGTGGCCGGCCGATGTCGATCCGTCGCCGCGCCTGTGGCAGGCGCTCGAACGCGCGGACATGGTCAAACTGTCGCGCGAAGAACTGGACTACCTGGCGGCGCCACTGGGCGACGGCGGCGAGGACGCGGTGCTGCAGCGTCTGCTGGCGGCGCAGGCGCGCTGGGTGATCGTGACCGATGGCGCGGCCACGCTGCGCTGGTACACCCGCCAGGCGCAGGGCACGGTGACCAGCTTCCAGGTCGCCGCTGTCGATACCACCGCAGCCGGTGATGCCTTCGTGGGAGGCGTGCTGGTGGGACTGCTGGAGCGGGGTGGGGCAGGCGCGGGATTCAGTGCGTTCTGCCAGGACCCGCAGGCCATCGACGCCACGCTGCGCTTCGGTGCCGCGGTCGGCGCGCTGGCCGTTACCCGCAAGGGCGCGTTCGCCGCGATGCCCTCGCTCGACGAAGTGCAGCAGCTGCTGCAGGCACAGGACATTACCGCATGAGCACCTCGCCCGACTTCCGTTCGCCCGCATTCCTGCGCGCGCATATCGCCGACACCCTGGCGTTCTATCATCCGCGCTGCATCGATCCGGCCGGTGGCTTCTTCCACTATTTCCGTGACGACGGCAGCGTCTACGATGCCAGCCATCGCCATCTGGTAAGCAGCACCCGTTTCGTCTTCAACTACGCAATGGCCTATCGCGAGTTCGGCAAGGCGGAGTACCGCGAGGCCGTCGAGCACGGCGTGCGCTATCTGCGTGAGGTGCACCGCAATCCGGCCAGCGGCGGTTATGCCTGGACCCTGCGCGATGGCCAGGTCGAGGACGACATGAATCACTGCTATGGCGTGGCATTCGTCCTGCTGGCCTACAGCTGCGCGTTGAAAGCCGGCATCGAGCAGGCCCGCGCGTGGATGGATGAGACCTGGCAGCTGCTGGAGGCGCGCTTCTGGGAGCCGCAGCACGGTCTGTACAGGGACGAGGCGGACGGCCAATGGAACTTCACCGGCTACCGTGGACAGAACGCCAACATGCACATGTGCGAGGCCATGCTGGCTGCGTTCGAGGCCAGTGGCGAACAGCGCTATGTAGAACGTGCCCTGCAGCTGGCCGACAACATGACCCGTCGCCAGGCAGCCAAGGCCGGTGGCCTGGTATGGGAGCACTACGATTCCAACTGGGAGATCGACTGGAACTACAACCTGGACGACCCCAAGCATCTGTTCCGTCCCTGGGGTTTCCAGCCGGGCCACCAGACGGAGTGGGCCAAACTGCTGCTGATCCTGGACCGGCACGTGCAGGCCGACTGGCTGGTGCCGACGGCGCGTCATCTGTTCGACGTGGCCGTGGAGCGCAGCTGGGACGAGGCCCGTGGTGGCCTGTATTACGGCTTCGCGCCGGAGTCACGGCGGCAGCCGGGCATGGACGGCGCGCCGATCGGCGGCGACAGCTTCGTCTGCGATGACGACAAGTACTTCTGGGTACAGGCCGAAACCCTGGCAACCGCTGCGCTGATGGCTGCGCGCTCCGGTGATGACCGCTACTGGCAGTGGTACGACCGCATCTGGGCCTATTCCTGGGAGCACTTCGTCGATCACCGCTACGGCGCCTGGTTCCGCATCCTCGATGCAGACAACCGCAAGTACAGCGATGAAAAAAGCCCCGCAGGCAAGGTGGATTACCACACGATGGGTGCCTGCTACGAAGTGCTGAATGTCGTGCGTTGAGCATGACCGGTAGCGCCGTGCCATGCCCGGCGGAAGCATGATTGGTAGCGCCGGGCCATGCCCGGCGAAGCATGATCGGTAGCGCCGGGCCATGCCCGGCGGACACAACAGGAGTCCCGCCCGTGCATCGCCCTTTCCGTGCCGTTTGCCCGTTCGCCTCACTGGCCCTGTTGTGGATTGCCACCCTCGTGTTCCCGGCAGCGGCCGCTCCGTTACAGGCAAGCTGGGAGTTCCGCATGCTGCCGGGCGACGCGCAGGGCGCGGCGCATCCCGGCCTGCAGCAATGGCGCAGCGCGCAGGTGCCGGGCAGCATCCACACCGACCTGCTGGCCCATGAACTGATCCGTGATCCTTACGTCGGCGCCCCCGAGGCCGAGCTGCAGTGGATCGGCCTGGCGGCATGGGAATACCGTGCACGCTTCGATGTGGACGCTGCGACCCTGGCCAGGCCGAACGCGGAACTGCGCTTTGACGGTCTGGATACCTACGCGGAAGTCACCCTCAACGGCAAGCCGCTGCTGCGCGCCGACAACGCTCACCGCAGCTGGCGCGTGCGCGTGGACGGCCGCCTGAAGGCGAAGGGCAACACGCTGCAGATCGTGTTCCGGTCGCCGATCCGCACGCTGCTGCCCAGTGTCCAGGCGATGCCGCACAGGATCGCTGGCAATTATCCATCGCCCTACGGCGACGAGCCGAAGGATGCGATGGTCGGCAATTTCGCGCGCAAGCCGGCCTACCATTTCGGCTGGGACTGGGGTCCGCGCTATGTCACCGCCGGGGTCTGGCGTGGCATCGACCTGGAGTCCTGGGGGGAGCGCCGCCTCGGCGATGTGGCCGTACGCACCGACGTGCTGGACGCGCGGCAGGCGAAGCTGGCGGTGGTGCTGCAGGTGGAACAGGACGCTGCCGCGGGTACCGCGGCCGTCGATGTGGAAGTGTTCGATCCGCAGATGCGCAGTGTCGCGCGGGTGCAGCGGCAGGTTGCAGTGGCCCCGGGAGCGAATACGGTGGAGCTGCCGGTGGCGCTTGCCGAGCCACGCCGCTGGTGGCCGGTCGGCTACGGGGCACAGGATCGCTATGTTGTGGCGGTCCGCCTGGACGGCGGCGATAGCGGGTCTCTCGCGCGCGAGCAGCGCATCGGCCTGCGCACGGTCGAACTGCGCCGCGACAAGGACGCTGATGGCGGCCAGGGCTTCGCATTCGTCATCAACGGCGTGCCGGTCTTCGCCAAGGGCGCGAACGTGATTCCCTTCGACGCGTTCCCGGCCCAGGTGGATCCCGCGCGCGTGCGCCAGGTGCTGACCGCCGCGCGCGACGCCAACATGAACATGCTGCGCAACTGGGGCGGCGGCTACTACGAAGACGATGTGTTCTTCGATATTGCCGATGAACTGGGCCTGCTGGTCTGGCAGGACTTCATGTTCGGCGGCGGCATGCAGCCCGGCTACGACCCGGCATTCCGCGCCAGCGTGGTTGCCGAAGCGCGCGACAACGTGCGCCGCCTGCGCCATCACCCCAGCATCGTGTTGTGGTGTGGCAACAACGAAGAGGAAACCGCGTGGAAGGACTGGGGCCATGGCCGCGACCTGAAGGCCGCGGATCCGGTCTTCGCAGCAAAGGTCTGGCAGGGCTATGTGGACCTGTTCGGCAATGACCTGCGTGCGCTGGTCCGCGAAGAAGGGCTGGGAGTGCCGTACTGGTCCAGTTCGCCCAGCAACGACCTCGACGAGAAGGCCAACGATTCGACCCGTGGCGACAAGCACTACTGGCAGGTGTGGGGCAATCCGGCGTTGCCGGTGCAGGCCTATCTGCGCGAGACGCCGCGCTTCATGTCCGAGTACGGCCTGCAGGCGTGGCCGGCCGTGGCTACGGTGGACCAGATCGCAACCCGCGCCGAGCAGCGGATCGACAGTCCGGTGATACGCGCGCACCAGAAGTTCATGGCGGGCGAGGGCAACAGCCGTCTGCTGCACTATATCGAGCGGGGTTACGGTACACCGAAGGATTTCGGCGACTTCGTGTATCTGAGCCAGGTGATGCAGGCCGATGGCATCGCTCTGGCAGCGCTGCACCATCGCGCCTCACGCCCCTACACGATGGGCTCGCTCTACTGGCAGCTCAATGACGTATGGCCGGGTGCGTCCTGGTCGAGTGTGGACTACTTCGGGCGCTGGAAGGCGCTGCACTACCAGGCGCGGCGCTTCTTCGCTCCCGTTGCCGTGGCAGCGCTGCGTGACGAGGGCACGACACGCGTGCGTCTGCTCAACGATGGCGACGCCGGCGAGGCGCGCTGGCGGTTGCGGGTGATGGATGTCGACGGCAAAGTGCTGCGTCGTCGCGAGCAGGCAGTGACCCTGGCGGCCGCGGGCGTGACGGCGGTCGGCGATTTCACTGATGCCGAGCTGCTGGCGGGTGCCGATCCGAAGCGCACGATTGCGGTGTTCGAGGTGCTGCAGGGAGGGAAGACGACTGCGCGTCAGGTCGTGGGATTCGTCGAGGCCAAGGATCAGGTGCTGCCCCGCCAGGCGCTCAGGGCCACGCTGGAGATCGAGGGGGACCACTACCGGCTGCGGCTGCAGAGCAGGGCATTCGTGCGCGCGGCATGGGTGGACTTCGGTGCCCTGGAGGTGCGGCTGGACGACAACCTGCTCGATCTGCTGCCGGGCGAGAGTCGCGACATCAGCGTGCGCGGCCCGGTGGATCTGGCCACGCTGCGCGAGGCGCTGGAGGTGCGCAGCCTCAACGATCGTTGAGGGGCGCTGTCGGTGGTACCTGGCCTGGGCCGGTGCCAACCCGGGTTGGCAGCGACCAGAAAGGGATCGTCTTACAGCTGGATCTGCTGGAAGTTCTCGACCCGCTCGTGACCGTGGGCGGCGTCGCCGACGCGCGGCATCGGGTAGTCGTCCAGACGATCCAGCAGGCGGGTCTGCAGACCTGCCTCGCGCGCGGCATCAAGCTCTTCCACCACGTCGGACAGGAACAGGATCTCGCCTGCGGGCACGCCGATGGACTGGACGATGCGCCGGTAACTGTCGGCCTCACGCTTGCCGCCGATCTCGGTGTCGAACCAGCCTGACACCAGCGGGCTGAGATCGCCCGCATCGCTGAAACCGAAGAACAGCTTCTGCGCCGGCACCGAACCGGAGGAGTAGACGTACAGCGGCAGGCCGGAGGCATGCCATCCCTTCAGCACTGGCGCTACTTCCGGATAGAAGTGCGCGGTGTAGTCGCCACGGCGATAGCCGGCCTCCCAGATCAACCCCTGCAGCGCCTTCAGCGCCGTGTGCTTGCGGTCCTGGTCGATCCAGCCCTGCAGGGTCTCGGCGACCAGGCTGTCCTGGCAGGCGCCCCCGATTTCGCTGGCCACCGTGTCCAGCCAGCGGCGCACGTCCGGTCGCTGGCCATGCTCGGCCACGAAGCCGGGCAGGGCCTGGCGCGCATAGGGGAACAGCACGTTCTTGACGAACGAGATGCTGCTGGTGGTGCCTTCAATGTCGGTCAGGATGACGCGGGGCTGCATGGATCAGGATGCCTGGGTCGGAACGTAACGGGGGAATTTCTGCGCGATGTCGGTGCCGGTGAAGTGGCCGACCCAGCCATCCGGCTCGGTGAAGAAGCGGATGGCCACGAAACTCGGCTCCTCGCCCATGTCGAACCAGTGCGTGGTGCCATCGGGCACGGCAATCAGGTCATCCTTCACGCATTCGATTTCGTAGACCTTGTCACCCACGTGCAGGGTGAACAGCCCCGAGCCGGCAACGAAGAAGCGCACTTCGTCTTCCTTGTGGAAGTGTTCGTCGAGGAACTTCCTGCGCAGCTCGGCGCGGTTGGGATTGTCCGGCGCGATCGACGCCACATCCACGCTCTTGAAGCCCCGTTCGGCGACCAGGCGATCGATGTCGGCGCGGTAGGCGGCGAACACCTCGTCCTGGCTGGCGCCCGGCGCGACCGGTGCGGTGGCCTGCCAGCGCTCGAAGGTCACGCCGATCTTCTGCAGCTCGGCAGCGATGATGGCGCCGTCCTGGCTGTCCAGCAGCGGCGATTCGGGGCGGGTGTCGTCGTAGATGCGCAGTCGGCTCATGGCGGCAGCTTGAACGTCGGGGGGAGGACAGGGTAACAGGGTGGCGCGCGGGCGCAGATTGCGGTTTGGAATCTGCTCAGCCACGCAGCCTGCGCAGTTCCAGTTCGCAGTGCAGCAGGAACTCGAATGCCTCAAGGTGGCGGCGCGCTTCGGCCATGTCGCGGCCCCAGGCGTACAGGCCGTGGCCATCGATCAGGTAGCCCCACAGCGTCTGGCGGTCCAGCAGATCCTCGACCTGGGCCGACAGCACGTTCATGTCCTGGGTGTTGGCGAACACCGGAACGTCGATGGCCATCTCGTGCGTGCTGTTGCCGGCAAAGGCTTTCAGCAGCTCATAGCCTTCCAGGCGGATGTGCCCCTGCGGTGCATACAGGCGCGAGGCGACGGTCTGCACCGGCGAATGCGTGTGCAGGACGCAGCCGACTTCCGGGAAACGCCGGTATAGCTGCGTGTGCAGCAGCGTCTCGGCGGACGGGCGCAGCGGTCGGCCGACGGCCTGGCCATCGAAGTCCACGACCATGATGTCGTCCTCGATCAGCCGCCCCTTGTCCTTGCCGGAGACGGTGATTGCCGCATGGCGGTCGTCGAGGCGATGGGAGAAGTTGCTGCTGGTGGCCGGGGTCCAGCCGGCCTGGGCCAGTTCGCGGACGTTGTCGATCAGCAGCTGGGCGAGCTCGCTCAGGCGCGCGGTGTCGTAGGGGAGGGGGGCGGCGTTCATGCTGGCGATTTTACTGGATTCGGCCAACGGCTGAGCCCCTCGTGGCTGTCTCGCCGGGCGGGATCTCTTGCTTTGGCCAGGCGGGTGGGCTGTGCAGGGGACGCCGTAAACCCATCCTTGGGGGCTTGGCCGCGGCATCCCTGCCGCGGACACCCCTGCACAACCCACCCGCCCGGCCACGGACAGGTTCCGTGCGCGTCAGCCACGGAGTGAAGAAGGAAAAGCGAAAACCGGGTCGCTTCGCTGCGCTTGCTCGGAGCGGAGCATGGCTCCGCTCTACAGAGGATTCATCGACCTACGAAAATTCATTCCCTGGACCAATTCATCCGCGCATGACGTGGACCAACCAGACGCGCCGGGAGACTGCCAGGGGTGGGGAGGCATGGGTGCGCGGGGGTGTCAGCCGCATGGATGCGGCTGCCAAGCCTACATGGACGTACTTGCGGCGTCCCCCGCGTACCCATGCCTCCCCGCCAAACCAACACACCGCTCTTGCCGTTGCTCCGGCTTCAAAGGCGGGTGCAGGGCCGCAGGCCCTGCAATGCAGAACCCCTTACTTCACCCGCAGGCGGCTGTGCCGGAAGCCGTAGCAGAAATAGATCACGAACCCGAAGAACGTCCACACGCCCATCAGCATCCAGTTGTGCATCGTCATCGCCGACAGCAGCGCCAGGCAGCTCAGCACGCCCAGGCTGCAGATCAGCCACGCCATCGGCATGCGGAACGGGCGCGGCAGGTCCGGCTGGGTGCGGCGCAGGATCAGCACGCCCGCGCACACCGCCGCGAAGGCGATCAGCGTGCCCATCGAGGTCAGTTCGCCGAGCACGTCCAGCGGGAACAGCGCAGCCAGCAGGGCGATGCCGATTCCGGTGATGACCGTATTGATATGCGGAGTGCGGTACTTCGGATGGATCCGGGTGAACACGGGCGGCAGCAGGCCATCGCGACCCATGATCATGAAGATGCGCGGCTGCGCGATCACCATCACCAGTACGACCGAGGACAGGCCGACCAGTGCCCCGATTTCCACCACCACCCGCAGCCAGCCCAGCTGGGGATGCGCGGCGACGGCGGTGACCACCGGCTCATCGGTGCCGAGCAGGGTGTACGGCACCAGGCCGGTCATGACGGCCGCCATGGCGATGTACAGCACCGTGCAGACCACCAGCGAGAGCATCATGCCGATCGGCATGTCGCGCTGCGGACGGTGTGACTCCTGTGCCGCCACCGAGACCGCCTCGAAACCGATGTAGGCGAAGAACACCATGGCAGCGCCGCGCAGCACGCCCTCCATGCCGTACTTGCCGGGCCCCTGGTTCTCCGGAATGAACGGGGTCCAGTTGGCCGGATCGACGTACTTCCAGCCGACCACGATCACCAGCACGATCAGGCCGGTCTTGAGCACCACCATGGCCATGTTCATGGCCGAGGACTTGCTGATGCCCACGTAGCACAGCCAGGTCAGCAGCAGCACCAGGATGGCTGCCGGCAGGTTGGCGATCGCGCCGGTCGGGCGCAGCTGCCCGTCCAGCGGTGCGCTCACCAGCGCGGCCGGCAGGTGGATGTCGAAGTGACTGAGCAGGCTAAGGAAGTAGCCGGTCCAGCTGACCGCCACTGCCGAGGCGGACACGCCGTACTCCAGCACCAGCATCCAGCCGATGAACCAGGCCGATAGCTCGCCGAAGGTGGCATAGGTGTAGGTATAGGCGCTGCCCGAGACCGGCACCATCGAGGCAAACTCGGCGTAGGCCATGGCGCAGAACGCGCAGCAGATGGCGGCCAGCACGAAGGACAGCATGATGGCCGGGCCGGCGTGGTTGGCTGCGGCCTGGCCGGTGATGACGAAGATGCCACCGCCGATCACTGCGCCGATGCCCAGGGCCGTCAGCCCCCAGGGTCCGAGGTGGCGGCGCAGGCTCAGGCCATTGGCGTCTTCATGGGCGGCATGCGGGTGCTTGGTGGCCCAGAGTTGCTTGAACATGTGTGGGGATCTTGTCGATGCGCGCCGGGTGGGCGCGCGGGCGGAAACACTGGCAGGAGCAGACGGGCCGGCGCAGGGCCGGCCCGCAGGTTCAGGCGGACTTGGCCAGCTTGCTGTTGCGCATGCCGTAGCCGAAGTAGATCAGCAGGCCCAGCACGGTCCAACCGACGAACAGGTGCCAGTGCACCACGAAGGCCTGCCAGAACAGGAACAGGCAGGCCGCCGCGCCCAGCGGGCAGATGATCCACACCACCGGTACGCGGAACGGACGATGCAGCTCCGGACGGGTGTAGCGCAGGACCAGCACGCCGATGCATACGGTCGCGAACGCCAGCAGGGTACCCATCGAGACCAGTTCGCCCAGCACGTTCAGCGGCATCAGACCGGCCAGTGCCGCGGCGATCACACCGACCACGATCGTCGCCCAGTACGGGGTGCGGAAGCGGGCATGGACCTTGCCGAAGAACTTCGGCAGCAGGCCGTCGCGGGAGATCGTATAGGCGATGCGGGTCTGGCCCATCATCATCACCAGCACCACCGAGGACAGGCCGGCGATGGCGCCGATCTCGACCGCGGTCTTCAGCCAGGACAGGCTGGCATAAGGCTCCAGCGCAGTGGCCACGGGCTTGTCGGTGCCCAGCAGGTGATACGGCATCATGCCGGTCAGCACGGCGCAGACGATGATGTAGACGAGGGTGCACACGGCCAGCGACCCGAGCAGGCCGATCGGCATGTTGCGCTGCGGGTCCTTGGTTTCGCCGGCTGCGGTGGAAACCGCATCGAAGCCGATATAGGCGAAGAACACGATGGTGGCGGCGCGGAACACGCCGCTCCAGCCGAACTCGCCGGATACGCCGGTGTTCTCCGGAATGAAGGGCTGCCAGTTGGCCGGATCGATGTGGGCGGCGCCGAAGCCGATGAACAGGCAGATCACGGTGACCTTGATGGCCACGATGATGGCGTTGACGAAGGCCGACTGGGTCACGCCGACGTACAGCAGGCCCGAGACCGCAGCAACGATCAGGACCGCCGGCAGGTTGAACAGCTTGCCGGACGAGATGAACTCGCTGCCGGTCCATGCGATCGGTGCCGCACTGAGTGCGTCAGGGAACGGCATGTGCAGCGTGGTGGTGATGAAACTGATCAGGTAGGCCGACCAGCCCACCGCGACCGAGGCCGAGGCGAACAGGTACTCCAGCACCAGGCACCAGCCGATGAACCAGGCCATGCCCTCGCCGAGCGTGGCGTAGGAGTAGGAGTAGGCGCTGCCTGAAACCGGCATCATCGCGGCGAACTCGGCGTAGCACAGCCCGGCGAGTGCGCAGGCGATGCCGGCGAAGACGAACGAGAGCATCACCGCCGGGCCGGCGTGGTTGGCCGCGGCCTGCCCGGTCAGTACGAAGATGCCTGCACCGATCACCGCCCCTACGCCAAGCAGGATCAGGTGTTTCGCCGTGAGGGTCCGTTTCAGCGTGGCTTCGCCGTCCAGGCTGCCTTCGATGGGTTCGCCGGCATCGACGTGCCCGGCCGGTTGCACCGGCTTGACCCTCAACAGAGCTTTCAGCATGCAGTACTTCCCTAATGATCGGTTTGGGGGCCGTCGATACGTTGCCGGCAGCCCTGAATGGTGAAGGCCGCGCGAACGGCCCGCTGTACCTTAGCCAAAGCTGAAGCCAACGCACAAGCGCAATCGCAACAATGAGCGGCGATAATGAGCAGTATTTTTCCGGACCACCCCCATTCATGAGCCAGACCGCCGAAACCCTTGCCGCGCTTGACGATCGCCTGCGCAGTCTGCTGCGGGACCATGCGCGCCGCGAGCCCGCCCACGACGCCCTGGCTGCCGAATTCGGCACATTGCTGGACGATCCGGAAGATCCGTTCCGGCGCGAGCGGCTGGCCGGCCACTTCACCGCCAGCTGCTGGCTGGTCAGCGCCGATGGCCAGCGCCTGCTGCTGACCCACCACCGCAAGCTGCAGCGCTGGCTGCAGCTGGGCGGCCACGCCGACGGCGACCGCGACCTGGCGCGGGTGGCGCTGAAGGAGGCAGAGGAAGAGTCGGGGCTGTCGGGGCTGGTGCTGGACGATCCGGCGATCTTCGACCTGGACAAGCACTGGATCCCCGAACGCGGGGACGTGCCGGGGCATTGGCATTACGACGTGCGTTTCGTGATCCGGGCGCTGGGGGGCGAGGACTTCGTGCTCAGCGAGGAATCGCTGGACCTGGCCTGGCGGCCGGTGACCGAAGTCGCGGCCGACCCGGAATCGGACGAATCGATGCAGCGCATGGCGCGCCGGTGGTTGGCGCGCTGACGGGGACGTCCACCTCATGCGCGGCCGCCGGGCATGGCCCGGCGCTACCGTGATCGCGCGGGTGGCGCCGGGCCGTGCCCGGCGAACCTTCAATCAATACAGGATGCGGGTGCGCAACGTGCCTGGAATGGCCGCCAGTTCTTCGCGTACCGCGGCGGCCTGCTCCTCGCTGGCGGTGATGTCGATCACCACGTAACCGACCTTCGGGTCGGTGCGCAGGAACTGGCCGTCGATGTTGACGTTGTGGCGCGAGAAGATCTCGTTGACCTTGGAGAGCACGCCGGGCACGTTCTGGTGGATGTGCAGCAGGCGCAGGCTGTCTTCGTGTTCGGGCAGGGTCACTTCCGGGAAGTTGACCGCCGACAGGGTGCTGCCGTTGTCGCTGTAGCGCACCAGCTTGGCGGCGACTTCCACGCCGATGTTGTCCTGCGCTTCCAGCGTGCTGCCGCCGACGTGCGGGGTCAGGATCACGTTGTCGTGGCGGGTCAGCGGTGATTCGAAGATATCGCCGTTGCCCTTCGGCTCCACCGGGAACACATCCAGTGCAGCCCCACCGACATGGCCGCTGGCCAGCGCTGCGTCCAGCGCATCGATGTCCACCACGGTGCCGCGCGCCGCATTGATCAGGTGCGCGCCCTTGCGCATCTTCGCCAGCTCGGTGCTGCCGATCATCCACTGCGTGGCCGGGGTCTCCGGCACGTGCAGGGTGACGATGTCGGCGCGTGCCAGCAGGTCGTCCAGGCTGGCCGCGGCACGGGCATTGCCCAGCGCCAGCTTGGTTTCCACGTCGTGGAAGATCACCTGCATGCCCAGCGATTCGGCCAGCACGCCGACCTGGGTGCCGATGTGGCCATAGCCGATGATGCCCAGCGTCTTGCCCCGTACCTCATGGCTGCCGCTGGCGGACTTCGACCAGCCGCCGCGGTGGCACTCAGCGTTCTTCTGCGGGATGCCGCGGGTCAGCATGATCGCCTCGGCGATCACCAGTTCGGCCACGCTGCGGGTGTTGGAATAGGGCGCGTTGAACACCGGGATGCCGGCCAGCTCGGCCGCGTCCAGATCGACCTGGTTGGTGCCGATGCAGAAGCAGCCCACCGCGATCAGGCGCTTGGCCTCGGCCAGTACCTCGGCGCTGAGCTGGGTGCGCGAACGGATGCCGACGATATGCGCCTCGGCGATGCGCGCCTTCAGTTCGTCCTCGGGCAGGGCCTTGGTGTGCGCCTCGATCTGGCTGTAGCCGGCGGCGCTGAATACCTCCACGGCGGTCTGGCTGACCCCCTCCAGCAACAGCACGCGGATATCCTGCTTCGGGAACGAGGTCTTCTTCGGCGACATGGGGCAACACGGCCAGTGGGACAGGGGCTGACCACTATGCCAGATCGGACCGCCCATGGTGCAGTGCGCAATTGGTTGCATCCGTAGCTATCTGTGCGGCACTGCGGGGCTGGACGCTGGCGCGTGCCACTGGCACGCTTGCCCGTTCGTCACGCACCGCGCTGGACCGTCATGACCGATTCCCGCATTGCCTCGCTGCTGCAGGCCTGTCCCGGCCTGAAGCTGAAGACCGACCCATCCGACCTGGAGCATTACGGTCGTGACTGGACCCGGCGCTGGACGCCGGCGCCGCTGGCGATCGCGCTGCCGGCCACGGTCGAGGAGGTGCAGGCGGTGATGCGCTGGAGCGCGGCCGAAGCGGTTGCGGTCGTGCCCTCCGGCGGCCGTACCGGGCTGTCCGGCGGCGCGGTGGCCGCCCACGGCGAACTGGTGCTGAGCCTGGAACGGATGAGCAAGGCCCTGGCCTACGACGCGGTCGACCGGACCCTGGTGGTGCAGGCCGGCATGCCGCTCGAAGCGCTGCACAACGCCGCGCTGGAGCATGGATTGATCTATCCGGTCGACTTCGCCGCGCGGGGATCGTGTTCGATCGGCGGCAACATCGCCACCAATGCCGGCGGCATCCGCGTGATCCGGTACGGCAATACCCGTGAATGGATTGCCGGGTTGAAGGTGGTCACTGCCAGCGGCGAACTGCTGGAGTTGAACAAGGGCCTGATCAAGAACTCCAGCGGCTACGACTTCCGCCAGCTGCTGATCGGTTCCGAGGGCACGCTGGGCGTGATTGTCGAGGCAACGGTGAAGCTGACCGATCCCCCGCCGGCCAGCAACGTGATGCTGCTGGCGTTGCCCAGCTTCGAGGTGCTGATGCAGGTATTCGCCGCCTTCCGCGCGCGCCTGCAGCTGCAGGCGTTCGAGTTCTTCACCGACCGGGCGCTGGAGCACGTGCTGGCACATGGTGCGCAGGCGCCGTTCGACGAAGTGCATCCGTACTATGTCGTGACCGAGTTCGCGGCCAATGACGAGGCACAGGAAGCCGCGGCCATGGCGGCCTTCGAGGACTGCATGGGCAACGGCTGGGTCAGCGACGGCGTGATCAGCGCCAGCGACGCCCAAGCGGCCCAGCTGTGGCGCCTGCGGGAGGGCATCACCGAATCACTGGCGCGCTACAAGCCCTACAAGAATGACGTCTCAGTGCGGATCTCGGCGATGCCGGCGTTCCTGGCCGAGACCCAGGCGCTGATCGGCCAGGCCTATCCACACTTCGATGTGGTCTGGTTCGGCCATATCGGCGACGGCAACCTGCACATCAACGTGCTGAAGCCGGACGACACCAGCGACGCCGAGTTCCTTGCCCAGTGCGAGCAGGTGACCAAGCTGCTGGCGCAGGTGCTGGCGCGTTTCGATGGCAGCATTTCGGCCGAACACGGGATCGGCCTGGTCAAGAAGGGTTACCTGGACAGCACGCGCGGGCCGGCGGAAATCGCGCTGATGAAGGCGGTCAAGCGCGCGTTCGATCCCGAAGGGCGGCTGAACCCGGGGAAGCTGTTCGACGCCTGATCTGGGCAAACCCTTCACGCACCCGTTACGCTCCACCCATTCCTTCAACCGGCCTTCGACCGATGATCCGACCGTTCCTGCTGATTGCCCTGCTGTCCCTGCCGCTGGCCGGCTTCGCTTCCAGCTTCGCCGGCACCTCGGCCGGTTCGGCAACGGGTGCATCGTCCGGCTCGTCGGGCAGCAGCTCGGGTGACGACAAGGTCGTGCGCGCTGCGCGCGATGATGCCGCGGCCTTTGTCGCCAGCGACGGCCAGATCCGCGGCGTGCGCCTGCAGGCCGCGCTGGTCCATCTGCGCGAGCAGGACGCTGCCGCGCAGCAGCAGAGCGATCTGGAACTGGCGCGCGCCCTGCTGGCGCGTTGATCCGGGCCGCATGCCCCCCGCGGTTTCGCTTGCCGTGGCGCCGGGCGATGCACGGCTGAACATCCGGCGTACGCGGGCAGCAACCGATGCCGAGCGCGACGCGGCGCTGTACAAGCGCGCCCTGCATGCAGGGTGGGGCATCGCATTGGCGTGGCTGGCGATACCGTTGGCGCATGCGACCGACCGCCTGCAGCTGGACCCCGCAGGCCTGGACCCAGCACAACAACGGCTGGCCCGGCAGACCCTCGCCGATGTGCAGTCGCTGCTGCCCGACGGGCTGCTGCGCGCGCTGCCGCCGCAGGTGCAGGTGCGCTGGAGTGAGGCCCTGCCGGCCGATGTGCACGGTCGGGCCTTCGGCGGACGCGTGTCGCTGCGTCGCGACCTGCTGGATGAGGATGTGCCCGGCGCCCGCCGCGCGCGACGCAGCGCGCTGGTCCACGAGCTGACCCACGTTGCCGACCGCAACGGTGCAGGCTGGTCGCGCAGCGCACGATGGCGCGATCTGTCCGGCTGGCAGCGCAGGCCGTGGCATCTGGGCCGCGGTGACAATGATTTCCGTGACCGCAGCCCGGATTCCTACGAACTGACGAATGCGGCCGAGTACCTGGCAGTGAATGCCGAGCATTTCGTGCTCGATGGCGCATTCGCCTGCCGCCGTCCAGCCCTGGCACAGTGGTACCAGGCGCATTTCGGCACGCCGCCATCGCTGCCACGTCCGCACTGTGCCGCGACCCTGCCATTGCTGCAGGCCGAAGCGGAGGAGGGGGCCGCCTCGTTGCTGCAGCTGGATCCCGCGCGCGTCTATGCGGTGGACTACCTGTTCGCTGAAGGCAGCCGGCAGCCGATGAGCCGCTGGGGCCACAGCATGCTGCGGCTGGTCATCTGCCGGCCAGGCCGGACGCCAGGACCGGCGTGCCGGCTGGATCTTGAGCATCATCGCGTGCTGTCCTTCCGCGCGTTCGTGGGCGATGTGCAGATTTCCAACTGGCGTGGCCTGACCGGCGACTATCCCTCGCGCCTGTTCGTGCTGCCACTGCAGCAGGTGGTGGATGAATACACCAAGGTCGAGCTGCGTGGCCTGCAGTCGCTGCCACTGCGCCTCCAGCGCGAAGAAATCGCCAGCCTGCTGGAACGCACCGCGCAGGTGCATTGGACCTATGACGGACGCTATTACTTCGTCAGCAACAACTGCGCGGTGGAGACTGCGAAACTGCTGCAGGCCGGCGTGCCCCGGCTCGGCCAGGCCGGGCTTGCCCAGCTGACCCCGAGGGGACTGCGGCGTCGACTGGCACGGCTGCATGTTCTGGACGAGCAGGTACTGGCTGATCGGGCGGGTGCGCAGGCCCAGGGGTATTACTTCGCTTCCGCGCGTGATCATTACCAGCAGCTGTTTTCCGTGGCTGCCACCCAGATCGCCTTGCCGGCGCGCGACGTGCGGGCGTGGCTGAAGCTGCCCGCGCGCGAACGCGGCCCCTGGCTGCTGCAGGGTGATCTGCGCGCGAGTGCTGGCCTGCTGCTGCTGGAACAGGCCGCGCAGCGACGCGCGGAGCTGCGCGCGCGCGACGTGCTGAAGCGTCGTCTGCTGGCGGCGCCGGACAGCGCTGAAGCACGCAGTCTGCGCGAACTGCTGGACCTGAGCGGGCAGTGGCTGCGTCCCGGGGAGCTGCTGGCGGACGGTGGCTACGGCTTGCCGCTGCCTGAGGAACAGATACGGCTCGCCGATCGCATTGCGCTGGCCAGCGCCCAGGCGGTGCCGGCGTGGCGGACCCTGCGCGTGCAGCTGCGGCAGCAGCTGCCGGCGTCGCAACGGGGGGAACTCGATGACATCGACGCGAACCTGGCGGCGCTGGGTGAGCGCCTGCGACGGCAGGCGACGCCTACTGACGCGGCAGTTCAATGACGAAGCGGCTGCCGCCGCTGCCACACGGCGTACAGTAGACCTTTCCGCCATGTGCATCGGCGATGGCCTTGACCACGGCCAGGCCCAGGCCGCTGCCACCGCCCTGTCGCGAACGTGAACCGTCGGCGCGCATGAAGGGGCTGAAGATGTCCGCGTGCAGTGCCGGATCGATGCCGGGGCCCTCATCCTCGATGGCAACCTGCACGTGCCCCGGGGTGTCATGCACGGCGATCCGCACCCGGCCCGGGCTGGCGTAGCGCCGGGCGTTCTCCAGCAATGCAAGAAGCGCCTGCCGCAGGCGGGTCGGGTCGCAGTGGGCGTTGTGCTCCTCGCGGCTGGTCTCCAGTTCCAGCACGAAGCCGGCCGCGCGGAACTGCGGATCGACCAGCGTCATCACCGAGTGCACTTCGGCCACCACATCGGTGCGGGCACGGCGTACGTCCAGCCGGGCGTTGTCCGCCAGGCTCAGCACGCGCAGATCCTCGATCAGCCGCGACAGCCCTTCCACCTGCGCCAGCAGGCTGCGGAACTGCGATTCGTCGGGGTGGAACACGCCTTCGGCCAGGCCCTGCAGGCGACCGCGCAGGATGGTGACCGGCGTGCGCAGTTCGTGGGCGATGGCGGCGTGCCACATCATCCGTTCGCTTTCCATGTGCTGCAGGCGGCGCGCCATCGCGTTGAAGTCGTCGACCAGCGCGGCGACCTCGCCGGGAGAGTTGCCATCGGCGCTGGCGCGTGCGCCCAGGTCGCCGCTGGCCAGCGCGCGCACGCTGTCGACCAGCGAGTTCAACGGGGACAGGATGCGGTGGGCGAGACGGAACGAAGCGGCGATCGCAAGGGCCAGCCCGGTCAGGATGACACCGACCATCCAGGCCAGTTCGGGACCGGTCGGCAGCCAGCTTTCCGGTTCGACCGTACTGGCCGGCGAGAACTCGACCAGCACCGCATACAGCAGCCAGGACGAGAGGATCATCATCACGATGACGCCGATCACCATCAGCGACATCGAGACGACGATGTGCCGGCTGAGCCCGGACCGGCGCATCAGCGGTCGGCCATCAGGCGGTAGCCGACGCCGCGCACGCTGGCCGGGATGTTGACCATGCCCACATCGTCCAGCTTGCGGCGCAGCTTGCTGACATGGCTGTCGACCGTCCGCTCCAGCGCTTCACTCTCGGGCAGGCATTCATGCATCAGCTCACTGCGGCTGAAGATGCGGGTCGGTGCCAGGGCCATGCAGTGCAGCAGCTTGAACTCGGTCAGCGTCAGCAGGACTTCATGGCTGTAGCCGTCGCCCTCCACATGCACGGCATGGGTTGCCGGATCGATCAGCAGCTGCCCGATGCGCAGCGCCGCCGGTGCATCCACGCGTGAGGACCTGAGCGTCCGCCGCAGCACCGCGCGCACGCGCGCAGCCACCTCGGCCGGGTTGAACGGCTTGACCACGTAATCGTCGGCCCCCATGCGCAGCGCGGTCAGCTTGTCCAGGTCCTGGTCGAGCGCGGTCAGCATGATCACCGGCGTTTCCCCGCGCTGGCGCAGCTGGCTCAGCACGCTCCATCCGTCCAGCCGCGGCAGCTGCACATCCAGCAGGACCAGGTCCGGACGCATGTTGCGGTGAAGGTCCAGTGCACTGTGGCCGTCGCCGGCGCGCAGGGTGCGCAGGCCCTCACGTTCGAGATAGGCAGTGAGGATGTCGGCGATCTCGGCCTCGTCCTCCACGATCAGGACCAGGGCGGCGAGGGCAGTGGAGGCGTGCATGCGTGGATCAGGCCATAAGGTGCTTGCCTCCATCGTATCTCCACACTTCCTCCATCGAAACCCCATCATCGCCGCGCAGACTGCGCGCTTCATGACCTATCCGCCGCGCCCGCGGCATTGTGCACAGCAATGAGAACCTTCAGGACTCCGGCCGCGTTGATCGCGGTCCTCGCCTTGGCCATGACGGCCTGTTCCTCCCCCGAAGCCAGCCCCGAACCCGCACCGCGCGTGAGTGTGGTCACCGTCGGCCCACAGGTCGTGCAGCGCGACGATGAGCTGCCGGGCCGCGTGACGGCCGTGCGTACCGCACAGATCCGTGCGCAGGTCGGCGGCATCGTGCAGCGTCGCCTGTTCGAGCAGGGGGCCGAAGTCACCGCCGGGCAGGCGTTGTTCCAGATCGATCCGGCAGCCTTCCGTGCGGACGTCGATTCGGCGCTGGCGGCCCTGCAGCGCAGCGAGGCGGCGCTTGCCCGCAGCCGTGTGCAGTCGCAGCGGCTGCACGCCCTGGCGGCGGCGCAGGCCATCAGCCAGCAGCATCGCGACGATGCGAGCGCCGAGTACGAGCAGGCGCGCGCCGCGGTGAATGAAGCCCGGGCCATTCTTGCCCGCCGCCAGCTGGACCTGCGCTATGCGACGGTCAGCGCGCCGATCAGCGGGCGCATCGATCAGGCATGGGTGACCGAGGGAGCGCTGGTCGGCGTGTCCGATGCCGAGCCGATGGCGGTGGTGCAGCAGATCGACCAGGTCTACGTGGATGTCCGCCAGCCTGCGTCCCAGCTGGAGTCGCTGCAGCGCAGCGCCGCGAGCGGTGGACAGTCGTCGGTGGCGATCATCGGCCCGGCGGGCCGGCCGTTGTCGGAACGTGGCGAGCTGCTGTTCTCCGGCATCAGCGTCGATGCGCGTACGGGCGATGTGATGCTGCGCATCCTGGTGAACAACCCGCAGCGCCAGCTGTTGCCCGGAATGTACGTGCGGGCGAGAGTGCCGCGCGGTGCCCCGTCCAGTGCGCTGGTGCTGCCGCAGCAGGCTGTACTGCGCAGTGCCGGTGGCCAGGCCTACGCCTGGGTGGTCGGCAGTGACGGCAAGGCGGTGATCCGCACGCTGGAGATCGATGGCAGCGTGGATCGGCAGTGGCTCGTCCGGCATGGCCTGAAGGCGGGCGAGAAGGTGGTCGTCGAAGGCCAGGAGCGCCTGCAGGAAGGCGTGGTGGTCCAGATGCACGACTGGTCACGGCCCGTCGCCATTGCCGGGGCTGCACCGTCCGGTCGTCAGGGCTGAGTCCGCCAGGACCCGGCCGATCCAGGAAAATCCAACATGGCACGTTTCTTCATCGATCGCCCGGTGTTCGCCTGGGTGCTGGCGATCTTCATCATCCTTGCCGGTGTCCTGGCGATTCCACGTTTGGCCGTGGAGCGCTACCCGGCAGTCGCTCCGCCCAGTGTCAGCATCTATGCGAGCTATCCAGGCGCAAGCCCGCAGACGTTGAACGATGCGGTAGTCGGGCTGATCGAGCGCGAACTGTCCAGCGTCAAGCACTTGCTGTACTTCGAATCGTCGGTGGATACCTCCGGGGAGGCGTCGATCACGGCGACCTTCCAGCCGGGAACCAATCCCGAACTGGCCCAGGTCGATGTGCAGAACCGGATCAAGGCGATCGAGCCGCGTCTGCCGCGCAGCGTGCGCCAGAACGGGCTGTACGTGGAGGCGGCCGATTCCGGTTTCCTGATGCTGGTCGGCCTGCGTTCGCCGGATGCCAGCGTCAGCGAGGCCGCGCTGGGTGACTTCATGGCGCGCAACATCATCGAGGAACTGCGCCGCATCGACGGTGTCGGTCGCGTGCAGCTGTTCGGCGCGGAGCAGGCGATGCGCGTCTGGCTCGATCCCACGCGGCTGACCGGGTACGGCCTGACCATCGGTGACGTGGCCAGCGCCATCGAGCAGCAGAACCTGGAAATCGCACCGGGTCGCATCGGCGACTCCCCCGGTCTGCCCGGCCAGCGCCTGACCGTGCCGCTGACCGCCGATGGCCAGCTGTCCACGCCCGCGCAGTTCGCTTCGATCGTGCTACGTGCGCGGGCGGATGGCTCGCGGGTACTGCTGGGTGACGTCGCCCGGGTCGAACTGGGGGCGCAGAGCTACGCCTGGGGTACCCGAGAGGATGGTCAGCCTGCGACGGCGGCGGGCGTCCAGCTGCGGCCCGGTGCGAACGCCGTACGCACTGCGGCAGCGGTGCGCGAAAGGATGGCCGAGCTGGCGCCGCTGCTGCCGCGAGGCGTGGAGGCGAGCATTCCGTTCGATACCGCACCCTTCGTCAGCATCTCGATCCGCAAGGTAGTGCAGACACTGCTGGAGGCCATGCTGCTGGTGTTCGCGGTGATGTATCTGTTCCTGCAGAACTGGCGCTATACGCTGATACCTGCCGTGGTCGCGCCGATCGCGTTGCTGGGTACGTTCGCGGCGATGCTGGCGCTGGGATTCTCGATCAACGTCCTCACCATGTTCGGCATGGTGCTGGCGATCGGCATCATCGTCGATGATGCGATCGTGGTGGTCGAAGGCGTGGAACGGATCATGGCCGAGGAGGGGTTGCCACCCCGCGAGGCGACGATCAAGGCCATGCGCGAACTGACCGGCGCGGTAATCGGCATCACCCTGGTACTGACCGCGGTGTTCATTCCGATGGCGTTCGCCAGTGGTTCGGTAGGCGCGATCTACCGTCAGTTCACCGTGGCGATGTCGGTATCGATCCTGTTCTCCGCGCTGCTGGCGCTCAGCCTGACGCCTGCACTGTGTGCCACGCTGCTGCGCGGAACTACACGCGGGCATCATGGCCGCAATGGCCTGTTCGGCGCCTTCAACCGTGGCTTCGAGCGGATGACCGGCCGCTACCAGCGTGGCGTGGCCGCTGTGCTGCAGCGAAGCGGGCGCGTGATGGCGGTGTTCGTCGCGCTGGTGGCAGCGCTCCTGCTGGGCCTGAACGGGTTGCCAGGGGCATTCCTGCCGGAGGAGGACCAGGGGTACTTCATGACCTCGATCCAGCTGCCCGCCGAGGCGACCTCCGAACGCACGCTTGCCGTCGTGGAAGCGTACGAACGTCACGTGGCCTCGCGCCCCGGCGTTGCATCCAACCAGTCGATCTTGGGGTACAGCTTTTCCGGCTCGGGGCCGAGTGCTGCACTGGCCTACACGATGCTGAAGGATTGGGGGGAGCGTGCCGGTGCGACGGCTGCCGGCGAGGTGGAGGCAGTACGCAAGGCGATGTCGACGCTGGTCGAGGGCGAAGTGATGAGCGTGATGCCGCCGGCCATCGACAGCCTCGGCCGCTCGTCAGGCTTCTCGCTGGCGCTGCAGGCGCGGACCGGGCAGACCCAGGCCGAGCTGCGCGCCGCCCTCCAGCAGCTGCTGCAGCTGGCGCAGGCCAGTGCACTGCTGTCCGACGTGCATGCCGACGGAATGCCGGCAGGTACCAGCGTCCGGCTTGACATCGACCGTGCCAAGGCCGAGGCGATGGGCGTGGCGTTCAGCGAGATCAGCGGAACGCTGTCGGCGGCAATGGGCTCGCAGTACGTCAACGACTTTCCGAACAAGGGACGGCTGCAGCAGGTCATCGTCCAGGCCGATGCACCGTACCGGATGGAGCTGGGCGACGTGCTCAAGCTGTATGTCCGCAACAGCGAAGGGGGCATGGTGGCGCTGTCGGAGCTGGTCGATCCGCAGTGGACGGAAGCCCCCCTGCAGCTGCAGCGCTATCTCGGCTTCCCGGCGTTGAATCTGTCCGGCGCGCCTGCGTCGGGCGTTTCCACCGGCCAGGCGATGGACGAGATGGAGCGCCTGGCCCGGCAGCTGCCGACGGGCTTCGCGCTGCAGTGGACCAGTCAGTCGCTGCAGGAGCGCGAGTCTGGCGCACAGGCCCCGTGGTTGCTGCTGCTGTCGATGCTGGTGGTGTTCCTGGTCCTGGCGGCGCTGTACGAGAGCTGGTCCATTCCAATGGCCGTGATGCTGGTGGTGCCGCTGGGCCTGCTGGGAGCCGTGGCGGCGGTGCTGCTGCGGGGGATGCCCAACGACGTGTTCTTCAAGGTCGGCATGATCACGGTGATCGGCCTGTCGGCGAAGAACGCGATCCTGATCGTCGAGTTCGCCCGGCAGCTGCAGCAGCAGGGACGCGGGCTGGTGGAGGCGGCCGTGGAGGCAGCGCGCCTGCGGCTGCGGCCCATCGTGATGACGTCGCTGGCGTTCGCGCTCGGCGTGGTGCCCCTGATGGTGGCGCAGGGTACCTCGAAGGAAACGCAGCAGGCAATCGGTACCGGTGTGTTCGGTGGCATGGTCAGCGCGACCGTGCTCGCGGTGTTCTTCGTGCCGGTGTTCTATGTGGTGGTGCAGGGGGCGCGGCAACGGGTCGCGCGGCGCCTGCGCAGACGCCGGCCACTGCCGGAAGGATCTGTGGATGGGAACGGATAGCGTTGAAACGCTGCATGACGTACAGCTGACGGCGCTGGAGCGACGCCTGTGCCAGGCCCTGATCGATGGTGATCGGGAGACACTGTCGCTGCTGTTGTCGCCGGCGATGTTCATGATGGATGGCGATGGCGGGCGCCTGTTTGATCCGCCCTGGCTGGATGACTGGTTGGGCGGGCACCTGCGGGTGCGGGCGCTGCATCTGCAGGCGGTGGACACGCTGCTGTGCGGTCGGCTGGCGCTGCTGTCCGGCCCGGTGCAGATAGTGGTCGTCCGGCACGGGCAGGAGCAGGCATTGCGGATGCGTCTGTTGCGGGTCTGGGCCTGCAGTTCCGGCGGGGAAGGCGCGCAGCTGCTGTCGATGACGGTGCTCGCGGCGTGAACGCGATCACATCGGTTTCAGCGCCGGCTCATCGCCGGATGATAGGGTGGTTTTCTTCAGTACGGTCGACAAGGAGTCGAGTCATGCGTGTAGTTTCCAGTCTGTCGACGGCTTCGCTGGCCCTGGTGCTGGCGGCCTGCCAGCCATCGACGCCGCCTGCCGCAGCAGGTGGCACGGCTGACCCGGCGCCGCCGGAGCCGCAGCCGCTGTCCACGAACGCGGCCGCCAGCCAGACGGCCTATCAGTGTGGCGATCTGGCGGTGCGTGCGACGTTCAACGGCGAGGACGCAGCCACCGTGGTGATCGGCGATCGCACGTTCGCGATGACCTCGGAGCGCGCTGCTTCGGGGGCGAAGTACGGCGACGGGCAGGGCAACAGTTTCTGGACGAAGGGCCACGATGACGCGCTGCTCAGCCTGAAGGGCGAGGCGGACCGCGAGTGCCGCGCGGTGGAGGCCACGGAAGGCGACGGCCGTGCCGGTGCTGCCGCGTTCAGGGCGACCGGCAACGAACCGGGCTGGCTGGCGGTGGTCGACGGTGACACGCCGGGCCTGCAGGTGCAGGTCGATTATGGCCAACGGCACTTCGACGTGGGTGCGCCCAACCAGGGGGCCGACGGGTGGAGTGGCAAGGCCGCGGACGGTACCGACATCAAGCTCACCTTCCAGCGCACGACGTGCACCGACGACATGAGTGGCGAGCCGTTCGAGGCGAAGGCGATGCTGACCGTCGGCACCCGCCAGTACCATGGGTGTGGCAATTTCGGCGCCAAGCAGCCGTAAGCGCGTCGGCAGAGCCGAGCGGGGCTCGGCTCTGCCAGGCGCGTGCGGTCAGTTCAGTCCGCGCGGCCTGCGAACTCGCCGGTGGCGGTGTTCACCAGCACGCGTTCGCCATTGACGATGTACTCCGGCACCATGATCTCGATCCCGGTATTGAGCTTGGCCGGCTTCGGACGCTTGGTGGCGGTGCCGCCCTTCAGTTCCGGCGGGGTCTCGATCACTTCCAGCACCACCGAGGCCGGCAACTGGATGGCCACCGGCTGCTCGTCGATCACCTGCACGTAGATGCCGGTCAGGCCATCGGTGATGTAGCCGGCGTCGTCGCCGATCACGTCCGCATCCAGGGTGTAGGGGGTGTAGTCCTCGTCGTCGAGGAAGACGAACGCATCGCCATCCTTGTACGAATAGGTGGACTGGCGGCGCAGCAGTTCGACCTCGACCAGATTGTCGTCGGCATCGAAGCTGGCATCGAGCTTGTTGCCGCCCGGCACGCTGTACATGATGAAGCGGAAGCGGACGTTGCCGCCGCGGCCCTGCGGGGAACTGCGCTCGATGTCGCGGATCTGGTAGACGCCGTTGTTGTATTCGACGACGTTGCCCTTCTTGATGTCGTTGGCTTTCATGGTGATCTGGGTCGTTGGGGGTGGACGCCGTCCCGGCGCCCGGGGGAATCACTTCGGAGCGAGGCGGGTAGCGCCGTCCAGGCGGATGGTCTCGCCGTTGAGGTAGGTGTTGCCGAGGATGAAGCCGACCAGGCTGGCGAAATCCTCCGGCTTGCCCAGCCGCGACGGGAACGGGATCGAGGCGGCGAGCGACTGCTGCACGGCTTCAGGCATGCCATCGACCATCGGTGTCCAGAACACGCCCGGGGCGATGGTGTTGACGCGGATGCCGAAGCGCGAGAGCTCGCGGGCCATCGGCAGCGTCATCGACACCACGCCGCCCTTGCTGGCGGCATACGCGGCCTGGCCGATCTGGCCCTCATAGGCGGCGATGCTGGCGGTGTTGATGATGACACCCCGTTCGCCATCGGCGCCGGCCTCGTTGTGCTGCATGCGATTGGCGGCAGCCTTGGCCACGTTGAAGCTGCCGACCAGGTTGACCATCACCGTGCCCTGGAAGCCGGCCAGCGGCATCGGGCCTTCCTTGCCGAGCACGCGGCCCGCGCCGAGGATGCCGGCGCAGTTCATTGCCACGTTGAGCCCGCCGAGGAAATCGTGGGCCTGGTCGATGGCCGCCGCCACGGCAGCTTCATCACTGACGTTGACGTTGAAATAGCGGGCGTTGTCGGCACCCAGCGCGGCGACGGCGCTGCTGCCTTTGTCGTCGTTGAGGTCGAACAGGGCCACCTTGCCGCCTTGGGCGACGAGGTGTTCGGCCACGGCCAGGCCCAGGCCGGAAACGCCGCCGGTGATCACGGCACGTACGGAAGACAGCTGCATTGCACGGTCCTGCAGGTTCGAGAACCGCCGATTCTAACGGAAGCCATGACCGCTGCCGTTGTGCACCGCGCCGCCCGGAGCCCGGGCGACGCGCCTTGATGGATCAGACGGCTGCGAGCGCCTGGCCGGTGCGGCTGGCGGTCGCACGCCCGAGCAGGCCGGCCAGCCAACGACCGGTCTCCGCCAGCGCCGGCAGGTCCACACCGCTGTCCAGGCCAAGGCCCTGCAGCAGATAGACCACGTCCTCGCTGGCGACGTTGCCGCTGGCGCCCTTGGCGTAAGGGCAGCCTCCGGCGCCGGAGACGGCGCTGTCGACCACGCGGACGCCTTCTTCCAGGCAGGTGGCGATGTTGGCAATGGCCTGCCCGTAGGTGTCATGGAAGTGCACGGCCAGCGCGCTCATCGGAATCTCCGCTGCGACTGCCTGCAGCATCGCCCGTGCCTTGCGCGGCGTGCCGACGCCGATCGTGTCGCCCAGCGAGATCTCATAGCAGCCCATCTGGTGCAGGGCGCGCGCCACCCGCACCACATCGGCCAGGGGGACCTCTCCCTGGTAGGGACACCCCAGCACGGTGGAGACATAGCCGCGTACCCGTACGCCATCGGCGGCGGCGCGGCGCAGGATCGGCTCGAAGCGGGCCAAAGACTCGTCGATGCCGGCGTTGGTGTTGGTGCGGTTGAACGCCTCGGAGGCGGCCGTGAATACCGCTACTTCCTCCACGCCGACCGCGCATGCCCGCTCGTAGCCCTGCTCATTGGGTACCAGCACTGGATAGCGGATGCCGGGCCGGCGATGGATGCCGGCATAGACCTCAGCGGCATCCGCCAGCTGCGGCACCCACTTCGGGCTGACGAAGCTGGTCGCTTCGATGCTGCGCAGGCCGGTGGCCGACAGACGGTTGATCAGCTCGATCTTGTCGGCCGTGGAGACCGGTTGCTTCTCGTTCTGCAGGCCGTCCCGCGGGCCAACCTCGACGATGCGGACGTAGTCGCTCACGCCTTCGTCTCCTCAGCGGGGCGCTGGCAGACCGCCTCGATGTTGTTGCCGTCCGGGTCGAGCACGAAGGCGGCGTAGTAGTTCGGGTGATACCAGGGACGCACGCCGGGAGCACCATTGTCGCGTCCTCCGGCGGCCAGGGCGGCGGCATGGAACGCGTCCACCTGCGCGCGGCCGGTACAGGCGAAGGCGACGTGCACGCCATGGCTGACGCTGCCGCCGTTGCCGATCCAGAAGAAGGGCTTGCCATCGCGGCCGAAGCCGACTTGGTCATGGGTGCCGGTCTGCTCCGCGGTGACTTCCATCACCACGCCCATCTCCAGTGGGGCCAGTGCCTGGCTGAAGAACGCCCTGCTGCGCGCCAGGTCGGCGCTGGTCAAACCAAGATGATCGAGCATGTTCAGGCCTCCGTGACCCAATGGGGGGCGCGCTTGTCGAGGAAGGCGCCCAGGCCTTCCTGACCCTCGGCCGAGACCCGCAGGCGCGCGATCAGGGCGGCATTGTCGCGGTCGAGCGCATCGCGGTCATGGCTGTCGCGGACCTGCCGGACCAGGCACTTGGCCGACGCCGACGCGATCGGGCCGGCCTTGTCGAGCAGGGCCAGCTGGCGCTGCACCGCGTCGTCCAGCCGCTCCGGTTCCACCAGCTGGTGCACCAGGCCGATGCGCAGCGCGGTGTCGGCGTCGAAGTGCTCGCCGGTCGCGAACCAGCGGCGGGCCTGACGCGGCCCGATCGCCTCGATCACGTACGGTGAGATCACGGCCGGCAGCAGGCCAAGGCGGCTTTCGGTCAGGCCGAACCGGGCGCTGGTGCTGGCGATGGCGATGTCGCAGCAGGCGACCAGGCCGACGCCCCCGCCGAAGGCTGCACCGTGGACCCGGGCCAGGGTCGGCTTGGGCAGTTCGTCCAGGGTGCGCATCAGGCGCGCCAGGGCCAGCGAATCCTCGCGGTTGTCAGCCTCGCTGGCAGCGGCCATGCCCCGCATCCACTGCAGGTCGGCACCGGCCGAGAAGGATGCGCCGTGGCCGGCCACCACCACTGCGCGCACCGCGTCCTCCCGCCCGGCCGCCTCCAGCGCCGCGGTCAGCCGGGCGATCAGGCCGGCATCGAAGGCGTTATGCAGCTCCGGCCGGTTCAGCCAGAGGGTGAGGACGGCGCCACTGCGCTCGATCTGCAAAGCATCGTTCATGGGATTCCAGGGTCACTCCATACCTGTATGGATCATAGCGGGCCATTGGTCATGGGCCATGACGCGACGCGGGAATGTTAGAATCGAGAACCATTTACATCCAGCAGAGAACAGGCTAGATGACGCTGTCCGAACTGCCCCTGCATACCTCGGCCGTGGTCGATTCCGTGCAGGACCTGCACGCCAATGATGTCATTGCCCGCCGCCTGCGCGAGCTGGGCTTCGTCAAGGGCGAGGAGGTCCGCCTGGTGGCCAAGGGCCCGCTGGGGGGAGAGCCGTTGCTGGTGCAGGTCGGGTTCACCCGTTTCGCACTGCGTATCAGTGAAGCCAAGCGCGTCCTGATCGACGCTGCCAGCCAGGAAAGACGTGCATGACCGCATCCGCCACTGCCGCCCCCCTGCGCATCGCGCTGGTCGGTAACCCGAACAGCGGCAAGACCGCCCTGTTCAACCAGCTGACCGGCAGCCGGCAGAAGGTCGCCAATTACACCGGCGTGACCGTCGAGCGCAAGGAAGGACGCCTGCGCGCGCCCTCCGGCCGCGAGTTCGCCGTGCTTGACCTGCCGGGTGCGTACAGCCTGCACCCGGCGAGCCTGGACGAGGCGATCACCCGCGACCTGTGCCGGGGCTTCTATCCGGGCGAGGCCGCGCCGGACGTGCTGTTGTGCGTGATCGATGCCACCAACCTGCGCCTGCACCTGCGCTTCGCACTGGAACTGCGCGAGCTGGGCAAGCCGATGGTGGTGGCGCTGAACATGGTGGATGCGGCCGAGCGCCGTGGCATCCAGCTGGACGTGGCAGCGCTGGAGCGCGAGCTGGGCGTGCCGGTGGTCGAGACCGTGGCGGTACGCAAGCAGGGCGCGCGTGCGCTGGTCGAGCGCCTGGACCGCATGGTGCCGCACCTGGATGCGCCGGTGCCGCCGGCCGAGGACGGCATCGACTACCACGCCCGGGTACGTGACATCCTGGCCGTGGCCGTGCGCATGCCGGCACGCACCGCGAAGATCGACGACACGCTCGACCGCTGGCTGCTGCACCCGGTGTTCGGACTGGTGACGCTGGTCGTTGTGATGTTCCTGATCTTCCAGGCGGTGTTCGCCTGGGCGACACCGCTGATGGATGGCATCGAGGCCGGCTTCGGCTGGCTGGGCGAGGTGGTCGGTGGCGCGCTGCCGGAGGGGCCGCTGACCAGCCTGCTGACCGACGGCATCATCGCCGGCCTCGGAGGCGTGGTGGTGTTCCTGCCGCAGATCCTGATCCTGTTCGCGTTCATCCTCGCACTGGAAGAGTCCGGCTACCTCCCACGTGCAGCGTTCCTGCTCGATCGGCTGATGGCCGCGGCCGGCCTGTCGGGGCGTTCGTTCATCCCGCTGCTGTCCAGCTTCGCCTGCGCGGTGCCGGGCATCATGGCCACCCGCAGCATCCAGGATCCGCGCGACCGCCTGGCGACGATCCTGGTGGCGCCGCTGATGACCTGTTCGGCCCGCCTGCCGGTGTATGCCCTGCTGATCGCCGCCTTCATCCCCGATGGCAAGGTCGGCATCTTCAACCAGCAGGGGCTGGTGCTGTTCGGACTGTACGTGGCCGGCATCCTCAGCGCGCTGGCGATGTCGTGGGTCATGAAGAAGTGGCGCCGTGACAAGAGCGAGCATCCGCTGATGCTGGAGCTGCCCTCGTACCGTATTCCGCATCCGCGTGATCTGGCAGTCGGTCTGTACGAGCGCGGCATGATTTTCCTGCGGCGCGTGGGCGGCATCATCCTGGCGTTGACCGTGCTGCTGTGGTTCCTGCTGTCGTTCCCCGGTGCGCCCGCCGACGCCACGCTGCCGGCCATCGATTACAGCTACGCCGGCCGCATCGGCCATGCGATGACCGCGGTTTTCGCCCCGCTGGGTTTCAACTGGCAGATCTGCATCGCGCTGATTCCGGGCCTGGCCGCGCGTGAAGTGGCGGTTTCCTCGCTGGCGACGGTGTACGCGCTGTCCGCGGCCGACGACGATGCGGCGATCTCGGCGCTCACGCCGGTGGTGGCCGATGGCTGGTCGCTGGCCACGGGCCTGTCGCTGCTGGTGTGGTTCATCTATGCGCCGATGTGCATCTCCACGCTGGCCACCATCAAGCGTGAGACCAATTCGTGGAAGAAGATGGGTTTCGCGGCGTTCTACCTGTTCGCAGCGGCCTACGTTGCAGCGCTGATCACCTACCAGGTGACCGTGGCGCTGGGAGGCGGCTGATGGACGCAGGGCTGCTGCTCCAGTACCTGATCGTTGCGCTGGCCGTGCTGGTCAGCGCGTGGGTCGTACTGAAAAAGCAGTTCCCCGGCAGCATACGCAGGATGCGCGGTGCCTTGGCACTGGCGCTGCTCAGGCCCGGCCGCGCCGGCTGGTTGCAGGCGCTGGGCCGCAGGATCGCGCCGCCCGCCAGTGGCGGCGGTGGTGCCTGTGGTGGCTGCGACAGCTGCGGGCCGACGCCGCCGAAGCAGCACTGACGAGGCCGGGAGAGGGGGGCTGCTGCGTGCGCCGAAGCCTCAATCCCGCACCAGTCCACCGTCCACCACCAGATTCTGGCCGGTGACCGCGCGCGCCCAGGGGCTGGCGAAGAACAGCGCGGCGTCGGCGAACTCGGCCGGCGTGGTCACGCTGCGCAGTGGCGTGTTGGCGGCGATGTAATCGAACACGGCCTGCGGTGTCGCCGCGCTGGCATCGGTGCTGCGCAGCAGGCCGCCGGACAGCATGTTGACGGTGATCCCCTGCGGCCCCAGGTCGCCGGCCAGGGTGCGGGTCAGCGAAAGCAGGGCGGCTTTGGCGGCCGTGTAGTCGTGATAGGGCACCACCGGGTTCTGGAACAGATTGGTGCCGATGTTGATGATCCGGCCGAAACCGCGCGCCTGCATGCCGGGCAGGGCGGCCTGCACGGTGTTGAGCGCGCCGCGCACGCTGCCTTCGAACTGCGCCTGGAACGCCGGCCAGCCAATGTCGGCGGCGCCGTCGCGCGCATCACCATTGAAGGAGAAGTCGGCCAATGCGTTGTTGACCACGGTGGTCACGCCCTGGCCGAAATGCGCCAGCGCCTCCTGCAGGAGTGCCTCGATCTGGCGCCGGTCGGTGACGTCGGCGCGGAGCGCGAGTGCCTGCCCGCCCAGCTCCACCGCCAGCGCACGTGCGGCCGCCTCGCTGCGGTGGTAGTTGATGATGACCCGGGCACCCTGCGCGGCGAATGCGCGGGCGATATGCTGACCAAGGCCGCGGCCAGCGCCGGTGACCAGTACCAGCTGTTCGCTGATCTGCATGGGAAATGCGGTCCATTGCATGAAGAGTCCTGCAGCGTAGCAGCGATGATGCTTGCCGGACCGGGCATGCTGCCGCTAGCCTGCGGGGCATGAACCAGACTCCCCTGCGATTGCTCATTCACGGCGCTTCCGGGCGCATGGGCCAGGCCCTGCTGCGGCTGGCTGCCGATCATCCCGAGACCCTGCAGATCGTGGCGGCGGTGACCGGCCGCGCGCCGGCCCAGCGGGTGGTCGACGGAGTGCCGTTCTTTGCCGCCAGCGAGCTGGCAGGGGCGCCGGCATTCGATGTGGCCATCGACTTCAGCCTGCCGGAAGGCTTCGATGCGATGCTGGCCCTGTGCGTCGAACGCGGCGCAGGCCTGGTGTCGGGTACCACCGGCATCTCCAGTACCCAGCGCCAGGCGCTGGACGCCGCCGCGGCGCGCATTCCGCTGGTGTGGGCTTCGAACTTCAGCCTCGGTGTCGCGGTGCTGGACGAGCTGGTCGAGCGCGCTGCGCAGGCCCTGTCGGGCTGGGACTGCGACATCGTGGAATCGCACCATACGCAGAAGAAGGATGCGCCCTCGGGAACCGCACTGACCCTGGGCGCAGCCGCGCAGCGGGGTGGGGCGGATCCGCAGTACGCCAGCCTGCGTGCGGGCGATATCGTGGGTGAGCATCTGGTGCAGTTCACCGGCCTGGGCGAGCGCATCGAACTGGTCCACCGGGCGACCAACCGCGACATCTTCGCCCGCGGTGCGCTGTTCACCGCTCGCCAGCTGCAGGGGCGGACGCCCGGGAGCTACCGGGTGCGCGACCTGCTGGACACCCCGGCGGGCTGATTCACGGGGTCGGATCCCCGGGGTCGGATCCCTTTCCCCCGGAAAGGGCTCTTACCCCTCCCCGCGATTGGGGTCAGAGCCCTTTTCCCGCAGGAAAAGGGGTCAGACCCCGGCCATCGCGCTTTGCACACGCGGGCGTATTGAAATGAATACGCAATCGCCTGTTCATGAAGTGACTCAACCGCTGGCGCGAGCGCCCTGGCAGCGCTACAATTCGCACTCGCCGAATCACCAAAGCCGGACCGGTCCTGAACCGTACGTCCGCGCTTTTTTGCAACCGGATTTCCGTGAAGCACAGGCGTGACTTCGGCACCCCCTCGGTAGCCAAAGTGAGATTTCCGTGACCCAAGCCGCAATCCTCGTCCTCGAAGACGGCACCGTATTCGAGGGCGAATCCGTAGGCGCGCCCGGCCTGTCCGTCGGTGAAGTGGTGTTCAACACCGCCATGACCGGTTACCAGGAAGTGCTGACCGATCCGTCCTACGCCCGGCAGATGGTCACGCTGACCTATCCGCATATTGGCAACACCGGCATGACCGACCAGGACGACGAAGCCTCCAAGGTGTGGTCGGCCGGCCTGATCGTCCGCGATGTGCCGCGCCGCCCCAGCAACTGGCGCAGCCAGGTGTCGCTGCAGGACTGGCTGATCCAGCGTGGCGTGGTGGCCATCGCTGGCATCGATACCCGCAAGCTCACCCGTATCCTGCGCGAGAACGGCGCCCAGAACGGTGCGCTGATGGCAGGTGACATCGATGTTGAGAAGGCGCTGGAAGCTGCCCGCAAGTTCCCGGGCCTGAAGGGCATGGATCTGGCCAAGGTCGTCACTACCGAGAAGACCTATGTCTGGACCGAGGGCCAGCTGGACCTGGATGCCAACGCCTTCGTCAGCGTGCCGGCGCGCTTCAAGGTCGTGGCCTACGACTTCGGCGTGAAGACCAACATCCTGCGCATGCTGGCCGAGCGCGGCTGCGAAGTGACCGTGGTGCCGGCGCAGACCCCGGCGGCTGAAGTGCTGGCGCTGAAGCCCGACGGTGTCTTCCTGTCCAATGGCCCGGGTGACCCGGAGCCGTGCGATTACGCGATCGCCGCGATCAAGACCTTCATCGACGTGAAGATTCCGACCTTCGGCATCTGCCTGGGCCACCAGCTGCTGGGCCTGGCCTCGGGCGCGCAGACCGTCAAGATGGGCCATGGCCACCATGGTGCGAACCATCCGGTGCAGGACCTGGACAGTGGCCGGGTGATGATCACCTCGCAGAACCATGGTTTCGCGGTCGATGAAGCCACCCTGCCGGCGACGCTGCGCGTGACCCACCGGTCGCTGTTCGATGGCACCAACCAGGGCATCGCACGCACCGACGTGCCGGCGTTCTCTTTCCAGGGCCATCCGGAAGCATCGCCGGGCCCGCACGACGTCGGTCCGCTGTTCGACCGTTTCGTGACCCTGATGGAACAGGCCAAGGCGTGATCCGCAGGCCGCCGGCGACCGGTGGCACCGCGATGGACCGTAAGCCCCCGCATTGCTGCTGCCTCCCGGCGCGGCGCTGCGGATCGAGACTCCTGATCGACAGCGTGCGATCACTCCCCCTTGTCACGCTGTACTGACTTAGAGAAGAAAATGCCCAAGCGCACTGACCTAAAGACCATCCTCATCATCGGTGCCGGCCCGATCGTCATCGGCCAGGCCTGCGAGTTCGACTACTCCGGTGCCCAGGCCTGCAAGGCCCTGCGCGACGAGGGTTACCGCGTGGTGCTGGTCAACAGCAACCCGGCCACCATCATGACCGACCCGGAGATGGCCGACGCCGTCTACATCGAGCCGATCAACTGGCAGACGGTCGAGAAGATCATCGCCAAGGAGAAGCCCGACGCGCTGCTGCCGACCATGGGGGGACAGACCGCGCTGAACTGCGCGCTGGACCTGGCCGACAACGGGGTGCTGGAGAAGTACAACGTCGAGCTGATCGGTGCCAAGCGCGAAGCGATCCGCATGGCCGAAGACCGCGAGCTGTTCCGCGTGGCGATGGGCGAGATCGGCCTGGAGTGTCCGACCGCCGCCGTCGCTCACACGCTGGACGAAGCACTGGAGATCCAGACCCGCGTCGGCTACCCGACCATCATCCGCCCCAGCTTCACCCTGGGCGGCAGCGGCGGTGGTATCGCCTACAACCGCGAAGAGCTGGTGGAGATCGTCAGCCGCGGCCTGGAACTGTCACCGACCACCGAAGTGCTGGTGGAAGAGTCGGTGCTGGGCTGGAAGGAATTCGAGATGGAGGTGGTGCGCGACACCGCCGACAACTGCATCATCGTCTGCTCGATCGAGAATCTCGATCCGATGGGCGTGCACACCGGTGACTCGATCACCGTGGCCCCGGCGCAGACCCTGACCGACAAGGAATACCAGCGCCTGCGCGATGCCTCCATCGCCGTGCTGCGCAAGATCGGCGTCGATACCGGTGGCTCCAACGTGCAGTTCGGCATCAACCCGAAGACCGGCCGCGTGGTCGTCATCGAGATGAATCCGCGCGTGTCGCGCTCCTCGGCGCTGGCCTCCAAGGCCACCGGCTTCCCGATCGCGAAGGTGGCCGCCAAGCTGGCCGTGGGCTACACCCTGGACGAACTGAAGAACGAGATCACCGGTGGCCTGACCCCGGCGTCGTTCGAGCCGTCCATCGACTACGTGGTCACCAAGATCCCGCGTTTCGCCTTCGAGAAGTTCCCGGCGGCCGATGCGCGCCTGACGACCCAGATGAAGTCGGTGGGCGAAGTCATGGCGATGGGTCGCACCTTCCAGGAATCGGTACAGAAGGCGCTGCGCGGCCTGGAAACCGGCAAGGTCGGCTTCGATCCGACCGGCCTGGACCTGGCCAACGAGGAAGACCTGCAGACCCTGCGCCGCGAGCTGAAGGCGCCGGGTCCGGAGCGCCTGTTCTACGTGGCCGACGCGTTCCGCGCCGGCATGAGCGTGGAAGAAATCTATGCGCTGTCGTTCATCGACCACTGGTTCCTGGACCAGATCGAGGAAATCATCGCTGCCGAAGGTGAAGTCGCTGCCGACGGCATCGATGCGCTGGACGCCGCCCGCTTGCGCAGGCTCAAGCGTGCCGGTTTCTCCGACGCCCGTCTGGCCCAGCTGACCGGCACCAACGAAGCGGCCATCCGCGCACTGCGTCGCGCCCACAAGGTGCGCCCGGTCTACAAGCGCGTGGACTCCTGTGCCGCCGAGTTCGCCACCGGCACCGCCTACCTGTACTCGACCTACGAGGACGAGTGCGAGGCCGCGCCGAGCAACCGCGACAAGATCATGATCCTGGGCGGCGGTCCGAACCGCATCGGCCAGGGCATCGAGTTCGACTACTGCTGCGTGCACGCGGCGCTGGCGCTGCGCGAGGATGGTTATGAAACCATCATGGTCAACTGCAACCCGGAAACCGTTTCGACCGACTACGACACCTCCGACCGCCTGTACTTCGAGCCGCTGACGCTGGAAGACGTGCTGGAGATCGTCGAGCTGGAACAGCCGAAGGGCGTGATCGTGCAGTACGGCGGGCAGACGCCGCTGAAGCTGGCGCGCGCGCTGGAAGCCAATGGCGTGCCGGTGATCGGTACCAGCCCGGACTCCATCGACCTGGCCGAAGACCGCGAGCGTTTCCAGCAGCTGGTGGACAAGCTGGGCCTGAAGCAGCCGCCGAACCGTATCGCCCGCAACGACCAGGAAGCCCTGCTGCTGGCCCGCGAGATCGGCTACCCGCTGGTGGTGCGTCCGAGCTACGTGCTCGGTGGCCGTGCGATGGAGATCGTGTACGGCGAAGCCGATCTGGCCCGCTACGTGCGTGATGCGGTGAAGGTGTCCAACGATTCGCCGGTGCTGCTGGACCGCTTCCTCGACAACGCCGTCGAGTGCGATGTCGACATCATCGCCGACAAGGATGGCAACGTGCTGATCGGTGGCGTGATGGAGCACATCGAAGAAGCCGGCGTGCACTCGGGCGATTCCTCGTGCTCGCTGCCGCCGTACTCGCTGTCGGCCGAGACCCAGGCCGAGCTGCGTCGCCAGGTGGTGGAACTGGCCAAGGCGCTGAATGTGGTCGGCCTGATGAACACCCAGTTCGCGATCCAGACCAGCGACGAGGGCGACGACACCGTCTACCTGCTTGAAGTGAACCCGCGTGCCTCGCGCACGGTGCCGTTCGTGTCCAAGGCCACCGGCATGCCGCTGGCCAAGATCGCCGCACGCTGCATGGCCGGCAAGACCCTGGCCGAGCAGGGCGCGACCGAAGAGATCGTGCCGGACTACTACTCGGTGAAGGAAGCGATCTTCCCGTTCGCCAAGTTCCAGGGCGTCGATCCGATCCTCGGGCCGGAAATGCGCTCCACGGGCGAGGTGATGGGCGTCGGCCGCAGCTTCAACGCCGCCTTCGCACGCGCGCAGGAAGCCGGCGGCATCAAGGCTCCGCCGATCGGCAAGGCCTTCGTGTCGGTGCGCGACCCGGACAAGAAGCGCGTGCTGCCGGTCGCCAAGGCGCTGCTGGCGCGCGGCTACAGCCTGGTGGCCACCCGTGGCACCGCCGCCTGGCTGCAGCAGCATGGCATGCAGTGCGAGATCATCAACAAGGTGGTCGAGGGTCGTCCGCACATCGTCGATTCGATCAAGAACGGCGAGATCGTCTACATCGTCAATACGACCGAGGGTCGTTCGGCGATCAACGACTCGTTCTCGATCCGTCGCGAGGCGCTGCAGCACCGCGTCACCTACTCGACCACCATTGCCGGCGCCAAGGCGCTGGTGGATTCACTGGAATTCCGCGGCACCGGCCCCGTCTGGTCGCTGCAGGAGCTGCACAAGGAGTTGAATGCATGAGAGCCCCCATCACGATGAAGGGCGCGCAGAAGCTGCGCGACGAGCTGGATCACCTGAAGTCGGTCAAGCGGCCGAAGGTGATCGCCGCGATCGCCGAAGCGCGTGAGCACGGCGACCTGAAGGAGAATGCCGAGTACCACGCCGCGCGCGAGGAACAGGGCTTCATCGAAGGCCGCATCAAGCAGCTGGAAGGCGAGCTGTCGCACGCCGAGATCATCGACGTGAGCAAGCTCAATGCCGGCTCCAAGGTGGTGTTCGGCGCCAGCGTGACCCTGGCCGACGTGGAAACCGACGAGGAGAAGAAGTACCAGATCGTGGGTGACCTCGAAGCGGATATCAAGCTGGGGTTGATCGCGATTTCCTCGCCGGTGGCGCGCGCGATGATCGGCAAGCTGGAAGGCGATTCGATCGTGATCGACGCCCCGGCTGGCCAGCGCGAGTACGAGATCGTCAGCGTCAGCTACGTGGACTGAGCACGTGGCGACGGCGACCCTGCTGTTGCCCGCACGCAGCCGCTTTGCCGCGGCTGCGCTGCCGGACGATGTGGCACGTGCGCTCGGCCGTGCCACTACGGTGCAGGTCGAGCCGGGTGAACGGGCGCAGCTGACGCGCCATTTCACGGTCGCCGCGCCGCACTGGCCGGTGGCCGCGCTGACCCGCCAGCGTGACGTGGGCGATGCGGCCGGTGCCAGCTGGCTGCGCGCCGATCCGGCCTGCATGGTGCCGGACATGCATGGCGCGCGGATGATGGCCTACGGCGAAACCCTGCGGCCGACCCTGGCAGACAGCCTCGCCCTGCTGCCGGTGCTGCAGCCGTTGTTCGCCGAGGCCGGCTTCGTGCTCGACGCGCCCGATCCGTCGCGCTGGTATCTGCGGCTGCCGATCGATACCGCACTGCCGGCGTTCGACGGTCCCGACGAGGTGCTCGGTGATGACCTGTTCTCGCACCTGCCGGAAGGCGAGGGCGGCCGCCGCTGGCGGGCGCTGATGACCGAGGCGCAGGTGCTGCTGCACAACCACTCCTGGAACCAGCAGCGCGCCGCGCAGGGCCAGCAGCCGATCAATTCGCTGTGGTTCTGGGGCGGTGGCGTGATGCCGGTGTCGGTCAGCACGGTGCATGCGCAGGTGCGCAGCCGCGATGCGCTGCTGCAGAGCCTGGCGCAGGCCGCTGGCGTGGCGGTGGATGGTGAGCAGGCTGTCGATGCGCTGGTTGACCTGCGCCAGCTGCGTTCGCTGCAGCAGTTGGGCAATGAGGCGATCCGCCCGCTGCTGGCCGCGTTGAAGCGTGGCGAACTGCGGCGGCTGGTGCTCGATTTCGAGGATGGACTGCAGTTCCAGCTGGATCGTGGCCAGCGGTGGCAGTTCTGGAAGAAGCCGCGGCAACTTCACGACTGAAGACGGCGCAGGGCCGATGCCCGTCGGCCGCGCTGCCAGCCCCTGGCTTTTCAACGCGCGGTATCATCCCCGGGTCTTCCGCAAACGGCGATGCCGATGTCCCTTGCCGCCGATCCAGCGCTGCCGTCTTCCGATACGCCGACAATCCGACGCCGTGAGGCCGCGGCGCCGGCTGCGTGGCCGGAGGGAACGCTGCCACTGCTTGCACGTCTCTATGCCAGCCGTGGCGCGGGGACGCCGGAACTGGCGCTGCCGAAGCTGGGCAATCTGCACGCCCCCGAACTGCTGACCGGCATCGATGCCGCGGTCGACCTGCTGGTCGAGGCCATCGCCAATGACAAGCGTATCCTGGTGGTCGGCGATTTCGACTGCGATGGCGCTACCGCCTGTGCGGTCGGCGTGCGCGGCCTGCGCATGCTCGGCGCACAGCATGTCTTCCATGCGGTGCCCAATCGCATGGTGCACGGCTATGGCCTGTCGCCCTCGCTGGTGGAGGAGCTGGCCGCGCTGAAGCCGGATCTGCTGGTCACCGTCGACCACGGCATTGCATGCCATGCCGGCGTCGCGGCCGCCAAGGCGCGTGGCTGGCAGGTGCTGGTCACCGACCATCATCTGCCGGGCCCGCAGCTGCCTGCGGCCGATGTGATCGTCGATCCGAACCTGGATGGCGACGCATTTCCCAGCAAGTCGCTGGCCGGTGTCGGCGTGATCTTCTACGTGCTGATGGCGCTGCGCCGCCGGATGCGCGAGGCCGGCGTGTTCGCCGATGGCAAAGGCCCGGACCTGACCACGCTGCTGGACCTGGTGGCGGTGGGCACCGTGGCCGACCTGGTGGCGCTGGATCCGAACAACCGTGCACTGGTCAGTGCCGGCCTGCGCCGATTGCGTGCGGGGCAGGGCTGTATCGGCCTGAAGGCGCTGATCGAAGCCAGTGGACGCGACGCGGCGCGGCTGACCGCGACCGATATCGGATTCGCGCTTGGGCCACGCCTGAATGCCGCCGGGCGACTTGAAGACATGGCGCTGGGCATCGCGCTGCTGCTGACCGAAGATCCGCGACAGGCGCGCGACATCGCGCAGACACTGGAGCAGATCAACACCGAGCGCCGCGCAGTGCAGCAGTCGATGACCGACGACGCGGAGCAGGCGCTGGCACGGGTCGTGCTGGATACTTCCGGCCAGCGTCCGGTCGCCGCCTGCCTGTTCGATGCGGACTGGCATCCGGGCGTAGTCGGGCTGGTGGCCTCGAAGATGAAGGACCGCCTGCACCGGCCGGTGGTCGCCTTTGCGCCGGCCGAGCCTGGCGCCGACATGTTGCGTGGCTCGGCGCGCTCGATCGCCGGCCTGCACATCCGCGACGCGATGGCGCTGGTGGATGCGCGCCACCCCGGTCTGGTCGAGCGTTTCGGTGGTCACGCAATGGCAGCAGGTCTGAGCCTGCGGTTGGATCATCTGGCTGCCTTCGAGGCTGCTCTTGTCGCCGCGGTGCAGGAACTGCTCGATCCGGCTGCCTTGCAGCAGCAGATACTGAGCGACGGTGAGCTTGCAGCGGAAGAACTCGACCATCGCCATGCAGAGGCCCTGCGCCTGGCCGGGCCGTGGGGACAGGGCTTTCCGGAGCCGCTGTTCGACGGGTGTTTCGAGGTCGCCAACTGGCGCGTGCTGAAGGAGCGGCACCTCAAGCTGGAACTGCGCCTCCCCGGCGTGCCGGGTACCTTCAATGCGATCCATTTCGGTGGCTGGCGTGGCAACGCACCGGGGCGTCACGTGCGTCTGGCGTATCGGCTGGCCTGCGATGACTATCGCGGTGGCAATGCCATCCAGCTCATCGTCGAGCACTGCCTGCCCGCATGATGCAGGACGCCCGGCACTCCTGCCGGGGCGAGCATTGGCGACAAGGTCGCGGGGAAGGAAATGTGAGGAAATTCGCAATTCCTTGAATTTCCTTAATGAATTCATCTCTTTATCCAGAGGCAAAAGCGTCAAAAAGCTGGCGCATGTCACCCGCAGGTGGCAAAGTCGGGCCACGACCAACATGGGACGACGGAACGCCCGATGTACGCCGAATCACTGCTTCCCGGCACCGCGCTGCAGCGCCTGCACCAGGACCGACGCCTGATCCGCGTCGAAACCGCTCTGGATCCGGACACTTTCCTGGTCAAGCGTTTCGAGGGCAGCGAGGCGGTGTCCAGCCCGTTCGCGTACCGCATCGAACTGCTGTCGGTCCAGCCGCGACTGGAACTGAAACAGCTGGTCGGGCAGCCGCTGCGCCTGCAGCTGGGCGATGAATTCGGCAACCGCAGCGTGCACGGCTATGTGCGCGAGTTCGCCAGTACGGGCCAGCAGGCCCAGTTCAGTGCCTACCGGGCCGAGCTCGCGCCCTGGTTCGCCTTCCTCGATTACACCTGCAACTGCCGGATCTTCCAGGACCGCAACGTGCTGCAGATCATCGAGGAGGTGTTCCAGGGCTACGCACAGCTGGCGAAGTTCCGCTACGACCTCAATGCCGGCAAGTTGCCGCCGCTGCCGTACTGCGTGCAGTACAACGAGTCTGATTTCGCCTTCGTCAGTCGCCTGCTGGAAGATGCCGGCCTGTACTACAGCTTCGTCCATGACGAAGAGGGCCATACGATGGTGATCAGCGACGATTCAACGCTGAGCACCGCGCATGGCGAACCGCAGCCCATCGCGTTCGTGTCCGACCAGGGCACGCTGGCCAGCACCGGCCTGCATCGCTGGGGTGCACGCCGACGCGTCGGGCCCAGCGTGCAGACCCTGCGCAGTTTCGATTTCAAGCAGCCGGGCCAGACGCTGGATGGCAACCAGGGCAACCAAGTCCCGTTGGGCCTGCTGCCGCCGCTCGAGCAGTACCGCTACGACGGTGCGGCGCGTTTCACCAACAGCCGCATCGGCCAGGCGCTGGCGGCGGTGCGCAACGAGGAAGTGGCGTGGCCGACCAAGCTGTTCGAGTGCGCGGGCAATGCCGGTGAACTCGACGCCGGCGCCTGCTTCGAACTGGAGCGGCACCCGGATTTCATCGGACGTGACGATACGGATCGTAGCTTCTTCGTGGTGAGCGTGCAGCGGGAAGGCCACAACAATTTCGCTGCCGATTTCGGCAGCGCTGAAGCCCCGAGTGTCGAAGTGCAGGCCGAGGTGCTGCGCCGTCGTATCCCCTACAGGCCGCTGCGGCGGACGCCATGGCCACGCATGCCGGGCCCGCAGACCGCCACCGTGGTCGGTCCGCCGGGGGAAGAGCTGCATGCCGACCGCTACGGCCGGGTAAAAGTGCAGTTTCATTGGGACCGCCAGCTTGATCGCCGCGAGAATGCCTCGTGCTGGATCCGCAGCGCGAGTCCGTGGGCAGGCGCCGACATGGGCGGCGTGTCGCCGCCGCGCGTGGGCCAGGAGGTGATCGTCGATTTCCTCGATGGCGACCCGGACCGACCCATCATCACCGGCCGTGTCTACAACGAGGACAACATGCCGCCGTTCGGCATGGAGGTGAGCGGCCTCAAGTCGAAGACGGTCAAGGGCGCGGGCTGGAATGAGATCACCATGCATGATGGCGCCGGTGGCGAGCTGCTGAACATGCGGGCGCAGCGTGACATGGTCACCACCGTGCTCAACGACCAGAACGCCAGCGTCAAGAACAACAAGTCCACATCGGTGTCGGTCAACCATCGAATGGACGTCGGCGCCAACCAGGACATCAGCGTCGGCGGCAACCGTGGCATCACCGTCACCGGCACCGACACGCTCGGCGTCACCGGCACCCGCACCACCAATGTGACCGGCGCGGTGACCGAGAAGTACGAAGCAGGGGAAACCAAGACGATCTCCGCGGCCGGCTATACCGAAACCATCACCGGCGACTTCAAGACCACCCTGACCGGCAACTTCACCAGTCAGCGCACCGGCACGTGGACCGAGACCGTCACCTCGACCTCCAGCCGCACGGTCGGCGGACTGGTGACGGAGACGCTGAATGCCGCGCGGGAGGTGACCATTACCGGTCATGACAAGCGCAGCGTGCAGGGCAAGGTCGACGACAGCAATGTCGGCGAGCGGGTGATCGATGTCACCGGCAATTTCAGCCAAGACGTGACCGGTACACACAGCCAGGGCTCGGACGGCGCGATGAGCCTGGAGTCGGCGGTCAAGCTGTCCACCAAGGTCGGTGGCTCGGTCATCGAGATCACCGACAGCGCCATCAAGATCACCGCCGGTGGCTCGGAAGTGGTCATCGACGCAGGCGGTGTGTCAGTCAACGGCAGCGAGATCAAGCTCAACTGCTGAACAGCACGGGAGATTCACCATGCAGGACACCCCCATGCTGCGCGGCCTGAACGCATTGCGCGATGCCTGGCTGGAGGCCAGCGCCGACAGCAGCAGGCGCCTGTTGGTATGGCGCCTGCCGGCTGCCGCCAGCCGCCTGCTGGCCGCGTTTTTCGAGATGCAGCGCAACGACGCCGGGCGTGATACGCCGGACTGCTTCCTGCGCATCGATACCGCCTATGAGCTGGGCTTCCGTTACAGCCGGCAGGTCAAGCAGGATCTGCTCGACCGTTATCTGGCCAGCCAGGACGATCTGCGCGCGCAGCAGGTGCCACTGGGCTGGCGTGGCCCCAGCGAGGCGCATCCGGACAGCGCGCAGGGTGTGGTCGACGTGCTGCAGAGTTTCATCGACCATCACGGCGAGCATCTGCGCCTGCTGGCTGCCGTGCTGGAACCGGAGCGTTGTGTACCCGGTGAAGGCTTCGAGCGCTGGCTGGATGCGGCGCTGGCCGCTGCGCCGGGTGAGCGCCTGCGGCTGGTGCTGGTGGATACCGAAGAGGACCCGCGCTGGCAGCCGCTGCTGGAGCGCTATGCCAGAACCGCACGGGTGGTCACCGCCCCGGTCGATATGTTTGCGATTGCCCGGGATACCGCCGCGCAATCCGGCGGCCGCGGTCCGGAAGTGCTGTACCGGCAGCTGCTGGCGGACCTGATGCTGCTGCTGGAGCGAGGCAGTCCGTCGCAGGTGGTGGCCCGCGCCGGACGTGCGCAGGGCCTGGCGCAGCGGCACGGCTGGCAGGACCAGCAGTCGGTTGTGCAGATGATGGTGGCTGGTGCCTGGCTGAAACATGGCGATCACAGCCAGGCGATCAACAGCTACCGGCAGGCTCGCAGCGCCGCCGAAGGTGCACGTGCCAGTGGCAATCCTGCCGCGCCGGAACTGGTGATGCAGAGCTGGTTCGGTGAAGCGGGCTGCTGGTTGGCGGCCAAGCAACCCGAGCGTGCGGCACAGACCTACCTGCAGGCGTCCGCGTCCGCAGGCAGCATTCCGCACCCCATGTTCGCGCTGGAGGGCCAGCGCATGGCGGGCTGGTGTCACGTGCAGGCGGGCCAGCGCGAGGCGGCCCGCACACAGCTGCTGGAGGCGATCCGCATCGCCAAGCCGCTGGCGCCGGCCGACCGCAAGGCGACGACGCTGCCCCAGGCATTGTGGGATCTGCTGCAGCTTCAGGACGCACGACGCTGCGAACAGCTGCAGCAGGTTGCCACCGACTACCTGCAGGCCAGCACCGGCCTGCTGGAGAAAGCCGACGCGCAGGGGCGCGCCCTCGGCCCGCGTCCCCCGCGTCCGGCGCTGGATGCCATCGACGCCGAGCTCGATGCCGCGCTGGAGCGCGGTTTCCATCGTGCGCAGCAGGAACGCGAGCGGCTGATCCAGGGTGGTGACGAATTCTTCCGCAAGATCGTGGCCGTCGGCCGCGATTTCCTCGACCCGGGCTGGAACGGCCTGCCGGCGATCGAACACCCGCTCGACCACGAGATTCCGGTGTGGAGCGAGCCCCCGGCGATGCAGCCGCTGCCCGATCCCAGTGGCCTGCTGCAGCCGCCCGTGGCGGCGCCTGCCGGGCCCGCCGTTACAGGAGTGGCTGTTGCATGAAGTCGAACAAGACCGTGGTGATGCTGGTGGCCATCGTGCTTGGCATCATCGTCGTGACCTGGATCAGCGCCGAGTACCGTGACGAAGTAAAGGCGTTCCTGCGCGCGTTGTTCCGCGCCTTGTAAAGCAACAGGGAGTGTTGCCGTGAGCATCGCCGCCAAGCATTTCGATCCGCAGCTGGGTATCGACATCCACATGTATGCGGTGCCGCCGTGCCCGTTGCCGACGCCGCATATCGGCCTGGTGCTCGATCCGTTCGACTACATCCCGTTCATCGGTTCGACCATCAAGGTCAACGGCGTGCATCGCGGCACCGCCGGTACCGGCGGCCTGGATATCCACATTCCGCTCGGTGTGTGGGGGCCGCCGTTGGCGGCACCGATGGGCCCGCAGTTCGACGGCGAAGAAATCTTCATGGGCAGTCGTACCGTGTCGGCCGATGGCGAGCCGTTCTCGCGGCTGGCGATGCCGGTGCTGGACTGCAATCTGGCCGGCATGATCAACCCGTTCCGGGTGAAGAAGCCGAAGAAGCCACTTCGGGCGATGTCACTGCCGACCGGCCTCAACGTGGCCATTCCCACCAGCGTCAAGGTGGGAGGACCGCCGACAGTGTCATGGACCGCGCTTGCGTTCCGCGCCGCCTTCGCCGGACTGGGCAGGCTGCGCAAGAGTGCGTTCTTCCGCAAGAAGATGGATGCCTTTGCCAACTGGCGGCGGGGCAAGTGGGGACACCTGCCTTCGGGTTTCCTCAAGTGCAAGGTGCTTCGCGCCGAGCCGGTGGATATCCGTGACGGCAGCGTGGTGGTCAACCACCAGGATTTCGATGTTCCGGGCCGCTTGCCACTCACCTGGCAACGCAGCTACGGCTCGCGCCACGCGGGCGCGCCGGGTCTGTGCGGCGCGGGCTGGCAGACGCCGGCAGACATCCGCCTGGAGCTGCTGGCCGACGGCAGCGTCTGGCTGTCCGGCCCCGACCAGGTCGCGTTCTTCCCCGAACTGCCGCCTGCTGAAGGAGAGGCCGGGGCGATTCTCGACTTCGTCGATGGCGCGCGCCTGCTGCGGCGGCGCGGGCAGTGGCGGGTGCGCTTCAAGAACGGCCTGCAGTATGTGTTCGGTGGCGAGCTGCCTGCAGGTGTCAGCGCGCTGCCGGGCCCGCAGTCCTGGCCGATCGAGCGCATCGAGGATGCGCATGGCAACCACTGGCGCTTCGAGCGTCGCGACGGCCATCTGGTGCGCATCGTCGAGAGCGGTATCGGTGACCTGCAGGGCCGCTTCATCGAGGTGGAGGCGCGCCACGGCCACATCGATCGCATGGCCCTGCACGATCCCGCCACCGGCCTGGCCCATCCGCTGGTGAGCTACCGGTACAGTGCCGAAGGTGACCTGCTGGCGGCAGTCGACGCACTGGGGGCACCACGCACGTTTGCCTATGAACGTCACCGCATGGTGCGGCATACCGACCGCGTGGGCCTGTCTTTCCACTATGCGTTCGATGCACAGGGCAGGGTGGTGCATTCGTGGGGCGATGGTGGTCTCTACGATTATCACTTCGAGTACGACGAGCTGCTGCGCGAGACCCGGGTGACTGACTCGCTGGGGCACCTGAGCGTGGTCAAGTTCGACGAGAACCAGCTGCCGCTGTGCGAGATCGATCCGCTCGATGGCGTGACGCTGTTCGAGTACGACGATTTCGGGCGGACCGTGGCGGTGACCGACCCGGAGGGGCTGCGCACGGCGTTTGCCTATGATGCGCATGGCAACCTGGTATGCCTGACCCGTGCTGACGGCACGGCGATCCAGATGGAGTACGATCTGGACGATCACATGGTGTCTCTGCTGACACCGGATGGCATGGACTGGCGGCAGGAGTACAACGGGAAAGGGCTGCTGGTCAGCCAGATCGACCCGCTGGGGGCAACCACCCGCTTCGACTACGACGCACAGGGCCAGCTGCAGTCACAGATCAATGCTCGCCAGGCGATGACACGCCTGCGCTATGACCGGCATGGCCTGGTCGCTGCCGTCATTGATGCGCTGGGCCACGAAAGTCGTTATGAGCATGGCCCACTGGGCAACCTGCTGCGTCAGGTGGATCCGTTGGGACAGGTCACTCGCTACGAGTACGACGCAAAGGGTCGCCTGCTGGGCACGATTGGCCCGGACGGCAGCGGCGTGCGCTGCGAGTACGATGCCGAAGATCAGCTGGTGCGACATACCAATGAGGTGGGCGCACAGACCCGGCTGCAGTACGTCGGCATCGGCCAGATCGGCAAGCGCCTGCAGGCCGATGGCCACAGCGTGGAGTACCGTTACGACACCGAGGAGCAGCTGATCGCGGTCGTCAATCAGCGCGGCGAGACCTACCAGCTGGCGCGCGATGCGCTGGGACGCATCGTCGAAGAGGTGGACTACTGGGGCCAATCGCGCCGCTATGGCTACGATGCTGCCGGACGACTGACAGCCACCATGGATCCGCTGGGCCAGCGCATCGCCTTCACCACCGACAAGCTTGGGCGCATCACCCGCAAGACGCTGCCGGATGTGCGGCATCCCGGCCAGCAGGTGCAGGAGTACTTTGTCTACGACAAGCAGGGCCAGATCGTCGAGCTGGGTAATGCGGCGCGTACAGTGAAGCGCCGTTATGACCCCGTCGGCCGGCTGCTGGAAGAACTGCAGGACGGCTTCCGGGTGGGTTACGCCTATGACGAAGTCGGTAATCGTGTGCTGCGCGAGACCTCCGCAGGTAACCGCGTGGCCTTCGTCCACGATCTTCGCGACCAGACCGTGTCGGTGGCGATCAACGATGAATTGCCGATCTCGATGGAGCGCGACGCGCTGGGCCGTACCACGCGCGAGCAACTGAGCCCGGTTCTGCGGCGCGAGTTCACCTATGACAGCCGTAACCTGCTGACGTCGCAGTCAGTGCTGAAGGATGCCGCGCCGCTGTTCGAGACGCGGTACGACTATGACCGCAGCGGCAACCTGAGCCGGCGCAGTGACGGTGTGCGGGGTGAGGACGAGTACCGTTACGACGCTGTCGGGCGGCTGCTGCAGCACATCGATCCAAAGGGCAAGGTGGATCGTTACTTCACCGACCCGGCGGGTGATCGGCTGCGTACCGAAGTGAAGCAGGTACAGGCGCGCAAGGTCGTGGGCGGCGATGATGATGGGGTGACCACGTGGACGCGCGAGGGCATCTACCAGGGCGTGCACTATGTGTTCGACAGAGCGGGCGACCTGGTACGCAAGGGCGCACCGCAGGGCGAGCCGCCGGAAGACCTGACCCTGATATGGGACGCAAACCATCGGCTGGCGGAAAGCCGACGCAATGGCGAGTCGACGTGCTACGGCTATGACCCGCTGGGACGCCGCGTGTTCAAGCGCAATCCGACGCAGACGACGTGGTTCTTCTGGGACGGCGATGCCCTGCTGGGTGAAGTAGAGCAGGCCAACGATGCCGAAGAGGCGGCGCCTGTGTGGGTCGGGAATGTGGCCAGTCTGGTCGAGGCACGGCGTCGGCAGCGGCAACTGGAGAGGCTGCATGAGCGGGTGCGGGAGTATGTGTACTACCCGCGGACGTTCGTGCCGTTGGCGTTGGTAAGCGCCTCCTCTGCCGGCGCACACGAATGCCGGAATGTTCCATCAGCAGCAGCGGATCCCCGCCGGGCTCATCCCGGACAGTCTGCGCAGCAGGAGAGCCCGGCTCGGCCAGCGGCGGGCAGCACTATGCCCGCCCACCGCAGCCTCGGCGGCGGGCGGGGCCTCGGGGTGCTCGGTAGCGCCAGTCTGGGGCTGGGTACCGCGACAGTGTCGCGGTCCGCGCCGGGGGCAGCTCCTTTCGGGGGATCCCGCTTGTCCGGGGAAGGAGCTCTTTCGACCCCTTCGACGACGCACGGTCGGTCGGCGGCTTCTGCCGGAACGACAGATGCGCATCCGGGATCGGATGACCCGGCGCATGACGTCGCAAAGCCCGTCGCATATCCGGCCTTCCGTGTGCACCTGTATGTCAACCACGTGAACGGATGTCCGTCGCGGTTGCTGGATGGCAATGGATCCGCAGTGTGGTGCGCGGACCTCAGTCCGTGGGGTGCCGGGGAGCCCAGCTTGGCGCTGCTCGCCAATCAGCTCAGGCTGCCCGGCCAGTATGAGGACGTTGAAACGGGCCTCAGCTACAACCGATACAGATACTACGATTCCACGCTCGGTGCATACATCGGGCAGGATCCGATCCGCCTCCGCGGTGGAATCAATACCTACGCGTATCCCTTGAATCCGCATCGCTGGATTGATCCATGGGGATTGATCCTGGATGAGGTCGCGGATGCCGTTCCAACCACGCCAGGCATCTATCACATCGAGCTTGACGGTGAGTATTACACCGGCAGCGGTGTGAACATCAGAGATCGAATCTCTGATGCCAATCATCCAGCGAAAGATCTGCTGAACAATCCTGATGTTACGATCACGACGTATCCCGTTGATCTAGGCAGCGCGGCCGGTGACACGCGCATGACAAATCACGTGCTGCGGGGTTACGAACAGGGAATTATGGATGCAGCAGACAACGTGCCCAAGGAGGGCGGATCACTGAATCAGATCCGCGCAGCCCGGGTGACCCGGGTGGATGAATTCGCCGGGGATGCGCTGCGGCATGGAGCAAGCCGCGGGGCTGGTACGGTGAGTACGCCTGCTTCAAGGGCCGCTGTTTCTGCGGCGAGAAACGCCTGCTGATTCAAAGAAGAGAGTATGAATAACAAAGTTGTTCTGATGCATGGCAGACACGAAGCAGCATTCCCGACTCCGGGTGCTGAGCTGGTGTTCTTCAACGCCCCTTTCAACACTGAGAGGCTGGCCCGGATCGAGCAGGTTCATCTCTGGTCACCTCCCGGCGACAAGCTCGAAGCGCTTCCGGAGATCCTCAAGGAAATGCGGGGTCTCAAGACGCTCAGCATCGGGCCGGGATCAATCGCACCGTCGATCATGGATGGACTCGAGGAAGGAGTTCTGCCGGAGAGCATCGAGGCATTGAGCATCCATCTTGGCACGGGGACGTTGGCCTGGCCGGGCGTTGTGCTACCCAATCTCAGGACGCTGTATGTCGACGTGCCGGTGCGCTTCGACACATCAAGTTTTCCCGCGTTGAAAGTACTTTCGCTCTATCCAGACAAGTCATTGAAGAATCTCAGGCAGGCCCTGGCCCTGCCTCTGGAAGAACTGAACATTCTGAATGTCCCCGTGGATGGTGAGATCTTCAACATCCTGTCTGCATCGGCTGGTGGCCTCGAACGCCTGGGACTGCTGGGTGGCACGAAGCTGAAAAGCCTCGATGGCATCGAGACACTTGCCGCGTTGACGTCGGTATGGCTGAAGAATCTGAGTTCGCTGACAGACATCCGTGCACTGGTGGGGCTCGAGCAGCTCAGGAAACTGGATATCCAGTACTGCAAGAAGATTGCCAACATCGAGGTCATCAATGATCTTTCCACGCTTCGTGAGTTGACGCTCGTAGGTTGCGGAAAGGTGGGTCTGGAAAAAATACAGGCAAAGATCGAATCGCTTCAGAAGCGCACCATCGGAGCGACGACCTAGCCACATTGCATGTGCGGTGCCGGTCTGCTGAGCCAGGTGGATCGGTGCCGCTGTCCACCATCCGGCGGGTTGTGCGAGGCGGTACCGGTGTCCAGGGACCGCGGAAGCCAGGTGTTCGAGGAAATCGCTCGTCGCGGCGCCGATCCGTACCCGCTGGAACAGCATGGGGTTCATGCGTGGCTGAAACTGCATTCTCCCGCGTTTATGGCTCGGGTTCGTTGGAGGTGAGTGCCCAGGTCCTTCGGGATTTCGGACTGGAACCGTCGACGAGTGAGCTGATGCTGCGGCTGGGGCTTCCTTCACGGCAGCCGGGCGATGTGCCTGTTGTTCAGTTCGAGGTGCCCCACGCGGTCGAGATCGATGGCACCAGACTTCTGGCTATCGCACGGGAGCCATGGAGTGAGGATCTGCTGGTGTGCCTGTCGGTGAGTGGCGAGGTACTTGCCGTGGGTGATGGGGGACGTCAGATCGTGAATGGACGCCTGTCGAGCTTCCTCGGGTTTCTCTAAGCGTATGAGGTATTCCAGGCTCAGGCAAAGGCGGGAGATTCCGGTCCCATGGTCCATTCCCAGGCGGAGATGCAGGCCCGGCTGGAGGCATTCGAGCGGGGTGAGATTCCCAAGCGCTCTGCAAAGCCGCGATTCGATCGCAGTGGGGCGATCAGGACCATGGTGTCGGAGTGGAGGAGGCTTGATTCCGCTGCACTGACGGAAGGGTCATGGTGGTCAATTGTTCTGGAACAGATCCAGGATGGCCTTGTTTGAGGTGTCGGTCCTGTAAGGCGACATTGGCCCGGTGTGGGTCATGGCGAGCCCGCATCCGGTCCGCACACGCAGCAGCCTTCGCGGACGATCACCCGATCAACCCCGATCCGGCCTGCCAGGCGTTGAACAATTCGTCCTCGCTCTGGAGACGTACCATGTCGCCCGTCCTTCGTCGTGTGCTGTGCCTGCTGGCGCTGCTGCTCTGTGCCTTCACCACGGCCGCCCAGACCCACGGCCGTCCGGCCGTCCGCCCGGTTCGTGCGGTCCCGTTGCTGCAGGTCGCGGGCGCCGAGCAGCCTATCGTGCTGCGTCGGGCCTCGATCGAAGGGGAGGTCCAGGCGGGTATCGCCCAGACCCGCATCACGTTGGAGTTCCATAACCCCAACCGCCGGGTCATGGAGGGCGAGCTGCAGTTCCCGCTGGCTGATGGCCAGCAGATCACCGGCTTCGCCCTGGATATCGATGGCCAGTTGCGCGAGGCGGTGCCCGTGCCCAAGGACCGGGGGCGTCAGGTGTTCGAGGAAATCGCGCGTCGCGGCGTCGATCCGGGCCTGCTGGAGCAGACCGCCGGCAATCAGTTCCGCCTGCGTGTCTACCCGTTGCCCGCCGGCGGCAGCCGCCGTGTGCAGCTGGTGCTGCGCGAACCGCTGGCGTTTGCCGGCCACGGCTGGCAATGGACTTTGCCGTTGCAGTTCGCCGCTGGCGCGGCCTCGGTCGAGCTGACCCTGCTGGCGCCGGAGGCGGCGACCACGGGCGCAGGGCCGTTCCGCTTCACCGAGGGGCAACTGCATTGGAACGGCCGGGGCACCCTGTTGCCGGCGCAACTGCAGTGGACGCTCCCGGCATCACGTCAGGCAAGGGTACAGGTCGCACCGTGGCAGGACGGTCACTATCTGCTGGCACAGCTGCCGGTGCCGATCGATAACGCGCCGCGTACGCTGCCGACCGATATCGGCCTGCTGTGGGATGGCTCCGGCTCATCAGGCCGGCGCGACCGGTCGCGGGAGTTTGCATTGCTGGACCGTTACTTCGCTGCGCTGGGAAACGGCACGGTCGCGTTGACGGTCCTGCGTGACCTGGCCGAGCCGGTGCGTCGCTTCCGCATCCGCGGCGGTGACTGGTCGGCATTGCGGCAGGCGTTGCAGGCCGTCCGCCCGGATGGCGCCAGCGCGCTGGCGCAGTGGCAGCCGCAGGCAGCCGTGAAGGAATATCTGCTGGTCAGCGATGGTCTGTTGACCTACGGCCCGCAGGTGTTGCCGACGCTCGCCGCCGACCAGCGCCTGTTCGCGGTCAGCAGTGCGGGCGCGTATACCGATGTCGTTCGGCTGCGCGGTTGGAGCGAATCGCATGGCGGTCGCTTCGTCGCCCTGGGGACGGATGTCGATGCCGCTGTGCGCGAACTGCTGTCTTCGCCGCTGGACGTGCAGGTCGATGCGGGCCGTGGTGTGCAGGATGTGGTGATCGATCGTCGCAGTGAAGCCGAAGGCTGGCTGTGGTTGCACTCGCGGCTGGCGGCGGACGGCGTGCCGATGCGGGTCCGAATCGGCGGCGGCGAATGGCTTGCGCTGCCCGCGACACAGGCGAGCGGCAATGGAGAACTGCTGGCCGGCCTGTGGGCGCAGGCGCGGCTGCAGCAGCTGGCCGCCGACCGTCGCGGCAACCGTGAGGCGATGCAGCGCCTGTCGCAGCAGTTCGGCCTGGTCGGTCCGGACACCTCGTTGATCGTGCTGGAGACGCTGGACGATTACCTGCGCTACGCGATCCGGCCTGCCGGCGCGCTGCGGGCCGGGTACGATGCCCGCTTTGCACGGGTGGTCGCTGACCGCAGCGCCGCCGAGCGCCGTCGCCTGGACGACATCGCCGCACAATGGCAGGAGCGCCGGGAGTGGTGGCGTCGCAGCTGGCCGAAAGACACGCCGCCGCAGTTGCAGGGAAAGGCGTTGGATAGCGTTGCCGTCTCTGCGTCGGCCGCCGCGCCTGCAGCGATGCTGGCGGCCGCACCTCCCGCGCCCGCACCGGTGGTCGTGGCCGCAGAGCGTGACGTCCAGGTGTCGCGTGCACGCGCCCGTCGCTTGGCACCTGCGCAGGAAGCAGCACCGGATGCGAGCGCGGGGAGCGGCGCTGCTGCGGCGCCAGAGGCGGCAGCGAACAGCGGTGCGCTCGGCATCCAACTGGCCGCATGGCAGCCAGATTCGGCCATTGCCCGGCGCCTGCGCCAGGGGCCGTCCTCGCAGCTGTACGACCGCTACCTGGCCGAGCGCGCCGCGCATGCCGACAGCAGTGCGTTCTTTCTCGACGTGGCCGATCTGTTGCTGGAGCAGGGGCAGCGGGACCTGGCCCTGCGCGTGCTGTCCAACCTGGCCGAGATGGACCTGGACAACCGCCATCTGCTGCGCGTACTCGGCTACCGCCTGATGCAGGCCGACGCACCGATGCTGGCGGTGCCGGTGTTCGAGCAGGTACTGGCGATGGGCGAGGAGGAGCCGCAGAGCTTCCGTGATCTCGGCCTGGCCCTGGCGGCGGCGGGCCGGCCACAGCAGGCGCTGGCGCCGCTGTACCAGGTGGTGGTGCGGCCGTGGGACAGCCGGTTCAACGGCATTGCACTGATCGCGCTGGACGAGCTGACCCAGCTGGTTGCACGCAGCACGCCAGGGCTTGATACCTCGTCCATCGACCCGCGCCTGCTGCAGCCGATGCCGCTGGACCTGCGGGTAGTGCTGTCGTGGGATGCGGACAACAGCGACATGGATCTGTGGGTGACCGATCCGAACGGCGAGCGCGCGTACTACGGCAATCGTCTGACCTACCAGGGAGGACAGATGTCGCAGGACTTCACCGGCGGCTATGGACCCGAGCAGTTCTCGCTGCGCGATGCCAAGCCGGGCAGGTACAAGGTGGAGGCCAACTACTTCGGCAGTCGCCAGCAACTGGTGACCGGTGCCACGACCCTGATGCTGCGCCTGACCACCCATTGGGGCACGGCAAGGCAGAAGGATCAGCGCGTCACCCTGCGGTTGAAGGATCGTGCCGAAACAGTGCTGGTGGGCGAGTTCGAGGTCAGATAGCGCTGTGCTCAGTTCGGGCAGGCTGGAGTCGGAGCCGGGCATGCCCCGGCTCCACGGGATCTCGTTACGGTGCCGTCGCCGCGCCTGCCACCGAAGGCGATGGCGGATGGACGCGCAGGCCGAACAGGGGGCGCAGCCAGCGGACGCGACGGATCAGCAGCTCGTGGATCAGCAGGCAGCCGGCGACGGTGCCGGCAACCAGCAGAGCCGGTTCCAGCCAGGGGCCGAGCTGAAGGGGCCGCAGCCAGTAGAGCAGGACGATCAGTACGGTCTGGTGCAGGATGTACCAGCTGAAGACCGCCTCGCGGCAGTAGTCGAGGCCACGCCACGGCCGGTCGAGCAGCACGCGGGCCCAGCCGAACATCGCCAGCAGTGCGCACCAGGTGTACAGGGCCCGGCCGACGCGCTCGGTCTGCGCCCACGGCAGCGACAGCACCCACGGATCGAGCTGGTCAAGGTCGGGCATCCGGCCCAGGGCGCGGATGCCGAGTTCGACCAGCAGCCCGATCAAGGCCAGCGCCAACGTCAGGCGCCGGCCCCGCACCAGCAGGTCCCAGCCGCGTTGCCAGCGTGCAACCCAGAAACCGGCCAGGAACAGGGGCAGGGATTCGGCATGCACGTAGAGGTCGTTCAGCAGCGCATGGGTGGGCGGCCACGCAGGCATCACCACCAGCAGGGCCCAGGCCAGCCAGAGCACCGGCAGCAGCAGGCCGACGATCGCGATCAGGCGGTCATCGGGCCGCCATGACGGCAGCCGTGCCCACAGCGCCTTCATCGGACCGGCCAGCGCGATGGCCAGCAGCGTGTAGGGCACCAGGTACGCCAGATACCACAGGTGATTCCAGGTGAACCCGTAGGCGGCGCCATCGAAATGTGCGCCCGGCCACGGCCGGAACTGCCAGTAACGCCACAGGAAGGCGCCGAGTCCTGGCGTCACATCGCCCTTGTCCACCGCCTCGCAGTAGGCCTGCAGCGAGACGACCGCGACAATGCCGAACAACAGGGGCAGCAGCAGGCGTCCGCTGCGTTTCAGTGCGAACCGGGTGCGTCCGTGCCGCGGCAGCGACAGGCCCAGAGCGATACCCGAGATCACGAACAGCAGCGGCATGCGCCAGCGGTTCAGAGCGATCATCGGCCACTGCAGCCACTCGGCCGTGTAGGCGCTCTTGAGATGGAAGCCCCAGCCATCCACGTAGGCCATGGCCGCGTGGTAAAGGATGAGCAGGGCAAAGGCGAGCACGCGGAGCGTGTCGATGTCGTGGCGTCGGGTCATGGCCGCAACCGGCAGGAAGGTGACGCCAGACTGCGTCCGCAAAGGTGGCGGCGTAAGCGGCAGGGGGCCGCCGGTGCCGCGGTAGTGACCAATGGCGGGCGTGCCGGGATCAACGGGGAGGCTACGCTCGCTCCCTTGATGCACGCTGAGGGACCACGACGAGATGGATGCAGCAATGGCCCAGGGCAGACTGCCGCGCTGGCGAACGTCAAGTCGTCTGCTGGTGTGGGCCGCGATCCTGTCGGCGACCGCAGTGACGAACGCGCTGGTGGAAGTGATGGATTCCGGGCGCCACGGCACCGCCCTGGCCCTGTGGGAGCCCCTGGTCTGGGAGTTCAGCAGCGCCGGAGCGGTGCTGCTGACCCTGCCGCTGCTGTGGTGGGGGTGCGAGCGCTGGCCGCTGCATGCCGACACCTGGAAGCGCCTGCTGCCGCTGTACCTGCTGGCCAGCGTGGGGTGGTCGCTGCTGCACGTGGTGGGGATGATGGTGATCCGCCACCTCGCGTACGCGGCACTGGGCCATCACTATCAGGACGATGACGGCTGGTTGCAGCGCTTTGCCTACGAGTACCTGAAGGATGTGCGCACGTTCGCGTTGTTCGTGGCGCTGGAGCACCTTGCCGGCTGGTTTGGCCGCCGCCGCCAGGGTGAGGCATCCCTGCTGGCCGCGCCGGATGTCGGCCCGCCGGTCGAGCCGGTCGAGCGCCCGCAGCACTTCCTGGTGCGCAAGCTGGGCAAGGAATTCCTGGTCGCCACCGAAGACGTCGAGTACGCCCAGGCCGCTGGCAACTACGTGAATCTGCGGGTCCGCGGCCATGACTATCCGCTGCGGATCACCATGGCGGTGCTGGAACTGCGCCTGGACCCACTGGTGTTCCTGCGGCCGCATCGCAGCTGGCTGATCAACCGCGGGCAGCTGCGCTCCATCGAGCCGCTGGATGGCGGCGAGGCCCTGCTGCACATGGCTGATGGGGCGAAGATACCCTGCAGCAGGCGCCAGCTGCCGCTGCTGCGGCAGGCGCTGGCGGGAGGATAGGGGCGGGCGGACCTGCGGACCGCCCGGCCCCTTCGTGCTTACTTCCTGTCTTTCTTGATCATCGCGTCGATGCGTGCGGCGCGGGCTTCCGAGCCGGGGTGCGATGACATCAGGCCGCCTTCGCTGGACAGCTTGCGGAACATGCTGGCCAGGGCCGCCGGATCATAGTTGTGGCGCTTCATGAACTGGTAGCCGTACTCGTCCGCCGCGCTCTCTTCCTTCTGCGAGAACTGGGCGTTGACGAAACCCTCGGCCAGGTCGCCGAGCTGGCCTTGGCTGAGCTGGGTCAGGTTGCCGTTGCCCGAGGCAGCCAGGCCTTCGCGGCCGGCCGATGCGAGCAGCGCGGTGCGCATCTTGGTCTTGCTGTGGCCCAGCTTCACGTGGCCGATTTCGTGGCCGATCACGCCACGGACCTCGTCATCGCTGGCCATGTCCATCAGGCCGGTATAGACGCGGACACAGCCGTTGGCCATCGCCCAGGCGTTGACATCGGCGGTCCGGTAGACCTTGAAGTTCAGGTTCAGGCCGTCCTCGTTGGCGAGCCCCTGGGTGATCTTGGCCAGGCGCTGGGCATAGGGATCGTTGGCGGGTGCCAGCTGGTTCTCCTTGTCCATGTAGGCGCAGGCCTGGTCGGCGGCCGCCGAGACCTCTGCGTCGGACAGGGTCAGCGCCTTGCCGGCCTTCAGGCCGGTGCTGGTCAGGCCCTTCAGGTCGATGGCCGAGGCATTGGCGGCCAGCAGGCAGGCGGCCAGGCACAGGGTGGAACGCATGATCTTCATTGAAATGGTGCTCCTTGGATTGGGATGGGCCGCGCGTCCCCCTGTTGCCGCGGCGGCCGGGAAGTCTACCGGCTTCAGCCCGCCCCGTGTCCAGCGGCCGGCCGGGCCGCTGGGGGTGCCTCGCCGCCCGCCGGGCGCCTGCGTTATCATTGACAGTCATTTTTTGAACGCACGACCGCCGACATGATCGAACTGAATCCTGTCCGCCAGCGCATCACCGATCTGACTGATCGCGTGCTGTCGCTTCGGGGGTATCTTTGACTACGACGCCAAGAAAGAGCGTCTTGAAGAAGTAACGCGGGAGCTTGAAAACCCCGACGTCTGGAACAACGCCGAGTACGCCCAGAACCTGGGGCGCGAGCGCTCCAGCCTGGAAAAGACCGTGGGCGGCATCGCCTCGGTGCTCGATGGCCTGAAGGATGCGACCGAGCTGCTGGAGCTGGCCGAGTCCGAGCAGGACGAGGACACCGCGCTGGCCGTGGTTGCCGATCTGGACAAGCACCAGTCGCACGTCGAGAAGCTGGAGTTCCAGCGCATGTTCTCCGGCGAGATGGACAACGCTGCCGCATTCGTTGACATCCAGGCCGGTGCCGGTGGTACCGAAGCCCAGGACTGGGCCGAGATCCTGCTGCGCATGTACCTGCGCTGGTGCGAATCACGTGGCTGGAAGACCGAGCTGATGGAAGTCTCCGGCGGTGATGTGGCGGGCATCAAGTCAGCCACCCTGCGCGTGGAAGGCGACTATGCCTATGGCTGGTTGAAGACCGAGACCGGCGTGCACCGCCTGGTGCGCAAGTCGCCGTTCGACTCGGACAACCGTCGCCACACCAGCTTCACCTCGGTGTTCGTGTCGCCGGAGATCGACGACAACATCGACATCACCATCAACCCGGCCGATCTGCGCACCGATGTCTACCGTTCGTCCGGCGCGGGTGGTCAGCACGTCAACAAGACCGAGTCGGCGGTGCGTATCACGCACATTCCGACCAACATCGTGGTGGCGTGCCAGACCGGCCGCAGCCAGCACCAGAACCGCGACAACGCGATGAAGATGCTGGCCGCAAAGCTCTACGAGCTCGAGATCCAGAAGCGCAACGCGGAGAAGGATGCCGTGGAGGCGACCAAGTCCGACATCGGCTGGGGCAGCCAGATCCGCAATTACGTGCTTGATCAGAGCCGCATCAAGGATCTGCGCACGGGCATCGAGCGTTCCGATACGCAGAAGGTGCTCGATGGTGACCTCGATGAGTTCGTCGAGGCCAGCCTGAAGGCCGGCCTGGCCGTGGGGTCCAAGCGCGTCGATGCCTGATGCGCACGCCTGCGCCGATATCATCGCCTTCCGCAACGGAGGGCGATGATGCGCAGCGAGAGTGAACGCAGGGAGCTCGGCGGTTTCCTCAAGGCCTGCCGCGCCCGTGTCGACCCGGCCACGCTGGGCCTGCCGGCCGGGCGCCGGCGTACCCCCGGCCTGAAGCGCGAGGAAGTGGCGCTGGCGGTGGGGGTCAGTGTCAGCTGGTACACCTGGATCGAGCAGGGACGTGAAGTGCGTGCGTCGCCGGAAGTGCTCGAGCGCCTGGCCCGGGTATTGCGGATGAGCGATGACGAGCGCGCGTACGCGTTCGCGCTGTCCGGCTATGGCGTTCCGCTGGAGTCGCCAGATGAAAGCGTGACCGATGGCCTGCGCCAGCTGGTGGACGCGATGCAGCCGATTCCGGCCTACGTACGCAACACCCGTTTCGACATCCTGGCCTGGAATCCGGCCATTGCCGAACTGTTCGTCGACTACAGCCAGCTGGCGCCGCATGAGCGCAACACGCTGCGGCTGATGTTCCTGTATCCGCCCTATCGCACGTTGATCCTCAACTGGGAGGAGATGGCCCGGGGCCTGCTGGCCGGCTTCCGCGCGGCGATGGCGCAGGCGCAGGACAAGGCGCCCTTCCTGGCGCTGGCCGAGGACATCGCTGCCCACAGCGATACGTTCAGGCAGTGGTGGCCGGAGCATGATGTGCGCCGCTTCGACGAGGGGGCGAAGAAGCTGAACCACCCCACGCGCGGGTTGCTGGACCTGCAGTATGTGGCGCTGGTGCCGGAGAGCCGGCACGACCTGTCATTGGTCACCTACCTGCCGCGAAAGTAGGTGGGTCGGCAGGGCTGCGCCCTGCACCCGCAGAGGCTTCAAGCAACAGCAACAGCAACAGCAACAGCAACAGCGTGCATTCCGTGGGATGGCGGGGCGGCGTCGGAGTGCGGGGACGCCGTGAACCCATCCATGGGGGCTTGGCAGCCGCATCCATGCGGCTGACACCCCGCACTCCGACGCCGCCCCGCCTCTGACAATTTCCCGCGGCTGTGGGTGGGTGTCGACCTTGGTCGACACATCTGTCAGATATCGAAATTCATTTGGAGCCGGATCCGTTCCGACAGATCGCGGGAAACTGTCGAAGGCGGGGTGGGGCCGATGGCGGGAGTGTCCGCGGCATGGATGCCGCGGCCAAGCCCCCATGGATGGGTTCACGGCGTCTCCCGCCATCGGCCCCACCCCGCCATCCCGCAGGAAACCAGCTTCTGCTGTGGCTTGGCTGTGGCTTGGCTGTGGCTTGGCGTGGCTTAGGGGCAGGGCACAGCCCTGCCGACAACCCCATTCAGGCAGGTAAGTGCAGGTCACAGGATAAGCAGACGCCTTGTTGCGCGGCAGCTTCGGGTCCACATTCGTGACAGGAGACGGGCAATCGGCCCGTTGCCGAGACAACAGGAGCCCTGCATGTCCGCTGCCCCCGCCATTGCGATTTCCCTCGATCCGGCCACCGGCCAGGAAATCGCCCGCCATCCCTTCGTTACCGACGCCGAGCTGGAGGTGATCCTCGACCGAGGCCAGGCCGGCTTTGCCGCCTGGAGCGCGCAGTCGCTGGAGCAGCGCGCCGATGTCCTGCGTGCGATGGCCGCGGTCCTGCGCCGCGACCGCGAATCGCTTGCGGCGCTGGCCACGGCCGAGATGGGCAAGGTCCACGTCGAATCGTTGGCGGAGATCGAGAAGTGCGCGGTGCTCTGCGAGTGGTATGCGGACAACGGCGCACAGTACCTGCGCGACGAGCCGACGCAGGTTCCCGATGACAAGGCCTACGTGTCCTACCTGCCACTGGGCGTGGTGCTGGGCATCATGCCCTGGAATTTCCCGTACTGGCAGGTGATGCGCGCAGCAGTGCCGATCCTGATGGGTGGCAATGGTTTCCTGCTCAAGCCGGCCGAGAACATCGTCGGCACCGCCCATCTGCTGGATGCCGCCTGGCGCGACGCGGGCCTGCCGGAAGGCACCTTCATCGCCGCCAACATCAGCCGTGAGGGCACCAGCCGTGCCATCGCCGATGACCGCATCGCTGCCGTCACCCTGACCGGCAGCGTCGGCGCGGGCCGCAGCATTGCCGCGCAGGCCGGGCAGGCATTGAAGAAGGTGGTGCTGGAACTGGGGGGCTCGGATCCCTTCATCGTGCTGGACGATGCCGATCTCGACGCGGCGGTGGATGCGGCACTCGCCTCGCGCTTCCAGAACACCGGCCAGGTCTGCATCGCCGGCAAGCGCATCATCGTCGAAGACGGTGTGTACGACCGCTTCGTGTCGCAGTTCTGCGCGAAGGTGCAGGCGCTGACCATCGGTGATGGACGTGAACCCGGCAACCGCATCGGTCCCATGGCCCGGCAGGACCTGCTCGAGCAGCTCGATGCGCAGGTGCGTGCATCCGTCGAGGCCGGCGCGCAGCTGCTGGTCGGTGGTCATCAGCTGGATCGTCCAGGCAGCTTCTATGCCCCCACGGTGTTGGCCGGTGTCGAGCCGGGCATGCAGGCCTTCGATACCGAAACCTTCGGCCCGGTGGCTTCGATCAGCCGCGCACGCGATGCCGATCATGCGGTGGAGCTGGCCAACCAGAGCGAATTCGGCCTCAGCGGCAACCTGTGGAGCGGCGATCGCGAGCGCGCGATGCGGCTGGCGCGCCGGCTGCAGACTGGGGGCGTGTTCGTCAACGGCTTCTCCGCGTCCGACCCGCGCGTGCCGATCGGTGGCGTGAAGAAGAGTGGCTTCGGCCGCGAGCTGTCGCATTTCGGCATCCGCGAGTTCGTGAACGCGCAGACCGTGTGGTTCGACCGTCGTTGACGCACGGCTTGCATCCTTCCTGTAACGATCCACCACCAGTCCAGTGAAGAGGGACGGCATTCCCATGTCCAAGGGTTCAGATCTGCTTGTCGCGGCGCTCGAGAACGAGGGCGTCGAACGTATTTTCGGTATTCCCGGCGAAGAGAACCTCGATGTCGTCGAGTCGCTGCGCCATTCCAGCATCGAGCTGGTCATCACCCGCCATGAGCAGGCGGCGGTGTTCATGGCGGCCACCTACGGACGCCTGACCGGCAAGCCGGGCGTGTGCCTGGCCACGCTCGGCCCGGGCGCCCTCAACTTCACCACCGGTGCGGCCTACGCGCTGCTGGGCGCATGGCCGGTGATCATGATCACCGGGCAGAAGGGCATCGTCGCCAGCAAGCAGGCGCGCTTCCAGATCGTCGACATCGTCAGCACGATGAAGCCGCTGACCAAGCAGGCGCGGCAGATCGTATCGGCGCGGACCATCCCGACCATCGTCCGCGAGGCATTCCGTGTCGCCCAGGAAGAACGTCCGGGCCCGGTCCTGCTGGAACTGCCGGAGGACATCGCGGCCACTGAAGTCGAGGATGTGGCCTTGATCCCGACGCATGCGGTGGATCGACCGATCGCCAGTCCCGAGGCGCTCGATCGCGCCGCGCAGATCATCCGCAATGCGAAGCGTCCGCTGCTGATGATCGCCTCCGCGGCGTCACGGCCGCAGTCCAGCGAGGCGCTGTCAGCCTTCGTACTGCGTGCCGGCATTCCCTTCTTCACCACGCAGATGGGCAAGGGTGCGGTGGCGGGCGGATCAGGCTTGTACATGGGGACGGCCGCGCTGACCGAGCGCGACTATGTGCACATGGCCATCGACCAGGCCGACGTGATCGTCACCATCGGCCATGAAGTGACCGAGAAGCCACCATTCGTGATGCGGCCCGGCGGCCCGACCGTCATCCACATCGGCTATTCGCAGGCGGCGGTCGAGCAGGTCTACTTCCCGCAGGTGGAAGTGATCGGCGATATCGGCCGCTCGCTGACCCAGCTGGCCGACCGCATCGAAGGCCAGGTGGCCCATGCCGATGCGCTGCTGCCGCTGCGCGCCACCATCCTCGACCATCTCGCCGACCGCGCCGAAGAGGCCGGGTTCACCCCGCAGCGGCTGGTCCACGACGTGCGCCGGGTGATGCCACCCGACGGCATCGTGGCGCTGGACAACGGCATGTACAAGATATGGTTCGCGCGCAATTACCGCACCCAGGTAGCCAATACGCTGCTGCTGGACAATGCACTTGCCACGATGGGCGCGGGCCTGCCCTCGGCGATCATGGCCTCGATCCTGTACCCGCAGCGCCGGGTGCTGGCGGTGTGTGGCGACGGCGGCTTCATGATGAACAGCCAGGAACTGGAAACCGCACGGCGGCTGGGGCTGAACCTGGTGGTGCTGATCCTCAACGATGGTGCCTACGGCATGATCCGTTGGAAGCAGGCGGTGGATGGCTTCACCGACTATGGGATGACCTTCGGCAATCCGGACTTCGTCAGGTACGCCGAGGCCTATGGCTGCAAGGGCCACGAAGTGACGGCCATCGACCAGTTCATCCCGACCCTGGAGGCGGCGTTCAACGAAGGCGGGGTGCATCTGGTGTCGGTACCGATTGACTACTCGGAAAACGAGCGGGTTCTGGTGGATGAGCTGCGCCGGGCGTTCCCGGGGAACGCGTAGTCACGGGGGCGGGTAGCGCCGGGCCACGCCCGGGGATTCCTGCCGACTGACCGCCGGGCATGGCCCGGCGCTACCGGGCCGTGGGCGCCGGCCAGGGCCGGGGGAGGGTGGTTTTGCTATGCTGTGCAGCCGGCTGTGCCGGGCGCAAGACTCCCCCAACTACACGATTCCCGCAGATCCATGAGCGAAGCTACCGAAACCCCTTCCGTCGACGAAAACAAGTTGATCGCCGAGCGCCGCGAGAAACTCAAAGCGCTGCGCGGGAAGGGGATCGCGTACCCGAACGACTTCCGTCGCGAGGATTTCGCCGGCCAGCTGCAGGACGAATACGGCGATGCCGAAACCTGGACCGCCGAGGCCCTGGAAGCCAATGGCCGCCAGGTGCGCATGGCCGGACGCCTGATGGCCAAGCGCATCATGGGCAAGGCCAGCTTCGCCCAGATCCAGGACGAATCCGGCCGCATCCAGCTGTTCCTGCAAGGTGCGGCCCTGGGCGATGACTACGCTGCCTTCAAGGGCTGGGACGTGGGTGACATCATCGCCGTCGAGGGCGGCCTGACCCGGACCCGCACCGGCGAACTGTCGGTCAAGGCCGCAACGATCCGACTGCTGACCAAGTCGCTGCGTCCGCTTCCGGACAAGTGGCATGGCCTGGCCGACGTCGAGCAGCGCTACCGCCAGCGCTACGTCGATCTGATCGTGACCCCGGAGTCGCGCGCGGTGTTCATCAAGCGCTCGAAGATCATCCGTGCGATGCGCGCGTGGCTGGACAACCGCGACTTCCTCGAAGTCGAGACGCCGATGATGCATTACATCCCCGGCGGTGCGACGGCCAAGCCGTTCACCACCCACCACAACGCGCTTGACCTGGACCTGTACCTGCGCGTGGCGCCGGAGCTGTACCTGAAGCGCCTGACGGTCGGTGGCCTGGAGCGGGTGTACGAAATCAACCGCAATTTCCGCAATGAAGGCGTCAGCACCCGGCACAACCCGGAATTCACCATGATGGAGCTGTACGAGGCCTACGCCACGTACAACGAGATCATGGACCTGACCGAGGGCGTGATCCGGGACGTGGCCAGGACGGTGAACGGCACTACCGAAGTGGAGTGGGACGGCGCGAAGATCGATCTGGGCCCGGCGTTCCGCCGCTGGCGCATGGACGAGGCAGTGCGGCACCACAATCCGGAGATTTCCGCCGCCGACTGCACCGACCGTGATGCGCTCCTGCGGCACTGCGAGCGCCTGAAGATCAAGGTCAAGCCCTCCTACGGCTGGGGCAAGCTGCTGCTGGAGATCTTCGAAGCCACCGTCGAGCACACCCTGATCCAGCCCACCTTCATCACCGATCATCCGGTGGAGGTCTCGCCGCTCGCCCGTGCCAACGACAACGACCCCGGCTACACCGATCGCTTCGAGCTGTTCGTGAACGGCAAGGAGCTGGCCAACGGCTTCTCCGAGCTGAACGACCCGGAGGATCAGGCCCAGCGTTTCCAGGCCCAGGTGGCCGCCAAGGAGGGGGGCGACGACGAGGCCATGCACTACGACGCCGACTACATCCGCGCGCTGGAGTACGGCATGGCGCCGACCGGCGGCCTCGGCATCGGCGTCGACCGCCTGGTGATGCTGCTGACCGGCAGCAGCTCCATCCGCGACGTGCTGCTGTTCCCGTACATGCGTCCGGAGCACTGAGCCGGGGTTTTGTGACTCCCGTTTGTGCGCGCCGTCTCGAAACGGGACGGCGCAATTGACGTCTCTGGCACTCGGCGTATCGTAATTGCACTACCTTGACACCGGCTATGGCTTGATCGGTGACGGGGAAGAGCGCAATGTGGAGAGCCCGCTTCACAGTGTGACCACGATCATGAACCGGGACGCATGACACGGGAGTCAGTCCGATGCAGGGTGCCAGCGTGCGCAGCGGCGGCGTTTCCACGCCTGCTGATGACCAAGCGTGGTCGACAAACCAGGCGGAGTACACGTTGAACATCGTCATCGTCGATGACCAGACCTCCGCGCGGACGATGCTGCGGCACGTCATCGAGGACATCGCGCCGGAGCTGAGCGTGCATGACTTCGGCGATCCTCTGACCGCGCTGGCCTGGTGCGAATCGCACCCGGTCGACCTGCTGCTGCTCGACTACCGCATGCCGGAAATGGACGGGCTGGAGTTCGCCCGCCGCTTCCGGCGCCTGCCCAAGCATCGCGACATCCCCGTGATCCTGATCACCGTGGTGGGCGACGAGCCGATCCGCCAGGCCGCGCTGGAGGCGGGCGTGATCGACTTCCTGGTCAAGCCGATCCGCCCGCGCGAACTGCGGGCGCGTTGCTACAACCTGCTGCAGCTGCGCCAGCAGACCGAGAACGTGAAACAGCGCGCGCTGTCACTGGAGCAGCGCCTGCTCGCCAGCATGCACGAGGTCGAGGAGCGGGAGCGCGAGACCTTGTCGCGATTGGCTCGTGCGATCGAGTTTCGTGACGCGGGCACCAGTGCCTACCTGGAACGGATGGCCCGCGTGGCCGGGCTGATCGCCGAGCAGCTGGGCCTGCCGGAAGACGAGGTGCGGCTGATCGAGATGGCGGCGCCCCTGCACGACATGGGCAAGATCGCCATACCCGATGCGGTGCTGCTCAAGCAGGGCAAGCTCAATGAAGAGGAACTGGCCATCATGCGCCGGCACCCGCGCATCGGCCATGAACTGCTCAGCGGCAGCCAGAACCGCTTCATCCAGGTCGGTGCGCTGATCGCGCTGCGCCACCATGAACGCTACGACGGCAGCGGCTACCCCGATGGGCTGGTCGGCGAAGCGATTCCACTGGAAGCGCGCATCGTTGCCGTCGCCGATGTCTTCGACGCCCTGATTTCCCCACGTCCGTACAAGGAAGCCTGGACGATGGAAGCAACGCTGGCCTATCTGTATGCCCAGCGCGGCCGCCTGTTCGACCCCCGCTGCGTGGATGCGCTGCTGCGGGGCCGCCAGCAACTGCTGGACATCTGCGCGCAGCACTCGACGGCCTCCACGCGACCGGGTGGATGAGATGCAGGACCTGTTCGCACGGCTGAAGCGCCGGCTGTCGCAGCGGCCCGACTCCGAGCACGGACAGGTGATCGTGCGGATCGCCCTGATCTCGCTGATCCTGGTTTACGTACTGCTGTCCGGGGCGCGGATGCATCGCCTGGAGCAGTACCAGGGCGTGCTCGTGACCGTGTTGACCGGGCTGTCGATATCCCTGCTGCTGTTCGCCTGGTTGCTGTGGAAGCCGGGGCGCTCCGATGCGCGCAGGGTGGTCGGCATGGTCGCCGACTATGGGTTGATGACGGTCGGCATGGTGCAGATGGGCGAGCCTCTGGCCTGGGTCTATGCGGTGGTGATGTGGGTCACGGTGGGCAATGGCCTGCGCTTCGGCAACCGCTACCTGGGCGCGGCGATCGCCATGGCCCTGGTCAGCTTCGGTACCACCGTGCTGTTGACACCCTACTGGCACGACAACCCCAGCCTGGCCGTGCCCCTGTGGCTGGGCCTGGTAGCGGTTCCGCTGTGCTGCTCCTCCCTGCTGCGACGACGGATGCGACATCCCCCCATGGACACCCCTGCCGTTGAATCCTCCCCGGCCCGGTCGCTGCTGGCCTGGGTGAAGCAGCGGCTGTCCGGACGCGAGGACAGCGAGCACGCGCAGAACCTGATCCGCATCGTGATCACCGCGCTGTTCATCAGCTATCTGGGCTGGCGCTACCTGGGCGCGGATGGCGAGACGCTGACCACGACGTGGCTGATCCTCGCCTTCGAGCTGGCCATTTCGGCCGGCCTGCTGGTGGCGATCCTGGTCGATCCCGGGGTGTCGCACGTCCGCCGCGTGATCGGCATGCTGACCGACTACACCTGCATGGCCTGGATCATGACCATCCAGGGTGAGCCGGCAGCCCCGCTGTACGCAGTGATGCTGTGGGTCACGATCGGCAACGGCATGCGCTACGGCAGCACCTACCTGCGGGTGGCAACCGCAATGGGGTGCCTGGCCTTCCTGTGCACCGTGATGCTGTCGCCCTACTGGCGCAGCCACGACTACCTCGGCTGGGGCCTGCTGCTGGGCCTGGGCGCGATTCCGCTGTACTTCGATTCGCTGCTGCATGCCTTGACCCGTGCGGTGGCCGAGGCGCGCCAGGCCAACGAAGCCAAGAGCCGTTTCCTGGCGAACATGAGCCACGAATTCCGTACCCCGCTCAACGGCCTGGCCGGCATGACCGAAGTGCTGGCCACCACGCGGCTGGATGACGAGCAGCGCGAGTGCCTCAGCACCATCCAGGCGTCCACCCGCAGCCTGCTGGCGCTGGTGGAGGAGGTGCTGGACATCTCGGCGATCGAGGCCGGCAAGGTCCGGGTGGAATGGCATGAGTTCGCGCTGGCCGACGTGCTGCAGGCGATCAACCTGATCCTCACCCCGCAGACGCGTTCCAAGTCACTGGAATATCGCGTCGACGTGGACGACAACGTTCCGCCACGGTTGTTCGGCGACGCCGGCCATCTGCAGCAGATCCTGCTCAACCTGATGGGCAACGCGGTGAAATTCACCGACAGTGGCTTCGTCCATCTGCGTGTCAGCAGCCATGACGAGCGTGGCAGCGAGCGTGCCCGGCTGCGTTTCGAGATCCGCGACAGTGGCATCGGCGTACCCGTGGCCCTGCGCAGCCGCCTGTTCAACGCCTTCGAGCAGGCCGACGTCGGCCTGGCCCGCCGCCATGAAGGCACCGGCCTGGGGACGGCGATCGCCAAGGGACTGGTCGAATCGATGGGCGGGCAGGTCGGTTACCTGCCGAACATGCCGCGCGGCAGCGTGTTCTGGGTGGAAATCGCGCTGGACGTGGCACCGACCCCGGACGTGCAGGGCGAGCCGCCAGAGGGCGGCAATGTCATTGCGTTCTCCAATCCGTTCCTGCGCCATCGGGCCCGCGTACGCAGCCTGCGGGTGCTGGTTGCCGATGACCATGCCGCCAACCGCATGGTGCTGCAGCGGTTGCTGGAGAAGGCCGGCCACAAGGTCACCTGTGTCAACGGCGGGGTCGAGGTGCTCGACGCTCTCGAACAGGCCAGTTACGACGCAGCCATCGTTGACCTGCACATGCCCGGGATGAGCGGGCTGGACCTGCTCAAGCAGCTGCGGGTGATGCAGGCCAGCGGCCTGCCGTATGTGCCGGTGATGGTGCTCAGTGCCGATGTCACCCCGGAATCCATCCTGCGCTGTGAACAGGCAGGTGCACGTGCATTCCTGGCCAAGCCGGTCGTCGCGACGCGTCTGCTGGAGGTGCTGGCCGATGTGGCCGCCAACACGCGTACCGAGCCGGGTATCCAGTCGGTACCGGCCATGGAGGTCGGTGACGGCGTACTCGACACCGCCGTGCTGGACGAGCTGGCGTCACTGGGCATGGGCGATGGCTTCGAACGCAAGTTCATCGACCAGTGCCTGGTGGATGTGGACGCGAGCATGGCGCAGATGCAGGCCTGTGGCGAGCGGCTGGACTGGGAGGACTTCCGCGAGCACGCCCACGCCCTGCGCGGCGTGGCGAGCAACCTGGGCCTGGTCCAGGTTGCTGCCGCCAGTGGCGAGATGATGCGCATGGCCGACTGGCAATTGAAGGCCGAATGGACAATGCGCCTGTCCAGCCTGGTGGGTGCACTGCGCGTCGGCAGGAAAGCGCTGGCGTCCCGTGTCGCAGGCATCCAGCAACGCGACGACGGGGAACGCACGCCTTCCTGACCGCGAGGTCTGTCAGCCCGCCTCGCCATTGCGGCGGGCCTGGGCGCGGACCAGCCGGTCCATGGTCCGCAGCGACTTCTCGCCCAGTTGCATGGCGGTGTCGACCCAGATCTCGGTGATGCGCATCATTTCGTGCAGCGGCACCATGGTGGCGATCTCGTTCACTTCGCGCATCGCCGCCCAGGCGTGCGGAATGCGCCGGCTGTCCCGGATCACCTGTTCGACCGCCGCAACGCCTTCGCCCGCTGGCACGACGACATCCACCAGGCCCATGTCCTTCAACTGCCGGGCGGTGTAGAGGTTGCCCTCCAGCATGATCTTCTCGGCCAGCCGCGGGCTGACCCGCTGGCACAGGAAGGAGTAGGCGCCCATGCCCGGGAACAGGTCGAACAGCACCTCCGGCAGTCCCATCAGCACGCCTTCTTCGGCGACGATGGTGTGGCAGCTCAGCGCGGCCTCGAAGCCGCCGCCCAGTGCGTTGCCCTGGACCAGCGCGATGCTGTGGGCGCGTGCGCCCAGCCCGGCATGGAACGCATGCACGCCGCGCACGCAACGCTGCGCATAGTCGAGCAGGCGGGCACGGTCGCCCTCGCGGATCAGGCGGCAGAACAGTTCCAGGTCGCCGCCCAGGTTGAATACGTCACTATCGGAGGCCAGAACCACGTGAGGCGAGAGGACGTGGGCGGCACTGAGACGGTCTCCCAGTTCACGCTGATAGTCGACGATGTCGTCCACCAGGCGTGAGGTAAAGCACGGGCGGCCCGGCTGGTTGACCAGGTTGGCGTGCATGTGGATCCAGTAGACATCCCGTTCGGCTTCCTCGGTGATGCGCAGGGTGGGGTGCTGCGACGGGCGGGTGATGATGGGGCGTACTGCAGACATGGGTGTTCTCCGAGTGACCGTCCGGCCAACCGCAGAGCGGACGGAGAGATGGAATGTGAGGGAGTGGGCGGAACGCGCGGTGGCGAGTGATTCTATGCACCGCTCGTGAACCGCCTGCAAGCGGCCACTGCCCGCGCTGGCCGGCAACGAAAAGGGCCCCGCCGTCGCCGGCGGGGCCCTGATCTGCGTCGAACCGTGGAAACCCTTACTGCGCGGGCGTATCGCGCAGCTCGCGACGGAGGATCTTGCCGACATTGGTCTTCGGCAGTTCCTTGCGGAACTCCACGATGCGCGGGTGCTTGTAACCGGTCAGATTTGCCCGGGCATGCTCCTTGACCATTTCGGCGGTCAGGTTCGGATCCTTCTTCACGATCACCACCTTGACCACTTCGCCGGACTTCTCGTCCGGCACGCCGACGGCGGCCACTTCCAGCACGCCCGGCATCATCGCGATGACGTCTTCGACTTCGTTCGGATACACATTGAAGCCGGACACCAGGATCATGTCCTTCTTGCGGTCGACGATGTAGAAGAAGCCACGTTCATCCATCTTCGCCATGTCGCCGGTATGCAGCCAGCCGTCGCTGTCGATCGCCTGGGCGGTCTCTTCGGGGCGCTGCCAGTACCCCTTCATCACCTGCGGGCCCTTGATGCACAGCTCACCCACGTCGCCCAGGGGCAGGATGTTGCCGTTGTCGTCCTTGATGCACGCATCGGTGGACGGGATCGGCAGGCCGATGGAGCCGTTGTACTCCGGCAGGGTAAGCGGGTTGATGCAGGCGGCCGGCGAGGTTTCGGTCAGGCCGTAGGCCTCGACCAGGGTCACTCCGGTAACCTTCTTCCAGCGTTCGGCCACAGCGCGCTGTACCGCCATGCCGCCGCCCAGGGTGAACTTCACCGACGAGAAATCGATCTCATCGAAACCGGGCGTATTGAGCAGACCGTTGAACAGCGTGTTGACACCGGTGATGGCGGTGAAGCGCGTGCCCTTGAGCTCCTTGACGAAGCCCTTCATGTCGCGCGGATTGGTGATCAGGTGATTGCAGCCGCCGAACTTCATGAAGACCAGGCCGTTCGCGGTCAACGCGAAGATGTGGTACAGCGGCAGCGCGGTGATGATCACTTCCTTGCCCGGCTCGATGCCGGAGGTCGACAGCCATGCCGAAGCCTGCTGCATGTTGGCGATCAGGTTGCGGTTGGTCAGCATCGCGCCCTTGGCCACGCCGGTGGTGCCGCCGGTGTACTGCAGGAACGCCACGTCGTCGTGGTCGATCTCGACCTTGGGCAGGGTGTGGCGGCTGCCGAGCTTGAGTGCCTGCTTGAAGCGGATGGCGCCCTTGACGTGGTAGTTGGGCACCATTTTCTTGACGTACTTCAGCACGAAGTTGACGATCTTGCCCTTCGCGCCGAGCAGATCGCCCAGGCCGGTGGTGACCACCTGCCTGACCGGTGTATCGGCGATGACCTGCTGTACGGTGTCGCCGAAGTTGTCGACCACCACCAGCACCGAGGCGCCGGCGTCGACCAGCTGGTGCTTGAGTTCGCGCGCGGTATACAGCGGGTTGACGTTGACCACGGTCAGGCCGGCACGCAGCACGCCGAAGGTGGCGACCGGGTACTGCAGGCAGTTGGGCATCATCAGGGCGACGCGGTCGCCCTTCTTGAGCTTGAGCTCACCCAGCAGGTAGGCCGCGAACTGGTCAACCAGCGCATCGGTCTCGCCATAGGTGATCACCTTGCCGAAACTGGAGTAGGCGGGGCGGTCGCGGTACTTGGCGACGGAGGCGTCGAAGACGGAGGCTACCGAATGGAATTCGTTGACGTCGATCTCGGCGGGAACGCCTTTCGGATAGCTCTGCAGCCAGGGACGATCCAGACTCATATTCCCCCTCCAGGAATCGTGATTGTTGGGTCCGGCCCTGAGCGTACTGACAGCGGCCGGTCATTGCAGCATACCCCGCCGTAGGGGAAACGCGAAGAGGGCATCGCGCGACGGCCTGTGCGATCGCGTCAAACGCCGCCGGGCATGGCCCCGCGCCACCGATCCGGCAGCGCGGGGCCATGCCCGGCGGGTGTTTCAGGATGCGTGCTGTGCTCAGCCCTGCCTGCGCACCGGCGCACCGTTGGCCTTGTAATAGGGCGCGGTGCTGCGCGGCAGCGGCGCACGGCCGCGGATCACGTCGGCGAGCTTCTCGGCGATCATGATGGTCGGCGCGTTGAGATTGCCGGTCACCACCTGCGGCATGATCGAGGCGTCGACGATGCGCAGGGCCTCCAGACCATGCACGCGGCCCTGGCCGTCCACCACCGCCATCGGATCATCGGCGTGGCCCATCTTGTTGGAGCAGGACGGGTGGTACGCCGTTTCCGCATGCTCACGGACGAACGCGTCGATCTGCGCGTCGGTCTGCAGTGCACTGCCCGGCGAAATCTCGCGACCACTGTACGGCGCCAGTGCCGGCTGCGCGAAGATCTCGCGGGTGATGCGGATCGCCGCGCGGAACTCGCGCCAGTCCTGGTCGTGCGACATGTAGTTGAACAGGATGCTCGGATGCTCGCGCGGATCCTTGGAGCGGACATGGATGCGGCCACGGCTGGGCGAGCGCATCGAGCCGACATGCATCTGGAAGCTGTGTGCCTTGATCGGATTGGAACCGTTGTAGTTGATGGCCACCGGCAGGAAGTGATACTGCAGGTTGGGCCAGTCGAACTCGGCATCGCTGCGGATGAAGCCGCCGGCCTCGAACTGGTTGCTGGCGCCGATACCGGTGCCCAGGAACAGCCATTCGGCGCCGATTGCCGGCTGGTTGTACAGCTTCAGCGCCGGCGCCAGCGATACCGGCTTCTTGCATTCGTACTGGAGATACATCTCCAGATGATCCTGCAGATTGGCGCCGACGCCCGGCAGGTGATGGACCAGGTCGATGTCGAGGCTGCGCAGCAGATCGGCCGGGCCCACGCCGGAGCGCTGCAGGATCTGCGGCGAGGCGATGGCGCCGCCGCACAACAGCACTTCGCGGCGGGCAGTGGCACGCTGCGGCTGGTCATTGTGCAGCCACTGCACGCCGACCGCACGCTTGCCGGAGAACAGGATGCGATCGGTCAGTGCATGGGTCACGATGGTCAGGTTCGGGCGCGGCCTGGCCAGGTCCAGGTAGCCGCGGGCGGTGCTGGAACGGCGGCCCTTCGGCGTGACCGTGCGGTCCATCGGACCGAAGCCTTCCTGCTGGTAGCCGTTGAGATCATCGGTGCGCGGATAGCCTGCCTGCACCCCGGCTTCAACCATGGCCGCGAACAGCTCGTTGTTGCCGGCCTTGGGAGTGGTCACCCGCAGCGGGCCATCGCCCCCGTGGTAATCGTTGGGGCCGATGTCGCGGGTCTCGGCCTTGCGGAAGTAGGGCAGGCAGTCCAGATAGGTCCAGTCGTCCAGGCCGGGCATGCTCGCCCAGTTGTCGTAGTCCATCGCGTTGCCGCGGATGTAGCACATGCCGTTGATCAGCGACGAGCCGCCCAGGCCCTTGCCACGGCCGCAGTCCATGCGGCGGTTGTTCATGAAGGGCTCGGGATCGGTCTTGTAGGCCCAGTTGTAGCGCTTGCCCTGCAGCGGAAACGCCAGCGCGGCCGGCATCTGGGTGCGGAAGTCGAGCCGGTAGTCCGGGCCACCCGCTTCCAGCAGCAGTACGCTGACATCGGCATCTTCGGTCAGGCGGGTGGCCAGCACGTTGCCGGCCGAACCGGCGCCGATGATGATGTAGTCGTACTCGTTATGGGTGCTCATGGTTGTTCTCCTTCAGGCCGGGACACGCTGCACGCAGGCATCCCGGCGGAATGTCGGATCGGCGCGGTGGCCGGACGAGGGGCGCGGCTCAGAACACGCTGGCGTAGTCGCCCAGTTCGACCTGCACCGACTTGATGCGGGTGTAATGGCCCAGGGTCGAGAGGCCGTTCTCGCGGCCGACGCCGGACTCCTTGTAGCCACCCACCGGCATTTCGGCTGGCGATTCGCCCCAGGTGTTGATCCAGCAGATGCCGGCTTCCAGGCGATGGATGATGCGGTGGGCGCGGCTGATGTCCTTGCTGACCACGCCGGCGGCAAGGCCGAAGGTGGTGTCGTTGGCGCGGCGGACCACTTCATCTTCGCTGTCATAGGCAAGGATGCTCATGACCGGCCCGAAGATTTCTTCCTTGACGATGGTCATGTCGTCGCGGCAGTCGGAGAACACGGTCGGCAGCACATAGGCGCCCTGGGCCAGCGTGCCGTCGTTGGCACGGCCGCCGCCGATCAGCAGGCGCGCGCCTTCGGTCTTGCCGCTTTCGATGTAGCGCAGCACGTTTTCCATGTGCGGGAAGCTGGTCAGCGGGCCAAAGTTGGTGTCCGCGGCCATCGGGTCGCCGATGCGGATGCGCTTGACGCGTTCGACCACGGCGGCCTCGAACGCGGCCAGCATCCCGCGCGGCACGAACACGCGGGTGCCATTGGTGCACACCTGGCCGGAGCTGAAGAAATTGGCCATCACCGCGATGTCGGCGGCGCGGTCGAGATCGGCGTCATCGCAGATCACCAGCGGCGACTTGCCGCCCAGTTCCATGGTCACTTCCTTCAGCGAGGAGGAGGCGGCCGCAGCCATCACCTTCTTGCCGGTGGCCACGCCGCCGGTGAAGGAGATCTTCTCGATCACTGGATGTTCGGTGAGCCAGTTGCCGATTTCGCGACCGGGGCCCTGCACGACATTGAACACGCCAGCCGGAACGCCGGCTTCGGTGTAGATCTCGGCAAGCCGGATGGCGGTCAGCGGCGTGACCTCGGACGGCTTGAACACCATCGCATTGCCGGCGGCCAGCGCCGGCGCCGACTTCCACAGGGCGATCTGGATCGGGTAGTTCCAGGCACCGATGCCGGCGACCACGCCCAGCGGTTCACGGCGGGTGTAGAAGAAGCTGGATTCGCGCAGCGGCAGCTGGATGCCTTCGATGGCGGTCGCCAGGCCGGCGTAGTACTCCAGCACGTCGGCGCCGGTGACGATGTCCACCGTGGTGGTTTCCGCCAGCGCCTTGCCGGTATCGAGCGTTTCCAGGCGGGCCAGTTCGTCATTGCGCTCGCGCAGGATCTCCACGGCGCGGCGCAGGATGCGCGAGCGTTCCATGGCGGTCATTGCCGCCCATGCCTTCTGGCCTTCGGTGGCGCTTTCGACGGCGCGTTCGACGTCGGCCTGGCTGGCGACCTGCACCTCGGCGATGACCTCGCCGGTGGCGGGGTTGACGGTCCGGAAGGTCTTGCCGCTGGTGGCATCGACCCGGCGGCCATGGATGTAGAGCTGTTGGACGGGCAGGGTGGTCATGGGGCGTACTCCTCGAAAGGGGGCGGGAAGCTGAAGCGCTTATAGCGCGTCGGCCTGCAACTGGAAGTCGATGTAGCCGTAGGCGATGCGTCGGGCCTTGTCAGCATCGAAGGCGCCGCCGACCAGGCTGCCGCGCAGCCAGAGGCCATCGATCATCGCGGCCAGTCCGCGGGCGGCGAGGAGTGCCTGTGGGCGTGGCAGCACGCGGTTGAACTGGTGGCACAGGTTGGAGAACAGGCGCTGGTCGTTGGCATGCTGCAGGCGCGCCAGTTCCGGCTGGTGCATGCTCGCGGCCCAGAAGGTGAGCCAGACACGCATCGCGGTGCCATTGATCTGGCTGTCATCGAAGTTGCCATCGACGATCGCGCGCAGCTGGTCGCGGGGATCGTCGCCGACCCCGGCCCGGCAGCGGGCGACCGCGTCCCGCAGTTCGCGCAGGATCTGCCGCATCGCAGCGTTGAGCAGGCCGTCCTTGTCGCCGAAGTAATGGGCGACGATGCCGCTGGACAGCCCGGCCTTCCTGGCGATGGTGGCGACGGTGGCATCGGCCATGCCCATTTCGTCGATGGTCTGGAAAGTGGCCCGGATCAGCTGTTCGCGACGGACCGGCTCCACGCCTTTCTTCGGCATTGTCTCTCCATGGATTGCGACCCGGGGCGTCGGGTTGCCGGTCATTATGCTTTTTATTGATTGAACGTTCAATCAATAAACCCTAGGATGCGCTCGCGCCCCCACGCCATGGGCCCGGTTTCCCGGTCCGGCCCCGCCCATGTGCTCCTTCGGACTGATGAGACGATCCCATGTCTTCCCAGGCTCACCCCAAGCGCTCGCCCCTGCGCTTGAACCGCTTTGTCTTCCTCAGCTCCTCGGTGTCGATCGGCATTCTCGGGCTGCTCACCGTCCTCTATCCCGATGCCAGCGAGCACTGGCTGCAATGGGCGCAGGCCGAGGTCTCGGCCGCGTTCGGCGCGTGGTACATGCTGCTGGTCGTGCTGTGCCTGGGATTCGTGCTGTGGCTGGCGTTCTCGCCCTATGGCCGTATCCGCCTGGGCCACAACGAGGAATCGCCGGCCTTCGGCTACGTCGCGTGGGTGTCGATGCTGTTCTCGGCGGGTATCGGTATCGCACTGCTGTACTACGGCGCCTACGAGCCGCTGGACCATTTCCTCAATCCGCCGGGCCAGCCGGGCGGCACGGTGGCGGCCGGCCGTGAGGCGATGGTGCTGACCTTCCTGCACTGGGGCCTGCATGGTTGGGCACTGTACGCGCTGGTCGGCGTGGCGCTGGGCTATTTCGCCTATCGCCGCAACCTGCCGCTGGCATTGCGCTCGGCGCTGTATCCGATCTTCGGTGAGCGCATCCATGGCCGCATCGGCGACATGGTCGATGGCTTCGGCATCCTCGCCACGCTGATCTCCATGGTCACCAATCTCGGCATCGGTGCGCTGGTGGTGCAGTCCGGCCTGGTCTATCTGTTCAACATCCCGGACACACCGCAGGTGCTGGTCGCGATCGTGCTGGTGATGATGGCGGTGGCCACCATCGGCGTGGTGGCGGGTGTCGAGAAGGGCATCGCCTGGCTGTCCAACCTCAACGTGCGGCTGTTGTGCGCGCTGTTGCTGTTCGTGCTGGTTACCGGCCCGACCCTGCATCTGTTCGATGGCCTGATGCAGAACACGGGCGACTATCTCGGCGCATTCGTGCGCAAGAGCTTCGACATGTATCTCAACGATCCGCAGGGCCGCGCCTGGATGGGTTCCTGGACGCTGTTCTACTGGGCGTGGTGGATCGCCTGGGCACCGTTCGTGGGCCTGTTCGTGGCACGCATCTCACGCGGCCGCACCATCCGCGAGGTGGTGATGGGCGTGCTGTTGATCCCGCTCGGCTTCACACTGGCGTGGCTGTCGATCTTCGGCAACACCGCCATCGACCTGGTGCTCAACCACGGTCAGGCGGTGCTGGGGCAGGTGGCGCAGCACGATGCCGCGATGGCCCTGTTCAAGCTGCTGGAGTACCTGCCCGGCGCACCCTATGTGGCCGGTGCCGCAGTGGTGATCGGTTTCGTACTGTTCCTGACCCCGGTGGATTCGGGCACGCTGATGATCGCCAACCTGTGCACCCGCCGTGTCGACGACGGGGTGGAGGATGGCCACGACGCGCCGATCTGGCTGCGCGTGTTCTGGGCGGTGGGCATCACCGTGGCCAGCATCGGCCTGCTGCTGGCGGGCAACTTCAGTGCGATGCAGACGGCGGTGGTGCTGTGCGGTCTGCCGTTCTCGTTCACCCTGGCGTTCTACATGCTGGGCCTGCTGCGCGCATTGCGCACCGATCCGGACGCGCCGCGGCGCTGAGCGCACTGCCGGCCCTTGGCACTACAGGCGCAGGGCGGCTTCGAGCAGAGCTGTCGCCCATGGGGGTGTGCGCTGCAGCTGCTGCAGGTCATCGGCCGCCGGCCATTGCAGGTGGCCGGCCTCCATCTGCAGCAGCAGCTGCGGATCGGGCACGGCCTCGCCCGGTGCGGCGTCGGCGCTGTTGTCGTAGACCTGCAGCTGCGCCAGCACCGGCATCAGCCCGATCAGGTTCTGCTGCGCCAGCGGCCAGCGGCGGCGGATGTCGACCTCGGAAATGGGGTGGCCACCGGCCTGCACCCGTGCGCGTACCCGGGCGATGTGCTGCTCCGGGCTGGACAGGCCGCAGAACCACATCAGCACGTCATGGGTGCGGCTGGCCTCACGCAGCAGGGCGGTGATCGAGTTGCCTCCCAGCGTGGTCTCGAAGGCGTGGTTGCGGGCGTGATCCAGGGCGTCGCGGATACGGTTGACACCCTCCTGCCAGGCTTCGGCATTGGCCTCCATGGGGTCCAGGCCGGCCCGCTCGCGCAGCCCGCGGGCGAATGTATCGGGGTTGAACCATTCCAGGCCGGCTTCGCGCAGCACGTGGCCGCCCACCGAACTCTTGCCGGCGCCATTGACGCCGGCAAGCACATACAGGAACGGGCGTGGCATCAGTGGCCCGTGCCCGCCTTGACCTGGCCCTTCAGGCGGGCAGGGCGACGCAGCAGCGCGCGTGCGGCATCACCGGCCTGGGCGTGCTGCAGCACCGCCAGGCGCTGGTCGAAGCCGGCACGCAGATCCGCCAAGGCCGGGTCCTGCCCACGCAGTTCCTCCAGCGAGCTTTCCAGCGCTTCGACCTTGGCCTGCAGCGCGCGGTACTGCTCGATGGAAACGATCACCGCCTGCGGTTCGTTGTGATTGGTGACCACCACCATGTGCTGGTCGCGCACTTCCTGCATGACCTTGCGCCAGTGTTCCTTCACCGACGAGGCGGTGGTGTGGGTCAGCTCGTTGATCGGGTCGAAGCGGACGGGGGCGTGCAGCATGGCGGTGCTCCAGGGGACCTGTGCGATCACCTTACGCCTGTTTCATGCAAATTGCATGAATGGTGAAAAATATGAAAAATATGATTAATGGGCGATCCGGCCCCGGCGGTGACGCCGGGGCCGGGCTTCCGCCCGCCGGATGCCGCGTGCCGGGTCAGCGGGCAGCCAGCTGACGCAGCACGTACTGCAACAGACCGCCGTGGTGGGCGAGGAGGCGCGGTTGCGAACCACCGGTTCGCGCGCCTCCGCAGCGCCCCGGCGGTGACGCCGGGGCCGGGCTTCCGCCCGCCGGATGCCGCGTGCCGGGTCAGCGGGCAGCCAGCTGACGCAGCACGTACTGCAACAGACCGCCGTGGCGGAAGTATTCCACTTCCTTCGGTGTCAGCAGCATCACCGATACCTCGAAGCGCTTCTGCGTGCCATCGGCCCGGGTCGCGGTGACCGTGGCGCGCTTGCTGGCACCGTCTTCCAGGCCGGTGATGTCGATGACTTCCGAGCCATCCAGCCCCAGCGACTGCGCGTTCTCGCCATTGCGGAACTGCAGCGGCAGCACGCCCATGCCGACCAGGTTGGAGCGGTGGATGCGCTCGAAGCTCTCGGCGATGACCGCCTTCACGCCCAGCAGCAGCGTGCCCTTGGCGGCCCAGTCGCGCGACGAACCGGTGCCGTACTCCTTGCCGGCCAGCACCACCAGCGGCACCTTGTCGGCCTTGTACTTCATCGCCGCGTCGTAGATCGCCAGCTTCTCCGGCTGGCCACCGCCGGCCGGGTAGTACAGGGTGTTGCCGCCTTCCTCGCCGCCGAACATCAGGTTCTTGATGCGGATGTTGGCGAAGGTACCGCGGACCATCACGTCATCATTGCCGCGGCGGCTGCCGTAGCTGTTGAAGTCGGCGGGCTGCACGCCCCGGGCCTGCAGGTAACGCCCCGCAGGCGAATCCTTCTTGATGTTGCCGGCCGGCGAGATATGGTCGGTGGTGATCGAGTCGCCGAACAGGCCCATCACGCGCGCGCCATGCACGTCGTCGATGCTGCCGGTCTGCATGGTCATGCCATCGAAGTACGGCGGGTTCTTGATGTAGGTGGAGTCATCGCTCCACTCGTACAGATTGCCGTCCGGCGAGGCGATGGTGTTCCAGCGCGTATCGCCCTTGAACACGTCGGCGTAGTTCTGCTTGAACATCTCCGGGCCGATGGTGGCGGCGATGACATCGCCGATTTCCTTGTTGCTCGGCCAGATGTCGCGCAGGTAGACCGGCTGGCCGTCGCTGCCGGTGCCCAGCGGCTGGGTGGTCAGATCGATGTCGGTGGTGCCGGCGATGGCGTAGGCGACCACCAGTGGCGGGCTGGCCAGGTAGTTCATCTTCACTTCGGGATGCACGCGGCCTTCGAAATTGCGGTTGCCCGACAGCACGGAGGTCACCACCAGGTCACCGGCGGCGATGCCCGCACTGACCTCGGTCGGCAGCGGGCCGGAGTTGCCGATGCAGGTGGTGCAGCCGTAGCCGACCACGTAGAAGCCGATCTTCTCCAGCTCCTTCAGCACCCCGGCCTTTTCCAGATAGTCGGTGACCACGCGCGAGCCTGGGCCCAGCGAAGTCTTCACCCAGGGCTTGCGGTCCAGGCCCTTGGCCGCCGCGTTGCGCGCCAGCAGGCCGGCACCGATCATCACCGCCGGATTGGACGTGTTGGTACAGGAGGTGATCGCGGCGATGACCACCGCGCCATCCTTCAGGCGGACCTTCTGGCCTTCGATCTCGATGTCGGCGAAGCCCTTGGCCAGCTGTTCGTTGCCGACCGCGGTGCCGCCGCCCTCGTTGAGGAAGGAGGCCACATCGTCGCTGCGCTTGTCGCGGTTGCTGGTCAGGCCGACCAGCGCTTCGCGGTAGTTCTTCTGCACGTCTTCCAGCAGCACGCGGTCCTGCGGGCGCTTCGGTCCGGCCAGCGACGGCTTCACCGTGCCCATGTCCAGCTCCAGCGTTGTGGTGTACTGGGCATGGGGGCTGTCCGGTTCGTGCCACAGGCCCTGCGCCTTGGCGTAGGCCTCGACCAGTTCGATCTGCTCTTCGCTGCGACCGGACAGGCGCAGGTAGTTCAGTGATTCGGCGTCGATCGGGAAGATGCCGCAGGTGGCGCCGTATTCCGGTGCCATGTTGCCGATCGTGGCGCGGTCGGCCAGCGGCAGGTGCTGCAGGCCATCGCCATAGAACTCGACGAACTTGCCGACCACGCCCAGCTTGCGCAGCATCTGGGTGACGGTCAGCACCAGGTCGGTGGCGGTGGCGCCCTCAGGCAGCCGGCCGGTGAGCTTGAAGCCGACCACCTGCGGGATCAGCATCGACGACGGCTGGCCCAGCATGGCCGCTTCGGCTTCGATGCCGCCCACGCCCCAGCCAAGCACGCCGATGCCGTTGATCATCGTGGTGTGGCTGTCGGTACCGAACACGGTGTCCGGGTAGGCCACGGCCCTGCCATCCTTTTCCGCGGTCATCACCACGCGGGCCAGGTTCTCCAGGTTCACCTGGTGGACGATGCCGGTGTTGGGCGGCACCACCTTGAAGTTGTCGAACGCCTTCTGGCCCCAGCGCAGGAACCCGTAGCGCTCCTGGTTGCGCTGGAATTCGATCTTGCCATTGAGATCGAGCGCGTCAGGCTTGCCGAACACATCGACCTGCACCGAGTGGTCGATCACCAGTTCCGAAGGGATCTGCGGGTTGATCTGTTCCGGCTTGCCGCCCAGCTTGACCACCGCATCGCGCATGGCGGCCAGGTCGACGACGCACGGTACGCCGGTGAAGTCCTGCAGGACCACGCGCGCGGGCATGAAGGCGATTTCGGTGTCCGGCTCGGCCGCCGGGCTCCAGCGGGCAACGGCCTCGATGTGATCCTTGCCGACGGTGACGCCGCCGTCTTCGTGCCGGAGCAGGTTCTCCAGCAGGATCTTCATCGAATAGGGAAGGTGGGAGATGTCGAAGCGCTGGCCCAGTGTGGGCAGGCTGAAGTAGTCGTAGGTCTTGCCGCCGACGTCCAGCTGGCTGCGGGTGGAGAACGAATCGCTCATGCGGGATGACTCCTTCTTGCGGATGGCTTGCAGTGGCCCGTGCATGGACGGACCTGCTTGCGTATGCCGGGGCTCTCCGCCACCGGATCCCCGCCAGTATGGCGGAGCCGGCGCGGCCGGGAACGTCCTCGGCGCAGGACGCAAGGTTACATGGCTGTATGTAGTGCCGATGTCACGGCTTGCCCCGCCACTGGCTCATCAGCATCTGCAGGAAGCGTTCGGCCGTGGGCGAGAGCAGGGCGCCACGGCGGCGCACGATGCCGATGGTGCGCGAGACCACCGGATTGCCGATCGGCCGGGTCACCAGGATGGGATGGTCGCCGTCCGGGGTGGCCATCTTCGGCAGCACCGATACGCCGATCCCGGCCTCGACCATGCCCAGCGAAGTGGACAGGTGGGTCACTTCGTAATGCCAGCTCAGTTTCAGGTTCTCACGGGCGAGCGCGCCATCAAGCAGGGTCCGGTTGCCACTGGTGCGATGCACGGTGATCAGCTGGTGCTGGGCAAGATCGGCCCACTCCACGCGGCGCTTGCGGGCCAGCGGATGATCGCGGCGGCAGGCCAGCACGAACGGGTCCTCGGCCAGTACATCGAAATCCAGGTTGGGATCGTTGGCACCCATGAAATTGATGCCGAACTCCACCTCGCCGCGTTCCACTGCCTGCAGTCCCTCGGTGGCGGGAATGTCGAGGATGCGGAAGCGGACGTGCGGATGCGCGTCGTGGAAGCGTGCCATGACACTGGGCAGGAAGTAGAACGCCGCGGTGGGCAGGCAGGCGATGGTGACCGTGGCGCCGCGCGTGTCGTCGTGCCCGCGCAGCGAGAACAGCGAACCATCGAATTCCTCCAGCATGCGCCGTACCAGCGGCAGCAGGTTCTCGCCGACCGCCGTGGTGCTGACGCTGCGCGTGGTGCGTTCGAGCAGGGGCGAGCCGACGGCCTGCTCCAGCTTCTGGATCCGGCGGCTGAGCGCGGGCTGCGAGACGTGCAGGGTTTCAGCGGCGCGATGGAAGCTGCGCGTCTCGGCGACGAGCAGGAACGCACGCAGATCGAGGATTTCGCAATTGATGCTCATACGGTATCAATCATCAAAAAATCAGCAATTCACAGATCAATCAGGCTCATGCCAGTATCGAATCACAGAGGGGTCATTCATCCCCTATACGCATCAATCTAGCACACGTATGTCGAACGATCTGCTCAGTATCCCCTGCGTCCTCATGCGTGGCGGCACGTCCAAGGGGCCGTTCTTCCTGGCCTCGGACCTGCCGGCCGACGCCGGTCTCCGCGACCAGCTGCTGCTGGAGGTGATGGGCTCGGGCCATCCGCTGCAGATCGATGGCATCGGCGGTGGCAACGCGCTGACCAGCAAGGTGGCGATCGTCAGCCCCGCCAGCCGCGCCGATGCCGATGTCGACTATCTGTTCGCGCAGGTCCGGGTCGAGCAGTGGGTGGTGGATACCACCCCCAACTGCGGCAACATGCTGGCGGCGGTCGGTCCCTTCGCGATCGAACGCGGACTGGTTCCTGCGCGCCACCCGCGCACCGAGGTGCGCATCCATAACGTCAACACCGGCAAGCTGATCGTGGCCACGGTAGAAACCCCGAACGGCCAGGTGGCTTACCGGGGCGACACGCGTATCGCGGGCGCGCCTGGCGCTGCCGCGCCGGTGCGCCTGGCCTTTCTCGACGCGGCCGGTGCGCGCACCGGCCGGCTGCTTCCCAGTGGGCAGCCGCAGGATATGATCGACGGCATCGCTGTCAGCCTGGTGGATTGCGCGATGCCGATGATGATGGTGCGCGCGGCCGATCTGGGTGTCCGCGGCGACGCCTCGCCAGCGGAACTGAATGCGGATCACGCGCTGCTGGCGCGGTTGGAAGCGATGCGCATCGAGGCGGGTGCACGCATGGGCATCGCCGACGCGGGCAGCAAAGTGATTCCCAAGCCGGTGCTGCTTTCCGCACCGCAGCAGGGCGGCGACCTGCAGGTGCGCTACTTCATGCCCCACCAATGCCACACCGCGCTTGCCATCACCGGTGCGGTCGGCCTGGCCACCGCCGCAGTCACGCCCGGCACCCTGGCCAACACTTTCGTCGGATGCCTGCCGATGCCGGGCAGCATTACCCTCGAACATCCGAGCGGCCTGCTGGAAGTTGGCCTGAGCCGCAGCTCGGACGATGCGCCGGTCGTTGCCAGCGTGGTCCGTACCGCGCGCCGCCTGTTCGAAGGGCGCGTGTTCGCGACTTCGCCTGCCACTGCCGAGACCCATTCCACCGAAGCCCGCCAATGGACCTCAGCGGCATGACCTGAAACCGGTCGGGGCCGCGCAGATGCGCGTGGCCAGGCCACTACAACGCAGATGCTTCACTCCTGGGAGGGATGATGTACAAGCAGTTCTTCATGGCCGCGCTGTGCGCGGCGAGCCTGGCCGTGTCCGGTTGCGGCAAAGACGATGCCAGCGGGGCCTCGGCGCCCGGCGGCGACAATGCGCCGGTGCGGATCAGTGTAGGTTCCTACAACCTCAACAACCTGCCGTTCTTCGTCGCCGACGCCAAGGGCTACTTCAAGGACGTCGGCCTGCAGGTGAAGACCGAGAACTTCGCGCAGGGCGGCTCCAAGGTGCTGCAGGCCCTGGTCGCCAATTCGACCGACGTGGCGGTCGGCTTCTACGACCACACCATCCAGATGCAGGCCAAGCACAAGGACGTGGTCGGTTTCGTGCTGCTGTCACGCAATTCGGGCCTGGTGATGGCCGGCCGCGAGGATGCCAGCTTCGATCCGGCGCGCCCGCAGACCATCAAGGGCCAGAAGATCGGCATTACCGCCCCGGGTTCGTCATCGGACTTCTTCGTGCGCCATTTCCTGGCCCAGCACGACATCCCGGTGGACAGCATCTCGCTGATCGGCGTGGGTTCCGGTGCGGCGGCGGTGGCCGCGCTCGAGCAGGGCAAGATCGACCTGCTGGTCAACTACGATCCGGCCGCGACCCTGATCACCGAGCGCAAGGTTGGCAGGATCATCATCGATGCGCGCAGCGACGAGGGGGCACGCCAGGTGTACGGCGGTCTCTATCCCACCTCGGTGATGTACGCCAATCGCAGCTTCCTGGAAGCACGTCCTGAAGCAGCCGAGAAGATCGCCCGCGCCGAGCAGATGGCATTGAAGTTCATCGCCGACAACAGTGCCGAGGACATCGTCGCTGCGCTGCCGGACAGCTACGTCTCCGGCGACCGCGCCACCTACGCGCGCGCCGTGGAGAATGCCCGCGCCATCTTCACCACCGATGGCCACTTCACGCCCACGGACCTGGAAACGCCGTTGAAGGTGCTGCGCGAATTCAACAAGGACGTGGCCAACGCGGACATCGACCTGTCCCGGACCTACACCAATGCTTTCGTCGAGCGCGCCAGCGCCGCGACGCAGGCAACCCAACCGTAAGCGGAGATAACCCATGGCCCTCAATGCCACCGTGCGCCAGTTCAATGGCGCACCGCAGCTGGAGCCCGCACAGACCATGGTCGCCATCAACAAGGTGACCATGTCCTTCGGTGACTTCACCGCCGTGCGCGATGTCGATATCCAGGTCGGTGATGGCGAGTTCCTCGCCATCGTCGGTCCCACCGGGTGCGGCAAGAGCACCATCCTCAATTCCGTGGCGGGCCTGCTCAAGCCCAGCGCCGGTGACGTGAGCATCGACGGACGCGCCGTCAATGGCGTGCAGGCCTCGGTCGGCTACCTGTTCCAGCAGGACGCGCTGCTGCCGTGGAAGACCGCCTTCCAGAACGTGGAACTGGGCCTGAAGTTCCGCGGGGTCGATGAAGCCGAGCGCCGGCAGAAGGTCACCACCTGGTTGGCCAAGGTCGGCCTGACCGGCTTCGAGCACCGCTATCCGCACCAGCTCTCCGGCGGCCAGCGCAAGCGCGTGCAGATGGCACAGGCCCTGATCGTGGAGCCCAAGGTGATCCTGATGGACGAGCCGTTCTCGGCATTGGACATCCACACCCGCCATCTGATGCAGAACGAACTGCTGCGCCTGTGGCAGGAAGACCGTCGCTCGGTGATCCTGATCACCCACGACCTGGAAGAGGCCATCGCGCTGGGCGACCGCGTGGTGGTGCTGTCCTCGGGACCGTCAAGCCGCGTGGTGCGCAGCTTCGATGTGGACCTGGAACGCCCCCGCAACGTTGCCGAGATCAAGCTCGACGAACGTTTTACCGACCTGTACCGCGACATCTGGGCCTGCCTGCGCGGCGAAGTGGAGAAGAGCTATGCACGCCAGGACTGACCGTTTCATCCAGATCGCGCTGGTCATCGCCGTGTTCGGTGGCTGGGAGGGCGGCATCGCGCTGGGCTGGATCGACCCGTTCTTCTTCCCCGCGCCCACGGCCATCGCCCAGCAGGCGTGGAACTGGTTGTCGGATACCTCGTTCTACCAGCACGTGTACATCACCCTGACCGAAACCGCGCTGGGCTACCTCATCGGTACCGGGCTGGGCGTTGCAGGCGGTGTGTGGCTGGGCCTGAGCCGGCGCTCGGCGCGCATCCTCGATCCCTTCATCAAGGGCTTCAATGCCATCCCGCGCGTGGTGCTGGCGCCGATCTTCGTGCTGTGGCTGGGCCTGGGTCTGTGGTCGAAGGTGGCGCTGGCGGTGACGCTGGTGTTCTTCACCACGTTCTTCAATGCCATGCAGGGCGTGCGCGAAGTGAACCCGGTGGTGCTGGCCAATGCCCGCATTCTCGGTGCCAGCCGCAGTGACCTGCTGCGTCACGTGTACTTCCCGGCGGCGGCGAGCTGGATCCTGTCCTCGCTGCGCACCTCGGTGGGCTTTGCCGTGGTCGGCGCGATCATCGGCGAATACCTGGGTGCCTCGGCAGGCCTGGGTTACCTGATCGCGCAGGCGGAAGGCAACTTCAATGCCGTGGGCGTGTTCGCCGGCATCATCATCCTGGCCGCCTTCGTGCTGGTCATCGATGCACTGCTCGACGTGGTCGAGAACAAGCTCATCACCTGGCGTCCTAACGCCCAGGCCCAGGCCACCAGCTGAGCCTGCCTGGCGCGCCGCCGGAATGATCCGGCGGCGCGCCCTTCCGTAATTCCCCCGCATCATCGCAACGGGCCAGCGCCAGGCCAGGGGGCCGGCTGGCTGGAGAGAACACCATGCATAGCCATCTCGTGCTGCCGCGTGCAGCGCTGACGGTCGCCCTTGGCCTGCTGCTGGCCAGCGGCCATGCCGGAGCACAGGCCGCCACGGCCCCACCAGCCCCGCTGAGCCAGGCCGAACTTGCCGCGCTGGTGCAGCAGCAGGCGCAGCAGATCCAGCAACTGCAGTCGCGACTGGATGCGCTGGAAGGCGTCGGTACGACCGCCGGCAACGCCGCGGCCGCCCCTCCTGCGCCCGCCCTGGAAACCCGTGTCGCCGCGCTGGAAACCCAGCAGTCCAAGGCACCGAAGGTGTCATGGTCGAAGGGCGCGCCGGAATTCAGCAGCGCCGACGGCAACGTGACCTTCCGCCCGCGCGGTCGTCTGTTCGTGGACGGTTCCAGCACGGACGGCTCGTCCAGCAGCGACCGCAACATCTCCGGCACCGAGATCCGTTCGGTGCGCCTGGGCGCGGAAGGCCGCTACGGCACGCTCGGCTGGGTGGTGGAGGGCGACTTCGCTGACAACGAGGTGGCGTGGAAGTCGGTGTATGCCACCGTGGACCACAGGCTGTTCGGCCTGCCCGCCGACCTCACCGTGGGCAACCGGCTCAACGACCGCGGCATCGATGGCTCCAGCAGTACCTCCAACACGCCGTTCCCGGACCGCAACGTGGTGGGCACGCTGATGCTGCCGCAGCGGGGCCTGTTCGGCGTCGGCCTCACCGAGCGCGTGTACGGCAAGGGCTGGCACGCCAGCCTGTCGGTGGCCGGCAACGACCTCAACAATGCCGGTGACAACAACGACAGCCAGACCTGGGCCACCCGCGTCCACTGGAACCCGATCGACAGCAAGGCCGCGACCGTGCATCTGGGAGCGTGGGCGTTCCACGAAGAGATCGCCGCGGGCTCCTCGGGCGTGCTGCGCAGTTCGGCCATTGCCGGCCACTTCAACGACCTGGTCAAGATCACACCGGGCACGCTGGTCGGCACTGATCGCAGCACCGCCTACGGTGTGGAAGCGGCGGGCTTCTTTGGGCAGGGCTGGGCCACGGGCGAGTGGGGCACGCGCAACCTGCGCGGCGCCGATGCCAGCGGCCGTTACGACCTCGATCACCAGGCCTGGGCGGTTTCCGCCGGCTGGTTCCTTGGCGGGGCCAGCCCGGCGTACTCGAGCAAGACCGGAACCTGGGGCAGGGTCAAGGTGGCCGATCCGGTCACCCGTGGCGGGCGGGGCGCGTGGGAACTGCGCGCGCGCTACGAGGACGTGGACTACTCGGAACTGCCCACCGGCGGCACCGGACATGCGTGGACGGTGGGGGCCAACTGGTATCTCAACGACTACAGCAGGGTGATGCTCGACGTGATCCGCTGGCAGACCGACAACCCCACCGGCGCGGTGCGCGGCAAGGACGAGGGCACGACGGTCAATACCCGGCTGCAGGTTGCGTTCTGAGTGAAGGCACCACGCTGAACGGACAATGCCGGCCACGTGCCGGCATTGCCGTGAACAGGAACCGGCTGGCGGTATGACGCCTTGAGTATGTATAATTCGTGCATACCGAAGAGGGCCTACCCATGGAAGCCACCGTCGCTGAACGCGGTCAGATCACCCTGCCCAAGGCTGTGCGTGATGCCCTGGGCCTGACCAAGGGCACCCAGCTCAAGGTCGAACTGGACGGCAGCCGCATCATTCTGCGCAAGAGTGTCGACGACGCCATTTCACGGGCGCGCGGCAAGTTCGCGCTGGACGGCTTTGATTCCGCCGACGCCGCCGTACGCGCGGTGCGCGACGAGGACTAAGCCGTGATGATCGCCGTCGATTCCCCTGTGCTGGTCGAACTGCTGAGCAATGGCCCGCAGGCCGACGCCGTCGAGGCCTGCCTGCGGCAGAGCCTGGTCGGCGGCAAGGTGGTGGTGTGCGGGGCGACCCTGGCCGAAGTCTGCGCCAGCCTGCGCGGCGGGGCCGAGGTGCTGGAAGCGCTGGAAGAGATGGGCGTCCACTTCAACGCGCTGGAAGCCAAGTCGGCATTGCGCGCCGGCGAGATGCATCGCCGCCACCGCCAGCGTGGTACCCAGCGCCGCAGCCTGGACGACTTCATGGTGGGGGCGCATGCACTGCTGCAGTGCGACGGGCTCATCACCTGGAACGACACGTTTTACCGCGACTACTTCAAGGGCCTGAAGCTGATCGTGCCGCACGCCTGAGCCCGTTGCATTCCTTTCACTGTTCCATAACCGCATTACCCGGGAGTTGTCATGTTGGAAGCCTATCGCCACCACGTAGCCGAGCGCGCCGCGCTTGGCATCCCGCCGCTGCCGCTGACCGCCCAGCAGACGGCAGACGTCATTGAACTGTTGAAGAACCCGCCGGCGGGCGAGGCCGAGTTCCTGCTCGACCTGCTGACCCACCGTGTGCCGGCCGGCGTGGACGACGCCGCCAAGGTCAAGGCCTCGTACCTGGCCGCCATCGCGCTGGGCAGCGAGCAGAACCCGCTGATCAGCCGCGAGCGCGCCACCGAGCTGCTGGGCACCATGCTGGGCGGTTACAACGTGGCCCCGCTGGTGCAGCTGCTGGACGACGCCAGCGTCGGCACCATCGCCGCCGACGGCCTGAAGAACACCCTGCTGGTGTTCGATGCGTTCCACGACGTGCAGGACAAGGCCAAGGCCGGCAACGCCAATGCCCAGGCCGTGCTGCAGAGCTGGGCCGACGCCGAGTGGTTCACCAGCAAGCCGGAAGTGCCGCAGAGCCTGACCATCACCGTATTCAAGGTGCCGGGCGAAACCAACACCGACGACCTGTCGCCGGCGCCGGACGCCACCACCCGTCCTGACATTCCGATGCACGCCCTGGCGATGCTGAAGAACAAGCGCGATGACGCGCCGTTCACTCCGGAAGAAGACGGCAAGCGCGGCCCGATCCAGCAGATCCTGTCGCTGAAGGACAAGGGTCACCTGGTGGCCTACGTCGGCGACGTGGTCGGCACCGGTTCCTCGCGCAAGTCGGCCACCAACAGCGTGCTGTGGTGGACCGGCGATGACATTCCGTACATCCCGAACAAGCGCGCCGGTGGCGTGTGCCTGGGCGGCAAGATCGCGCCGATCTTCTACAACACCATGGAAGATGCCGGCGCGCTGCCGATCGAGCTGGATGTCTCGAAGATGGAGCATGGCGACGTTGTCGAACTGCGTCCGTACGACGGCAAGGCACTGAAGAACGGCGAAGTGATCGCCGAGTTCGAGGTGAAGTCCGAAGTGCTGTTCGACGAAGTGCGTGCCGGCGGCCGCATTCCGCTGATCGTCGGCCGTGGCCTGACCGGCAAGGCGCGCGAAGCGCTGGGCCTGGCCCCGACCGACCTGTTCCGCCTGCCGGTACAGCCGGCCGACACCGGCAAGGGCTTCTCGCTGGCGCAGAAGATGGTCGGCCGCGCCTGCGGCCTGCCGGAAGGCCAGGGCATGCGCCCGGGCACCTACTGCGAACCGAAGATGACCTCGGTGGGCTCGCAGGACACCACCGGTCCGATGACCCGTGACGAGCTGAAGGACCTGGCCTGCCTGGGCTTCTCGGCCGACCTGGTGATGCAGTCGTTCTGCCACACCGCCGCATACCCGAAGCCGGTGGACGTGAAGACCCACCACACCCTGCCGGAGTTCATCTCCACCCGCGGCGGCATTTCGCTGCGTCCGGGCGACGGCGTGATCCACAGCTGGCTCAACCGCATGCTGCTGCCGGACACCGTAGGCACCGGCGGCGACTCGCACACCCGTTTCCCGGTGGGCATTTCGTTCCCGGCCGGCTCGGGCCTGGTGGCCTTCGCCGCCGCTACCGGCGTGATGCCGCTGGACATGCCCGAATCGGTGCTGGTGCGCTTCAAGGGCCAGATGCAGCCGGGCGTGACCCTGCGTGACCTGGTCAACGCGATTCCGCTGTACGCGATCAAGGCCGGTCTGCTGACCGTGGCCAAGGCTGGCAAGAAGAACATCTTCTCCGGCCGCATCCTGGAAATCGAAGGCCTGCCGGAGCTGAAGGTCGAGCAGGCATTCGAACTGTCCGACGCCTCGGCCGAGCGTTCGGCCGCCGGTTGCTCGGTGCGCCTGAACAAGGAACCGATCATCGAATACCTGACCAGCAACATCACCCTGCTGAAGTGGATGATTGCCGAGGGTTACCAGGATCCGCGTTCGCTGCAGCGTCGCATCGAGAAGATGGAAGCCTGGCTGGCCAACCCGCAGCTGCTGGAGCCGGACGCCGACGCCGAGTATGCGGCGGTGATCGAGATCGACCTGGCCGACATCCACGAGCCGATCGTGGCCTGCCCGAACGATCCGGATGACGTGAAGACCCTGTCCGAAGTGGCCGGCGCCAAGATCGACGAAGTGTTCATCGGTTCGTGCATGACCAACATCGGTCACTTCCGTGCGGCCGCGAAGCTGCTGGAAGGCAAGCGCGACCTGCCGACCCGTCTGTGGGTGGCCCCGCCGACCAAGATGGACGCCTCCGAGCTGACCAAGGAAGGCGTGTACGGCACCTTCGGTGCGACCGGCGCGCGCATGGAAATGCCGGGCTGCTCGCTGTGCATGGGCAACCAGGCGCAGATCCGCGAAGGCTCCACCGCGATGTCGACCTCGACCCGCAACTTCCCGAACCGTCTGGGCCGCAACACCAACGTGTACCTGGGTTCGGCCGAGCTGGCCGCGATCTGCTCGCGTCTGGGCCGCATTCCGACCAAGGAAGAGTACATGGCCGACGTCGGCGTGATCGCCGCCAGCGGCAGCGAGATCTACCGCTACATGAACTTCGACCAGATCGAGGAGTACCAGGACGTGGCCAATACGGTCGCCGCCTGATGCGATGAAACGAAAACCCCCGGCGAAAGCCGGGGGTTTTTTCATGCAGGGCGGAGCATGCGTTCGTCGCTACTGGCCGCGTGCCAGCCCCAGAAGGCGCTCGGCGATCCGTTCCAGCGGCACCTGTTCCTCGGCCGCGCCGAGCTTGAACGCGGCACCGGGCATGCCCCAGACCACACTGGTGGCTTCATCCTGCACCAGCGTCGGAGCGCCTGCCTGGCGCATTTCCAGCAGGCCGCGCGCGCCGTCATCGCCCATGCCGGTGAGGATGGCGCCGATGGCATTGCCGCCCGCACTCTGGGCCACCGAACGGAACAGCACATCGACCGCAGGCTTGTGCCGGTTCACGGCGGGGCCGTCATCGACGCGACAGCGCCAGCGTGCACCATCGCGGATGATCCGCAGGTGCCTGCCGCCCGGCGGCAGATAGGCATGGCCGGGCAGTACGGCTTCGCCGTCGCTGGCCTCACGCACGGCCATCGCCGAATGCCGGTCCAGGCGTTCGGCGAAGGCGCTGCTGAAGCTGGCCGGCAGGTGCTGGGTCATCACCACTGCCGGTGCATCGGCAGGCAGGCCTTCCAGCACCACACGCAGGGCCTCCGTGCCACCGGCTGACGAACCGATCGCGATCAGGCGGTCGGTGGTGCGGAACTGTGGTGCCACCGGGCGCGATGCCGGTGCCGCATCCAGGGTGAGTTTCGGTGCCGCGGCCCGCAGCAGCGGCCGCACCCGCGAGCGTGCGGCCATCTTCACCTTGCCGATGATTTCTTCGGCATAGCCCTGCAGTCCGCGCGCTACATCGAGCTTCGGCTTGGAAACGAAATCCACGGCACCCAGTGCCAGCGCCTGCAGGGTCGTGTCGGCCCCCCGCTCGGTCAGCGAAGAAATCATCACCACCGGCAAGGGATGCAGGCGCATCAGGTTTTCCAGGAAGGCCAGCCCGTCCATGCGCGGCATTTCCACGTCCAGGGTGATCACGTCCGGAGCGAGGCGCTTGATCTTCTCGCGCGCCAGCAGCGGATCGGCGGCAGTGCCGACCACGTCGATGGCCGGATCGCTGGAGAGGATCTCGGTCAGCATCTGCCGCACGACGGCGGAGTCGTCCACGATCAGCACCCGGCAGGGGGCGTTGCCGGTCAGGGTCATTCGAACAGCTCCACGCCACCGGTGACCGGGGCCCTGGACAGACGGGCACGCACTGCCGATTCGGCGGCGGCCACTTCGGCTTCGTGGGCATGCGGCAGGCGCTGCACGACCACGCGGCCGGTATCGGCAAAGAACCAGATCTTGCGTGGATGGATGCCGCACAGATCTTCGGCGATGATCGGAATGTGCTCGGCCTGCAGGTACTGGCGCACGAACTCGGCGTTGCGGGTGCCCACGGGATTGCTGGTGAAGCCCTTGAGCACGTTGGCGCCGCCGAACACCTTGGCTTCCAGGCGCTTGCGGTGCGCACCGCGCTTGAGCATGTCGTTGATGAGCAGCTCCATCGCATAGCTGCCGTAGCGTGCGGGCGCGCCGTCGCCGGCATTGCCTTCCGGCAGCAGGAAGTGGTTCATGCCGCCTATCTTCAGCACCGGATCGCGCAGGCAGGCAGCCACGCAGGAGCCCAGCGTGGTGGTCAGCGCAGTGGTGTCGTCGACCACCAGGTACTGGGTCGGCAACAGCTTGGCGGCGAGGGTCTGGAAGCGCGCGTCCTGGTAGCGCATCACCTCGTCGGTGCGCAGCGAGGCGTTCATGCCCCGGCCCCCTGCGCGCGGCGGTACAGGGTGCGGCCACAGGGCTGGATCAGATCGGCCGCGTGCAGGTAGTTCTCCGAGTGGCCGGTGTAGAGCAGTCCATCATCGGTGAGATGCTGCACCAGCCGGCCAAGGATGGCGCGCTGGGTCGGCTTGTCGAAATAGATCATCACGTTGCGGCAGAACAGCGCATCGAACGGGCCGCCAACATCGTAGCGCGGGGCGAGAAGATTCAGCGGGCGGAACTCGATCAGTTCGCGCAGTGCGGGCAGCACCCGGCACTGGCCTTCGTTGGGGCCGCTGCCGCGCTGGAAGTACCGGCGGCGGAGCTCCGGATCGAGGCTGGCGACACGGTCGATGGCGTAGACGCCACGGCCTGCGGTGGCCAGTACCTGCGTGTCGACATCGGTAGCGATGATGCGGACCGGCGGCTTCAGGCTGCCGAACGCCTCGCACGCGGTGATCGCCATGGAGTAGGGTTCCTCGCCGGTGGACGCGGCGCAGGACCACAGCAGCAGCGGGGCGTGGCCGGAGCGCTGCCGCAGTTCCTCGCGCAGCTTGTCGAAATGGTGGGGCTCGCGGAAGAAGGAGGTGAGGTTGGTGGTCAGGGCATTGGTGAACGCCTGCCATTCGTCACCGCCTTCCTGTTCCAGATGGTCCAGGTACTGCTGGAAGCTGCGCATGCCGAGTGTGCGCAGGCGACGCGACAGGCGGCCGTAGACCATGTCGCGCTTGGCGGGCGCGAGGGCGATGCCTACCCGCTGGTAGATCAGGTCGCAGACACGGCGGAAATCGCGGTCGGCGAACTCGAACTCGCGCGGGCCGGTGACGATGGGGCTGGGACTATGCACGGGGGACGTGTCCATCGGCGTGGGCGGTGGCCGCAGCCACCGCGGGTTCTCAGAATTCCTGCCAGTCGCTGGCGACGACGGGGGCGGTGTGGGCGCGGCGGACCGGTGCGGCCAGCGCATGCACGCGTGCCGTGTCGGCGGTCACCGACGGCTCCACCCGCGCGGCCACCGCCTTCACTGCGGCCGCGACTTCGTTGTCGAGGCGGAAAATCGCCACGGCATCGGCCAGCTGCGCGGCCTGTTCCTCCATGGCCCGCGCAGCGGCGGTGGCTTCCTCCACCAGCGCGGCATTCTGCTGGGTGGTCTCGTCCATCTGCACCACGGTCTGGTTGACCTGCTCGATGCCGGCGCTCTGTTCCTGCGAGGCCGCGGAGATCTCGGCCATGATGTCGGTCACGCGCTGCACCGAGGCGACGATCTCGCCCATGGTGGCGCCGGCCTTGTGCACCAGTGCAGAACCATCGGCGACCTTGCCCACCGAGTCGTCGATCAGGCCCTTGATCTCCTTGGCGGCGGCGGCCGAGCGCTGGGCGAGGGTGCGCACTTCGCTGGCGACCACGGCAAAGCCGCGACCCTGTTCACCCGCACGGGCGGCTTCGACCGCAGCGTTGAGGGCCAGGATGTTGGTCTGGAAGGCGATGCCGTCGATGACGCTGATGATCTCGGCGATCTTCTTCGAGGAGGCTTCGATGGCGGACATGGTGGTGACCACCTGGCCGACCACTTCGCCGCCCTGGGAGGCGACGCCATGGGCACCGATGGCGAGCTGGTTGGCCTGGCGGGCGTGCTCGGCGTTCTGGCGCACGGTGGAGGTCAGTTCCTCCATCGAGGCGGCGGTTTCTTCCAGGTTGGCGGCCTGCTGTTCGGTACGGCGCGACAGATCGTTGTTGCCCGAGGCGATTTCGCCGGCGGCCAGGGTGATGCTGGAGGCGCTGGCCTGGATCTGGCCGACGATGCGGGTCAGTTGGGTGACGGTGGCATTGGCATCGTCACGCATGCGTGCGAACACGCCCTGGTAGTCGCCCTGCATGCGGGCGGTCAGGTCGCCTTCGGCGATGGCCGACAGCAGCTGTGACAGCTTGCCGAGGTTCTCATCGCTGACTGCCATCATCGCGTTGAGGTTTTCCAGCATGGCGCGGAAATCGTGATCGAAGCGCTGTGCGTCGCCGCGGCGGCTGAAGTCACCGGCAGCGGCGGCGCCGGCCAGCTGCTTGATCTCGGCATTGATGCGGCCGAGGTTGTCCTTGACGGTATCGACGGCGTGGGTCATCGCCGCCTTCTCGCCCGGGTAGCGGGCGATATCACGGCTCAGATCGCCGACGGCGTATTGCTGGACGACGTCGAGCACATCATGAAGGGTCTGTACGTGGCCGCCGACCAGCGCATTGGTCTCCTGCACCATCAGCCCATACTCGCCGGGGAATGCGCTGGCATCGATGCGGTAGCTGAGTTCGCCGGCGTCGTGGCGTCGCGCCATCTCGCGTTGGCCGCCGATCACGGCGTGCAGCTGCCGTTGCATGGCGGACATCGCGTCCAGCAGGCGGCCGGGCTCGTCATGCGGCTGCGGACCGATATGGCTGTCCAGCCTGCCGGCAGCGATGCCTTCGGCCACGGCAGTAGCCTGCTTCAACGGTACCGCGATGCGGTTGCCGATCAGCCAGCTCAAGGCCAGCACGATCAGAACCACCACGCCCCCGGAGATCGCCATGATCGTGGTGAACACCAGGGCCTGCTTCTGCACGTCGTCCGTGTAGACGCCGCTGCTGATGACCCAGTTCCACGGCGCGAACAGGCCGGCATAGGCGATCTTGCCGACCGTGCCTTCGCTGCCGGGCTTGGCCCAGCGGTAGTCGACGAAGCCGCCTCCGGCCTTCGCTGCCTCGACCTGCTGGTAATAGATGCGCACCCCTTCATCGGTGCGGAAATCCTTCATGTCCTTGCCGACCAGGTCCTTGCGGAACGGGTGCATGAGTACGCGGTAGCCGGTGTCGTAGACGTTGTAGTAATAGGTGTCGTTCTCCGCACGCATCCTCTCCAGCGCCTGCAGTGCGGCGGCCTTGGCTGCCTCTTCGCTGAGCTCGCCGGTACCGGCCAGGCGGTGGTAGTGCTGGACGATGCCGTAACTCAGTTCGACCTGGGTCTTCAGCGAGGTCTTGCGCGTTTCGGTCAGGTCGAGGTACTGCATGCGGGCGGCGATCACCGACAGCGCGACCACGCCCAGCGCGATGAGCAGCGTGAGCAGATTGAGCTTGCGCCGGACGGAAAGATTGCTGAAGTAGTGTTGCCAGCGATGCATGAGGTTCATCGAGCAGGACCAGGGTCGAAACGGGCGGGCGGCGCCGAGCCGGCCACGGCGGAATACACCATGACACCCCCGTTATCGGCCGCGCGCGCGGGGGATTGAGGTGTAGTGCCGGAACGCATTCAGGTTTCCTTGCAGCGGCGGCTGCGGCGCTGCCTGCGGCAGGCCTTTGAAGCAACAGCAACGGCGACGGCAACGGCAGGTCATGGCGATGGGTTGCTACGGTTTGGCCGGGTCGGGGTGGGCAGGCAGGACACGCCGTGAACCCATCCATGGGGGCTCGATGGCGCCATCCATGGCGCCAACGGTCCTGCCTGCCCACCCCGACCCGGCCCGCCAGGGCTTCACTTGGGCGGACGGCAAGAGCGTTGGGTTTCCAAGTGGAAAGAGGGGGCAGATCCGTTTTCCTGCGGAAAACGGATCTGCCCCGGAAGTGACCTGGCTTTTGCTTTTTGCTCTTCTTTCTTCAATCCGGGGTGGACGCGCACGAAAACTGTCCGTGGCCGGGAGGGTGGGTTGCGCAGGGGCGTAAGCGCCATGGATGGCGCGCCCGAGCCTACAGGGACGTATTCACGGCGTCCCCTGCGCAACCCACCCTCCCGGCCTGCCCTCAGCACCCCAGCACTTCGACCGATCACTCAGATACCCCGTAAACGACAACGCCCCGGCGCAGGGCCAGGGCGTTGTCGTGCGTCAGGTCAGGCAGGCATCAGAACTCCTGCCAGTCTCCGTCGGCCAGTTCCGCGGCCATCGGGCGACCGCCGCTGCTGCGGCGGGCCGGCGGTGCAGCCGGCGCCGGGGCGGCGGGTGCAGCGGTGCGCGCGGCGGGGGCGGCGACGCGGGGCGCGACCACGGTCTCGGTTTCATCGAGCACGAAGATGGACACCGCTTCACTCAGATGGCCGGCCTGTTCCTCCATGGCCCTTGCAGCGGCGGTGGCTTCCTCCACCAGCGCGGCATTCTGCTGGGTGGTCTCGTCCATCTGCACCACGGTCTGGTTGACCTGTTCGATGCCGGCGCTCTGTTCCTGCGAGGCCGCAGAGATCTCGGCCATGATGTCGGTCACGCGCTGCACCGAGGCGACGATCTCGCCCATGGTGGCGCCGGCCTTGTG
>FOZF01000007.1 GCA_900113425.1 Stenotrophomonas maltophilia
AGGGGGTCATCGCGACTTACCAAACCATTGCAAACTCCGAATACCGAGACGGACTGTATGGGAGACACACGGCGGGTGCTAACGTCCGTCGTGAAAAGGGAAACAACCCAGACCCACAGCTAAGGTCCCAAATTCAGTGCTAAGTGGAAAACCATGTGGAAAGGCACAGACAGCCAGGAGGTTGGCTTAGAAGCAGCCACCCTTTAAAGAAAGCGTAATAGCTCACTGGTCGAGTCGGTCTGCGGGGAAGATTTAACGGGGCTAAGCACTGAACCGAAGCTTGGGGTGCATAACTTTGTTATGCGCGGTAGAGGAGCGTTCCGTAAGCCTGCGAAGGTGGATTGAGAAGTCCGCTGGAGGTATCGGAAGTGCGAATGCTGACATGAGTAACGATAATGCGGGTGAAAAACCCGCACGCCGAAAGCCCAAGGTTTCCTTGCGCAACGTTAATCGGCGCAGGGTGAGTCGGCCCCTAAGGCGAGGACGAAAGTCGTAGTCGATGGGAAGCAGGTTAATATTCCTGCACCTCGCGTAAGTGCGATGGAGGGACGGAGAAGGTTAGGTGTACCGGGCGTTGGTTGTCCCGGGGAAAGGCGGTAGGTTTGGATCTTTGGCAAATCCGGGATCCTTTAAGACCGAGCACCGAGACGAGCCTTTAAGGCGAAGTCACTGATACCACGCTTCCAGGAAAAGCTCCTAAGCTTCAGCTTACGCAGACCGTACCGTAAACCGACACAGGTGGGTAGGATGAGAATTCTCAGGCGCTTGAGAGAACTCGGGTGAAGGAACTAGGCAACATGGCACCGTAACTTCGGGAGAAGGTGCACCCTTTTTGGTGGCTCATGCGAGCTATAGCTGAAGAGGGTCGCAGTAACCAGGCCGCTGCGACTGTTTATCAAAAACACAGCACTCTGCAAACACGAAAGTGGACGTATAGGGTGTGACGCCTGCCCGGTGCTGGAAGGTTAATTGATGGGGTCAGCCGCAAGGCGAAGCTCTTGATCGAAGCCCCAGTAAACGGCGGCCGTAACTATAACGGTCCTAAGGTAGCGAAATTCCTTGTCGGGTAAGTTCCGACCTGCACGAATGGCGTAACGACAGCGGCGCTGTCTCCACCCGAGACTCAGTGAAATTGAAATCGCTGTGAAGATGCAGCGTTCCCGTGGCAAGACGGAAAGACCCCGTGAACCTTTACTATAGCTTTACACTGAACGTTGAGTTCGTCTGTGTAGGATAGGTGGGAGGCTATGAAACTGTGGCGCTAGCTGCAGCGGAGCCATCCTTGAAATACCACCCTGTCGTGCTTGACGTTCTAACCTGGGCCCATTATCTGGGTCGGGGACCGTGTATGGTGGGTAGTTTGACTGGGGCGGTCTCCTCCTAAAGAGTAACGGAGGAGCTCGAAGGTACGCTCAGCGCGGTCGGACATCGCGCACTGTGTGCAAAGGCATAAGCGTGCTTGACTGCAAGATCGACGGATCAAGCAGGTAGGAAACTAGGACTTAGTGATCCGGTGGTTCTGTATGGAAGGGCCATCGCTCAACGGATAAAAGGTACTCCGGGGATAACAGGCTGATACCGCCCAAGAGTTCATATCGACGGCGGTGTTTGGCACCTCGATGTCGGCTCATCACATCCTGGGGCTGTAGTCGGTCCCAAGGGTATGGCTGTTCGCCATTTAAAGTGGTACGCGAGCTGGGTTCAGAACGTCGTGAGACAGTTCGGTCCCTATCTGCCATGGGCGTTGGAGATTTGAGAGGGGCTGCTCCTAGTACGAGAGGACCGGAGTGGACGAACCTCTGGTGTTCCGGTTGTCACGCCAGTGGCATTGCCGGGTAGCTATGTTCGGAAGCGATAACCGCTGAAAGCATCTAAGCGGGAAGCGCGCCTCAAGATGAGATCTCCCGGGGCACAAGCCCCCTGAAGGAACCATGTAGACTACGTGGTTGATAGGTCAGGTGTGTAAGTACAGCAATGTATTGAGCTAACTGATACTAATGATCCGTGCGGCTTGACCATATAACCTCAAGTTGCCTTGGCTTTACGACA
>FOZF01000001.1:0-41798 GCA_900113425.1 Stenotrophomonas maltophilia
ACCGCAGCGTTGAGGGCCAGGATGTTGGTCTGGAAGGCGATGCCGTCGATGACGCTGATGATCTCGGCGATCTTCTTGGAGGAGGCTTCGATGGCGGACATGGTGGTGACCACCTGGCCGACCACTTCGCCGCCCTGGGAGGCGACGCCATGGGCACCGATGGCGAGCTGGTTGGCCTGGCGGGCGTGCTCGGCGTTCTGGCGCACGGTGGAGGTCAGTTCCTCCATCGAGGCGGCGGTTTCTTCCAGGTTGGCGGCCTGCTGTTCGGTACGGCGCGACAGATCGTTGTTGCCCGAGGCGATCTCGCCGGCGGCGAGGGTGATGCTGGAGGCGCTGGCCTGGATCTGGCCGACGATGCGGGTCAGCTGGGTGACGGTGGTATTGGCGTCGTCACGCATGCGTGCGAACACGCCGTTGAACTGGCCGTCCATGCGCGCGGTGAGATCCCCGGCAGCGATCGACTGCAGCAGCTGCGAGAGCTGGCCGAGATTGCCATCGGCGACCTCCATCATGGTGTTCAGGTGATCGATCATCACCTTGAAGTCGTGCTGGAAGCGCTGTGCGTCGCCGCGCTGGCTGAAGTCGCCCGCGGCGGCTGCGGCCGCGAGCTGCTGGATCTGCGTATTGATCGCCAGCAGGCTGGCCTTGGCCGCATCCATCGACTCATGCAGGATGGCGCGGCTGCCGGGCAGGCGGCGCGCGTCCGGTGCGAGATTGCCGACGGCATACTGGTTGAGTACGTCGATCGCATCGCGGATCGCGTCCAGGTGCTCGAAAATGACCGTATTGATGCCGCTGGCGAGCTGGCCGTAGACACCCGGGAAGTCTTCCGGGATGCGATGGCTGATATCCGGTCCGGCATGCATCTGCGCCATCAACTGCGTCTGCTCGGAGAAGCGGCGCAGCATTGCGGTCATTTCCGAGGTGGCGGACAGCATCTTGCCGGCCTCGTCTTTGCTGGTGGCCTGGGTGCTGACGCTCAGATCACCGCGGGCGACTGCCTGGATGGCCTGCACGGCCTTGCCGAGCGGACCGGTCACGGCCCGCGAGATGACCGTGGCCAGCGCTGCCGCCAGCAACGACAGCAGCACGATGCAGCCGATGATGGCGATCATGCTGGCGCGATGGGTGGCGTTGGCATCGGCGATCCGCGCGTCCATCAGGCCGGCGATGTGGGCACCCAGTGCCTTCAGGGCGTCGAACAGTTCACGCCGTGCCGGGCGCGACTGCTCGTCGGAAATCTGCTGCGCCATGATGCCGTCGCCGGCGGCCACTGCGTCACGCATGGCCTTGTTGGCGGCGAAGTAGCGATCCACCTGCGCCGAGGCGGCGCGATACAGTTCGCGTTCCTTGTCCTGGGCCGGCAAGGCAGCATAGGCCGCCAGTTCATCGCGTACCGCTTTGGCGGTGGCGTCCATGCGCTTGTTGTAGTCGGCCACCTTGTCCGGCTGGTCCAGCATGGTCAGCTGGGCCAACTCGTAGGTGCGGAATTCACCGAGCTGCGAGCGGGCTTCGCCCAGATGCTGCACCGACGGAATATCGTTGCTGGCCATCGCCCCCAGCTGGTCATTGGCCTGGCTCAGGCGCAACAGTGCGAAAGCACCCAGCAGCAGGGTCATCAGGGTGGTGAGGGTGAACCCCACGGCCAGCTTGCGGGCGATGGGCAGATCGTGGAACCACTTCATGCGGGTGCTCCAGGTGGGCAGAGTGCCGGGCGTGCGTGCCGGCCGGGGAGTGCAGCGCGAACGGGAGCCGATGCGGGCCCGGTCACGACTGTCACTGCGAGATAGCGGCGCACGGCCGGCGGACTTTATGGATGGGCGTCACATCCGGGTGCGTAGGGCTGCGGTGCGGAAGCGTTGCAGGGGAGGCGTTCCGGCCTGCACGCGGGTGGTTTCCGGCGGCGCCGTGGGCCGACGGAGTTCACGAAATGGAGCGGGAGGCGCGCACTCGCCTTGCCGCCGGCCGGCGCCCAAACGAAAACCGCCGCCCGGGTGGGGCGGCGGCTCCGGATCGCCTGCGCTCGGACTCAGGCGGCCTGCGGCACGCGCAGCGAGCGCACCAGCCCACCGATGTCGACGATCAGGGCAACGCGGCCATCGCCGAGGATGGTGGCGCCGGACACGCCGCCGATACGCCGGTAGTTGTTCTCGATGTTCTTGACCACCACCTGCTGCTGACCGACCAGTTCGTCCACTTCCAGCGCGATCTTCTGCCCATCGCCTTCCACCACCACCACCAGCGATTCGCTGCCGGGCATGCGGGCGCCGTATCCGTAGTACTCGCTGAGGGACAGGATCGGCAGGTACTCGCCACGCACGCGCAGCACGCGCCCTTCGCCGGCCATGCTGCGGATGTCCTCCGGCTGCGGCTGCAGGGCTTCCAGCACATAGGCCAGCGGCAGGATCAATGTCTCGCCCGCCACCGCCACGGTCATGCCGTCGAGGATGGCCAGGGTCAGCGGCAGCCGGATCAGGGTGCGTGTTCCGGTGCCCAGGCTGCTTTCGATCTGTACTTCACCGCCCAGCGCCTGGATGTTGCGACGGACCACGTCCATGCCCACGCCGCGCCCGGACAGGTCGGTGACGGCGTCGGCGGTGGAGAAGCCCGGCTGGAAGATCAGGTCCCAGACCTGCGAATCGGTGGGATTGTCGGGCACGCTCAGGCCGCGTTCGGCCGCCTTGGCGAGGATCCTGGCGCGATCCAGGCCGCGTCCGTCGTCGCTGACTTCGATGACGATGTGGCCTCCCTGGTGCGACGCCGCCAGGGTGATGGTGCCGGTCTCGTCCTTGCCTGCGCCCTTGCGCACGTCCGGCATTTCCAGCCCGTGGTCGATGGAGTTGCGGACCAGGTGGACGAGCGGATCGGCGATCTTCTCGATCAGGCCCTTGTCCAGTTCGGTGCCTTCACCGATGGTGCGCAGGCGGACCTGCTTGCCGAGGCGGGTGGAGAGGTCGCGGACCAGGCGCGGGAAGCGGCGGAACACGGCGTCGACCGGCAGCATGCGTACGCCGATGACGGCTTCCTGCAGGTCGCGGGTGTTGCGTTCGAGCTGATCCAGGCCGGCGAACAGGCTTTCGGCAAGCACCGGATCCAGTGCGTGCGAGACCTGCTTGAGCATGGCCTGGGTGATGACCAGTTCACCGACCAGATTGATCAGCGCGTCGACCTTGTCGACACTGACGCGGATCGAGGTTTCCGCGTCCTGGCTGGTGCCAGGGGTGCCACTGGCGGCGGGGGTGGAGGCAACGGCGGGTACTGCAGCAACGGGCGTGGAAGGGGCGTTGGCTGTTGTATCGGGGGCGCGGGTGGCCAGGCTCGGCGGCGCTGCCGGACGGATGTCCAGTTCGCAGTCGTCCAGCACCCAGGCAAAGGTGTCTTCGATCTTGCTGCGCGGCACCTTGCCGACCAGGCCAAGGTCCCACGCAAGATGGGCTTCGAGAGGGTCAAGCTGGGCGAAGCCGGGCAGGCGTTCGAGCCGCGCAGCGACCTGCAGCGAGCCGAGATGTTCCAGTTCGCGGATGATGCGCAGCGGATCATTGCCACTCATGAACAGTGAGGGCGCGGGGGTGAAGCCGATCTGCCAGGCTTCGGGCGTATCGTCCACCGGTGCTGCGGCGGCAGCCGCGGCCGGGGCGCTGGCTGCCGGCTGGCCGGACAGCACTGCCTCCAGCCGCGCCTTCACCGCGGCGACGGCCGCCGGATCGGCCGCCTGGCCGTGCTCGGCCTCGCGCAGCAGGGCGCGCAGCACATCCACGGACGACAGCATCGCATCGACCGCATGCCCTTCCAGCGCGCGCTTGCCGGCGCGCAGCTCGTCCAGCAGCGTTTCCAGTACGTGGGTGAGCGCGGCGATGGCATCGAAGCCGAACGTACCGGCACCGCCCTTGATCGAGTGGGCGGCGCGGAACACCGAGTTGATGATCTCCGCGTCCTGCTGCCCCGACTCCAGGGCCAGCAGGCCGGCCTCCATCGCGTCGAGGCCTTCGCGGCTCTCTTCGAAGAAGGTGGCGTGGAAGCGTTGCAGGTCCATGCTCATGCAGTGGTGATCCGGAAGCGAAGAAGGGGAACGGCGCGGGGCGATCAGCCCAGCACTTTCTGCACGGTGGCGACCAGCTGTTCCGGGTTGAACGGCTTGACCAGCCAGCCGGTGGCGCCGGCGGCCTTGCCTTCGGACTTCTTGTCGGCGGCGGACTCGGTGGTCAGCATCAGCAGCGGCGTGAACTTGTAGTCCGGCAGCTGGCGCAGCTCGCGGATCAGCGCAATGCCGTCCATGTTCGGCATGTTGACGTCGGTGACCACCGCATTGAAGCGCTGTCCCTTCGCGCGGCCGAGCGCGACCGCGCCGTCTTCAGCTTCTTCGACGGCAAAACCGGCCGAGGTGAGGGCGAAGGACACCATCTGGCGCATCGACGCCGAATCGTCCACCACCAAGATACGTGCGCTCATGCAGCGTTCTCCACAGATTTCAGGTTGTCATGGGGTACGTCCAGGCCCAGGGCCTGGGTGACGCCCAGCAGGCGTGCGGCGTCACGGAAGGTTGCAGTGCAACCGTGGAAGCCGGTGTCCAGGCCCGCCTCGCGGCGTGCCTGCACGAATGCACACAGCACCTGCACGGCGGCGGTGTGGACGCGGCCGACCTGGCTTGCATCCAGGGTCAGCTCGCCAGCCTGCGCCACCAGTGGGGCGAGGCGGTTCTTGAGCTCGGTGCTGGTCTCGATGCCGAGATCCTCACCCAGTTCGACAGTGCTCATCGTTGCTCCGGACAAACGGTTCCGTCATCCATATCGGCGTCCGCCAAGGGTTCTTTAGGGGGCGGTGAGGCCTGCGTGCCCGTTCCAACGGGCCCGGGCAACGCCTGGACCCCGCCTCAGTTGAGCAGGCGGGTGGCGTCGAGCAGGATCATCGGCCGTTGGCTGACGCGGGCCACACCCCGGAAGAGGTCGTTGGAGATCTGGCAGATGCGGGCGGTATCCGGTGGCTCGATCTGCGAATCAGTGAGGTTGGCGACGTCTTCCACGGCCGAGACGCGCAGGCCGATGGTCTCGCCGTCTTCCTCCAGCACCACGATGCGGGTCTGTGCGTCGTCCTCGGCCGCCGCTGCGCCCAGATGCAGCCCAAGGTCCATCACCGGCACCACCTGGCCGCGCAGGTTCATGATCCCCAGCATCGCCGGCGCAGTGCCGCGCAGCGGCAGCAGGGGTACGGGCAGTACCACTTCCTGCACTTTCAGCAGTTCCAGTGCATAGGCCTGGCTGCCACAGCGCATCCGCAGCCAGCGCGAGGTGCGCTCGTTCGCGCGGCGGTGCTGCGGATGCGGGCTGTTGGCGGGTCGATGGGCCTGCGCCTGCAGTTCCTGCCAGCTGGCAGGGCGGCTGGGGGCGGGTGCATCGAGGGCGACACGCGGCGGTGCTGCCGCCACCGGCGGCGCAGTGACGGGTGCCTGGGGTACGATCCGCGCGGGCGGCACCGCATCCACCCCTTCGCCACCGGCGGCTGCCTCGAAGGCGGCCTGCAGCGCGGGGCTGTCGGTGTGGGCCAGCAGCGCGTTTTCCGCGCCGTCGGTCTCGTAGATCACCTCATCGGGCAGATCGTCCCAGGTCGGCTGGCGTTCGGCAGCGGCCGGTGCAGGGGGCTGGCTGGCGGCCTCGAAGGCGGCCGCCAGAGCGGCATCATCCATGGGCACCACGTTGCTGCTGCCGGTTTCGTAGATGACCTCTGCCGGCAGATCGTCCCAGGTCGGCTCGCGTTCGGCGATGGCCGCCGGGGACGTTGCGTTGCCTGCTTCGAGGCTGGCCGCCACCGGGGCGATCGCTTCGCCCAGCAGCTCGTCCAGATAGTCGTCCAGCACGCCGGTGGTGTTCATGCGGCCTGCTCCAGCGCGCGCGCATCCTCGCCAAGGATCCAGTTCAGCGCGCGACGGTAGGCCGCGAGCCCGCGGCCGGGATAGTCCTCGCCGACGCTCGGCAGGGTCAGGCCGGCCGCGTTGCTGACCCGCGTGTCGATCGGAATCGCATCCTCCCAGACGCGTGCGCCGTGGCGGTCCTGCATGCTGCGCAGTGATTCGTTGCCGGTGCGGGTGCGGCGGTCGAACAGGGTGGGCAGGATCGAGATCGGCAGCGGGCGCCGGCGCGAGCGCTCGACCATCTCGCCGGTGCGTACCATGCCGTCCAGCCCGTGCAGCGCCAGCGGCTCGGCCTGCGTCGGAATGATCAGGCGGTCCGCTGCCGCGAGCGCATTGATCATCAGCAGGCCGAGTGTGGGCGCGCAGTCCAGCAGGATGTAGTCGTGCTGGCCCTGGTGCCGTGCCAGCGCATTCTGCAGCGCCAGGCCAAGGCCCGGCTGGTTGGCGCTGCGGCGTTCCAGCGTGGCCAGTGCCGGCTGTGCACAGACGTAGTCCAGGCCGCTGACGCTGCTGGTGTGGCAAAGGCTGGACAGCTCGGCCGGAGGTGCGCCGAACAGCTCAAGTACGCCGGTCGGTGGCGGGTCCACCGGCACGCCGAAGGCGCGGCTGAGGGAGGCGTGGGGATCAAGATCGATCAGCAGCACGCGATGGCCCTGCGTGGCCAGGTTGCGGCCGAGGGCCAGGGTGGTCGTCGTCTTGCCGACTCCGCCCTTCTGGTTGGCGACTGCCCAGATGCGCATGGGTTTACTCCTTCATTGCCGGGGGAGCGGCGGCGCCGACACGGCTGCCAGCCGGCACCGGTGGCAACTGCACCGGTGCGATGGGGGACGGGGAGGGCACTGTGGCGGGTGGTGCCGCAGGCCCGGCGGACGGGGCTGCCGCGCCGCTGGCGGCGTTCAGGCGCTGGCCCAGCGGGTCGACCGCGTGCGAGGTATCGGCCAGGATGATGACCATCACCCTCCGGTTGCGGTTGCGACCCTGCGCACTGTCGTTGTCCTCGCGCGGGCGGAACTGGCCGTAGCCGACCATGGCCAGACGCGAGGGCTGCAGGCCCTGGTCGGCGAACAGGTGCACCACGCTGGCGGCCCGCGCGGCCGACAGTTCCCAATTGGAGGGGAAGGTGGCGGTGGCGATCGGCACGTTGTCGGTATGGCCTTCCACCCGCACGCTGTTGGGCACGTCACGCAGCACGCCGGCCAGGCTGGACAGCGTCCCGCGCGCGTGCACGTCCAGCGCCGCCGAGCCGGTCGGGAACAGGATGTCGCTGTTGATCTCCACTTCGATCCACAGCTCGGTGCGGCGCACGCTGATCATGCCGCGCTCGATCAGCGGCGACAGCGCGGCGGTCAACCGGTCGGCGATGCCGCTGAGCTGGCGCTCGGCACGGGCGATCTGCTCCTGGTCGTGCACCGAGACCGGCATGCGCATCTGCGAGGCCATGGCCGGCAGGAGGGTAGGGTCGTGCGAGGGTGCCGGTGCGGACGGGCCGATCTTGGTGCCGGACTTGATCACCGACGGACTGTCCCAGCCGCCCCCCTGCACCTGCGTGTTGCCGACCTGCACCGGATTGATGGTGCGCGGCGCGCCACCGAAGGCATCGGTGAGCGCATCGGCCATGATCCGGTACTTGCCCTCGTTGATCGAGGAGATCGCATACATCACCACGAAGAAGGCCAGCAGCAGCGTCATCAGATCGGCATAGGGGATCGCCCATGCTTCATGGTTGGCGTGCTCTTCGTGGTGTCTGCGGCGGGCCATGTCAGTGCAGGAAGCCGGACAGGTTGGTTTCGATGTTGCGCGGGTTCTCGCCCTGCGCGATCGAGATCAGGCCTTCGATGACCATCTCGCGGTCGCGGCTGTTGTGAGCGATCACCCCCTTCAGCTTGGCGGCGATCGGCAGGAACAGCAGGTTGGCCGACGCGATGCCGTAGATGGTGGCGGTGAAGGCGGCGGCGATGCCATGCCCCAGCTTGCTGGGGTCGGCCAGGTTCTTCATGACGGCGATCAGGCCCAGCACCGCACCGATGATGCCCAGCGTTGGCGCATAGATGCCCATGCCTTCGAAGACCTTGGCAGCGGCCTGGTCACGGTGTTCCTGGCTGCCCAGCTCGATCTCCAGCATGTGCCGGATCGATTCGGGCTCGACGCCATCGACCAGCAGCTGCAGGCCTTTGCGCAGGAACGGATCCTGCTGCGCTTCCACCTGCGCTTCCAGGCCCAGCAGGCCCTGGCGGCGGGCGATGTTGCTCCACTCGACGATCTGCTGGATGAGCTCGCGACGATCGCTGTGTGGCGGGCGCACAACCCAGCGCACGATCCGGAAGGCGTGCCTGAATACGGCGGGTGCGGTGTGCAGCAGGATCGCGGCGATGGTGCCGACGATGACGATCACGAACGCCGCAGGCGACCACAGGGACGCCAGTCCGGCGCCCTTGAGGATGCTGCCGCCGACCAGCGAGGCCAGGGCGAGAAAGAGTCCAATGAGGCTGAGTCTATCCATGGGTCCGGTATCGGCGTGTGTGAATGGGACTTGAGACACCGGTCGATCGCGTACAGACGGTAGTCACAGTTTCTGGTTCGCCGGGCATGCCTCCGCGCCACCGCGCGAGGCCGTTTCCGGTAGCGCCGGGCCATGCCCGGCGAGCGTCATCGCAGGCCATCCACGTCCAGGATCAGCGCCATCCGGCCATCGCCGATCAAGGTTGCACCGGCGTAGCCGCGCAGGCCGCGCAGGGCCTTCGGCAATGGCTTGATGACCACCTCCTCGCGCCCACGGACCTGGTCCACGACCAGACCGAAGCGCGCCTCGCCGGCCTGCAATACCACGATGGTGAGCAGCGCCGAGGCGGCGGGCGTCACGTCCAGCCACTGGCGCAGATCGACCAGCGGCAGGGTGTGCGAGCGACGGTCCAGCACCGCCCGGCCATCGAACCAGCCCAGCGAGGTGCGCGGTGCATGCAGCACTTCCATCACGCGCGCCAGCGGCAGCGCATAGACGTCCTCGCCGGCCTGCACCAGCAGAGTTGGCAGGATCGCCAGGGTCAGCGGCACGCGGATCAGGAAGCGGCTGCCCCGGCCCAGTTCCGACTGGATCTGGATCTGCCCACTGAGCTCGCGGATGCGCGACTGCACCACATCCATGCCGACGCCGCGGCCGGAGATGTCGGTCACCTGCTGCTTGGTGGAGAAGCCGGGCAGGAACACCAGGTGCAGGCATTCCTCGCTGCTCAGCCTGGCCGCCGCCTCCGGGTCGATCAAGCCCTTTTCGCGTGCTTTCGCGCGCAGTTTTTCCGGATCGATGCCGGCGCCATCGTCCTGCACCTCGATGCTGACGTAGTCGCCTTCCTGCTGGGCCGACAGACGCACGTGGCCCATGCGCGGCTTGCCCTGTGCTTCGCGCAGATCGGGCATCTCCACACCATGGTCGATGGCGTTGCGGACCAGGTGCACCAGCGGGTCGGCCAGGGCCTCGACCAGGTTGCGGTCAAGCTCGGTTTCGGCGCCGACCAGCTCCAGGTCCACTTCCTTCTTCAGCGAGCGGGCGACATCGCGGGCGACCTTGGGGAAGCGCGAGAACACCTTGCCGACCGGTTGCATGCGCGTGCGCATCACTGCCGACTGCAGGCGCGCGGTGGCGATGTCCAGGGTCGACACGGCGCGGTCCAGTTCCTCGTCGCGCAGGCGCGCACGCAGGGTCTTGAGCCGGTTGCGCGACAGCACCAGCTCGCCGATCAGGTTGACGATCGCATCCAGCCGCTTGGTATCCACGCGCACGGTGTGCTCGGCTTCGGCCACCGGCTTGTTGGCCGCGGGCTTGGCCGCGGCGGCCGCGGGGCGCGGTGCGGGCAGTGCAGGCGCAGGCGGAGCAGCCACGGGTTTCGCGCCGGGGGCGGCGCCGCCGTGCAGCTGGTCAAGCAGGGCTTCGAACTCATCCTCGCTGATCAGGCCATCGTCGGCCTTGGCCGGCGTCGCCACCGCGGTGGGGGCGTTGTTGCCGTGCAGCTGATCGAGCAGGGCCTCGAACTCGTCGTCGGTGATCAGGTCACCGGCAGCGGGCGCGGCTGCTGCCGGGGCGACGGCGGCCGGCGCAGCAGCGCCGTGCACGTCGAACTGGGCGATCAGGTCCGGCGGGGCATAGCCGGGTTCGTTGCCGGAAGACACGGCATCCAGCATCGATTGCAGGTAGTCCAGCGATTGCTGTGCGGCATCGAAGTGATGCGGCTGCAGCACCGCCTGGCCAGCGCGGGCGGCGCCCAGTGCCTCTTCGGCGGCATGGCACAGCTCGACCATGGCGGTGATGCCGAGGAAGCCGGCGCCGCCCTTGAGCGTGTGATAGCCACGGAACACGGCGTTGAGCTGGTCGGCGTCCTGCGGCGCCTGTTCCAGCGACACCAGCTGTTCGCCGAGGCGATCCAGGATTTCCTGTGCCTCGATGATGAAATCGGCGGTGATGTCGTCGGATACCGCGCTCATGCTTACAGTCCCAGGTCCGACAACAGGTCGTCGGCGTCGTTCTGAGAGACCGCGTGGCGGTCCAGTCCCTTCAGTGCCGGTCCGGCCAGCGCCGGATCGGTGCGATGCTGCTCCGGTGGCAGGCCCAGCGCGCCAAAGCCTTCGTGCACGCGGCGGACGATGCCGACCACGCGACGGATGATCTGTCCGGTCAGGTCCTGGTAGCTCTGGGTCAGGGCAATCTCGGTCAGGTTGTGGCGGATGCGTTCCAGCTGCGCATCCTGCCCCGGCTGCAGGCCTTCGGCGCGCAGCTGTTCGGTGAGGCTGCGGCACTCTTCGGCCAGGTCCAGGGTGCGGTGCGTGGCCTGTTCGGTCATCGCCACCACATGGTCCAGGCGCGCGCAGGCGTCGTCCAGCTCGCCCGCCTCGCTGGGGACGGTCGGCAGTTCGCCCAGGGCCTGGCCCAGTTCGCGGGCCAGCCGTGACAGGCCGCTCATCATCGGCTGCGTGCGTGCGGCCACCAGGGCGTCGATGCGCTGACGCCAGGCGCTCTCGTCGCCGGATTCGAGCGCGTCGAGGGCTTCCTGCAGGCGCAGCGCGAGGGCGTTCTTGTCGACCGTGGCGTCCATCAGGCGCTGGCCGCCAGGCGTTCGAAGATCTTGCCCAGTTTCTCTTCCAGCGTCTGCGCGGTGAACGGCTTGATGATGTAGCCGTTCACGCCGCTCTGCGCCGCTTCGATGATCTGCTCGCGCTTGGCCTCGGCGGTGACCATCAGGACCGGCAGGGTCTTGAGTTTGGCATCGGCGCGGATCGCCTTGAGCAGTTCGATGCCGGTCATCACCGGCATGTTCCAGTCGGTGACCACGAAGTCGAACGGCTGGCTCTGCAGCATCGACAGCGCGGCATGCCCGTCCTCGGCTTCGGCGGTGTTGGTGAAGCCCAGATCGCCCAGCAGATTCTTGACGATGCGACGCATGGTCGAGAAGTCGTCGACGATCAGGATGCGCATGTTCTTGTTCAAAGCGGAGTTCCTTTGTTGTTCAGTCGCCCGCGGTGGCCGTGGCCGCCGCAGGCATGTTCATTCTTCAAGCCCGGCATCCGCGGCCTCGAAGATCTTCAGCCGGCCGCGCAGGCGCAGCACGGCCTGGCCGTGGATCTGGCAGACGCGCGATTCGCTCACGCCGAGCACCGCGCCGATCTCCTTCAGGTTCAGCTCCTGCTCGTAGTACAGCGAGAGCACCAGCTGTTCGCGCTCGGGCAGATGGCCGATGGCCTTGCCCAGTTCGCGGCCGAACTCGCCACGTTCCAGGACCTGCTGCGGTGTCGGTCCGCCCTGGGCGACGGTGTCCAGTTCGCCCTGGTCTTCGATGCGCGATTCCAGGCTCAGCACCTGGCCGCGCGAGGCGTCCTCCATCAGCCGCAGGTATTCGGGCAGTGGCATGTCCATGGCCGCCGCCACCTCGGTGGCACTGGCTGCACGGCCCGTGGTCTGCTCCAGGCGGCGGATGGTGGCGGCCGCATCGCGGGCGCGCCGATGCACCGAGCGCGGTACCCAGTCGCCGCGGCGGATCTCGTCGATCATCGAGCCGCGGATGCGGATCGAGGCATAGGTCTCGAACGAGGCGCCCTGGTCGGCGTCGTAGCTGCGCGAGGCTTCGATCAGGCCCATCATGCCGGCCTGGATCAGGTCGTCCACTTCGACGCTGGCCGGCAGGCGTGCGGCGAGGTGATGGGCGATGCGCCGCACCAGGTCCGAGTGCTGGGCGATGACCTCGGTCGCCGCCGAGCGCTGGACTTCCCTGTACTGGGCCGCGCCTTTCATGCCGCCACCCCGCGTTGCTTGAGGATGCGCTCGAGGAAGAATTCAACACCACCGCGTGGTTCGGTCGGGGCCTGCCAGCGGGCGGTGCGACGGGCGATCTCGGTGATCGCCAGGGCCGCCGGACTGGATGGATAGGCCTTGACCACCGGCTGCTGGCGCTGCACCGACAGGCGCAGCCAGTCATCCTGCGGCACGCAGCCCAGGTAGTTCAGCGAGACATCGGCGAGGAACTTCTCGCAGACCCGGGTCAGCTTTTCATACAGCACGCGGCCCTCGTTGGGGTCACGCACCATGTTGGCCACCACCTGGATGCGGTCCACGCCGCGCTCGCGCGACAGCACCTTGATCAGTGCGTAGGCGTCGGTGATCGAGGCCGGCTCGTCGCAGACCACGACAACGGTGTCCTGTGCGGCCTGGCAGAAGGTCAGTACGCCATCGGTGATGCCGGCGGCGGTGTCCACCACCATGATGTCCAGCTCGCGTTCCAGTTCGGAGAACACGTTCACCAGGCCGATGTGTTCGGCCGGGGCCAGCTCGGCCATGTGCCGGCGACCGGACGCGGCCGGCACCACCAGCACGCCGTTCGGACCTTCGACGATCACGTCTTCCAGCGAGCAGCGGCCGGCGACCAGATCCGCCAGGGTGTGGGTGGGATTCAGGCCCAGGATCACGTCGATGTTGGCCAGGCCCAGGTCGGCGTCGAGCAGCAGCGTGCGCTTGCCCATGCCGGCCAGCGCCACGGCCAGGTTGGCCGAGACGTTGGTCTTGCCGACGCCGCCCTTGCCGCCGGTCACGGCGATGGTGCGCACAGGGCCGAGCGGCTCGCTGCGGGTGGCCGACAGCGGGAAGGTCTTGGTCAGCTTGGCGTACTCACGCGACGGCATGGTTCAACTCCGGGTTGCAGGGCATATCGGCCGCTCGGCGCAAATCTTCAAGGCGAAGTACAAGATTGGCCGCGCTGGCCCGGTGCAGGTCGTCCGGAACGTCCTGGCCATCGGTCACCCAGGTGATCGGCAGCGCGTGGTCCACCGCGACCGACAGGGCGTTGCCGAAGCGGCCGGTCTCGTCCAGCTTGCTCAGTACCAGGCCCTGCAGGTTGGCCGCGCCGAAGCGGCGCACCACCTCGTCCATGTCGCCGAAGCTGGTATTGGCCGGCAGCACCAGCAGGGTGCGGACCTGGCGGGCGGCACGCAGCCACTGCAGCTGGGCGGCCAGGGCGCGGTCGCGCGGGCCCAGGCCGGCGGTATCGATCAGCACCAGCTTGTAGTCCTTCAGGCGCTCCAGCAGCTGGTCCAGGTCGGTACCGCTGTTGGCTTCATGCACCGCGATGCCGAGCTGGCGGCCATAGCCGTACAGCTGCTCGCGGGCACCGATGCGCAGTGTGTCGGTGGTGACCAGGGCCACATCGCGCGGCGCGTGCTTCTCGGCGAAGCGCGAGGCGAGCTTGGCGATGGTGGTGGTCTTGCCGGCCCCGGTCGGGCCGACCAGAGCGATCACGCCGCCTTCTTCCAGCGGATCGACCGGCGCGATCGGCAGCCGGCGCGAGATCAGGCCCAGCATCAGCCCGCGGCCGCGGTGGGCCTCGGTTTCCAGCGGGATCTGCATGGCCACATCGCGGGCCAGCCCGGCATCGAATCCGTACTCGTCCATCAGGTCCAGGGCGGTCGCCCGCACCGGGCAGCCGCGCAGGCGCTCGTCGGTGAAGCGGTTCATCTCGCGCTCGATGACCTGGCGCATGCCGGCCACTTCGTGGCGCAGCTGGCGGATCTCGGCATCGTCCTGTGCAACCACCGTCAGTACCGGTGCCGGGGCAAGGAGCGGCGCCGGCGCCAGCGCAGGCGCGGTTTCCGCTTCAGCGGCCGCGACGGGGGCGGGCGTGGTCTCGGCGACGACCTCGGCGTAGGGCGGTTCGGGGTGCACGGGCTCGGCCTGCGCAGCGGCGGCAGCGGCGATCGGCAGCGGCGGCGGCAGCGCTGCCGCCGCGGGGGATTCGTGATGCTCGTCCAGCGGCGGGTCGATCAGGAAACGGGCGCGGTTGGCGGGCGCCGGGGCGGGAGCCACGACGGCGCTCGCAAACGGCGCGAAGATCTGCTCCGGCAGTGCCGGATCGTTGACGGTGGCACGCGCCAGGGTGGCAGCGAAGCCGGAACTGCCGCGGGTGGGCACGATCTCGTCTGCACTGTCCAGGGTGCGGCCGGTGGCACCGACAGCCGCGCGGGCGAGGGCGGCCACCGCCGATGTGGTGGCGGTAACCGGCTGCTGGGCCGGCGTCGCGGAGCGGCGGCGGGTGACCGCGGCGATCACTGCATCCGCGGCGGTGCGCGGCTTCGGCGGCGGCGGAGCCACGTCGCGCCGCGAGGCTTCCAGCGCGCGTTGCACCGCGCTCTCGTCATAGTTGGCTGCGGCGACGATCTCGACGCCTTCCTCGATCCGGCGGTTGGACAGGATCACGGCATCGGGACCATGTTCCTTGCGCACCAGGTTCATGGCCGAGCGCATGTCGGCGGCGACGAATCGTTTGATTTTCATGCTGTGGTCACGGGACGGGGACGGCGGGGTGGTGGTGGGAGAACGCGGGTGGTCGGTGGTCTGCACGGAACGGGTTCCCCTTGGCATCTGTCTGTTGCGGTGGTTCGAAGGTGGTGTCTGTTTTCTGACGCATCGGTGGGCGGCGTCAGCTGATCGTTCCGACCAGCTTCAGGCGCTTGTCCTCCGGCACTTCGCTGTACGCCAGTACCGACAGCGACGGAACGCTGTGACGGACCAGGCGTGCCAGCGCGGCACGTACCGGGCCGGGAACCAGCACGACCGCAGGCTCGTTGCGGGCTTCCTGCTTGCTGACACATTCGGCCAGACTCTGGTGCAGTCGCTCGGCAAGCCCGGGTTCCAGCGCGGCGCCGTTGCCCTGCGTGGACTCCTGCAAGACACGTTCCAATTGCGGGTTGAGGGTAAACACCGGCAGCTCCGCCGACATTCCGGCGATCTCCTGCACGATGAAGCGGCCAAGCGCGGTGCGCACTGCGGCGGTGAGCGTGGCCGGGTCCTGGCTGGACGGCGCGTGCTCCACCAGTGCTTCGGCGATCTTGCGCAGCTGGCGGATCGGAATGCGTTCCACCAGCAGGTTCTGCAGCACCCGCACCACGGCCGACAAGGGCAGCGCCTTGGGTGTCAGATCTTCGACGAGCTTGGGCGCGCTCTTGGCGAGGTTGGCCAGCAGGTGCTGCACTTCCTCGTGGCCCAGCAGCTCCGGCGCATGCTCGCGGATCAGGTGCGAAAGGTGGGTGGCGACCACGGTGGCCGGGTCGACCACGGTGTAGCCCATGGTTTCGGCCTGGGCACGCTGGTGCGGCTGGATCCAGGTCGCGTCCAGACCGAAGGCGGGATCCTTGCCGGCAATGCCGTCCAGCGGGCCGAGCGCACTGCCGGGGTCCAGCGCCAGTTCGCGGTCGGGATGGATCTCGGCGGTTGCCACCGGCACGCCATGTACCAGCACGCGGTAGCCGTTGGCCGGCAGTTCCAGGTTGTCGCGGATATGCACGGACGGAATCAGGAATCCAACGTCCTGGGTCAGCTTGCGCCGCACGCCCTTGATGCGCGCCATGAGTTCGCCGCCCTGGTTGCTGTCCACCAGCGGAATCAGCCGGTAACCGACCTCCAGCCCCAGCGGGTCGACCGGACGCAGTTCGTCCCAGCTCAGTTCAGCGGTGGGGGCCGGCGCCGCCGGTCGGCCCAGTGCATTGACCGCGCCTGCATCGCTGCCGGCAGCGTCGTTCGGGGTCGGGGCCTGTCCCTTCCGGTACAGCTTCCAGGCGATGAAGCCGAGAATGGAGGCGAGCGTCAGGAAAGCGACGTTGGGCATGCCGGGCACCAGGCCGACCAGGCCGATGATCCCGGCCGTGATGGCCAGGGCACGGTACTGGCCGAACACCTGGCCGGTCATCGCCTGTGCCATGTCCTGCGAGCGCGAGGCACGGGTGACCAGCATCGCCACTGCACTGGAGACCAGCAGGGCCGGCAGCTGCGCCACCAGACCGTCACCGATGGACAGCAGGGTGTAGGTCGCAGCGGCATCGCCGAACGGCATGCCATGCTGCAGCACGCCCACGGCGAGGCCACCAAGCATGTTGATGAACAGGATCAGGATGCCGGCAATCGCATCGCCACGGATGAACTTGCTGGCGCCGTCCATCGCGCCATAGAAGTCGGCTTCCTCGCGGACCTCCTCGCGGCGCAGCTTGGCTTCTTCGCGCGTCAGCAGGCCGGCGTTGAGATCGGCATCGATGGCCATCTGCTTGCCGGGCATGGCGTCGAGGATGAAGCGCGCGGTCACTTCCGAGACACGGCCGGCGCCCTTGGTGATGACCACGAAGTTGATGATGGTCAGGATGGCGAACACCACGATGCCGACCGCATAGTTGCCGCCGATCACGAATTCACCGAACGCGGCGATGACCTTGCCGGCCGCGTCGTGGCCATTCTGGCCATTGAGCAGGATGACGCGGGTGGAGGCCACGTTCAGCGCCAGCCGCAGCATGGTGGTGACCAGCAGCACGATCGGGAAGATGGTGAAATCCAGCGGGCGCTTCACGTACACCACCGCCAGCAGCACCATCAGCGAGATGGCGATGTTGAAGGTGAACAGCGCATCGAGCACGGGCGCCGCCAGCGGCACCACCACCATCGCCAGCAGCGCCAGCACGATCAGCGGCGCGCCCAGGCCCTGGCGGATCATCTCCAGCAGCCGGCGGGTGTTGAATCCGGACGAGGCCTGCGCGCTCATGCCCGGCCTCCCTTGCCGAATTCATCCACCTCGATGTGCGGGGCACCCGGCATCGGGCCGGTGCGCCAGGCGCGCAGCTGGTAGACGTAGGACAGGACCTGGGCCACGGCCGAATACAGTCTCACGGGGATTTCCTTTCCGAGTTGGCCTTCCCGATACAAGGCGCGTGCCAAAGGCGGGGCGGAGACGATGGCGACCTTGTTGCCATCGGCGACTTCACGGATGCGCAGGGCGGTCTCGTCCACGCCCAGCGCCACCACGGTCGGCGCGTTCATGGCGCCGCCCTCGTACTTCAGGGCCACGGCGTAGTGGGTCGGGTTGACCACCACCACGTCCGCGGTGGGCACCGCTTCCATCATCCGGCGGTTGGCCATCTGCTGCTGCAGCTGGCGGATGCGGCCCTTGACCTCCGGGCTGCCTTCGCTTTCCTTCATTTCCCGCCGCAGTTCCTCGCGGGTCATCTTCAGCTTGCGCATCCAGTTCCAGCGCTGGTACGGCGCGTCGATCGCCGCCAGCACCAGCATTGCCCCGGCGGTGGCCAGCAGCAGTCGCAGGGTGAAGCCCAGGCCATCGGTGATGGCGGTTTCCAGCGGGTGGTGGATCAACCCGCGCAGGGTGTCGAAGCCGCTCCACACCACCAGTCCGGCGGCGACGCCCACGAACGCCACACGCAGCAGTGACTTGGTGAATTCAGCGATGGCTTCCGGCCCGTACAGGCGTTTGAGGCCGGTCAGCGGGTTCAGCCGATTGATGTCGGGCATCATCGCTTTGGCCGACCAGCGCAATCCGCCCATCACCAGCGGGGCGACGAAGCTGGCCAGCAGGCAGACCAGCACCAGCGGGGTGATCACCAGCATGAACTGCAGCAGCAGGTCGCCAAAGTGGCCGAACAGCTCCTTCGGGTTCTGCCGCAGCCCCTGCTCGGGACTCAACGCCTGTTTCATCCATTGCGTGGCACCACGGCCGATCGAGCCGCCCATGGCCATCACCGCCAGCACGCCGCCGCCGAACACCGCGGCGGTCCCCAGTTCGCGGGAACGCGGCAGGTTGCCCTGTTCCCGGGCCTCGCGCAGGCGTTTTTCGGTGGGTTGTTCGGTCTTTTCGCCGGCGGATTCGTTCTCGGACATCACGGGCACTGCGGCAGGGGATGCCGGGGTGCGTGCAAGAACTGTTCCGCGGCGCGCGGTTCACCGCCGGGGCAGCGCCCGACGCTAGCCAGGCAGGGCCGGCCGCAGCGGGATTCTCAGCGTGCTGTCGCTGTGCCAGTCCACCTGCAGGGGCTCACCGGCATCGGCGGCCGACTCGTCGCTGACATCGTGTCCGGTGCCGTGGTTCACCTGGTGCATGGCGTCCTTGAGCACGTCCACCTTCACCAGCAGCCGGCTGCCCGCGCCCAGACGGCGGGCGACCATGCGGGTGCGATCGAAGGGCAGGTCGGTCCATCGCCCCGGCACCAGCAGCTGCCGCGTGGTCTGGTCGCGGACGTGGCTGGCGCGGCCGACGTAGTAGGACAGCTGCATCCGGCGTCCATCGGGCAGCAGCTCGTACAGGGTGACGGTGAAGTCCATGTCGCGCTTGTTGAGGCGGACCTTCAGATCGCCCGAGAAGCGTCCGATCAGGTCCATCGGCGCTGCGAAGGGCTCGGAGAGGAAGGTCAGTGCCGTGTCCGGCTCGTCCCCGGCGGCCACGATCGGGAACGGATAGTAGCCATGCCGGACCTCCTCGCGGTCGGCGAGGTCCACCGTCTGCCGCAATGTTCCCGGCGTTGGCCGCTGTTCCTGCAACGGGTGATGGTCGCCCTCAGCGGCTGCTGACAGGTAGTACGTACGATGGCCGCCGGCAGCGGCATCAAGGGTGGCTGCATGCCCCCAGGTGTTGCTGCCCATCAGCTGGAAGTTGACCTGGTCGGCCAGGAGCGCCGGGCGCGGGGCACCGCGAAGTACATGGTCCAGCCACTGGAAGGTCAGCGCAGGCGTATCGAACTGCGCGACCGGGTCCACCGTGTAGCCACGCAGCTGCATCGGCTTGCTGGCGGCCTGGGCGCCGCCATGGTCATACGGCCCGATCAGCAGGACATGATCGGCGTCCGGCCGGTGGCGCATGTGATCGGTGAAGTACTGCAACGCGGAAATCTGGCCGTCGTCGTAGTAGCCGGTAATGGTCAGCACCGGAATGCGGATGTCCCTGAAGTCTTCGGCGTACGGCACCATGGCCTGCCAGTAACCATCATAGGCGGGGTGGGCGAGCCAGCGCTGCAGCCAGGGATTGGGGGTGCCATCGATCTGGTCGATCTGCCGGTAGGGCCGGCCGGAGGCATACCAGCGGCCGGGCAGCTGTGACCACCGGTCCTGCTGCCCATAGGTGTCCGTATCCAGCATCGGGCCGTTGGCCACGTAGAAGGCCCAGCCGTAATTGGCGCTGAGGAACACGTTGTTCTCCATCGGCAGGCCTTGGCCCGGAATGGCAGCCACGTAGGGCACGATGGTCTTCAGTGCCGGATGGTGATGGCGTGCCGCCGCCCACGCGGTGAATCCTTCATAGCTGCCGCCATACATGGCGACCCGGCCGTCGCTCCAGGGCTGGCGGCTGACCCAGTCGATCGCGGCATTGGCATCCGCTCCGTCGTGTTCGTAGGGGGCGATGGTGCCGGTACCCTGACCCTTGCCGCGCGCGTCGACCACGATGCCGGCGTAGCCGTGGGCCGCGGCCAGCAGCATCTTCAGACGGTTCTTGGGCGGGTCGGTGTAGATGGTGAACAGCATGGCCGTCGGCAGCGGCGCAGACGCGCTGCGGGGCCGTGCCAGCTGTGCCGACAGCACCACGCCTTCGGCAACGGGGATGCGCAATCCGCTGTCGATCACGAAGCGGCGTTGTTGTTCTGCGTCAAGCAGTGCAGGGGCGAGCGCCGCAGCCTGGGTCTGCGCGCGCAGCACGGCCTGCAGGCGCACCAGCTCCAGCGCGGCCGACTGCGGCACGGTCGCGGCATCCGCCTGTGCGGCAACCGCCCGCGTCAGCTGCGCCTGCACCGCGGCGGGCGCCAAGGCAAGCGCTGCGTCGGCCTGCACGGCGGCGACATCATCCAGGCCGGCAAAGGCGGAATGGAAGGCGCGCGAATAGGCCTCGGCATCCCGAGCGCCGGTGCTTGCCAGCAGCATCGGCATCCAGCGCTGGGCCGCCGCGCCATCGCCAGCGGCGACCAGCGTCGCGCGCAGCTTCTCGATCATGGCGCGTGCCTCGGCGTAGCGGCCCGTGACCAGCAGCGCATGGCAGCGCTGTGCGTCAGTCAACGTTGTCGACCGCAGCAACTCCGTGCCCAGGGTCTGCAGCGCCGCATCCACCTGTGCCGGCGGCGCATCGCCGGGCAGCGACCACGGCAGATCGCTGGCGGCCACGCGGGTGCAGGTGAGCGCCAGCAGCAGGCCAGCCAGAAGAGTGCGTAAGGTCACGGGGTGTTCCCTGCAATGGCGGGCGCGTGGTCATCATACGGTGGGTGACCGCCCGCCGCGCAGCGTCCGGCGTTACCCCGGCGGGCCCGGTGGGGGCGGGGTCTGCGCCAGCTCCACCCGTGGCCGCGGCAGGTCGTGCAGCTGCATGAAACGGCCCGCATCGACCGGGCGGCCGAGCAGGTAGCCCTGCAGGTAATCGCATCCCAGCCGCTCAAGGTAGGCACGCTGGGCAGCCGTCTCCACGCCCTCGGCAACAATGTCCATGTCCAGTGCATGGCCCAGCGCCACGATCGCCGACACGATCACCACGTCCTCTGCGCTGTGTTCGAGATCGCGTACGAAGGCGTGGTCGATCTTGATCTCGGTGGCCGGCAGGCGCTTGAGATACAGCAGACTGGAATAGCCGGTGCCGAAATCGTCGATGGAGATGCCGACCCCCAGCACCGACAACGCCTGCAGCAGCCGCAGGCTGGTGTCGGTGTCGCGCATCACGGTGCTTTCGGTGATCTCCAGCACCAGGTTGCGCGGCGTGACGCGATGCCGCGCGATCACTTCGCGCACATCGCGCAGCAGGTGAGGCGAACTGAACTGCACCGGCGACAGGTTGACCGATATCGACCAGCCCTCGTGGCCGGCGTCGTGCCAGCGGCGCAGCTGCAGGCACGCCTGGTCCAGCGCCCAGCGGCCGATCTCGTTGATCGCGCCGCTGCGCTCGGCCAGGCGGATGAAGCGATCCGGAGGAATCAAGCCCTGTTCCGGATGACGCCAGCGGATCAGCGCCTCGGCGCCGGCGACCTTCTGGGTGGCCACGCGGATCTTCGGCTGGTAATGCAGGAACAGCTGTTCGCTGCCGATCGCCCGGCGCAGGTCGGCCAGCAGGCGGAACTGCTGTTCGGCGCTGTCGTTCATCCAGTCCGCGAACAGGACAAACGAGTTTCGGCCGGATTCCTTGGCCTGGTACATCGCAGCGTCGGCGAAGGCCATCAGCTGGCGTTCGCTGGCGGCATGGTCGGGGCAGATGGCGATGCCGATGCTGGCAGTCACCTGCAGTTCGTTGTCGGGCAGCAGCGGGCCGCTTCCCACCGCCTGCAGGATGCGCCGGGCCAGGGTCGGCAGGTCCTCGTCATGGTCGATGCGCACCACCAGCACGAACTCGTCGCCGCCCAGCCGCGCCAGCAGGTCGTTCGGCCGCAGCAGCTGGCGGGTGCGCTCGGCGACGGCCACCAGCAGGGCATCGCCGGCCTGGTGCCCATAGGCATCGTTGACCTGCTTGAAGCCATCCAGGTCCATGAACATCACCGCGAAGCGGCTGCCGCCCTGTTCGGCCTCGGCCAGTGACTGCACGATGCGCCGTTGCAGCAGCAGTCGGTTCGGAAGGCGGGTCAAGGGGTCGTGCAGCGCGGCCTGGGTCAATTCCTCCTGCGCATCCGTCAGCGAAGTGCTCAGCATCGCGTTGCGAAGGCGCAGCAGCTGCGCTTCCACCCGCTGGTCCAGCCAGGACACCACCAGCACCACCGCCAGGATCGCGACGGTCAGCACCACCACCAGCATCGCCAGCCAGGTGCTCTGCAGGCCATCGCCCACCGCAGCGCCGCAGATGCTGCCCTGTGGAAAGCGTGCGGCGGCCATGCCGGTGTAGTGCATGCCCACGATGGCCAGACCGAGCAGGCCGGCGGCGGCCAGCCGGTCGCCGACCCGGGTGCGCTGTGCGCGCAGGCGGAAGGCGACGTAGAGGGCGGTCCAGGACGCAGCGACCGCAACCAGCAGCGACAGGAGCAGCCAGCCCGTGTGGTAGTCGATGCCGGGTTGCATGCGCATCGCGGCCATGCCGACGTAATGCATGCCGGCGATGCCGGTGCCCATCAGCAGGGCGCCCCCTGCCAGGCGGGGATGCGGCAGGGTGGGCAGCGAGACCAGCCAGAGCGCGAACACCGACGAGGCGATGGCCAGGGCGAGCGACAGCAGGGTGATCGGCAGGTCGTAGCCCAGCGGAATGGGCAGGTCGAAGGCCAGCATGCCGATGAAGTGCATCGACCAGATGCCCAGGCCCATCGCGAAGCCGCCACCGAGCCGCCACCACCAGGTCGCGCCCCTGCCGGGTGCCGTGACCGTGCGCCCGGCCATCGCCAATGCCGTGTAGGAAGCCATCACGGCCACCAACAGCGAGACTGCCACCAGCCATGCGTTGTACGTGCCTACCAGCATTCGTCAGTCTCCCGGACCTGCCTGTCGACGGAAACTACGGTGGGGCATGCATGTGGCAGGCAGCCAGAAGCGGCCGCCAGGTGCGGCATCCCCCCGGTTGCCGCGTATTCACTCTAACGTGCGCCCCCGGGGGGACGGCAAGCAGCAAAGCGTGATGGAAGCGTCAGTGTGTGACCGCGTCCGCAGCCTGGAACGCCGCATCGAACAGTCGTTGCACCGGGGGCCCCATTTCGCCGGCCAGCAGGGCCAGCAGGAACAGGCCCAGCAGCAGCGACACCGGCAGGCCGAGCTGGATCGGATTGAGCGCAGGTGCCGCGCGGGCGAGCACGCCGAACGCCAGGTTCACCGCCAGCATCGCCAACGTCAACGGAATGGCCAGTGTCAACGCACCGCGCAGCACGGTCAGCAGGAAGGTCGGGGCGATGCTGAAGAACGCGTGCGGATCGGGCAGCGGCGCACCGATCGGCAGTGCCCGGTAGCTGTCCACGACCAGCGAGATCAGCGCGAGGTGGCCGTTCGCGGTGAAGAACAGCAGGCCGAACAACAGGTAGAACCACTGCCCGATCACGCCGGAGGTGCCGCCACGCAGGGGATCGCTCATCTGCGCGAACGCCAGGCCGGTGCCCTGTGCCACCAGTTCGCCGGCCATCGCGCCGGCTTCGAACACCAGCCGCAGCAGGAAGCCGATGGCCACGCCGATGGCCAGCTCACGGGCGATCGTCAGCACAGTGGCCGCATCGAAGCCGGTCCACTCCGGCACGGGCGGCAGCAGCGGGGCGAGCGCGATGGCGAGGGTGCCGGCCAGTACCACGCGGATCCGCGCCGGCACCGCACGGGTGCCGACCATGGGCATGGCCATGGCCACCGCGCCGATGCGCAGCATCGTCCACAGCACGGTGCCGATCATGCCGAAGGCCTGCAGGCCGTCGGCAGCCATCTGGGTAGCGGCATCCATCGCGGTGCGCGTCCTAGCCGATCAGGTGCGGAATGCGCTGGAACAGCAGCGTGGTGTATTCGACCAGATGGCCGATCAGCAGGCTGCCCAGGGCGAACAGCACGGCGGTCAACGCCGCCGCCTTGGCGACGAAGGCGATGGTGGGCTCATTGAGCTGGGTCGCGGCCTGCACGACACCGACCACCACACCTACCACCAGCACGGTCAGCAGCAGCGGGCCGGCCACCCACAGTACGGCAATCAGGCCGCCACGCAGTTCGGTCAGGGCAAGTTCGGGAGACATCGTCTTTCCATCGGTAGCGCCGGGTCCTGCCCGGCGGTGGTCAATGCGGCCGCCGGCAATGGCTGGCGGCCCCTGCAATCACGCCGGTCCGGGTCACGCCGGATTGAAGCTGGCCGCCAGCGTTCCCACCGTCAGCACCCAGCCGTCGACGAGCACGAACAGCAGAATCTTGAACGGCGCCGAGACCAGCATCGGCGACAGCATCATCATGCCCATCGACATCAGCACGCTGGCCACGACCAGATCGATGATCACGAACGGGATGAAGATCAGGAAACCGATCTCGAAGGCGGTCTTCAGCTCGCTGGTCACGAACGAGGCGACCAGGACCGGGAACGGGATCGCATCCGGGCTGGCGTAGGTGCCGTGCCCGGCGATGCCGGCGAAGGTCATCAGGTCGGTCTCGCGGATCTGCGCCAGCATGAAGCCGCGCAGCGGCTGGGTGGTCAGTGTCCACGCGGTCTGGAAGTCGATCTGGCCGTTGAGGTAGGGCGCCATTCCGCTGCTCCACGCCTTGTCCCAGGTCGGCATCATCACCATCGCGGTGAGGAACAGGGCCAGGCCCAGCAGCACCTGGTTGGACGGAGTCTGGCCGGTGCCCAGTGCCTGCCGCAGCAGGCCCAGCACGATGATGATGCGGGTGAACGAGGTCAGCACCAGCAGCATCGACGGGATCAGGGTGATCGCCGTCATCAGCAGCAGTGTCTGCAGCGGCAGGCTGACCGGCTGGCCGCCGATCCTGCCCACGTTGACATCCGGCAGGGGTGTGGCCGGAGCAGCGCCCGGCGCGGCAAAGGCGAGCGCGGGCAGCAGGCACAGGGCAATCAGCAGCAGCCACGCGATCAGGGTAGCTGGACGGGTACGGATGACACGCATGTCAGGGGTCCTTGCGCAGCCGCTGCTGCAGCAGCTGGGCGAAATTCGGCAGGTTCTTCAGGTCCGGCACGCGCACCGGCGCGGGCGGCGGCAGCGGTTCGGAAAGGGTATGCAGGGCGTTGATGCTGCCGGCGGTGACGCCCAGCAGCAGTTGCTGGCCATTGACTTCCACCACTACCACGCGTTCCTTGGCACCGACGCTGAGGCTGGCCACCAGCTTCATGCCGTCGGCCGGGCGGAAGCCGCTGCCGGGCAGGCGCTTGAGCAGCCAGCCCAGGCCGACCACCAGGGCCAGCACGGCCAGCAGCGCCAGCACCGCGCCGAACAGGCCCGGTGCCGAGGCCGCATGCTGGCCGACCGGGGCGGCGGTCTTGCCGACGCCCAGCAGGGTGGACGCCAGCAGGCTCAACGCAGTCTCCGGATGCGTTCGCTCGGGCTGACCACATCGGTCAGGCGTACGCCGAAGCGGTCATTGATCACCACGACCTCGCCGTGCGCGATCAGGGTGCCGTTGACGAACACGTCGAGCGATTCGCCGGCGCCACGCTCCAGCTCCACTACCGAACCCTGGTTGAGCTGCAGCAGGTTGCGGATCGGCAGGCGGGCGCGGCCGACTTCCAGCGACAGGGTCACCGGCACGTCGAGGATCACGTCCAGATTCAGATCGACACCGGAGGCCTCGTCGGCGTGCAGGGTGCCGAACTGGGCCGGAGTCGGTTCAAGGGCGTCGGTATCGTTCATTGCGGGTCTTCCTGGATGACGGGTACGCGCGGGCGGGTGCCCGGCGGATGGGTAGCAGTGATCTTCACGGCGTTCATGCCGTTGGCGATGCCGAATTCGCCGGTGAACACGGGGATGTTCTCCACGCACAGCGGCACCTGCGGGCTCAGCTCGATCGGCAGGATGTCGCCGACCTTCAGCCGGGTCAGGTCACGCAGGGTCATGCGCTTGCTGGCCAGCACGCTGGACAGGGTTACTTCGGCGATGTTGAGCTGCTCGCGCAGGGTCTGGCCCCAGCTTTCGTCGCGGTCGTTGCGATCGCTCTGGATGCCGGCATCGAGCAGCTCCCGGATCGGTTCGAGCATCGAGTACGGCAGGGTGACGTGGATGTCGCCGCCGCCGCCGTCGAGCTCGACATGCAGGCGGCACACCACCACGTATTCGCGCGGGGTCACGATGTTGGCGAAGTGCGGGTTGATTTCCGAGTTGATGTACTCGAACTCCACGTCCATCACCGGTGCCCACGCTTCGCGCAGGTCGGCGAAGGTCTGCTTCAGCAGCAGATGGATCACGCGCATCTCGGTGGCGGTGAACTCGCGGCCTTCGATCCGGGTGGGGTAGCGCCCGTCGCCGCCGAAGAAGTTGTCGACGATGGCGAACACCAGGGTCGGCTCGAACACGATCAGGCCGGTGCCGCGCAGTGGCTTGAAACGGATCAGGTTCAGGTTGGTCGGCACATACAGCGAATGCATGTAGTCGTTGAACTTGATCAGCTCGATGCCGCGCACCGACAGTTCGGCCGAGCGCCGGATCAGGTTGAACAGGCCGATGCGCCACAGGCGCGCAAAGCGCTCGTGGACCATTTCCAGCGTCGGCATGCGGCCGCGGATGATGCGGTCCTGGCTGGCGAAGTCGTAGGAACGCGCTTCGCCTGATGGCGGCTCCGGGTCGGTCTCGACCGCGCCGCTGTCCACGCCGTGGAGCAGGGCATCGATCTCGTCCTGGGACAGCAGGTCATTCATCGGTGGGCCCTTACTGGGTCACGAAGCTGGTGAACAGCAGATCGTCGGCGCCATTGCTGCCGGTCTCGGCCTTGAGCACCTTCTGCACCTCGGCCAGCGAGTCGGCCTGCAGCTTTTTCTTGCCGGCGATATCGGCGATCTGTGCCGGTCCGACCTGCGAGAACAGCATCAGCAGTCGTGCACGCAGGGCCGGGGCGTGGGTCTTGATCGCTTCCAGCGCGGCCGGATCACGGGTCACCAGCTGCACTTCCACCTGCAGGTAGCGCGGGCCGTCGATCGGACCGTTGAGGTTGACCACGAATGCAGGTTCCAGTGCGAAGTACTGCGCCGGTGCCGGCGTGGCGTTCTTCTTCTTCGGCGCCTGGCTGGTCTTTTCTTCCTGCGTGGACTGGGTGAAGAACCACACGCCACCGCCGGCGGCTGCGGCGGCCAGTACCGCCACAAGCGCAGTGATCAGGATCGGACTGCGCGGCGTGCCGGCCTTGTCCTTTTCGACGTTCTTCTTGGTTTTGTCAGCGGCTGCGGCCACGAGGTGAAGCTCCTGAGGGTTGCTTCACCGGGATATGCAAGGCGTGTGCCGATGCGCCGGGAGGAGGGTGCGACGGAATTCCGTCAGCAGCCCCGCATCGGTCGCGCACTGTCAGGCGTAGGCGTCCAGCAGGCCGCGCTGGCGGATCAACGGGATGGCCGGCAGGCTGGCATCACCCCGCGTCGGTTCTCCGTCACCCCGACCTGCCTCCTGCCCGGCCTGGCCGGCGGGTGCGCCACCGCCGCCGGACTGATGACCGACATCGGCGTGGGCCAGCTGGAAGCCTTGTTCGCCCAGCAGTTCACGCAGGCGTGGCAGGCTGCTTTCCAGCGCCTGGCGCACATCCACATGCGGGCTGCTGAAACTGGCGTGGACCTTGTCGCCGTTGAGCTGCAGGCGTACGTCGACCGGTCCCCGATCGTCCGGACTCAGCCGGATGTGGGCGTGACCGATCTTCTGATCGGCGAGCCAGCCCAGGCGGGCGCCGATGGCCTGGTCGAATCCATCGTCGCCAAGCACCGGCTTCGGCGTCGGTTCACCGTTGAAGACCGCGTTGCTGGACAGCGCCGCCTTCAGATCCTGCAGCGCGGCGGGCAGGGGCGCCTGCAGGGGTGCAGGGGGGGCACGATCCCCCTGCAACGTGCTGTCGGTGTCAGCGCTGCGCTCCAGCGCGGCGTCGCCTGTCGGCAGAGCGGGCAGGGGCAGTGCGCCGTCTTCGCCATCGACGCCCGTGGCGGCTGGCTGCGCCACGGCGGCAGGCGACGCGGCAACGGGCGATGAGGGGACGGCGGTTGCCGCCAGGGCCGGCGGCGCCGTGCCCGCGGCGGACGGCGGAACGCTGGTCGCGGGGTCGGCGGGCAGTGGAGCGGCCAGCACCAGCCCGGCCAGACCGAACGGGGGCCAGGGCGCCTCGTCGGTTTCCGTCGTCGCGTCCTGGTCGGTCGCACCCTTGGCGGCCGGCGGCGCAGCGGCCTCGCTTGCGACCTGCTCGCTGGCGGAGGGCCGCACGCTGGCGGCGTCATCGCTGCCGGTGGCCGCAACACCGGTCGGCGCCGTGTTGTCGGCGGGCGGCGCGGACGCACCGCCCTGCAGCAACTGGCCGAAGTCCTCGCTGCCGTCGTTGCGCGCGGTGCGCGACGGGCTGCTGCCCACGCCGGGCGCAGTGGCCGTCGTGCTGCTGCCGGGAAGCGCGGCGGGCGTCACGAACGGCCTCCGGTTTCTGCGCCGTCCTGGTCCTCGGCCTGCGCCAGGCGGGAGCGGCGCGCACCGATGTCATCCATCTCGCGCTGGTCACGGCGGTCTGTCACCACCTTTTCCTGTGCGCGATAGCTGGCGGCCAGCTGCTCCAGCACCGCCTTGTCCCGGCTGGCCAGGATCAGGCGCGCGCGCTCGGCTTCGACCTTCTCGCGGTTGCCGTCGACGGTGCGCTGCTGCTGCTCCACCGCACTGTCGAGGCGGTCAAGGAACGCACGCCGGTTCAACAGCTGGGCGGGACTGGTCGCGGCCATCTGTGCGTTGGCGTACTCCTCGGCATAACGTCGCAGTTCGTCCAGACGCGACAGGTGAGTGTCGAGAAGGCGCTGGCGCTCGGCCAGGTCGCGGGCGACCGCATCTTCATGTTCCTGTGCCCGCCTCAGCAGAGGGTCGATACGTTTGGACTGGTTCATCGCTTACACCTCGTTTTCCACCAGGCGCTGCAGCGCCGCCTGGCTGTGCGGGAGATCCGCGGCCTTGGCCACGTCCTGTCCCAGGAATTCCATGATTTCCGGCCAGCGTTCCAGGGCTTCGTCGGTAGCCGCGTCGTTGCCGCGCTGGTAGGCGCCGATGGCGATCAGGTCGCGGTTGGCCGAGTAGGCCGACACCAGCCGCTTGAGCTTGCGGATGCGCAGGCGCCACGGTTCGTCGGCGATTTCCGTGACCACGCGGCTGACCGAGGATTCCACGTCGATGGCCGGGTACAGGCCGCTGTCGGCGACCCGGCGCGACAGCAGGATGTGGCCGTCGAGGATCGCGCGCGCGGCGTCTGCGATCGGATCCTGCGGATCATCGCCTTCGGTCAGTACGGTGTAGAACGCGGTGATGGAGCCGCGCCCCTTGGCGCCGTTGCCGGCGCGTTCGACCAGCGCGGGCAGCTTGGCGAACACCGACGGCGGGTAGCCGCGCGTGGTCGGCGGTTCGCCCACCGACAGGCCGATCTCGCGCTGTGCCTGCGCGAAGCGGGTCAGCGAGTCCATCAGCAGCAGGACGTTCAGGCCCTGGTCGCGGAACCATTCGGCAATGGCGGTGGCACGGTAGGCGCCATGCAGGCGCGCCAGCGGTGGCCGGTCGGCCGGGCTGGCGACCACCACCGCGCGGCGCAGGCCTTCCTCGCCCAGCGTGGTTTCGACGAAATCGCGCACTTCGCGGCCGCGTTCGCCGATCAGCCCGACCACGATGACGTCGGCAGCGGTGTAGCGGGTCATCATGCCCAGCAGTGTCGATTTACCGACGCCGGAGCCGGCGAACAGGCCGACGCGCTGGCCGCGGCCGATCGGCAGCAGTGCGTTGATGGCGCGCACGCCCACGTCCAGTGGCTGGGTGATCGGCTCGCGCGCCAGTGGATTGATCGACACGCCGGCCATGCCGACGTGGCCTTCGGCGCGGATCGGGCCCTTGCCGTCCAGCGGCACGCCATCGCTGTCGATCACCCGGCCGAGCAGGCCTTCGCCCACCTCCACGCCGCCGCGCCGTGCCGACGGCACGACCCGCGCGTTGGGCAACAGGCCATGCAGCTCGGCGCTGGGCATCAGGTAGGTGCGCTCACCGGCGAAGCCGACCACTTCGGCATCCACCCAGCCACCGTCGACCACTTCGACCTTGCAGCTGGCCCCCAGCGGTGCTTCGCAGCCGACCGCTTCCAGGGTCAGCCCGACCGCGCGGCGCAGCACGCCTTCGCGGATCAGGCCACGGCCGTGTGCGGTGTCCACGCGCAGCCCGTCCAGGCGACGGGCCAGGCGCAGATTGCGGGCCAGGGCCCAGTCGGCCGCAGGCGGCGGCAGTGGCGTTTCAGCCGTCATGCGTTCGCTCCGGTCTGGCGGATCACTGCATCCAGCGCGCCACGCAGGCGGGCTTCGAGAGTGCCGTCGATGCGCACGGCCTCGGCATGCACGCGCAGGTCGCCGCGGCTGAGGCTGGTGTCGGCAACCAGCCGCTGCTGCGGTGGCAGGGTGAGCAAGGGGGCGAGGGCAGCGATGTCGTCCGGGTGCAGGCGCACTTCCACTTCCCGCGTGCTGCCGCCGACCGCATCGATGGCTTCGCCGACCAGCTGTGCCAGCAGCGCCGGTTCGGCCTCGTAGGCGCGGCCGACCAGGGCCCCGGCGATGCGGACCGCCAGCTCTCCCAGCGCACCGACCACTTCGTTCTCCAAGCGGACCAACGGGCGGCTGAAGTTGTCCAGGATGCCCTCGATCTGCGCGGCAAGCCGGCGCACCTCGGCCTGGCCCTGGCCATAACCCTCCGCATGGCCGTGCTGGAAGCCTTCCTTCTCGGCACTGTCCTGGATGGCCTGTATCTCTTCCAGCGTCGGCAACTGCAGCGGCGGTTCCGGCTCGTGCTCCGGGTCCGGCCCGGCGTGCCCGGACGCGTCTTCCTGTTCCAGAACGGGTTCCGGCTGGGCCAGCAGGTCAGGGGCGAGCCAGCGCACGACCGTACTCACAGCATGGCCTCCGCGCTGCCGCCGATGGTGATGGTGCCTTCATCGGCCATGCGCTTGACGATGGCCAGGATCTCGCGCTGCGCGCCTTCCACGTCGGACAGACGCACCGGCCCACGGGCCTCCATGTCCTCCAGCAGGATCTCGGCGGCACGCTGGGACATGTTGCGGGTGATCTTGTCGCGGACCTTGATGTCGGCGCCACGCAGGGCCAGTCCCAGCCGCTCGCCGCTGACTTCGCGCAGCACCAGCTGCATCTCGCGGTCGTCCAGATCCACCAGGTCGTCGAACACGAACATCAGGTCCTGGATGCGGCCACTCAAGGGCGCGTCGATGCGTGCGATCTCGCCCAGGATCGCCTGGTCCTGGCCGCTGTCCATGAAGTTGAGGATGTTGGCCGCGCACTGCACGCCGCCGATGTTGGACGACTTCAGGTTCTGGTTGCCGGCGAACTGGCGCTCCATGATCTCGTTGAGTTCGTTGAGCGCGTTCGGTGGAATGCCATCGAGGGTGGCGATGCGCAGCAGCACGTCCACGCGGGTGCGGTCGGGCAGCAGTTTCAGCGCATCGGCGGCCTGGTCGGTTTCAAGGTGGGCCATGACGATGGCGATGATCTGCGGATGCTCGTTGCGGACCAGGTCGGCGACCGCACGCGGATCCATCCACTTCAGCGCATCCAGGCCGGTGGTGTTGCGGCCCAGCAGGATGCGATCGATCAGGTTGCCGGCCTTTTCGCTGCCCAGTGCCTGCACCAGCATGTTGCGGATGTAGTCGTCCGACCCCACGCCCAGCGAGGTCTTGGAGCCCAGCTCCTGGCCGAACTGGTCCATCACCCGTTCCACCTGTTCGCGGGTGATATCGGACATGGTGGCCATCGCGATGCCGATCTTCTGGACTTCCTTGGGCTCCATGTGGCGCAGCACTTCGGCCGCGTCCAGTTCACCCAGCGACAGCAGCAGCACGGCGGCGCGCTGCACGCCGGTCAACGGTACCTCAGTCATTGGCCACCCAACCCTTGACCACCTGGGCCACGCGCTTGGAGTCGGTCTTCACGGCTTCACGGGCCATCCGCAGTCGTTCCTCGTAGGAGTCCACCGGCAGGGCCAGTGCCTCCGGTCCACCCAGGCCAGCGCGCTCGGCACCCAGGGCCGGCAGCGGGCTGCCATCGTCATCGACCAGCTGCACGTCAGCGGTATGCGGTTCAAGTGCCAGCGGGTCGTGCTTCTTCGCCTGGCCGGTGATGGCACGCAGCGCCGGACGCAGTACGCCGAACAGCAGCGCCAACACCACCACGGCCCCCAGCAGCATGCGGCCGGCATCGTGCACCCAGGGCAGCTCCCACCAGGCCGGGCCTTCCACCGGTGTGGTCTCGCGCACGAACGGGGCATTCATCACCGAGACTGTATCGCCGCGTTCGGCGCTGAAGCCGACGGCCTGCTTGACCAGCGCCTCGACGCGGGTCAGTTCGGCGGCCGACAGCGGCTGCGGGGTAAGTGCGCCATTGGCGCCGGGGCGCGGCACGTTGTCCACCAGCACCGCCACCGACACGCGCTTGATGCGGCCGGCCGGCTGGCGGGTGTGCTGCAGCGTACGGTCCAGCTCGTAGTTGCGCGTCGCGTTCTTGCTGCTTTCGCTCGGGGTCTGCGCGGTCTGCGGCGGCGCAGCCTGGCCCGGCGGCGTGTTGCTGGTTGCGCCAGGCACGCCCTGCGGTCCGGGCGTGCTGGTGGTGTTCTCGCTCATCTGTTCGCTGCGCAGCTTGGCCGGCTCGCCGTTGTACAGCTCACGTGCTTCCTCGGTGACCGAGAAGTCCATGTCCACGCTGACTTCCGGATTGACGCGGCCCGGGCCGGTCATCGGTTCCAGCAGCTCGCGGATGCGCTGGTTGAAGGAGGTCTCCTGCCGGCGGACCTGCTCGAACTGGGCAGCGTTGACCGCCGCTTCGCTGTTCGGGTCGCTGATGCTGAGCATGCGCCCGCTCTGGTCGACCACGGTCACCCGTTCCGGCGACAGATCCGGAATGCTGGCAGCGACCATGTGCACGATCGCATCCACCTGGCTGCGTTCCAGCTGTTGGCCACCGCGCAGTTCCAGGGTCACCGAGGCACTGGCGACGTCGCGCTGGCGGGTGAACGCGCTGGGCTTGGGGATGGCCAGGTGTACGCGTGAATCACGCACCGGTCGCAGCGTGTTGATGGTGCGCGACAGTTCGGTTTCCAGCGCGTGCTGGTAGCGCGCGCTTTCCACGAACTGGCTGACACCGAAGCCCGGATCGCGCTCCATCAGCTCGAAACCCAGCTTGCCGCTGTCGGTCAGGCCGGAGCCTGCCAGCTTCAGGCGGGCGTCATGCAGGTTCTTCTCCGGCACGGTGATGCCACCGGTTGCCGGGTCCAGGGCAAACGGGATCTGCGCTGCACGCAGCAGGTCGGTCGCTTCAGCGGTGGCCTTCTGGTCCAGGCCGGTATACAGCGGAACCATGCCGGGCTTCTGCGACCAGAAGAACACGAACAGGCCCGCCGCCACCGCCACTGCGATCATCGCCATCAGCCCCAGCCGACGGGTGATCTGCAGGCTCTGCAGGCGGTCGAACCATTGCCCCGCCTTCTCGGCGTTCAGGCTGTCCTTGGAAAGCGTCAGTGCCATGCGTCAAATTCCTTACAGCGGCATGTTCATCACGTCCTGGTAGGCCTGGACGAGACGGTTGCGGACTTCCACGGTGGCGCGGAAGGCGATCTGGGATTGCTGCGAGGCGACCATCACCTTGGCCAGGTCGGCGCCGGGTTCGCCCATCTCGAACGCCTTGGCCAGCGCGCCGGACGTCTGCTGCGCATTGTTGACGCCGGCAAGCGCACCGCGCAGGGTCTCGGTGAAGCTGGCCGGCTGCACCTGCGGCGCATCCAGCACCGCGCCAGGAAGGGCATTGCTGCGCGGCGCTTCAGCCAGCGGATTGAGCACCGGCTGCCCCATCTGGGACTGGTAGGTGCGGATCTGCGAAAGGATCGAAGTGACGGAGTGGGACATCTGCAACGGTTCCAGGAACAGGGATGGGGGATCTGCAGGGATCACTGCAAGTGCCGTGCCGGAACGCCTGAGCGGTTCAGAAACGTGACGGAAGTTTGCGTTCGGGGAGGGGGCGGGCGAGCTGGCGTGCCGATGCGTTGTCGTCGTCTGCCGGTGTCAGTGAACCGGCGTCGGTTTTTTGGCCTTGCCGGCGGCCGCCGGATACACGAACGCCCGGGCAAGCCCAGGCGTCCGTGCCCCCTTCATGCTGGCGATCGCGCTCAGCTGGCCAGTTCGGCCTGCTCGCGTTCGATGCCGTACTTGCGCAGTTTTTCCACCAGCGTGGTGCGGCGCAGGCCCAGCAGCTGCGCGGCGTGGGCGACCACCCCCTGCGTCCGCTCCAGCGCTTCGTTGATCAGGCCCAGCTCGATGCTGGCCATGTGGTTGCGCAGGTCCAGGCCATCGTCGGGCAGCGCAGTGGCAGCCGCAGCGCGGTTGACCGCGATGCCGTGCTCCAGCGACGGCTGGCCGCCGCTGCCGGGGGTGTGGAAGGAGAAGCTGCGCAGGTCCAATCGCTCTTCGCTGGGTGCTGCTGGCGCCGCCGCCGGGGTGCTGGCGGGGGCCAGCATGGCGTCGCCCCGGTAGCGCGCGGGAAGGTCCTGCACGCGTACCGAACCCCCCGGATGCAGCACCGCCAGGCGTTCGACCAGATTGGTCAGCTCGCGCACGTTGCCCGGCCATTCGTAGCCCGCCAGCGCCTGCAGGGCTTCGGCGGTGAAACGGACTTCGCCGCGGCCGGTGCGCGCCAGCTGCGCGGCAATGGTTTCCACCAGTGCCGGCAGATCCTCGCGCCGTTCGCGCAGGGCCGGCACGTCGATCGGGAACACGTTGAGACGGTAGAACAGGTCTTCGCGGAACTTGCCATCGGCGATCCGGCTTTCCAGATCGCGGTGGGTCGCCGCGATCACCCGTACGTTGCAGCGGATGGTCTGGTTGCCGCCGACACGCTCGAAGCTGCGCTCCTGCAGCACGCGCAGCAGCTTGACCTGCATCGGCAGGCTCATGTCGCCGATCTCATCCAGCAGCAGGGTACCGCCCTCCGCCATCTCGAAGCGGCCCTTGCGTGCGGTCAGCGCGCCGGTGAAGGCCCCCTTCTCGTGGCCGAACAGTTCGCTCTCGAGCAGGTCGGCAGGAATGGCGCCACAGTTGATTGCCACGAATGGCCCGTCGCGGCGCGGCGAGCGCTGGTGGATGGCACGCGAGACCACTTCCTTGCCGGTGCCCGACTCGCCCAGCACCAGTACGGTGGTGTCGAATGCCGCGACCTGGTCGATCATCGTGCGCAGCGCGCTCACAGCGGCACCATTGCCGGTGGGTCCCTGCTCCTGCACGGCGCCCGCCTGGTGCTCGGCATCCAGGCGCTTGAGGCTGGCACGGCGCAGCAGGGCTTCCATCTGCGCATGGCGCAGCGGCGTCTCCAGCGGCCAGATGTTGGCTTCATGCAGGCCGTGGCGGTGGGCGAAGGCACTGGCCTCGCCATCGGCCAGCAGCACTGGCGGCGGCAGGCTGCTGCCGCCCAGCCATGCGTAGAGGGCGGTGCTGGCGGCGCTGTCATCGAGGCTGCCGACGATCACCGCCATCCAGTCGCTCTGGCGCTGCCGGCCCAGGTCGAAGTCCGCCGCGTCGGAAACCCAGCGCGGATTGAAGTCCATGAATTCCAGCAGGGCAACGGTGCGTTCGGCACGCACGGCGTCGTTGTCCAGCACCAGGATGCGCGACTCGCTCACGATCGATCCTCCCTGAGGCCTTCCAGGATCGGCATCACTTCCTGGATGTAGGACAGCTTGCTGACGAAATTGTCGGCGCCGGCGCGCAGTGCATGCTCGCGGTGCTCGGCGTCATCGAAGTGGCTGGCGATGACGATGTACGGGGCGTCATCCTGCGACTTGATCAGGCGGGTCGCCTGCAGCCCCCCCATTTCCGGCATCGCCAGGTCCATCAGCACCACCTGCGGGCGCAGGGTCTCCGAGCGCTCGATCGCTTCCAGGCCGTTGCCGGCGCTGCCGACGATCTGCAGCCAGTCGATCTTGCGGAAATGGCGCATCGCTGCGTTGATGAAACCTTCGTGGTCGTCGACCAGCAGGACCGTGAGCGTGTTCATGTCCAACATCCTTTTCAGCCCACCCGGGCCAGCTGCGGTTGCCTGGCGCTGAGCCGGCGCCGTTCGCGGGCCGGGGCGATATCCAGTTGTTCTCGGTATTTTGCGACGGTTCGACGGGCAATGTTCACCCCCTGGCGCGAAAGCAGGGCGGCGATGGCCTCATCGGCCAGCGGCCGACCGGCCGGCTCGGCATCGATCAGGCGGCGCACCATGGCCTTCACTGCCTGGCCGGAGACGCTGGCGCCTTCCAGGCGCACCGCGAAGAAGTGCTTCAGCTCGAAGGTGCCACGCGGGGTCTGCAGGTACTTGCCGGTGGTGATGCGCGAGACGGTGGACTCGTGCATGCCGATTTCCTCTGCCACTTCCTTCAGGGTCAGCGGCGCCATCGCTTCCTCGCCCCGGACCAGGAACGCGGCCTGGCGCTCGACGATCACCCGCGCGGTACGCAGGAGGGTGTCATAGCGCATCGACAGGCCACGGCTGAACCAGCGCGCTTCCTGCAGCATCTCGCGCAGCGCCGGTGCAGCCTCGTTGCTGTCGGCCAGGGCCTGCTCGTACTGCGTGTTGATCGATACGCGGCGGCTGGTCGCCGGATTCAGCGCCACTTTCCACTGGCCGTCGGCGTGCCAGGCGACCACGTCCGGCACCACCACGGCATTGCGCTCCGGCAGCAGGTTGTCACCCGGGCGGGGTTGCAGCGAGAGGATCAGCCGCACTGCTTCGCGCACGTCACCGATCTCGGCGTCATGCAGTCGGGCGAGGGCGGGGTAGTCGTGTGCGGCCAGTGGCTCGAGCGCGCCGGCAAGGATGCGGGTAGCCAGGTGCCGCGCGGGAACCACACCGTCCAGGCTGCGCAGCTGGGCCTGCAGGCTTTCGCGAAGGTCCCGCGCGGCCATACCGGCAGGCTCGCCGTGCAGCAGGTGCTGGCGGACCGCTTCGACACCATCGGCGGCGATGTCGAACTGGGCGCTGGCCAGCAGCTGCAGCTGTGCCAGCGGTGCCTGCAGATAGCCGGCGTCATCGCAGTGCTCGAGCCAGAAGGCGGCGACCGCCAACTCGCGGTCGTCCAGGTCCAGTGCCAGCCGCTGCAGCACGCGCAGCTGCGGATCGCTCGATTCGCCCGCCGCAATGCGCGCCATGCGGTCATCGTCGCCGTCCTGCCAGCTGGCGCCGGCAACGTCCCACATCGAGGATTCGGGCAGCTCGTCGAACGCCGCGGTTTCCAGCGTGGTGGCGCCGGCGTCGCCGGGTTCGGGCGCAGGCGCTTCGGCGTCCTCGATGTCCAGCATCGGGTTGGAATCGAGCAGGCGCTGGATTTCCTGTTCCAGATGCAGTCCGTCCAGCTGCAGCAGCCGGATCGACTGCAGCAGCTGCGGGGTGAGGTGAAGTTGTTGGCCCAGCTGGGCGGAGAGTGCAGCCTTCATCGTGGTTCCCCGGCGCCGCTCCCCGACGCCTTGTGGAACGCATCTTGCTTCTGATCCGGCGGGTGCGGAATCAGGGGGTTCCTGAGGTGGTTGGTGAATTACCCGACAGCCTGTAGGGATTTTCCCGACATCGGCGCGGGAAGTTGACGTTCCCCGGGCGCAACCCATTGATTTCCTGTTGCGCACGCGGCCGGGGCGTCGTGCCGGCGTGTACGGGATTCCGTCAGTGCCTGCGGGGGTGACGGGAACCCGTCATCCGGGTGCAGCGGTTACTCCAGCTCGTGCTGGTGGCGGGCGGCGAGCAGCAGCAGGTCGTTGGCGCGGCGGCACCCCAGCGATTCCATCATGCGCGCGCGGTGGGTTTCCACGGTCTTGACGCTGATGCCGAGGTCGGCGGCGATTTCCTTGTTGCTTTCGCCTTTGCCGATGCGGCGCAGGATCTCGCGCTGGCGGGGTGACAGCGCGGCGATGCCGGTGGGCTTCTCGCGGCCCAGCATGGGCGCCAGCATCTTCGCCGAGATCTGCGGGCTCAGGAACACCTGGCCTGCATGTGCGGCGCGCAGCGCCAGTTCCAGTTCCTGCGGAGCGGCATCCTTGACCACGAAGCCGACGGCACCGCGATCCAGTGCGTCACGCACGTGGGCGGCGTCATCGTGCATGGTCATCATCACCACGCGGGTGCCGGGTGCGCGCATGCGGATGTCGCTGAGTGCTTCCAGGCCGGTGCGTCCGGGCAGGGACAGATCCATCAGCACCACGTCCGGCGCGTGCTGCAGGGCCAGCTGCAGCGCCTGCTCGGCGTTGCTGGCCTCGGCCACGAGCTGCACGTCGGCAAACCCCTGCAGCAGCCGCGCCAGGCCGGCGCGGACCAGGGTGTGATCGTCGACGATGAGAACTCGCACAGGCACGCTGGAGGTCCGGGAGGGGAGTCCACCTTAACTTAGCTGAACGGGCGAGCCAAGGGTCGTCCTTTGCGGGCCGGCCTGGCAGGCTTCAGCGCGCCCGCCTTGCTTCGGCCACCTGACGCCGGTGCAGGCGGAACAGATGCCGCTCCATGGCCATCTCCAGTCCGTCGCCGAGGCGATGGAAACGCAGCCAGAGATAGTGGCCTCCGCTGCCGTCGGCGGCCTCGGCAACCACTTCCACCGGCAGATCGATATGGTCGGGCAGCCAGTCGCTGGGCTGCACGCGGACCACGCCGGCCTGGCCCGGCGCCGCGCCGCTGCGGGGCCCCAGCTGCAGGCGGATGCCGCGCCGCGACCAGCGCACCGGGCGCAGGGTCAATGCCGGGCCCTGCTGGCGCACGAGCCGGCCCAGCAGCACCATGGCCAGATCCAGCTTGGCTTCCAGCCGCTGCAGTGGAAGGCTGGCCTCGCTGCGTTCGTCGTGTTCATCCACACGGCTGTCCTCGACCAGCGCCAGGCTGCGCAGCAGGCCTTCGGCGCTGCTGGTGCGTCCCGCCGCGTTGCCGGCCTGGAACTCGACAGGCAGCGCCAGTTCACAGCTGAGCGTCTCGTCGAACAGTTCGCTTTCGGCGGGGTGATGCAGCGACGTGGTCGGCAGGAGGGTCATGCCAGCGATTCTGCCTGCAGGTAGGCGTGCGCGGCGCGAAGGGAGCGCCGTCCATCGTGCAGCTGCACGGCCACCGCATCGCGGCGATGGCGCAGCAGGGTGAGCAGGCTCTGCTGGCGTTCGAACAGCGCGGTCAGGGGTGCATGGTCGGTGGCCGCCAGCGGTTGGCTCAACAGCGCGTGCAGCTTGCTGTCATGGCCTTCGAGCAGGCTGTCGGCGGTGTCGAAGGCATCTTCACCCAGTGCCTTCTCGAAAGCGTCCAGCTGCGCATGCAGTGCCTGCAGGCTCATGGTGCCACCGCCGCTGTACGGCGCTGTTCGTGCGGAATCGCGTTCCAGGCGCTGTCGATCTCGCCCAGCAGCTGCAGCGATTCGTCCAGGGCGGCGCGGTCGTTGTGCAGGTTGGCCTCGGTCAGGCGCTGCAGCACATAGTCGTAGAGAGACGAAAGATTGCCGGCAATCTCGCCACCGGCCTCATGGTCCAGCGAGCCGTTGAGGTGGCCGACGATGGCGCAAACCTCGCCGATCGCCTTGCCCTTGCCGGCATGGTCGCCGCGCTCGAGGCTGGCCAGTGCGCGCCGTACGCGCTCCAGCGCGCCCGCCAGCAGCAGGGCCACCAGCTTGTGCGGATCGGCGTCGGTGACCGCACTGGTCACACCCACCTGGCGGTACTGCTCGGCGTACTGACGGCTGGAACCGTACATTCGTGATTCTCCTTGCGCTGGGTGCTGCAGCAGGATCGTGACGATCGCTGCCGGCAGTACCGCGATGATTGCTGTTGCGTCCGTTATCGGTGCGTTCGGCACCAAACTTGAGTGCCGCGCACGTCCGTCAACCGTTCAACTGCGCCAGCTGCTGCTGCAGTGCCGAACTGCTCTGCTGCAGCTTGCCCATCAGGCTGTCCAGTGCGAGGAACTGCTTCTTGTACCGTGCCTCCACGCCGACCATGCGTGTATCCAGGTCCTTGCGGCGCTTGTCGATGCTGTCCAGGGTGTTGTTCAGGCCCTTGGTGCGGGCGACGAACGCCCCCTCCTTGCCGACCGTCGTGCTCACGTAGCCGTCGACCAGCGAGTACAGCTGGCCCGCACCGCCGGCATCGCCGGTGATCGCCTGGCGGATCTTCTCCGGCTGGCTGGCAAGCGCGGCGGCGAACTTGGTGGTATCGAGCACCAGGCTGCCATCGGCATTGGGATAGCCGCGGGTCTGCAGGCCGATCGCCTTGGCATCCAGGCCATCGCCGGACAGCGACTTGAGCACGCCCGACATCACCGAGCGCAGCTGGCTGGCGGCGCCGCGCATCTGCGCGTCGCCGGTGAGGGCTGCCGCTTCCTTGGTCTTGGCGTCGTACTTGGTTTCGGTGTTGATGGCGGCGATGGCCGCGTTGTACGCGGTCACGAAATCCTGCATCACCTTGGTCGCCGCGGCGGTGTCGGTGCTGATCGTGACCGTGCTCTGTCCTTCCTTCTTCAGGTTCAGGGTCAGGCCCGGTACGGCGTCGGCTACGGTGTTGCTGGCGCTCACCACTTCAACGCCGTCGATGGTCAGTTTGGCATCTGCGGCGGCGGTGTTCTCCTTCAGGCTGCCGACCAGCGCTCCCAGCTTCGGGTCGCTGCCGGCGTACTCGAGCTTGATCGCGTTTGCCGCGCCGGTCTTTTCCTGTGCGATCGACAGGTACTGGTTGTCGCCGGAGCTGATCAGGGTGGCCTGCACGCCTTCCTTGCGGCCGGCGGCGTCGATCTTGTTGCGGATCGTGGTCAGCGTGTCGCCTTCCTCGACCTCCACGTTCATGGTCTTGGCCTTGTCGCCGACGCCGACGGTCAACGTCAAGGTTCCGGCGGCGAACGTATCGGTCTTCGGCACGGACGTGTCGGCGATCAGCTTGTGGGCGGTCGCCAGCGACTTGACGTCGATGATGTGCGTGCCGTTGGACGCGGCCGCCTTGCTGGTACCGACGTCATACAGCGCCACGCTGGCCGTCAGGATCTCGTCGGTACCGCCGCTGCCGCCCTTGCTGGCGGTGACCGTGCGGGTGTCGAAGGCCGTGGTGGCCTTCAGTGCCGTGAGTGCGGTCTTCAGCTTGTCGAAGGCCGCGGTGACGGTGCCGATCGACGACAGCTGCATCTTGGTCTTGGACTGCTGCAGGTTCAGCGCATTGTCGGCGGGCTTGCGGTCGGCCGCGACCAGCTGGCTGACGATGCTGGAGATGTCCAGGCCCGAGCCGATGCCACCGTATCCAAAGTCTGCCACGTCGTTTCTCCTGGTAATCCGGGCGCCGCGCTGCGGCCGCCCGTCGTCAACGAAAATAGCGGCCTGCGCCGCTGGGTCTTGAGGACTTCGTTGATGCATGCGCCATGCCAGTGCCGGACGGCAGGTTTGGCATGCAGGTTGCAGGAGTGAGGGGGCAGGGTGCGGTCGGGACGACGCAGGCTGCCGGGAGTCTGCAAAAAACCCTCCCCCAAAGCAGGGGAGGGATCAGGCTACTGACAATCGGGGGGAGACGAAGCCGCCCGGTGCGTACAGTCAAAGGTACAGCGCTGAAACAGAGGTCCGCAGGGGCGGGCGATGCCAAGCCGGTTCGGGAATCCTCCCGGGCCGGGCATGGCCCGCGCCTGCGTGCGCCGTGGCTGTCGGGTTGCCGCTGCCGCGGGTTCGACCGGCGGCAGCGGTACCTTCTTGCCGTGGATCAGCGCAGCAGGCTGAGCACGCCCTGCGGTACCTGGTTGGCCTGGGCCAGCATGGCCGTACCGGCCTGCTGCAGGATCTGGGTACGGGTCAGTTCAGCGGTTTCCTTGGCGAAGTCGGTGTCCTTGATGCGGCTGCGCGAGGCGGACAGGTTCTCCGTCGAGGTCTGCAGGTTGGCGACCACCGAGGTGAAGCGGTTCTGGATCGCACCCAGGTCGGCGCGGGTGTTGTTGATCGAACCCAGTGCCTTGTCGACCACTTCCAGCGCCTGCTGGGC